>NZ_PGFD01000001.1:0-1287859 GCF_002797535.1 Chryseobacterium geocarposphaerae
GGGCTCACCTGTTCCCATTCCGAACACAGAAGTTAAGCCCACCAGCGCCGATGGTACTGCGACAAGCGGGAGAGTAGGTCGCCGCCAGTTTTTTTTAAAGTCTCATTCAATTACATGAATGAGACTTTTTTGTTTTTAGACATTTTCCTTACTTCCATATAAGTAATAAGTAGTGATAAAATTTATAGAAAAGCCTTATACAGTTAGAAGTATAAGGCTTTCAAATATGTGCAAATAGTATTTAAATATTAGCTCCAATGAGGATCAGAAACTGAGGTTTTTCCTGTTTCAATTCTACCTGAAAATTGCCAATCTTGATTTTTCATATTTATCTTTAGATCATACCAACCTTTCATTTTACTAACGTCAATTAATATTTTCTCTTCAGAATGTTTTAAATCAATCTGCTTTTTTGTTTTTTCATAGAGATTCTCTACCATTATAGAAATGTTTTCTTTTTTCTTCTTTTTAAACACCAGCTCCACTTCATTTTTAGATAGAGAATTATTGAGTATTATCTCTATCTCAGAGTTATTCTCTCCTTTAAAATGCCTATAAAAACCATTAGGTCCAAAAACTTCATAATCATATTTTTCATGCTGGATAGCATGTGATAACTCTTGCTTTGAATATAGTGCATAAGAAAAATGGAAATCCTTACTTTGAAATTGATTCCTGTCGTAGATGAGCAAAGGGACTCCTTTTTTATTAAGATTGACCATTTTTATTTTCCCATCCTGAAAATTGACAAGATAGTTATATGGAAGCGCATTGGATGGCTTTAATCCTCTTTCCTGAATATCTAGCAAACTATTATTTAATTCGTTTTCAGAATACCATTTTAAATTCGGAACGGGTTTGTTTTTAGCAGAATTAATGGTTTTAGTATAATCTTTTTGATCCAGATAATCCATTTTTGGGATTTTTGTACTGGCTGCGTTGAATGCTGAAGTCAAATCTCCACAAATTGCTCTTCTCCAGTCGCTAATATTTTCTACGGTAACATTTTTATTAAATTTTTTCTTAATAAATGTTTCCAGAAACTGTAAAACAGAAGTATGATCTGAAACTTCGGAATTTACATAACCGCCTTTTGTCCAGGGAGAAGCGATAATCATCGGAACCCTATATCCCAACCCGACTGTACCTTCTACTTTTTCATGATCTTTCAGCCTTTGAGAGGTCATATATTCCTGATTTTTATTTACGTATTCAACCCCTTCTTTTCCATTCATATCAATACTGGGATTCATCGGAGGTGAAAATGGCAGAACATGATCGAAATATCCATCGTTCTCATCATAATTAATAATGAAAATCGTTTTTTTCCAGGTTTCAGGATCCTGGGTTAAAATATTTAATACTTCAGAAATATACCACGCTCCGTACCAAGGTGAACCAGGGTGGTCGGAAAAATGTTCGGGAGCAATCAGCCAGGATACTAACGGTAATTTTTTTTCATTAACGTCTTTTCTGAACTGGTATAAAACATCACCTTTCGGAATCACTAATCTTTCACCATTTTCATCCTGCCCAATTTCCAAATTCCAATAATCGGGGTCGTTTGAATTGGTGGTAAATGCTTTTTCATGAAGATTTTTTTCAGTTTGAGAAAGTTTGGCAAAATTTTCAGGCTTATATTCTTCCCAATCATTTTGAAGTTCTGTAATTATTTGTTCCAATCTTTCTTTCTGTTTCGGATTTTTTTCAATTTCTTTTTTTAAGGAAGCGATTATATTTGGGATATTTTTATGATAACCATCCGAGAATTTCACATTGAATTTCGTAAACCATTCAATTGGGTTATCAGTAAAATTGCTTAGCCAAGCTTCTTGTTCACCGGACATTCCTTTTGGAAGACTAATTTCATTTTGATAGATTTTCCAGGAAACATCTTGTTCTTCCAGTATTTCCGGGAAGCTTTTCCATCTTGCCTGTCTTGCTTTATCGTAATCTATATTTTCATTGTAGACATTAGCTTTTACTTTGCCGTTTTGCTGTTCACGAAGTGTTCCCGACCAATGGAAAAGCCGGTTGGGCGTCGTGCCCGTTAACGATGAACAAAAATATTGGTCGAAAATTGTAAAAGCATCTGCCAGTTGATAGTAAAATGGTAAATCTTCACGATTGTAATATCCTAATGTAAGCGGAATTTCTTTGTAATCTTTATTTCCCGAAGCTTTTGCCTGTAGCCATTGATCATATTTTCCATTGTTTAAAGCCTTTTGCTGGTTGTCCCAGGAATGCGGAAGAGAGCTCATCCATGTAGATTTTGTGTTTCTTAGATCCAAACGGGCAGGGGCAGCATATTTTCCATCATTATTTTTTTGAAAAAATACGGAATGGCCGTCCGGTTTCCTGAAAGCTCTCTGATCTAAAAATCCTCTTACTCCTTTCATAGTTCCGAAAGCATGGTCAAACGAGCGGTTTTCCTGCATCAGAATTACGATATGTTCTGCATCATAAAAGGTAGACTGGGCATTTGGTTCTATGGTTAAAGCTTTTAAAATAGAAGGATGCAACATGGTGGATGTCCCTAATCCCGCTAAAAGTAAACTAGATTTTTCTAAAAAAGTTCTTCTGTTCATATTCCAATCATTAAATAAAGAAACCGCAAGAAAGTGAATTTCCTGCGATTTTTAAAGTTAGTAAGTTTTTACTGTAACCACCAAGGTTTAGAATTGATATTATCATTTCCTCCGTATTGGGATGCTAATGCAGCTTTAAGGTTTGCACTATTGTAATTGTATTCTGTCTGTGGGTATCTGAATCTGTAAGGTGCTGAAACTCCCGTTTGTAAAGGGTAATTCGGGTAACCGGTTCTCAGATAATCATAATAAGAGGTCCATTGTGACTGGTGAAACATCGTCATGTACTTTTGGGTCATGATTTTTTCCAACTGAGCAGGCAGGGTCGCAGAATTATCATACATCACCAAAGGTGTTGCTAGATACTGATTCACATCAAATCCGGCAAAATACTGATTCGGGTTTTTAACATAGGTCTGATAAAAGGTAAAGCTTGCCTTAATAGCATTGTCATAATGCGTTTTCGTGGAACCAGAAATCCAGCCTCTTGCCGTAGCTTCCGCCAGAATGAATTCTAATTCGGAATAGCTTAAAACGCTGGAAGGCTCATTTGTAGCATCTTTATAGAAACGGTCGTTTACTTTAGAAATATTTTTTGCAGTAATTAAAGCAGCATTGTCAGAATAGGGTGAAGTCGGGTTTCCTCCGTTGTAAGCTGTGAAATCCGTAAGCGGTTTTCCAGCTTCTTTTGCTCCTGTGGTTTGCGCTGCAAAAGTAAATAAACGAGGGTCTTGTCTGTCTTTAAACAAATTGATAAAATAATTGGCCATGTATAAACTTGAACCATAACCGCTGTTATTGAACATCGTATATCTGCTGTCAGCAGCGTCTGCGAATTTCAGTTCTCCGTTGTCTGCAATAGAAGTCATTAATGGCTGGTTTCCTGCTACGGAAGCAAATTCCGTTGCAATATTGTAATTTCCAACAGTAGGCTTTTTAGAAAGCGTAATTAAAATTTTCAGACGGAAGGAGTTGATCAGTTTTTTCCATTTTGAAGCGTCACCTTTATAGATAATGTCGCCTTCAATTTTATCATTCGTATTGATCAAATCATTCGCTTCTTTCAATTCGGATAAGATTCCTGCCATTACAGCTTCCTGGCTGTCATATTTAGGTTGGGTAATTCCCGATTCACCTTTTACAGCTTCTGAGTAAGGAATACTCCCGAATTTTAAACTTAAATTGAAAAAATAATAAGCTCTGTAAAATTTGCCGATCGCCTGATAATTTTTATTGTTAATTTTCTCAGCTTCCTGCATCATTTTTCCTGTATTCAAAAGCCCTTTTGTATATACATCGAAAGAAGCGTCATTCCATTTCATATATTGATACACGTTTTCTCCGTCTGTTCCGATCATCATTCTGGAAGCATACATATTGTCGCCATTTACCTGAAAAGCGTTTTGAGAGACATAGGTTAACAGAAATTTAGGATCTACACTTGCCTGATCGTTGGGGTTTTCATTAATTGTATCAAGATTTGTCTCACAGGAAGCCAAAGCCAATAATCCTGCAACACTTAATAATTTTATAATATTTTTCATTTGATTGAATGTTTTTAGTTAAAATTTAAGGTTAAAACCGATTCCGAACCATCTGCTGGAAGGGTCCTGGATGTCATTTCCTGACTTGATTTTGTAATCAGGATCCGAGTACAGGTTTTTAGATTTTTTCCACATGGCAAGATTGTATCCTGAAATATTAGCTGTAAAACCTTTTACCATTCCTTTCGGGTTCAATAAGGAAGAAAAATCATATTCAAGGATTACTGATCTCAATTTCACGAAAGTCCTGTCGAATACGTTAGCAAATAATCCGCTTTCATCCTCAGTAACTCTTGCCTGATAAGGATAGTTCTGTGCCCAATCCTGGAAACTGATTGCTTTTGTGTGTGGCGTATATGTTCCGGTTGCAGGATTATAATTTACACCATCCGGTACAAAATAATATGTTCCCGGGTTTGCATATTCCAAGTCTCTGAACATGGTGGAATTCGGATGTTTTCCTCCCCACCACATTTTTTCAACGACCTGAGATCTCATGACACCGCCGATGCTTCCGTCGATACCGATACTTAGGGTGAGTTTTTTATATTTGAAGGTATTGTTGAAGCCAAATGTCCAGTCCGGGTTAAAATGCCCTAAATTTGTAGGAGTTGTTGCTCTTGTCGGCATTCCGGTATTGGGATTAAGGATAACTTTCCCGTCCGGAGATTTCTGCCATGTATAATCATAAAAGCTATCCATTCTTTCGCCTAGTGTGATGTTATTATAATTCGGCATATCTCCGTAGATGGAAGTCAGCTTTTGTTCGTAAGTACTCCAGTTAATCAAAGACTTCCAGGTGAAATTATTTGTTTTCACAGGAACAATGCCCAATGAAATTTCAACCCCTTTTGTTGTATACTCATTACCGTTTACATATTGAGAAGTGAATCCTGAAGACGGCGAGCTTGGGAACTGAAGAATATTATTATAATCCAGCGTTCTGAAATAAGTGGCATCTAAGGTAATGCGGTTATTCAAAAAACCTGCGCTTAGTCCAAGTTCATAAGATTTTGTCTGTTCCGGTTTTAATGAATTCTCATAGTTCAATACGGTCGGATAATAATAGGTAGGATTTCCGTTGAAGGTAATGCCGCTGTTATTCAGATAATAATTTCTGATTGAATAAGGCTGGAAGTCATAAGCGACTTTTGCCCAAGAAGCTGATAATTTTAACAGGCTGACTGCTTTAGGCATGTTCACCAGATTAGAAATCACGGCACTTAGTGAAGCAGAAGGGTAGAAGTACGATCTGTTGGCTTTGGGTAATGTTGAAGACCAGTCGTTACGCCCTGAAACGTTGATAAAGAAAGCATTGTATAATCCAACGTCTATGGTTGAATAGACACTGTAGATCAGTTTTTCTTTCAGGTAATCGTAATATTTTACGGAACCGATTGAATTGTCCAGTGAATACACTTCCGGAACTTTTAAACCGTCTGTGGAAGCATTATCAATATCATTTTTATAGTAAAATGTTGAGCCTCCCGCATTGATGGTGAAATCAAAATTATCAGAAATTTTCTTTTTATAAGTTGCTAAAACATCCGAGTTGAGATTCCATGTTTTGGTATCGTTCAAAATATAACCGCCGCTTCTCGGAGCACTGTAGTTAAAATAGGAATAAGGGCTTTGGATTTCCTGCTTGTTATGATTTTCAACCATTGAAATCTTACCTTTTACCGAAAAATCCGGAGTGGCTTTGTATTCCAATCCCGCCTGAGCATTGATGATGTCGGTTCTGTTTTTATTTTTATAATATTCAGCACCGAACCATGGATTGTTATACCAGGCGTAATTCCAGTTGGCTTGTGTTTTCCCTTCCTGTCCCGGAACCCATAAATGATTTTTCAAATCTCTGCCATCTACATCGCCTCCCATCCAGATTAAGATGGTATACATGTGACCACTTGGGTTATAATCATAGTTAGGAATATTGGGTGTGAAAGTTTGGTTGAAATTAAACTTCGTATCAAAAATCAATTTGTCGCTGATATGGTTTTCTGATGAAAAATTGACACCATAGCGTTGAAGGTATGCTCCCGGAATACGGTCATCATAATTCATGAAATTTCCGGAAAGCCGGTAGATATCTTTATTGTTTTTATAGCTTATCGAGAAATTGTTGTTGTTAATTACAGCCGGTTTCATGAATGTTTTTAAATTATCATGATATTTCCAGTCGATAGGAACTCTTTCATATCTCGATTTGTCGTTGTACTGACTTCCTGCAACGGTTCCGTACCAGGGAATAATTTCTCCGGTCTGCTTGTCTCTGATGGGGCTGTTCCACTGGGCAATCTTGGTTCCAGGAACAAATTTAGGCCCCCAAATCATATCTCCGTCATTTACACCACCGTCAGCTCCGTCCCAGAATTCATATTTTCCGTGCGAACCGTTTCCGTATTCCGTTTGTGTTTTCGGAAGGTTGGTAAATCCTGCGGTAATCATTGTATTTTGAGAGAATTCTACGGTAAAGCCTTTCTTTTTGGCACTTTTTGTGGTAATTAAAAGTGCACCGTATCTCCCTCTGGACCCGTAAAGAGCGGAAGCGGTCGCTCCTTTCAGTACGTTGATATTATCAATATTATTCGGATCTAAATTCTGAAAAACTTCTTTCTCAACAATGACTCCGTCAATAACAAAAACCAGATTTGAATTTCCTCTTAACGTAAATTCCGGAGCCTGCTGCATTCCTGTAGGGTTGGAAACGTTTAATCCGGCAACCTGTCCGGAAAATAGATTACCAATACTTGGTGTGGTAATGGTCTCAAACTGTTTGGTTCCTACTTCCTGAGTAGAATATCCTATTTTTTCTTTCTTTTTGGCAATTCCTAAAGCGGTGATCACAACCCCTTCAATTTGTTTTTCGGAGACCTTTTTTAAAACTACCGAATAGTTTTTTCTGTTGGAAACTTCAATGGTATAGGTTGAAAAGTCGGGAGCATAAAACTCTAAAATATCTTTTGGATTTGCTGAAATGGTAAAATTTCCGTTTGCATCAGTGATGGCTGTTTTTCCTGTATTTTTATCGGTAATACTTGCGCCTGAAACACCAGAGCCGTTTTCGGATTTTACATTTCCGGAAATGGTAATTTCTTGGGCAGTAAGATAGAGAGGGAGTAAAAAAATAGCGAAAGTAGCTAATGTTTTTTTCATTTTTTTTGATGCCAAATTTAGCGGAGCATTGTTACAATGATTTTAAGGCTGTATTAAAATAAAAATATGATTTCGGCCTTAAACAGAGGAAAAATTAATACAATGATAAAGCAAAAAATACGGCTTGTTTTGGAAAATTTTACTTTTTTATATTATTATAAGAAAGGCTTTACAGCAGGGAATTGAGACTGATGTAAAGATTTTTTTTAATTGGATATTTTATCTGTTTTTAGATGGACTACTAAAAACGGTTGTTAACTCATATAAAAATAAAAAGACTGCCTAAAAAAGCAGTCTTTATTGTGTATAAAATAATGTGTATTAGGGATTAGAAATAATCAACGTAGAAGGAATATCAGAAAGCCATAAACTTTTGGTATCAATCAGATTTTTCCAGCTTTTACTGCTGATCAACATGAGATCCTGAGAATTTAAAAATTCTTTCTCGATTTTCTTCTCGTTATATAGGGTGATGTGATTGGGTGCAACTTGTTCGATACTTCTTATAATTTCTTTTACCTCAATATTATTCCTTATTTGTCCTGCAACATCTAAAATAATAATTTGAGAATTGTTGTTATTAATCAGTCTTTTTGCATATTCAAGCAGATAAAAGTCACTTAAATTAAAGATCGGAACAAAAACTTTATCAGCTGATTTGAAATCTTTTTCAACTAAAATTCCTACAGGAATATTGGTTTTATCCAGAATTTGCAACGTGAAATCGTCAAAAGGAGAGTTGTTGAAAATGTTTCCTTTACCCTTTACAGTATTGAGAAGTTTTTCAGGATTTATAATTTTTGTGGTAAAACCTAACAATCTCCCCAATAAGCTTCCCTCATACATGGATTTACCCAGCATGATGAGAAGGAGATCATAGTTTCCTTTATTGGAAATACTGGTTAAATCATTTTCAATGTCAGTAGAGGCTTTGAAAAGAGTAGTAACTTTTAATTTTAAATCATGAGAGGTGTCGATCACGTTTTTAAACTGTTCATTCTCGTATTCATTAATATCATAAGCATGCATTTCTTCAACGGGAGCGATGTTCATTGCAGTAATGCTCTTGTTTCCGTTCATTTTGCTGGTAAAATCATGAGCAAGTTTTAATAAGGTACTGCCTGATTCCGGATTATCAAAAGAAAGAAGAACTCTATATTGTGCATCATTATGGTCCGAATTTTCTTCGTGTTCAGATTTTTTAGATTTAAAAATAAAATTAATGAAATCCAATGCGGGACCTGTCATAAAGGTTGTAAATAAAGCCATAATAACCATCATTGCAAAGATTTCAGGGCTTAATACCCCTAAATCGTATCCTATATTTAATACAATGAGCTCCATTAATCCTCTGGTATTCATTAAAGCCCCTATAGTCAGACTTTCTTTCCAGTTAATTCCCAAAAATTTGGCGGTCAATGCACTTCCCGCAAATTTCCCGATTACTGCGGTAAGAATTATAAACCCGGCTGTCATCCATAAATGACTATCATTTAAAAGCCCTATTTGGGTACGGAGTCCGGTAAACACAAAAAATAATGGAAGTAGAAGTACCAAGGCAACATCTTCTACTTTATCAATAAACATGGTACGGAATTTAGTATTTTCAGGCATAATTGCACCTGCCATAAATGCTCCGAATAATGCGTGAATACCAATAACTTCAGTTGCATATGCTGAAAGAATCAGCGTTAAAAAGAAAATAGCAACCATTGGTTTATTGATGGTATTTTTTCCGGCTTGGAGATCACCAATCCTTTTCAGGAATGGTCTTACAATTTTAATCATTAAGAAAACATACCCGATTGCCATTAAGATAACATAAATAGAACTGGTAAAAGATCCTGCTTTTACAATAGCAATTACGGCTGCCAAAATACACCATGCTGTAATATCGTCTGCTGCTGCACATGTAATCACGACGGTTCCCAGCTTTGTTTTTTGAAGGTTTCTTTCCTGAACAATTCTTGCTAAAACAGGAAATGCCGTTATACTCATTGCAATAGCAATGAATAAAGCAAAAGATGTAAACTGAATTCCCTGTGGAGCAAATTCCTGATAGATATAATATGAAAGCCCGATTCCTAAAGCGAAAGGAATGATAATACTCGCATGGCTGATTACAACGGCATCATGAGCTTTCTTTCTTAAAACACTCAGATCCAGTTCCATTCCGACGATGTACATAAACAGAATTAATCCTATCTGGCTCAAAAACTGTAGATTACCTAAAGATTCTTTTGGAAAAAGAAATGCTGAAAATTCAGGAAAGTACATTCCCAAAAGCGAGGGTCCTAAAACAATACCTGCAATCATTTCTCCAATTACAGAAGGCTGTTTTATTTTCATGCAGATCCATCCGAAAAGTCTTGCTACCAATATGATGGTGACAATTTGTGCCAACAGTAGAGCTAATGGATGGTGAAGGTTAGTTTTAAAAGATTCTAAAAAATTATCCCAGGTAGATCCGCTGCTGGTTTTTGCAACAATATTTTCTTTGACTTCCAAAGTCTGCCCTTCCACAATAAAAAAGTACATCAGGCAAGAGAAAACTGCGATGGTAGTGATATAGAAAATAATGTTTTTGTATTTTCCCAAATTCATGATTCCAGATATTTTATGCAAAGTTGATAAGAATATAATTATGATAATTGTTTTTATTTCTAAAATGTAATCAATGTCACAAATAATGTAATGAAAATCTACCTGAAAGCATAGCCAAGTCCTATTCCTGCTTTCCAGGCACCATTTTGAATTAATGTTTTGGAATTGTAGTAAACGGGAAACTGTACTGCCCATTTTTTAAAAACAATTGTTAAACCTGCTCCCAGATTCGGTGTAATGGCACTGTTTCTTGTTCCTGAAGATTTGTCTTCTTTAATTCTAAGAGAAGGAAGCATTCCCAATATTAGTTTTAAATCTTTATTCTTAAAACTGATGTTCGGTCCGGTAAAATTGATGAAAGCTCCGTGATCGACATACCCTGCAACAGCGATTCCGTCAAAAAATGAGGCTTTGATCTTGGAATCTGCTCCCTGTGAAAAACAAAGACTGGAGATAAGCATTCCACCAGTATAGAGAAATTTTTTCATGTATAAAATCATTTAACCGGATGCAAAAGTACACGGGTAAAACAATTTAAAATACAGGATGTAATAAAACGAACAAATTCTGTAATAAAAGTAAAAATGTCTGGAAAATCTACTTACCAAACATTTCCATTAATGAATTTTTATAGGTTTCTCCAATTTGCAATTTCAGGAAGGTTTCTCCTTCTGTTGTGATGGTTGTGATGATTTCGTTGGTAGAAAAAGCTTTAATGGAAGACAGGGCAATAATTTCTTTTTTATTGACTTGGGCAAAATCTTTTGAAGGCAGCATTTCGAGAAGATTTTTAAAATTCAGATTTTTTAAAACAATCGTTGTGCCGTCATGCAGGATGATATCTTTGTCACGGCTATCGATCTCGGAGGTTTTTATATAAGCAATCTGCTCCGTAAAAATAATGGTTTTACCAATGTTGGTATTCCACTCGATTAGGCTTTTCTTTTGGGAATTCTGCAGTAATTCAGCTGCTTTTTCAAATGCCTGTATCAGGCGTTCCTTTTTGATAGGTTTTCTTACATAATCAACAACATTCAGATCAAATGCTTCTGCTGCGTATTCTTTGTAAGCGGTTGTAAAAATGATTTTCTTTGAGTCCGGAATTAATTCAGCGACCTGTAAGCCAGTCATTCCCGGCATTTCGATATCTAAAATACAGATGTTGCAATCCAGTTCATTAATTTCGTTTAAAAATACTTTGGGATCATTAAATGCTTTTACAACTTCTACGTTATCAATTTGCTCGCATAGAAGTTTTAAATAGCTGATTGCCAGTAATTCATCATCAAGAATAACGCATTTTATCATAGAATTCTCCCAGATTAATTTTTAATTCTGCCGTGAAGATACCGTTTTTTGAATGTTTTTGAAGGGAATAATGGTTATTGTAGATCATTTTTAATCGCTGATCCAAAGACTGGCTTCCAAAGCCGCTTTTTTCTTTTTCCAGCACATTTTTTAAAGAAGCCTTATTGCTTACTCTCATGGTGAAAATACGATCTTCAAGCTCCATCTGAATGGAAATAAATGAATCCTGGGCAAGAAAATCAGTATGCTTAAAAGCATTTTCAATCAGATCAACCGAAAGAAGTGGCGCAAAAACTTTCTCTTCATAAATCTCATCAGACTTATTGATTTTAGATTTGATTCTGAAATCAAAAAGAGGATTTATTTTGATTTTATTGATCTCAATGAGACTTAAAGCAAAGTTCAGTTCATCTTTTGGGCTTACAAATTTACTGTTGCTTTCATATAAAATATAATCCAGAACGTTGGCAAGCTTGTCCAGTGACATATATGTCTGATAAGCATGAGACTGAACAGAGTTTAAAATGTTTTTAAAAAGATGCGGATTTAATTTTGTTCCGATATGTTCCAGCTGTACCTCATTCAGTCGTTGCTCAATGATTTTGTTAGCTTCCGAAAGTTTTGCATTCCGGATTTTAAATTTTTGATTCTGGCTGAACAAATAAATACTTACCGTGACAAAAAAGAAAATAGCAAATACTCCGATGAAGATCAGATAATCATGAATCATGTAGTAGTTGCCTTCCATAGTTTATTCTATTAATTTAACAATGTCATGCTGAGCGGAGTCGAAGCATCTCAATAATGAGCCTAGTTTTACCATTAAGAACATTAAGTTATTAAGGTTAATTAAATCAATATCAGAGATATTTTATAAGATTATTGCTGTTATTTGATTAAAGTAAAACTCTTTTGAATGCTTTTAAAATTCTTATTGTTAAAATAATTGTTACTTATTTTAATTTCTTCAAAGAATTCAGTGTCACACTTTCCTCACATTTTTCATAAGTGATTTCATAAGTGGGATTTTTCTCGGGATACACCAAAACATAATCCGGGCAAGGCTCTTTTTGGGCATGACTTCTGTCAAAATCTACTTTTCCAAGAGTAATAATGCTGTCTTTTAAGAATTTTTCATTGATTTTTAGTGTATTCATTTCTGCTTTAAAATTTTCGGAATACTTGAAATCTTTGGATAAGGTTTCGGCAATTACACGACTGTTGGGAAGGTAACCGCTGCAGCTTGCTCCTTTTTTATTTAAGACAAAAAATACAATGGCAAGTCCCGGAATGAGACCTATTAAGTAGAATTTAAGTTTTTTCATACGTAGTTGTTACTTTTTAAAGGCCGTATGGAATCGCGTCAAATGTTTGAAGATTTTGTTTCCTAACCTTGGCGATTTCATTAGAAAATTAAAAGATTGATGTCATGATAAGTAAGTCCGAAACGGTCGCAGATGATTTTTTTCGTATGTCTTCCTTTGTACATATAAAGACTTTGCTTCATTTCATTTTTGCGAACCAGCATGTTTTCGAAACCGCCTTCTTCGTCGTAATTTAAGATATAGGATAGAAAGAAATTAGAGATTGCTTTTGTTGTTGTTCTTGGCATTCTTGAGGTAAGATTCGGAAGTCCGCAATGGATAACGCCATGTTTAATGACATAAGGATCTTCCATAGTAGTAAGTTCAGAAGTTTCGATCACTTTTCCGTTATCAATCGTGATATCAATGATGACACTTCCTTTTTTCATTTTCATCACCATATCTTCCGTTACGATTGGAGTCATATTTAATCTTGGAAGTGCTCCTATAACTACATCGGCACGTCTTAATGCTTTACGGAGCTCTTTAGGATCGATAATGGAAGTGGGAACCCTGCTGTCTACAATGGTATGGAGTCTTCTTAGTTTGGAAAGTGAGTTGTCAAAAACCCTTACACTTGCTCCTAAACCGATGGCTGCTTTTGTAGCAAATTCTCCTACAATTCCTGCTCCTAAAATCACTACTTCGGCAGGTCTTACTCCTGTAATACCTCCCAACATTAAACCGTTTGATAAAGCTAAAAGTTCAGAAGCATACAGGATGGAAACCGTACCTGCAATTTCTCCAACTAATCGTACCAAAGATAGCTGCTTATATTCATCAACAATGAATTCGAAAGCGATGGCATTTACTTTTTTCTCTGCCAGTTTTAGGAAATAATCTTTATCTCTCAGATTAATTTGAAGTGCAGAAACCAAATAGGTATTCGGTCTCATAAATTCAATTTCGTCTTCTGTAGGCGGGTTAACTTTTAAAATTAAATCCTGCCCGAATGCTTCTTTCGGATCGTTTGTAATTCTGGCCCCCGATTCAGCATATTGTAAATCTGTAAAAAACGAACCTTGTCCGGCTCCGGATTCTATAATAATTTCATGACCGTGTTCTACCAAAACCTGCACAGCATCTGGTGTAATGCAGGTCCTCCTTTCATTAAGGCAGGTTTCTTTTGGAACTCCAATACTGAACTGTTTACCTTTTTTAATCACCTCAAGCTTTTCCGCTTTGGGGATCAGTTCCTCCTCAGTAAAAGGGGTGAAAATATTTGTAGTACTCATCTTAAATTATATCTTACAGATAATTATTTGTCAATTGAATTCAATAAGCAAAGATACATAATATTTAATCGAATGAAATTTCTCTGTTTTCACCGGTATTTACAATACTCATTTCGTGGTATTTAAGTCCATAAAGCTCATCTTCATACACTTCCGGCCACTCTATAATACACAGAAAAGCATTATCGAGATATTCTTCAATCCCGATATCGTAAACTTCTTCTATGTTTTTTAAACGATACAGATCAAAATGATATACTTTTCCTTTTGGAGTATTGTATTCATTCACAATAGAGTAGGTTGGAGAATTTACTTCATCAGTACTTCCCAGATTCTTAAGTAAAAATTGCGTAAAAGTGGTTTTTCCGGCACCCAAATTTCCTTTTAAAAGGAAAATATTATGCTGTAACTGAGGAATAATGGTGTCTACTATTTTTTGCCAGTCTTCTATTGTATTGATTGTAAATTCCATTTCAATTATAATTTAATATATGATTTCTTGCCTCTTTTGAAAGCAAGCCATAGTTGTCTATGTAATGATTTAACTGATTTGATATCTGTAAAAGTTCCCTAGGCTGTCTTATCTGGAAAAAACATTTTCTTTCTTGATTATTTAAATCCCGAATCTTTAGAATATTATTACAGCCCTGCGAAAACATTCCGATAAAGCCATTTCTATAAATATATCTACCTTCATGGTTATTTTGTACAATTTCAAGATGTTTTAATTCCTTGATAAAAAAAATCTCGTTATCAATCGTTATTTTTTCATTTTCGAAAATAAGCTTGCCTTCTATTTTACCTTTTAATTCTTCAGGGAAAAATACATTAATGAAACCGCCAATAATACCAATACATAAGGGAGGAGTGATGATCCATGAAAACCATTTTGGAATTTCCTGATCAGGAATTTTTAAAACATACAGAACAAAACCTATAAGTAGTAATGGAAAAACGATTAGAAGATAACATATTCTTGCGCGTGTCCATACAAAACCAGTTGATGGTTTATAAATGTTAAAGGTTTTGTAGTTGTTTTCTGCCAATTTAAAGCCTGATTTTTAATTTTCAAAAATAATTAAAAATTAAATTATTTAAAAATCAAAAAATTACTAAGACTCAGTATTGAGTTGTCTGTAAATGTATCAATTTCAATATAAATTTGTATATTTTTGTCTTATGATTTCCAAGCAGACCATAGATAAAATATTCTCAACAATACGTGTAGAAGAGATTGTTGGGGAATATGTGCAGCTGAAAAGGGCAGGGTCTAATTATAAAGGACTCAGTCCGTTCCATGATGAAAAAACACCGAGTTTTGTAGTTTCTGCAGCCAAGCAGATCTGGAAAGATTTCTCAACCGGAAAAGGAGGGACTGCTATTTCTTTTTTGATGGAAATTGAGAATTTCACCTATCCTGAAGCACTTCGTCACGCTGCTAAAAAGTACGGAATTGAAATTGAAGAAGATCAGAAAGATTTTTCTGAAGAGGCCAAAAATGCACAGTCCGAAAGAGATTTACTATATAAGATTCATGAAGTTGCGAATGATTATTTCCAAAATTTTCTGTGGGAAGTTGAAGAGGGAAAAGCCATAGGACTATCTTATTTCAAAGAACGTGAGCTTCGGGATGATATCATCAAAAAATTTCAGCTCGGATATTCTCCCGAAAAGAAAAATGCTTTTACAACATATGCTTTAGAAAAAGGCTATTCCAAAGAGATCTTAGAAAAGTCCGGACTTTCCATTTTTCCGGAAAATACCCCTGCAGGAGTAGATCGTTTCAGAGAAAGAGTCATTTTCCCGATTCACAGCTTTTCGGGGCGGGTTTTAGGTTTTGGAGCGAGAATTCTTAAAAATAATGTTAAGACCGCAAAATATCTCAATTCCCCGGAGACCGAAATTTATCACAAATCCAATGTTCTTTATGGATTAAACCAAAGTAAGCAGGCGATTTCTAAAAAGAATGTCTGCCTTTTGGTAGAAGGATATATGGATGTGATTTCCCTTCATATGTCGGGAATTGAGAACGTTGTGTCCAGTTCCGGAACATCTTTGACAACAGAGCAGATTAAGCTCATCAAAAGATTAACGGAAAACGTTACGATTCTCTTTGATGGTGATAATGCCGGAATTAAAGCCAGCTTCAGAAGCATTGATATGTTATTGACGGAAGGCATGAACATTCGTGTTCTTCTGTTTCCGGATGGCGATGATCCTGACTCTTTTGCAAGAAAACATCCTCAGGAATATGTAGAAAAATTCATCGAAAATGAGGCGATGGATTTTATTGATTTTAAGGCAGAAATTCTTTTAAAAGAAGTCGGGAATGATCCGATTAAAAAGGCAGAAGCCATCAGAGATATTGTAAAATCAGTTGGTTTTGTTCAAAATGCCTTAAAAAGAGAGGTTTACCTAAAAGAAGTTTCCAATAAATTCGGGCTTTCTGAGCAGAGTTTGTTTAATGAGCTTGATGTTCAGCGCCAAGTGACTCAAAATCAGAATCAGCACGTTCAGCAGCAGAAGGAAAATGCGGCTCCTGTGAAAATGGAGATTGTACCTTTGGATGAAGAAAAGGGGGATCCGTTTCTGTATGACGTTCTATTTATGGAAAACAAGCTGGTAGATCATATGCTGATGTTTGGAGATGTGATTCTGAAAAGAAAAGACGATCACAATGAAGAATATCAGATCACCGTTATAGAAGAAATTCTGCAGCATTTTGAAGAAGAGCAATATGAATTTTTGGTAAAGGGAAATGAAGTGATCATTGATCAGGTAAAGGAAGGGATTCAAAATGATGAACTGAGAAGCGGAAACTTTTTTGTCTCTTTTATGGATGAAGAGATTACTTCAAAAGTTGTGGATGCATTAATTCCGCTAGATGATCTTGAAAACTGGGCTTCCCGAAATATTTATCCGCCCAATTATGGGGATAAAATTGCTGAGCAGGTAAAAGGTGATGTATTGCTTCATAAATACAGATATATAGATTATTTAATAAAACAGACAGCCAGAGAGCTTGATGAACACCGGGATTCTGATCCCGTAAAGTATTTTGAGCTGCTTCAAAAAATAACATTGTTGAAACAGGCTTCCATGCGTTTGAGCGATATTATTGAATATTCTCCGATTAAAGGTATTTACGGGGACAGAAAAAGATAATTTCAGACAAACTGTTTATTAATCATTGATCTTCTGTGACAAAAAGTCCTATATAATTTTAGGAATAAAAGTTGTAATTTAAACTTTGAAAAAAATTTAAAATAATACCAATAGAAATATGGACATTAAAAAAGAATTCAGAGACTTCTCTGTAAAGCATTTAGGAAACAACGGTTTGGTAACCGATCAGTATATGGGAATGTTTGGACCGACAAATCTTACACCATACATTATGGAGGAAAGAAGATTAAATGTTGCCCAAATGGACGTTTTTTCGCGTCTAATGATGGACAGAATTATCTTCTTAGGTACAGGTATTGATGACCAGGTTGCTAATATCGTAACGGCTCAGCTTCTATTCTTAGAAAGTGCAGATCCTTCAAAAGATATTCAAATTTATATCAATTCTCCTGGTGGAAGTGTATATGCAGGATTAGGAATTTATGATACCATGCAAATCATTAAGCCAGATGTAGCAACAATCTGTACAGGAATTGCCGCTTCAATGGGAGCTGTATTATTGGTTGCGGGTGAAAACGGTAAACGTTCTGCTCTTAAGCATTCAAGAGTAATGATTCACCAGCCTTCAGGAGGGGCTCAAGGAGTGGCTTCTGATATGGAGATCAACCTTAGAGAGATGTTGAAGCTTAAAAAAGAATTATATGACATCATTGCTGAACATTCTGGGCAAACATTTGACTGGGTAGAGAAAGCTTCTGACAGAGATTACTGGATGACTTCTGAAGAAGCAAAAGGCTACGGAATGGTAGATGAGGTATTACAGAGATCTAAAGAGAAAAAATAATTTTTCTTTAAAAATATTGAAAACGCATCAAGGTATTTGGTGCGTTTTTTTGTTTGTTGATAATTATGAGGGCTAATAATCATTATAGACAATGAAAGAATAATGAATTTCTATACACCGCCAATTGATTATTTTTACCACCCCGTCAAAAATTCTTTGAATTTTCACCACCCCTCCAAATGAGGGGAATTTGAAATTCTAAAAACCGACCGGTATTTGTTTCCAAATTTGAAATAAAAGTTCAAGACAAAAGAAATTTAATATTCTATTCAACATCAGTTTACAATCATTATTTACTTTCGCATCCAATAAAAAGCGACTCATGAAAAAATTCTTATTACCTGTTTTTGCCTGTATGGCTTTGGCTGCCTGCAACAATGATGATAATGCAATCAATCAGGATATTGACTATTCTAAACTTCCGCAGGAATTTCCTTTTTCAACGCTAAAAACATTGAACGGAGTTAATATCATCAATGGAGGTTTCGGTTCCGGAGCAACAGCGCACCCCACGCAGAAAGGAGAATTTTATGTAATTACCGATCGTGGTCCGAATGTCGCTTATTCGAATGGAATTAAAATTCTTGTCCCGGATTTTACACCGACTATTATGCATTTTAAAATCAATGCAAGCGGCAATATTGAGGTAATTAAATATATCAAGCTTAAAAATCCTTCTGGACAGCCGATTACCGGTCTTCCAAATCCTGTAGGAATGGGAAGTACGGGAGAAATTGCTTATGCTGCAGACGGAAGTGTTTTAGGAACAGATAATTATGGACTGGATAGTGAAAGTATTGTGGCAGCAAAAGATGGTACTTTCTGGGTTTCTGATGAATATGGTCCTCATATTGTTCATTATAGCGCAGATGGAGTAGAACTGGAGAGAATCAGTCCGATTGGCGTAAATACCGGAACAAGAAAACTTCCTGCTGTTTTTGCCAAAAGAAGACCCAACCGCGGAATGGAAGGAATGTGTATGACACCCGACGGAAAAACGTTGGTGGGGACGATGCAGTCTACCATGTATGTTCCTACAAAAGCTCTGGCAACAAATACGACTTTAACCAGAATTGTGACTTTTGATTTAGCAACGGGTCAAACCAAACAATACTTATACAGACAGGATGGAGGTGCTTCTGATTCTGTTTGCGATATTACCCCAATCAGTAATACTGAATTTCTGGTAATCGAAAGAGACGGGAATTTTGGTTCTGTGGGTGGACTTAAAAAAGTGTACAGAATCAATTTGGCCAATGCTTCGGATGTTTCGGGAACAGATTTAACGGCAGTAGACGGAATGAAGATCAATGGAAAAACCCTTGAACAGTCTACCTGGGATGAAATCAACGCTGCAGGATTAAAACCTGCTACGAAAACGTTAGCCGTTGATTTGGTTGCCAAAATTGGGTATGAACACGATAAATTTGAAGGAATTGTGTATTTAGGAAATAATAAACTGGCTGTTTTTAATGATGACGATTTCGGAGTTGCAGACGATGGCAACGGAAACCCTAAAACGAAAACTTTACCTAAAACAGGTAAACAGGATAAAGGTGAAATGTATATAGTCGATATTCAATAATTAGATTTTTTTGAATCGGCGGCATCGAAGATGCCGCCGATTTTGTTTTTCCTACTTAGTAGGAAAAACAAAGATCGCCCTTGGGCGATCTTTTCTATAATATTGTATTTTAAAACTAGTTAAAAGCCTCAATAATTTTAGAGAAATCTTCTAATTTCAAAGCAGCTCCGCCAATAAGACCTCCGTCAATATCAGGCTGAGAGAAAATTTCTTTTGCATTATCCGGTTTCACAGAACCTCCGTAAAGGATAGAAACTTCATCAGCAACTTCCTGTCCGTATTTTGTAGCGATAATTCCTCTGATATGAGCGTGGATTTCCTGAGCTTGTTCAGGTGTTGCTGTTTCGCCTGTCCCAATAGCCCAAACCGGTTCGTAAGCGATTACTACTTTTTTAATTTCCTCAGCAGAAAGCGTGAAAAGAGCAACTTCTGTCTGGTTTTTTACCACTTCAAAATGCTGACCTGCTTTTCTCTGCTCTAGAGTTTCACCGTTACAATACACAGGAATTAGACCTTTGTCTAAGGCCAATTTCACTTTTCTGTTGCAGTGAGAATCTGTTTCACCGTGGTATTGTCTTCTTTCAGAATGTCCGATTAATGAGCCTGTAGCATCAATAGACTCAAGCATATCAGCAGAAATTTCTCCGGTATAAGCTCCACTTTCATGCTCACTCATATCCTGGGAAAATACTCCGATTTCATCCTTTTCGAAGATATCTTTTGCCATCATTAAATATAATGCAGGAGGAGCGATCCAAACTTCACAGTTGGTCGTATTATTGTTTTTATATTCTAATAATTGAGTCATTAATTGTTGAGCATCAATCACGTTTTTGTTCATTTTCCAGTTTCCTGCAACTATTTTTCTTCTCATAGTTTTTTATTTAGAAGTTAGATTGTTAGAGGTTAGAAGTTCGTGTTTTTACTAATTTCTACTTGTAATCTCTAATTTTCAATTAATTAATATTCCACAAATTTTTTAAAAGCTTATAATACGTATGTTCTGCATCAGTCACCACATTATCGGCTTTTATTAAAGACTTTGCGAACTGTACAAATTTTTCACGCTCACTCTCCGTTGAATCTTCATGAAAACAGCGTGCATGAAACTCAAAATGATCTTTCCATTCTTCAGGCTGTAAAAGAGCCAGTGTTTCAAGCTCATTATCAAGATTCATTCTGAAAGGAAATTCATCTGCCAGATATTGCTGAACAAGCAGACCTTCTTCAGGAGCAAATTCTCCGTCTACAGAAGAAAGTATCATTAATAAATGATAACCCGCAATAGGTTTATTTGATTTTTGCATTCTTACAATGTTATATTAAAAGTTTAGTGTTTAAAATGTTTCATTACTTCAGATAATCTTTTGCAGGAAGTTTGTCTGTAATTTTCCCGTTTTCAAGGATCAGAACAAAAGGGTTACTTCTGGCAATCGTTTTAATAGCTGTTCCGTCCATCATTGCATTCGGAATTGTTTTGAAGGTAGTTGCAATGGTTGAAACTCCATAAACTATCGTGGCTCCCTGAGATTTTGCTTTTGCTTCCACCTGTTTTAACAGCTCTGGAGAAACATCTTTAGGAGCATATGAAAATACCAAAATGGCTTTAGGAGCATGAAGGATGCTTTCTGTCAGATCAATTCCGGTAGGATCTTCAATCTTCAACTTGACAATCTCAGATTTATAGCCTTGTTTTACTAAAACAGATTCGTTTTTTCCCTCTTCTATTTTCCATGGAGAACCTTCTGCCCAATATTTGGTTTCTTTGATATAATTATCCTGATTAATCTTTACAATTTCTCCTGTTTTCTCATTTTTAAGGCTGTAAAAAGTCTTGTATACCGAAGGGTTTTTGCTGATTTTCTGTTTTTCGGCCTGTATGTCAGTTCCGATTTTGTAATCACGGAAGTCGATAAGAGGTTCATGGATAATTCCGTGTGCTCCAATTAGGATCATTACTATAGAAAATAGTCCTAAAAGAATATATTTGAATGTATTGGATTCTTTTTTAGGGCTGTAGCTGTAGGAGTCTTTTTTCTTAAACTCTTTTCTGTATAAGATAAATACGACAATTAAGCCGACCAGAAGAACAACATCTTTAATGAAACTTTGCCATGGAGTGAATTTGATTGCATCTCCAAAACATCCGCAATCTGTTACTACGTTGAAATAAGCGGAATAAAAAGTAAGGAATCCGAAGAAAATACAAAGAGCAATTAATGCTGAAAGGGTGAATTTAAGTTTTAACTTAATTAAAAGCATAAATCCTAAAAGCAGCTCCAAGATCACCACAAATATAGAAAGTGGTAATGCAAACTTTTCTAAAAAAGGCATATCAAAGACATTGGGAGCGAAATATTCTTCCATCTTGAAAGAAAAACCTACTAAGTCCACCGCTTTTACAAAGCCCGAAAGAATGAAGATAATTCCAATAATGAAGCGTAATAAAGCTTTTAACATATTAAATAGTTTTTGGTTCGGTTGTTTCTTCTTTTTCAGAGAATTTGATCAGGCAGAAAACAGCATAGTTCAGCATATCAAAATAATTCGCGTCTAAACCTTCAGAAACAATGGTTTTACCCTGATTGTCCTCGATCTGTTTTGTTCTTAATACCTTTTGATAGATTAGATCCGTGATGGAAGAAATTCTCATATCTCTCCATGCTTCACCATAATCATGATTTTTTCTTTCCATCAAAGCTTGGGCTTCATTGGCATATTTATCATAAAGCGCTAAGATTTCGTCCTTATTTTCGCTGAAATCATTGGCAAGACCTTTTTCGAGTTGAATAAGCCCAATAATGGAATAGTTGACAATAGCAATAAATTCATCCTCTTCACTTTCATCCACCATTTTTTTATCGGTCATTTGTAAGGTGCGGATTCTGTTGACTTTAATATAGATCTGATCCGTAATTGAGCTGGGTCTTAGTACTCTCCAGGCTGCTCCGTAGTCCTGAAGTTTTTTACTAAACAAATCACGACACTGACTGATAATTTTTTCGAATTGTATTGATGTCTTTAGCATAAATTCTCTTAATCTTTCAAAGATACAAAATAGGTTTTAGGTAGCAGGAATAAGGATTTAGTTTTTTAGCTGGAAGTTAGGGGATGGAAGCCGGAAGTTAGTATTTTTGTATATGCAAAATATTTCATCATCTATCAATGAGCATTCTTTGAACTGTAATGGAACAATCGTAGATCTGTCTTCTCCCAAAATCATGGGGATACTGAATCTTACTCCAGATTCTTTTTCAGATGGCGGAGAATTCAATAATGAAACCTCAGCAATAAAGCATGCTGAACAATTATTAAAAGAAGGGGCTGAGATTATTGATATTGGACCGCAGTCGACCCGCCCGAATGCAGAGTTTTTAAGCAGTAAAGAGGAAATTGAAAGAATCGGTAAAATAATTTCCTTAATTAAAAAGGAGTTTCCTGAAGCTCTGATTTCTTTAGACACTTTTTACGCCGAAACGGTGAAATTTGGTTATAATGAAGGCATAGACATTATTAATGATATTTCCGGAGGACAATTTGATGAAAATATGTTTAAAACAGCTGCTGAAACAAAGCTTCCGTATATTTTGATGCATGTGAATCCTACCTACGAAACCATGCATGATAAAATAAAATTTCAGGACATTACATTATCTGTTAATCAGTACTTCTCTGAAAAAACAAAGCAATTATTAGAAATGGGAGTTAATGATATCATTTTAGATCCTGGCTTTGGATTTGGAAAAACAGTAGAAGACCAGATGAAGCTGCTTGAAGAGGTAAAATATCTTGGTTTTGGAAAATTTCCGCTGTTGATCGGAATTTCAAGGAAATCTTTTATTTATAAACCATTGGGAAAATCTCCTTTAGATATTAATGAAGAAACTCAGAAGCTTCATCAAAAAGTATTGGAGCAAGGAGCTAAAATCCTTCGTGTACATGATGTAGCTGAAGCAAAGAAAACAGTGGAAGAGTTTTTGAATAAAGGTAGAATAATATCCGGAATGCCATTCTGAGCGAAACAAAGTGAAGTGAAGAATTTTTTGTGTTTAAGAGATTCTTCCTTCGTCAGAATGACATTCTGCGCAATATTTTTTAGTTTAAATTAGCCAGTTTATCAGCAAACTGCTTTGAGAATTCTTTTCTGTCTTCCTCCATTTTTTCTTTTGTGGAAGGAAGAATATAGTTGAAAAGGATTTTATCTTCACCATCAAGAAAAATAATTTCTTTTTCATTTCCATCAATCATTTGGGCGAAAATTTCCCACATGGAGGTGTCCTTTAATTTTAATAATTCGAAAAACTGATCTGCTTTTATTTCTATTTTTTGCATATGCTGATTTTAAAATTCTAATAATTTGAGTTTAAACTGTATCGCAAAATTTTGCTTAAAATTCGGTGTTGTATAATAACCGACCCTGTAAAACAATCCTAAATTAAAATAACTGGAAAGAAAATTGTTCCATTCCAATCCGACTTCCTGATACAATCTGTTTAGTGTTCTATATCTGAAATCATGGTATTCAGGGTGCTCCATATTACCAATGGTTCCACGAAGTACAAAGTCAAAACTTGAAATATTCTGCCCGAAGCTTTTAAAATACCAAGGAAGCTTATGGGTTAAGTAATAAGCTACAAATTTATCATTATAATATTTTCCTCCTTCCAGGGTTGCAAAACCAAGATAGGAGGTAAGGTTGAAGTTGAAGTCATTTCTCGGAGAAGCGAGTCCGTTCATTGTAAAATTTTTCCAGATTGGGGCTGCTCCAAAAACCATTCCTCCGTAAATCCTAAAGCCTGTTGTTCCCAACATGGTTTTTAAATTGTAAAGGAAAAGCAGGTCGAAGCGGGAATAATTAAGATCTCCTCCAAAGATCTTATAGCTTTGCTCATAATTCAGGTAGAACTCAGGAAATTTCTGATCCAGCAACGATTTTCCCTGCGGAGTCATGATATTGGTGGAATTCGGAGAATATTTTAGAGTGATCAAAGTATTAAAGTTATCAAAAGCGTTGCCTTTATCTCTGAAATCGTAATCAAACATTGCTTTTTCTGAATTCCTTCTTATGTTGGAAACCAAGGTCAGTGCATTAGTCAGATCATTCGTATAAGAGACTGAGACCCCTTTAAACTGAAAGTATCTGCTGTTATTAAGATTATTTCCATAGTTGGATGTTCGCATCTTGAAGCTCCAGAGTTTTCGGTAAAATTCTCCGGAAGCCGTGACATCATTATAATGCTCAATACGGAAAAATGAATTTTTTTCTAAAGAGGTTTTAATATCTAACCCGATTCCATATTTCCACTGATCATCTTTGAAACCATAAGCAAAATAATAATCGGGGGAAAAATAGGGATTAAAGTTTTCATTAAGCTTGGTCTTTAATCCGACTCTGAAACCTTCATAGGCATTGTAGTTTACAATTTCATCAATTGCAAAATCTAAGCTTCCTACCCGTATTTGTCCGTTTAGTAACCCGGATAAAACCTGAGCTTTATTGTCAATATTATAAATCTTTCCAAGGCTGTCTATCGTTGCATACGTACTGGTTTCTCTCTCCGTTAAAGGATCTGTTCTGTATTGACTTAATGTTTTGCCGTCTGCATTTTTTACGGTAAAAGTATATCCTTTGAAATCACTTTTATTTTGCTGGATAGGGGACTGAAAATCAAAATATCTGGAAGTGAGAAAAGCATAAGTACCGAAAGTCTTTTTATCTTTTTTCTCGTGTTTTTCCCTATTCTCTTCTTCCATTACCATATTGCTCATTTTCAGCTTTACAGTTTCCTGGGCAAGAAACCATTTATTGCTGTAGAAAACCCATGTACTGGTAATGATTCCGTCGTTTTTATTTTTACTGAAATTTTCAATTTTTTTGATACCATAGGTTTCGGTATCAATATAAATAGCACCGTTATATTTTCTTTTCTTGTCGTTTTTCTTATAATTAACTTCCCGGAAACGGATGACAAAATTTTTTCTTCCGTCCATTTCAACCGTGTCAGTAAGGAAAAAACGATAAAGTCTCCTGTTTTCATACTTTATCTGGTCGGGAACAACATCTCTGTTACTTTGCTGAAGCGCAAGCATTTCATAGATAGGCTGCTTAAGACCGGAAATCCTGTTATCCAGAATATTGATCTTTTCACCATATTTTTTTGAGTATAAAAATTCCTGGGCTCTTTCCCAAAGGAAAAGTTTGCTTTTTGAAAATATCTGCCGTACGGTAATATTATTGAGAGAATCCTGTTCTCTTTTCTTCTTAAAAAGGGTATTGTCGAAAAATTTTTTAAACTGTGAAATACTGTCTTCATCTATGTCTAACGAAACTTTTTCGTAAGATTTATAAGAATAAGAATCCAGGGATTTAGGAGAGTTTTCTTTAAAAAGGGCGTTTACTTTTTTTAGAATTTCCAAGGCTCTCGGATCACTTTTATCTTCAATGATAACGGTTTCAATGGATGTAATTTTTGATTGGGAATAACCAAAAACATACACCAAGAAACATAGAAACAATAAAATCCTTTTCATAAAAAACTTTTCAAAATTAGTAATATTTATGGTTTTAGAAAAGTTTTGTTAATTGATATTAATAGCATGTTTTATAGGAATATTCTTTGACAACTAAAATAAAAGACTCCCGGATTTCCGGGAGTCTTTTATTTAGCGATCTGAGAAACAAAAGTAATGGCTTTCATTTGGAGATCTTCCTTAGATAGTTTATTGTTTTCAAATTCAAGGGAAGTAAACTGTCCGTTTTCTGTTGCCAATATGGCATAGCCATTGTATTTTTTTCCTCCGTACTGATAGGTGTAGCCTACGAATTTGGAGTTGGGATCATCAACCTTCACTTGTATGTTGGCAATATTTTTTTTCTTTTTTAATGCTTTAAAATTATCCATCATGTCGTCTTTAGAAGAATATGCATGGAGAAATATGCTTGTATTATCAGGAAGCTTTACGGCCATTTGTAAAGAGTCATCATGATTTTTCTGGATAAAACTTTTAGGTTCTACACTTATTTTTGAAGTAAGGTCTATAGGAACCAAGGTGTCGCTTTTCACTTTTGCAACATGGAAAATTGCTTTTTCAGCCTCATTAAGTTTATTTATACTGTCATAATTTTCGTAAAATAAATCATTTGATTCATCATTGCTTTGCAAATCCTCATTTCTGTAATTCTGAATAAGAGAGTTTACATTCTCATAGCTGGTATCAGAATATGAAGATCTGTTTGAGGTTTTACTGCACGTGATAGCAAGCTTTATCACCGCAAATAAGCAAACAGCAACACTTAAAATGGTTTTCCAAACCGGTTTTTCATTCATTATTTCAGATCTTCTTTAGTAAGGATGATTTCCTTAATGTTTTTTCCCTGGGAATCTGTGTATTTATAGATAAGATTCTTTACTCCCAATCTTTCGGTCTGGGAAAAAATCTGCTGAATTTGAGGTGATCTCAGCATTTCATCTTTCACAATCTGCTCGGCACCTTCTACCTTAAGCAATTTTTGGAAGCTTTCCGGGACCTGGGCTGTGTAAACAATATTGCTTTCTTCATCTGCTTTGATGCTCATGATTTTTATTCCCGAAGACGGATCTTCCGACGGAAGATTTTTATTAAAAACATCAAGAACAGCATTAAGTTGATCAGGACCGGAACTTCCCGCAGAAATCGATTTGAGGTCGTTTCCGGCATCCCCTTTTATATTTTTGTTATCAAGTACTTCATCTGCTATAAGTCTTGCGCCAACACCATAAATTTTAATATTAAACTTTACTCCTTTGTTAAGAAGCTCTTTTCCTGTAGGTTCACTTTTAATAGCTTGTCCTATAAGTTGCGGAAGTGATGTTTTCATCATATCTGCTTGCATTTCGTCACCCGCTTCATTCGAAGTATTTACTTCGATGGTGATTTCGTCGTTTCCGGAATCGATGGCTTTGGTAGACTTGATCATGTAGTTGCTCATCATAGAAGATGATCTGTTGTACATGTCTATAAAGTTCCTGATTTTATCATTTTTGGATTGACATGCTGTAAGGAGTATTGCTGTGAAACAGACAACGAGTATTTTTTTCATGATTATTTTTTTGAAAGATAATAAAAAAACAGAAACCGGCAAGTTTCTGTTTATAATTTTACTATTTATGAGAGATAAACTTTAATTTAAAAGACTAAATTTAATTTTTATCCCAAAGTTATCTTTAAATTGAGACGTTTGGTAATATCCTAATCTGTAAGAGAATCCGACTCCGAAACTTCTTCCTAAAAATCGGTTCCACATTAATCCGACTTCCTGATAATAATGATCTAAAATCTGAAACTGGAACTGATGATTTTCTCTGTCTTTCAAATTTCCAATAGCAGCTTGGTATTCAAGTTCGATACTGGAATATCTTGCTCCGATAGTTTTGAATCTGAATGGAAGTGACTGGGAAATTTTAAAGGCAGCAAATTTATCGGCAAAAAAAGTTCCTGAAGGCATCGTTGCAAATCCTAAATTGGAAGGTGTGCTGATATTGGAATACCAATGGTCTACATTCGCGTCGTTTTGTCCTGCAATTTCAAAATTTTTCCATATCGGAGCGTTTCCTGAAGAAATTCCTCCGAAAAGCTTGATATTGGTGTATCCTAATTTCGATCTGAACTGGTGGATAATCAAGGCGTCCAATCTGTTATAATCCAAATCTCCGCCTAAAGCTTCAAATCCTTTTTCATAATTCAGGAATATTTGCGGATAAGCTTTTTCGTAGGTATATTTTCCGCTTGGTGTCATGATGTTTTTGTCATTCGGAGCAAATTTTAAAGATAATGTTGCGCTTGTATTATCGAAACTGTTTCCGAGATTTTTATACTGATAATCGAAAAGAGCTTTTTGTTTTTCTTTATTTACAGCAATTTTCATGCTTAGTGAATTGGAAATATCGTATAAGAATGAGGCTCCCCATTTTTGGTTTTTATAAAAAGTACCATTATGAAGATCCAGATTCATATCTGAAACTTTCATCATCATATCCCACATATTGTTGCTGAATCTCCCTGCTGCAAAAACATCATCTACATAATCAAGTCTGAAAACGGAAGTTCTTTTATCAGAAAGCTTCACATCCAAACCTAATCCATATTTCCATGTATGATCTTTGAATCCGTAACCAAAATAACCGTCAGGAGAAAAGGTTTTGTTGAAGTTTTCATTTAATTTCAGGCCTGCTCCCAAACGTATCCCTTGATATTTGTCATAGCTGAAAAGCTTGGTAATATCAAAATCAATCATTTTATAGCGGATATTTCCCCGCATTAACTGGGTTAAAGTGTTCAGTTTTTTCTCAAAATCATTCTTCTGAACGAAGCTGTCAATTTTGGTGTATGTAGCACTTTCTCTTGCGGTAAGGCTGTCTGTTCTGTATTTATCCAGAAGACTTCCGTCGGAATTTTTCATTTCCAGTGAGTAGCCTTTGAATTCAGAGGCTTTTTGTTCAGCATTAATATCGAAATCAAAGAAACGGTTTTTAACATAGAGATAGTTTCCAAATTTCTTTTGATTATACTTAGGCTTCTCTCCAGGCTTTAAACTGTCTTTTTTTGAAGTATCAAAACTCTGGTCACCCATTTTTAACTTAATATCTTCAGAATCTAAAAACCATTTTCCGTTGATAGGTTTCCAGACGGAAACAATATTTCCTTCGTTCTGTTTTTTATTTATACTTTCAAATTTCTTTAGAGCATAGGTTTCAGAATCGATATAGATTTTCCCATTGAATTTTCTTGGGTTTTGTTTCTTTTTGTCTGTAATTTCCTTGAACTTGATGAGATACGTTTTTCTTCCGTCAAGCTGTAATGTGTCGGAAAGATAGAAGTTGAACAACTTTCTGTTTTCAGGTCTCAATTGCCTTGGAATTCGGTCTAAATTGGAAATGTTAATCGCTAAAGCTTCGTAAATTGGGTTTTTAAAACCGGACATTCTGTTGTCGATAATATTCGTTTTTTCACCAAAGCTTTTTGAATATTTGTATTCGGTCGCTTTTTCCCAAAGAAACATCTGGCTTTCTTCCGAAGCACTGATGAAATCTTCTGCAATCAAAGAATCTTTTTTATCCTTTTCTTTTTGTTTCAAATCTTTCTTGTCGACTTTTGAAAGAGAATCTTTTCTGACCGCTAAGAAATTTTTATAGGCATCAATTGAGTCTTTGTCTACATCAATAGAAAATTTTGAATATGATTTAAAATTATATGAATCCAAAGATTTCGGAGAATTCTCTTTGGCTCTTTTATTTACCTCATCCAAAATCCTTAATGCTTTAGGGTCACTTTTGTCACTGATAATCACTTTATCAATATTATCCATTTTTTCAGACAAAGGCTGCATAGAAATTTCCATTGATTTTTTTACATCTGCTGAAACATCTTCATAATTACTGGCCAGAATTTCAACCTTTTTACATTTTGTTTTTAATGATAAATTTCCGTTAAAATCTGTTTTTCCTAAAAGCTCATCATCACAATATACCGCTGCATTATGAATGGGCTGCTTATTGGATTTGTTGATTACTTTGAGCTGAGTCTGCCCAAAAAAGAATACTGTGGAAAATAGAAATAGAGTAGATAAAAGTTTTGACATTAGCTTTTTTATATATAAGACAAAACTATTGATAAGAAAGTTACAAAAGAATGCAAAAAAATATAATCTTTTGTTAAAAATAAAAACCACTGTATTCGAATAGGATACAGTGGTTTTATTTATTTTTTAATTCCCTAGATAATGAGAAATAAAATTTTATTTTATATTTTCTTAAATCTTTTTAACAAGATATTAAATGCTCAATGCCTTCTGATAAGCATTTTCCAAACCATCAAGATTTTTTCCTCCTGCGGTTGCAAAACCTGGGTTTCCACCGCCACCACCTTGGATTTCTTTAGCTAAATCTTTTACAATCGCTCCAGCCTGATAATTGGTAGCCAAATCATCAGAAACTCCAACAGTGATCATTGGTTTTCCGTCTGCATCAGAAAGGATAATCGTTACAGAAGCAGGGATCTCTCTCTTTAACTGGAACACAATATCTTTCACAGAACCTGCGTCAAGAGATGTTTTCTTTACCAAAAGTTGTTTGTCTCCTTTTTGCTCATAAGCATTTTTCCAGTCACCGATTTCGCCTTTAGCTTTTTCTTTTTTAAAGGCTTCAACTTCAGCTTTCAAAGTTGCATTTTCTTCGATTAATTTTTCGATAGAACGAACAACATCTTTAGATTTTAACAACTGAGAAAGTTCAGTGACCTGCTTTTCTAAATTTTTAAAATATTCTTCTGATTTATCCCCCGAAATCGCCTCAATCCTTCTGATTCCTGCAGCCGCAGAACTTTCAGAAACAATTTTGAAATGACCGATTTCACTTGTATTTTTCACGTGAGTTCCACCGCAAAGTTCTTTTGAACTTCCAAACTGGATCATTCTCACGTTGTCACCGTATTTTTCACCGAACAAAGCCATTGCACCTTTATCCAGTGCTTCCTGGATCGGAATATTTCTGAACTCCTGCAATGCAATACTTTCTTTGATCTTTGCATTTACTTTTTCCTCAACCAAAGCCAATTCTTCTTCTGTCATTTTGTTGAAATGAGAGAAGTCGAAACGTAAATAATCAGGACCAACGTAAGAACCTTTTTGTTCAACGTGAGTTCCCAAAACATCTCTTAACGCTTCGTGTAACAAGTGAGTCACAGAGTGGTTGGCCTGGGAATTCTTTCTGTCGGTCGCATTTACTTTAGCGTAGAAAACTGTGCTTGCATCTTTAGGAAGTCCGTTGATTAAAGAAATAATCAATCCGTTTTCTTTTTTCGTTTCCAAAACTTCGAAACTTTCAGCAGCATTTTCAAGAACCCCCTTATCTCCAACTTGTCCACCACCTTCAGGGTAGAAAGGAGTGTTGCTTAACACAACCTGATAAAATTCTCCGTCTTTATTTTCTACTTTTCTGTATTTTGTAATATGAGTTTTCGCTTCAATCTGGTCGTAACCTACGAACTTTGGTTCCTGCTCTTCTAAAACTACCCAGTCATACACTTTCTGAGCAGAATCAGCTTTTGAACGCTGTTTTTGTTCATTTAAAGCAACTTCAAATCCTTTTTCATCAATCGTTAATCCTTTTTCCTCGGCGATAATTCTTGTTAAGTCATCCGGGAAACCGTAAGTGTCATATAATTCGAAAACTTCTTCCGTAGGCAACACTTTAGCATTGTTGGCAATCGTCTGCTGGATTAATTTTTCAACTCTGATTAATCCTGTTTCAATCGTTCTTAAGAAAGATTCCTCTTCACTTTTGATCACTTCAGTCACTAAAACGCCTTGTTTTTCCAATTCAGGGAAGAATTTACCCATTTGTTCCTGAAGCACAGCAACCAATTTATAAAGGAAAGGCTCTTTCATATCCAGGAATCTGTAAGAATAAGAAGTTCCTCTTCTTAAAATTCTTCTGATCACATAACCAGCTCCTCCGTTTGATGGTAATTGTCCGTCTGCAATCGCAAAAGAAACCGCTCTGATGTGGTCTACCACAACACGGATCGCAATATCTTTTTCGTCTTCTAAAACTCCGGTATATTTTTTACCTGAAAGTTCCTCAACTTTAGCAATCAGAGGTGTGAAAACATCGGTGTCGTAGTTTGAAGATTTCCCCTGAAGTGCCATACAAAGACGTTCGAAGCCCATTCCGGTATCAATATGTTTGGCAGGAAGGTTTTCCAAGCTTCCGTCTGCTTTACGGTTGTATTGCATGAAAACCAGATTCCAGATTTCCACAACCTGAGGATGGTCCTTATTCACCAGTTCAAGTCCTGAAACTTTCGCTTTTTCTTCATCACTTCTTAAATCAACATGAATTTCAGAACAAGGTCCGCAAGGTCCGCTTGCGCCCATTTCCCAGAAATTATCTTTTTTGTTTCCATTGATAATTCTATCCTCAGAAATATGAGATTTCCAGAAATCATAAGCATCCTGATCTCTGTCAAGATTTTCAGAGGTATCACCTTCAAAAATAGTTACATAAAGGTTTTCTTTCGGAATTCCATACACTTCCGTCAACAATTCCCAGGCAAAAGCAATAGCATCTTTTTTGAAATAATCACCGAAAGACCAGTTCCCCAACATCTCAAACATGGTGTGGTGATAGGTATCTCTACCCACATCATCCAGATCATTATGCTTTCCTGAAACTCTTAAACATTTTTGAGTATCGGCAATTCTTGAGGCTTTAGGCTCTTTGTATCCTAAAAAATAATCTTTGAACTGCGTCATTCCTGAGTTGGAAAACATAAGGGTAGGGTCGTCTTTCAGCACGATAGGAGCCGAAGGAACGATAAGGTGACCCTTACTTTGAAAATAATCTAAAAATTTTTGACGAATCTCTTGTGATGTCATAATGATATATATTGCTTTGCTTTTTACAATTTTTTGATAAGATGCAAATTTACTATTTTTAGCTGATTTAGTTTCAATTTATTAATACTTTTAGGAAGATTCGTATTAAGAATTTAAAACATTATTGGAAGCTATTTTTTCTTTTAAACTTATTGTTTTTGATTTTCGGCGGCGGCTTAGCCGCCGCCGAAAATCAAAAACAAACTGAAACAATTGTTAAAATCATAGTAGATATGATAATGTTGTAAACCGCCCCGTCAAAAATTCTTCCGAATTTTCGCCACCCCTCCAAGGGAGGAAAATTTTGAGACCGTATATTTTCTTGTTCTTTTCCTTTTAACTTATTATCTTCGTGATTATCTGAAAAGATAAAAGTTGAGTATGACAAAAAACGAAACAATCAAAACCTGGATAGAAGAATATTCAGGACCATTGTTGAGAAGGGCAGTATATCTGCTTTCAGATAAAGTTGAAGCGGAAGATGTGGTTCAGGAAGTTTTTATTTCGGCTTTTTCGTCATATGATTCTTTTGAGGGAAAAAGTCAGCCATTAACTTGGCTGATGACTATTTTAAACAGAAAAGTTGCGGACTTTTATCGAAAAAAATATAAATCCGAACCATCAATAAAACTAGACCATTTTTTTGATGAAACCGGTTCGTGGAAAAATGATGATGTCCTTAATGATTGGGATGCTTCCAACAAAGAGGCCGAGCTTCTCGATGATAAAGATTTTAATAAAACATTGGAAGATTGTATTGAAGATTTACCCTCCAGATGGAAGATTCCGATGAAAATGTATTATCTTGAAGAAAAAAAAGCACCTGAAGTGAGTCAGGAATTGAATATTTCCACGACTAATCTTTGGAAGATTTTACAACGAAGCCGAATGCAGTTGCGAGAGTGTCTGGAGTTTAACTGGTTTGCAAAATCATAAGGATTAAAAAAGATGTTAAAAAAACTAATACATATGATCTTTTTACCATGCAGTGAAGTTACTTTGCTCATGGAAAAACGCAATGCTGAAAACATTTCTTCCTCAGAGAACTGGAAGCTCTCCCTGCATCTTAAAATTTGTAAATGGTGCAGAGCTTACAAACAAAAACTGGAAATTTTAGATGATATTTTAAAAAGAAAACTTTCCCAGGACAAATAAAATCGTTGTCAGGATTTTGAAAATGTTCCGACTATACTTTTGAAAATAAGCAAAGTATTAATTCAAAATCATTAAAATGAACGGAACTGTACTAAAAATCAATAAAGAAAGCCGAACGGGCAGAATCGGATATTATATCTCGCTTTTCGGAGCTGCCTTGGTCTTACTTTGGATCGGAATATTCAAATTTACTCCGACAGAAGCAGAAGGAATAAAACACTTGGTAGAAAACCATTTCCTCACTTTTTTCGTATATGATATTGTAAGTGTCCAGACAGTGTCAGATGCTATCGGAGCGATAGAAATTATCATTGCTTTACTATTACTATTTAGTGTGAAATTTGCATCTCTCAGAAAGTATGCGGCTATCGGAATGATTGTAACTTTTCTTATGACAATAAGTTATTTATTTACGACTCCGGGAATCTGGAGAATGGTAGACGGGGTTCCAGTTACAGACTTCTTTATTTTAAAGGATCTGATGCTTTTAGGATTTGGTTTAATGATTTTAAATGAAAAAAATGATCACAAATAAAAAGATAAAAATGAAAAACATATTAATATTGCTTGGAGTAATTCTGGGTATAGCAGTTTTTGCTGCAAGCTGTGGAGATTCTAAACCGAAATCCACAGAAATTAAAGAAAAAAATGAGACCGTTATGGATAATAAAAACGTAAAAGAAATCTATTTTGCAGGAGGATGTTTTTGGGGAACTGAGCACTTTTTTCAACAAATTCGCGGAGTGGTAGGAACAGAGGTTGGATATGCCAATGGAAATAAAGAAAATCCTACGTATGAAGAAGTGGTAAGTCATACCACGGGCTTTGCGGAAACTGTAAAAGTAAAATATGATCCTGAACAGGTAGATTTAAAACTATTAATTGATTTGTATTTTAAAACCATTGATCCTACGAGTTTAAATAAGCAGGGAAATGACAGAGGAGATCAGTATAGAACAGGGATTTATTCAACAGATGAAGAAACGGAAGCTATTGTAAAAGCTGAGGTTCAAAAATTAGCTAAAAATTATAACAAACCTGTTGTGGTAGAAACGATTCCTTTGAAAAATTTCTACAAGGCAGAAGATTATCATCAGGATTATTTAGACAAAAACCCGGGAGGATATTGCCATATTGAACCTGGATTATTTGAAATGGCGAGAAATGCAAACCCGCTTCCTAAAAAACAAACAAAAGAAATGAAGTATCAAAAAAAAGATAAAGCAGTATTAAAAAAAGAATTAACGGCTGAACAGTATAACGTAACTCAGGAAAACGCTACGGAAAGAGCATTCCAAAATGAATACTGGGATGAAACCCGCGAAGGAATTTATGTGGATATTACAACAGGAGAGCCTTTATTTATTTCAACCGATAAATTTGAATCAGGTTGTGGATGGCCAAGTTTTTCAAAACCAATTTCCAAGCAGCTGATTGATGAGAAATTAGACCGTTCTTACGGAATGACAAGAGTGGAAGTAAGAAGCAAAACGGGAGATGCACATTTGGGGCACGTTTTCAATGACGGACCAGAAGACAAAGGCGGACTCCGTTACTGTATCAATTCCGCTTCTTTAAAGTTTATCCCTAAAGCGGAAATGAAAGACAAAGGATATGGAGACTATATTTCTTTACTTGAAAAAGATAAGAAGTAAATATATAATTAAGTAAGGTGTTTTTAAGACTGTCGAAAGGCAGTCTTTTTTAATTGTAAATCCACATCAGAACCGGTTTAGATGTTGCTTTTAAGATAGGATCAATTTCTCTTAAGGCATTGTTTGAAACTGTCGGACAGCCCCAACCTTCTGGTGAACCTTGCGGATAAATTTCATGGTCGTCCATTTTTTCCCAGGAGTGAAAAACGATAGCTCTTTTCAATGCATTATTATTGGTTTCTTCTAAGCCATGCATCAAATACTTTACTTTAATTCCCCATTCACTTACACCTCTTTCGCCAATTTTATATTTTCCAAGAGACGAAAGATGACTTCCGTCTTCATTACTGAAACCCGGATTGTCTTTTGATTGTGCCCAACTCCAGATGTAGTTTCCGCAGCCATGACCTACAAGATATTTTTTTGTGATTTTCTTTTCCTTAAAATCGTAAATGAAAAAGCGATTTACGCCTGAATGTAAACTCATATCAATCAAAATGCAAAAATCAGTATTGAATTTTTTCTGTTTACAAAATGATAAAGCTTCTTCAGCTTTTTTACGGGTTTTCTCAATGTTTACAGTTGGTTTTTCTTCTTTTGATGAGGTGAAAACTCTGAATGTGTTCTTTCCATCAGAACAGGATAAGCATAGAAAAGTTAATGTTAGAAAGAAGGTTTTTATGATTTTAGAAGGCGAAAGCTGAATCATTTGGTGTTTTATATGTAAAGTTTAAGTAAAATGTTTTTTTCTGAAAATGAAACCGAGCGATAATAAAATCATTGCAACTGAAATCTTTCCTTGATGCTTAGCATAGAGATATTTAAAAATAACAGAAAACCAAAGATAATGTAAGATGATTGTTTTGGAAGATTGGAGACAAGCTTTTCAAAATCTCTAAAGTTTATATGAGTTTTTTTAATGTCTTCAATATAAATTATACAACCTCCAATTATATCATGACCTCTTTCAATATTATTTGGATCTTTATATTCATGAACTGCAAAAAAATGATCGGTTTTCTCAATATCAACACCATAACTTTCTTGCTTTGCCAGTTTCATGGCATCAATTAAAGCAATAAAATCCTGATAATTGTTTTGATCATCAATCACAAATTCAATTCCTGTTTCTTTTTCATTCCTTGCCTGAAGTTTTTTCAATTCTGAAACATAGTATTGTTGATTTTGCAAAGCTGTGTTGGGTTTTACAATAATTTTCTGATAATTCCAGTTGCGAAATTGTTCAAATGTATTATCAAATTTATCTCTGTATTTATGTTTTGCAGGAAGTCCCAAATCTATTACAGTATATTGCGGATGAACTCTCTGGTTCCCATAATACCAAAACAAAATAGGTATCAGTAAAGCACTGATCAATCCCGGAAAGTAGTATATTTTCTTCACAGCAATTATTTTTGTAAAAACCGAATGAAAATTTTAAGCCAAAAAATAAAAAAGTGATCCATTTCGGATCACTATAATCTTTTAATTTTTAAATTCTTAGATCTTTCAATCAAATATTTACCAATCTCTTTTTCTTAAAATCCAGTAGGATCCGAAAATGAAAATGGCACACCACACCAGGCAGACAATGAGACTTTCTGTTGGATAATGAAATTCATATTTTAAGCCCATTGCTTTTGCCATATTCAGCCTCACCATTGGATTGGGAATTAAATTAGACATACTTTCCAGCGGGAAAAGACGAGACAGAAAGAAGTCATTTTGTAAAACTTCATTTCTTTGAGGTCCCTGCAATCCTTTTACTTTCATGAAAACCTCTACGGTTGACAGAATACTTTCGATAATCCATAAAACAAAAAATGCAAGAAAAACGAAAACAGATTTTCTTAACAATACGGAAAGAAACATCAGAAAACAGAAAAAGGTAAACAGCTTTATAAAGTAGTTTCCGATAAAGAAAATTTCTTCAAAAACCTTTGCAGACTCTGTTGTATTAGAATACTGATATCCTAACAACATAGTGATTGCGAATACAATTATTGTTGATATAATCGTAAAAATACTGATCGTTAATAGTTTTGAACCAATAAACTCCTTTCTGCTTAATCCGTCAATTGTATTTTGCTTAAACATTCTGTCGCTGAATTCCTGTGAAATCGAAAAAACAATGATTAATCCTAAAAAGATTTTCAGCAGCCCTACAATCCATGTGGTAAAATTCCAGATTTCCGGGAAGTTGTAAATTCCTTCTTCTTTCAGGTTAATTGTTGCTCCAAAAAGATCAAAATCAACCAACCCAATAAAAAGTAAAGCAATAAGAATGGCAAAATATAAGATCGTAAAAACCTTGAATGGTTTGTAATTAAGGTTTTTGTAGTATTCAAGTTTTAATAGTTTTGTCATGATTAATTTGTGTTTTTTACAAGTTCAAGGAATTGTGATTCTAAAGAGAGCTTCTTCTTGTTCAGATGTGATAGGAAAATTCCTTTTTCTGCAAGCTTCTGATTCAAGGTTGAAGCAGAAATTGAGGCGTCATCACGAATGTAAGCTTTTATCATATCCTCCTCCTGACTGATTGTAGTAAACCACTGAAGCTCATTCAAAGCGCTTAAAAGTTGCGTGTTATTATCAGCTTTTAACTCAAAATAACCATTGTTGGAGGTCATTTCATCCACTCTTCCACAATAAAGAGAAGTCCCTTCCTTTAGTACGATAACATGGCTGCATATTTTTTCGATCTCATCCAAAAGGTGACTTGCAATGATAATGGTGATACCTTGCTTTGCAATATTGCTGATAATTTCTCTGATCTGGATAATTCCTTCCGGATCAAGTCCGTTGGTAGGTTCATCTAAAATGAGAACTTCGGGATTATTCAGCATGGCAGAAGCAATCGCAAGACGCTGTTTCATTCCTAAAGAATAAGTTCTGAAAGTGTCTTTTCGCCTTTCATATAAACCTACGGTTTTTAAAACCTCTTCAATTCTGGCGTAAGGAGTATGTTTGATCTCTGCAACGATTTTAAGATTGGTTTCAGCGCTCAGATAAGGGTAAAAATTCGGCTGTTCAATAATGGCTCCGATTTTCTTCAGGGTATCCGGATCAGTTCCTTTTTTACCAAACCAATACCAGTCTCCGCTTGTAGGATTAATGGTGGAAAGCAGCATCCCGAAAGTAGTAGATTTTCCGCTTCCGTTGGGACCCAGAAGTCCGTAGACATTTCCTCTTTCGACGTCAAAAGAAATATTGTTTACCACAACTCTTTTGAATTTTTTCGTCAGATTTTTTACTGATAAAATTTTTTCCATGTAATTTGTTTTACATAGTAGTAGTCTATATAAATTGAGAAATGTTACAGAATTATCATAAATCAATTTACATTTAATGCTAAATACATTAAATTTGATAGCATTAATCGGTCACTATGAAGTTAATTGAATTAGCAAAAGAATTGAACGTTTCGGCAGAAGCGATAAAACAGTTTATCCAGGATTTTGATCTTGAATTAGGCGTTTGCATCAGTACCAATTTTGAAGTCAAACAAGACTTTGAAAAATTTGCCAGAGAAAATATTGAGTTTTTAAAACTTTACGAAAAAGATTTAGATAAAAATAAAACCTTAGAGCAAATTGCAAAGACCATTAAGCAGCCTAAGGAGAAAGTAGAAAAAGCAATAAAGGAAATCCATCCGAATATCTTTGATAACGGATTTTTTAAATCTTCCATTTCAAGCTATGGAATTGATAATAAACTGGGAGGTAATTACGAATTTGTCTACAATTATTTCGGCCACAAAACGAGTCTCAGACACAGAGATTTTATCGGATATAGAGATTTGTTTTTCTATATTTCAGGTGTTTTAGAGCCTTTTTTAAATCCTCAGCAGATTAAGGATTGGGGAATCAATAAACCGGCAGGAATTATTTTATATGGTCCTCCCGGAAGCGGAAAGATCTTTTGGGCTAATAAAATAGCGGAAATAATAGGCTATAAGTTCAAAGAAGTGAAAAAACATTATCTGGGAACATCCTTTGTAGACGGAAACAAAACCAACTTTAATGATTTTCTTTTAACCATGATGAAAGAAGATAAAGTATTGCTGTTCCTGGAAGATTTTGAAGAAGTGATGATGGAAAGGAGTCCCGAAACCAACGTTGCTTCATGCAATCTTGAAACACAGGAAATTATTCTCCACTATATCAGTAAATTTGAGGAGGAAGACTTATTAATGGTGGGTTCTGCAAATTCCGTATCTGAAATTGATGAAGAAATTTTAGCTCCCGGAAGATTCGATGTTTTGGTTCCTGTATTCCCGCCCAATGCTTCAGAGCGTTCTGAAATCATTTTGTTTGCCATGACCAAAGGATTGGAAAATGATTCTTTGCTGTATAAGATTCTCAAAAACAATAAAGCCGATAAAGTTCCTTTCTGGCACAAGGTTGCCTCTCAGATGAAGGCATTCAGTAATACAATGCTTATTGATTTCACGCAAAGCCTGAAAAAAAGAATTAAAAACCTGTATCAGAGAACCAAAAATGAAAATTTAAAAATAGATCAAAACCTTTTGAATGGTGCATTAAGAGATGCTGCTGGAAAGCTCACCGAAGAATATCTGGATCAGGTTGCCAGATTTTTGAGTGATGTGATTATTAATAATTATGATCAGTTCCAATACAGAGTAGAAGGCTTAAAAGCGGAACTGGATGCCTATAGAGTGGTGGAAGCTCCAACAAGAGCAATCGGTTTTCATCATAATGGAGAAGAAGAGGAAGATAATAAAGAATAATTTGGTGAATGCGCTTCGCTTGTGAGTTGTGCTTCGCAAGTCAATTGTGAATGATTAGACAGATAAGAAAAGGAAAAATTCACAGGTGAAGCGTATTGACGATTCACTATTCATTATTCACAAAAATATTACTCATTACCAATTATTCATTACTTATGATCAGCATTTGGGAACTTGAAACCTTTTACAGAAAACGGAATATCATCATTATCGGAGCTGGTTTTACAGGATTATGGACTGCGATTTCGATCAAAGAAAAATTTCCTGAAAAATCTGTTTTGATTATTGAAAGAAATTCCGTTCCGTTAGGGGCTTCAACAAGAAATGCAGGTTTTGCCTGTTTTGGAAGTCTGACCGAAGTGATTGCCGATTCTGAAAAAATGGGTTGGGAAAAAACACTCGATCTTGTAAAGATGAGGTTTGATGGATTGAAGAAGATTCAGGCCTATTTTAAAAACTCGGAAATCGATTTTGAATTGAGCGGAGGTTTTGAGATTCTTAATCACGATGAACCTTTACAGAGAATTGATGAGGTTAATAAAAAGCTGAAACCCATTACAGGAATTGAAGAAACATATTTTCTGAATCAAAATAAAATTAAAGAATTCGGGCTCGGAAAATCTGAATATTTAATTGAGAACTCATGTGAAGGAAGTCTGCATTCAGGAAAATTACTACAGAAATTAATAGAAAAATGTCATGAATTAAAAGTGGAGTTTCTCTTCGGAAAAGAAGTGAAAAATATTGCTGAGCAGACAAATGAAATTGAAGTTCAGCTATCCGAAGATATTTTGATTATAGCTGATCAGCTGATTCATTGTACCAATGTTTTTGCTTCCCAATTTTTAGAAGACGAAGAAATTATCCCGGCTCGCGGACAGATCATTCTAACCGAACCGATTGAAAATTTACGGTTAAAAGGAACTTTCCATTATGATGAAGGATTTTATTACTTTCGAAATCTCGGAAACAGAATTTTATTAGGAGGTGGAAGAAATCAGGATTTTAAAACGGAAGAAACCACTGCTTTTGAAACTACAGAATTTCTGCAAAACCATCTGGAGAGCTTTTTGAAAGAAGTCATCATACCTAATCAGGATGTTGAAATTTCGATGCGCTGGTCCGGAATTATGGCAATAGGTTCGGAAAAAACACCTATCGTAAAACAGGCTTCTGAGAGACAATTCTGTGCGGTGAGACTTTCCGGAATGGGAGTAGCACTGGCTCCGAAAATTGGAGAGATCGTTGCTGAAATGATTTGATTTAGATTGAAGGATCTAACTTCTGTAATTCATTAAATCAGTATTTATAATATCTGTTGCCTTAAAACAAATATGCTTATTTTTGCAAAAAATAAACAATCGTGATTAACAACGACCAGATAAAAGAAATTCAATCCAGGATTGAAGATTTACATAAATATCTTCAGATCGATAAAAAGAAGATAGAAATTGCCAATGATGATGAGAAAACTGCTGCACCGGAATTTTGGGATAATCCGAAAACGGCTGAGGCATTTTTAAAACAGCTTCGTTCCAAGAAAAAATGGGTGGAAGCTTATGATGAGATCAATACTCAGTTCGAAGATCTACAGGTTTTAATGGACTTTGCTAAAGAAGACCCGGATTCTGAGAAAGAACTGGATGAAGCTTTTCCTCAGTTGGTAGAGAAAGTGGAGGACCTGGAATTCAAAAATATGCTTTCCAATGAAGGAGATGAGCTTTCTGCAGTACTTCAGATCACAGCAGGAGCGGGTGGAACAGAAAGTTGTGACTGGGCTTCTATGCTGATGAGAATGTATACCATGTGGGCGGAAAAACAAGGATATAAAATCCGTGAACTGAACTTCCAGGAAGGAGATGTTGCCGGAGTCAAAACCGTAACGCTGGAAATTGAAGGAGAATTTGCTTTCGGTTATCTGAGAGGAGAAAACGGGGTTCACCGGTTGGTAAGAATTTCCCCTTTCGATTCTAATGCAAAACGTCATACCAGCTTTGTTTCCGTATATGTATATCCTTTGGTAGATGATACGATTGAAATTAACATTAATCCTGCAGATATTTCATTTGAAACGATGAGGTCTTCCGGAGCAGGAGGACAGAACGTTAACAAGGTGGAAACTGCTGTTCGTCTTCGTCACGCACCGACAGGAATTATTATCGAAAACTCAGAATCCCGTTCACAGTTGCAGAATAAAGAAAAAGCAATGCAGTTGCTCCGTTCAAGACTATACGAAATGGAATTGGAAGAGCGTATGAAAGCCCGTAACGAGATTGAAGCCAACAAAATGAAGATCGAGTGGGGAAGCCAGATCAGAAACTACGTAATGCATCCTTATAAACTGGTAAAAGATGTGCGTTCCGGCTACGAAACTTCGGATGTAGATTCTGTGATGAACGGAAATCTTACACCATTCCTGAAAGCATTTCTGATGGCTGATGGAACGGCAGTTTCGGAAGATGATCTGGACCTGTAAAAATCATATCTGAATTTTCGTTAAAATATGCTAATATATTTCCTTTTGAACTTTATTAAGCTTATTTTTGTTATTCATCAATAGTTATGGAAGATTTCAATAGTTGGAAGGATTTATTAAACCCGGAGTTTTATATAAATAATGGGGGATTTTGGCTTATTTTGTTCATTATTTTTGCAGAAACCGGATTATTTATAGGATTTTTCCTTCCGGGTGACTCTCTGCTTTTTGTATCGGGAATTTATGCCGTAAAAATTATTTCGGAAACCTTTGGTTCTACAGGAAGTGATTTTTTAGATACAACTATTTTAGCATCGGCAGTTGCCCTTGCAGCAATTATTGGTAACGAAATCGGATATTATTTCGGACGTAAAACAGGACCTGCTTTATACAAGAAGCAAGATACCATGCTTTTTAAGAAAAAACATTTGTATCAGGCACATGAATTTTTCGAGAAAAATGGAGCGTTAGCCATTATTATGGCGAGATTTTTACCTGTGGTAAGAACTTTTACGCCTATCATTGCAGGAATTGTGAAGATGGATAAAAAAGCATTCCTTAGAGATAATATTATTGGAGCCGTTTTATGGTCTTTCCTGTTGATCTTTGCGGGACATTATCTGGATAAGCTGTTTATGGATCAGTTTGGAATTGATCTTAAAAAGAAACTGGAACTGATCATTATTGTCATTGTTCTGATAACAACAGTACCGGTTATTATTAAGTTCTTATTTGGAAAGAAAGAAGACTTTTCAAAATATGAAAGCCATGATTTTGACGAAGACGTTAAATAGAAATTAATTAAAGATATATAGAAGCCCGTTTTTTACGGGCTATTTTTTTTGATTATAGGAGCCTTCTCTATACGATACATTTGAACTGGAATACATTGTCATTCTGAAAGCAGCGGAGCGAATTGAAGAATCTTTATTTACATTAAAAAGCTATAGACGATAAAAAATCTGAATTGATAAAAAGATTCTTCCTTCGTCAGAATGACAAACGCAAATCTCATTTTCTAATCCATTCCAGAATATTAGGATAAATAATGCTGTCTCTTTTCGTCTTACTGAAAAACCTGGGAGCATGACCTGCATTTTTCATGAATACAAATTTATGGGGAATATTTTGAGCGGTTAAAGCAGAGTCTAAAGCTAGTCCTTGTTTCTGGTTTACTAAAAAATCCTGATTTCCCTGAAAAAGTAGAGTAGGAACGTTTGAGATATTGGCAATCGGGCTTGCTTTTTTAAACTCTTCGGACAGATTTTCACGATGAAATTTTGTTCCCACCATTTTTTGAATCGTCGGAGAAGAATATTTTGAATAAAAAGAATTTAGGTATTCCGGTGAATAAAAATCTGTAGGGCTGCTTAAAGAAATGATCTTTTTGATCTGATCGGGATTTTGATAGCCATACAATAAAGCTAAATGTCCTCCTGCGCTTTCACCCAAAAGGATATAATTGTTAGGTTGAAGTTCTGCTTTTTGAGCTAAAGAATTAAATTTTGTAATTACTAAACCAATATCTTCCAGCTGCTCTCTGTAAGTGATTTTCTTTGATTTGGAAACCAGCCTGTAATTCATATTGATGCTCGGAATATTATTCTTAAAAAGCATTTTCTGAATCTGAATCATATGTTCTTTCTTTCCTAAAGTCCAGGCTCCGCCGTGAACGATCAATACCACAGGAGAAGTTTCAGGATAACCGGAAGGCAGGAAAACATCCATTTTCTGTCGCTGATGTTCCCCGTATTTTAAATTATAGATTTTCTGTTCATTATTGGTTCCCACCCAGACTTTGAATTTTCGTGTGTTGCATGAACTTAGAGCAAAGCCAATTAATCCTAAAACAAAGTAATGGTATTGAAGAATCAGCTTTTTCATAAAATAAAAATACAGAAAATAATGGCTAAATATACATTTCGAGAGATGATTTTTACCATTGTTGAATGATGATTGTTCGTTATTATTTTTTTAGTAAATCAATCTCAAGAATATTATTATCCTTTTTAAACTTTTCCAGTCTCATTTTTTCTATTTCTTTCACTTTCTGTTGCCCACTTATATGATTTCCTTCAGAATCTGTAAAATCTGGAATTTTGCCAATAAGAGATGTCGCCGGATTCGCTCTGTAAGCTCTAAAAAATTTGACGTATTGCGGATATTTAATTTTTATTTCCTTATAATTATTCAAATCAGGATAGATAAATTCTTCTGAGGAGCCTTTTACACCTTTGATTGTAAAACGATGACTTTTCGTACTGTCTTCAATTTCCAGAATTAGTCCGGGAAGTCCAAAAAATTTGTAAGGACCATCCTGAAAAGGAATACTTGTTGTAAACCAAGCCGCCCATTTTCTGCCAGCGAACTCTGTGGTGGCTTTCTGGGCTTTGTAATTCATAATCGTTTTAAAATCATTCTGTAATTTCCAGTTGAGTATCACTTCCTGATCCACAAAATACTTTTCATCAAAGGTCTTTATGTAATTAATGGTATTTGAATTGGGGAATTTGATCACTCTGTCATTGATCATTTCTTTGTTTGGAGGCATGCTGAGAACCCCTTTTTTACTGTCTGCAAGTAAAGTTGAGTCAGATTTAAACTTTTCAAGCCCATAGAATTCTGATTTTTTTGAATTAATTTTCAAAATCATAAGTTCTGTTTTAAAACTGTTTCTTTCCGTAGAATCCGGTATGAATTTATATTCGTAAATAAACTGCTTATTTTGAGAATAAAAGATAGTAAAAGATAGAATTAATAGTAACTGAATGAATCTCATTATTGATTTGGTGAATGGTTGCAACGAATATACAAATTCTCAATACTATTTCTCACAGTCATCTTAATATATCTGATCCGGCGATATTCAGTTTTTGTGTATTGGCCTGCATTTTAAAACTCTTGTCTCGATGAAGCAGCTCTTTTTTATTAATGTAAAAGTTGTTTAAAACCTTTCATAATCATAAAATAAATCGAATTAAATAGTTATTTTTGTTCCTTAACAATTATTAAAAAAATATTAAAATTTTATGGCATCTGGTTTTTTTGCGATTTTGGATGATATCGCGGCTTTGATGGATGATGTGGCGGTCACAAGTAAAATAGCAACCCAAAAAACCGCAGGGATCTTGGGGGACGATTTGGCTGTAAATGCTGAAAAGGCTACGGGATTTCTTTCTTCAAGGGAGTTACCTGTATTGTGGGCAATCACAAAAGGATCATTCATTAATAAATTGATCATTCTGCCAATTGTATTTTTACTCAACTGGCTATATGCTCCGGCGATTAATTACATATTGATTTTAGGAGGACTGTATCTGGCTTTTGAAGGAGTTGAAAAAATTATAGAATTTCTTTTTCACCGTGATAAAAAAGGCCATGAAGTAGTGGAGGAAATTGTCGAAGATGATAAAAGTGATGAAGAAATAGAAAAAACAAAGGTTAAATCGGCGATCACTACAGATTTTATTTTGTCGATTGAGATTGTGATTATTGCTTTGGGAACGGTATTAGAAGAAAGTCATCCTTTTATTACCCAGATTTTGGTAACGAGTTTGGTTGCATTTATTGCAACGGTAGGTGTGTACGGAATCGTTGCTTTAATCGTGAGAATGGATGATGCAGGATTCAAATTAATCAAAAAAAGTAATGATAAAGGTTTCTTCGGAAAATTAGGTCACTTATTGGTAAAAGCTTTACCGCTTGTTATCAAAGCGTTGGGAGTGATCGGTACCATTGCATTGATTATGGTAGCAGGAGGTATTTTTGCCCATAGAATAGAATTTCTTCATCACTTTCTTGAATCTTGGTCTTCAAATGGAATTCTTACGGTTTTAAAGGAAGTTATTTTCGGGCTTGCAGGAGGATTAATTGGGGTTGTACTTTTTACTCTGGGGAAAGGAGCCGTTTCTTTGGTTAAAAGAAAATAGAAATTTGATAAATAATAGAACAGATGGGGCTTCAAGAATTGAAGCCCCCATCTGTTTTTTTCAATCATCTAAAAGAGGCTTAATTTAAGCCTCTTTTATTATGATTAGTTGAATAGATCTTTTACTTTATCAAAGAACGTTTTTTCTTTTCCGGATGGTTCTGCAACCATTTCTCCGCTGTTCATTTGATTTTCGAAAAACTCTTTTTGTTCTTTCGTTAATTTTTGTGGAGTCCATACATTAATGTGGATGAACATATCACCTTTTCCATAGCTGTCGATGCTTGGGAGTCCTTTTCCTGCCAGTCTTAAGATTTTTCCGGACTGAGTTCCCGGATCTACGGTAATTTTCACCTTTCCACCAACGGTTGGAACCTCTTTTTTAGTTCCTAAAGCTGCTTCTGCAAAAGAAACATATAATTCCTGGTGAAGATTATCACCTTCTCTTTTGATTACTTTATCGACTTCTTCCTCTACAATCACCAACAAATCTCCGGGAATACCGCCGAAAGGAGCATCATTACCTTTACCTCTTACATTTAACTGAATCCCGTCTCTTGCTCCTGCAGGAATATTGATTGTAATTTCTTCTTCATCTTTTACCAAACCTTGTGCATTGGCTCCTGCCGGGATTTTATCAGCAACCTTACCGATTCCCTGACAAGTTCCACAAGTAGTCTGGGTCTGCATTTGTCCGAACATGGTATTCATCACTTTCATCTGAACTCCGGAACCACCACAAGTAGGACAGGTTTTTGAAGTAGCACCTTCTGCCAGCTTCATTTTTTTTACTTTAATGGTCTTTTGTGTTCCGTTTACCATTTCTTCAAGATTCAGCTTGATTCTGATTCTTAAATTAGAACCTTTCACTTGCTGACGACCGCCGCCGCCGCCAAAACCACCGAATCCGCCACCGAAAATATCTCCAAACTGACTGAAAATATCTTCCATGTTCATTCCGCCACCGAAACCGCCACCGCCAAAGCCGCCGTTTCCGCCCATTCCTGCGTGGCCGAACTGATCGTATCTTGCACGTTTTTGTTCGTCGCTCAGAACTTCATAAGCCTCTGCAGCTTCTTTAAACTTTTCTTCAGCTTGCTTATCACCCGGATTTTTATCTGGGTGAAATTTGATAGCCATTTTACGGTATGCTTTCTTTATTTCGTCGGCCGATGCAGATTTGCTGATCTCAAGAACCTCGTAATAATCTCTTTTTGACATCTTTATATAAGTAATTAGAATGAGAAATGGGTAATATTCAAAACTGTTTATTACCCATTACTTATTGCTTTATATTTTAATTTCCTGTTACTACTTTTGCAAAACGGATTACTTTATCATTTAAAGTATATCCTGTTTCGATTACATCTACGATTTTTCCTTTTAAATCTTCCGATGGAGCAGGGATCTGAGTAATCGCTTCATGTAAATCTACGTTAAAGCTGTCTCCCGCTTTTACTTCCATTGTTTTTAGCCCTTTTTCAATCAGTTTATTTTTGAATTTATTGTAAATTAATTCAACGCCTTGTAGATCGGCAGGATTTCCGTTTTTAGCAATCTCTTTAATCGCCCTTTCGAAGTCGTCTAAAACACCAAGCATAGAAACCATCATATCCTGATTGGCATACTGGAAGAATTCCATTTTTTCTTTGCTGGTTCTTTTTTTATAGTTTTCAAATTCAGCATACAATCTGATGTAACGATCTTTTTCTACTGCCAAAAGTTCTTCTGCAGTGGGTTGAGCTGTCACATTGTCTTCAGATGTTGCTTCGTGCTGAATCTTCGTATCTTCTTGTTTATTGATGCTTTCTTCGTTAATATCCTGGTTTTCCATAATTCAATCTTTATTTTCCTATTTATTCGCAAAGATTCTGCCAAAGGAAAAAGCGTGACATTTAGTCAGAAAAAGATGGGGTGACAATGGTAAATTTCATAATAAACGATTCAAGCTATTCTCCAAAAAATGTTTGATATAAAAGATAAAGATTTAAAATAATAATGATAAAGGAAATGATCCAGACACCTATTTTCATAAAAGGCTTGTTCACAAATTCTCCCATTTTGGCTTTATCACTCGTAAACATCACCAATGGAACAACAGCAAAGCTTAATTGCATGGATAAAATTACCTGGCTTAAAACCAGTAACTCTGTGGTTCCTTTTTCTCCATACAATATGGTAACAATCAGAGCCGGTATTACGGCAATTAATCTTGTTATTAAGCGTCTCAACCATGGCTTCAGTCTGATATTTAAAAAACCCTCCATTACGATTTGCCCGGCAAGAGTACCTGTAAGTGTTGAGTTTTGCCCCGAAGCCAGTAATGCAATGGCAAAGGCAATACTTGCCATAGAAGCTCCTAAAATCGGAGTTAGCATTTTATAGGCATCATGGATATCTGCAACGTGTTTGTTTCCTGTGATATGGAATGTTGCCGCTGCCAAGATCAGAATAGCTCCATTGATGAAAAAAGCAAGCATTAAAGAAACGGTACTGTCTAACGTTGCAAATTTTATTGCTTCTTTTTTTCCTTCCCTGGTACGGTCATAGTCCCTTGTCTGAACAATGCTGCTATGCAGATATAAATTGTGGGGCATTACAGTAGCTCCTAAAATTCCGATGGCAATATAGAGCATTGCCGGGTTTTGAATAATTTCCGCTTTCGGAACCATACCTCCTAAAACTTCATTGATGGCGGGTTGTGAAATCACTAATTCATAGACAAAACAAGCCAGAATAATAAAGATTAATCCTCCCACAATACTTTCGATCCATCTGAATCCCTTTGACTGAAGCAAAAGAATCAGCAGAACATCGACCGTAGTAATCACAATTCCCCATGTTAAAGGAATTCCGAATAGTAAGTTTAAAGCAATGGCGGAACCTATTACTTCAGCAAGATCACAGGCTGCAATAGCAATTTCACAAAGAATCCAGAGAATAAAATTAGTTGTTGGGCTGAAATGGTCTCGACAAGCCTGGGCCAAATCTCTTTCGGCTACTACACCCAGCTTTACAGATAAATGCTGTAGAACCATTGCAAAAATATTTGAGATCAGAATAACTGAAAGCAGGGTATAGCCAAATTGTGCTCCTCCTGCAATATCGGTTGCCCAGTTTCCCGGATCCATATATCCTACAGCGACCATTAAACCAGGCCCTGCAAAGGCAAGATACTTTCTCCAAAAACTGGCATTTTTAGGGATTTTGACAGAAGAATATACTTCTGATAAAGAATGTGAGGTTTTATCTTTTCGCCAGGCGCTTTTTAAATTAAAATTCATAAAATGTTAGAAATGACTAACAAATTTAATTAAATATATCAAAATGACAAATTTAAGAACATGAAAAAATCCCAAAAATAACTTTTGGGATTTTATTTTTTATGAGTCTAATGATTTTATTTTGCGAATCTTACTGCCATTTTTCTGTCTACAGCTCTGGCTTCATTAGAAGCGCTTGCATCTACGGTTGCAAACTTACTTCCGTATCCGTCTGCAGCGATTACCTGAGCTCCGACTCCTTGTTTACCCAACCAAGTTTTAATAAAATTAGCTCTGTCGGCAGATAGTTTCAAATTTTTGGCTTCATCACCGGTTTTATCTGTATATCCTCCAATTTTGATTTTTGCATCTGGGAAAGCTTTTAAAATAGCTACCAGGTTTTGGAGCTGTCCTTCTGAACCTGCTTCCAGCTGATCGGCACTTCCTATTTTAAAGTTTACATGGTCAAAATCATACCATTTATCTTTCAGTGCATCATCGTTAGCAGCATTTTTATAGCCATCAGATTTCAGGAATGCAATCATCTGATCTTCCATTCCGCCTTTATAACCTTTTAGTGCTGTTCCGTTCAGATCAATGTTTTCATCTACTTTTGTAACCGTTGTTACGGTAGTATCTGAAGAGGCACCAATAGCTGTACTGTCAGTAGTTACGGTTGTGGGATCTGTTGTTGTTGCAGTCGTTGTGTTTTTCTTCTCACACTGTTTCCAGATGAAATATCCTGCAGCAATTAACAATAACAGAGGAAGAAGCCATTTCCAGATAGATCCTCCACCTTCGTTATTTCCCTGAACATAAGTTTCGGTAGGTGTTGTACTTCTGGTAACATCTACTTTAGGTTCTTCTGCAACAGGCGTTTTAATGGCATCATTGTCATTGTCAAACTTATATCCTTTTGCCCAATCTCCTATATTTAATGAAGCTAAGGACAAACCTGCAGGTAAAAGTGAAGAAACGATTCCTTTCTGGTCGTTTAATAAACTTGAAATTCCTGATTGGTCTAAATTATTATCTGCAGCATATTTTCCGATAGAACCCACCGTGGCTCCTGTCACTACATGCAGTAAAGAGTTTGATGAGTTGTTACTGATTCCTGCAAAAGTAGCTATCGAATTGACTAATCCGCTTAATTTATCACCAAAAATAGTAGACAAAAGATTTGAAATAACAGAATTATTAGAAGAATCCCCTAATAAATTTCCCAAAATTCCGCTTGATGAGGCATTGGTAATTGCATCTAGAACCCCGGGATTATCCGAATTGTTTGCCAGTCCACCCACTACAGCAGGCAGTAAACCTCCAATTGCTTTTGAAATACCTGATTCACTTTCTCCAAACTGCGCAGCGGCCTGTGATGCTAAGGCAGGACCTAACTGTCCTTTAATTAAATCAATGACATTTAAAGACATAATAAATTATTTTGAGATTAATGTGTTATAAATTTATAAAAAAATATCTTTAAATGGTGAAATCAAAAAAAAATCTTTAAAAACCGTAATATTTTTAAAGATTTGTTAAATTTATTGGATTAATTTTTAATAGGCTTTGGCGAATAAAACTCGTCTTTTAGATGGTTTTCCAGAGACTAAAGAAACTCCTTCTTCAACATCATCATCTAAAGGAATGCATCTGATAGTAGCTTTCGTTTCGTCTTTGATTTGTTCTTCTTCTTCAGCAGTTCCATCCCAATGTGCATAGATAAACCCTCCTTTTTCTTCAAGAACTTTCTTGAATTCTTCATAAGTATCAACTTTAGTGATGTTATTTTTTCTGAATTCAAATGCCTTATTGTAAATATCCTGCTGAATCGTTTTCAATAGTTCTTCGATGTAAGAATCTAATCCGTCAATAGAACGAACTTCTTTTGTCAAATTATCTCTTCTTGCAATTTCAACAGATCTGTTTTCCAAATCTCTTGGTCCCATTGCAATTCTTACAGGAACACCTTTCAATTCATATTCTGCAAATTTCCATCCCGGTTTGTTTTGAGTGTCGTTGTCGAACTTTACAGAAATTCCTTTTGCTCGCAGTTTAGCCTGAATATCCAACGCTACTTCACTGATTTGCTCCAATTGCTCTTCTCCTTTAAAGATCGGAACAATTACTACCTGAATCGGAGCTAAAGTTGGAGGCAACACCAATCCGAAATCATCAGAGTGAGTCATGATTAAAGCGCCCATCAAACGGGTTGAAGTTCCCCATGATGTAGCCCAAGCGTGTTCGATCTTTCCTTCTTTGTTGGTGAATTTTACGTCAAATGCTTTTGCAAAATTCTGTCCAAGGAAGTGAGAAGTTCCGGCCTGTAAAGCTTTTCCGTCCTGCATTAATGCTTCGATACAATAAGTTTCATCAGCTCCGGCAAATCTTTCAGAAGGTGTTTTTAATCCCTGAATTACAGGAATTGCCATAAAGTTCTCTGCAAAATCTGCGTATACTTTATTCATTTTTTCTGCTTCTTCCACCGCTTCTTCTTTAGTAGCATGAGCAGTGTGACCTTCCTGCCATAAGAACTCTGCAGTTCTTAAGAAAAGACGTGTTCTCATTTCCCAACGAACAACGTTTGCCCATTGGTTAATTAATATCGGTAAATCTCTGTAAGACTGAATCCAGTTTTTATAAGTATTCCAAATGATTGCTTCAGAAGTTGGTCGAACGATCAGTTCTTCTTCCAGTTTTGCATCCGGGTCCACAATCAGTTTTGAAGGGTTATCCGGATCTGTTTTTAATCTGTAGTGAGTAACTACCGCACATTCTTTGGCAAAACCTTCAGCATTTTTTTCTTCAGCCTCAAATAAGCTTTTGGGCACAAAAAGCGGAAAATAAGCATTAACGTGACCTGTTTCTTTGAATTTTTTATCCATTTCATCACGCATTTTTTCCCAGATTGCATAGCCATATGGTTTTATTACCATGCAACCTCTTACTCCTGAGTTTTCAGCTAAGTCAGCTTTCACCACCAACTCATTATACCATTTGCTGTAATCTTCGCTTCTTGAGGTTAATTTTGCCATTATTTTTTTTGATTTTTTTAACTTTTTTTTATTATTGTTATCTAAAAATAAAAATCTATTTTTGATAGATATTTGTACATGGGTTTGGTACATTTTTAGTACAGATTGCAAATATAATTTAAATTAAAAATTTTTACGTTATCATGAAAAGAAATATACATAAAAATTTGCTTGGTATGTTAAAATCAAAAGGAGTTTTAGCAATAGCAGGCGGATTATTACTCGTGTCCTGTGGTGCTCAGATGGGTGGCTACAGCGAGACAGATGGGGTTTACTATGATCCTAATAAAGATACACTACCAGAAGGAGTGATTATAAATGATGGCGGAAACAGAGTAGGTGAATACTACGACTACAATGAAGGTTCCAATATCATCCAAAATGCAGAAGCAAATTCCAAAGAAGGAAAATATGATTCTTGGAATGATTATAACTGGAATACCAATAACAATGCAACAGATTCTGATTGGGGAAACTTTGCAGGTTCTCAAACTAATTACTACGATAATTCCTGGGGATGGGGATATCCTTGGGGATGGGGTGGTTGGTATAGCCCATATTGGGGTATGAATGGCGGCTGGGGCTGGAATTTTGGCCTTTCGTGGGGTTGGGGAAGCTCTTGGGGCTGGAACGGATGGAACTCTTGGGGATACCCGTATTGGGGAGGTTACTATAATCCTTACTGGGGAGGTTATTACGGAAGTCCATATTGGGGCTGGAACGGCGGATACTGGGGTAATTACTACGCAGTACCGTATAAAAGAAGAGGAGCAGACGGAAGATTATATAACAGCTACAATGGTGGATTCGGTAATAAAAATGGTGTAAATTCCGGAGGTTTCAGAAACAATGTTAATTCCAATAACAGCGGCTTTAGAAACTCAAATACAGGCGGTTTCAGAGGGTATAACAACGGTAATAACGGAGGTTTCAGAAACGGAAATAGCAACAATGGAGGTTTCAGAAATCAGGGAGGATTCCGTAATCAGAATTCACAGCCAAGACCAAACTATAACAACTATCCTCAACAGTCTCAGCCAAGAATGAATGACGGAGGCTTCAGAAATAACAGCGGAAGTTTCAATAACTCTGGTGGAGGCGGCTTCAGATCTGGCGGATCTTCAGGCGGTGGTTTCAGATCCGGCGGTGGAGGCGGCGGCTTCAGAGGAGGTAGATAATAAATTAATAACTATTTAAAAAATAATGTTAAAAAAATCTTTAATAGTAATGAGTATTTCTGCAGCATTTTTTGCGCAGGCTCAGGATATTTCGATCTTAAGGAACTCTATCGATGTATATTCCAATACTACGATGTTTGGTTCTTCAAAATTTAACGCAATGGCAGGCTCTAACGGAGCTTTAGGAGGGGATGCAAGTTCTTTGCTTACAAACCCTGCAGGTCTTGGGGTGGCTATTTCGGGAGATGTTTCTGCGACACTTTCTATCAGCAATAACAAAAACAGGAGCTCATTGGCAGGTTCTTCAATAGATTATAATATCAATAAGGTAGATATCGGAAATGTAGGTGGTGTAGCAGCGTTTCAGCTTATGACAGAAAGTGGCTGGAAATTTGTAAACGTTGGGGTTAATTTCTCTAATCAATCTATTGAAAATTATGTTGAAACTCCGGGAAATTCAAATATTGTAATCAAAAAAGATCTTGTTGATTCCAATAACAATCCTGTCGTAGGGAATCTGACTTATTTGGGACATGCCTATAACAGATACGGGACAAAGTCTAAAATGAATATCGGGGTAGGTGCAAACTATGAAAATTATTTATACTTTGGTGCCGGTCTTAATTTCCATTATGCAGATGTTGAGCAATGGGATACTGCAGCTTTTGGTCTGGATCTGGATAATTCAGTTTCCAATTATAATAAACAGTATACGCCTTATACTGAGAAATCAAATGGTTTTTCAGCTTCATTCGGGGTAATTGGAAAAGTAAGTAAGGAATTGAGGTTGGGAGCTACCATTGAAACGCCTACATGGTGGAGAATGGACAGAGTGTATACAGAATACGCTCTTGATAATCAGGGATACATGGGATCTGGAGCCTACAGTGAAACAGTAAACTTCAGAAGCCCTATGAAAGCAACCGTGAGTGGTGCTTATGTTCCGAGTAAAAACCTTTCTTTTAACGTAGATTATACATTAGGAATTACAAAGCCTAAGTATAAGGAGGAAATAGATGCAGATAAAGAGCTTAATAATTTCTTTACCGATAACTACAAAAATCTTTCAGAAGTAAGAGTGGGAGCGGAATACAGAATTAAGTCTTTTAGATTAAGAGGAGGTTATTCTTATGCTTCAAGTCCTTTCGATTCAGGTACAGTGAGTGCTTATTCTAATGCAGGTGTGGCAGGTAATACAAGTTACAATAACTGGACATTAGGTGAAAGAAATACTTTCGGAGCTGGTTTAGGATATGACTTTGGTGCTTTTTATATTGATGCTTCTTACCAAAATGTAAGTTCAAAATATAACAACCCATTCCTATATGGTAAAGTAATCCCGGGAAGTTCTTACTATTCTACAGGATATAGTTCTTCAGATTTTGATGTAGCGAATGAAAGCTATGCAGTATCTGAAGTGAAAAATACTTTTAACAACTTCTTTATTACATTAGGATGGAAATTCTAATTTCCAGATTGTGTAATGAGTGATTAAATTGATGCTCCGGATTTTAATCCGGAGCTTTTTTATTGGTAAAAAAATTTGAAAAATATAAAAGAGGCTTCACTGAAAGCCTCTCTTGTATATTTTAAAATAGATTATTTATTTAATGATGATGCCCTACATGGGAATGATCATGGAAAAGATGCATGACCAAAGCCAATGAAACTCCAAAAATTACCAATCCGATTTTTGTCCAGTCAATATTATGGTTCTTATTGCTTTCAAAGATAATTACAGAAGAAATATGTAAGAAAATTCCACCTACAATAGCTAAGAAATAAGGCTGTAGATCAGGATTGAAATAGTTACCCAGCAACATTCCCATTGGAGAAGCTAATGCAAATAAAGCCACAATTAAAATTGACGGATAAGAAGTTGTAGATTTACCTTCCTTTCTGTTAAACAGGAATGCTCCCAAAATAAAAGAAATAGGCAGATTGTGAAAAACAATTCCTAAAAGATAAGGAGATAATTCATGTTCTTCATTGGCTAAAGGAATTCCTTCGATAAAAGCATGAATGAATAACCCAATCATTAAAGCAACCGGCAGAATATTATGGTCGTTATGATGATGAAAGTGTCCATGTTCAAAACCCTTGGTTAAGGCCTCCAGGATCATCTGCAGCAAAACTCCGGCAATGACAAAAATTCCCAGGCTGCTTCCTGTTTCAGCAGTATAAACCTGCGGAAAAACTTCATTTAAGCAGATCGTGATTAAAAATCCGGCGCTTAAAATCAGTAAATTTTTGGCCAGTTTTTCTTTTTTACCAAAATACTTTCCCAGTAAAACTCCGGCAATGACGCTTAATATCAGTAAAGTAACAGTCATATTAATTTAAAAGTGGTGAGAAACAAAATAAAACAATAACCAGATTCACACTTATAATGATGAGGTGTAATTTATAGTTCGTTTTATTTTTAAATATTATTTTTCTAAAAAAAATTAAAGGTATTCCAATAATTACCAATAAACTGGAAATAACAAATGGCAGAGGAGGAGTGTGACTGTCAAAATACCCGAATTGAATTCCGGAATAAATTGAAGACAGGGTTGCTAATAAAAAAATAATATTAGTATTCATCCTCAAACCAATTTCAGTTTATTTTTTCTTAAACAAATTGATGCAACGGGGCGACTTTTCGGCATTAAATTCTGACAGCTGATAATCTCCCCAGATTTTTATTCTTCCAAAACCACATTCAGTGGCATAAGAATTTATAGTTTCTAATGTATGGAGTTTTACTTTTTCAAAAAAATGAAACGGCTTACCCTCTGTTTCAAAACGGATATCTTTAATGATGTGTCTTCCTTCAATTTTTTTGGTAATATTGAAATCAATTCCTTCTCTGTGCACTACCATTTCAGGAACTAAAGTTTCTCTTACAAATTCCTCACTCAGATAATCAAGTACGAAAAAACCTCCAGGTTTTAAAGCATCATATACCGATTGAAAAACACTTTTGTCATCTTTCTCATTGTCAAAATAACCAAAGCTGGTAAAGAGATTAAAAACAGCATCTACCGGTTTTGAATCAATGGCATTGCGCATGTCATGAACTTTAAAATGCAAAGTTTCATTTTCAAACTGTTTGTTATGCTCTATACTTTGCTTAGAAAGATCCAAACCAAGGACTTCATAGCCTAATTTATTGAGAAAAACAGAGTGTCTTCCTTTTCCGCAGGCAAGATCAATGATAGTGCTTGAGGTTGGGAGCTGAAGCTCTTGTGTAAGTTTTGTGATAAAATTTTCAGCTTCAGTATAGTCTCTGTTACTATAAAGCAAATGATAATAAGGGGTATCAAACCAAGATTCAAACCATTCCATCCTGCAAAAATAGTGTTTTTGATTGATGGTACATACCTGTTGGTTGATGGTTTTTATAATATGCAGTGATTTCTATCAACTATAAACTGACAACCAACCACTAAAAATCGCTATTTTTGCAAAATGGATATAGATAATCTACAGATACAGATAAAAACATTTTTTGGTTTAGAACAAATTTTAGCGGAAGAGATTAAAAAGCTGGGCGGAAGAAAGGTCGAAGTTAAAAACAGAGCGGTAAACTGCGAAGGAGATTTGGGCTTTTTATACAAGATCAATTATTCTGCAAGAACAGCGTTAAAGATTTTAGTTCCGATTCATGAATTCAAAGCATTTAACCAGCATCAGTTTTATGACAGGCTTTTTAAATTCAACTGGGAAGAATTTATGGATGTGGATCAGTCTTTTGCGATTGATGCAACGGTAAATTCCGAAACCTTTAAGCATTCTCAGTTTGTAACCCTGAAAATGAAAGATGCCATCGTAGATTATTTTCAGGAAAAATTCAAAAGACGCCCGAACGTTGAGACAAAGCATCCTGATATTAAATTCCATCTTCACATCGACCGAGAATTAATTACCATTTCTTTAGATTCCTCAGGTGATCCTTTATTTAAAAGAGGATATAGAAGAGAGCAAGGAGAAGCTCCTATTAATGAAGTTTTAGCGAGTGGAATGCTTCAATTGGCAGGTTGGGACGGAAAAGGAAATTTTCTTGATCCTATGTGCGGTTCGGGGACTTTGTTGATTGAAGCGGCAATGATCGCTATGGATCTTCCGGCACAGATTTTCAGAAAAAGATTTGCTTTCCAGAACTGGAAAAACTATGATGCTGATCTGTTTACAAAAATTAAAGAATTCAGAATCAACAGGGTGAAAGAATTTACCGGAAAGATTGTTGGTTACGACATCGATGCAAGAATGCTGAATGCTGCAAGGATGAATATTGAGGCTGCCGAAATGGAAGATGTGATTGAAGTGAGAAAACAGAACTTCTTTGATTCCAAAAAAGATCTTTTCCCATTGCTGATGGTTTTCAATCCACCTTATGATGAGAGAATTTCAATTAATGACGATGATTTTTATAAGAAAATAGGAGATACTTTCAAGACGCATTATCCGAATACATTGGCATGGCTAATTTCTTCCGATCTGGAAGCGGTTAAGAAAATCGGTCTTCGTCCGTCAAGAAAAATCAAGCTTTTCAACGGGAAACTGGAAACCAGATTTTTACAGTATGAAATGTATGAGGGAACGAAGAAGGTGCATAAGATAGCAGAATGATTTGGGATCTTTTAGATATAATATTTAGATTATTTGATCTGTTTCCGAATAGTAAAAAAGAAGAAGATGTAATCGAGCATTTCAAAAAAATGCGATGATCTATTTAACTTCTCAGATTTGAATTTTATTATTACATTGTTATATATTAAATTATTACGTTGAATACCATTTCCATTGTTGTCGCCATATTTAACCGAAAAGATGAACTTTTCGAACTTCTCAATTCGCTTACTTTTCAAACCGATAAAGTTTTTGAAATCATTATTGTAGATGATGGTTCGCTCATAGATCTAAGGCCTACGATTGAGAACTTTAATGGAATTTTAGATATTAAATATTTCAGAAAAGATAACTCCGGACCTGGTTTGAGTAGGAATTATGGAGCGAGAAGAGCAGCCAATGACTGGTTGGTTTTTGTGGACAGTGATGTAATTGTAGAAAAAGACTATATCGAAAATATCAAAAAAGATATTATTGAGATCCCGTGTGATGCTTTTGGTGGAGCAGATAAGGCACATAAAGGTTTTAATCTGATGCAGAAAGCAATTTCTTATTCCATGACATCGGTTTTTACAACAGGAGGAATAAGAGGAAACAAAAAAGCGGTGTCAAAGTTTCAGCCCAGAAGTTTTAATATGGGAGTAAAGAAAGAAGTCTTTGAGAAAGTCGGAGGTTTTTCTGAAATGAGAATCGGGGAAGATCCGGATCTTTCGATGACGCTTTGGGAAAACGGTTTTACGACGGCTTTTTTTGATGATATTGCGGTATATCATAAACGACGGGTAGATTTTGGTAAGTTTTCTAAGCAAGTCTATCAGTTTGGTTGTGCACGACCAATTTTGAATCAGAGGCATCCTAATTATGTGAAAATCTCATTCGCATTTCCTTCTTTATTCTTGTTAGGATATGTCTTAGGATTTGTTGAATATTTCGTATTGGGAAGAGGTTTTATCCTTGCCTTATTCGGATTGTATACTTTTATGGTATTGCTACATGCGCTTATTGTTACTAAAAATGTCGCGATTGCTGCAATGGCTGTAGTTTCTACTTATATCCAAATGTTTTCCTACGGTTATGGTTTTTTGAAATCGTGGATCTTATTAAATGTTTTAAAAATGAAACCGGAAGAAGCATTCCCGAAGCATTTTCATAAAAATTAAGTTGTGATTTGTCATTCTGACGAAGGAACAATCTCCATATAAAAAGATTCTTCATTTCACTTCGTTACATTCAGAATGACAGTGTAATACTACATTTTAAAAAAAAATAAAAGCTGTTGAATTTCAACAGCTTTTATACAATAATTAGAATATGGATGTAGTTTCATGGTTGAGAACACCTGTTTTAGTCATACATTCTCTCATTTTCTTATATGTTCTTTCAATATCGTGATCCAGCCCGATGGAGAATCTGATTAATCCGTCGGAAATTCCCATTTCAGCACGTTCTTCTTCTGGGATTTCCGATGAAGTCGAGCTTCCGGAGCACGAGAATAATGTTTTGTAGAATCCTAAACTCACCGCTAAATAACCCAGGTTTTCCCGCTGCATCATTTCCATTAGTTCGTTAGCTTTTTCAGTTGTTCCTGCATCTAAAGTTAATAAACCTCCGAATCCATATTCCTCATGCATCATACTTTTCATAAGCTCATGGTTCTTGTGGGATTTTAAACCGGGATATACCACTCTTAATCCGTCCTTTTCGAACTTTTCGGCAAGATACATCGCATTGTGGCTGTGCTGCTTCATTCTGATATGAAGCGTTCTCAGGTTTTTTAAGATACTTGCAGAACGGAAACTGTCCATAGTTGGTCCCAACAACATACAAGCTCCTGTGTTTACATTTTTAGTATCATTAATAAATTCCTGACTTCCACAGTAAACACCACCTACCGTATCGCTGCTTCCGTTGATGAATTTCGTTAAAGAATGAATCACAATATCTGCTCCCAAAGAAGTAGGGGAGATTGATAAAGGTGAAAAAGTATTGTCAACAATCAGTTTCAGATTATGTTTTTTACAGATTTCAGAAAGTCTTCTAAGATCTGCCACTTCTAAAAGCGGATTGCTTACACTTTCGCAATAGATAACTTTGGTATTGGGAGTTATTGAGTCTTCTATTGATTCAAAGTTATTGATATCTACAAAAGTTGTGTTGATATTATAAGGAGGAAGGAAATTCTTCAGAAAAGCATAGGTTCCGCCATAGATGGTTCTGCTTGAAATAATATGGTCTCCGCTTTTACAGATCTGCATTAAAACAGAAGTAATTGCTCCCATTCCGGATGCTGTTACATTAGCGGTTTCTGTATTTTCCATTTTAGCCAAAGCTTGTGAAAGATACAGATTCATAGGGGAGGAGTGTCTTGAATACAGATAGCATCCGTCTGCATTTCCTTCAAAAGTATCAAACATTGTTTTTGCTGAAAGGAAAGTATACGTAGAGCTATCTGAAATAGAAGGGTTTACTCCTCCGAATTCTCCAAAATATTGTAAATCCTGGATTTCATTAGCTGCATTAAAGTGATCCATAGTTTTGATAATTTTTAATACGGGTAAAAATGTAAATAACTGATGTTTTTTACAATGGTATTTTATTTTTTTAGAATATAAAACTATAGAATTGAAAAAAAATAGTAATATTGTTTAAGTTATGTGCTGAATATAAAGTTAAACCAAAAATATAACTATGGATTTTGATGATTTTGATAAAAAATTGCTGATTTATCTGCAGGAAGATGCCAAGCAAACCACTAAAGAGCTGTCTTATAAGCTGGGATTATCTGTTACGGCTGTGTATGAGCGTATAAAAAAACTTGAAAAGCTTGGAGTGATTTCAAAATATGTAGCCTTGTTGAGTAGGGATAAAATTAATAGAAATTTTACCGTGCTGTGTCATGTAAAACTGGTTCAGCATAAGAAAGAGTATGTGATTGAGTTTGAAAAAGAAGTAGTGAATTTGCCGGAGATCACAGAGTGTTTTCATGTGAGCGGCGATTATGATTATATTTTGAAGATCAATGTAAAAGATATGCAGGATTACAGAAATTTTATGCTTTCCAAATTGACTACCATTAAGCATATCGCGAGTACTCACAGCTCTTTTATGATCTCTGAGGTGAAAAATACAACTTCGATTATCTTGTAAATTAAAGGCAATTATTTTTAAACCAAAACTCCGTTTTTAGAAGAAATAAGATCGGGAAGTTCTGTTTCTCCGGTCATCTGTAACAGGTCAATTTCAATAGTTCGGCAAATAGAAAGCATAGGAACATCAAACATTAATCCAGCAAACGGATTTTCTGAATAATCTCCTACCAATTCCATAATAATATAAATCCAGCCTATAATGATGCAGAATGGGATAGAAGTCCAGATTCCCCAATCGCCAAGTTTTGCAAATTCGTTGACTAAACCTAATGGCAGCAACATGATAAAAAGTACGTTAAACACGAAAGCTGTACTCGCAAACTGCCTTGGAGAAGGAAATTTTTTAATTCTTTCCGCTTGCCCCTGAAAGTTGTAAAATTCATTGAGGCAAGCCTGTAGCTGCGTCTGGTTGAAGTCTGAAATGGCTTTTATATTTTTTAAATCATTGACATCCTTTGCCTGCTGAGAAATCAGGTATGTTGCAAAATTTTTATAATGAGACTGCTGTTCCACTTCTTCCTCAGAAAGATATTTATTTAAGAAAATCGGAGTTCTGCCATAATCGGGAAATCCGGCTTTAATGAGTCTGTTTCGTTTGTGGTTGATATGGTGAGAGTGTTCTTTCTCTGCTTTAATATGCTCCCATTCTGTCGGCACAAGAAGCTGTTCTCTGAATGTATACAGCCATGCAATATGACGGTAAATAATTTTTTTTCTTCGGTCTTCCAAATCAAAAAGCCCTACTTCTTCATTTTCAGTATTAAATGCATAGACCATGGATGCGAGAGAACGGCTGGAATTTACAATTCCGCCCCATATTTTTCGAGCTTCCCAAAGTCTGTCGTATGCCTGATTGTTTTTAAAGCCAACCAAAAAAGCTTCTGCAGTACCAATTAAAGCAACAGGAACCCAGGGTATGATCATCCATTCCCAATGAAATATATGAAATAAAACAGCAATCAAAGTGCACCAGATTGAAATCCAGATCAGATGAATTCCGGATAGGTTAAGGACTTGTCTGTAATTGACATATTTCGTAGTAATCATACGCTTATTTTAGAAAAGGATTATTAAAAATAATAAAAGTGCACAAAAAAACCTCTAAAAATTTTTTAGAGGTTTAATTTATTTTTTATCTGAATTAATATTTTAGCATTTCTTCGATTTTCGCACTTAGCTTTTCAGCATTGGGAAGCATCGCTTTTTCCAGTACCAAATTGATAGGAACTGCCGGTGTATCCAAAGCTCCCATCGTTTCTACCGGGGCGTCAAGATATTTGAAGCAGTTTTTAGAAATTCTATGTGCAAATGCTTCTGCAAATGAGTTGTTTAATTGTTCTTCTGTTAAAACGATACATTTTCCGTGAGCTTTTACTCTTTCGAAAACTAATTCTTCATCTAAAGGAATTAAAGTTCTCAGGTCAATCACTTCAATTCTTCCGTTAAAATTTTTCGCAGCTTCTTTAGCCCAGTAAACTCCCATTCCGTAGGTAACCACCAATAAAGTCCTGCCTTTTTCAGTTTCATTTTTATCAGCTTCAATGATTACTTTTCCTTTTCCGAAAGGTAAGATGTAGTCTTCTGCCGGTTCAATGGTTTTGGCATCTTCAGTTCCCGGAACTTTACTCCAATAAAGACCTTTATGCTCCAGCATTACTACCGGATTCGGATCATAATAAGCTGCTTTTAATAAACCTTTAAAATCTGCAGCGTTACTTGGATAAGCTATTTTGATTCCTTTAATGTTGGCTAAAATACTCTCAACGCTTCCACTGTGGTAAGGACCACCACCTCCGTAGGCTCCAATTGGAACACGGATGATATTGCTTACAGGGAATTTACCCTGACTTAAATAACTTGATTTTGAAATTTCCGTAATCAGCTGATTGATCCCAGGATAAATATAATCTGCAAACTGTACTTCAACAATAGGTTTTAAACCCACTGCACTCATACCCGTTGTAGAACCAATAATGTAAGCCTCTTGAATGGCTGTATTGAATACCCTTTTGCTTCCGAATTTCTTTCCTAAAGTTACTGTTTCACGAAAAACTCCACCGATTCTCTCTCCAACATCCTGTCCGTATAATAAAGCTTCCGGATGTTTCCACATCAATTCCTGAATCGCGTGAATCGCAGCATCAACCATCACAATTTTTTCTCCGCCTGCAGGTTCACGGGTTCCTACTTCTTCGGTAATCGGAGTTGGAGCAAACACATGCTGCATTACCGTTTCGGGTTTGGGATCTTCTGCATTTTTAGCTCTTTCGAAGGCTTCTTCTGCTTCTAAACGGGCTTTTTTGGTGATCTGCTTTAATAATTCTTCATCAACACCGGATTCTAGCAATTGATTTCTTAGGATTTCTCCCGGATCTTTTGCTCTGTGTTTTGTCAAATCTTCTTCATCCCTATAGAATTCTCTTCTCACTCCGGAAGTGTGGTGACCGATCAAAACTGTTTTTGCACAGACAACCAATGGTTTTCTTTCTGTTCTTACAAAATCAACAGCTTTTTTCATGGCTTCAAAGCTTTCTATGAAGTCAGTTCCGTCTACTCTCATCCTGCTTAAACCGGTAAATCCTGCTACAAAATCGTAAGCATCACAAGTTCTGGCTTCTTCTTTCGTTACGGAAATTCCCCATTCATTATCCTGAACAAGGAAGATAATTGGCAGTTGATGTAATGCAGAAAACTGAAGTGCTTCACTCACTTCTCCTTCCGTTACAGAATTGTCTCCAAGACTGCAAACCACAACCGGATTGTTTTCGAATTGCTGTAAGTTAAAATCCTGAATATATTTTATCCCCTGAGCAACTCCTGCAGTTGGAATGGTCTGCATCCCTGTTGCTGAGCTTTGGTGAATGATTTTAGGTTTATTTTCATCTCTGCTCGAAGGGTGAGAGTAATAAGATCTTCCTCCGGAAAAAGGGTCATCAGCTTTTGCCAATAATTGCAGCATCAATTGATAAGGCTCGAAACCAATTCCCAAAAGAATACTTTCGTCTCTGTAATAAGGAGAAACCCAGTCTTCTTTTTTTAATTGATATGCTGTAGCTAATTGAATTGCTTCGTGACCTCTTGATGTACTATGAACATATTTGCAAATATTTCTGTTTTCTTCATAGATATCTGCCATTGCCTTCGCAAGCATCATATGGTTGTATGCTTTTAACAAGATATCCTGAGAAACTTTTCCGTGAATTGTATTTTCCATAGGAAACAAAGATAAACAAAAAAACAAAATACTAACAATTGTTAGTGTTTTTGGGTAATTGAATGATTTTCACTGAGTTTTGAATAGAATTTTATTTGAAAGTCCAAATGATGGCTTCCCGATATTTATACAATGATTTAACAGGATTTATAAAAACTAATTTCAGAAGACAAAAAATTAAAGTAACTTTACATTCTCTTTTAATAAAAGCTAGAAAAATTACATGTATTTAGTTTTTGATACAGAAACCACAGGTTTACCAAAGAATTTCAACGCTCCGCTTTCAGATTCAGATAACTGGCCAAGAATGGTGCAGATTGCGTGGCAGTTGCATGATGATGACGGAACTTTAATTGAAAACCAGGATTATATTATAAAACCAGAGGGGTACGATATTCCCTTCAACGCGGCGAGAATTCACGGGATCACTACAAAAATTGCCAATGAGGAAGGTCGTGATCTTGAGGAAATTTTAAACGAATTTTCTAAAGTTTTAGAAGAGGTAAGAGTTGTTTCCGGGCATAATGTTGAATTTGATTACAACATTGTCGGAGCTGAATTTTACCGAAAAAACATAAAAGACAATCTTCAGGAAAAACCAAGAGCCGACACCATGATTTTAGGTACGGATTTCTGTCAGCTTGGAGGAGGTCGAGGAGGAAGATTTAAACCTCCGAAACTGGAAGAACTTTACGAAAAATTATACGGTCATAAGTTCGATGAAGCGCATAACGCAGCAGCCGACGTAAATGCAACGGCTCAGGTTTTCTTCGAAATGATGAGAATCGGGGTGATTCCGGCTGAGGTTTTAAAAACTTCCGAAGATCAGCTGACTTACTTCAAGACATTATATCCAGATCCGATCAAGCCTTTCAATATTATTATCAGAAGGCAGGTTGCTGATTTTAACAATAAGAAAAAACAGCAGGATTTTGGAAGTATTGATGAAATTGATTTAGGTAGATATTTTAATTTCAACAATCACAGTGTTTTTTCAACGTTGATGGCTACTTCGAGCATTAATGATTTAATCAAAAAAGCGACTGATGATAATTTTCCTGCCGTCGGAATGGTGGATCTGGGAAATATGATGGGAGCTTTCAAATTTGTTTCTGCGGTTGAAGGAGCAAATGGTGACCGTGCAAAAAAGCATAAAGAATATTTAGCTAAAAAACAGGAAGCGGAAGAGAAAGGAGAAGAGTTTAATGAAGAAGAACCGGTTTCAGAGCCTTTGATTCCTGTTGTTGGGTGTGAGTTTTATATTTCTGACCGTTACGAGCAGAAGCAGTTTACGAAAGACGATCCCGACAGAAGAACGCAGGTTGTTTTGTTAGCAAAAGATTTTAACGGCTATAAAAATTTAGCAAAACTTTCAAGTATAGGTTTCCTGAAAGGATTTTATTTCGGGGTTCCGAGGGTAAGCCGGGAACTGATCGCTGAATATAAAGAAGGTGTAATCGCTTTAACTTCAGGAATTCATGGAGATATTCCGGATGCAATTTTGAATACCGGTGAACAGAAAGGGGAGGAGCTTTTCAAGTGGTGGAAAGATACTTTTCAGGATGATTTTTATGTTCAGATTCAAAATCATAAACTGCCGGAAGAAGAGCATTTGAATGATGTTTTATTGCATTTCGCTGATAAATATAATGTCAAAATTTTAGCACAGAACGAAACTTTTTATTCCAATAAAGACGATTCTAATATTCAGGATATTGTAAGCTGTATCAAAGATGGTGAAAAACTGACAACTCCTGTAGGAAAAGGTTTTGGTAAGAGAAGAGGTTTGGCGACGGGAGAATATTATATTAAAAATGCAGACGAAATAAAAGAAGCATTTCTAGCTTATCCTGATGCTTTTGAGGCATACGAAGAATTTACGGCAAAATTCAAACCTTATACTTTAAAAAGAGATGTTCTCCTTCCGAAATTTGATATTCCTGAAGAGTTTATTCATGCTGAAGATGATATTGACGGTGGAAAACGCGGTGAGATGGCTTATCTTACACATTTAACCTATGAAGGAGCAAGAAAAAGATATGGAGAAGATGGAATTACTGCTGATATAAAGGAACGTTTAGACTTTGAGCTTGAAGTTATCGCCAATACAGGTTATCCGGGGTACTTTTTGATCGTACAGGATTTTTGTAACGAAGCCCGTAAAATGGGGGTCTGGGTTGGTCCAGGTCGTGGATCTGCAGCGGGATCTGCGGTAGCTTATTGTATCGGAATTACCAATGTTGACCCGATTAAATATGATCTCCTTTTCGAGAGATTCCTGAATCCAGAAAGGGTTTCCATGCCCGATATTGATATTGACTTTGATGATGAAGGTCGGGATAAAATTATCAAATGGGTAGTTGAAAAATACGGTAAAACTCAGGTAGCCCAGATTATTACGTATTCGGTTTTAGGTGGAAAATCTGCGATTAAAGATGCAGGACGGGTTTTGGATGTTCCGATTCCTGATACCAATAATATTGCAAAACTCATTCCTCCGAGTCCGGGAATGAACATTGCAAAGGCTTTATCCAAATATGATAAATTAAAGCCGGAAGAACAGATGCTTGTCGATGAGATGAGGTTGGTTCTTGACAGTCCTTCCGATCCGCGCCATGATGTGTTGGCGAGTGCAAAAAAAATGGAAGGCTGTATCCGAAATACAGGAATTCACGCTTGTGGTGTCATCATTACGCCGGAAGATGTGAGCAATCTGGTCCCTGTAACGATTGCTGCAAAAGATGCCGATATTTTGGTGTCTCAGTTTGATAACTCCGTGGCAGAAAGTGCAGGATTGTTGAAAATGGACTTCTTAGGTCTTAGAACCTTAACCATCATTAAAGATGCATTAAAACTGGTAAAAGCCAGACATGGGGTTGATATTGATCCTGATTTGATTCCGCTTGATGATGCTAAAACCTATCAGTTGTTTAAAGAAGGGAGAACGGTCGGGATTTTCCAGTATGAAAGCCCGGGGATGCAAAAATACATGAGAGAGCTGAAGCCAACGGTTTTTGCCGATCTTATTGCGATGAATGCCCTTTACCGACCGGGGCCTATTAAATATATTCCAAACTTTATCAACAGGAAGCACGGAATTGAAGAAATTGTTTACGATTTACCGGAAACAGAGGAATATTTAAAAGAAACATATGGTATTACCGTTTATCAGGAACAGGTAATGTTGTTGTCTCAGAAATTAGCCAATTTTACAAAAGGTGAAGCTGATACATTGAGAAAAGCGATGGGTAAAAAACAAATCGATGTTCTTAATAAAATGTACCCGAAATTTATTGAAGGAGGAAGAAAAAATAATCTGAACGAAGAGAGATTAGAGAAAATCTGGAATGACTGGAAAGCTTTTGCGGAATATGCCTTCAATAAATCTCACTCTACCTGTTATGCGTTTATTGCCTACCAAACCGCTTATTTAAAAGCCAATTATCCGGCAGAATATATGGCGAGTGTAATGAGTAACAACATTAACAATACTGATTCTATTACCATGTTCATGGAAGACTGTAAAAGTATTGGGGTTGATGTTTTAGGACCGGATGTGAACGAATCCCAGTATAAATTCTCGGTAAACGAAAAAGGACAGATCCGTTTCGGTTTGGGAGCGATTAAAGGAATCGGGGAAGGTCCGAGTGAGGCAATTACCAGAGAAAGAGAAAACGGAAGATTCAAAAATATTTATGATTTCTTTGAAAGAATCTTGCCTTCTCAGATGAATAAAAGGGTGGCGGAAAGTTTAGTGTTGGCGGGAGCTTTTGATGAACTGGATTCTTTCCATAGAGGACAGTATTTTGATATTGACATGTCAGGAAGAACCAACCTGGAAAGATTAATCAGATATGGACAAAGCTTCCAGGAAAGTAAAAATGAGATGGAAAATTCGCTTTTTGCTGATTTTGCTGAAGAAGTTCAGATTGAACAACCAAAATTAGCACCTTGCCCTGAATGGCCCAATATGCATAAACTGAATAAAGAAAAAGAAATTATCGGCTTCTATCTTTCTGCGCATCCGTTGGATGAGTTTAAATATCAGTATCAGTTCATGCAGGGAAGCTTATCTAAAAAAGCGGTGCTCGAAAAAGATGATGAGGCCAAAATAATTGTTGATGAAGTACCGATTTTGGAGAAAGACTCTGTAGATGAGGTTACAGATTTAATAGAAATTGTTTCTGATGATATTGTGGCAGGTGAAGAAGAGGAAATTATTGAAGAAGTAACGAAAAAAGCAGAGCCGAAGGGTGTTTTCCATTTTTTAAATCTTGATGAGGTTGACGCTTATAAAGAGCAGGCTTTTGCCAATAAACAGGAAGAGTTGTTTGAAGAAAAGAAAAAAGACTGGAAAACCTTGCAGAAGGAAAGAGAGAACGGCGGTGGTGGAAAAGAATATACTGTTGCTGGTTTGATTACAGAATACGTTGTGAAAGACGGTTTCCGAAGTGGTGAAAAGGTTGCTTTTTTGACGTTGGAAGATTACTCGGGATCGTATTCTTTCAGATTAGGAGATCGTGATTATATGAAGCTGAAGGAAAAACTTGAAGTTCAGAGATTTGTTATTTTAAAGATAAAATTTGCCCAGGTAAAAGACGGAAGGGTTTTTGTAAATGTAAATGATGTAATAGAGCTTCAGGAAGCATTCGAAAGGTTTGCAAAAAGTATCTCATTGGTCATGGATGTGATGGATTTCCGGCCGGAGGATCTTGCTTTTTTCAGATCAGTATTAGAGCGAAATCAGGGAAATCAGAAACTGAAATTTTATATCAAAAATGTTGATGATGATTTGAATACCGAACATCTTGAAGTGCAATCGATGAAGCATTCGGTGAATCTGAATGGTGATTTGATAAAAGAGATACAATTGTTAAACAAATATGAGTTTTATCTCAACTAAATTTGTACTATTTTATATATTTTTAGTTAAAAGTGGCTTTTTTGTCACTTTTTTTTATTTTTTAATTGTAAAAAAAGTTTTGCCAATATTCTTTTTTTGTTGAAATATTGTTGATTTTCAATTTATTGATAATTAATTACTTATGAATATATTTCACTTTATCGATTTTTTAATTTAATTCTTTGGGTTGTGTTTTTTGTCAATGGAAATTGTTGTTTTGTTAAAAAATATTTAACTAAATATTAATTTTAATTAAAATTATATTGATTGTTTTGTATTTTTACCACAATAATATTTAATAATCATGAAGAAAATTTATCTTTGGCTCTTGTTGGTCAGCAGTTTTGCAACAATGAAAGCACAAACCACGTATTACTCCAAAGCCTCGGCTACAGATTTTACAGCTGTAAGCAGTTGGGGAACTGCTACAGATGGTACAGGTACCTCGCCAACCAGCATTAGCAATGCAGACAATTTTGTTATTCAAAATGCTTCTGTAATGACACTTCCCGCTAATGCCTCTGTCAGACAGCTTACTATTAATTCCGGAAGTTTAACTGTTGCCGCAAATACCCTTACGGTGAGTAAAGCGGGAGCATTTGACTCAACACTGACACTTTCTGGAGGAACTTTAACCGTCTCTGGTGGAAATGTAGTTGTCAACGGAAACTTTAATCTTACTGCAGGAGGAAAGTTAACTCAAAGTGGAGGTAATATTTCCGTAGATGGAAATAATGCAGGGGCAGCTACAGGAAGTGTGGCTTCTGGAACATTTATAGTAAACTTTGCGCCTACAGCTAATACAGATATAGATTTATCTGGGGGAACATTTACTATTGTAGATCCACATTATACCACAACAGATACTTTCCAGTGTTCAATACCAACAGCAGGTGCTACTGCAGCCACTGGGACGCATACCTTTAGATTTGGTGATGGAATCTCTACGGATAATGGAGGAACTAACGGTTTTGCTTTTTATAGCTGGAACGGAACAGGGATTTTTAAATTTAAAAATGTAATATTAGAAACTGTTACAGGAGGAACAAACAGATTCTTTCTAGCAAATGGAACTTATAGAAATACAGTTATTACCGGAGATTTAACTATAAATGCAGGGGCGGAATTTAGGAATGCGGGGACTAGTAGCTCTACTGGAGCCAGCTATTTCTTAGGGAATATTATAAATAATGGTACCTTTACAAGTTTGGGAGGAGTAGCTTTTGCAGATGCTACGTCTGCAAGCTCTACATCTTTAACTGTTTCTGCAGCAACCAATGCCCAAACTATTTCAGGAAATGGTATTTTTAGAAATTTAACAACGTCTCCCACGGCTAATTTTACAAGCTTAATAATTAATAATTCAAGTGCTGGAGGAGTAAATTTCTCTAATGCTAATTCTTTGTTAAATGGAAGTAATACGGGTACAGTATCAGGAACTTTAACATTTACTAATGGGATTATAAACACTGGTTCCAATACATTTGTCTTAGGTATTAGCGGAGCTGCAGTGGGAACGCTTTCTTACACAGCAGGAGGGTTTGGTTCGGGTTCTACATTTAGCAGATGGTACGGAACAGCAGGATCAGGAACAACAATAGCAGCATCAACTGTACCTGCTGCAGGTGCAGGTACTTATCCTTTTGTGACAGGGAATTCAGGTGCTTACAATGCTAACCACTTTCACAGAGCTACTGCAGCCTTAACTACTGCAGGTCAAATGGCAGTTAAATTTAATGGTGCAACTGGTACTTCTTCAATAACTCCTGTAACTGAAAGTTCATTAACTTATGATAGGCAAACGAATGCTAATTGGATCGTAACTACTTCTGCAGGATATGCTTCCTCGGCTGCACATACTTTGGCAATTCAAGGTCAGGGAACTTATATTGCTGCTAGTACAAATGTTGCAGTATTAAGCAATGGAGCGTTGGTAGGGACTGCTCAGGCAGGTACAAACCAGCCTATGGGACAAAGAACCGCAGTGCCTGCTGCAAATATAGCGGCTACTTATACGTTAGCGACAATTGCTGCAGAAATGCCTACAGAATCGGCTCAATCAGGACCATGGGAAAGTACAAGTACATGGGTAGGAGGTGTAGTGCCAAGTTGTGTAAATGCAGCTGTTTTATCAGGTCATACAGTAACTGTAAGTGCTTCTACAACAGCAACTCCTAGCAATATTATTATTAACGCAGGAGGTAATTTATCCGTAACAGGAGGATCTATTACAGTAGGTTGTACTAATAAAAATAATTATGTTAATAATAATGGTACTTTATCAGTATCCGGAGGAAGTTTAGTAGTAAATGGAAATATTAACAATGCTACAGGGTCTACTTTCAGTCAATCAGCAGGGGCAATTGTTGTAGATGGAAATTCTGGAACAGTTGCAACATCGGTATTAACAGGAATGCCATTAGTTTGGTTTCAGTCTAATAATGTAAATCTTACAGGTGGAAAACTAACAATTGTTGCAGGGCATATTGGTACAGCGGCAGCCGATAGAGCTATTACTTATGTTCCAACAACAACTCCTTATCCAAACATTACTACTGGACATACTATACAGTTTGGAGATGGTATTTCAACAGTTGCAAACAGTACCAAAGGTTTCGAAACTTCATTAGCAACCAGATTTTATTTCGGTAATGTTATTGTTAATACTTTATCATCGGCAAATGCTTTTGTGGCTTCAAGTTCTTCAACTGTAGTTATAAATGGCAACCTGACAGTTACTGCAGGTGAATATAGAGGAGGAACTACTACTCAGGTTGTTGGTGGTAATATTGTAAATAATGGTACTTTAACTAATACTGGAACTTTGACGTTTGGACAGGTTACGCAAACTGATATGTCAAGTCCGACAATTACTCCACAAACGACAGCTCAGTCTGTAAGCGGCTCTGGGGTATTCAGGAATTTAACAGCTTCTCCAACGGCTAACTTTACAAGTGTAACAGTCAACAATAGTTCTTCGACAGGAGTAACATTTGCAGATGCAAATTCCTTGTTAAACGGAACAAATACAGGTACCGTATCAGGGACATTAACCCTGACAACTGGATTTTTAAATACAGGCGCTAATACTTTTGTTTTAGGAACTTCAGCTACTTCTAACGGAACTTTATCTTATACAGCAGGTGGTTTCAGCACGGGTAGTACCTTTGCAAGATGGTGGCCAACCACTACGGCTACCGGTGCATCTATTACTGCATCAACAACGACCACCGCAACAGGAGCAGGAGTTTACCCATTTGCAACAGGAACAAGTACTGCATTTTCGGCTAGAAACATGTATTTGTATCAAAGTGCGGCTGCTACAACCGGTGGAAAAATTGCAGTACAATATAATAATGTTGCTGGAACAAATACGGTAAGCATTGTAGACGGAGCTTATACCGTAGATACACAGGCAAAATCTAATTGGGTTGTTTCTCAATCTGGAATTACGGGAACACCAACTTATAGTATGGCAATAAACGGGCAGGATATTTATACTGCTGCTAATGGAAACAGTAGAATTACATTGGCTTCAGCTCCAGCCTTAGGAACGCACCAGGCAGGAACAAGCTATGTAAATGCACAAAGAACGGCTATTCCGCTGGCTAATTTGGCTGACACTTATTATTTAGGTCTTTCGGCTTCAGATATTCCTTTTATATCTGTGGCAAATGGTAATTGGAATTCCGGTGCTACTTGGAGCAAAGGAACAGTGCCTACGTGTACAGATGTGGTACAAATTGCATCAGGTACAACAGTAACAGTAAATTCCGCGGGTAATACATCTAGAAATGTTACAATTAATGCAGGAGGAACATTGGTAAATGCTTCAGGAGATTTAACGGTAGGTTGTACATTAAATAATAATTTCCTGGCCAACAACGGAACATTGACGGTTTCAGGAGGAACATTAAATATTAATGGAAATATAGCAGTTAATTCCGGAGGTAAATTTAATCAGTCAGGAGGACAGGTAAATGTTGATGGAAACAATGCAGGTTCTGCTACAGGAAGTGTGGCCTCCGGAACATATATCGTAAGTTTTGCTCCAACTGCTAATACCGATATTAATCTTACTGGAGGAACCTTTACTATTGTAGATCCCCATTACACTACCACCGAGACTTTCAGAGTAACAGTGCCTACAGCAGGAGCAATTTCTGCTACAGGAACACATACATTTAAATTTGGTGATGGAATTTCTACAGATAATGGAGGAACTAATGGATTTAATTTTTATAGTTGGGCCGGAACAGGAATTTTTAAATTTAAGAATGTTGTTTTAGAAACTGTTACCGGAGGATCAAATAGATTTTTCTTAGTCAACGGAACATATTATAATGTTGTTATTAATGGAGATCTAACGATTAATTCTGGTGCGGAATTTAGAAATGCCGGAACTAGTACAACCACTGGAGCAAGTTATTTTACAGGTAACATTATAAATAATGGAACATTTACTACGTCAGGAGGGTTAAGTTTTGCAGATGCTACATCTGCTTCATCCACTTCACTTACCGTTTCGGCATCAACTAATGCTCAAACTATATCAGGAAGCGGAGTGTTTAGAAACTTAACAGCTTCTCCTACAGCTAATTTAACTTCGCTGACTGTTAATAATTCAAATCCGGCAGGTGTTACTTTAAATGTTCCTTTGTCAGTAAGTGGTACATTGACTTTAACGCAAGGATTTGTAAATACAACCAATACTAACTTATTGACATTAGGTACTGCAACTGCGGCGGGTACATTATCTGGAGGTAGTACTACTGCTTATATAAAAGGACCATTTGCTAGAACTATTGGTAATGCGAACACAAGCTATATATTATATCCTGTGGGTAAAACTGCCTATGCTCCAATTTCATTGTCGCCGGCAACTACTGCGGTAGCTAATATGAAAGCAGAAGCATTCGATACCAACTCAGGAACAGCATCTGCTACAATTCAGAATTTATCTGCGACAAGAAGATGGGAAGCTCCTTTAGTATCTGGTACTTTCACAACAATTAATGTAAGATTAGGAGATAATGCAATCACAAATGCTAATTTCCCGGTAATTGCACCAACAGCAAGTGGAATATATGATAGTTTGTTTGGTACTACAGGTACTTATGCTGCCGGTACACCAAATACAACACAGTCTACTACTGCATTGGCGGCGGCTAGTTATACAGGTTTCCTATCTTATGCGGAAATAGCTGCTGCACTTGGTACGCAAGAAGTGGCATCTAATGATAAAGAGATAAAAATCTATCCAAATCCATTTGTAGATGTATTGAATATTTCAGATATCAATACTATAAAATCTGTTTCAATAGTAGATATTTCAGGAAGATTGGTGAAAACATTTGATAAGCCAAATTCAACGCTTTATTTAGGGGAATTAAATTCAGGAATGTATTTAGTTGTTCTGAATATGAAAGATGGTTCTAAACAAACTATTAAAGCAATAAAAAGATAATGTTTGTTTATATGATTAATATATTGTAAAAAAAGCTTCCCAATTTGGGAAGCTTTTTTATTTTAATAGAATGTTATTTATCAGGTACCGGTTGGATATCTCCTGTATTTAAAAGATCAAAAACAGATGGGAAGAACATAACGAGGATGAAATAGATGATAATCATTAATACAATTAATGCAAAAAGAATAATGACTAAACTGTTGGGCTTGTTTTTCTTTTTTGGTTCCATGATTGTGGTATTTGGTTAATAGATTGAATGATAAATAAATCTAAGCTAATTTCTTGCCACATTGTTTACAGTATCTTGCATCATCATCAATATCCTCATTACCACATCGGTCACATATTTTTTCTAAGTTCTGTCTTTTATTGCGCATTTCGGCCGTTACAATTCCTGTTGGAACAGCTATAATAGAGTAACCGGCCAACATTAAAATAACCGCAAAAAATTTCCCCATGGGAGTAATGGGAGAAACATCTCCATAGCCAACTGTAGTTACTGTTACCACCGCCCAGTAAATAGATTGCGGAATGGTTTCAAAGCCGGGTCTTCCTCCTTCTACCATAAACATCAAAGAGCCGACAATGACCGAAAAAATAATTAGGAATAAAAGAAAAATATAAATCTTTCTGGAGCTGTTTTTTAGTGCTTTTACAATAAGATAACCATCGTTCATAAAATCCAGAAGGTTAAAGATCCTGAAGATTCTTAGCATTCTCAACATTCTGAAGATGAGAAAATACTTAGTAACGGGAAAGAAGAAGCTTAAATAAAAAGGAACCAATGCTAAAAAATCAATGATTCCGAAGAAACTAAAAATATATTGTTTTTTATTCTTTACTACAGCAATTCTGGACCAGTATTCAGCGGTAAAAAACAGTGAAATGATCCATTCAAGAATTAGGAAGGTATAATGGAATTTTTTATCCAGTTGAGGTACGCTTTCCATCATAATGATAGCGGTACTTATAAGAATTAAGGATAATAATACAATATCGAAGAGTTTTCCGAGCTTGGTATCGGAGCGATAAATGATACGATAAAGGAATCTTTTCCAAAGAATATCTTCAGGAATAAGATTGTGTTCTCTTTCCATTTTGAGCTGTTATTTCACAGGAAAGTTAATAATTTCTATTAAATATATACTAAAAATCCGATTGTTAAAAGAATGTTATTAATGTTAATATTTTTTTTAATCGAAAATAGGTGAGTTATTGTTTGTAAATATATGATTTTCAAATTGTTATATTAAGTAAAATACGAAAAAAATAATTAAAATAAAAATTTATTTTTTAATATATTTATATGTATAGTTTGTAATTTTATTCAACAAAATCTAATACCATGAGAAAATTATTAACTTCTTTTATTCCGATTTTCATATGTAGTTTTATATATGCGCAGGTTGGGATTAATACCACGTCTCCCAACGGAGCGACAGTGTTGGATATTACTTCTAGTCAGAAAGGAATTCTTATACCTCGTCTTTCAGATGCACAAAGAGATGCCAATCTTGCTGATAATGATGCTTCTACAGTACCTCCTGCGGGTGTTGTGAATGCTAATCTTACTGCAGGAACCTTAATTTTTAATACGACAGCCAATAATTTCCAGTATTGGGATGGTACCCTCTGGAGACAGTTCTTTGTTCCCACAAACTCTCAGGCTGGTAACGACGGTGTCGTTAAGATAAATTCTGGAAACGCAAATGTAAAACCCACTCTTACTTTAAATGCAGCAGGTAATAGTTTTGGTGCAGCTGTTACTGTAACGTATGCGACACCATTGGTGTTTGCTCCAAGTCCTACCACAAGTTGGCCGGAAACTACAGTGCCGTTCCCCGGTGTAACGTCAAATATTTATATAGCCGCAACAAATAAATGGAGGGAAAACGAAATTTATGGGCAGGTTCATATTTGGAGATTGATTGCGACGGTGACTGCAGGTGCCAGTTCTTCAGGTTCAGTAAAAGCAATTTTTAGAAATCCTGATTCCGGTTTTGAAGTTAATTCAATTCAACTTGTTCCTTCAGGTTCAGGAGCGAAAGTCCTTACCTTTTATTTCTATACTATTGCGGATCCTGACAGTCTTAACCCCGGAAGAGGATATGTTCTTTCTATGCAATCGGATGTAGATTGTACGGCGGTTGTAGAATCTTTTACAAGAGTATCATTATTTAAAGATTAGTTTCAAGTATATTTAAGTGTTTGTTGTGAACCGGCTTTTTCTCAAAGGCCGGTTTTTTATTGATATTTAATTTGCTATAATTTTTTAATAAAGCAGAATCTAATTTTACTTTGGTTTAACTCTGTTAAAATTAATATCTTCGTTGAGGTATAAAATTTATAGAATGAAATTAAGAAATGTAATTTCAAAGATTGAAGAAAGAATACACATACATCAGGCAGAAGATTTTGATAATGTGGGGCTCTTATGCGGGGTTTCTGACCGCGAAATTTCCGGGATTTTAGTGTGTCATGATGCGCTGGAAAATGTAGTAGAGGAAGCCATAGAGAAAAACTGTAATTTGATTGTATGTTTTCATCCGATTATTTTTTCAGGATTAAAATCATTGACGGGTAAAAATTATGTTGAAAGAGCTGTTTTGAAAGCTATTGAAAATAAAATTGCCATTTATGCCATTCATACTGCCTTTGACAATGACTTCTTTGGAGTGAATGCAGGAATTTGCAATCAGTTAGGACTAAAAAATCTGAAAATTCTTCAGCCTAAAAAAAATAATTTAAAACAATTAACGGTATTTGTTCCCAAAGATTATTCTGAAAAGCTCAGAGAAGCCCTTTTTTCTGCCGGAGCTGGAAATATCGGTTTCTATGATGAATGTAGCTTTACAATCAACGGAAACGGTACTTTTAGGCCGATAGAAGGTTCAAACCCGTTCTCGGGACAGCAGGATATCAGAGAAAATGCAGATGAAGATATGATTTCGGTAATTTTTGAAGATTATAAAAAAGGAAAGATCATCAATGCGATGAAAGCAGCACATCCTTATGAAGAAGTGGCGCATCAGATTTATAGTTTAGAAAATGACAACCAGTATTCCGGATTAGGAATGTATGGAGATTTTGAAGAACCGATGGATGAGAAAGATTTCCTGAAGCTGGTGAAAGAAAAATTCAATCTGGAAATGATCAGGCATTCTGATTTTAATAATAAAAAAATTAAAAGAGTAGGGGTTTTGGGAGGTTCCGGAGCGAGCGGAATACGATCTGCTTTATCAAAAAAATGTGATGCGTATTTAACAGGAGACGTAAAATACCACGATTTTTTCCTGGCAGAATCAAAAATGATGATTTGTGATATAGGACATTTTGAATCAGAACAATTTGTAACTCAACAATTATTTGAAATATTATCACAAAAATTTAGTACATTTGCAATCTCAAAATCTATTGAGAAAACAAACCCGGTAAATTATTTCATTTAAATATATGGCAAAAACCAACGATATTCCAGTTGAAGAGAAGTTAAGAGCTCTATACGATTTGCAAATCATTGATTCTAGATTGGACGAGATCCGAAATACAAGAGGAGAATTGCCAATCGAAGTAGAGGATCTTGAAATTGAGATCGAAGGTCTTGAAAAAAGAGCTGAAAAATTTCATGCAGACATCAAAGATCAGGAAGATCAGATTAAGACAAAGCATGAAGTGATTAACCATGCAAAAGCTTTAATTGAAAAATACAAATCTCAGCAAGATAACGTAAGAAACAATAAAGAATTTGAAGCATTAGGTAAAGAGATTGAATACCAGGATCTTGAAATTCAGCTTTCTGAAAAAAGAATCAAAGAATTCGGAGCTAAAATTGCTCATAAAAATGAAACATTAAGTGAATTAAATGCAAAAATCGATGATTTAAAAAATCACTTAAAATTCAAGAAAGAAGAGCTTGAAGGACTTATTGCTGAAACGCAGAAAGAAGAAGAATATCTTCTGGAGCAGTCTAAGGTATATGCTGCAAAAATCGATGACAGATTACTGGCTTCTTATAACAGAATCAGAACCAGCTCTGTTAATGGTCTTGCTGTAGTAGGTCTTGAAAGAGGAGCTCCAAAAGGATCTTTCTTCACGATTCCGCCTCAAAAGCAAATGGAAATCGCTCAGAGAAAGAAAATCATTATCGATGAGCATTCAGGAAAAATCCTTGTTGATGACGAATTGGTAATGGAGGAAAACGAAAGAATGAAATCAGTAATTAAATTCTAATTTATAATTACGGTTTAAATAATATAAAAAAGCTGCTTCAATATTTGAAGCAGCTTTTTATTTTTAAAAACTAATTGGACTAATAATATTCGCACGAATAACACAATTTTTTTTGTAATCATGTATAAAAAAAATATTCAATAGAAGCGGGCTTTAGCCCGTTTTCGATATGAAATTCTTCATTTGGCTTTAGCCAAAACTTATAATTGGGTTTCGGCTAAAGCCTTTGCCAATTCAAATGATAAAGCGGGCTAAAGCCCGCTCCTATTGATCATAGAATGTGTCATTCGTGCATATATTATTAGTGCAATTTTAAATAAAAAACCGCTCCAGTAGAAGCGGTTTTCTGTATTATTCATGATGTTCATACATCTTATTATAAAGATCAATAAATTTCTCTTTAATGGCTTTTCTTTTCAGCTTTAAAGTTGGTGTTAAAAGTCCGGCATCAATACTCCAGACTTCCGGGGTTAATTCAATTTTCTTGATTTTCTCCCAGTTCCCAAGATGTGCGTTGATGACATCAATTTCTTTTTCAATCCTTTCTTTAAGTTCAGGGCTTTTTGCAATTTCCTGAGGAGTAGAACCGATATTTAAATTATTTCTCATTGCCCAGCTTTTTGCAAAATCAAAATCAGGCTGTACCAAAGCGCAAGGCATTTTTTCTCCATCACCTACCACCATGATCTGTTCGATGAATTTTGATGCTTTTGCTAAATTCTCAATCGTTTGAGGTGCAATATATTTCCCTCCGGAAGTTTTGAACATTTCCTTTTTACGGTCGGTGATCTGTAAAAAACCGTCACTGTCGATAAGCCCTATATCACCGGTTTTGAAATACCCGTCACTGGTAAAGGCTTCCTTAGTCATTTCTTCGTTTTTGAAATACCCTTTAAATACAGATGGTCCTTTTACGGTAATTTCACCATCTTCCTGGATTTTTACACTCAGGTTATCCAAAGGATGTCCCACAGTTCCGATTTTCATTTTATCAAAACTGTTCACAGAGATTACAGGAGAGGTTTCTGTAAGTCCGTAACCTTCCAGGATAGGAATTCCGGCATTTTGAAACATTAAATTTAATCTTGTGGATAAAGCGGCAGAACCGGAAACCAAAGTGATGATTTCTCCTCCTAAACCTTCTCTCCATTTTTTGAAAACAAGCCTGTCGGCAATGATTTCCTGTATGCCTGAAGGTTTTGAAACCGTTTTCTTTTTCGTGATGATATTAAGAGCCCAAAAGAAGATCTTTGATTTTAAACCTCCTGCTGAAGATCCGGTATTGTAGATTTTGTCATATACTTTTTCTACTAGTCTTGGAACCACACTCATATAATGAGGTTTCACTTCTTTTACGTTATCTCCCATTTTATCAATGCTTTCGGCAAAATAAATGGAAAATCCGTTATATTGGAAAAGATAGAAAAGCATTCTTTCAAAAATATGACAGATTGGTAAAAAGCTCAGAACTCTTGTGTCTTTGTAGTCTAAGCTTCTTTTTTTAGGAATTCTTGGGATAGAACCTAAAACATTGGAGACGATATTGTCATGAGTGAGCATTACTCCTTTGGGTTTTCCTGTTGTTCCAGAAGTATAAATGATAGTGGCCAAATCATCCGGATTAATAGCTTTGGAAAGGTCTTCTACCTCAATTTGAGTGGAATCGTCTTCTCCTAAATCCAATATTTCTCTCCAGTTGGCAGCACCGCTTACATTGTCAAACGTAAAAATACCTTGCAATGAGGGAATATTGTGTTTTACCTTCATTACTTTGCTGAGCAGGTCTTTATCAGACACAAAGCAATACTTTATTTCTGCGTTGTTGAAGATAAATTCATAATCTTCCGGTGAAATGCTTGGATAAACAGGCACGGAAACGACTCCAATTTGTGAGAGTCCCAAATCCATAATGGCCCATTCTGTACGGGAATTGGTTGTGATTAAAGCAATCTTGTCTCCCGGATTGATTCCCAGTTTTAAAAGTCCGCGAGAAATCTTATTTCCTTCATTGATAAACTCTTGTGTGGATGTTTTTTTCCATTCACCATGATATTTAGTCACAAACATATCAGATTTTGGAAATTTTTCTAAAGCGTGATATGGTATGTCAAATAATCTCTTGATCGTCATGATTCTTTACGTGTAATTAATAATTTTAAATATAAGCATTTTTTTTAATTGAGAGAATTGGAAGTGATTGTTTAGAAATTAATAAAATGTATGCCATAATATATTTAATAATTCAAACTTAATTTATATATGATGAATATTTAAAAATAGGGCTTATTCCTTGATGTAGTCTAATTGGTGATTCTATTTTCAGATTTGCTCAAAAAGTGTAAATTAGCGACCATCTAATTATTCAATTTTTATGGACTTTAATTTATCAGAAGAACAGCTGATGATTCAGCAGGCAGCGAGAGATTTTGCTCAAAACGAACTATTACCGGGAGTAATCGAAAGAGACCGCGACCAGAAGTTTCCTGCAGAACAGGTTAAGAAAATGGGAGAAATGGGACTTTTGGGAATGATGGTAGATCCTAAATACGGAGGTGCAGGAATGGATAGCGTTTCTTACGTTTTGGCAATGGAAGAGATTGCAAAAATAGATGCTTCTGCAGCTGTTGTAATGTCTGTAAATAACTCATTGGTGTGTGCTGGACTTGAAAAATTCGCTTCTGAAGAGCAAAAAGTAAAATACCTTACGCCTCTTGCAAGCGGGCAGGTAATCGGAGCATTTGCTTTGTCTGAGCCTGAAGCAGGTTCTGATGCTACTTCTCAGAAAACAACCGCTGAAGATAAAGGAGATTATTATTTACTAAACGGGATCAAAAACTGGATCACAAACGGTGGTACTGCTACTTACTATATTGTAATTGCACAGACTGATCCCGAGAAAAAACATAAAGGTATCAATGCTTTCATCGTTGAAAAAGGATGGGAAGGTTTCGAAATCGGGACAAAAGAAGATAAATTGGGAATCAGAGGAAGTGATACACATTCTTTGATCTTCAACAACGTAAAAGTACCAAAAGAGAACAGAATCGGGGAAGATGGTTTCGGATTCAATTTCGCAATGGCTGTTTTGAACGGAGGTAGAATCGGTATTGCTTCTCAGGCTTTAGGAATCGCTTCAGGAGCTTACGAATTGGCATTGAAATATGCTAAGACTAGAAAAGCTTTCAAAACTGAAATCATCAATCACCAGGCGATTGCTTTCAAATTGGCTGATATGGCAACTCAGATTACTGCAGCAAGAATGCTTTGCTTTAAAGCTGCTTGTGAAAAAGATGCCGGAAAAGATATTTCAGAAAGTGGAGCTATGGCCAAATTATACGCTTCTCAGGTAGCTATGGATACAACAATCGAGGCTGTACAAATTCACGGTGGATACGGATATGTGAAAGAATATCACGTAGAAAGATTGATGAGAGATGCAAAAATCACTCAGATCTATGAAGGAACTTCTGAAATCCAGAAGATCGTAATTTCAAGAAGCATTGCAAAGTAATTGCTTAATTATATATTGAAATAGTAAAAGGCTTCCAATTGGGAGCCTTTTTACTTTCACACGAACCACAAAAATTAATAATATATTATATTTACTTCTTTTAATCCACTCTATTTAAAATAGGATTTCTGTTAAATCATTTCTATTATAAATTTAAGAAGAACTGATGAGTTTAAAACGTAAACTGCATTAAAATAAAATTAAAAAGCTGTCATTCTGAATATGAACTGAGTTTACGAACGAAGTTCAGAAGAGGAATGAAGAATCTTTTATAAATAGTTGAGATTCTCCCTTTGTCAGAATGACAAACTTTTATATTTAGTTTTGCATAAGATTAACTTACAGAGAATCAGAATCTTTATTGGGAGTATTTTTGTTTTTCTTTTTATAAAAATAATACCCGATTCCAGCAATTAAAAATAAAGGCCAAAGTGGAAGGATGAAAAGGAAAATAGAGGTGATGACATTCCAGCCGGAAGAAACGGCAGCGAAAGATTTGTCGCCGAAAGTTTCTGATGTTTTATCAACATTATCCATAATAGAAATTGTAATATCGCAAATTGTATTGCTAGAATAATTGTTACCTTTTACTTCTACGTTTTTATTTTGAATATCGCTAATATTATTGCTTAAATCGTCCATCAAATAGTCAAAATTCTGTATTGGAACTTTAATCTGAAGATAATAAATTTTTTGATCTGTCATTTCTGATGGCTTGTCTTTTGAGGGTTCCGTCGCAACATAAGTAAGTTCTTCTTTTTTAATGAAGCCATTATTTTTAATTGTTTCTTCTTTTATAATTTCCTTTACAGTTTCAGCATTATTGGCATTTATAGATAAATAACCAGTTTTCACCATTTTGTTTTTTGGAACATTCACTTCAAAATTTTCACTTTTCGGCTTATCTTTATAAATGATTTTAGTTTCCTTGATGACTTTCGGAGCTGGGACATTTACAACAATTTTCTCTTCTTTTTTGGCAGAATCCTGTTTCTCTTTTTTTGTTTCCAGTTTTACCGACGAGATTTTATCGGAAAGGGAGTCTACTATTTTTGATGTATTTTCAAACTGCTCTTTTACCCTTTCTTTGGTATTTTCAAAATCTTTAATTTTAATATCGGCTGAGTCTAATACCGCATTGGCGGTATTGTTAATTTCATTAATTTTTTCAGAAGCCGCAGAAATTGTGCTGTCGGCAGAATGGGTAGCGTTTTCTAATTTTGAAACTGCAGATTCTCCTTTTTTACACATGATAAACGTGCCTGATACAGCAACCAGTAAAATGAATTTTTTCATAACATTAATTTTTTCGATGTGGTAAAATTAGGAGAGAAGATTTTGTAAAGATTGTAAAGGAGTTGTTTTGGTTATGTAAATTAACAGTTGATTGATTTTTAGGATTTTGTAAAATAATATTTACTGTTTTACAAAGAATATTTCACAAAATAGAATTCACTTAGTTGATGAAAATAGGATAATAAAAAAGAGACCTGGAAAGTCTCTTAATGATAAATTCGTAAAGTATTGATCTAACTTTTAGCCATTTGTTCCGCAACCGATTAATCCCTGGAACGATATAAAGAAATTTCCTTCTTTTACTTTTTCATCCAATACTTTCCACCAGTTATCGATTTCGGATTGCGTAAATGTTTCATCTGAGACGCCCAGTTGTAATATCCCTTCGTAAGCTTTTTTTACGATGTTTAAAATTGCTTCGCTGTTACCATAATAAGAATAGGGTTCTATTTCTACTTTATTGAAGCCGCTATTTCGTAACTGATAATATATGTTTTTACCAATATCTCCATTAGGAAAGCTGTCCGCAACATAATGGATAATTTTTCTTGTGAGTTCTTTGTCCGGGTGAGGAATTAATGCTCCATCCCAGAAAAATTCAAATATTACAACCTTTCCACCGGGTTTAAGAAGCCTTTTGAACTCTTTAAGTACTTTTGGGCTATCAGGAATATATAATAATACTCTCTCGGTTCTTATACCGTTAAACGAATGATCAGGGAAAGGCTGATGAGATGCTTCTGCATTCAAAAATTCGAGTGGAAGGCCAGTATTATAGTTTTTTGTTTTAGCAACTTCAATCATTGTTGTGCTGATGTCTGTGCCTATCACTTTTCCCGTTGAAGTTACCCTTTTTGCCATTTCCTGTGCCTGGATACCAATGCCGCAGCCTACATCAAGCAAATGATCTCCCGGCTTTATATCGAGCAGGCTCATCTGCAGTTCAAAGCTTTCCCTGACTACAGGAGTAGCTGCCATATCTTCTAAAAATTGTATTAAAAAATCATGCTGTGAATTGTCAACTTGCTGAAACCCGGTTGTAATACTCTGTTTTTCCATTGGCGTTATCTGTTTTTACAATTATGTATCAATAAAATATGCAGTTTTATAAAGATATTATTTATTTCAATATGTATTGATTTATTTTGACGGCCAATAAAAAATCCGCAGAAAAATTCTACGGATTATATCTTAATGTTATATTTTCGCCTAATTAAGCATTCTTAAACTCACTGATAAAATGCAGTTTCACATTCGGGAATTTCTCCTGCGTCATGTGAATCGTGAAAGAAGAATCTGCAAGGAACACCAATTGGTTGTACTTATCTCTTGCTAAGAACCTCTGCTTCAATCTTGCAAACTCTTTGAACTCTTCAGATTTTTCATCAGCTTCCACCCAACAGGCTTTGTGCATAGAAAGTGGTTCATAAGAACATTTTGCTCCATATTCATGCTCCAGACGATACTGGATAACTTCATATTGAAGCGCTCCAACTGTTCCAATGATTTTTCTATTGTTCATTTCCAGGGTAAATAACTGTGCAACACCTTCATCCATCAACTGGTCGATCCCTTTTGCCAATTGTTTTGCCTTTAACGGATCATTATTGTTAATATATCTGAAGTGTTCAGGAGAAAAGCTCGGAATTCCTTTAAAGTTGAGTTTTTCACCTCCTGTTAAAGTATCACCGATTCTGAAACTTCCCGTATCGTGAAGACCTACAATATCTCCCGGGAAACTTTCGTCTACCACTTCTTTTTTATCTGCGAAGAATGCGTTAGGTGAAGAGAATTTCATTTTCTTTCCCTCTCTTACCAATAGGTAATTTTCATTTCTTTTGAAAGTTCCGGAAACAATTTTCACGAAAGCCAGTCTATCCCTGTGTTTCGGATCCATATTCGCGTGGATTTTGAAAACAAAACCTGTGAAAGTGCTTTCTTCTGGTTTTACCAAGCGGGTATCACTTTCTTTTGGTTGCGGCATTGGTGCAATATCGATGAAAGCATCCAATAATTCACGAACTCCAAAATTATTCAATGCAGAACCAAAGAAAACCGGCTGAAGATCACCCCTCATATAATCATCACGGTTAAATTCAGGGTAAACAGATTGTACCAAATCCAACTCTTCTCTCAATGTTTTTGCTGCCTTTTCACCGATCACTTCGTCAATGGAAGTATCATTAATGTCATCAAACTTAATAGAATCTCCAACTTTCTGTTTTTTCTCTTCCAAAAACAACTGAATATTGTTTTCCCAAATATTATAAATTCCCTGGAAGTCGCTTCCCATACCGATTGGCAAAGAAAGCGGGCAAACCGTTAGTCCTAATTTCTGTTCAACTTCATCCAGCAAATCGAAAGCGTCTTTACCTTCACGGTCAAGCTTATTGATGAAAACCAACATCGGAATGTTTCTCATTCTGCAAACCTGAACCAATTTTTCGGTCTGTTCCTCAACCCCTTTAGCAACGTCAATTACAACGATTACGGAATCTACAGCAGTTAAAGTTCTGTATGTATCTTCAGCAAAATCCTTGTGACCCGGAGTATCCAAAATATTGATTTTGTGATCCCTATATTCAAAAGCCAGTACGGAAGTTGCCACGGAGATCCCTCTCTGTCTTTCAATTTCCATGAAGTCGGAGGTGGCTCCTTTTTTTATTTTGTTGGATTTTACCGCACCTGCTTCCTGAATTGCACCTCCGAAAAGCAGCAACTTCTCCGTAAGCGTAGTTTTTCCGGCATCAGGGTGAGAGATAATCCCGAAGGTTTTTCTTTTTTCTATTTCTTTGATTAAGTCTGACATATCGTATTTTGAAGTTGCAAAAATCGTGAATTTTGTCGAATCCTGAAAATTGAATTTATTGTAACCACAAAAGTTACAATAGAGATTATCTCAAACTCATTGAAAATATAAAGTTCGCAGGAGAAAAAAACGAAGAGCTTTAAAAACTTCTGTAAGCTTCTATGCAGTAAAAATTAAAATTACGGATTAAATCTTTGTGACTTTTGTGGTTGAATTTTGAAGGATCTAATTATAAACTGGATTTTCTCTTAAGTAAATATGCTAATCCTAAACCGATAAAAACCATTCCGGCACTGAAAGGGAAAATATAACTCATTCCGTAAATGTCTGCGACTCCGCCAATTAATGGTCCTGCAACGCCTAGTGAAAGGTCGATAAAAAGCCCGTATCCTGCCAATGCTGATCCCTGACTTGAAGGAGAAACACTTTTAATAGCAACAACGCCCAATGCTGGAAAAATTAATGAAAATCCTAAACCTGTAACTCCTGCTCCAATAAGAGCGATTTCTGGATTGGAGGCAAAAGCAATGACCGAAAGTCCTATGGTTTCCACCAGAAGGCAAGTGATTGCTACTTTTATTCCCCCGTAATTATTAATTACATTGTTGAAAACCAGTCTTCCGGCAACGAATAACCCTCCGAAAACACTCAGGCATAAAGCCCCGTTATTCCAGTGAAAGTGATTATAGTATAAAGTAATGAATGTTGAAATGGATGCAAATCCAATTCCTCCCAAAGCCAGACATACTCCAAAAGGAGCGACTTTTCCCAACACTTTCCAGAAAGACTGGGATTCCTGAGGATGAGTGTTTGTTTTATTTTCCTTGATTTTAGCATAAAGAAATCCTAAAATTCCAAAGGTGATGGAAAGAACTCCAATACCATAAAGGCCAAATTTATGTTCAATGGTAACGCCCAAAGAGGCTCCGATTGCCAGTGCTCCATAAGACGCAACACCATTATAGGAAATAATTTTTGCGGTATGTTCTTCACCTACTGCCATGATTGCCCAGTTGATGGGGCTTGCTCCGATCATTCCTTCTGCACAGCCCGTAAGTAAACGGGTAATCACTAAAAAAGAAAGGCTCATGTAGGGTGAAAATTTAAAATAATAAGCAACCATCAGGAAAATTCCGGTTAGAGAAAAACTGATCATGCTGAATAAAACCGCTGGTTTAGGGCCTTTTCCGTCAATGATTTTTCCTGAATACGCTCTCAGAAAAAAGGTGGCAACATATTGTAAGCTGATGACCAATCCGGCAATCACTAAGCTAAATCCTAAACTTTTATTAATAAAAATCGGAAGAACAGACAGAGACAATCCTATGATGAAATATCCTACAAAAGTAAAACATACATAAGTAATCAAGGATAAGTTAACATTCTCTGACCGATTTACTAAATTATCCATGTGAAAAAATTAAGGTGCAAAGTTACTTCATAAAAAATGCTTGGAAGAAGATTTATAAATTTTTATGATCACATGGATATTTCCATGTGATTTAATTAATCTGACTCTTTAAATAGATTTGGGATTTTTATTCTTGAAAACCAATATTAGGCTGTGTTTCGTATAAAATCGATTATCTTTGTTTTTCAATTGTTAATTGTAAACTATGGAAGTTAGCAGGTATCCGAAATATACATTCACATGGCTGGGAGGGCTTGTTTTGTTGGGAGGATATATTTTCGGAAGTATTGTAATAGTGCTCCTAACGGTGTTTTGGGATTTGATATTTAAACAAAGTATTCAGGGGAAAGAGTGGTTTGTAATGGTAGCCAATGCCGTTGTTTTTATTTCTATGATTGCTGCTTTTGATTTTTTGATTGTAAGACCGACGACTCAAAAAAAACTCAATTTTAATTTTTCACCGACTAATTTCTATACTTATCTTCTTATTTTTCCCATGATGATCGGGATGATGTTTATCGGAGAATTTATTACTGCTCAGATTCCTACCACAGGACCGTTTTTTGGAGAATACTATAAATTTTTTGAAGAGCTGATGAGCAAGCTTACTGATGATCCCGTGATTATGATCATTACCGCTGTTATCATGGCTCCTGTTTTTGAAGAAATTGTTTTCAGGGGAATTATTCAGAAAGGCTTAATAAATGCAGGTGTTCAGCCATGGAAAGCTATTCTTTTCGCTTCTGTCGTATTTGGATTGGTACATGCCAATCCGTGGCAGTTTGTAGGAGCTGCTTTATTGGGATGTGTTTTGGGGTTGGTATATTATAAGACCAAATCGCTGTTTCTTCCCATACTTTTACACGCATTTAATAATTTGTGTTCTTCAGTGTTGGTTTTTTATACTAAAACTGAAAGTTTTGCAGATGCTTTTAAAGTTCCTGAATGGATAATAGCAATAATCGGAATTGTACTTTTTTCACTGTTTTATTACTTATTTATGAAAAAGTATAAGGTGCATTATTCTGAGATTTAATTGATGGAAAATATTGTTAAAAAACTGAAGAGAAATAGAAAAGGTTTAGTTTAAAATAGATATATGGAATTATTAGTAGCAACACACAACATACATAAAAAGGATGAAATCCAGCAAATTTTAGGAAATGAGTTTGTAGTAAAAAGTCTTACGGATTATGATATTCATGATGAAATTGTAGAAGACGGGGATTCTTTCAATGCCAATGCACTGATTAAAGCTAAATATTGTTTCGAAAAAACAGGAATTCCGAGTTTGGGAGACGACAGCGGTTTGGTGGTTGAATCTTTGGATGGCAGACCCGGAATTTTTTCCGCACGTTATGCAGGAGATCATGATTTTGCGAAAAATATTGAGAAAGTGTTGAGTGAAATGGAAGGTATTGAAAACCGAAAAGCCTACTTCATCACGGTTTTATGCTATTATGACGGAAACGGTGCTCAGTATTTTGACGGAAGGGTGCATGGAAATCTGCTGACGGAAAATAAAGGATTCAAAGGTTTCGGATATGATCCTATTTTTGTGCCTGAAGAATACAATATAACATTCGCTGAAATGGAACCGGAAGCTAAAAATAAAATCAGCCACAGAAAGCAGGCACTTGATTTGTTTTTGGATTTTCTGAAAGTGAAAAAATAACTTTTTGGGTTCCTTGTCATGTTGATAAAGGAAGAATCCCAAAGAACTTTTACTTCAAATATTAAGAACAGAATGACCGGATTAAATTAAAAATCTGTTGTACATTTGTTGTCATAATACACTATTAAATTGAGTACTTATTTAACAATATTAGGTTTTAATTCTGCAATACCTACGGTGAATACTTCACCTACTGCCCAGTTGCTGGAAATGGAAGAAAGAAATTTCCTGATCGATTGTGGTGAAGGTACACAGGTACAGCTCAGAAAAGCTAAAGCCAGATTTTCAAAGATCAATCATATATTCATTTCCCATCTTCACGGTGATCACTGTTTCGGTTTGCCCGGGCTTATTGCTTCTTTTCGCCTATTGGGAAGGGAAAATCCGTTGCATGTATATGGTCCTAAAGGAATCAAAAATATGCTGGAAACCATCTTTTCAATTACAGAAACCCATAGAGGATTTGAAGTGGTTTATCATGAACTTGATAAGACAGTTTCTGAGAAGATTTATGAGGACAATAGAGTAGAAGTATATACTATTCCGCTGGATCACAGAATTTACTGTAATGGTTATCTTTTTAAGGAAAAACCTAAGGAACGCCATCTTAATATGAAAGAGATTGCAAAATACAGTGAGATCGAAACATGCGACTATCACAATATAAAAGCTGGAAAAGACTTTGTCCTGAGTGATGGATATGTGTTGAAAAATGAAATTCTGACTATTGATCCGGCTCCGTCTGTTTCGTATGCTTTTTGCAGTGATACAAGATATCTGGAAAGTGTCATTCCTATTATTAAAAATGTAACGGTTTTGTATCACGAGTCTACATTCCTGCATGATTTAAAGGAAATGGCTGATTATACAGGACACTCAACGGCTCTGGAAGCGGCAACCATTGCTCAGAAAGCCGATGTTGGAAAGCTGATCTTAGGACATTTTTCTAACCGATACGGAGATCTGACTGTATTTACAGATGAAGCAAGAACAGTTTTTGCCAATTCATTTTTACCAAAAGCTTTGGAAACAGTGAAAATTTAATACCATGAAGTTGAGTTTTGAAGAACTGAAAAGTTTTCTCGATGAAAAAGCAGATCAATATAATCATGTTGATTTTATTGAAAATGATCCCATTCAGATTCCGCATCGTTTTTCTTTGAAGCAGGATATTGAAATTGCGGGTTTTCTTGCGGCCACGATCTCTTGGGGAAACAGAAAATCTATTATTAAATCAGCTGAAAAAATGCTGGATATCATGGGGAATTCTCCTTATGACTTTGTATTGAATCATTCTGAAAAAGATTTAAAAACTCTTCAGGATAAAAGTATTCATCGTACCTTTAATGGAGAAGATTTTGGATATTTTATAAAGCAGTTCCATAGAATTTATAAGGAAAACGAAAACCTGGAAGATTTATTTAAAACCAATGATGCTGAATTTAATTTTCAACACGGGATCGAAAGATTCCGGCAAAATTTTTTAGGAGCTGAAAAGCACAGAAGCCATAAGCATGTAAGTTCACCCTATAAAAATTCATCTGCAAAAAGAATTATTATGTTTTTAAGGTGGATGGTCCGAAAGGACAAACGTGGGGTAGACTTCGGGATCTGGCAAAATGTGGATCAGAAATTCCTATCCATTCCTTTAGATGTGCATACCGGAAATATGTCCAGAAAATTAGGTTTGGTGACAAGAACACAAAATGATTGGAAAACAGTAGAAGAAATGGATTTTGCCATCCGTAAGTTTGATGATAAAGATCCTGCAAAATATGATTTCGCGTTATTCGGACTAGGGGTTACAAAAGAATTAATATAAAAATAAAAGGAGATGAAAAAATATAATGAAAGAGCAGAGTTTTTAGAGAAAATTGCTAACGGAATCACTTGGTGGATCGGTTCTATTCCGTCCCTTATTGTACATACCTTATTTTTTATTATTTCATTTCTCCTTCCTATATTAAATATTGTAGAATTTGATAAAATGCTTCTTATTCTTACTACGGTTGTTTCTTTAGAAGCCATTTATCTTGCGATTTTCATTCAAATGTCGGTGAATAAGAGTCACGAAAAAATAGAAGATATTCAGGAAGATATTGAAGATATCCAGGAAGATATAGAAGAGATCAGTGAGGATATTGAGGAAATTAATGAAGATATCGAAGATATTCAGGAAGATATTGAAGAAATTAATGAAGATGAGGACGAAGAGGATCATAGTGAAAGAGCAAAAGCAGTAATGCTGAAGAGCAATGTCAATTCAAACAAAAATGAGATTAAATCTTTAAAAGATAAAATACAGGAGCTTCAGAATATGATTGATGAGCTTAAAAAAGATTAATTTTATTCCGATTGCTTTAACTGTAAATAATATATTTGTTAAAGAGGCTAATTGTAGATTAGTCTTTTTTTTATTTTAAAAATGGAATAAAATTAGAAGCAGATTGGAATGTAAATAAATTGATATATCGTTGTTAATTATCTAGATTAAGATGGTTTTAAATCAAAAAAAGTAGTATTTTTGAACAAACAATTATAAAATGTTAAATTATAGATTGAAAAATTACTTTAAGATTAGTTTCGTTCTGTTTTTCTTTTTTAGCATTATTTCTTATGCTCAGAAGAGGATTCCTAACGCAAAAGAAAAAACTCCGATTAATGCTAAAGCAGGGGATTACATTGATGTGAATGTAGCACCTTATCCGGAAAGTAATTATACGATTACACAATTAGTGAATGATGTATTGGTAGGGAATTCCGGAGGATGTTCGGGATCTAATATTTCTAACGTTTCGGTAAGCCCGAATCAGCCGCTTTCCAATAATAACCGATTTTGGGGATACTTTAATAAAGCAACCTCAAATTTCCCTTTTGCTAAAGGAATTGTTTTGTCAACAGGTTTTGCCAGAAGAGCAGGGAATGTCTTGGAAGGTGGGGTGTTGAGTGACTCAAATGGAGGTGGTAGTGATGCGGATCTTATTGCTGCGACTGGTGTAACAACATCAATTAATAATGCCGGGGTTTTGGAATTTGACTTTGTGCCTACCAGTAATCAGATGAAGTTTAACTATATTTTTGCTTCAGAAGAATATACAGGCAGTTATCCTTGTCCCCCTCTTCAGTATGACGACGCCTTTGCTTTATTGTTGAAGCCTAATACACCTGGTGCAACATATACAAACTTAGCAATTTTACCAGGAGGTGCAGGGCCTGTTTCTGTTCCTAATATTCTTCCTGCAAGTTTCTCTTGTGGACCTATTAATGGACAATATTTTGGTTCTCTGTCTCCTAATGCGACTAATTTTAACGGTATTACTGCAAAACTTACAGCGGTAGCAACAGTAGTTCCGGGGCAATCTTATCATATAAAAATGGTAATAGCAGATGCTCGTGATAGTATCTATAACTCTGCCGTGTTTCTTGAGGCAGGATCTTTTGATATAGGTATTAAGCTGGTTGATAGTAACGGAGTGGCTTTGCCTGCAAGTATGAACGTGTGTGATAATGCACCTCAGACTTTGGTGGCTCAGGTTTCTGGTGTTACTGGAGCTACTTATCAATGGTATAAAGATGGAGTATTAATACCAGGTGCAACAAGTGCAACTTATATTGCAACATCGCCTGGAGTTTATACAGTTAAAGTGATTATTCCTGGAAATACCTGTCCGGTTGAAGCAAAAGTAACGATTGTGGGAGGGATAACTCCAACAGCACAAAATGCAACGTTGAAACTTTGTACGACACCGGCTGTAAGTACGTTTAATTTAAATGATGCTAAGCCTATGATAAGTACAACAGCAGGTGCGGTTTTTAGATTTTATGTAAATCAGGCAGATGCGGTAGCTCAGAATGGAAGTTATATTCCTGATGCAAGTTTGGCAAGTTATAACGGAACAGATGGGCAAGTCCTATATGTTGTAGTTTCAAACGGAGGTTTCTGTAGTAAAATGGTTACCTTAACATTGAAAAAAGAAGCTACGCCTGTTGCTCAGCTAGTGGCTACAAAAACAAAAATATGTTTGGGAGAATCAGTTACTTTAACAGCTTCTAACGGGGTGACTTACCAGTGGGTGAGTGGTTTAACAGGAACGAACCCGGTACAAACCGTTTCTCCAAAGCAGACCACAACATATTCTGTTTATGCAATTGGAGCGCAGGGATGTAAATCATTACAACCGGCTACTGTTACAGTAGAAGTGGTTCCGGCCCTTGCTTCCAACTTGTCTGGAGGAATGATCTGTCAAGGTGATCAAATTACACTGGATGCGGGTGCAGGTCCTAATTATACTTATCTATGGAATACCGGAGCTACGACACAAACGATTTCCGTAGCAACACCGGGAACATACTCTGTGATCATAGATAATGGCGTTTGTACAAACATCTATAAGACAGAAGTTATTAGAGCAATTGTTCCTGAAATTATAAAAGTAGACTATAATGAAGACGGAACTTTGATTGTTACGGCTAGTAATCCAAGCAACGGACCGTTGGAATATTCTGCTGATAATGGTGTGACTTGGCAAAACTCTAATGTCTTTACTAAGATTCCAAACAATACGGTTGTTTCTATTCGGGTAAGAGTTAAAAAAACAAGTTGTGTAGGAGTTTTAGAGTATTTTACCTTTATCATGAAAAATGTGATTACTCCAAACGGAGATAATGTGAATGATATGATTGATTTCAGAGGTATAAGTAAATACAATAGTTTTAAAGCTGTAATTTCCGACAGATACGGAAGAGAAGTTTACAAATCCGAAAAAGTACGTCCATATTGGGATGGTTTGTTCCAGGGTAAAAAACTTCCTACAGGTTCTTACTGGTATCAGGTGACTTTTGAAGATCCTGCAACCAAACAGATTGTTGTAAAAACAGGTTGGATTCTACTGAAAAATATTGAATAATTATAATAATTATAAAATAAATATAAAAAACAAAAACAGGGCTGATTTTCAGTCCTGTTTGTTTTTTTACGATAATAATGGGATCAAATTAAATATCTTATATTATAAGCAAACCAAAATTAAATTTTAACCAAAAAAAGTATTATTTTTGTTTAAAAGATTGTAAAATGTTAAATACGAGGACAAGAAGTCTATTTTTTGCTTTGTTTTTAGTGCTTGTAAGTAATAATTTTATGTTTTCTCAAAAAAAAGGGAGAACAGGAATTACAACCATGCCTACTTCCCAAAGTATGAAATCAGGGGCTTTTATTGATGTAAATACAAGTACTTACCCTGAATCAAGCTATGATATTGCCCAGCTAATAAAAGATGTACTTATAAAAGGAGGAACAGCATGTACTAATGCTAATATAACAAATGTTACTGTCTCTCCAAACCTATCTGCTTCTAATCAAAATAGGACATGGGGGTTTTTTAATAAAGGAACTACCGCTTTTCCTTTTACAAAAGGAATTGTATTATCTACAGGATATGCAAGAAATGCAGGTAACTCTTTTATTTCGGGTACTTTAAGTAATACTTTTTCTACAACAGGAGATACAGATTTATCTACGGCTTTAGGAGTAGTTAATAATTTTAATGATGCCACCTATATAGAATTTGACTTTGTGCCAACTGCTAATGAAGTTACATTCAGATATATTTTCGCTTCCGAAGAATATTTCGATGACTATCCGTGTAATTTTACGGATGGTTTTGCTTTATTACTGAAGCCTAATACTCCTGGATCTACCTATACGAATATGGCCGTCTTGCCGGGAACAGCGGGTCCGGTAAGTGTAACGAATATCCGGCCTGCTAATAAATTTAGTGGAGGAGCGTTAGTTTGTGGACCTTTAAATGCATCCTATTTTGCAGGATATAATACAGCTGGGATAGAAACAAACTTTAACGGAAGAACAATTCCTTTAACAGCAAAAGCTACCGTAACTCCGGGACAATCCTATCATTTTAAAATGGTACTGGCGGACTGGGATGATGGCTCATACGATTCATCAGTTTTCCTGGAGGCAGGATCATTCGATATAGGAGTACAAATTTTAGATCCTGCCGGTGTACAGCTGCCTGCTTCTATTAATGTTTGTGATAATCAGCCGCAAACGTTCAATGCTTCTGTTCAGAATGCCAATGCAACTTATCAATGGTATTTAAATAATAATATTATTCCGGGTGCTACTTCAAGCTCTTATACGGCGACATTACCGGGAGTATATAAAGTAGAGGTTTTGGTACCTGGAAATACATGTCCGGGAACAGCAACTATTACCATTGTGGGCGGAACTTCACCAACCGTTCAGAATGCTACTTTAACCGCCTGTTATGCTGCAGGAAATGTATCTTATGATTTGACTTCGGCTCAATCGTCAATCAGTACAACGGCTGGAGTCACTTTTTCATACTATCTTAATCAGGCAGATGCAAATGCAGGAAATGCGAGTACAATACCTAATCCTACAACTTTTTCAAGCGCAGGAGGACAAACGATCTATGTCTTGGTTAAAAATGGCTTCTGTTCTAAAGTAGCCCAATTACAATTGGTCAAAGCTCCCCAGATAACGGCTACCATTGCTCCGCCTCCAACATTAACTTGTGCTACCCCTCAGGTTACTTTAAATGCTTCGGCATCTACCTATCCTACAGGATCAACTTTTGCATGGACAACTACTGGGGGAACTATAGTTTCAGGTGCTAATACTTTATCTCCGGTTGTAAGTGCAGCGGGAGTTTATACCCTGACTATCTCCAATACTTTTGCTCCGGATAATGTGACATGTACTTCCGTTGCTAATGTAACCGTAACAGGAAACAGCGCGCCGCCTACAACCACTTTAACGGCGTCAAAAGTGTTAATTTGCTCTGGTGAAAGTGTAACTTTAACGGCTTCGGGAGGAGCAACTTACACGTGGACAGGTTTGCCAGGAACTGGAAATACTCAGGTTGTAACTCCTACAACTACCACTACCTATACGGTAAATGCGATTGGTGCCAATGGATGTGCGTCACAAACTCCGGCAACCATTACCATTGAAGTGACCCAGCCGATAACGGTGCAAAATGCTACTTTAATTAAATGTTACGAGCCTGGAAATGTTACTTATGATCTAACTTCTGCACAGACTCAGATAACATCTACGATGACAGGAGTTACTTTTGCTTATTATATAAACCTGGCTGATGCGAATGCAGGGAATGGAAATACTATCGCTGTTCCTACTGCCTTCCCAAGCGCAGGAAATCAGACGATTTATGTGTTGGTTAAAAATGGAGGATGTAGTTATGTAGTCAATTTATTGCTGTTAAAAACTCCAACAACTACTTTAACGATTGCAGCTCCCCAGAATATTACATGTACCGTATCGCAAATAACTTTAAATGCTTCATCTTCAGTTATTCCTACGGGATCTACTGTTGCATGGACGACTACAGGGGGGACTATTGTTTCAGGAGCAAATACTTTAACTCCGGTTGTGAGCGCAGGTGGAGTATATACTTTAACCGTTTCGAACACGTCACAGCCAGGAAATTTAAATTGTACTTATACGGCAAATGTTACCGTAACAGAAAATAAGGTTGCCCCTGTTGCAACTTTGACATCGTCTGTAGCTCAAATATGTTCGGGTGAATCTCTTACTCTTACTGCCGGTGGTGGAGCAACATATAATTGGGGGAATGGTCTTACAGGAAATGGAAGTACTCAAACTGTTTCACCAACCTCCACTACAACTTATACGGTATATGCAGTGGGAGCAAACGGATGTATCTCTCAGAACCAGGCTTCTGTGACTGTGGTGGTGGGGCCTCCTACAGCGGGAATCTCAGCCTCCAAATCTAAAATATGTGCCGGAGAGCCAGTTACTCTATTGGCGACAGGAGGTATTACTTATAATTGGGTAGGTTTAACAGGAACTGGAAATACTCAGGTAGTTACCCCTACAACTACTACAACATACTCTGTATATGCTTTGGGAGGAAACGGGTGTTCATCTGTTAATCCGGCTACAATAACTATAGAAGTAGTTCCTGCTATTGTTTCAACATTACAAGATGTATATGCTTGTGCCGGAGATTCCGGTATTTTTGATGCAGGAGCCGGTCCGAACTATACCTATTTGTGGAGTAATGGAGTGACTACTCAAACTATGACAACGAATATTCCGGGTACCTATACCGTTGAAATTAGCAATGGTACTTGTTCAAAAATATTTACGGCTCATCTGTATAATCCTAATTTACCTCAATTTACTAATGTTGTATATGATAACGGAACTTTTACTTTATCTGCAACAAATCCTACAGGAGGTGTATTAGAGTATTCTATTGACGGAGGTGTGACTTGGCAGGCTTCAAATATATTTTATAACGTTTTAAAGAATACAAACTACAATTTAAGAGTAAGAATAAAAGATGCAAAATGTAGTACACCTTTAGAGTTCTTTACTTTTGTCGTTAATAATGCCATTACTCCAAATCAGGATGGAATAAATGACAAGGTTGATTTTTCAGGTATAAGCAATTACAATAATTTTGCCGCATCTATTTTTGACAGGTACGGGGCAGAAGTCTTTAAAGCAAATAAATCTAATACAGTTTGGAACGGAAATATTAAAAATATGAACGTTCCGACTGGAACATACTGGTATAGAGTGCAATGGGAAAATCCGGCAAGTAAAAAGCTGGAGCAGCGAAGCGGCTGGATTTTACTTAAAAATAGAAACTAGAATTATTAAAAATAACCTCCATATAATTTGGAGGTTATTTTTTTAATATAAAAATGAATAAATATGTGTCATTTATTTAAAAATAAATTAAATTTGTTCAAACAAATATTGCTATGAGGAGATATTTACTAGCTTTTTCTTTTCTTTTATCCACTAATCTTTTATTCTCACAAGTGGAGCAAACACGGAAGGTTCCTAAACCGAATACCGGATTGGCAAAAAAACAAGGTGCTTTTATTGATGTAAATACACCTACATATGCTGAATCAAGTTTTAATATTACTCAGTTGGTTAAGGATGTCTTGATATCTTCCGGAACCAATTCTTGTGTGACACCTCAGGTTTCAAATGTTCAGGTAAGTCCGAATTTACCGGCAAGTAATGAAGACAGAGCATGGGGATATTTTCACAGAGGTACAACCAATTTCCCTTTTAAAGACGGAATTGTGTTAGTAACGGGTAAAGCAAAGAATACAGGAAATAATTATATCGATGTAAACAGCCCACTAAGTGATATAGTAGGAACGGGAAGTGATCCCGATCTGGTAGCAGCAACAAACCCTAGTAAGGCTTTAAAAGATGCTGTAATCCTTGAGTTTGATTTCATTCCGACTTCTACACAAGTGAAATTCAATTATCTTTTTGCTTCTGAAGAGTATACAGGAACATTTCCTTGTAGTTATTCAGATGCATTTGCATTATTACTTAGACCCGTAGCGGGAGGACCTTATCAAAATATGGCTGTTCTTCCGGGAAGCGCAGGTCCTGTAAGTGTAACGAATATCCGTCCGAATGTTCAATTCGATGGAAGTCCTTTGGGGTGTGCTGCTGTAAATGCAACTTATTTTGGAGGGTATAATACCACTAATATTGAAACCAATTTTAATGGTAGAACTGTTCCTTTAACTGCAACTGCTACAGTAGTTGCGGGACAGGCTTATCATTTTAAAATGGTAATTGCGGACGCAGGTGATACGGCCTATGACTCTGCTGTTTTTTTAGAAGGAGGATCATTTAATATTGGAGTTGAATTGTTGGATCCAAGTGGAGCTACGTTACCGGGGGAAATTAATGTTTGTGACAATGTCCCTCAGGTAATTACAGCTTCTGTAAGTGACCCGAACGTTAACTATAAATGGTATTACAATAATGGAACTACTACTACTGTTGTCCAGGGAGCCACAACAAATTCCATTACTGCGATTCAGCCTGGAACTTATACCGTAGAGGTTACCTATCCGGGAAGTCCTTGTCCGGGAACGGCTTCTATTATTATTAATGGAGGAACCACGCCTTCAGCACAAGATGCTACCTTGCTGTTCTGTGCGACTCCGGATGTTCCTAATTTTGACTTAAACTTTGCAAAACCATTAATTAGTAATACACCTGGTGCAATATTTCATTTTTATGTAAACCAGGCGGATGCACTGGCTCAAAATAATAGTTATATCCAGGATCCGTATCACTTTAATGGTACTGATGGACAAATTCTTTATGTAGTGGTTTCAAATGGAGGTTTCTGTAGTAAAATGGTTAAACTAACCCTTGCGAAAGAAACAACTCCTGTAGCAACTTTAACGACTTCGAAATTTAAGATTTGTCCGGGAGATTCAGTAGTTTTAACAGCTACAGGCGGAACGACTTATCATTGGAGTAATTTTTCAGGAACGGGAGCAACTCAGACAGTGACATTGGATCATACAACAACGTTTGAAGTATATGCAGTAGGAGCTAAAGGCTGTACTTCTACATTACCAGCAAAAATTACGGTGGAAGTTGTTCCTGAAATTGTTACGGCTTTAAAGGATGTTGAAACATGTATTGGTGACAGAGTTACTTTAGACGCGGGAACAGGACCTAATTATATTTACTTATGGAGTACAGGAGAGTCTACACAAACTATCAGTGTTGATAAACTGGGAATTTATTCTGTAGTTATTGATAATGGATACTGTAAGAGAACTTTCACTGCAAAAGTATTAGCTGCAGCTTCTCCTTTCATTACAGGTCTGAGCTATGAGAATAATACACTAACGGTAACCGCTAACAATCCTCCGATTAATAATATTCCAACGACTTTAGAATATTCTATTGATGGAATTAATTGGCAGACTTCAAATGTTTTCAGCGGATTAACTAATAATGCTAACTATACAGTCTATGTAAAAACGCAGGGAAGAAGCTGTGAAAACTCAGTAGACTTCTTTACATTACACATTAATAATGTTATTACTCCGAATCAGGATGGTATCAATGATGTTGTTGATCTTACCTCTTTAGGAAATTTTGAAAATTTCACAGGTTCTATTTATGATAGATACGGTGTTGAAGTTTTCAGATTTACAAAACAAAACCCGATTTGGAATGGTACTGTAGGAGGAAAAATATTGCCAACTTCCACATATTGGTATAAGTTCAACTTCCAGTATCCGAAATCAAAAGTACAGATGGGTACTTCGGGTTGGATTATGTTGAAAAACAGAGAATAAATACTTTAATAAAATAATAAAAGCCTTTCAAATTTTGAAAGGCTTTTTTATGAATTCAGAATCTGAAGATTATTGGTTTTCTTTCCAAAGCTGGGTAAAAGAAATAAAATCTGTAACACTTAATTCCTCAGCTCTTTTATCCAAAAACTCGTGAGTCTTTAAAGCTTCCGGGATATTGAGAACTTTCAATGCATTCGATAGTTTTTTTCTTCTCTGATTAAACCCGGCTTTTACAATCTGTTTAAAAAGAATTTCGTTTCCTGCCAATCCTTCCTTTGGATTTCTTGTTAATCTGATTACTCCTGATTTTACTTTGGGAGGTGGATTAAATACATTCTCGTGGACGGTAAACAAATATGAAGTATCATAATAAGCCTGGACCAAAACCGAGAGAATTCCGTAATCTTTCGTTCTCGGAACAGCAGCAGTCCTTTCAGCAACCTCTTTTTGAAACATTCCCACCATTTCCGGAATCAGTTCATAATGATCTATGATCTGAAATAAAATCTGGGATGAAATATTGTAAGGAAAATTCCCGATAATAGCAATCTGTTCTCCGTTGGTAAATTGAAAGTCCTGCTTTAGAAAATCTCCTACAAAAGTTTCTTCGTTTATTTTGGAATAATTGTTTTTTAAATATTCAATCGATTCCTTATCAATTTCTGCAAGGTAAATATGTTGGTCTTTCTCCAAAAGATATTTGGTAAGAACACCCATTCCGGGACCTACTTCCATTACCTTATTATAGTTCTCAAAACTAAGACCTTCTACGATTTTTCTTGCGATGTTTTCATCCGTCAAAAAGTGCTGACCAAGATGCTTTTTTGCTTTTACACTCAATGTTTTTTATGATTTTATTAACAGTGATTTTCTCTTTTTCGTTCCCAAATTTCGGAAGTTTTTTTCTATTTTAGCCAAAAATTTTAATATTAATGGCTAAATCTGTAGATGAGTTTAATAAGAAAAGACTTAGGTCTAGCAATATTACAGTAGTAATAAGTATTGCCTTAGTGTTATTTTTGTTGGGATTAATGGGGCTTATTTTAATTAATGCTCAGAAATATTCTGACTACATCAAGGAACAGCTTGTTGTGAATGCTTATTTTGATCAAAATTATGATGCTAAAGACTCTGTAAAAATTGCAAAATTGGAAGAAGAAACTTTTAAAAAAGTACAGACTTTGGCTCCCGTAAAAAGAGCAACCTATATTTCCAGAGAAAAAGCGGCTCAGGAAGCCAAGAAAAGTATGGGAATTGATAGTGATGCGCTCTTTGAAGAAAACATTTTCCCTTCATCTATAGAAGTTGCTTTAAAACCGGAATATGTAGATCCGGCAAAAATAAATGAAGCCATTAAAATTATAAGTTCAGTTCCGGGAATTGTAGACGTGAAAAACGACAGCAGTCTGATGGTAGACGTTTACAACAACCTGAATAGAATTTTAAAGTGGATTTTAGGTTTTTCACTTTTATTCTTAGTCTTAGCAGTTGTTTTGATTAATAATTCAATTCGTTTGAAGATCTTTTCTAAAAGATTTATCATTAAAACCATGCAACTGGTAGGAGCAAAAAGAAGATTTATTCTAAAACCTTTTATCATAGAAGCCATTATTTTAGGCGCTATTGGTTCGGTAATAGGCCTTTTGGCATTATTCGGGGTTTGGTATTATTTTACAAGTCAAATCGGTTCAGCATTCGTACAGGATACGCAACAATATTTCTGGTTAGTCTTATTAGTGTTGGGAGTAGGTATTTTCATTACCGTTTTGAGTACGGTAGTTGCTACCTGGAGATTCCTGAGAACAAATGTTGACGACTTATATTATTCATAAAATGAGCAATAAAACAAATAAATTTTCCGCAGCGGACTTCGGAAAAGAAACGGAAGCTTCCAAAGAAAATACGTTTTACTTCGGAAAAGAAAACTTTAAATGGATGTTGATCGGTTTAGCATGTATTGTGGTTGGATTCCTTTTGATGATGGGGCCGGATGCAAATACTGTGGATGGAAAATTCGATCCGAATTCCTGGAATGACGATATCTTTTCTATCCGCAGAATCAGAATTGCCCCTCTGTTTGTAATTATTGGTTTTGCCATAGAGGTATACGCGATTTTGAAAAAAAAATAAATGCGTTTCTAAAGAAAATGACATACTAGCTTTGTCAAAGTTCTGAACTTTGACAAAGTTTTTTTTGATAAAACATTATTTTAAATTATGGATTTAATCAAAGCAATTATTATTGCAATTATAGAAGGATTAACAGAATATCTTCCTATTTCTTCAACGGCTCATATGGGGTTTACCGCCAATTTAATGGGATTACCTGAAGATGAGTTTTTAAAAATGTTTCAGGTATCGATTCAGTTTGGAGCTATTTTATCGGTGGTGGTTGCATATTGGAAAAAATTCTTTGATTTAAAAAATCTTACGTTTTATTATAAGCTGGCTTTTGCTGTAGTTCCTGCTTTGGTTCTAGGATATTTATTCGATGATAAAATTGAAGCGGTTTTGGGAAATCAAATCGCCATTTCATCTGTTTTGGTATTAGGTGGAATAGTGTTGCTTTTTGCTGATCAATGGTTTAAAAATCCTAAAATTGATGATGAAAAAGGAATTACGGTAAGAAATGCAATTACCATTGGTTTTTGGCAGTGTTTAGCCATGATGCCGGGAACGAGTAGAAGTGCGGCATCCATTATCGGAGGAATGGCGCAGGGATTAACAAGAAAAGCTGCTGCTGAATTTTCATTCTTTTTAGCAGTTCCTACCATGTTGGCCGTTACAGTGTATTCGGTTTTTGTAAAAACCTGGGGAAAAGAAACGGCAACTCCGCAAAAAGGATATGAAATGATTATGGCTTCACAGGATCATATCACCATTTTTATTGTAGGAAACGTAGTTGCGTTTATTGTGGCTTTAATTGCTATCAAAGCTTTTATTGGAGTTTTAAATAAATACGGCTTTAAACCTTGGGGTTGGTATCGTATTTTCGTTGGAGTAGCTTTGTTGATTTATTTTTATTTCTTTAAATAAAAAGAGTTGAAAAAATATTTTCTAACTTTCATTTTATTCTCTAATCTTATCTTTTCCCAGAATTGGAATAAGAAAATTTTTAATGATGTTATTTTGATTAAAGATGAAAATGTTTTTCAATCCGGGAAATTAATTTTAATTGATATTCCATTGAAAATAAACAGTGGAGAAAGTTTGATTTTTTACAATGCTTCTCATGTTCCTAATAAATTATTTTTTGATGAAAAAATTTTTTTGCCTCAGGTTAAAGAATTTATTTTAATTTCTCCTGATAAAGAATATTATAAAAGCGTAAGAGAATTTGCAAATAGAATAAAAGGCTGCGCAGAACCCATGAAAACGGATAAATTTTATTTTGTAAAAAGAAATGAATCAAAATGGGACAGTATTTCGCTGAATTCTCAAAACTATCCTACAATCAATTTTAAAAATAAAATGACTGTAGGTTCTAAAAATGCTATTGTTTCTTATTATTCAGAATTTTTTGGCTCTGCTTGTTGTCCGAGAGATAAAAAAAGAGATTTTCTGACGGATAATAAGAATAATTACTTCTTTGAGGAACTTATAGATAAGGGAATTATTGTGAAAGAAATGTATTCTTGCAGTTTTGGACATGAAGGAGAGTATGCTTCTTTTTATCCTCTGAAAGAATTGTCTAATGAACAAAAAATGATTTTTATTAAAAAGAGGCGTGACTTTTTTCAGCAGGATCCGGAACGCTACCAAATATTTTTTCCGGAAATTATTGATTATCCTAATCTTAAATTGAGGAGCCTTAATTAATAATTGATTTTAAATAATGTATCTATTACTCATAAAATGACCGCAGAAGACTTACAATCAGGACACATATTTTTATTGGACAAACCTTTGGATTGGACCTCTTTTCAGGCGGTCAATAAAATGAAATATAAGCTCAAAAGAGAGTTTAATCTTCCCAAAAAATTCAAAATTGGGCATGCCGGAACTTTAGATCCGAGAGCAACCGGGCTTTTAATTGTTTGCTGTGGAAAATTCACAAAAAAGATTCCTGAAATTCAGGATGCTCGAAAGGAATACTGGACCGAGATAAAAATCGGAGTACAGACAGAATCTTATGATACTGAAAAACCTGAAATTCTGCATCAGGATTTTTCGCATATTACAGAAGAGCAGATTAAAACCGTTTTAGAAAAATTTATAGGTGAAATTGAACAGAAACCTCCCGTATTTTCAGCGATAAAAATTGACGGACAGAGAGCTTATAACTTGGCGAGAGCAGGAGAAGAAGTTGAAATGAAATCAAGAAAAACAACAATCCTTTATATTAAAGATATTAAAATCGATCTGCCTTTAGTAAGCTTTACGGTAGGCTGCTCAAAGGGAACCTATATCAGAAGTCTTGCTCACGATATTGGACAGGAATTGAGAGTGGGAGCTTATTTAACACAATTAAGAAGAACAAAAATCGGAGACTATACAATAGAGAATGCAACATCCGACTTTTTAGATAACGACTTTAGATTTGATAATTTATGATGAAAAATTTACTTTCACTAGTCACTTTATGTGGTTTTTTATTATCCTTTTCACAAAATACGGAGAATAAAAAACAGAAAATGGATTTTTATTTTAATCCTTCTGTTAATTTAGGATATAATATATTTAAAGAAAAAGAAGTTCCTAATAACACCCAATATATAGTTCCAAAAGCACCTAATAAAATCAGCTACGGAATTACGGCAATTGGTGGTTATAATTTTCTTCCTAACTTTGCATTGGGAATGGGACTTAAATATAGCTTTATACAAGACAACTATCATTTGATGTATGTCATGGTTCAGCCGAAAATTATCTTTACTCCGGGTGATCAGCCGTTCTATATAGATCTTAATTACGGAAAACAGATCAATAATTCAGTAGTTTCAGATTCTGAATTTTGGGGAGCGAGACTAGGAATGCAGGTCTCCTATTCAAAAAGACTCAGTCAGGAAGGCGGGATTATTCTGGAGGGATATAAACTTGGGAATGCTCATAAAAATCCGTTCATTATCGGATTAAGCTACGGAATTACCATTTTCAGCAATAAAAATTATACAGGTTACGGAGACGATTAATGGAAAAAACGCGTATCAATAAATATTTATCAGAAGTCGGATACTGTTCCAGAAGAGCAGCAGATAAGCTTTTGGAAGAAGGAAGAATTACAATAAATGGTAAAATTCCTGAATTGGGAACAAAAGTTTCTGATGAAGATCTTGTAGAAGTTGATGGAAAACCTATCTGTGAGCCACAAGAAAAACCGGTTTATATTGCTTTCAATAAGCCTGTTGGAATTGTCTGTACTACAGATACGAAACGCGAAAAAAACAATATTGTTGATTACATCAATCATCCGAAGAGAATTTTCCCGATCGGAAGGCTGGATAAACCTAGTGAAGGTCTTATTCTGCTGACAAGTGACGGCGATATTGTGAATAAAATCCTTAGAGCGAGGAACAATCATGAAAAAGAATATTTGGTAAGGGTTGATAAACCAATCACGCCAAAATTCCTGGAGAAAATGCGAAATGGAGTTCCTATTTTAGATACTGTAACTAAAAAATGTGAGGTTGAAAAAATAGATGATATGAACTTCAGAATTGTCCTTACACAAGGTCTGAACCGTCAAATCCGTAGAATGTGCGAATTTTTAGGCTATGAAGTGAAAAAGCTTAAAAGAATCCGTATCATGAATATAAAATTAGATCTTCCGATCGGTAAATGGAGAGATCTGACACATGAAGAGCTTGCTGCGCTGAATATGCATCTGGAAGATTCAAGTAAAACTGCTGACTAGAATTATTTGGTATACAGTCTCATTCTTGTTTCATACTCAGGTTTTAGCTTTAAATATTTCCAGATTTTTCTGTCATCGGGATTGCTGATTCTGTAATAAATGATTTTATCTGCAGAATATTTGAAATAGGGATGATTTCTCAGCCATTCTTCAGGAGCTTCTGTTAAGGTATATTTCTGAACATTTGAAGTGTTCAGTTGAGCAGTAGCAAGCAGCTTTTGGGTTAATTCAGGATCAATATTGTAAGTAGTCAGAATTTGCTCTTTATTGACAAATCCACCCAGTTTTTTCCTGAAACCAATCATAGAACCGGCTGCTTTTTCATCAAAACCGAATTCGATAAGCTGTTTGAAAGTGATAGCATTTAAATCCACTTTTGAAAAATCGGTTTTTTCCTGCTGCTTTATTTTGTTCTCATTATTTGGAGCTGAACTTAATCTGATAAAAGGTTTCATTTCTTCAAACTTTTCTGCAGAAATCACAAAACACTTCTGTAGGTCTTCTAAACTTTTAAAACTTCCTTTTAGATTCCGGTCACGATAATTAATAATGGTTTGCGACTGCTTATCAGAAAAACCAAAAGATTTCCATCCTTCAAGATCTAGTGTATTCGGATCAAAAAGATGATATTGAATGTTGGTCTTTTCATATTTGTTGTTTTTAGAATAATGAGTGAAGTTTGCCGGAGTCTTTTCCGGAAGGATTAAATAAGGACTCATTTTTTGGAAATTTTCCTCACTGATGATAAAACATTCTTTAAACTTTTCCTTGCTTACAAAACTGCCTCCCAAATATTTTTTATATTTCAAAATAGCATCTGCCTGTTTTTCGCTGAATCCCATTTGTATCCAGTCATTGGCTGAATAATGATCTGGATTGAATCTTCCTGAGATTGTGACAGTCCTTTTTTCAAAACTTTTGAAATTATTTGATTTTGCTTCTTTATTATTTTCAGGTAATAAAATATAAGTTTCCAGTTCTGAATATTTTTCTGCGGAAACGGCAAAACACTTCTTGAACTGTTCCTTAGAAATAAATCTCCCACCTATCATCTTTTTATAATTCAGAATTGTGGCTATCTGTTTTGAAGAAAAGCCTAAATGCTGCCATTGTTCTTCATTCAGATCATTAGGATCAAAATCTGTTAAACTTAAAACAGGGCTGTTTTCTGAAATGAATTTAATCTCCGGAAAATTTTCACTTTCCGCTTTAGAATAATTCTTAAATGCAAGAAGAATAAGCAGGACAATACCTAATCCTGCTATTTGTGTATAATAGCTTTTTTTCATCATAAAGTAAATTTAATATATAAGCTATATTAAATCTAACAATATGTGAAATAAATTGAGTTTTAGTCTGAATGATTTCCGAAAATCAAACACCTTCAGAATCCTTTTCTGCTAATGAATCTTTAAGTTTTAAAAGTTCTGCTTTTACGAATTCTAAGCGGTCTATTAAGGTAACAGTTTCAGAAATTTTGCTGTTGGTTGTAAGCGCAACACGGGCTCCGTCTAATGTATAGCCTTTTTCTTTTACCAAATGATAAATCATCTGTAAGTTGCTGATATCTTCCGGAGTGAAATATCGGTTTCCCTTTTTGTTCTTTTTGGGTTTTATAATTGGAAATTCCTGCTCCCAATAACGTATTAATGAAGTGTTTACATCAAATGCTTTTGCAACTTCTCCTATTGAATAATACAGCTTATCGGGTAAATTTATCTTCATTTTTTGAATCCTAATTTTCAAAGATAAAAATTTTTAAAAAACACTACAAATATATAAGCTCTGTTTGTGTTTTCAGCGCATAATAAAAGTAAAAATCATTACTGATTTCTGCAGAAAATACTTTTGTTTTCATTATTTTTGATTTAAAAATTACATTGGATTCTATTTCAGTGCTTCATATTGATCTGTTTCAGTCAGGGAAAAGAACCTCTGATTTTTATTTCAGTACACTACAAAATCATCTCATTGTAGGCCATCGTCATCTTGAGAAAGCACACCGTCATGATTTTTATGCTACCATTTTATTTACAAAAGGAACCGGAATTCATGAAATTGATTTTCAAAGATATGATGTTTCTGCAGGGAGCCTGTTTTTTATGTCTCCGGGACAAATCCACAGCTGGGAACTTTCAGAGGATATTGAAGGCTATCTTTTCTTCTGTTTGCAGGATTTTTATGAAATGCATTATGTGAATCAGAAGTTGAGAAACTTTCCTTTTTTCGGATCAGTCAATTTCCCGCGAAAATTACAGCTTAATGAAGCCGAATTAAAAGAAAATCTTAATTTGTTTCTTGAGTTGGAAAGAGAATATCACATCTGGGATATGATGAAAAACGGATATATACTGTCGTTGATGTCGCAGGTTTTTATAAAATCTACGAGGCAGTTTTCCAGAGATTTTGATGATCTCGCTTCTTCGGTAAGTATTTCCTATGTTAAACATTACCAGGATTTTGAAAATTACGTAGAGCAATATTTCAGCAAAGAAAAATCGATTACTTTTTATGCCTCATTAATGAATATTTCTCCAAAACATTTAAACCGTATTGCTCAGACGGTAGTGCAAAAAACAGCAACAGATGTGATCACCGAAAGAACAATTCTTGAAGCTAAAAGAATGCTGATGTATCTGGATGAAAGTCTGGTGGAAGTTGCTTTCAGACTGGGGTATGAAGAGTATTCTTATTTTGTGAGAGTATTCCGAAAAACTTCCGGAATGACTCCCACGCAGTTTATTAAAAAATACAAGGTTTAGAGTTTACATTCCTGATTTATAGTAAAAGCTTGAAAGGTCCTTCGAATATCGTTTCAAAAGAATCTACCATTTCACCTTTTTCATCAAAAACTCCGATGGTCATATTTTGCTTTGAGAATTGAATTTCTTTTTCAGGGAAAGTAATATTGATGTTTCCTTTTAAAATCTGATCTCCTTTTAAAATAATTGTATTAGGTCCAAAGAAATCAATTTCACCGTTTTGAGGAGCAACTACCTTAAGAGTCAATACCTTTTTCTCATTGGTCTTATTTAATAAGGTATAAATAAAAGAATTCGTAATCTTTCCGTTTTTTACAAAGAATGTAGATCCTGCCGGTTTAATGAATTTTGCTTCCATTGTACCTCTGTCATACATTAGAAAACCTAAAAATCCGATCAGTAGGCAGAGAAATGCTGCGGTAGCTTTCATTCTTGATGTGAATTTGAATTTCTCCTGGTTTTCAATTTCTGCTTCCGTGGCATAGCGGATCAAACCTTTTGGAAGTCCAACTTTCTCCATAATCTCATCACAAGCATCAATACAGGCGGTACAGTTCACGCATTCTAGCTGTTGCCCGTTTCTGATATCAATTCCTGTAGGGCAAACCACCACACATTGATGACAATCAATACAATCTCCTTTTCCTACGGCTTTCCGATCTTCATTATTTCTCCATTTTGAACGGTTTTCTCCTCTTTTAAAATCATAATACACATTGATAGTTTGTTTGTCAATTAAAACGCCCTGAAGTCTTCCATACGGACAAACGAGCGTGCAAACCTGTTCGCGGAGCCATGCAAAAGTAAAGTAGAAAGCTATAGCAAATCCGATCATTCCTAAGAATTTCAAAGAATGATCTACAGGACCTTCCGTGATTATTTTAAAAACTTCTTCATAACCTACAATATACATAAACATGACATTGGTAATAATTACCGATATTAAAGCAAAAAGAGTCCATTTTGTAAGTCTTTTCCTGATTTTTTCAGCGTCCCATTCCTGTCGGTCGAGCTTCATCTGTTTGTTTCGGTCTCCTTCTATCCAGTATTCTATTTTCCTGAAAACACTTTCCATAAAAATGGTCTGTGGACAAAGCCAGCCGCAAAAGATTCTTCCAAAAACAACAGTGAATAACATTACGAAGATGACAGAAGTTACAGCACCTAAAGCGAGAATGAAAAAATCCTGAAGATAAAAAGGCTGTCCGAAAATAAAGAATCTCCTGTCTATTACATTGAATAAGAAAATAGGATTGTTATTGACTTTAATAAATGGCAAACCAAAAAATAAAGCGAGTAAAAGGTAGCTTAAATAGTTTCTATAATTCGTATATTTTCCTTTTGGTTTTCTTGGAAATACCCACTTTCTCTTTCCGGATTGGTCCATCGTTCCCACCGAATTTCTGAAGTCTTCATAATCTGTTTCTATCGGCTGAAAGTTATCGGATTGTATATTCATCGTATTGGAAATTGTATTATATCATGTACAGAAAGCATTATTGCTTTTAGTAAATACTCATTTTTAAAATTTTTAAATTGAGCTCTTTCATTCTTTCTGCTTCTGCAAATCTCTCAATTAAATAGTTTTACTACTAATATTATCTTCTTCTTAAATAGTATTATTCGGACATTTTAAAATATTAAGATAAATGCTTCAAAATGAGAAAATAATCTTTGAATCCGATGATACATGTTGTAAATTGTGCCTATTAAAAAAATGTGTGCAGAATGAAAAAAATATTGAAAACCGGCTGGGTTGGTTTGGTTTTAGTATTACTAAGTTGTCAATCAGTAAATAGTAGCAAAATGTTTTATGATGGTGTAAAGCCCGAAAAGGTTTCTGATAAGTTCAGTTTTACGGAAGGTCCGGCTTCGGATAAAAATGGGAATGTATATTTTACCGATCAGCCTAATGATAAAATTTATTACTGGGATTGGAAAACCAATAAAATTGTTGAGTTTTTAGATAAAACAGGCAGGGCAAACGGAACCTATTTTGATAAAGAAGATAACCTTATAACCTGTTCTGATGATCATGGAGAAATCTGGAAAATTTCAAAGGACAAAAAAGTAGAAGTTTTATCGAAAGGTTTTGAAGGAAAAAGATTAAACGGTCCTAATGATCTGTGGATAGATTCTTTTGGAGGAATATATTTTACCGATCCTTTGTATGAAAGAGATTATTGGGTGAATTTTAAGCAGGAAATTCCTCAGAAAAACCTGTACTACAGAAATAAAGAAGGGGAAATCTCTAAATTGGAAACGTTCACTCAGCCGAATGGAATTATAGGAAGTGAGAAATTTAAAAAGTTATACGTTTCAGATATTGATGCAGGAAAAACGTATGTCTATGATATTCTTGGTGAAGGAAAGCTTTCTGAAAAGAAGCTTTTTTGTGAAATGGGTTCAGACGGAATGACGTTGGATAAATTTGGCAATCTTTACCTGACAGGAAACGGAGTTTCCGTTTTTAACAGGAAAGGAAAGAAAATCTATCAGATCCCGATCCCTGAAAAATGGACTTCCAATGTAACTTTCGGAGGTGAAAACGGAAATATTCTGTTTATTACCGCTTCGGAATCTGTCTATGTTTTGCCAACAAAAGTGAAAGGAGGGAAGTAAATTTAGAACGAGGTTAAGATTAAGATTATAAGTAATCTTAACCTTAACCTTAACCTTAACCTAAATCTTAGCCTTAATATGCAATTTCCATTTTTAATTTTTTTCCTTTAAGCTTTTCATTGCTTAGCTTTTTCAATAGGGAGTTTACTTTATTTCTTGAAACAGCAACATAAGAAGTAGTATCTTTCACTTCGATCAATCCTACATCTTCTTTCTGTAGCTCACCCTTTTTAAGTAAATATCCAACAATATCTACTTTATTCACCTTGTCTTTTTTACCCGCACTGATGTAAATGGTCTGAAAAGGCGTTTTTCCCGGAACCTTATTAAATCCGATAACGCTTTCTTCGGGGGTATTTTTTTTAATGAAAGGAAAATTTTCGTCTTCCGTCATAATGAGATAGGCGAAACCTTTTGCATTCATTCTTGCGGTACGACCGTTTCTGTGGATGAAAGCGTCTTCTTTTGGTGGCAGCTGATAATGTACGATAGATTCAACCTCGGGAATATCAAGACCTCTTGCTGCTAAATCTGTTGTAATTAAAATTCTTGCAGAATCATTTCTGAACTTCAGTAGAGCACGTTCTCTTTCGTCCTGTTCCATGCCGCCATGAAAGGTTTCTCTGTCGATTCCTTTTTCTCGTAAAAGTTCGGAGATACGGTCAACAGCTTCACGGTGATTACAGAAAATCAAGGTTCTCTTGTTTCCGATTTTACAGATTAAATTAAAAAGCGTATCCAGCTTTTCTTCCGGAATGGTCATCACTTTTTTTAACTGAATATCAGGTTTTGCTTCATTTAATTTTAAAAAGTCTATGATTTTTTCATCGTTTAATCCTGTGAACTTTGGAATCTCATCCATCGCGGTTGCTGATGTCAGAATTCGTTGGGAAAGTCCTTTTAGCGAATTGCAAATAAATTCCATATCATCATGAAAACCTAATTCCAGGGCTTTATCAAATTCATCCAGAACTAAAGTCTGAATGGTTTTGGGGTCAAAATTGTTGTTTCTTAAATGATAGACAACTCTTCCCGGAGTTCCAATCAGAACGGCCGGAGCTTCAATCAAATTATTAACCTCAATTTTTTTATCGTGACCTCCATAGCAAACCGAAACTTTAAAATCTGTTCCCATGGTTTTGAAAACCTGTTCAATTTGCAATGCCAGCTCTCTCGCAGGGACCAGAATCAACGTCTGAATTCCGGAAGTTTTCTTTAAGTTTCGAAGAACAGGAAATAAAAATGCCAATGTTTTTCCTGAACCGGTGGGAGAGAGCAGTACAACGTCCTGTTGATTTTCTGTGGCTTTATAGGTAGATTTCTGCATTTGATTCATTTCCTGAATCTGCAGTTTTTTGTAAATAGATTCTAATTCCATGGTGCAAAGATAGTTATTTCGTTATTGGTTGTTAGTTGATGGTCGTCTAGGTTCAAGGTTTATTGTTTGTTAGCGATGACAATAATCTTTTAAATTTCTTAATCTTAAATAAAAATATTGTCTGTCAGTGATTTATGATTGAAATCTATATACTGGAAATTATTGTTTATGTTAAATAAAATCCCTATCTTTGCACCCACTTTTGTGGCGAGAAGGTTTGAAAAGTAAATAACTCAAAATTAATTACTTCCGTATTTTTTAATCCGCATTTATTCAGACCGTTAAAAAAGAAGGAATACAAATTTTATTAGAAAATGTCAAAAGAGACAAATTCAGCAGAGGTTTTATTAAACCAAAACGTAGCACCAGAACAATTTGATTGGGATTCTTTCGAATCAGGTCTTGATGCAGATGCGAGAAAAGAAAAAAGCGATTTAGAAGAAATCTACAACGGATCTTTGAACAACCTAGACGATAATGACGTTTTAGTTGGAAAAGTTGTAAGATTAACTGACAAAGAAGCTATCGTAGACATCAACTTCAAATCTGAAGGTGTTATTTCTCTTAACGAATTCCGTTACAACCAAGGCCTAAAAGTAGGTGATGAGGTTGAAGTAATGGTTGACAGAAGAGAAGACAAAACAGGTCAGTTACAGTTATCTCACAGAAAAGCTAGAACGCTTAAAGCTTGGGATAAAGTAAATGAACTTCACGAAACTGGAGAAATCGTAAACGGTTTTGTGAAATCTAGAACTAAAGGAGGTATGATCGTTGACGTACACGGAATCGAAGCATTCTTACCTGGTTCTCAAATTGACGTTAAGCCAATTAAAGATTACGATCAGTTCGTAGGTAAAACTATGGAGTTCAAAGTTGTGAAAATCAACCCTGAGTTCAAAAACGTAGTTGTATCTCACAAAGCATTGATCGAAGCAGATATCGAAGGTCAGAAAAAAGAAATCATCGCTCAGTTAGAAAAAGGACAAGTTCTTGAGGGTACTGTTAAGAATATTACTTCTTACGGTGTGTTTATCGACCTTGGAGGTGTTGATGGATTGATCCACATTACAGACCTTTCTTGGTCTAGAGTGAACCACCCATCTGAAATCCTTGAGGACGGACAGACTGTAAAAGTTGTTATCCTTGACTTTGATGATGAGAAAACAAGAATCCAATTGGGTATGAAGCAATTAGAAGCTCACCCTTGGGATGCTCTTTCTGCTGACTTGAAAGTAGGTGACAAAGTAAAAGGAAAAGTAGTCGTTCTTGCTGACTATGGTGCATTCGTAGAAATCGCTCCAGGTGTAGAAGGATTGATCCACGTTTCTGAAATGTCTTGGTCAACTCACTTGAGATCTGCAGGTGACTTTGTAAAAGTAGGTGACGAAGTGGAAGCTGAAGTACTTACTTTAGACAGAGACGAAAGAAAAATTTCTCTTGGTATCAAGCAATTGTCTAAAGATCCATGGGAAAACATTGAAGCTAAGTATCCTGTAGGATCTAAGCATGTAGGAACTGTAAGAAACTTCACTAACTTTGGGGTATTCGTAGAGTTAGAAGAAGGTATCGACGGATTAATCTACATCTCTGATCTTTCTTGGACTAAGAAAATCAAGCACCCATCTGAGTTCTGTGCAGTAGGTGATAAATTAGATGTTGTAGTTCTTGAATTAGACATCCAGGCTAGAAGATTATCTCTAGGTCACAAGCAATTGACTGAAAACCCATGGGATGCATTCGAAACGAAGTATGCTGAAGGAACTATCCACGCTGGTAAAGCGGTAGAAGTTCATGATAAAGGTGCTTCTGTACAATTCGAAGATGCTGAGGTTGAAGCATTCTGCCCATCAAGATTATTAGAGAAAGAAGATGGATCTAAAATCAAGAAAGGTGAAGAGGCTCAATTTAAAGTAATCGAATTCAACAAAGAATTCAAGAGAGTAGTAGTTTCTCATACAGGTATCTTCAGAGATGAAGAGAAGAAAAATGTAAAAGAATCTGCTTCTAGAAATGTGACTTCTTCTTCAAACAATGAGGAAAGATCGACTCTTGGAGATATTGATGCTTTAGCAGAATTGAAAAGAAAAATGGAAGAAGGTAAATAATCTTCATAACATTTAAAATATTAAGCCACTCATTTGAGTGGTTTTTTTTGTTTTTAGTCCCGAAATCGAGGATCTATAGGATTTGTAGATCTGTTATAAATTCACTTTTTAGAGAGTATTAGTGAAATGGAAAAAATAACCTTATAATTTTATCTTATTTTTAAATAAAATTAAATTATATTATGAATTATTATTATATTAGCGCCTTTATTAGTTGAAATGAAAAAAATAATTCTACCTGCTTTAGTTGCTGTGTTATCGGCAATACCTTCCTCTTTATTTTCGCAAGATAATGAAAAGCTGATTAAAGACTATATTTCTCAAAATAAACTAAGAGAATATAAAAAGTCAGATCTTACCAACTTTATTGTTGATAATGTAGATACTTCAAAGTCCTTAAATGGAAGTGTTGTGAAGTTTCAGCAAACTTATAATGGTTTTCCTGTATATAATGCAGAAGGTACAGCCCTCATAAGAGATAATAAAATAATTTATTATACAGATACCTTTTTAAAGGATTACAGTTCTTCGGTTGCAAATAATATTAGTATTAGCAAAACTACTGCTCTTCAGAAAATTTCAGAAAATCTTCAAAAACAAAAGATTGCAGCTTATCCAATTTTAGGTTTTTTTGATATAGAACCAGAAACAGGGTATGTTGCTAAACAGCGTTTAGTTTATGTAAAAGATGGTGATATTTTAAAATTGGCGTACCAATTTTCTCTTCCTGAACCAGATGCATCAAATTATTGGGATATTCTTGTAGATGCAACTGACGGAAATATTATTAGCAAACTCGATTTAAATTTGTCATGTAATTTCCATAATGATGCCTTTTCACATGATCTTACTAACTATCAAAGTGAATTTGTGGGGCCTTTAAATGGGAGCCAGCAAAAATTTTCGCTTTTAGTACCTGATAATGCTTCATATAATATTTTTCCATTACAATTGGAAGCTCCAACATTTGGTCCGAGAGCTATTGTAAGTAATCCTTGGAATTTGACAGCTTCTCCTGATGGGTGGCATTATGATGGAACTACGCATTATACAATTACAAGAGGTAATAATGCATATGCATATGAGGATACTTTAGCATCAAACACTCCTGGGTTTTCTCCTGATGGAGGGACTTCTCGAAATTTTAATTATCCTTTCAATATTTATGGTGATTCTGTTACTAATCAAAGTGCAGCTATTACTAATTTATTTTATATGAATAATAAAATGCATGATATTTTTTATGCATTTGGCTTTACACCGGCGGCAAGAAATTTCCAAAATACAAACTTTGGACTTGGTGGAGTTGGAAATGATTATGTAAATGCTGAAGCACAAGATGGAGGGGGGACTAATAATGCAAACTTTGCATCTCCTGCAGATGGGAATAAGCCAAGGATGCAGATGTATCTTTGGTCAGCTACAACACCTAGATTATTTTTTTATAATGCACCGACTGTTGCTGTTCCTAGACAACCAGGTGCGGGGACTGCTCAATTTGGTAGTGCTTTAACAGCAACAGGAGTTACTGGAAATATTCAGTTAGCATCGGCTACAGATGGTTGTACAGCTCTGCCTGTAGGATCTCTTACAGGTAAGATTGGTTTAGTGGAAAGAGGAACCTGCGCTTTTACTGTAAAAGTAAAAAATGTACAAAATGCAGGTGCTATTGCTGCAATTGTCTATAATGATGCAACAAATGGAGATACTCTTTTAACAATGTCTGGAAGTGATGCTACTATTACGATTCCATCAGTTTTTATCGGTAATACTGAAGGATCGTATATAAAAACTCATTTGTCAGCTAATACTATAGTAAATGTAACTCTTAAAAATGATCCGTCTACAATAATTACTCCAGACGGAGATTTTGATAATGGAATTATTGCTCATGAATATGGACACGGAATTTCAAATAGATTAACAGGTACGGGTGCTGGATGCTTAAACTCATCTTCTGATAAAGAACAAATGGGCGAAGGTTGGTCGGACTTCTTTGCTTTAATGTTAACGAACAAGACGGGAGATAATGCGTCTGTAGCAAGAGGAATAGGTACTTATGCAGTAGGGCAGTCTATTACAGGTGGAGGAATCAGGCCTGCGAAATATTCTCCAGATTTTACTGTTAATGATTTTACATATGGAGATACTAATGGAATGGAATATACATCAAATGGTGTTCTGGTTCCGGATGTACACTCTATTGGTTTTGTTTGGGCGACAATGCTTTGGGATCTTCATTGGCAATATGTTGCTAAATATGGATATGCTTCAGATGTAATGTCAGGAACAACAAATGGAAGCTCTAGGGTTTTGCAGCTTGTTACAGATGCATTAAAGCTTCAAATCTGTAATCCTACATTTATTGATGGTAGAGATGCAATATTAGCAGCTGAACTGGCTACGACAGGAGGTGCTGATAAATGTATGATTTGGAGAACTTTTGCCAAAAGAGGTTTAGGGGTGAATGCTTCTGCAGGATCGAAAACAAATATTAATGATCAGGTGGAAGACTTCACAGTACCGACAGAATGTGTATTGGCAACTGAAGAAGTTAAATCTGTTAAGGCAAATACGATTTCAATTTATCCGAATCCGGCTAAAAATGAATTCTTTATTGACTTTCCAAGTAATACTCTTGGAAAAGTAAGTGTAGAAATTTACGATATGTCTGGTAAATTAGTTTCGTCAGAAGATAAAGTTTCACCGGAAGCTAAGAAATCGGTTTCAACAGATCGATTAACATCCGGAACGTATATTGTAAAAATAAAAGGCATTGGTATTGACGCTGCTTCAAAAGTTATTGTTAAAAAATAATAGTTAATTCTATAGCTTAATATAATAAAATCGCCGCGAGCTTTGCTCGCGGCGATTTTATTTATCTATAATGGTTTTATCAGCGAAAATTTTAATTATTATACCTTACCTTTGCAGGCTGTTCAAAAAATGAATTATGAAGAAGAAAAATATTTTTAAAGGAGTTTTATTTGTAGGAATCGGAGCAAGTATATATGGTATGTTGGCTACATTTGTAAAACTTGCTTATCAGGACGGGTATACAACATCTGAAGTTACCACCTCTCAGTTTGTATTAGGGTTAGTTGGACTTTTAATTTTAAACCTTATTCAAACTGCAACTTCTAAAAAAGACTTATCAACTCCAAGTTCTAAAGAGGTAAGAAATCTAATGTTAGCAGGAACTTCATTGGGCTGTACAAGTCTATTTTATTATATCTCTGTTCAGTATATCAATGTTTCGGTAGCTATTGTTCTATTGATGCAGTCTGTATGGTTCAGTGTGGTGGTTGAAAGTTTTATGACCAAAAAACTACCTAATACCAGAAAGATAATATCTGTAATTATTGTTTTGCTGGGAACTGTTTTAGCGACCAATTTAGTTAACTCGAAAATTGAGCTTGACTGGAAAGGTGTTTTCTGGGGATTAATGGCAGCAGCTTCCTATACGCTGACCATGTTTACATCCAACACGCTGGCTACACATCTTCCGGTTTTCAGAAAGAGTTTTATTATGCTTTGTGGTGGGTCTATAGTAATTTTTGCATTTTTGTTTTTTGCTCAGATCGGACCTTTATATATAGATGGACTGAAGTCGGTTTATTTAAACTTTACAGAAAATACAGAACATATTCGTGCTTTTGATTACTCCATTCTTTGGAAATATGGTTTGGTCCTGTCATTATTTGGTACTATTATTCCTCCTGTTTTATTTAATATAGGTTTTCCGAATGCTGGTTTGGGATTAGGAAGTATTGTTTCATCTTTAGAGCTTCCTGTTTCCGTGACGATGGCTTTTGTTTTATTGGGAGAAGAAGTGGTTTTCATTCAATGGATTGGAATTGCATTGATTCTTTTTGCTATTGTTCTAATGAATTTACCGCCCAGAAGGAGTATGATACCAGAATTATCTTAAAAAAATTATAATTAATACATTACAAACCGTTTCTTTGGGAACGGTTTTTTAATTTTAATGTTTAAAATGATTTGTATGAAGAAATTTAAGAATATTAGTGCTGCTTTAATGTTGTCGATTGCTTCAAATTTTGCTTTTTCTCAGGTCAAACCTTTGGATGTGGAACTTACAGACTACAAATATCCTTATGAAGTGCATTTTCTTAATTTTAAATCTCAGAATAACGATTTGAAAATGGCTTATATGGATGTACAGCCAAAAACATCAAACGGAAAAACAATTTTGCTTCTTCATGGCAAAAATTTTAACGGAGCGTATTGGGGAAGAACAGCAAAAGATCTTTCCGAAAAAGGTTTTAGGGTGATCATTCCGGATCAGATCGGATTTGGAAAATCTTCAAAACCGCAAAGCTACCAGTTTTCATTTTCTCAATTGGCAGATAATACAAAAGCTATTTTGGATGAATTAAAAATTGATAAAGCTGTTGTTTTAGGACATTCAATGGGAGGGATGGTAGCAACAAGATTTACTTTGTTATACCCAGAAAGAGTCCAGAAGCTAATCCTGGAAAACCCAATAGGATTGGAAGATTATAAAACTTTTGCAGCCTATCAGACAATAGATCAGGCATACCAGTCAGAACTTAAAAATACGGCTGAAACCTATAAAAATTATCAGCTGAAATTCTATTATGATAATAAATGGAAAGCAGAATATCAACCATGGCTGGATTTAATTGCAGGTTGGACGTTACATCCTGATTATCCAAAAGTAGCCTGGGATGCAGCTTTAACTTCAGATATGATTTACAATCAGCCGGTTTGCTATGAGTTTAAAAATGTCAAAGTTCCAACCTTATTAATTATCGGAACAAGAGACAGAACAGCCATAGGGAAAGACAGAGCTCCGAAAGAATTACAATCAAAAATGGGCCAGTATCAGGAATTAGGAAAGAAAACCCAGCAGCAGATCGAGGGTTCAAAATTGGTTGAAATTGAAAATGTAGGTCATCTTCCGCATATAGAAGTCTATGACAAATTCTGGAACGCTTTGTATGAGTTTATTAGATAGGAAGTTTAAAGCTGAGAGTGTTGGAAATGAAAATAATAATTTACAGAAAATAACCATTATAATTTAGATATTCTCAAGATTTCCCTCCTCAGGAGGGGTATCAAAAATTTCAAAGAAATTTTTGACGGGGTGGTTAAAAACGAGATATTTAAAATCAAATTGTCCTCTAAAATAAAAAGAGGCTTTCTAGAATAGAAAGCCTCTTTTTGTATGTATTGTTGTCTGAATTATTTCTTGTAAGGAACGTCTTTAATTCTAGCTTTTTTACCTCTAAGGTCTCTGAAGTAATAAATTCTAGATCTTCTAACTTTACCTCTTCTATCCACTTCAATTTTTTGTAAAGCTGGCATGTTGATTGGGAATACTCTCTCAACACCTACATCTCCACTCATTTTTCTGATCGTGAAAGTTTTTGTAGAACCAGTACCTCTTAATTGAATAACTGTTCCTTTGAAGAACTGAGTTCTTGTCTTCTGTCCTTCTTTAATTTCGTAATACACAGTAATTGTATCACCTGCTTTGAATTCAGGGAATTCTTTTTTCGCAATGTACTTATCTTGTACGTACTTTAATAAATCCATTATTAATAAATAAAATGTTAAAGCTAAGCAACTTACACGGTTATCGTCAGAGGTTGAATAACAGGATGCAAAAATATAACTTTTTTATATAAAAACCAATACCTTGCATAATATTTTTATGAAATTTAGACATGAGAAATAGAATAGAAATTTAAAACAATACTGCAACTTAATTTATCTTAATTCCTTAATGGTTCTAATAAAAGTCTTAAATATTGCTTTATATGAACTTGTTTTCACGGTTTCACAAAAATGTTTAAATTTAGAACTGAAAATCTAATACTATAATAATGATAGATAAAAGAGTAAAAAATGCAAAAGAAGCGATTCAAGGAATTCAGGATGGAATGACGCTGATGTTGGGTGGGTTTGGTCTTTGCGGAATTCCTGAAAATTCAATTAATGCATTGGTAGATAGTAACGTAAAGGATCTTACCTGTATTTCAAACAACGCTGGTGTTGATGATTTCGGGTTAGGATTATTGCTTCATAAAAGACAGATCAAGAAGATGATTTCATCTTATGTAGGGGAAAATGCAGAATTTGAAAGACAGATGCTTTCCGGAGAATTAGAGGTAGAATTGACTCCTCAGGGAACTTTGGCGGAAAAATGCAGAGCAGCTCAGGCTGGAATTCCGGCTTTTTACACACCTGCAGGTTACGGAACTGAAGTGGCTGAAGGAAAAGAAGTAAAAGAGTTCAAAGGAAAACCACATATTTTAGAACATGCTTACGAAGCTGATTTTTCAATTGTAAAAGCCTGGAAAGGGGATCATGCTGGAAATTTGATTTTCAAAGGTTCAGCGAGAAACTTTAACCATCCGATGGCCGGAGCGGGGAAAATTACGATTGCAGAAGTGGAAGAGCTGGTAGAGCCGGGAGAATTGGATCCGAATCAGGTTCACATTCCTGGAATCATGATCCAGAGAATTTTCCAGGGTGAAAAGTTTGAAAAAAGAATTGAACAGAGAACAGTAAGAAAAAGAAATTAATATTTTAGCCTACAGTTTCTAAAAATAAAATACCCCGAAGTAAAATTTTCGGGGTAATTTTTTATTGATATATTATTGTCATTCCGAATATAAACTGAAGGTTTACGAACGAAGTTCAGAAGTGAATGATGAATCTCTTAATATTCTTAATCTCTAAATGGATCTTAATGTTTCAAATTTAACCATTAAGTTTTAGCTTAAGGTATTAAGATCATTAAGAGATTCTTCCTTTATCAGAATGACAATACAAAATATTAATGATTTATACTCCCGCAGTCAGTTTACGCTCTCCAATCTGCTGTCTCCACATTGCATAGTACAATCCTTTTTCTTCAATAAGCTGTAAGTGAGACCCTGTTTCTACCACTTGTCCGCGTTCTAAAACATAGATTCTGTCCGCATGCATGATTGTGCTTAAACGATGGGCAATGAGAACTGTAATTTGCTCTTTTTCCTTTGAGATTTCTTTAATGGTCGTTGTAATTTCTTCTTCTGTAATACTGTCTAATGCAGAAGTGGCTTCATCAAAAATAAGCAAATGTGGTTTTCTCAATAGAGCTCTTGCAATGGCGATTCTCTGCTTTTCACCACCGCTTAGTTTTAATCCGCCTTCACCGATTACCGTTTCTATTCCGTTTTCAGCACGTTCCAAAAGAGCTGTGCAGCTGGATTTTTTTAAAGCCAATTGAAGCTCTTCTTCCGTTGCGGTCGGATTTACAAACAAAAGATTTTCTTTGATTGTTCCTGCAAAAAGCTGGGTATCCTGTGTTACAAAGCCGATCTGATTTCGTAATTCATCAAAATCAAACTCCTTACCGTTGATATTGTTATAAAAAATGTTTCCTTCCTGAGGTCTGTACAAACCGACCAGTAATTTTACCAATGTACTTTTTCCTGATCCGCTGGGTCCTACAAAAGCAATGGTCTCTCCATTTTTAACATCAAATGAAATAGAATTTAATGCCTTATAATGAGCGGTCTGATGCTGAAAAGATACCTTTTGAAATTCCAGTTCCTCGATAGCTCCGATTCTTTTCGGGTTGGTAGGTTTCGGTTCAATCTCTTTTTTCATCACCCTGTCAAAATTATTTAAAGAAGCCTGAGCTTCACGGTAAGAAATAATAATATTCCCGATTTCCTGCATCGGTCCGAAAATAAAGAATCCATAAAACATCAATGATAAATACTGTCCCGGAGTTACAATATTTTTAAAGATCAGTAATAGTAAAGTGAAAGTAATCGTTTGCTGTAAAAAATTAACTAGAGTTCCCTGTACAAAGCTTAAAGAACGGATGCTTTTTACCTTTCTTAATTCAAGATTCAGAATTTTATAGGTATTGTTGTTCAGACGTTCCACTTCCTGATTGGTCAGTCCTAAACTTTTTACAATCTCGATATTTCTGAGACTTTCAGTGGTGCTTCCTGCTAAATTCGTGGTTTCTGTTACAATATTTTTCTGAATGGTCTTAATTCTTTTGCTTAATAAATTAGTGACAACCGCAATAAGAACAATTCCCACCACATACACAGGCATAATTGTCCAGTGTAAACGAATTGCGTAGACCGAAACGAAAATGATACTTACCAAAATTCCGAAAAATACATTAATGAAGTTATTGATAAATTTCACAGAATCCTCTCGAACTTTAGTTAGAATGGAGAGCGTTTCACCACTTCTCTGATCTTCAAATTCCTGAAAAGGCAATCTCATAGAATGCTTTAAGCCGTCAGTAAATATTTTAGCTCCAAATTTTTGAATAATCACATTCACTACATAATCCTGAAATGCCTTTGCAATTCGGCTTACCATCGCTGTTCCGATAAGCAGTCCTAAAAAATAGAATACTCCATGATAGATATCGGTTCCGTAAAGGTATTCGTTCATACTTCTCGGGAGAAGTTTTTCTTTATCAAAAAAGTTGGGATGGGTAACCAGTTTGTCTAATATATTCCCTGTAATAGCCGGAGCGAATAACGAAAATACCTGATTGATTGAAGCTAATAAAAGAGAAGCTAAAATCAGCCATTTATATGGTTTTAAATAATTTAATAAAATTTTCATGAGTAAAATTAAAAGCTTACAAATTTACAACAAATTGAAAAGCAAAATTTATCATAGGATAAGAAAAGAAACTATTTCGTAATTCTGAAAAAATGGCTAATTTGGCGGGATAAGATTATGCTATGCTAACTAAAGAACAAATTGCACAAAGAATTTCCAGAGAAGTAAAAGATGGATATTATGTAAATTTAGGAATCGGAATTCCAACATTGGTTGCGAACTATGTTCCGGACAATCTTTCTGTAGAATTTCAGAGTGAAAACGGAGTGTTGGGAATGGGGCCATTTCCTTTCGAAGGAGAAGAAGATGCAGATATTATCAATGCAGGAAAACAGACAATTACTATTCTGGATGGAGGCTCTTTTTTTGATTCAGCATTCAGTTTCGGAATGATTCGTGCTCAGAAAGTAGACCTTACTATTCTTGGTGCTATGGAAGTTTCAGAAAATGGAGATATTGCCAACTGGAAAATTCCCGGGAAAATGGTAAAAGGAATGGGAGGAGCAATGGATCTGGTAGCTTCAGCAGAAAATATTATTGTTGCGATGATGCACGTGAATAAAGCAGGAGAAAGTAAGATTCTAAAAAAATGTACTTTACCTTTAACAGGAGTAAATTGTGTGAAAAGAGTGGTAACTGAATTGGCAGTTCTAGACATCACACCTGCCGGATTTAAACTTGTAGAAAGAGCTCCAGGAGTTTCAGTAGAACACATTATTCAAGCGACAGAGGCGGATTTAATCATTGAAGGTGAAATCCCTGAAATGCAGTTTTAAAAATAGATCAAAAACATAAAAAAGCCGAAAAGGAAATCTTTTCGGCTTTTATTTTTTAATTTAACTTTAAAGAAGTATTTGATATATCCAGGTATTCTTTAAAGTGTTGAGCATTAATATCCCAATCTTTAAAATTTTCGATATCCAATATTTTCTTTCCACTTTCTATTTTTGAAGTAATTAAGATGTTGGGCTTTTCCTTTGAAAATTTTATGATACGATTTTTATCTTCAGTATAGGATGAAATACTGAAGCCGGAAACCAGATAAAAAATATTGTTTCTTTCCAGTTCCTGCTTCGTTTGATCGTTTATTTTTACTTTATCAGTGTACGAAAAATATAAAATAGGAAAACTGACGGGGATCACAAAATGGTTAGTTCCTGTTAAAATAACAGAATTATTTTCCTTGTCAACTTTCATATCTATTGCTTTGATGGTATTTCCTGCTTTTGTATAACAGTATGCCTGTAATTTCTCAACAGGAATATTTTTCTCAAAATATATCGTTAAATTAAATTGTGCACTTGCAGAAGCCTGAGCAAAAAATAGTTTTGAGCAAAAAATAAAAAGAAATACAATCAATTTTTTCATTGATATAACTTTTAGATTTTTATTTAGTGTCCTGAGCTCCAAAAACCTTTTGCAGAATACTCGTTGTTCTCATTGCAGGTGTATTTCGGATTCCGCTTTCTTTCTCCGCAACCATTTTAAAAACTCCGTTGATGGTTTCAGTGGTTACATATTCGTTAAGATCGGTGGTTACAGATTGTCCCGTTAGCATATTATATTTTGAAATGATTCCCTTCCAAACGCTGTCTGCACCTACTTTTCCTAGAGAAGCTTTCACTTTAGGCTGAAAAGCTGTAAAAAGCTGACTTTGAGTTTTGGTTTGCAAATAGTTTGTTGCCGCATTATCACTCCCTAACAGAATATTTTTTGCATCAGTAATGGTCATTGAAGTAATTGCTTTGGTAAAGATAGGTGCAGCTTCTGTTACGGCATCTTCCGCAGCTCTGTTGAGCAATTTAACACCCTGATCGGCAAGACTTCCTAATCCTAAAGAACGAAGGGTAGTATCAACTTTTCGTAATTTTTCGGGCATTAGTATTTTTACAGCCTCATTTTTCAAAAACCCATCCGTTACGCCCAGCTTTTTTACCCCTTCATTCACTCCCAGACTTAAAGCTTCTTTCAATCCTGATGAGATCTGAGTGGAAGTAAGGCTTCCAAGATTAATTGGAGAAGAAGTGGCGGAAGTATTTTTAGGGGTTGTTGTTGAAGTCGTTGTTTTTACAGGCGTATTAAGATCAATACCGGTATTATCTTTTACAGCAGATTTGATGGCATCTAAAATCTGTGCCTGTGTGGAAACTGAAAATAATAACATTCCAGCCAATACAATTGTTTTTCTCATCGTTTATTTTTTGCAAAATTAGATATTTATACTTTTAATAAGTTAAAAAGGATAAGCGAATTTCAGAAATTAAGTATATTCGCTAAAATCTTAAATCCCGTATTATGCTACGTTTTTTACTGGTATTTTCTTTATTTATTTCAACTCTATTTTTTTCTCAAAAAAAACTGAACTTAATTCCTTATCCGCAAAAAGTTGAATTTCTGGAAGGAGAATTTATAATTCCGGAAACCTTTATATTGGATGAATCTCTCCCTAAAGAAGAAACAGAATACTTTAAGAAGCATATTGATAAGGTATTTAAATTTAAAAATGAAAAAAATAAGAATACTGTTCATTTAGTATACTCATTATACCCGCCAACTTTATCACATATATCGAAAAAGGATGAAGAAAAAAAAGAAAAATACTCTGTTTATATTTCTCCAAAACGTATTACCATAAATTCTTATACAAAACAAGGATATTTTCTGGCTCTTCAGACACTGATCCAATTATTTGAACAGTATAAAGATTCAGGAAAAATTCCTGCAATGAAAATCGAAGACGAACCCAAATTCGCTTGGCGTGGAATGCATTTGGATGTTTGCCGCCATTTTTTCACGATTGCAGAAGTAAAGCAGTATATCGATTATCTGGCCATGTACAAGCTGAATACTTTTCACTGGCATTTAACAGATGATCAGGGCTGGAGAATTGAAATTAAAAAATACCCGAAACTGACAGAAGTTGGTTCAAAACGTAAAGAGTCCATGATTGGTGCTTATGTGGATAATACATTTGACGGAAAGCCTTATGGTCCCTATTTTTATACACAGGATCAGATCAAAGAGGTGGTAAAATATGCGGCAGAAAGATATATTACCGTAGTTCCCGAAATTGAAATGCCGGGTCATGCTTTGGCAGCATTGTCAGCTTATCCTGAGCTGGCTTGTACAAAAGGACCTTTCGAGCCTGCTACAAAATGGGGTGTTTTTGATGATGTTTTCTGTCCGAAAGATGAAACGTTCAAATTTCTGGAAAATGTTCTGGATGAAGTAATGACGCTTTTCCCATCCCAATACATTCATATCGGAGGTGATGAATGTCCGAAAACACGATGGAAAGAATGTGCCCATTGTCAGGAATTGATTAAAAAGAATAATTTAAAAGATGAGCATGGTTTACAAAGCTATTTCATTCATAGAATTGAAAAATATGTCAACTCAAAAGCAAGAAAGATTATCGGTTGGGACGAGATTCTAGAAGGCGGATTGGCTCCCAATGCTGCCGTAATGAGCTGGACAGGTGTCAACAGTGGAATTGAAGCTGCAAAATCAGGGCATTTTGCCGTAATGACACCAGGTTCTTATTGTTATTTCGATCATTATCAGGGAGATCCCGCTACGGAACCGAATGCCTTTGGTGGATTTACACCATTGGATAAGGTATATTCTTATGATCCTATTCCAAGTGAATTGAACACGGATCAGGCAAAATTTATCAAAGGAGTTCAGGCTAACTTATGGACGGAATATATTTTAGACTTTAAGCAGGTTCAGTATATGATCTTCCCAAGACTGTTCGCCCTTTCTGAAGTGGGATGGGGAACCTCGGATCCTAAAAACTATAAAGAATTTGAAGGCAGGGTGATTAATGAATTCAAGGTATTGGATAAAATGGGAGTGAATTATGCGAAAAGCATCTATAATATTACCGGAAAAGTAACAGCTGCTAATACGGGTGTTTCTTATGAATTGTCAACGTCACAGGATCCTAACGGAATTCGATTTACACTGGATGGAACAGATCCGACGGCAAATTCGCAGGTTTATAAAACTCCTGTTTCAATTTCAAAATCTTTAACGGTAAAATCTGCTTATTTTGAAAACGGACAATTAAAAAGTGCTGTTTCATCACAAACTTTTACAGTTTCAAAAACGACAGGTAAAAAAATAACACTGGAACAGCAGCCGAGTGAGAATTATTCTTTTGGAGGAGCTTTCACTTTGGTAGACGGAATTATCGGAAATCAAAGGCAGTTGGGAAAAACATGGTTAGGCTTTCAGGGAAAAGATGTGGTGGCAACGATTGATTTCGGACAGAAAACCCAGTTTTCAGAAGTCTATTTTAATACATTAGACAACAAAGGAAGCTGGATCCATTTTGCGAAATCGGCTCAGATTTTTATCTCTGATGACGGAATGAATTTTAAAATGATTAAAGAAATCGGAAAAGAAGAAATTTTGAATGCCAAAGGAAAGATTAAGCTTACGATAGGAAGTCAAAACTCAAAATATATTAAAGTTAAAATAGAAAATGCAGGAATTATTCCTGCCGGAAATCCAGGGGCTGATTCAAAAGCATGGCTTTTTGTTGATGAAATTGGCGTAAATTAGTAAGGAATTTAATAAGATTATGGAAGGCACCATTTTATCCTCAGAATTTAATTCCTCTCCTGAGCTGGTTGAAAAGCTTTATCAGTATGGAATTACCAAAACCTATCATGAAGGAGATATCATTTTAGATGAAAATTCCTCTATCCGTTCTATTCCTATCGTGATGAAAGGCATGATGAAGGTGATTCGTACCGAGGAAGACGGGCGTGAAATTTTATTATACTATATCAAAGCCGGAGAAAGCTGCATTATGTCGTTCTTGGGTGGAATGCATAATGAAAAAAGTATTGTAAAAGCGGAAGTGGAAGAAGATACCGAGATTCTGTTTTTACCCATAGATAAAGTTTCACTTTTTATAAAAGAATATCCGGAATGGTTAGATTATATTTTCCGTCTTTACCATAAACGTTTCGAAGAATTGTTGGATATTATCAATGCAATTGCCTTTAAAAAAGTAGATGAAAGACTGCTAAATCTGCTTCAAAAAAAATCTGAATTATCAAATTCGAGTACCATTATCATCACTCACGAACAATTGGCCAATGAATTGGGAACAGCCAGAGTTGTTGTTTCCAGATTACTCAAACAGCTTGAAGAAGAAGGGAAGTTGAAACTCGGTAGAAATAAAATTCAGCTTTTATTTTAAGTTATGTAACAAAAGTAACTGTACAGAAATAGTAGAATTTCCATTTTTGCTTTCAAATTAAAGGAAGTAAAAATGGAAATTTTTGGTTATATCGCATCGGTTTTAATTGGTGTTTCTTTAGGATTAATTGGCGGCGGTGGAAGTATTCTTACCGTTCCCGTTCTCGTCTATCTTTTCGGGATAGATGCATTATTGGCTACAGAATATTCGCTTTTTATTGTAGGAATAAGCAGTGTGGCCGGTTCCATGGCATATTTCAAAAAAAGATTGGTGAATCTTAAAATCGCCGTAGTTTTTGGAATTCCGTCTGTAATTTCCATTTTTCTTACCCGCAACTATCTTTTGCCTCTCATTCCGGAGAAAGTTTTTAGAATCAATGATCTGATGATTACTAAAGATATTTTCCTGCTGTTGATTTTTGCAGGATTAATGATGGTAGCTTCCTACAAAATGATTCGGAAAGACGTACAACAGCCGGACGAAAAGCAAGAAAATAAAAATAATACCCTTTTAGCAGCAGGAGAAGGCTCTGTTGTCGGAGTTTTAACAGGATTAGTCGGAGCAGGCGGAGGATTTATGATTATTCCGGCATTGGTTAATCTTCTGAAAACACCCATGAAAGTGGCGATCGGAACTTCGTTGGTTATCATTTCTTTAAACTCCCTGATCGGATTTTTTTCCTCCATTCAGGGAACACTTATTAATTGGAGATTTCTGTTATCCGTATCGGCAATCGCTGTTGTAGGAATCATAATAGGATCATATTTATCGAAAAAGATTGATGGGAAAAAGCTGAAGCCTGCATTCGGATGGTTTATTTTGGTTATGGGAATTTATATCATCATTAAAGAAATTTTTCTCTAAAAACCTTATGTAACAAAAGTAGCTGTGCAGGAAATACTAAAAAGAGAAATTTGTACTCAACAAAACAAAATTTATTAAAAATGAAAATAGAACAGATTTACACAGGATGTTTGGCTCAGGGAGCTTATTATATTATTTCCGATGGGGAAGCGATTATTATTGATCCTTTAAGAGAAACAAAACCTTACCTGGACCGTTTGGAAAAAGATAAAGTAACGCTTAAATATATCTTTGAAACCCATTTTCATGCAGACTTTGTGAGTGGTCATTTAGATTTAAGCCAAAAAACGGGAGCCCCTATTGTCTATGGACCCACTGCAACACCGGAATTTGATGCGATTATTGCAGAAGACAATCAGGTTTTTGAGATTGGAAAAATTAAAATTAAAGTGCTGCATACCCCGGGACACACGCTGGAGAGTTCTTCTTTTTTGTTAATGGATGAACATGGAAAAGAGACAGCATTATTTAGCGGAGATACTTTGTTTCTTGGTGATGTTGGTCGTCCCGATTTAGCTCAGAAAGCTGCGGATATGACTCAGGAACAATTGGCAGGACTGCTTTATGACAGCTTATATCAGAAAATTATGCCTTTAAATGATGATATTATCGTTTATCCGGCTCATGGCGCAGGTTCGGCTTGTGGTAAAAATATGCAGAAAGAAACGGTAGACACGTTGGGAAATCAGAAAAGAACCAACTATGCCTTAAATCAAAAAGATAAAGAAAGCTTTATAAAGGCTGTAACTGACGGACTTTTGCCACCTCCCGCTTATTTTGGGATGAATGTAGCGATGAATAAAAAAGGATATGAAAGTTTTGATGAGGTTTTATCTCATGGCTCGAAAGCATTATCTCCCGATGAATTTGAAGAAACAGCAGAGTTTTCCGGAGCTTTGATTCTTGATGTAAGAGATAATCATGAATTTGCAAAAGGTTTTATTCCGCAATCCGTTAATATAGGATTGAATGGAGATTTTGCACCCTGGATAGGAGCTTTAATTGCAGATGTACAACAGCCGATTGTATTAGTGACCAATGAAAATGAGGAAGAAGAAACAATTACCAGACTGAGCAGAGTTGGGTTTGATCATGTTTTAGGTTTCTTACAAGGTGGTTTTGAATCCTGGAAAGATAGCGGAAAAGATGTGGATTCAATTCACAGGATTTCAGCAAAGCAGTTTGAAGATGAAATTAAGGACAAAGCAGTAAAAGTTATCGATGTAAGAAAAGAAAGCGAATACAATGCAGAGCACATCGATGAAGCTTATAATAAACCTTTGGCATATATCAATGAATGGATCAGTCAGATTGATCCTGAAGAACATTTTTATCTGCACTGTGCAGGTGGATATAGAAGTATGATGGCGGCAAGCATTCTTCAGGCAAGAGGCTACCGAAATTTTACCGAAATTGAAGGAGGATTTAATGCAATTGCGCAAACCGATATTCCTAAAAGTGATTTTGTATGTCAGACTAAGGTTTTTCCCTATATTAGTTAAATCTACGTTACTTTTACAATATAGTATTCATAAAAAATAGAACGAAATAATGATAAATTTTGAACAGCAGGATTATAAAAACCATTGGGAGAATGTATATGAAACCAAAAATCAGGATGAAGTAAGCTGGACGCAAAAAATTCCGCAAACTTCTTTGGATCTTATAGAAGAGGCTTCGAAAGGCAAATCTTCAACAATTATTGATGTTGGCGGCGGTGACAGTAACTTGGTCGATTTTTTATTGGAAAAAGGATTTGAAAATATTTCCGTTCTGGATATCTCTGCAAAAGCACTGGAAAAAGCAAAAACAAGATTAGGGACCCAAGCTGAAAAAGTAAATTGGATTACGACAAACATTACGGAATTTAAACCCAATACAACCTATGATATTTGGCATGACAGAGCAGCTTTTCATTTTCTGACCACAGAAGAAGAAATAAAAAAATACGCAGAGATTGTCAAAAATGCAGTTTCCGATACATTGATTATTGGAACATTTTCTGTAAATGGTCCGCAAAAATGCAGTGGTTTGTCAATTGTAAAATATGACGAAGACCATCTGAAAGAAATATTTTCGCAGAGCTTCGAACTGGTGAAATCTTTTACAGAAGATCATATTACACCGTTTAATACTGTTCAGAATTTTATTTTCTGTCAGTTCAAAAAGAAATAAATTGAAATAACTTATGCTGGATATTATAAAAGAACCTTGGCCTTGGTACGTTGCAGGTCCGTTAATAGGACTTACCGTCCCGATATTACTGATTTTAGGAAACAAATCTTTCGGGATCAGTTCATCATTGCGACATATTTGTGCAGCCTGCATACCGGGAAATATTAATTTTTTTAAATACGATTGGAAAAGAGAAAGCTGGAATTTATTCTTTGTGTTAGGAATTTTCTTTGGAGGAATGATTTCTGCCTATTTTCTGGTGAATCCCGGAGAAGTTATCGTAAATCCAAAGCTTAAAGCAGAATTAGCCGGTTATGGAATTACGGATTACAGCAATCTTGTACCTACCCAATTAATGAATTTTAAAAGCCTGTTGACTTTGAAAGGCTTTCTAACCATGGTTGTTGGCGGATTTTTGGTAGGCTTTGGAACCCGCTATGCAGGAGGATGCACAAGTGGTCATGCTATTATGGGACTTTCCAATCTGCAGTGGCCGTCGTTAGTGGCAACAATCTGTTTCATGATCGGGGGCTTTTTTGTAGCAAATGTCGTGTTGCCGATTATTCTTTCACTCTAAAAAATAACCAATGAAAAATAATAATGCAGTTTGCAATAAAGAAATTACTGTTCAAAATAAGTGGTACCATAATCTAAAATACCTCCTGGTAGGAATTTTATTTGGGATTGTTTTTGTAAAAGCTGAAATCATCAGTTGGTTCAGAATCCAGGAAATGTTCCGTTTACAGTCATTCCATATGTATGGAGTCATAGGAAGTGCCGTGCTTACAGGAATGGTTTCCGTATGGCTGATTAAAAAGTTTAGTATAAAAACCCTTGATGGAGAACCAATTACAATAGTACCTAAAAAGTTTAACAAAGGACAAATTTACGGAGGATTGATCTTCGGTTTCGGCTGGGCAATTACGGGGGCTTGTCCGGGACCACTTTTTGCTCAGATAGGAACAGGGGCTTTCGCAGTGGTCATTACTTTATTAAGTGCAATTTTCGGAACTTGGATTTACGGATATTTGAGAGATAAGTTACCGCATTAATTTTGTTAGATAAATATTGGGAAAGGCTGTAGAAAATAATCTGCAGCTTTTTTTGTTTTATGCTAATATGAAAATCGCTAATTTGTGGCCAAATAAATCAAACATGCAGAGTAGAAGAAAATTCATAAAAAGATCGGCAGTAGCTTCCTTGGCTTTGGCTATGAATCCGCTGGATCTGATCGCTAAAGAACTTCCCGAAAATAATAAAACAGTCAATAAACCCATTGTTCTTTCTACATGGAATTTTGGATTAAAAGCTAACGAAGAAGCCTGGACCATTCTGGGAAAAGGAGGTCGTGCTCTAGATGCGGTTGAAAAAGGAGTTCGCCTAGTTGAAAATGATCCTACCGAAAGAAGTGTAGGGTACGGAGGACGTCCCGATAGGGACGGGAGAGTAACGCTGGATGCCTGCATTATGGACGAAAACTACAATATCGGTTCAGTGGCCTGCCTGGAAAATATTAAAAATCCAATTTCCGTAGCAAGAGCAGTCATGGAAAAGACACCACACGTGATGTTGGTAGGTGATGGTGCTTTGCAATTTGCAGTTTCCCAAGGATTTAAAAAAGAAAATATTTTGACCCCTGAATCCGAAAAAGAATGGAAAGAATGGTTGAAAGAAAGCAAATACAAACCCATCGTAAACATTGAAAACCACGATACTATCGGGATGATCGCGCTGGATGCCAACGGAAACCTTTCAGGAGCGTGTACAACCAGTGGAATGGCTTTCAAAATGCACGGAAGAGTAGGAGATTCTCCAATTATTGGAGCCGGTTTATTCGTTGATAATGAAGTCGGGGCAGCAACCGCGACAGGTCACGGTGAAGAAGTGATCAGAACGGTAGGAACTCATCTGGTGGTTGAACTGATGAGACAGGGCAGAAATCCGCAACAGGCCTGTAAAGAAGCGGTTGAAAGAATTGTGAAGATTACCCAGAGAAGAAACAAAAACCTTAAAGATATTCAGGTAGGCTTTATTGCGATCAATAAAAAAGGAGAATACGGTTCTTATTGTATTCAGGACGGATTTAACTTTGCGGTGTACGACCAAAAAGGAAACCGTCTGGAAAAACCTGAATATGCTTTGAAATAAAATTAAAATAACAGATTGATTAATGATAAAATATGCAATTGTTGCTTCTTTATTTCTAATTATTGGTTGTAAAGATGTTAAAAAAACGGATGAAAACACTAATACTTCTGTAGTAGAAAATAAAGAGGTAACCGATATAAAAGGTGAAGCTGAAGCCGCAAAAAACTGGCTGAAAAGTAGTATTCTAAGTTATTTTAAGGCAGATATTTCTGATCAGCAAAAAATAATGCAGAATATCACGACCAAAGACTACTATGAATACAAAACAGATGCAACAAATGTAGATATGGATGTGGATGGAAGTCTTAGTTTAAAAGATTTTCAGCAAAAATGGGGAAATAAATACAATACAAAATATGCCGGAATAAACACAGGATTTCTAATCTCAGCGCAGGATTGGACAAATATTGAAGTTAGAAAATGTGAATTAGATGCTATTTCAGGAGATGAAGCATTTGTTTTTGATGTTGAGTTAGCTGATGATGGAGCCAAAGCTATTTTTAAACGTAAAATAGGTGTTGTGAAAAAAGACAATAAGTTTCTGATCGCAGATGTAATTGAAAAAGATTAAATTGAAAAAAGAATGTCAAAAATAGAAATAGCATGTTTCAATCCTGAATCCGCAATCATCGCTTTTGAAAACGGAGCAGACCGAATAGAATTGTGTGACGGATTAAGCGAAGGCGGAACAACTCCAGACTTTGAAACCGCAAAATTACTGAGAGAAAAAATCAATATTCCGATTTTTGTAATGATCCGTCCCCGTGGTGGAGATTTCACTTACTCTGATCAAGAATTTGCGCAGATGAAATCGGATCTGGTTCAATTAAAAACTTTAAATGTAGATGGTTTTGTATTCGGGATTTTAGATGAAAATGATGAGGTAAACATAGCACAAAACAAAGAATTGGTTGAGCTTGCAAAACCTTACCAATGTACTTTTCACAGAGCTTTTGACCGTGCAAAAGGATTAAAAGATTCTTTAGAAAAGGTGATCGAATGTGGTTTTAAAACAATTCTTACTTCCGGTCAGAAATCTAACGTTTCAGAAGGTAAGGAAAACCTGAAAAAATTGGTGGAGTTATCCAACGGAAGAATTGAAATTCTTGTAGGAGGTGGGCTTCGTTCTACCAATATTGAAGAACTAAGAGACTTTACCAAAGCCAACTATTTTCATTCCTCCGCCATTACGGATGGAGGAGCTTTTGCGAGTCCGGAGGAAGTTATTGCTTTGAAGAGTAAATAATCATTTCGTGATTCAAAGGTGTGTTTGTCATTCAGAACGAAGCGAAGCGTAGTGAAGAATCTAAGCTTAATATTTTTAAAACCTAACTTTAATCTTAATGGTTTCGATTCTTCCTTCGTCAGAATGACAAACTGTATGTTTTAAACTTTACAATTATAAATTATTATAACTTAATTTATTGATGAACAAATCTATACTTTTTTCTTTTCTTTTTGTTCAAAATATCCTATTCGCCCAGTTTTCCGAGCGAAATCTATCATCAGAAAAATGGCAATTTAAAAATGCTAAAGAAAATAAATGGCTCACAGCCTCCGTGCCGGGAACGGTTCATTTGGATTTGATGAATAATAAAATCATTCCTGATCCTTACCAAGATGAAAATGAAAAAAAAGTCCAGTGGGTAGAAAATGAAGATTGGGATTATCAGACTAGTTTTAAGCTTTCCTCTAAAGAATTGGCCAATCAGAATATTGATTTGGTCTTTAACGGATCGGATACGTTTTCAGAGATTTATTTAAATGGAAAATTATTGCAATCAACAGATAATATGTTCAGAAAATGGACGATTCCGGTAAAACAGAACTTAAAAATCGGCGAAAATATTTTACAGGTTAAATTTAAATCGGCGGTAAATGTTGGAAAAGAACTGGCTAAAAGAGTTCCTTTTACCACGCCTGAATCTCCAAGAAGCTACGTAAGAAAGGCACAATATCAGTTCGGATGGGATTGGGGACCAAGATTGGTTACTGCCGGAATCTGGAAAAATGTACAGTTAAATTTCTGGAATCAGGCAAAATTTGAAAATGTAAAAATTGAACAGAAAGCTTTAACCAGACAAAAAGCAGATTTAAATATTCATGCTGAAATTTTTGCTGAAAAAGAAGGAAAATACAGTTTTTTAATCAATAAAATCTCTCAGAATATTACTTTAAAATCAGGCAAAAATCTAATTTCAATTCCCTATCAGATTCAAAATCCAAAATTATGGCAACCCAACGGTTGGGGCGATCCGAATTTATATCAGTTAAAAATTTTATTGCAAAAAGATTCAAAAACCATTGCAGAAAAGTCTGAAAGAATTGGACTAAGAACAGTTGAATTAATTCAGGAAAAAGACGAAAAAGGGAAATCTTTCTATTTTAAAGTGAATGGAAATCCGATGTATGCAAAAGGGACAAACTGGATTCCTTCAGACAGTTTTACCCCAAGAATAACAAAAGCAAAGTATCAGAAACTGATTAAAGATTCCAAAGAGGCCAATATGAATATGATTCGGGTCTGGGGAGGTGGAATTTACGAAGACGATGAATTTTTCAAGGCTTGTGACGAAAACGGAATTTTGGTTTGGCAGGATTTTATGTTTGCAGGAAGCTTTTATCCTTCGGACGGGAATTTCCAAAAAAATGTTGAATTGGAAGTCAAAGATCAGATAGAAAAGCTTCAGAATCATCCATCATTGGCTTTATGGTGCGGAAACAACGAAGTAGATGAAGCGATCGTAAACTGGGGATATCAGAAACAATTCAAGTACTCAAAAGAAGATTCGTTACAGGTTTGGAAAGATTATAAAAAGATTTTCCATGAGGTGATTCCGAATGCCATTAAAAAATATGCAACCAATGACAAGCAAATTTACTGGCCAAGTTCACCATCCATCGGTTGGGGACACCAAGAAAGTTTAACGGAAGGTGACTCCCATTACTGGGGCGTTTGGTGGGGAGAACAGCCGTTTGAAATTTATAACGAAAAAGTTCCGAGATTTGCTTCAGAATATGGTTTTCAGGGAATGCCCACATTGGAAACTACGAAATCGATGTTTTCCGGAGCTCCGGATTTAAGCTTACAAAACGGAACAATAAAAGCACACGAAAAACATTCGAGAGGTTGGGAAATTATTGACAATTATATGAAACGGGATTACCATATTCCGACAGATTTTGTAAAATATAATTATGTTTCTCAACTGCTTCAGGCTCGCGGAATGCAGATTGCCATTGAAGCCCATCGCCGTGCAAAACCTTACAATATGGGAACTTTATACTGGCAATTGAACGATTGCTGGCCTGTTGTTTCATGGTCTTCAATCGACTATTTAGGAAACTGGAAAGCGTTGCATTACCAGATTAAAAGAAGTTTTGAAAACCAGGTAATTCTAACTGAAGAGAAAGATGAGGTTTTGAACTTTTATGCTGTTAATGATGAGTTGAAGAAATTTGAAGATGTATCATTAATAGTTTATGCTAAAAAATTTAATGGAGATACTATAGTAAGAAGAAGAACAGATTGTAAAAAGAGATGTTTGGATGGAATTTTAAAATTAGCATCTCCAAAAACTTCATTTTTTATTTCAGAATCAGAAAGAGATAATTCTTTTTTAAACTTAATTTTAGTAGATAAAAAGGGTAATAAAATTGCAGAATCAAATTACTTCTTCTCCAAATCAAAAGATTTAAAGCTTACAAAACCTACAATTCAGATTAAGAAAATTTCTCCGACAGAAATCGAAGTTTCTACAGATGTTTTGGCAAAAGATGTTTACTTAATGGGAGATACGCATTTCAGTGATAATTTCTTCGATTTGCTCCCGAAAACTTCTAAAAGAATCAAACTTTCAAAACCTTTGGAAAAAGTTGAAGTAATGAGTTTATTTGATACAATGAACTAAAAAATAATACATACAGTTTGTCATTCTGAACGTAGCAAAGCGGAGTGAAGACTCTCTTCTTGTCATAATTAAACAGAAATCTTCCTTCGTCAGAATGACTTCATAAATACTATTCATCGAATAAAATAAAGATGAAACAATTCAAAAAAATCTTTGAAAACGTCGCGTTAAAAAAGAATTGAGCCGTAAATTCGTATCATATCTTTCAACTATGGCGAATTTTGTTCTGATTGCGGTGTGTATTATTGCAGGAATGGTTCTCAAAGCTACAAAGTCCATTCATCCCGATGCGCATAAAGGCATCAATACATGGATTCTTTATTTGGCACTTCCGGCAGTTTCGTTCAAATATCTGCCAAAAGTTCACTGGACAACAGAAATGCTTTTCCCGATTGTAGCTACTTTGCTTACCTCCGTGCTTTGTTTTTTCTTTATGATGTTTTACAGCAAAAGCAAAGGATACTCCAGACGTTCAAGAAGTACGTTGGAATTGATAAGCGGATACAGCAATACTTCCTTCATCGGATTTCCACTTGTTTCTGCCTTTTATGGTGAAAGTCTTTTGAGTATTGCCATTATTTGTGATCAGACGATGTTTTTTTCTCTTTCTACATTAGGAATTATTGCAGCTTTACGAGGAGGAAGCCAGTCAGGGAAAGTGAGTGCAGCTTTCATCCTGAAAAGATTGTTCACTTTTCCGCCTTTGGTAGGCTGTATTGCTGCATTGGTATTATCAAGATTTATAGATTTTACTTTAGCGGAACCGTTTTTCGATAAACTTGCCGCTACCGTAAGTCCGCTGGCGTTATTTTCAGTAGGGCTGCAATTAAAATTCAACGGCTGGAAAAAACTGATTCCTCAAATGTCTGCTTCCATGTTTTATAAATTAATTTTGGCACCTGCCATTACATTAGGATTAGCGCTTTTATTGGGAATAAAAGGGAATATTGCCAAAATCACCATTTTCGAATCTGCAATGCCAACAGTTCTTACCTCAAGTATTATTGCAGAGCAATTCAGGTTAAATACAAAGCTGACCAATCTAACGATCGGTTTTAGCATTATTATCGGCCTCTTTACCTCTGCAATTTGGTATAAAATTATTGATGTCCTTTTTTAATTCAGTTCAAAATCATACAGGATAATAGAATCTATATTGTCTTTCCACTGTTCCATATGGGCTGAATTGCTTACTGCAGGCGTAATTGATGTTTGCTGGTATGAAGAACTTCCTTTTAGTCTTATTTTAGCTTTGAAGTTCATTTTCTTTCCGGTTTTCTGGATAACGTTTAAAACAAAAATTGGCGCTCCCATGAGCTGCCCTTCACTGAATAGCAGCTCAATGCTGTTATCCTTTATATTATCCTTTTTAAAATGGTGGAGCATATCAAAAAAGTCAATTTTTCCGGTAATATCCTTTTCTTTAACAGTTTCGAAACCGATGATTTTATTATTTTTTATTTCAGGTTTAAGCAGGATTTCTTTACCAATCGGGATAGTGATTTCGCCTTTGTTGAAACTTATTTTTTCCTGAGCCTGGATGATGATTACCACAAATAGCGATACAATTGATAGAAGTCTTTTCATAGCTAGTTTATTAATTTGAATAATATTAGAACGATAAAAATAGAAATTATTGCAGTTCACAAAAGAAAAAATTAATTTTACACTTTAAATATTTCTCTTGAACTACGCCCAAATCGTTTTACCGTTAAATTTAAAAGGATCTTTTACGTACAAAGTTCCCCAGGAATTACTATCCGAAATTCAGGTAGGAATGCGGGTTTTGGTTCCTTTTGGTGGTAAGAAGATTTATACAGGGATTGTTTTCGAGCTTCACGACAATGCTCCGGAAAGTTTTGTAGCCAAAGAAGTTATCAGTCTTTTGGATGATAAACCTATTGTTCCGCAAGAGCAGATACAATTCTGGAACTGGCTTTCAGACTATTATTTATCAGGGTTAGGAGAAATTTACCGTTTTGCTTTTCCTTCATCTCTGAAACTGGAAAGTGAAACGTATTTAAAGCTAAAGCCCAATACTACAATAGATTTTGAAAATCTGGATGTCAATGAAATGTATCTTATCCAGGCATTGGAGGTCCGACAACTTATTAATCTGACGGATATTGAAGCTTTCATTCCGAAAAAAGATATTATTAAAACCATCAATTCTTTGATTGATCTTCAATACATCGAGATTGATGAAAAAATTGCGGAAAAATACAAAGCTAAGGAAGTTGCTTATGTTAAAATTAATGATGAGGTTCTAAAAAATCAGAATCTTACGGAAATTATTTTAAGCTTAAAAAGGGCTCAGAAACAGAAAGATCTTTTCCTCCATATTTTAGAAAAACAGACAGAACATCTGGATGTACCGATTAAAAAATCTGATCTGTTTGAAGACGGCTATTTTGGAAGCTCCCATTTCAAAGCTTTGGCAGATAAAAACCTGGTGGAGGAATATTATATGCAGAAAGACAGGATTGAAAGCTATGAAGGGGAAATTGAAGAAATCGAAGAGCTTTCAGAAGCTCAAAAATTAGCTAAGATCACGATTGATGAAGCTTTTGAGGAAGGAAAAAATGTTTTACTTCATGGAGTAACTTCCTCAGGAAAAACACATATTTATTTAGAAAAAATCGAAGAATGCATCAGTGAAGGAAAAAATGTTCTGTTTTTGCTTCCTGAAATTTCTTTAACGAAACAAATTACCCAAAGGCTAGAAAAAAAATACGGACGACAGCTCGGTTTTTACCATCAGAAACTTACGGATTTTGAACGGGTGGAAGTCTGGAGAAGAATCAGGCAGAATGATATTAAAATCCTTATTGGAACAAGAAATGCTCTGTTTTTGCCTTTTCAGAATTTGGGATTAATCGTTGTGGATGAAGAGCATGATTCTGCTTACAGACCCCGTGAGGTATCACCTTATTTCAATGCAAAAGATTCCGCATTGGTTCTGGGAAATTTTTACGGCGCCCATGTGATTTTAGGTTCTGCAACACCCTCCGTTGAAAGTTATTATAACGCAAGAAAAGACAGGATAAAATATGTTTTCCTTGAAGAGCGTTTTGGTAAGGTAACCCTTCCTGAATTTGAATTGATCAATTTTAAAGAAGCCCAGGATTCCAAAAAAGTTTCCGGGAACTTTTCTTTGAGATTAATTGACGAATTAAAAAGGACTTTAGACGAAAAAAATCAGGCAATTGTGCTTCATAACCGTCGTGGCTATGCCAACGTAATAGAATGTGAAAGCTGCGGATATGTCAATTACTGCTCAAATTGTGACGTGGTGATGACCTATCACAAAGCGGCGAATGAAATGAAGTGCCATTATTGCGGTCAAAGAGCTTCCAAGCCTAGGACCTGTCCGAAATGTCATTCTGAAAATCTGAATGAAAGAGGAGTGGGAGTTGAGCAGATTCATGAAGAAGTCTCCAAATTATTCCCTGAATATGAAGTCGATCGTATGGATGTGGACTCGATGAGGAAAAAATTCGCCTACGAAAAATTATACGAAAAAATTGAACATGGCGAAACCGATATCATTGTCGGGACTCAAATGATTTCCAAAGGACTGGATTTTGATCATATTGAACTGGTTGCCATTCCTAAAGCGGATTCCTTATTGTACGTTCAGGATTTCAGAGCAGAGGAAAGGGCTTATCAACTTATTACACAGGTTTCCGGCAGAGCGGGAAGAGTGTCCGGGAAAGGAAGAATCTTAATTCAGACTTTTAATCCGGATCATTCTGTTTTTCAGTTGATTAAAATGAATAATCCGGCTAAGGTTTATAAATATATTCTTACAGAACGTCAAAAGTTTCATTATCCGCCTTTTACGAAGCTAATTATGATTGAGCTTAAGCACAGAAGAGAAGATAAAGTGAATCGTGCGTCTCAGTTTTTAGGTTCGGTTTTAAGAAAATACCTTCCTGAAGACTGTGTATTAGGACCGGAAAAATCTCAAATTGCAAGACTTAATAATTTATACCAGTTTCAGATTTTACTTAAACTCCCAAGAGGGAAGAACTACGAAAAATTCAAAAAAATGGTTTTATTAAGTTTAAAAGAATTTGATGAAATTACTGCTTACCAAAGCATCAAAAAAGACGTTTTTGTTGATTTTTAACAAACTTTAACAAATTTTATAACGTTTTATTATACCTTAAATATCTGATTAATAGCAATAATTTCTACATTTGATCGTTGCTTATATGTTTGGTTGTGCTTTTGGATTTAACTCTGGTTATTCTGTGGCATCCAAATTGAGTAATAAAAAGAAAAATTAGATGGTAAAATTCAGAAAATATATTTCAGGTATTACGGTATTAGCTTCTGGTTTATTCCTCGCTCAGTCTACCGTTTCTACGGTTCTTTTTTCCCCCACATACGATAGTCAGAAATCCAGCTTGAATCTGCCTTCTCCTGCGGCGGCGATTGAAAAAACAATTTTATCGCCAAAAGAACTGATAGATGTAAATCTAAATACAATGGTAACGGATCCTGTGTTGAAAAACGCCAACTGGGGATTCGTGGTATATGATCCTAAAACCAAAAAGATCATTTCTTCTTATAATGAAAATATGCCTTTAGTTCCGGCTTCCACTACAAAATTGTTGACTACAGAGACTGCTCTGAATTTGTTGGGAGAAAACTATCGTTGGATGACACAGCTTGAATATTCAGGTCAGGTGGATGAAAACGGGGTTCTGAACGGAAATTTATACATTGTAGGAAGTGGAGATCCTTCTTTAGGAACCAATAAAGCAGGAGCATTATCTTACAGGGAAATCATTTCAGATTTTGTAAACGGGCTTTCACGTGAGGGGATAAAAAAAGTAAATGGTGATATCATCATTCAGACAGCGCTTTTCAAAGGTAATATTTCAAGACTTCCGGAAAATGTTGTATGGTTGGAAAATAACAATTACTATTTACCGGTAGGTACAACCCGCGAGATTAGTCCTGCAAATGAAAAGCTGATCGTAAAAAAGAATAATTTCTCAGCAGATAAAAAATTCTTCTATGTTTCTCCTTATGCCAATCAGATGGTATATGCAGAAAAATATGAAGGAGATGGGGTTCTAACCACAAAATTACCGGATGCACCGGCTTATCTTGCCAATTCATTTAGAACAACTTTGGTGAAAAGCGGAATTACTGTAACAGGAAAAGTGACGCCAAAAATGACCGATGCTGCTCCGGAAGCCAGAAAATTGGTTTCAGCTTATAAATCTCCTACATTGGCAGATATTGTTTACTATACCAATCAGCACAGTGATAATTCGCTTGCAGAAGCATTGCTGAGAACGGTGGGCTTTTTTAAGAAAGGAGATCAGACGAGTGAAAGTGGAAGAGTTGTGGTAAAAGATCATCTTAAAGATATTGCGTTTGATTCAGAAGGATTAAATTATATGGACGGAAGCGGATTGTCAAGAAGCAATACGGTAACTCCAATTGCTCAGGCAAAATATCTTACCTCTTTAATGAACGAAAAGTATTATGGCACTTATCTGACTTCATTACCAATTGGCGGACAGTCCGGAACATTAAAAAGAATGTTTAATATAACCGGAAACGGGCAGGTTTTTGCCAAAACAGGAACACTGAACAAGGTAAAAACACTGGCAGGTTATATAAAAACCAATTCGGGAAGAACCTTGGTATTCTCACTTTTGGTAAATAACTATGCAGGGTCTGTAGATATGGTGAAAAAAAGAATGGAGAAAATTATAGAACCGACTTTGGAACTTTAATGTATCCGTAAGAATAAATCTAAAAACCTTTTAATCTTTGATTAGAAGGTTTTTTTTATCTTTGATTTATAATAATTTATAATGAAACACTTTTATCTTCTGATATTAAGTATTGTTACTTTTCAGCAGATCTCTGCACAGCATGAAAACATTGAAATGAAATCTTTCCGGGCAAAGGAAATGAAATCATTTACCAATAAAATGATCGCTTACAATACCAATCCTAATACCCTTAACTACGATCTTCAGTATCAGAGAATGGATGTGAGTCTGGATCCTTCGGTGTATATGATCTCCGGATCGGTAACTTCTCATTTTAAGCCGAATCAGAGTATGAGCAATATCTACTTTGATCTTTCCAACGCCTTGACGGTTTCTCAGGTAACATACCATAATCAGAGTCTTCCCTTTCAGCAGCTAACAACAAAAGAAGTGAAAATTGATTTTCCAAACGCACTTCCAGCGAATGTATTAGACTCTCTTACGATTCAGTATTCCGGAACGCCACCAACAGCAAACAATGCTTTTTCAACAGGGTCTCAGGGTGGATCACCGATTCTTTCCACTTTAAGCGAACCATACGGCGCTCAGGACTGGTTTCCGACCAAGCAGAGTATGAATGATAAAATCGAACAATTTGATTTTAAAATAACAACACCCTCTCAGTACAATGTAGCTGCAAACGGGCTGTTGATGTCTGAAACGATACTTCCTCCCGGACAGAAATTAACGTTCTGGAGAACAATGTACCCTACTGCCGCATACCTTATTGCGCTTTCGATTACCAATTACGTGAAGATTACCGATACGATGGGAACTCCGCCATTTCCATTTATTAATTATGTATATCCATCTACAGCAAATAATACAATGAGTATGGCCAATATCAACTGGACCAAGCAGATCATGAATACTTTTGAAACCTATTTCGGGCCTTATCCTTTCAGAAATGAAAAGTACGGACATATGGAGTTTGGATACGGAGGTGGAATGGAGCATCAGACCATGTCATCAATGGGAGGTTGGGATAAAGGACTTATTGCCCACGAACTTGCCCATCAATGGTTTGGAGATAAGGTAACCTGTGGCGCCTGGAACGATATATGGCTTAACGAAGGTTTTGCAACATTTGGGGCACATTTGGCCAATGAAAAACTGCTGATGAACAATACTGAGTTTATGAATTTCTTGTTATCGGAAAAAAACTATATCACAAGTCTTCCTGATGGAAATGTATACGTTGCCGATGCTAATTTGAATAATATCAATGCTATTTTTAACGGGAGGCTGTCTTATTCCAAAGGTGGATATGTGGTGAGAATGATGAAATGGATTCTGGGCGAAACCGCTTTTTATCAGGCTTTAAAGGATTATCATGCAAGACCGGCTTTAGCTTATAATTATGTAAGAACCACGGATCTTAAAAACTCTGTTTTACAGTCCACAGGAAAAGATCTTACAGAATTTTTCAATGACTGGATTTATGGCCAAGGTTACCCGACTTATGATATCCGATGGAAACAAACAGGCAATCAGATTATTTTTAAAGCTTCTCAAACTCAAAGTCACACTTCTGTAAGTTTTTATGAAATGCCTTTACCGATTAAGGTAACAGGAACCGGGGGACAGATTGCTTATTTTGCTCTAGATAATACCGTAAATAATCAATATTTTACACAAACAGTAACATTTCCAGTGAGTAGTGTAGAGTTTAATTATGAATATCAGATCATCGAAAAAAATTCGACGGTAGCCCAGGACAATACTTTGAGTACTTCGGATATTAACAAGGATGAATTTGCATTGTATCCAAATCCTGCAAAAAATGAAATCAATATAAAAGGCATTGACAGGGCTACAGATTTCGCCATCTATTTTATTGATGGAAAGTTAGTAAGAAAAGAGGTGTATCAACCAGGAAAAGTCATTAATATTTCGGAATTGATTCCCGGAACTTATATTTTTAAAGTTAAAGATAAGAACATAAAATTCTTAAAAAAATAAAATAAAACCTTCAGAATTTCTGAAGGTTTTTTGTTTCATAAATATTAATGAAAAGAGATCGGATAGAAAGAATACGTTGGTCTTTCCGCTGAAAGAATAAGATAAATTAATTCCATAATATGTTTATTTAAAGATTAGTATTTATTTAGATCTGGAAGTTCTTTTGCTTTTTAATTGCTCTGTTGGCTTTTCTGATAGCTTTTCTTACTTTGAAATCGAACCATTTTTCTTTAAACAGATTTCGCATGGCATTATCAAAATGTCTTATCAGAACGAGATTTTTAAAGCCTCTCCATTTTTCCAGCCAGCTTGAAGGTAAAGCTCTGATGGAAACAGAATATCCTTCCGTTTCATATTGGATATAATGCCACCATCCGGAAGGAATATAAAGGGTTTCTCCGGGATTGATGACTGCTTCATACCCATCTATATATTTCAAACCGGGGAATTCCTGGTAATCCGGTTCTTTGATATTGGTAATCGAGTGAAAATTGTAAGGAAGCTTATAAAGGAGATCCGATTGTTCCCAAGGGAATAGCCAGATCTTTTTGATGCCTTGAAACTGGGTAATGAAAACATGCGACATGTCAATATCAATATGATTCCGGGTAACGGAGCCTTCACCTCCAAAAAACATAAAAGGAAGCCATTTCAGAATTTTTCCTTTTGTAACATCATTGTATTGAATATCATTTTTAAGTTCAGGTTTAATGCTTAATAAATTAAAGAGAAAAAGACGGTGTTCAGTGGGAGAGGAGGTAATTAAATCGAGATATTCAGAAAAAGTGCTTTGACCGACCGGCTTACTGGCCACTCTGTCCAACGATTCGATTTCACTTCCGTAAATATTGACTTTATGATCACCTGCAATTTCCTTAAAATAATCATAGTCCCATTTTTTGAAGGCCGGACTTTCAGGGTCGACAAAATCTTTTAAAATCACAGGTTTTGCAGGTTTCAAGTAAGTTTTGAGAAAGTCTCCGGAGGATATATTTTCAATTTTTCGTACTGGTGATAATCGCATTTTGCTGAATTTAAATGACAAATATAATTAATAGTCTACTAAAATTATAGACTATTAACGAAAATATTTGGGTTTTATTTAGGAACTTAGAATAAAAATGAGAAAAGCTATGAGTTTACCGTGATTTTATTAAATTAGCACATCTTAAAAATTATTAGAAATGATCTCTAAAAAGTATCTTGAAAACTTACAGAACGAACTACAGAATATTGATAACGACGGGCTTTACAAAAGAGAAAGAATCATTACCTCTCAGCAGAGTGCAGAAATAGAAGCGAACGGAAAAAAGCTGCTGAACTTCTGTGCGAACAATTATTTGGGATTATCAAACAACCCGGAAGTGATGAAGGCTTCTCAGGATATGATTCAATCTCACGGTTACGGTATGTCTTCGGTACGTTTTATCTGCGGAACTCAGGATATTCACAAGCAGTTGGAACAAAAGATCGCTGACTTCTTAGGATTGGAAGATACGATCCTTTATGCAGCTTGTTTTGATGCAAACGGAGGTGTTTTCGAGCCGCTATTCACAGAAGAGGATGCAATTATCTCTGACGAGTTGAACCATGCATCCATTATTGACGGTGTTCGTTTGTGTAAAGCGGCAAGATACCGTTACAAAAACAATAATATGGAGGATCTTGAAGCTCAGCTGATTGCGGCTTCAGAAAAAAATCACCGTTTTAAAATTATTGTGACAGACGGGGTTTTCTCAATGGACGGAATTGTTGCAGACCTGAAAGGAGTTTGCGACTTAGCTGATAAATACGATGCTTTGGTAATGGTGGATGATTCTCATGCAACCGGTTTCATCGGGAAAACAGGTCGTGGAACTCACGAAGCGAACGATGTGATGGGTAGAGTAGATATTATTACTTCTACGTTAGGAAAAGCTCTTGGTGGTGCTTTAGGAGGATTTACTTCCGGTAAAAAAGAGATTATCGATATGCTGAGACAACGTTCAAGACCGTATTTATTTTCAAACTCTTTGGCCCCGGGAATCGTGGGTGCCGCTTTGAAAGTATTGGATATGATCTCTGAAGATACTTCTCTTCGTGATAAAGTAATGGAAAATGCAGAATATTTCAGAGCAGAAATGAAGTCGAAAGGTTTCGATATTCCGGATGGAGATGCTGCCATCGTTCCGGTAATGCTTTATGATGCACCTTTAGCTCAAAAAATGGCTGAAAAACTGATGGATGAAGGAATTTACGTTATCGGATTCTTCTATCCGGTTGTACCGAAAGGAAAAGCAAGAATCAGAGTTCAGCTTTCTGCCGCTCATACCAGAGAACATTTGGATAAAGCAATTGCTGCTTTTGAGAAGGTAGGAAAGGAATTAGGAGTGATTTCTTAAGATAACAATTTTGTTCTACATTTGTAGAATAAAACAGGATTTCTTATATTTACAGAAATCCTGTTTTTTTATGAAAAAAATATTTATTGCTGTAGTATTGTCACTATTTACACTTTCCTGTCAAACGAAGATGAACCAATATATAAAAGTGAGCAAAAACGCTCAGAAAAGGCATGGCAAATGGAAAGAAGAATATTCTACCAATGAAGGAACTCTTGTTGCTGTCGGTAAATATAAGAAAGGTGAAAAGGTAGGAGTCTGGAAAACATATTTTGATGATAAGCTTTATCAAAAGGAAAGCATCCGAAAAGATATTACGAAAATAAAGAGATACTTCCCAACCGGAGCCATCATGGAGAAAGGGCAGACCAAACTTGAAATTTCTCAACATGAACGCCATTGGTTTTATTCCGGAGACTGGAAATATTATGACAATAAAGGAAACCTTTTATATACCAAGAAATATTATAAGGGCAGTAAAACTGATAGTATTCCTGCAAGAAAAAAACTGTAAATAATTATAAAGACAATTTTCATAATATTAATCCGAAATTTTCAGATTAAATTCTATTTTTTTGTGAAATAAACTATCTTTGCGCATAATTTATTTACATGTTTTTAAAGTCTAAATATCGTGTTGAATTTTCTAAATCAAAAGAAGATATTTTAGAAAATATTAAAAACAGCATATTTGGAGGTTTTCCTGATTTTTTTGGTAAAAGTTTTACCGGAAAGGTTTTTGAAAATGGTTTTAAAGTAAGATTAATGAAAAAAGATTCTCAAACTTTTAAGGGAAATTTTATTAAAGATAAAGAAGGCCAATACAGTCTTGAATTATTCATTGGGCTTGAATTTTATCAAGTATTAACTCTTGCTGTTTTCTTTTGTTTTTCATTAACTATTTTGATAAGAAGTTTTTCTGGAAATTATTATATTTTACTCATTTATTTAATTGTAATTGGCCTCATTGCTTACACAAATTACAGAGATTCAAAAAAAGGGAAACAACTGTTTTTTGACTATTTGGAGAACTTTGACAGAAACTGTGAAATTATTCCTATAAAATAATATTGATTAAAATGTTGTATACCATCATCAAAGCACTTCATATTATCTTCATGGTAAGTTATTTTGCGGGAATTTTTTATCTCGTGAGAATTTTCGTTTACTATAAAGATACCGATGCGTTTGCCGAAGATAAAAAGAAGATTTTAAGAGAACAATATACCTTCATGGCACGCAGGCTTTGGAATATCATTACGGTTCCGGCAGGAGTGATTATGGCGGTTTGCGGACTGGTGATGATCTTCTTAAATACCGGATTAATGAAAATGCCTTGGTTCCATTTAAAGCTTACTTTCCTGATCGGTTTGGCTATTTATCATTACTGGTGCTGGAAAAAAGTTTTAAAGCTTAAGGAACTTAACGGAAATACTTTGGAAACAGCGAATATCAAATTACGACAAGCTAACGAAATCGCAACCTTTATTTTATTTCTGGTGGTTTTCACTGTGATCTTAAAATCAATGGTCATTGAATATTGGTGGCAATTAATTACAGGATTTTTCGTTCTGGTATTCCTGATCATGATGACGGTAAAACTGGTTAATAAAAGTAAAAAATAAAAAGATACAAGTAAAAAGCAGTGCGAAGTCAATGTCTTCTTATTTTACATTTGACTTTTAACATAAAACTTCTAACTAATATATGATTGCAATTTTTAAAAAAGAACTTTGGAGCTATTTTGGGAATTGGAGCGCATGGATTATCATTGCGGCTTTCAGTTTGGTAGCAACATTGTTTTTGTTTTTTTTCGAGAATGATTCCAACATTTTTGATATCGGATTGGCTTCTTTACAAAGTTATTTCGTTTTGGTACCTTGGTTACTAATGTTCATTATTCCGGCATTATCCATGAAAACCTTTGCGGAAGAACAGCAGACAGGAACCTTAAACTGGCTGTTTTCTCAGCCTTTGAAAGTTTCGGATCTGGTTCTTGGAAAATTTTTATCAGTTTGGGTAGTTGGGATTTTATGCCTTATTCCATCACTCATTTACCTTTATACAGTCTATGTTTTAGGAGTTCCGGAAGGAAATATCGATTTAGGAATGACGTTCGGAAGCTATTTCGGAATGGTTATTCTGATCGCTGCTTTTTCAGGAGTCGGAATTTTGGCTTCTTCTCTTTCTCAAAATCAGATCATGGCTTATTTGTTGGGTGTTTTCATGTGTTTTATCATGTACTTTGGAATCGAACAATTAGCAAGTTATAAATTATTGGGTGGAGCAGATTTTATACTGCAAAATATCGGCTTTTATCAGCATTTCTTAGGCTTTACAAGAGGTCTTATTGATTTTAAAGATGTCGCTTATTTTGTTTTAATTATCGGAATTACCTTAGTTTTGTCCAACCATTTTATCAATAAAAAGAAGTAGAATTATGAAGAAGATACCATTCAAATCACCATTCGGAATTTTACTGTTTGTTATTTTGCCGTTGGTTGTTATTCTTGCTATTTCAGGAATCAGATTAGACTTAACAAAAGAAAAAAGATATACGCTTTCCGATAATACGATCAAGGTGTTGGAATCGATCAACAAACCGGTAATGGTAGATGTCTATCTGGAAGGAGATTTCCCTGCAAGTTTCAAACAATTGCAGAGCGAAACGAAATTCATGCTGGAGGAATTCAGAAAAATAAATCCGAAAATCGATTTCAAATTTATTGATCCGATTAAAAGTAAAATTTCTCAGGATACTTTGATGGCCATGGGAATGCAGCCTTCTGTACTTCCTGATGTGAAAGACGGAAAAGTGTCCCAGATTTACTTATTTCCTTATGCGGTTGTGAAATACAAAGGAAGAGGAGTTTCCATTCCATTGGTTGTTCAGCAGAACGGGATTGATGCAGATCAGCAACTGACGAAATCAATTGAGAATTTAGAATACAATCTGGTTTCAAACATCAAAAACATTGCGGTTGACAAAAGAAAGAAGATCGGGATTTTAGTCAATCAGGATGAATTGAGTCCGGAAGAATTCCAGGGATTTATGCACTTGGCAACGGAAAATTACGATGCAGGTCCGATTATTCCTAAAAACCAGACTGAATTGACATTGGCGGATGTTCCGATATTGAAACAGATGAATGCTTTGGTGATTGCAAAACCAAGAAAAGCCTTTACAGACGGTGAAAAAGTAATTCTTGACCAGTACATCATGAACGGCGGAAAAACGTTGTGGATGATCGATGCCGTAAACGCTGAAATGGATACGTTGACAAGGTCTAAAAAAGTAATGCCTTTCCCGGTAGACATCAATATGACTGACTTTTTCTTCAACTACGGAATCAGAATCAATCCGGCGTTGGTAAAAGATGTGAAGAAATTTGCGTTGTTGAGACTGGTAACGGGAGAAGTAGGAGGAAATCCTCAGTATACAAGTCTTCCATGGCCGTATTTCCCGTTAGGAATTGCTGAAAAGAATGATCCGATCACCAAAAATATCAACCCGGTAAAATTTGAATTCCCTACATCGATCGATACTTTGGGCGGAAGAAAAAATATCAAAACAAAAGTTCTTTTTGAATCGAGTGAAAGAACCTTATTGAAACAGGTTCCGAATTATGTAGACCTGAAAGAGATTGCAAGTGTAGACAGTCTCGGACAAATGGAAAAACCAAGTACTCCGAAAATCTACGCAGTGGCTCTGGAAGGGAAATTTAATTCTGCATACGCTTCAAGAATTGAGAGAAAATCTTACCCCGGCTTTAAAGGAACAAGCCCGGAAAACAAAATGATCGTGATTGCAGACGGAGATGTGGGAAGAAATAAGGTGATCAAAGGGCAGCCTTTACCTTTAGGTGTAGATATGCTGACCAACGAACAGTTCGGAAACGAACAGTTCTTAAGAAATGCTCTCGACTATCTTTTGGATGACAGCAATCTGATGGAATTAAGAAACAGAAACATCGAAGAACGTCTTCTGGACCGACAGAGAATTACAGAAGAGAAAAACAACTGGCAATGGTTCAATTTGCTGCTTCCTTTGGTTATTATTGGTGCTTTAGGAGGATTATTCTTCTGGTTGAGGAAGAAGAAGTTTGGATAGGATATAGAAAAAGAGAAGCTGAAAGCTTCTCTTTTTTTCTATAATTATTCCATAAGTCTGAACCAGTCTTTAACGGTTAATTCTAATCTGACAATCTCATCTTCTGCTAAAGGGCAACAATGAGCAATAGGTCCTCTTAGCTGATTTAAATTTGTTGTAATCCTCTGGAAAGCTCTTTGTCCTTTTTTGAAAAGACCTTCAAAAGCTTCCCAATTCCCAGTTACAATTTGGCTCAATTCACCAAAAGTTGTATAATCAATTTTTTCTTCTGAACGAGTTGTAAAACCTGAATCTTCTTCTCTTTTTATGTTTTGTTCAACGTTTCTTCTAATGTCCTCTTTAACATTATCCCACCAATTTTCACCGTACTTCTCTTTCATAAGTTCCATTATTAAGCGTCTAATTGATTTTTCTAAACAATAAAATACTTCATAATGTTCGGCCATTTTTCGTGCCTCAATTCTAAACTCAGAATCAAATTGATAGTAATAGTCTCTTCTTTTTATTTCTTCCTTAGACTTTCTTTGTAAATCAATATCTAAATTATTTTCAATAATATCTAATTGATGTTCTGCAATAGAATTTGATAAACAAAAAAATTGAATTTTTTCAAGTATATCATTATTCATTTAATAAATTTTCTTTAAGTGATTTAAATATAGCGTTATAAATAGCGGGGTCTTCGGTTTTTGGAAGTACTAAATTTATTGTATAACTTAATCCTAAATTAACTTTTTTAATTTTATGTTCTTCGGAATTATTTTGTTTTGAATTGTTTAAGATCATTGGTAAATTATTTTCCGAAGATGGTATTATATCATCATTAACTGTTGATTCTTTTTCAAAATCTGCATATTCTTTAGCTAAGAAAAAAGAACTTACAATAAACTTTACTGTAGAATTATCATGAGGAGCGCCAGTAATTTCAGAAATAAGCTTTGTGAAATTTTTTTTATCGAGTTCATTTGCATATTCATTCCTTTCAAAAGCATCTGAATATCCTTTCCTTAATGCTTGCGCCATAGACTCACTTCTAGATGATGGATTTCTAAAATTTTTATATAATTGTGTTGGAGTTCCATCACTATTAAGAAAACCACATTTTTTTGCCCAAGAGATAAAACTTTTTTGATTACCTCCTTTAAATCCTAATTTTGTTCCAAGAAAATCACCATTGAAATTATCTGGTACTACTGCTTCACAAATTTTGTTTAATATTTTAGGCAAAGTACCTGGTGAGGACATGTAAGCTAAATTTATTCCCATAGTTATTGTTTTTAGTTTCTCCAAATATATTCAAAATTGTCTAAAAAATTATTTAACATAAAAAAGAGAAACCGTAAAGTCTCCAATATCAATTAAACAACCTTCTAAACTCTCCCGGCGACTGATTTGTTTTCTGCTTAAACAACTTACTAAAAGACTGCGGATGCTCAAACCCTAGTTCGTAAGCAATTTCGCTTACAGAAAGATTCGTTGTACTCAAACGTTCTTTGGCGGTATCGATAATCTTATTCTGAATATGCTGTTGCGTATTTTGCTGGGTGTGAATTCGTAATAAACTTCCCAGATAATTAGGGGAAATATTCATCTGTTCGGCAATGGCTTTTACAGAAGGAATACCGTTTTCAATAAGGTTACCGTTTTCAAAATATCGAGAAAGGACTTCCTCAAACCTTTCCAGCAATTCGTGACTGGATTTTTTCCGGGTAAAAAACTGACGCTCATAAAAACGTTCGGCATAGATCAGGAACAATTCGAGTTGGGCAACAATCAGCTCCTGTGTGAATTTATCGATGTTCGTCTGGTATTCTTTTTCAATATTTTTAAACAGATCCACAATAATCTTCTCTTCCTTATCCGAAAGAAAAAGCGCTTCATTGATCTGGTAACTGAAAAACTCATAAGATTTGATCTTCTTTGCCAGAGAAGTTCCCCAAAGAAAATCAGGGTGAATCAACAATAAATATCCGGTGGGTTCCACTTCCACACCGGGTTTCATTTCAAGGCTCAGAAACTGGAGCGGAGAAACAAAACACAATACGCCGGAATCAAAATCATATTCCTGCTGCCCGTAATTGAACTTAGCATTTACATTTCTTTTCAGGCCGATCGAATAGAAATTCTGAATCCATTTCAGTTCCGTATCATCCACAGGATAACGGACTTTGCTGTAATCTATTAAGCTGATCAGCGGATGTTCAGGATTCGGAAGATTACAGAAGCTATGAAAATCTGAAAGCGAATTAAAACGAAACGTATTTTTCATAATGACTAAGTTATTTAATTATTTTGGATGTTGACTTGAACTATTAAAATTATTAGATCCTTCGGCAAGCTCAGGATGACATTGTAGAAAAAATTTCCGTACTAATTATATTATAACAGTTAATATTAGCACCTGCCATTCTGAGCGAAGCCGAAGGATATATAATGACCTAGGAAAATGAAGCGTTAAAAAAATAAATAATGTGAACGTTAAGAAAATTCTACTGTCTGAGCGCGAGACAAATTTAGAATCGAATTGTCAATTATGACATCGCGCGAGTTTTAGAATTTTTAGAGAACAGAATTTATTTTTAGCATTCATTTTCCAAGTCTTGAATTTTTGTTTCTTTTGTTTCAAGACAAAAGAAAACTAGATCACAGTAGAAAACGTCAGTTCACTCCATTTTTTAGCATCATCTGTAATAATCTGAATCTTATTATTCAGATACTCATCTGTACCGCTTCCCAGTAAGAAATGCACCGGCGGATTTTCCACTTCACTGATAGCAATAATCGCTTCTGCACCTTTATCAGGATCATTCGGCTGATTTCCGTTAATTTCATCCAAATGTGCCTGTTCGGAATTTCTTGCCGCTTCATATTCAGGAATTGAATTTTCAGGAGTTCTTACGGATTCTTTTGATAAGAAATCTGTTCTGAAATAGCCGGGATACACCACAGTTGCTTTTACCCCAAAATCTTTAATTTCTTCAGCCAAAGCTTCAGTTAGTCCGGCTACAGCAAATTTGGTTGAACAGTAAATTCCCCATCCCGGAAAATTCCCTGAATATCCTCCGATAGAAGAGATGTTGAAAATATGTCCTGATCTTTGCTGACGAAGATGAGGCATTGCATTTCTGATCACGTTCAGTGTTCCGAAAACATTGACATCAAAATTCGCTCTTGCTTCTTTGTCAGAAAGCTCTTCCAATGTACCTAATTGTCCGTAACCTGCATTGTTTACGACAACATCTAATTGTCCGAAATGTTCAATGGTTTTAGCGATAGCGGATTGTACGTTTTCATTATCCGTTAAGCTCACTTCAAGCGGTAAAAATGTTTCCGAAGTTTCTCCGATTTCAGAAATAATAGACTGTACATTTCTTGTTGTAGCAGCTACGCGATAATTTTGTTCTAATAATTTTTTGATTAAGGCTAATCCAAGTCCTTTTGAAGCTCCTGTCACGAACCATACTTTTGTTGTTTCCATTTTTTAAATATTTATTGGTTTTAAATGATGGTACAAAGTTGGGAAGACGACAGATGAGAAAAGTAGCTCAATCAACGAATGATGTAATCGAATCGTGAATCATGAAACTAAGTTGTGTAATTTATAAGGTCGTTCATTGTACCAATATTGAACTCTTTACCTTTTTTATAAGGATTCCAACCTTTATTAATAGCATATTCAATTACTTGTTTTACAATTGAAGGTATAATTTGGACTTCAACAATATCATTTTCAAAAATATTTACATAATTAAATGATGCAAGTAATTTTTGTCCGGGACTTTCTTTTAAACAAATAATTAAATAAATGATATCATCGTTCCCAGAAGCCATCCATGAATATTTTATATTGTTTACAGTAATAATTTTTGAGGTCTTTTTAGGAAGTGCCATTATAATTCCATTTAATTAAACAAAGGCGACTATATACAATTTTACACCATTGTCATTCTGACGAAGGAAGAATCTCATTGCAGTATAGATTCTTCATTTCACTGCGTTACATTCAGAATGACAGAGTCATAATAAATAAGATAGTAGGAGTAACATAAAATTGTATATAATTACCTAAACAAAAATGCAACAAAATAATTTATATCAAGAACAAAAAAGAGAAACCCGAAAGTTTCTCTTCACACTGTTATTTAAAAAAATTACCAAGGACTGATTCCTGTTTCGTCCTCAATATCGTTACTGTAATATTGTCCGGTTGGAGCCTGATCATTCGTCAAAGTATGCTTGATGATGAAAGAGGCTGCGCTTTCCACAGATCCGGGACCGCTGTGTGCATTGAAATCCGTTGCTGTATATCCGGGATCAATTACGTTTACTTTAAAAGGTAGATCTTTCAGTTCGTAAGCCAAAACAATGGTATAGGCATTCAGAGCGGCTTTTGAGGTTCCGTAACCGGCCGTTTTGATATTGTAATATTTCCAGGACGGATCGCTATGCAGGGTTAGCGAACCTAATCCAGAAGTAATATTGCTGATTCTGGGGCTGTCCGATTTTTTAAGTAAATCAAGAAAAGCCTGTGTAACACTGATGACTCCAAAGAAGTTGGTGTCAAAAATGGTCTGAATTTCCTGAATGGAAAAATCTGAAGCCTGTTGAGGTGTATTTCCTAAAATTCCTGCATTGTTGATCAGGATATCCAGTTTTCCCTGCTCATTTTCTACCATATTTTTTGCTTTTGAAATAGATTCTGGATTGGTAACATCAATTTCAATGGCTTTAATATTTTGAAATCCCTGTTCATGCAATGTTTTTACGGCTTTTTCTCCGTTTTCAAGATTGCGGCTTCCTAAATAAATGAATACTCCTTTTGCTGAAAGCTGTTTTGCTGTTTCAAGTCCAATACTTCTGTTGGCTCCTGTAATTAATGCTGTTTTCATTTTCTGTTTTAATTGATAGTGTAAAATTCCGTCAATTAAATAAGGTGACATTTGCCATTTGGCAAAAAAGGAATTTTTATATCAGAAACTGGATAAAAGTGAAATTTTTGAAGTTTTATGACACGATTAAATTCCCGGCTATCTTATATTCTTCCTGATTCTGCTTAAAGAAGACTGGGTGACCCCCAAATAAGAAGCCACATAAGAAAGCGGAATCCTGTTGACAGCAGTAGGATAGATTTCCAGAAATTTTAGGTAACGGGTTGTAGCATCTTCTGAAACCAGCGGACTTCTTCTTTCTACTTTTTGAATCAATGCTCTTGAAATAATCTTATGGACAATCGCATCAAAACCTACAATGGTCTGCAAAAGTTCCAGCCAGTCTTTTCGTTGAAATATGATCATTTTACAATCTGTCACGGCCTGAACATAAGCACTGGAACAAATCTGATTGTCAAAACTTTCAAGATCTACAACGAGATTGTTTTCTTCAATAAAATATTTCGTAATTTCTTCACTTTTATTGTTGTAATAGCAAACCCGGAGAATCCCGTCAACAACGAATCCGACCTGTTTTGCAATTTTCCCTGCTTCAGAAAAGTATTCCTCTTTAGAAAGATCCAGTTCCGTAGCTTTACTTGCAATGAAATCCATTTGCTGCTGATTCAGGTTTCCGAATCTTAACATAAAATCAAATAATTCTTTCATAAATGCAATTTAAGTAAAGAAAATTGTACAGCATTTGTCATTTGGCAAAAAAAAAGAGAAACCCGAAAGTTTCTCTGTATGATTAATTTTCTAAAACAGGAATCAAATGCTCCCAGTTTAATTGTTTTGCAAAATCCAGGGCTGTTTTTCCTTTACTTGTTTTCAAATTTTTATCACCCCCTGAATTTAAAATGATTTCTACAGAACTTAAGTTTCCGGCAATAGTTTCCCTGTGAATGAGAGATAATCCGTTTTCATCCAGATTGGTGAGCTCATCAGGATAATCGTGTAAAAATTCCACCAGTTTTTCCTTCATATTTTTGCTCATAGGGTGCTCAATAAGGTTTTCCGGTTTTTCTTTTTGTTCATGTACAACTTCAATATCATTATAATCTCCAAAATCAAGATCCCAGAATTCATCATGCTCTTTTCTTTCTTTTTCCGACATATCAGCACGCATTTTCTGAATGGTAAATCCTCCATATGCTTTTGGAATTGGATCTTTTGAAGATGAAAATAATTTTGCAAGTCCTTTCTTCTTTACACTAGGCGTAATCGCAAAAAGCCAGTCGCTGATTTCATTCAGAGGGATTTCAAAATAGTCGCCTGCTTTGATTGTTGTGAGATTATTCGGTTCATTAATTAGGTATCCTTTTACATAATCGCCGTCAAAGTCAATCTCGTTGATCCACATATGCTCTACAATATTTTTTCCGGTTTCGGGATCCTTTTCAGAAAAAGCAACTTTCACGCAAGAAAGATTGAGGGCGGGAACTATTCTTAGGTTTTCCCAATATTGTTCTCTCCAGAAATATTTAAAAGTTTCCTGTGCCTTTTTATAAGCTTCCAACATTTTGGGATCTGCACCGTCAGTAAAAAGGAATGTGTTTACTTCCATTATTTAAAATTTTTGTGATTTAGTGTTAAAGAAATACCAGAAATGTTTTGCTGAAGAGCATTATGAATAAACAAGTACTGATATTTTTGGTTTGACTAAAATACGAAAATATTTAAACAAGAGTTTGAATTTTGTGGAAGATTTTCTTACAATTTTCTTTGGTTGCCACATTTTGGACAAAAAGTAGCAGTTTTTGTTCTGTAAGGTTTACCACAGTTTTCACAATCTGGACCATACATATCTATAAAATGATGCATGATTGCATTCGGATTTGTTTCCTCAAAACCACTCAGATTATTATAATAATCAAGCAGTTTTCTGAAATTTTCCGAAAAAGGAACTTTCATTTGTTTCTTTGCTTCCTGAAAACCCTCCGCCAATAATTTTGAAGCAATTTCTCCTTCTTCCTTATTAAGCATGGGAACATCCATTCGGCATCTCTAGCAATATTTGATTTGCATGTTTTATTTAGTTTGATCTTTTTTAATTCTTAGATTATTTTGTAATCTCTTTTAATGGCAGTTTTAATTGTTAGATTATTATCCGTGAAATTATATATTTTGATTGGAAAATTTATCGCAGGAAATTAAGCTTATAATTAAAAAAGCAGATAAAATTTTCATTGGCTAAACATCCTTTATAAAGTCCTCATACTCGTAATAAAACCTTTCAAAACCATCCATTTTCTCAACAAAAAACTCAAAAACTTCCTGCCATGTGTTTTTATTGAAAATAGAAACTCCATGTTTTTCTACCCAGATCCTGCTGATGACTTTTCCGCTTTCCAGGGTATAAAATTCTTCCTTATTGAAGTCTCCAATAAAATCTTTCAGAATATCTTCCAGCGACCATATTTTATTATAATAGGCATCCCTGAAAACTTCGTCTCGCATTTCGATATCTAAAGAAACTTCCGCTTTTTTATTATCTGCATAAAATTTGAACGACATATCCTTTATTTTGGTGTCATACAAAATCCATTTTCTGGGGAATGACTTTCCGAAAGCCGTCCAAAACTCTTTTTTTAATTGCTGTGCTTCTTGTTTACTGAACATAAAGCAAACTTAATGATTAATAGGTAAAATCGCAAAAATGAAGATGGTTAAACCTGTTTAACGGTTTGACAATTCATGATTTGTGGGTTTTGCAAAAATTAAACAATTTTCTTATTTTTGCTATAATGTTGTCAAAAAAATCTCAATATGCTTTTAAAGCGCTTTCATACCTTGTAGAAAAAAGGAATGATGGCCCTGTACTTATTTCTGAAATTGCAGAACATAAGAAAATTCCCCTGAAGTTTTTAGAAAACATTCTGCTGGAATTGAAAAAAGCGGATATCCTTGATAGTAAAAAAGGAAAAGGAGGGGGATATTTTTTCAGAGAAAATCCTGAAAATGTAAAGCTGGCGAAAATTATACGGCTGGTGAACGGACCTATTGCCATGCTGCCTTGTGTAAGTCTTAATTTTTATGAAAAATGTGAGGACTGTAATGAAGATCACTGCGGTCTGCATGACGTTTTAATCGAAGTGCGGGATGCTTCCTTACGTATTCTGGAAAGTAAAACTTTAATGGATTTGATCGACTGATTCTAATCCTTTTTTTTGATTAATTAGTCTACTTGTTTGGTAGGATAATTATTTTATCTGATATTTGCATGATTTCAAATGATAAAATATGATTTCAAAAGAAGATGCAGATACTCTGAAACAGCTTTCAGCAGAAGAGGGATTGAAATTTATCTCAGCAAAATTCTCAGAAGGCATTGTTTTCTCAACTTCACTTGGACAGGAAGACCAGGTGATTACCGATATAATATTTAAAAATCAGTTGCCTATTAAAGTTTTCACACTGGATACAGGAAGACTTTTCTATGAGCATTACGAACTGCTTTCACAGAACAATTCAAGGTATAAAATAAAAACGGAAGTTTATTTTCCGGAAAGTTCCGATGTTGAAAAATACGTGAATGAAAAAGGAATAAATGCTTTCTATCATTCGATTGAAAACAGAAAAGAATGCTGCTTCATAAGAAAAGTAAAACCTCTAAACCGTGCATTGGAAAACGCAACCGTCTGGATTACGGGACTACGTTCCGAACAATCAGAAAACCGTGAACATATGCCGATCATTGAGTGGGATGATGAAAGAAAGTTATACAAATACAATCCTTTGATCCATTGGAACTATCAGGAAGTTCTCGAATATCTTGAGAGAAATAAAGTTCAGGAACTGTCTTTACATAAAAAAGGATTCATCAGCGTTGGTTGTCAACCATGTACAAGAGCCATTGAGCCGGGCGAAAATCCCCGTGCCGGTCGTTGGTGGTGGGAAAATTCCCATAAGGAATGCGGTCTGCATACCCATTAATTCAAAATTTTAAAGAAAAAAATGAATACACATACATTAGATTATCTGGAACAGCTGGAGGCTGAAAGTATTTATATTATGAGAGAAGTAGCGGCACAGTTTGAAAAGCCGGCTTTACTTTTCAGCGGTGGAAAAGATTCCATTACATTGGTGCATTTGGCAAAAAAAGCTTTTGCTCCGATGAAAATTCCGTTTCCGTTGGTACATATCGATACGGGACATAATTTTCCTGAAGCTCTTCAATTCAGAGATTATCTGGCAGAACATATAGGTGCTGAATTGATAGTAAGAAAAGTAGAAGATACCATTAAAGCTAAAAAATTAACCGAACCTAAAGGGAAATTTGCTTCCAGAAACTGGCTGCAAACCCATACTTTATTAGATACTATTGAAGAATTTCAGTTTGATGCTTGCATTGGCGGAGCAAGAAGAGATGAAGAGAAAGCCAGGGCTAAAGAACGCTTTTTTTCGGTTCGAGATGAGTTTGGACAATGGGATCCGAAATTACAGCGTCCGGAACTGTGGAATATTTACAACGGAAGGATCAATAAAGGAGAAAATGTAAGGGTTTTTCCGATCTCAAACTGGACGGAACTTGATGTATGGAATTATATCAGAAAAGAAAATATCCAGCTTCCTTCCATTTATTTTGCCCATGACAGGGAAGTGATCGAATATGATGGTCAATTAATTGCCGCCTCAGATTTTATTCAAATTGATGAAAATGATGAAGTGATCACTAAAAAAGTACGTTACAGAACTGTAGGCGATATGACCTGTACAGCAGCGGTTGAAAGTGATGCTGAAACTTTAGAAAGTGTAATCAATGAAATTATAGCTTCCAAAATTTCCGAACGCGGTGAAACAAGAATTGATGATAAAGTGACGGAAGCAGCTATGGAAGACAGAAAGAAAGGAGGATATTTTTAATAAATGATGAGTGATAATTGAGCAACAATCATTCATCAATTATCATTAATAACTAAACTTATGGATATACTAAGATTTATAACTGCCGGAAGTGTAGACGACGGGAAAAGTACCCTTATCGGGAGACTTCTCTATGACAGCAAAAATATTTTGATTGATCAGCTTGAAGCATTGGAAAAGCAGTCAAAAAACAAAAATGAAAACGGGATAGATCTGGCGATTCTTACCGACGGATTAAGAGCGGAACGGGAACAGGGAATTACCATAGATGTAGCCTACAGATATTTCTCTACACCAAAGAGAAAATTCATTATTGCAGATGCTCCGGGACATATTCAGTATACCCGGAATATGATTACGGGAGCTTCCAATTCTCAGCTGATTGTGATTTTAATTGATGCAAGACAGGGCGTTATTGAGCAAACAAGAAGACATTCCATCATTGCTTCTCTATTAAAAATTAAAAATGTAGTCGTGGCCATCAATAAAATGGATCTGGTAGATTATGCGGAGGATGTTTTTAATAACATAAAAGCTCAGTATCATTTGGTTGCACAAAAATTAGGATTGGAAAACGTACAATATTTCCCGATTTCTGCATTTTACGGAGACAACATTGTTGAAAAATCTGAGAAAACTCCTTGGTATACGGGATCTACTTTACTTGATTTTCTTGAAACGGTAGAAGTAAAAAACTCTGAAAATACCGTTAACAGCAGATTTCAGGTGCAATATGTAATTCGTCCCCAGACTGAAGAACTCCATGATTACAGAGGGTATTCCGGAGAAGTGATTTCAGGAACGTATAAAAAAGGAGATAAAATAACCGTCCTGCCACAGAATATCGAAACGGTTATTTCAAAAATTGAAACTGGAGGGAAGGAAGTAGACGCGGTATTTACCAATCAACCTGTTGTTTTGCATATTGAAGATGATATTGATATCAGCAGAGGTGACTTTTTAGTGAAAACGGAGCAGCTTCCGAAAGTAGAAAATGAGGTAGAAGCTATTGTATGCTGGCTTGATAAAAAGGAATTAAACGAGGGCAACAAATATTTTATTCAGCATAAAAGTAAAGTACTAAAAACGATCGTAAAAGAAGTTGAATATAAAATTGATGTCAATACACTGGAGAATACACCTGTTTATTCAGGAATTAAGCTGAATGAAGTCGTTAAAGTAAAACTGAAAACTTCTTCTCCGCTGGTTTTTGATAGCTTTAGTGAAAATAATAATACAGGAAGTGCTATTCTGATTGATGAAACGAGCAATTCTACAGTGGGAGCAGTAATGATTTTATAATAATCCGATAACACAGACATAAATGGTGATTTCAAGAAAAGTTCAGCTCAGGCTTAATGTATTTTTTGTAACGGCTGCAATAGTGTTGATCGTGATTCTTTCAATGTATGAACTGGGATATTTGGATGAGCTTCTCACTGTTTTGGCAGAAGACAATTATATTTTTTACTGGATGATGCTTATTGGCTTTTTAGCCGAAATTGTAGCGGGATCCATGGGAATGGGATATGGTGTGATATGTACAACAACATTACTCTTTCTGAATATTCCGCCACATATTGTAAGTGCAAGTATTCATTCAGCGGAAAGTTTTACGACTGCGGCCGGAAGTATAAGTCATGTCAAATTAAAGAATGTAAGTAAAAGCCTGGTGAAAAAGCTGGCGATTCCGGCTGTGATCGGAGCGATTATCGGAGCACTTTGCCTGACGTACCTTGGTGAATATTACGCTAAAATTACCAAAACCCTCATTGCATTTTATACTTTATATCTGGGATTCCAGATTTTATCTAATGCTTTCAAGAAAAAACAAAGCAAAGCGCTGAAAAGAAAAACCAATCTTACCCGGCTTGGTTTAATTGGTGGCTTCATCGATTCTTTTGCTGGAGGAGGATGGGGACCTTTAGTAACCGGAACTTTAATCAAAAATTCCTTTACTCCTAGATTTGCCGTAGGAAGCTCTACGGTAGCAAAATTTATTTTAACATTAACTGCGGCAGTCACCTTCTTTTTTACGTTGGGTATCCAACACTGGAGCATCATTGCGGGACTTTTGCTCGGAGGAATTGTAACGGCTCCTTTTTCTGCCATGCTTACCGCAAAACTTCCTGTGAAAAGTATGTTTGTAGTAATCGGATTGCTGGTTATCATTATGAGTTCAATAACGATCTATAAATCTGTTTTTTAATAAAATTCGTTTCATTGTGGAAAAATAAATGAAGCGAAAAGAGGGATGACTTTGAAAATATTTTACATTTACAGTAATAAAAAACAAAGCATGAACTTACATATCGTTGCGCTTTTCAGGTTTAATGAAAACTATCTGATGGAAGCGGTTGAATTGTTTCAGACCTTAGTGAAAGAAACAAGAAAAGAAGAAGGATGCCTTCAATATGATCTTATTGAGGATAAAGACAACAAAGGCACTTTCTTCCTGGTTGAATTATGGGAAAGCGTAGAACATCATAACCGTCACAACGGACAGGACCACCTGCTGGATTTCCGAAGAGATTCTTCAAAAATGTTGGAAAGCTCTACACAGGTTTATAAAGGATTTAAGATTCTATAAATTCAGAGTCCCAAAATAAGAGTTTTAAGTTGATTTCAAATATCCGACTGATACAAAATTTAAAAGGCTGTTCACCAAAGTGAGCAGCCTTTTATTAGAAAAAATAGAAAGTATTATTTTTTAATAAATTTCGATTGAGTAACACCTCCTTTATTATCTTCTGAAACAAAGATATAAACGCCTGTTGCTAAATTAGAAATATTAAATCTGTTGTTGTTAACAGCTCCTTGAACGACAAGATTCCCTGATGCAGAGTAAACTTTGATAGATTTTACGTCTGATTTTCCTACAAATTGTAATTCATTATCTGTATTGATAGCAAAATTTGAACTATTATTGTTTGATTTTGTTTCGGATGTTCCCAAAACAGACATTACATCATAGATAACATCATCTACATATACCGCAGAATGATTTGCTGCTCCTGTAAATTTCCATGCAATATACTGTTTAGCAGAAGCAGGAACGTCCAAGGTAAATGTTTGTGGGGTTGTATTTGAAGTTGTTATGGTGATCGGAGCTCCTAATGAAGTGAAAGTAGACATATCTGTAGGGTTAGAAACTAAGCCAACTTCAAGAGTAGAATTTCCATTGGCACTTGTAGATACACCAGTTGTATATCGTAATTTTTTACTCCCATCCGGCGCTACGATTTTGGGAGCGATAAGATATGAAGTTGTACCTGCTGTATTGGCTGCATAAAACTGAATAGCACTACTTCCGTTATTTGTTGCGATGTATACATTATATGGTACGGTTGCAATTACTTTATTCCAGCCCATTTGAGGAATTGCAGAAGTTCCTGAAGTAAATGCATTAAAATTTTCGTTGATGGTTCCTACTGCAGGAGTATCATATACTACATTGTCAATCAATGTTGCGGTATGTGCAGCCGTAGGAGTAATTTTAAAAACAATATATGAAGATGAAGACGAAGGAATATTTACCGTATAATTCTGAGCAGTTACACTAGAAATTGAAATTGGATTTCCAACTGCAGTAAATGTTGTCATGTCAGCAGGATTGGATGCCAGTCCAATTTGAATTGTTGAAGTTCCTGGGGAAGTACTTACCAATCCTGAGGAAAAAGTTAATGTTTTATCTCCCGTTGGAGCTACGATTTGAGGCGTTATCAGATAAGATGGAGCAGTTCCGTTATTACCTGCATAAGACTGAACCGCTTTGTTGGTATCTGCAGTCACAATCATCATGGGTGCAGGAGGATAAGGAAGCGGATTGGTTGCCAATTGAACGGACCATCCATTTTGTGGAAAGGTAGTGTTGCCGCTAGTAAAGTTATCAAAGTTTTCATTAATTGTTGCTACTTGAGCATGAACGTTAATAGCAGTAAAAGCTAAAGCTCCTAATAGTAGTTTTAATTTCATGATGTTATTTTTATTTAGAATTATTCCACAAAAGTATATAATTATTTTTAACTATTCTAAATAAAATATTATATTTGTCAAAAATTTTTAGCTTTCATGGAGAAGAAAATACTTTCAATAGTATCATTATCCGCATTGGTTTGGGTACATGCGCAGGAAAAAGATTCTTTACATCAGAAAAAAATTGAAGAGGTTGTCATTACCGGACAATATACTCAGCAATCAATTAATAAATCGATTTATAAAGTTGAGGTAATTAATGCAGAGCAGATCAAAAATATGGCTGTTACTACGGCTGCTGAAGTTTTAAATCAGAATCTTAATATTCAAATTGTACCTGATTCTGGAGATGGCAACTCCAGTGTGAGTATTATGGGGCTTGGTGGAGCTTATACCAAAATCCTTATAGATAATATTCCTGTTGTGAATGACCGAGGAAGCGGGAATCAGACAGATCTTAGCAAGATTAATGTCAATAATATTGAACGTATTGAGGTTGTAAAGGGAGCAATGGGGGTTGAATACGGGAATAATGCTGTGACTGGGGTAATTAATATTATTACCAAAAAGAATTATACTAAAAAGGTAACAGCCAATCTTTCTCTTCAGGAAGAAACGGTAGGTAAAGACTATGATTGGTTCAAAAAAGGAAACGGAAGACATGTTCAAAATTTAAATCTGGGGTATAGAATTAATGATAACTGGACTGTAACTGCGGATATTAATCATAATGATTTTCAGGGGTATAAAGGGAAGTATAACGGGTATAAATATTTTACCGAATCAAATGACGGTTTGAGAGGTTACGAATGGCTTCCGAAAGATCTGCTTACAACGAATGCAGCAATAAGATATGCTAAAAACAATACAACTTTGTTTTATAAAATTAATTATTTGAAAGAAGATATTAATTACCGTAATCAAGTTGTACAGGATTTTCCTTTAGGAGGTGGTGAGAGAACTTATATTGCCAACGATAAAGATTATTTTACGAATAGATGGATTCATCAATTTAATATTCAGACAAAATTGGGAAGAATCAACTACATGGGAGATTTTTCTTATCAGACACAAAAAAGAGAAAGTCAGGATTATAGATATGATGTTCCCAATAGAACTGAAATTTCAAGAGCCTCTAAAAATACGTATTACGATTCTAAGGTTTTGTATTCGAGAGGGATGTTTAGTAATTTCTTAAACAGCGAAAAGTTCAATTTTCAATTAGGGTACGAGCTAGACAGAACAAGTGGTTTTGCAACAGGTTCTACGGTTGCTTATAATCCTCAGGAAATCAACAATGTTAATAGAGCCATTTTCAGTTATGCCAATTTTATTTCGGCAGAATGGAAGGTTACGGATGATCTGTCATTAAGACCGGGGTATCGTCTTGCTTTAAGTGACAGATTTGATTCTCAAATGAATTATTCCCTAACAGCAAGGTACAGTACTTCTGAAAAATCAGATTTACGTGCTGTTTTTGGTTCATCCAATAGATTTCCTACTTATGAAGAGTTGTACACGTATGTGGTAGATGCTAATCATGATATCAGAGGAAATGAAAATCTAAAACCTGAAACAGGGTATTCATTAGGTTTATTCTGGGATTACAAACTGGCCAATGCTAATGCTTGGAAATTTGATGTAAGTCTTTCAGGAATGTATCTTGATGTACAGGACAGGATAGAGAATGTAGTTGTCAGCAACAGTCCTTTAAAATACACCTATTTAAATATCAATAAATATAACTCTTTATTATTTGGGGGAGGTTTTACAGCAAAACGAAATAATTTTTCTTTAAATGCCGGGGTTTCTGTGATGGGGATTTCTCAGGAGCTTATTTCGGGTAATGTGACCTCGCCGGATGATTATAACTTCTATGCTGAAGCTAATTTAGCAGTAAACTATACACTTCCTAAAACCAATACCTTATTTGCGTTATATTATAAATATACTGGGACAAGTAAACAGTTTACATTAGAAGAAAACGGAAATATAGCGGCAGAACCGGTTTATATTCTTGGTGAAGTAGGAAGTTTCAATATGTTAAACTTCACAATTTCTCAGCCTTTCTTTAACAATCATTTTGAAGTAGCTGCAGGTATTAAAAACATTTTTAATGTTGGAACAATTAGAAATACTGTAATTCAGGGGAATGCACATACCGCTGCTGCAGGAGATCAAAACCTTTTCTATGGTAGAAGCTATTTTGCCAGACTTAATTATAATTTTTAAAATACTGAAAATGAAAAAAATATTAATGGGATTATTGTTGGGGACAGCTTTGATTTCTCAGTCATGTATCAGCGATAATGAAGATCCAATTGAAGTTTCACCCATAGATGGGGCTTTAGTAAATGTGAGTGTAGGTGGGGCAACACAACCTAATCAGGTTTGGTTTGACCTTAGTGAAAATAAAAGAGTCTTGACTAAAAGAACGGACTGGGATCTTGCTTTCTATTCAGGAAATGAATTTAAAGTTATAATGAACTCTTCTATCCAGATGGCTGCAGCTAAAATTCCGAATGCTACTAATATTGATGCGGTTACTGCGGCAAGTGTGGCTTCTCTGCAAACAGAAGTTCAGGTGGCTAATTTTAATCCTTCCAATGAAATTTATATTGATGATGTGAAAGGAAACTTCCCTTCAGGATATACAGCAATAGGAGAAGTAAAAGCTTTGGATACGGATAATGGAATTTACCTTCTCAATATGGGTAAAGATATCTATCAGGGGAATGTAGCTGTAGGATCTGTCACGTATAGTGGGGATGCAAGAGGCTGGATGAAAATTCAGGTTACGAGATCAGGAGAAGGGTATAAAATAAAGTATGCGGCACTTGATGATACTTCGCACAAGGAAATTACCGTTACAAAAAATACTTCTTACAATTATAATTTTGTAAGCCTCAAAAATAATAAAGAAGTTTTTATTCAGCCTCAGAAAAAGAAATGGGATCTGTGTTTCACAGTATTTACAAACACGATTACAGGAGCGGGAAGCTATGTTTATGCAGATTTTATCAACAATAATAATGTAGGTGGAGTAGGTGCTTATGAAGTAAAAGTAACGGCTCCTGAAACTGGAGTTAATGCTTACAATAATTTTAAAGCTTCAGATATTGACCCGACTAAATTTGTTTACAATGACCATAGAGTAATCGGATCTAACTGGAGAGGAACAGCTAGTGCTCTGGAAGTGTATGGTGATCGTTTTTATGTAATTAAAGATTCAGACGGATATTACTTTAAGTTACGATTTACCAGACTTACCAAAGCAAATACAGACGATCAGGGAGTTGCAGGTGAGAGAGGTTTTCCTTCTTTCGAATATAAGCCTTTATAAAAATAATCAAATAATAGTATATCATGAAAAAATTCATTTTGGCAGCATCTGTTCTTGTTGCAGTATATTCTTGTAAAAAAGAAACCCAGAAGCCAACTGAAAATACGACAGAAGTTTCATCGGAGACACCAAAATCAAATAATAAAATTGTAACGCTCAACGGTGGAATTACAGAAATTGTAGCTGCTTTAGGTCATGAAAAAGAAATTGTAGGAACAGACGTTACGAGTACCTATCCGGAATCTTTGAAAGCTACGGCTAAAGATTTAGGTCACATGAGATCAATGACGATTGAGCCGATCATGGCGGTTTCCCCGACATTGATTTTAGCTTCTGATAAAGATATCAACCCTGAATTAATGGGAAAAATTAAGTCTTCAGGAATCAAAACTGAGGTGTTCAAGCAAGAATTTACAGTTGACGGAACTAAAAAATTAATTGCTGAGGTTGCAAAAGCTATTGGAAACACAGACTATCAGAAGCTTAATGATAAAATAGATGCTGATTTAAAACAGGTTCAGCCTATCGCTAAAAAGCCGAAAGTTTTATTCATCTATGCAAGAGGAAATATGCTGATGGTTTCAGGTAAAAATACACCCATGGCTGCATTGATTGATCTTGCAGGTGGTGAAAATGCCGTGAATGACTTTGAAGATTTCAAACCACTAACTCCGGAAGCAGTGGTAAAAGCAAATCCTGATGTATTATTCTTCTTTACAAGCGGATTACAGGGAGCAGGAGGAAATGAAGGCGCTCTTAAAATGCCGGGTGTGTCTCAGACCAATGCAGGAAAAAATAAAAAGATTATTGCAATGGACGGTGGCTTGGTTTCAAGCTTTGGACCGAGATTAGGGGAAGCTGCTGTAGGATTAAACAAACTTTTAATTGAAAACACAAAGTAAACTATACTTTTACATTACAATAAGTGCCATACTGCTTATTATTATAGCGGTATGGTCACTTAATACCGGGGTTTACGACTTTGGTGATAAATCTGCATTTGAAGTGTTGGGAAAAGTAATCAAAGGAGATCCGGGTTTATCATTAAGTGATAAATATGTAGTTTGGGACGTAAGAGCTGCCAGAATTATCATGGCGATTCTCATCGGAAGTATGCTTGCCGTTTCCGGAACAGGATTACAGGGATTATTTAAAAATCCTCTGGCAACAGGAGATTTAATAGGACTGACATCGGGAGCAACATTACTTGCCGCCATTGCCATTGTTTTAGGAGGGCATTTCAAGCAGTTTCTTCCTGAAGCCGTACAATTTTCATTGGTAGGTATTTCTGCTTTCATCGGTTCTTTTTTATCAATGTTGTTGGTTTACAGAATTTCCACGAGCGGAGGAAAAACAAATGTGGTCATGATGCTGTTGACCGGAGTTGCCATTACGGCGATCGGTTTTTCCATTACAGGTTTTTTGATCTATATTTCAAAAGACGACCAGTTGAGAGATTTAACATTTTGGAATTTAGGAAGTCTGGCTGCCGCAACCTGGACAAAGAATATTATTCTGACAGTAGTTTTGGTCATTTCCTATATTATTTTATTACCAAAAGGAAAAGCATTGAATGCAATGATGTTAGGGGAAAAAGATGCACAGCATTTAGGAGTGAATGTTGAACGCTTAAAAAAACAGATTATCATTATCACTGCATTAATGGTAGGAAGTTGTGTTGCATTTTCAGGAACAATTGGTTTTGTAGGTCTTATTGTACCCTATATTTTAAGGCTTTTATTCAAATCAAATTATGCGTTCATTTTGCCCTTATCAGCAATTTGCGGAAGTATTTTACTGTTGACAGCAGATACATTCAGCAGAAGCATTGTGGAACCTTCAGAATTACCGATCGGAATTTTGACAGCCTTAATGGGAGGCCCTATTTTCATTACTATTTTAATTAAATTCAAAAAATCACTGTAATGATAAAGGTACATCAGATAAGCTATAAACATAAAGAATTCCATATTCTGGATGGTGTTGATGTTCATTTGGAATACGGTGAATTTTTAGCTATTGTAGGTCCGAACGGAGCCGGGAAATCCAGTTTACTAAGTGTTTTGGCGAATGAAGTAAAATCAAAACATCAGATTTTATTTAAAGATAAAAATATCAGTAATTGGAAGGTGCAAGAACTTTCTAAACATAAAGCGAAATTTTCTCAACACAACAGCAACGATATTCCGCTTGATGTAAAAGATGTCGTCATGATGGGACGTTACCCGTATTTTGATGCACAACCAGGACAGGAAGACCATGAGGCTATGAACAATATGATGTACGAAACCGATGTATTTCACTTAAAAGACAGGGAGTATAATACTTTATCAGGCGGTGAAAAACAACGGGTACATCTTTCCAGAGTAATGGCACAGCTACAGAACGATATTGCCCACAAACTTGTTTTTTTGGATGAACCATTAAACAACTTAGATATTAAACATCAATATAAAGCATTGGAAATCATTAAAAACTTTACAAAAAAGGCAAACTCTGCCATTGTAGTTCTTCATGATCTGAATCTGGCGGCACAGTTCGCAGATAAAATTTTATTGATGAAATCAGGAAAAGTTTCTGCATACGGAACACCAACAGAGGTTTTTACCGCTGAGAATATCAGCAAAGCCTATAACTTTCCCTGTACCATTTGCGACCATCCAATCACAAATAACCCCATGATTATTTTTGGATAATATGGAAAAAGAAGACCTAAAAATATTGGCTCAGCATCTTGCCAATCCCCAAGGAGAAAAAGGGATTGAAATCGGTGAGATGATGAATGCTACCAACATCGGAATGACGCTGGAAAGCATTAAAACACTTTTAATAGAAGACGCTGAAACAATACTTGAAATCGGTCATGGCAATGCAGCCCACGTTAAAAGTATTTTAAACAAAGCCAGGAATGTAAAATACACAGGAATCGATATTTCTGAAACCATGCATTATGAGGCTCAGAGACTGAATGAAGAATATAAGAGTCAGGCTGACTTTGTGTTGTATGAAGGGGAAAAGTTACCTTTTGAAGACCAAAGTTTTGATAAAATATTTACGGTAAACACAGTGTATTTCTGGGAACAACCGGTTGAATATTTAAATGAAATCTACAGGGTGCTGAAAGACAACGGAACCTTTGTTTTGACTTTCGGACAAAGAGATTTCATGGAGAAGCTGCCTTTTACTCAATTCAATTTTACATTATACAATACGGACGAAATGGAGGAAACCGTTTCTAAAAGCCATTTCAAAAGAATGAAAATCTCTGAAAAAGAAGAAGAGGTAAAAAGTAAAACAGGAAACGAAACAATAACAAGAAATTATACAGTTTTAACCATAAAAAAATAAAATAATGAGCACATTAGTAAATGATCTTAAGGAAAAATGGGAAGCATTAAAAGCTGAAAATCCACATATAAGAATCAGAAATGCAGCTACAGAACTTGGAGTAAGCGAAGCTGAATTATTGGTAACCAATGTAGGAGAAAGAGTAACGGTTTTGAGGCCGGAATTTAAAGAAATCCTGACTGAAGTTGAACAATTAGGAAAAGTGATGGCTCTTACCCGTAATGAAGAGTGTGTTCACGAAAGAAAAGGAACTTATCTGAACGGGGATTTCAGTAGCCCGCACGCACAACTTTTTGTGGGGGAGGATATCGATTTGAGAATTTTCTTAAACCATTGGAAATTGGCTTTCGCAGTGGTGGAAGGAGACCGAAAAAGTCTACAATTCTTTGGTAAAGACGGATTGGCTTTACACAAGATTTATTTGACAAAAGACAATAATGAAGGAGCTTTTGATGCTATTGTTGCAAAATTTAAAGCAGAAGATCAGACTTCAACATTCGAATTTGAAACGGTGGCTCCAAAAGCTGAAGAAAAAACAGATGCTGAGATTGATATAGAAGGTTTTCAAAAAGCCTGGACAGAGTTGAAGGATACCCACGATTTCTTCATGATGACAAGAAAATTCGGAGTAAGCAGAACTCAGGCGTTAAGATTGGCGCCAGAAGGATTTACTAAAAAAATCGACAATGCAAAAGTGGTAAATGTGCTTGAAGATGCTTCGGAAAAACAATTGCCAATCATGGTATTTGTAGGAAACAGAGGAATCATCCAAATCCATACGGGAACGGTTAAGAAAACACTTTGGCACCAACAGTGGTTCAATGTAATGGATCCTGATTTTAATTTACACCTTGACGTTACAAAAATTGCTGAAGCGTGGATTGTAAAGAAACCAACGGAAGATGGAGAAGTAACGGCTATTGAAGTATTTAATAAAGAAGGAGACTTTATCGTTCAGTTCTTTGGGAAAAGAAAACCAGGGATTCCCGAATTGCAAGAGTGGAAAGACCTTGTGGCAGACCTTGAAAAATAAATAGTTAGATCATTTTTGTGAAGCCGTTTTGTTGTTTGCAGGGCGGCTTTTTTCTTAAGTACAAACCTAAAATTGTAATTCTAAAACCGCAAAAACTGTAAATTTGTTTAGCATACAGTTTGTCATTCTGACGAAGGAAAAATCTCAGCTTAAGTTATAGAGATTCTTCATTTCACTTCTGAACTTCGTTCGTAAACCTTCAGTTTATATACAGAATGACAATCCGCAATTCAATTGCTGAGCGAAACACCTTTGCGAACGTAAAATATTAAGTTAAAATTAAAAGTAAACATTGTGTACTTTGCGTTAAATTAAAATTATAAAAATGAAACATATTTTCATCACGATATTTCTTATTACTTTTGGCTCATTGAATGCTCAAAACTTTAAACCTTATCAGTTTTATGATAAAAAAGGAAAAGAAATCAAGGCTGAAAAATTAGTAAAAAAGCTGGCTGATTATGATGTGGTTTTCTTTGGTGAAAATCATAATAATTCGATCAATCATTGGCTTCAACTGAAAATTACGGAAGCTTTGTATACTCAGAAAAACGGTCAGTTGATTTTGGGAGCAGAAATGTTTGAAAGAGATGATCAATCTCAGTTAGATAAATATCTAAACGGGAAGTTTGATGCTAAAACCTTAAAAGATTCCGCACGTTTATGGAATAATTTCACAACAGATTACAAACCTTTGGTTGATTTTGCGAAAGAGAAAAAGCTGAGCTTTATTGCAACAAATATCCCTAGAAGATATACCTCTCAAACGTCAAAAGAAGGACTGGAATCTTTGAATAATTTATCCGAAAAAGAAAAAACATACATTGCTCAATTACCAATAACAGTAACGTTGGACACACCCGGTTATCCTGAAATGAAATCGATGATGGGAGATCATGCCGACGGAACAAAAGTGATGAATTTTATTTCTGCTCAGGCCATAAAAGACGCTACAATGGCGGAATCTATTCTGAAAAATAGTCAGGCGGGAAAAACTTTTATCCATTACAATGGAAATTACCACAGTAAAGAATTTGGAGGGATTTACTGGTACATCAAACAGAAAAATCCTAATCTGAAAATAGCGGTAATATCAGTTTTTGAATCCGAAAATCAGGAGTTGAAAGTTCCTGAAAAAGATTATATCCCAACAGATTTCAATCTGGTTATTCCGAGTGATATGACGAAAACGTATTGAGAAAGAGCCAAGTAACAAGTAAAAAGAACCAGGTTTGAAAAGTAGAGAAATCATTAATTGTAAAATTATCAATAGGAGCGGGCTTTAGCCCGTTTTTATATGCCAAAAAATCAAATGGTTTTAACCAAAACGTAGCTGCGGATTAATTATATTTGTAAAACATCCTTTAAAAAATGAAAAAACTACCTTTTCTCCTTATACTTTTCATGGGTTTAATCCATGCTCAGAAACTAACTTCTACTGAGATCTCAATTATTAATCAGGGAGATATCAATTCAGCATTACCGATTTATCAGACGACGGATGAGCATCAGCATAAAACTTTGTTAAGTCTTTCCACAGAAATTGATCCGTTGGATAAAAACACGGCAATTTTAGTCAAAAGAATGAAAGAATCTTTACTTTCAACGGATGGAGGAGTAGGAATTGCAGCACCACAGGTGGGAATAAATAGAAAAATTATCTGGGTTCAGCGTTTTGATAAACAAGGCGAACCTCTGGAATATTTCATCAATCCTATGATTGTTTGGAGATCGGAACTGCAGAATCTTGGTCCGGAAGGCGACTTGTCCATTCCTGATTTCAGAGACCAGTTTTACAGAAGCAAAGTGATCCAATTGGAATATGTTGATTTAAAAGGTCAAAAATATTCAGAAATTGTAGAAGGCTTTACTGCGGTAATTTTCCAGCACGAAATCGACCATCTTTTCGGAATTTTAATTTCAGATAAAAAAGAAAAAGAGAAAAACGATTCTTATAAAAAAGTGGATGCCTTCAAGAAAAGTGATTCTGTGACAAGATAGATTTAGTTTAGATTATTCTTCTGTTTATTATTAATATCTTCAACCATTTTAATAATTTCTAGGAAGTCATCTTCTTTTTTAAAAGCTTTTATCTTTTCAATAACTTCAGGGTAATCTTTGAACAGAATATAGAGATTTTCTTTTGCCTTTTCATATTTCTTTTCTTTCATTCTTATCATATAAGGGTAAGCATATAACTTTTTATCAGGATCACTGGAATCCTGAAAAACAAAATTCGGATAATCTTCTGCGACTCTTGCGATCGCATTATAACCTCTTATAGAAGTAAAATAAATATTGAATTTTCCTTCAGAAATGACTTCTCCAAAGGTTTCCGTAATTTTTGTCGGACTTCCAACTAAAGCATAATTTTCGGCATAGGCAGAGAAATTGTATAAAGGGACAAATTTCATGTTTTCCGAAGAAAAGCTTACAATATCATAAGGTGTATACTTTACAGGTTTTTCTTTTTCGGCTGTTCTGAAACTTAATTTATCATTCTGACTCGGGTACCATTTGATCTGCCCGCTGAGTTCGGACTGATCCTTGAGTGTTATCTTTCCATCGGTAAACTCTGTGGCAAAAGCATACTTTTGGGCATAAGAAAAAATTGTACTTACAACTAAAATTAGACTGAAGATTTGTTTCATGATATTGGTGTTGTTTGAAATCCAAAAATATTAAATTATTTCGGTGTTGAAGCATTAATATCTCCTGATTTAAACGCTATAAATTAACTGAGAAATTATAGTGAACAATAGATTATAATGGTAATAATCAGGATTGTTTTCACTTTGATATCACAATTAATTTTCGACAGTATTTATCTTTGTCATAAACATATTTTGTATTTAATGAGCTTTCTGATGAAGGTATTTCTTTAAGATCGTATCGAATGAGGTCAAATAAAACTTTGACTTTATTATTCCAATCTTTAGCAATATAACTTTTTTGCAAATTGTATTGACGTGGAAAAGAAACACTAAAGGTTTTCGGAATATCATTTTCCATTTCATAGATTTTTACACCATGATGATACATAGTATGCATTTTTTTGTCAATTATTATTTTACCATTATCTAAAATTGTAGGAAAGGAACTTGAAAAATATGCGATCTTATTTTTTGTATTAAAAAGAATATAATTATCAATTTCGAAAGTCTTTACATTAAAAATAAAATAGTTTTCGATTTTAGCAACAATCGTAATCTTTGTTCTTTCGTCACAAAATGGAACTGAAATTACTTTATCATCCTGTAATACTTTTGAATTAATACAATGTTCTGTAATTTGACCTTTAAATTGTAAATTAAATTCTTTCCAAAGCGTATTTTGATCGGGTGAATTTATTTTGGGAATGATAATGCTGTCTTTTTTTATATGATTAAATAAAATATTGTTAACCAATTGAACATTCATTCTAAGATTTCCTACAATAGTCATATCGAAATCTTCACAATTAAATTCATAAGGATTGGAGACATAATCCTGTGCTTTTGAAAAGGAATTTATAATTACTAATAGAAATGTTAACCATTTAGCCATTACTCTATTGAAATCTCAATTAAAACTTTAAATTCCTGGATTTAATTTCATTTTCGAGCTCTCTGCTGTCCGTTTTATTTTTGATTAAAAAGAATACAAAGACTAATGGAAAAAGAGTGAAAAAAGTAAAGCCATTTTTTACAGCTCCATATATTGAAATTCCTATTAGAAATCCAATAAGGACGGCATTGATAATAAGTTGTGTTTTTAAATTTTTCCTTTTGTCTAATAACTCCTGATCACTGTATTTTGCAAATTTTTCTTCTTTCATTATCTGATGTTTTAATGTTGTCTGATGATTCTATAAAATTAATTATTTTCCTCAGAAGAGCTCTTAAAAAACAAAAAAATCCGCTTCAAAAGAAACAGATTTTAGATTATACTTAAAGAAAATTATTCTTAATTGTTTGTTACCGATAACTTCACTTCAATATTATTTCTTGTGGCATTCGAATAAGGGCATATTTCGTGGGCTTTTTCCGTTAAAGCCTGTGCTTCTTCAATCGAAACTCCGGGAATATTCACATCCAGTTCAACGGCTAATCCGAAACCTCCGTTTTCTAATTGTCCGATGCTTACTAATGCTGTAACGGTTGTTTCTCCGGTTCTTGTTTTTGATAAGCTAATGACTCTGTTCAAAGCACTGTCGAAACACGCTGAATATCCTGCTGCAAAAAGCATTTCAGGATTGGTAAAATCATCGTTTGCACCACCTAAAGCTTTTGGCATTCTTACTTCTAAATCAAGAATTCCGTTTTCACTTTTTACCTGACCGTTTCTGCCTCCTTTTGCGGTAACTTTTGTTGTATATAAGGTTTTCATTTATTTTTCTATTTTGTTTAATATTTTTTGGACACTTTCTTTCAGCGCTATCCAGTCTTCTTTCGTGACATCTATTTTGCTGTGAATCTTTTCGGGAATCTCACATGCCTTTTGCTGAAGAGCCTTCCCTGATTCTGTGATGAATACTTCAACCACTCTTTCATCTTCTTTTTTCCTTTTTCGCTGGATAAATCCTTTGGCTTCCAATCTTTTTAAAAGAGGAGTCAATGTACCGCTGTCTAAATACAGTTTTTCTCCAATGCTGTTCACGGCAAGACCATCATTTTCCCACAACACCATCATGACAAGATATTGCGGATAGGTAATGTCGAGCTCGTCAAGAAACGGACGGTAAAGTCCTGTAATCTCCTTTGCAATTACATAAAGTGGGAAGCAAATTTGATTTTTTAATTGTAAAGATTCTGAATTTTTCATACGATAGAAAAATGAAAATTGATGGTTGTTATTTTTTAATGATGAATTCCTGCATCGGAACACGAACTTTCTTCATAGAAGCCAGCCAGTCTTTTTCTTCGTCTCTGTAACCAAGATAAAGCAAACTTACACTTTTTAGCCCTAATTCTTTTAGCCCCAGAATTTCATCAACGATCTCATTACTGAAACCTTCTGCAGGCGTACTGTCGATTTTCAGTTCTGCTGCCTGAGCTAAAGCAAACCCTAATGCAATATAAGTCTGTCTTGCTGTGTGGGCAAAGTGTTCTTCAGGAGTCTGCGCCCCATAAATTTCTTTAATTTTATCCGTATAACTGCCAAAACGTCCTCTTGGCAATTCTCTTACATCGGTGTGATAATCATAAACTTTGTCGATTTTTTCGTCAGAATAACTGTCCCAGGCTGCAAATACCAAAACATGGGAAGAGTCTCTCATTACTTCAGGATTCAAAGCACCCTGAACCATTTTTTCTTTTAATTCCTGGTTTTCCACTACGATAACACGGAACGGCTGTAAACCTGATGAAGTAGGAGCTAATCTTGCTGCCTCTAAAATAGTATTTAAATCTTTTTCTGAAACTTTTTTAGTCGGATCATATGCTTTTACGGCATGTCTCCATTCTAAATCTTGTATTAATGACATCTTGTTTTATTTTAAAAATTATTGTTTACTGATATTATTATGCAAATATATAGCCAATTAAATTGTACACAATTTAATTTATTAAAATTTAACATTTGAAAAAATCTATAATTATTATTAATGGAAATTTAAGTTACTGATTTTTAATTTGGTAAATAAAAAAAAACTGTATCAGATAGATGCAGATTGACGTCTATTTTTTAATTAGATCACTTTTAAGAATGATATTTTTAATTTCAGTTTCGAAATAATAGTATAAACTGCTGTCTTCATTCATCTGATTTTCCAGAATAATAATACTGACATCACTTTCAGGAATATAAATATTAAGAGAAGCAAAGCCGTCTCCCAATCCCGTATGACCGAAATACTGAATATTCTGATCCTTTACAATTCTGATATTATAGCCATATCCCATTTTTTCTTTTCCGAAAACATCATGTTGCGACATTGCGGAGGGAGTAGTCATCACCTGATACATTTTAGAGCTTAAAATTTTTCCTTTATGAAGGTTGCCGTTCCAGATGGATAGATCTTTTGCAGTTGTTATTACCCCGTCTGCAGGCAGATTTTCATTGTTGATAAAAGACTCCTGAACCGGAGTGAAAATATTATTTTCTACCATATGTCCGGAAACAAGATTTCTCCGGTTTTCTTTAGAATAGCAGAAAGTATTTTTCATTCCTAATTGCCGGAACAGTTTATTGGCTAATTCCGTATAAGTTTTATGAGAAACGTTTTCAATAATTTTCCCCAGGAGAATATTAGACAGGTTGCCATATTTAAAATCGGATCCAGGTTTGAATAACAAAGGTTTTTCAAGATCTGAAATTCCATGGGTATGATTTAATAATTGATGAACTGTCACGAAATCTGCCCATGTTTGGGTGAGGTTTGGCAAATACTTTTTGATTGGCGATTGTAAATCAATTTTTCTCTGTTCGACTTGTTTTAATAATAAAACGGCTGTGATTTGTTTGGTGTTTGACATAATTTCAAACTGATCATCAGGTTGTAAAGGAATTTTGGTATTTACATTTTGAAAACCATAAGCTTTTGAATATTGCGTCTTCCCGTTTTTTGTGATCAGAATGACACCGTTGAATGTTCTGGGAGTTTTGGTTGTTATTAAGCTGTCAATTTTACGGATATATTTAGTCTGAGCAGACGAAAATGAAAACAGAAAAATTACTAATAGTGGAAATAATCTGAACTTTTGTGACATGGGGTAGTGTTATTTTGAACCTCAAAAATAAAATTAAAAATCAAATTAGATGATATAAAATAATCTGAATTCCGCAAGAATCGGATTTTTTGAGAACCGCTGTTTTTGAAACTTTGCATTAGTATTTTAAACGATAAACAATGCAAAGATTTACAAACAAATCTGCCTTAATCACAGGCGGAACAAACGGGATGGGATTCGCAACGGCACAACAATTGATCAGGGAAGGCGGAACGGCGATTATTACAGGAAGGAGCGAGGAAACCGTTAACAAGGCATTAAAAGAATTAGGGAAAAATGCTTTCGGAATTGTTTCCGATGTCGGAAATATAAGTGACTTAATGAATCTCCGAAATGAAGTCAAAAAATACACGGAGAATATTGATTTGGTGTTTGCCAATGCAGGTTACGGAAGATTTTCACCGATCGAAAATGTGGACGAAAATCATTTTGATGAATTGTTCAATATGTTGGTAAAAGGTTCTTTTTTCACGGTTCAGCAGATGTTACCGTTGATGAAAAAAGGAAGTTCTGTGATTTTCAATACCTCCGTTGCTACTGAAATTGCGATGCCCAATTTTTCAGTTTATTCTGCGGCAAAATCAGCGGTACAGTCTTTTATCAAAACATTTGCAACGGAATTGACAGAAAGAGGAATCCGGGTAAATGGAATAAGCGCAGGTCACATCAAAACGAATATTTTTAACAATACCGGTCTAAATTCAGAACAAATTGAAGAGGCGGTCAAAAATATTATTCCTACTATACCTTTTAAAAGACAAGGAGAAGCATCAGAAATTGCAAATGCGGTACTTTTCCTGGCATCGGAAGAGGCTTCATATATTCATGGCGCGGAACTGAAAGTGGATGCGGGGATTTCTGTGATAAGATAATAATAAAAAATCTCCTATGTTTACAATATTAAAACATAGGAGATATTTATTTTACTAATAAAAGATTATTTATAATTTAATTCCGCCTCAAAAACATCCGTAAAATGTTTCCTGATTTTAGCTTTAATGTCTTCCATTTCTTCGGGAGTCAAATCTCTTTCAAGTTCTCTTTTTAAAGAAGTGACTTGCTTATCTTTGATTCCACAAGGAATGATGTATTCAAAATAACGCATATCCGTATTCACATTCAAGGCAAAACCATGTAAAGTTACCCAGCGTGAAGCTTTTACACCCATCGCACAGATTTTTCTGGCATATGGTTTTCCGACATCCAGCCAGACTCCCGTTTCTCCTGGTGAGCGTTCTCCTTTTAAACCATATTCTGCAATGGTTCTGATGATCACTTCTTCAAGATTTCGCATGTATTTATGAATATCCGTAAAGAAATTTTCAAGGTCTAAAATCGGGTAGCCCACAATTTGCCCGTATCCATGATACGTAATATCTCCGCCACGGTTTACTTTTACGAAAGTGGCGTCGATTTCCTTTAACTGATCCATTCCGGCCAGCATATTTTCTTCATGTCCGCTTTTTCCCAATGTATAGACATGTGGATGTTCAACTAAAAGAAAATGGTTGGGAGTTGTGCTATGTTCTTCTGCAGGTAAGTCGCGATTCTTTATTTTCGTATCAATAATATCTTTCATCAGTTTTTCCTGATAATCCCAAGCGGGTTGATATTCTTTTATGCCTAAATCTTCGAATTCTACTACTTTATTCTGAATTGTGTTCATACCATTTTTTGAATACACAAATTTAGTGATTTTTATGCTTGTATGGAATGGACAAAATCTATGGTATTTATTCTTGAATCTCTATTTTGTAAAGCTTAATCAGACAGTTTTCAGGATTTGCCTTCTTACTCTTGACAACGTTTCTCTCGACATCCCAAGATAAGAGGCAATCATATGCAGAGGAACTCTGTTGAGCAAATCAGGATGATTTTTAATAAAATGTAAATATTTATCTTCGGGAGTACTGCTGATATTCACCAGCAGCCTGTTATTGATTTCCATTGTTTTTTTTGTTAAAAGTTCCTCAATAAAGATACTGAGTGTAGGAATCTCTTCCCGAAGCTGATGGAAATCATTAAGATTAAATATGAAAATCTCTGAAGGTTCCAGAGTTTCAATATTCAGTTTTGAAGGCGTATTAGTATAGAAACTTTCAGGATCTGTAGTCCAGGACATTTCATTGACAAACTGCAGAATATGCTCACTTCCGTCTTCGGAAATAGAATAATTCCTGAGTAGACCTTTGGCAACAAAAATTTTTAAGTTACAGATATCTCCCTGCCTGCAAATCATTTCCTTACGTGGAAGCGTGATTAATTTACTTTTTTCTACAATTAAATTAAACTTTTCATCCGTTAGATCAGGAAGAACCTTCTGGAAATATTTTTTAAAGATTTCTGACATTTTTAAATAGAAATTATGTTTAAAATTACTCCTTTTTAATGAAACTGTGGTGAAATTGTGTCAAATGACCTATTTTTAAGAATACACTAAAGCTACATTTGTACTAGAAATTTTTAACACAATACATATAATATGAAAGTTTTTGTAACAGGAGCTTCAGGATTTGTAGGCTCTGCAGTCGTAAAAGAATTAATAGCAAACGGACATCAGGTAACAGGATTGGCCCGCTCAGAGGAATCTGCGAAATTTATTTCAGAAGCCGGAGCAGAAGTTCTGATGGGAGATTTGGAAAGTTTTGATATTCTACAGAAAGGAGCGAGAGAAGCAGACGGGGTTATTCACACTGCTTTTATTCATGATTTTTCGGATTACCAAAGTAACGCGCTTAAAGATGAAAAAGCTATCGAAGCCATGGGAGAGGTCCTCAAAGGAACGGATAAGCCTATTGTTGTTACAGGAGGAACACTGGGGTTACCGCTTATTAATGGAAAAATCACTGAAGACAGCAAAGCACCTGCGGAATCGGTCCGGTTTTCTGAAAAAGCTTTTGTGAGTTTGACGGAAGCAGGTGTTAATGCATCTATTGTACGTCTTTCCCCAAGCGTTTATGGGAATTCTGAACATGGTTTCAAAGGAGGTTTTGGCGTGATACTGGCAGAACTGGCAAAAACTAAAGGAACAGCAGCTTATATAGAAGATAGAAATAATGTTTGGCCTACAATTCATCGTCTGGATGCTGCGAAATTGTTTCGTTTAGCGCTCGAGAAAGGAGAAAAAGGAGCAAGATACAATGCTGTTAACAATGATAAGCAGTTATCCATGAAAGAATTTGCAGAATATATAGGTGAAAAGCTAAATATTCCGGTACAATCTTTTTCTAAAGAAGAAGCCTCACAATATTTTACCTGGATGACATATTTTGTACAGGAAAATTGTCCGGCAACAAGTTTGCAAACCCAGGAAAAACTGGGTTGGAAACCTTCCGAGAAAAGCTTTTTTGAGGAATTAGAAAAGTATTTCTTTTAAAAGATAAACAGTCTTATTTCTCAGGGAATAAGACTGCTTTTTTTTAGTTCTTTATATTTTTGATGAAGCTCTGCGCTTTGTCTTTCCAATGTTGATTTTCTAAAAGGATTTTCACAAAAGCTGTTCCGATGATTCCTCCGTCTGCTTTTTCGGTTACGCTTTCAAAATCTTTTTTTGATTTAATTCCAAAACCGATCATGACAGGATTTTTTAAGGGGAGAGAAGCCAGTCGCGAAAGATATTCTTCATTACTCAAAACGGTATTTTCATTTCCGGTGGTTGAGGAAGAGCTTACGGCATATAAAAATCCGGAACTTAAAGAATCCAGATAGAGAATTCTTTCGTCTGAAGTTTCCGGGGTCACCAGAAATGTGAAATTGAGATGGTGTCTTTCTAAAATTTCTTGATAATTTTTCTCAAATTCAATAGGAGGCAAGTCAGGAATAATTAGCCCTGAAACTCCACTTTCAGAACATTCTCTACAGAAGTTTTCAAATCCAAAACTTAAAGCCGGATTGATATAACCCATTAAAATAATCGGAATTTTTATTTCGTCTTTAATGGATTTTAATTGAGAAAATAATTTTTCAATATTCATTCCGTTTTTCAACGCCAGTTCATGAGCCTGAGAAATGATCGGCCCATCTGCAACAGGATCTGAATAAGGCATTCCGATTTCGATCATATCTGCTCCGGAATCCTGAATAGTTTTTATAATATCAGCAGTGTCTTCCAATTGTGGAATGCCTGCGGTAAAGTATATATTTAGTTTTTTCATTTTTTAGAAGTTAGAGGTTAGAAGTTAGAAGTCAGCAGTGAGAAGAATGAATATTGGTTTAAGGTTATTTACCTTTTCATTTGCTTTAAATACGTTTCCATATCTTTATCGCCTCGACCACTCAAACAAACCACAACAACATCATTTTCTTTAAACTGTTTTTTATCTAAAACAGCCAATGCGTGAGCGCTTTCCAGTGCGGGAATAATACCTTCCAGTTTTGTCAGTTCAAATGCAGATTGTAAGGCTTCATCATCATTAATACTAAAAAACTCGGCTCTTTTTTCTTTAAATAAATTGGCGTGAAAAGGCCCGATTCCGGGATAATCCAAACCTGCTGAAATAGAGTGGGGTTCGATGACTTGGCCATCTTCTGTCTGCATCACCAAGCTTTTACTGCCGTGTAAAACACCCAAAGTCCCTAAAAAAGTTGTTGCTGCTGATTTTCCTGAATCTACACCAAAACCTCCAGCTTCTGCTGCAATGATTTTTACACTTTCTTCCTCTACAAAATGATAGAAAGTCCCTGCTGCATTACTTCCGCCACCCACGCAGGCAATGATATAATTAGGATTTTGTCTTCCTGTCTGTTCAAAAAGCTGTTCTTTAATTTCTTTTGAAATAATACTCTGAAAACGGGCAACCAGATCGGGAAAAGGGTGTGGACCGACCACGCTTCCAATCACATAATGTGTTGTTGACGGATTATTGATCCAGTCTCTTAAAGCTTCATTTACAGCATCTTTTAATGTTTTTGAACCTGAAGTTGCGGCTATTACTTCCGCTCCCAGCATTTTCATTCTTGCCACATTCGGGGCTTGTCTCTGAATGTCGATTTCTCCCATATAAACAATACATTCAAGGCCTAACAAAGCACAGGCTGTAGCAGTAGCCACTCCATGTTGCCCGGCTCCGGTTTCCGCAATGATTCTGTTTTTACCCAGACGTTTTGCCAGTAAAACCTGTCCCAAGGCGTTATTGATCTTGTGAGCTCCGGTGTGATTCAGATCTTCTCTTTTTAAGTAGATCTGAGTATGGTATTTCTGACTTAAATTTTTAGCGAAATATAAAGGAGTAGCCCGCCCGACATAGTTTTTTAATAAATCCTGATATTCCTTTTGAAAATCTTCCGATTCAATGATTTTAAGATAGTTTTTCTGTAATTCTTCCACATTAGGATAAAGCATTTCCGGGATGAAAGCTCCGCCAAATTCTCCATAATATCCGTTTTCATCGGGGTTTTTATAATTCATTTCTTTATTCTTTAGTGATTAAATAAGCATTATTCTTATCGCTCAGCTGGCTGAGCTGTTCTTTTCTTTTTGCTGAAACATTAAAAATCAAAATATCATCGTCTTCCGAATTTATCCATTCAGTTCCTATATTTTCTTTTATTGTTTTGGCCTTATCATATAATATTTCAACATTACATTTTTCATAAAACGGACGAAGTTCCTGATGACAAAACCCAATAGTCTCTATATTATTGCTGACCACATAGTCCCTGAAATACTCAACAAGCTTAGCTCCATATCCTTTTTTCTTCTGAGCTGCGACAAGCCCGACAGCTTCTGCAAATGGCAGCTGTGTTCCTGAAATTTCCAATACGAAATCGTAATTAACACGAATGAGAGACAGGATATTTTTATCAGCATCCAAGAGAAAGTGAAATGCTGAATTTTTGAAAAATGTGCGAAAATAATCAGATTTCATTGAGTTCCAGGATGAAATATCCCAGAGCTGAAGAATATGCTCAATTTCCGTTTCAGTTAATTCAGTGATCTGTTTTACTTCATATTTCATATTAGTAAATATTTTTTGCTTTTTGGTATGTTTTTATTAACTCCTGTTTAGGAATTCTTTATGTTAAGGAAGATATAAATCTTTGTATTTTGCTGATGTCTTTATTGCCAGGTTCTGTTTCAAACTTTGAATTGATGTCCAGAGCAAATGGTTTCTGCTTAAGATGCTTAATGTTTTCTATGTTGTCTTCTGAAATACCACCGCTCAGCAAATAGGGAAGTGGGATTTCCACTGTGTTTAAAATATTCCAGTCAAACTGTTTTCCAGTTCCGCCAAATGCTTTGCTGTCTGTATCAAATAAGAAATAGTTGATAATTGAGAGGTTCTGGTTGATAGATTTTTGTAATTCATTGGCAGATTGATTTCCTATTCTGATTACTTGAATGATTTTAATCTCTGGGTTGATTTTTTGTTTTAGTTTAACAATAAAGTCCGCACTTTCATCTCCGTGAAGCTGGATGAAATTTAAATCTGCTTTTTCGGATATTTCAATAATTCTTTCAGCAGTTTCATTGACAAATACACCAACCTTTCCATGATGCTGAATTTTTGAAATTTCTTTTAAATTCAAATGATTCAAAACATATCGTGGTGATTTTTCATAGAAAATAAAGCCCAGAAAGTCTATGTTCAAAGAAATCAATTCCTGAACCTGATCTAATCTTGTTAAACCGCAAACTTTGATTTTAGCCATTATGCAATTTTATATATTGGAAATAAATTCTTCAAATGCTTGAGCAGGATTTGTATTTTTCATAAAATATTCACCCATTAAAAAGCCATCAAATCCTTTTTCTTTTAAATAAAAATAATCCTGAATGTTGTAAATACCACTTTCTGCTACAGATAAGACGTTTTCGGGGAGCAGATTTTTCAAATGAACTGAATGTTGCAGATCAACTTTAAAATCTTTTAAGTTCCGGTTGTTAATTCCCACCAGGTCAATGCTTGAGTTATAATGTCCTAGTTCATCTTCCGTATGGATTTCCAACAATACTTCCAGTCCCAATTCATGAGAGAGCTCCGTAAATTCCAACGTCTGTTGTGGGGAAAGGCAAGCTGCAATAAGCAATACGACATCGGCTCCCATACTTTTTGCTTCATAAAACTGATACTCATCAATCATAAAATCTTTTCGCAAAATGGGAATATGGATGTGATTTCTCACATTTAAAATATCTTCAAAGCTTCCCCCAAAAAAGTCTTTATCCGTTAAGATTGAAATTCCGCTTGCCCCTAACTTTTCGTACGCAGAAACAACTTCTAATGGCGAAACTTTATCATTAATTATTCCTTTGGAAGGAGATTGTCTTTTAAATTCGGCAATAATTCCGGATTTTGATTTTATGGTTTCTTTTAAAGAATAGGTTTCTCTTCCGAAAAATTCTGAATCTTTCAGCTGCTGTAAGGAAATTTTTGATTTTGAATCCGAAATTTCCTGTTTTTTTCTTTCTATTATTTTGTCAAGAATTGTCATTATGTTTAATTTTCAATCTGTCATTTCGAACGCAATGAAATGAAGTGAGAAATCTATTCTTAGCTTACTTAGTCCTTCATTTGAACGATAGAGATATAATTTATAGCTTGTGATTATTCAATCGAATTATTTAAAAAATCCCAATTCTGATTAAAAGTATTTACTAATTTATCTTTTTTTATTCTGGAATAACCTTTAATTTGTTTTTCTCTTGCAATTGCATGTAAACGTAATAGTTATGAGTTCCAAAATTTTTCATTTGTTTGTGTTAGATTCTTCACTTTACTGCGTTCCGTTCTGAATGATAATTAAAGTTATTAGTTTATCAAAGAGTCCAAGCTGTTCAATGCTTTACCACTAAACAAACTTTCTTTCGCCAAATTCAAACAATTCTCATAGTTTCCAAACTTACTGGTATGATGCAATGCAACTGCGGCATTGGCCAAAACAACTGCATTTTGCGATTCTGTACCCTTTCCTTCCAAAATATTTCTGAAAATTTTTGCGGTCTCCGGCGTGTTTTTGCCCGCTTCTATACTTTGAGGAGTAACGGCTGCAAAACCAAGTTCTTCCGGTGAATAGATTTTTTCTCCTTCTTTTGTAATAATCTTGCTGTCCTGTGTTAAGCTTATTTCGTCATAACCATCCATTCCGTGAACCAAAACGAAATCTTTTTCATCTTTTTGCAGCAGATACTGATATATTCTTGCAATTTCCAGATTGTACGTTCCAATCATGGAATATTTGGGTTTTGCAGGATTTACTAAAGGACCTAATAAGTTGAAAAATGTTCTCAGGCCTAAAGATTTTCTCAAGCTTACCACAGATTTTAAGGCAGGATGAAAGTAAGGGGCGTGTAAAAAGCAGATATTGACGTTCTGTAATTCATCATTTAATTCTTCTGAATTGGTTTTAAACTGATACCCCAATTCTTCCAAAAGATTGGATGCTCCGGTAATTGTTGAAGCTCCATAATTTCCGTGTTTAATTACTTTTTGCCCTGTTCCTGCAATCACGAAACTTGCTAACGTAGAAATATTGATCGTATTTTTTCCGTCGCCGCCGGTCCCAACAACATCAATGGCGTCACTTGCATCCAGATCTACAGGAATAGCCATTTGTAATAATGCTTCCCTAAAGCCTTCCAGCTCCGGTAATGTGATGTTTCGCATCAGAAAAATACTTATAAAGGCAGTAACTTCTGTTGCATTGAACTTATTTTGGGCAATCTCAATCATGATGGCTTTTGCCTCAGATTTGGACAAAGTATGGTGATTGAAAAGATATTGCAGAATTTCTTTCATATTATTTAATTCAAAAGAAAGTTTTTAATGATGGTTTCTCCATCCGGTGTTAAAATACTTTCAGGGTGATACTGAACACCGTGAACATCATAGGTTCTGTGTTGTAAACTCATAATCATTCCTTTACTGTCTGTACTGGTAATTTCCAGCTCTTCGGGGAAATTTTCGGGATTAACTGCCCAACTGTGATATCTTCCGACTTCCAGAGTCTGTGGCAAATCATTAAAAAGTTTATGTTCACTGGTTTGGATGGCTTCTGTAGCAACACCGTGATAAATTTCGCTAAGATTAATTAAGGTTCCTCCAAAAGCTTCTGCAATTGCCTGTTGACCAAGACAAACGCCTAAAATACTCTTTGTGGAAGCATATTCTTTAATGACATCCAGTAAAATTCCGGCTTCTTCAGGAATTCCCGGACCGGGCGAAAGAATAATCTTATCATATTTTTCAATTTCTTCCAGCTTAATTTCATCATTTCTTACCACATCAACTTTTGTATTCAAAATTCTTTCGATCATTTGAACCAAATTATAAGTAAAGCTGTCGTAATTATCGAAGACTAATATTTTCATTGTGGATAGTTTATAAGTTTGTAGATCTTTGAATTGTTATATTTTTTCTGCCTTTTCGATGGCCTTTTTCAGAGCATTAAGCTTGTTATTTACTTCCTGGAGCTCACTTTCAGCATTGGATTTGGCTACTATTCCGGCTCCAGCCTGGTAATATAACGTGTTGTTTTTGCTTAAAAAAGTACGGATCATGATAGCCTGATTACAGCTTCCGTTTAAGCCAACCATTCCGATGCAGCCTCCGTAATAACCTCTCGAATCTTTTTCGTAGGTATTTATTAGCTGAAGAGCTTTATGTTTAGGTGCTCCGCTTAAAGTGCCCTGAGGAAAAGTGGTGGCAACCATTTCATAAGGATTAGTGTTTTCTTCTAATTCTGTTGTCACTTCACTTACCATGTGAATCACATGAGAAAAAAGCTGTATTTCTTTGAGTTTGGTAACGGTTACATTTTTTCCTAGTTTTCCTAAATCATTTCTGGCTAAATCTACCAACATGGTATGTTCTGCATTTTCTTTCGGATCGTTTTTTAGTGATTCAATAGACTGTAGATCGGTCTCAAAATGCCCTGTTCTTTTAAAAGTTCCGGCAATTGGATGAATGATGGCTTTATTATCTTTAATAATGAGCTGACTTTCCGGGCTTGATCCGAAGAGTTTATAATCTCCATAATCAAAAAAGAATAGGTAAGGAGAGGGATTAATATTTCGTAGCGCTCGATATACATTGAATTCATCTCCTTTGAATTTTTGTTCGAATCTTCTGCTTAGAACCAATTGGAAAACATCTCCTCTCATACAGTGTTTCTGGGCTGTTTTTACCAATTCGATATATTCTTCATCGGTAATATTCGAAGTTTCTTCTGCTGTTTTTTCAAAAGGATAAATAACCGAATTCTGATTTTTGATCAGACTTTCTAAGAGATATAGCTCAGATTTTAAATTTTTAATCTGATTTTCAATAATGTGCATTTCATCGTTGTAATGATTGATTGCAATAACATATTGATAAAGTCTGTAACGCAGAATCGGAATTTCTACTTCCTTACTTTGAGCTTTAAATGTAAGGTTTTCGAAAAATTGTACGGCTTCAAAACTGGTATATCCAAAAAGGCTCTGGGCGGTTTCTTCTATAGAATCCTTAGTGCCGCTGCAAATAAAAGACTTTGAAAATTGATTTAAGAGATCCGGAACAGAATGATCTGCTAAAAGATGCTTCTCAGGGCTCTCACCCGGGAATTTGATTTCAAATTCTTTAAGATTCTTAATTTCTATGCCTGCAATCGCATTAATGGCAATGAATGAGAAATTATGATCCATATTTTTAGAATCCGAGCTTTCCAAAAGGATCGTATCACGAAACTGATCTCTTATTTTCAGATAGATGTTCATGGGAGTCTGCAGATCTCCCAGCATTTTTTTTGAGGTGGTTTTTATGTTGATGTTTTGTTTGAACATTGGTAGTGTTTTAATTTTTAGCAATAAAAAAAGACTTTAACGAAATCGTCAAAGTCTCTGTATATTTTCTATAATATTCCGGCTGTCAATTAACAACAAGAGTATAGCTTCAGACCCGACGAGGAGTTTGAATGCCACCACCAAAATTTGTTGTTTGAATTAATCATGATGCAAATGTAGATAATTTTTTAAAATGAAAAATAAAAATTGATAAAATTTTATTGCAATGTATGTCAAAGGCTGAAATAAAAAAACTTCCTTTACGGAAGTTTTTTTATTATTTTAAAATTGAAGTCATTTCGGGGTGGTTATACTGAACTGCAAACTCTTTTGCTGTTTCTCCTTTTTCGTTCTTTGTATTTTTATTAGCTCCTTTTTTCAGAAGAAGTTTTGCAAAATCCAATTTACCATATCTCGCAGCAACCATTAGTGGAGTCTGATTACCACATTCTTTGTTAAGATCCGCTTCATTGTTTAATAAATACTCCAGAATATTCTTTTTATCATGTTTTACACTTAAAGAAAGCAAACTGTATGAACTCTCTTTTATTGCAAAACACTTATTATAATTGTCTTTTGGGAAAGCTGCTTTAAAAGTATCTACATTGTCAGACTGAAAAGCAATCATCTGCTGTTTCGAAATTTCCTGTGCAGAAACCAAGTTAGCAAAAAGAAGTCCCAAAAAAACGAAAGTTGTAGAGATTATTTTTTTCATAAAGCTTATTTTAAATAATATACAAAGCTAAATTATTTTTTTGATAGATTTAGCAAAAATGTACAAGTTTTTTGAATCTTATCCCTGTTAGAACAAATAAAATGTTGATTTTCTTAAATATTTAGAAAAACTACTTCTTAGCATTCAGCTCTTTTTTCAACTGTTCAGCTTTGTTTCTGTATTCCTGATTGTCATACGTTTTCAAATAGTCTTCCAAAGCATTGAGGTATTCCCGGATAAAATCTTTATTGGTAGGATCTGTTTCGTACTTTATTTTCGCGGTATTGATCGGCCTTATTTTTTCGTATTCCTGCAATTGTTTTCCTTCTTTAGACTGGTAATAAAGAATAACAATATTTTTTTCATACCCGGGAATGTACTTTACCGGGAATTCCTGTTCTGTTCTTGGGATTCTTATTGCATTTTCAATAGGATATATGGCAGCCGAAGTTGTTGAAAAATAAGTATCTACATATTTTCCGTCCTGCTTTTTTACAATAGCTTCATAATCATGAATATACTGATCATTAAGTGTCGAATTGGTCTCTATATCGGATGTAATAATGGCGGTGCTTTCTACACCATATTGATTTAAAAACCAGGCATTGGTAAATTGACCTCCAATTCCGTTAACGATTGAAAACGGGAGGATTAAAATAAGCCACCATGCTTTTTTAGTTAAATAAGCAATAATTCCGAAGAACAAAATAAAGATAATCACTGCATAAAAGCCGTGGTGACTTAAGAAAAATAAGATTTTTGAAATGATAATCATAATTTTCAGGTTTATACAAAAATACAATTTCTGATTATAATGATTAAAAAGTATTTTATACGCTACACAAGCAATATTTTTTATATTTTTGTCTAAATTTTATAGGAAAAATAATGAAAAAAGTATTAGCAATCGCATTTATCGGAGGTTTATTGGCAGTTAGTTGTTCAAAAAAGCCTAATCATGATTTACAAGACAGCAACACGATGTTACCGGAGCCGGATGCACCAACTGTAGTAGATTCTACCGCCAAAAAAACTGAATCAGTAGATGTAAATGCTGCTGTATCAGTTCCTGCAAATGAAGCAAAAGCAGATACTCTTACGAAAAAATAATGAAGAAATTAGTATTGGCAGGATGTTTGGGTATGCTGATGTTTTCCTGTACTAAAAAAGAACAGGCTTCAGTTTCAGAAACTTCTGCAGAACCAGTAGCAACAACTAATGCTCATCTTTCCGGAAACCAGATTATTGAAACATTAGATTGCTCCGGTTGTCACTCGGTAAGTGAAAGAATGATTGGCCCGTCATATCAGGAAATAGCAGATAAGTATTCTGAAAAAGATATGGATGCTTTGGCTACAAAAATCATAGAAGGAGGAAGTGGAGTTTGGGGAAATGTGCCTATGCAGCCTCATTCTCAGGTGTCTAGAGAAGATGCGAAAAAAATGGTAAGTTATATTTTGTCACTCAAAAAGAAATAACATCCATTTAAAAATATTTTAGAGACAGCATAATTCTGCTGTCTTTTTTTATGGAAAAATCACTAAATTTGTACGCTTTTAGAAAAAATAAAAAATGCAATTATCAGAACAGGAAATCATTAGAAGAGAAAAGCTGAATAAGCTTGTTGAAATGGGAATCAACGCATTCCCGGCAGATGAATATGTAATTACAGATACTACGGAATCTATAAAACAGAATTTTTCTGAAAGTAAACAGGTGAAGATTGCAGGAAGATTGATGTCCCGAAGAATTCAGGGGAAAGCATCTTTTGCGGAACTACAGGATTCTACAGGTAAAATTCAAGTCTATTTTAACAGAGATGAGATCTGTACTGGTGAGGATAAAACTTTATATAATGAGGTTTACAAACATCTTTTAGATATAGGAGATATTATTGGGGTAGAGGGTGAGTTGTTCACCACTCAGGTAGGGGAAAAAACAGTTTTGGTTAAAAACTTTACCCTTTTAACAAAATCTTTACGTCCATTTCCACAACCAAGAACTGACGAAAATGGGGTTGTACACGATGGATTTAACGATCCTGAAATGAGATACAGACAACGTTATGTAGATTTAACGGTAAATCCTCAGGTGAAAGAAATTTTCGTGAAAAGAACAAAGCTGTTCAACGCCATGAGAACTTTCTTTAATGATGCAGGATATTTTGAGGTTGAAACTCCAATCTTACAGTCAATTCCTGGTGGGGCTGCTGCAAGACCTTTCATTACACATCACAACGCTTTAGATATTCCATTATATTTAAGAATTGCAAATGAATTGTATCTGAAAAGATTGATCGTTGGTGGATTCGACGGAGTGTATGAATTCTCTAAAAACTTCAGAAATGAAGGAATGGACAGAACACATAACCCTGAGTTTACAGCCATGGAAATCTATGTAGCCTATAAAGATTACAACTGGATGATGGATTTCACAGAAAAATTATTGGAATTCTGTGCCATTCAGGTAAACGGAACAACAAAAGCTACATTCGGTGAATACGAGGTTGATTTCAAAGCGCCTTACCAAAGGATTTCAATGACAGATGCCATCCTGAAATTCACAGGTTATGATATTACAGGAAAAACTGAGCAGGAATTGTTTGATTTTGCTAAATCTATCGGAATCGATGTTAACGGAACGATGGGGAAAGGGAAATTAATTGATGAGATTTTCGGTGAAAAATGTGAAGGAAACTTCATTCAACCGACTTTCATTACGGATTATCCGATCGAAATGTCACCGCTTACCAAGAAACATAGAAGCAAAGAAGGTCTTACAGAGCGTTTCGAATTAATGGTGTGTGGAAAAGAAATTGCCAACGCCTATTCTGAGTTGAATGATCCGATTGATCAGAGAGAACGTTTTGAAGATCAGTTGAGATTGTCTGAGAAAGGAGATGATGAAGCCGGACAATTTATCGATGAAGACTTCCTAAGAGCCCTTGAATATGGTATGCCGCCAACTTCAGGATTAGGAATTGGAATGGACAGATTGATCATGTTCTTAACGAATAATGCGTCCATCCAGGAAGTGTTGTTCTTCCCTCAGATGAGACCTGAAAAAGCAGTTCCTCAAATCGAACTGGGGGATGATGAAAAAGTAATCCTAGACATTTTAAAGTCGGGAGAGCAGATTGCTTTAGCTGAAGTAAAAGAACAATCGAAACTTTCAGGAAAAAAATGGGATAAAGCCTCAAAAATTTTGACCAAAGCGAATTTGGTAAAAGTGGAGAAAATTGAGGAAAGCCTTTTGATGAAATTGGTTTAAATTAATTCGAAATAAATTTAGTTCCGGCGGAAGCGAAGCTTCCGCCGGAACTTTTTTCTAAAATACCCGAAACTTGAACTATTTTCTGTTATTTTGCGTTTGTAAGAAAACAATCCTGATGAAAGCCTTTCTGTTTTTACTTTTCTTCTCTACAGTTGTGTATTCGCAGACGCTTACTTCTATTTATTTTAAAAATAACAGTTATGAGTTGAGTAATGAATCAAAACGAAAACTGGATAGCTTGGCGAAACTTGATACAAAGCTTATTTTTAGGATCTTTGGAAATGCAAATCCACTAGGAAATGAAGCGCTAAATAAAACATTGTCTGAAAATAGGGCGAAAACAGTAAGCGATTATTTAAGTAGTAAAATCGGTAAAAATATTCGGCTGACAAGTGTTGTAGGATTGGGAATTTCAAAACAGATCAACGACAACAGTTCGGAGAGCCTGCTTGCAAAAAATCGTCGTGTTGATATTTTCATTGAACGGTATTTTGAGAAAGGAGAAAAGATTTCAAGAAAAGTTTATCCTAGCTTTTTTGATATGAAAGTTGCGGCAATGAAAGTAAAAGATACTTTTTCTTTACCGGATGTCAATTTTATTGGTGGTCGTCATATCTGGCTTCCGCAGGCAAAACCAAAGTTATATCAGCTGTATAAAATTTTGAACGAAAATCCGACACTTGAAGTTGAACTTCAGGGGCATATTTGCTGCGATTACGAAAATTTTGATGGTGAAGATCAAGATCTGGGAACATTTAATCTTTCTTTTACACGGTCACAGTCGATCAAAGATTTCTTATTGGCAATGGGAATTGATGCTAAACGTATAAAAGCAGAAGGCGCGGGACATCTTAATCCTGTTGTATACCCTGAACAAACAGAATCGGATCGGACTAAGAACAGACGGGTTGAAATTGTTTTGCTAAAAAAATAAATAAAAAGGTTTCGGCGGCAGCGAAGCTGCCGCCGAAACCCATATTGTAAATTCCTATTTTCTCAACTTACTAAATGAAGCCATCAGATAAAATAAAAATGGCAGAATAAATAAAGAACCCAACATCAATGCCCAACCCAATGCGGAAATTGTTTTCGGTGCAGCAGCTTGCTCCAGTAAAGAAAGGTGCTCTCCATTAGCAAAAAGGATAATATTGGGGTTGTGTTGATAAGTTGCAGCCACTAAAATCATAACCACCTGAAATCCTGCTAAAGCTCTTACAGGGAGAAGCTTCTGTCTGTTCATGGCACGAAGAATAAGAACTAAACAAATCGTAGCAAATGAAACGGCCATTATTCCTAAAGGTTTTGAGAATACCCACATGACTAACGGAATATCAGAAATGTAAGCCGTGAAGAATACTAAGATACCTGTTATCACTACAAAGATCATGGTCTGCTTAGACTTTTTGATCATTAGACCTAATTCTAATCTGTCATTGGTTTCTCTTAACGCGAAAACCGAAGCCAGATAGGCGCAAATGGAAACGGTAAACAATCCTACAGCAATGCCAAACCAATTCAGCCAGCTGAAAATATATAAATCTAAAAAGTTTGTTGCATTAGGATCGATAGAATGAGAAACCGTTGCAGCGGCAATTAATCCTAAGAAAAAAGGAGTTAATAAGCTTGAAAAATAAAAGATTTGAGTGTAAACGTGCTGCCAATCATCTTTTACAGCATCATAATGTCTAAAAGTGAATGCGGTTCCTCTCGCAATAATTCCGACCAGCATTAAGACTAATGGAATATGAAGATAAGTGGAAAGTGTGGTGTAAATCTCAGGAAAACCGACAAACAAAATTACAATCGCAATAATCAGCCACATATGATTGGCTTCCCAAACTGGCGCAATAGATTCATACATGATTTCTTTTGTTTTATCGCGTGCTCTTTTTTTTGTGAAAAGTTCCACAATTCCGGCTCCGAAATCAGCTCCTCCTAAAATCACATACAGGCAAATCGAGAGCCAAAGAAAACCTATAACAACGTAAATCATAATTTCTTATTTTTAGGGTTGAACTGAGCATCTGTTGGATCGTACAATCTCGGCACCATATGTATTTGTCGTCTCAAAAGGAATACAATAATCAATGATAACGAAACAAAAATTGCTGTGAAAAAATAAAATGAATACTGAATTCCCGGCATCGGAGTTACCGCATCAACTGTTCTCATGATCCCATAGATAATCCATGGCTGTCTTCCAACTTCGGTTACTGTCCAGCCCGCTTCCAAAGCAATATATCCGAAGGGGGTAGCATATAAAAAGGTTTTTAATAGCCAGTTTTTATTAAGCCATTCTTTTTTGAAAAAGAAAGCATATAAATAAACCATTCCAATCATAATCATCACAACTCCAAAGAATATCATAATCTGAAAGGCGTAGTGTACAACGGCAATCGGAGGCCATTCGTCTTTTGGAAAATCTTTTAAACCCTTTACTTCAGCATTAAAGTCATTTGCAACCAGAAAACTCAGGACTTTCGGAATTTTTACTGCATATTTTATTTCTTCTTTTTTCTCGTCAGGAATTCCGCCTATCACGAAAGAAGCTCCTTTTTCTGTTTCGAAATGGGCTTCCATTGCGGCTAATTTAATAGGTTGTCTTTTGGCAACAGATTTAGCGGCAACATCACCGCTTAAAGGCGCTCCAAATGCTCCGATTAATGCGAATCCTGCAGCAATTCTAAATGCTTTTGTGTGAAACTCAACATTCTTTTTTCGCATAATTAGATAAGCATGAACTCCGGCAACCGCAAACCCCGTAGCACAAAATGCAGCAACCGTCATATGCAGAGCCTGAGGAAACCAAGCTTTATTAAACATAGCTTTAATAGGATCTATATTTAAATATTGCCCGTCTACATAATCAAATCCGGCAGGAGAATTCATCCATGCATTGGCCGCAACCACTAAAATTCCTGAAGCCAGACCGCTTAATCCAACTAGAAATCCACAGAACCAGTGAAACCATTTATTAAACCTGTCCCATCCGTATAGGAAAAAGCCAATAGCAATAGCTTCAATAAAGAATGCGGTTCCTTCCAATGAAAAAGGCATTCCGAAAATAGGTCCGGCGTGTTTCATGAATTGGGGCCAGAGCAATCCTAGTTCAAAAGAAAGCATGGTTCCGGAAACAGCTCCGGTGGCAAAAAGGATGGCTACACCTTTGCTCCAGGCTTTGGTAAGTCCTTTGTAGACTTCATTATTTGTTTTTAAATATTTCCAGTGGGCAAATGCCATCAAAAAAGGCATTACCATACCTACGCAGGAAAATATGATATGAAAACCGAGTGACATTGCCATCTGTGAACGGGCAGCCAGAAAATCATCCATAAAATCAACTTTTTGAGTAAATAAATTTAAGCATAAATTATTGATGCTCGGTATGATTTACAACAGTATTCGTTTAAAGAATAGGTTTTAACTTTGATATTTTTTAAAATAAATCACTAATATTTTTGTTGAAAAGTCTCTCTTTTTTTTGACATATTTTAACTTTCATACCTCGAAAAAAATCACGATATTTGTGAGTCTTTGCATTGGGCAAAATTTTTAAAATTTGATATGAGTCAGAAACAATATACAGCTAGTAGTATTCAGGCATTGGAAGGAATGGAGCACGTACGTATGCGTCCTTCGATGTACATTGGTGATGTGGGAGTAAGAGGTCTCCATCATTTGGTTTATGAAGTAGTAGATAACTCTATTGACGAAGCATTGGCAGGGTACTGCGACACTATCTTTGTCAGCATTAAAGAAGGAAACGGAATCGAAGTTAGCGATAACGGTAGAGGTATTCCGGTTGACTTCCACGAAAAAGAACAAAAATCTGCTCTTGAAGTTGTAATGACAAAAATCGGGGCCGGAGGTAAGTTCGATAAAGATTCTTACAAGGTTTCGGGTGGTCTTCACGGAGTTGGGGTATCGTGTGTGAATGCACTTTCCAATGAAATGATCACTACTGTTTACAGAGACGGAAATATTTATCAGCAGATATATTCAAGAGGAAAAGCTCAGACCGGTGTCGAAGAAATAGGGCACAGCGAAAAGAGAGGAACAAAACAGTTCTTCCAGCCGGATGATACTATTTTTACGGAATTAGTATATAACTATGATACTTTAGCAAGCCGTTTAAGAGAACTTTCTTACCTTAATAAAGGAATCACAATTACCCTTACAGACGAAAGAGAAAAGCTGGAAGACGGTTCTTTCAGAACTGAAGTTTTCCATTCAGAAGGCGGTTTGAAAGAGTTCGTAGCATACATCGACGGAAACCGTGAATCGATCATGGAAAATGTAATTTTCATGGAGGGAGAAAGAGATGATATTCCTGTTGAGGTAGCAATGCGTTATAATACTTCATTTAACGAGAACCTTCACTCTTATGTAAATAATATTAATACCCATGAAGGAGGAACTCACTTGGCAGGTTTCAGACGTGCGTTAACGAGGACTTTGAAGAAATATGCGGATGACTTAGGAATTCCTCAGAAAGAAAAAGTTGAAATTACCGGGGATGACTTTCGTGAAGGTCTTACGGCGGTAGTTTCGGTAAAAGTAATGGAGCCTCAGTTTGAAGGACAGACCAAAACGAAATTAGGTAACTCCGAAGTTTCCGGTGCTGTAGATAAAATTGTAGGGGAAATGCTTACCAATTTCCTGGAAGAAAACCCAACTGAAGCAAAACAGATCGTACAAAAAGTTGTTTTAGCTGCAAAAGCAAGACAAGCTGCAAAAAAAGCCCGTGAAATGGTTCAGAGAAAATCTCCGATGGGAGGTTCCGGACTTCCGGGTAAATTATCTGACTGTTCATCTAAAAATCCTGAAGAATCTGAGATCTTCTTAGTGGAGGGGGATTCAGCAGGTGGTACTGCAAAACAAGGTCGTGACAGATTTTTCCAGGCGATTCTTCCGTTAAGAGGTAAAATTTTGAACGTTGAGAAATCAATGCTTCATAAAGTGTATGATAACGAAGAAATTAAGAATATTTATACTGCACTTGGAGTTTCTGTAGGAACAGAAGAGGACAGTAAGGCATTGAATATGTCGAAACTAAGATATCACAAAATCGTAATCATGACCGATGCCGATATTGATGGTTCTCACATTTCTACGTTGATCTTGACATTCTTCTTCAGATATATGAAAGAGCTGATTGAGAACGGATACATTTATATTGCTCAACCTCCTTTGTATCTATTGAAAAAAGGTAATAAAAAGCAATATGCTTACAACGAGAAAGAACGTGAAGAATTCACTTTAGAAATGTCTCCGGACGGAAAAGGAGTTGAGGTTCAGCGTTACAAAGGTCTTGGAGAGATGAATCCTGAACAGCTTTGGGAAACTACTCTAAACCCGGAACACAGAATTTTAAAGCAGGTTACTATTGATAATGCAGTAGAAGCAGACAGTGTTTTCTCTATGTTGATGGGAGATGAGGTTCCGCCAAGAAGAGAATTTATCGAAAAGAATGCAAAATATGCAAAAATTGACGCATAATTAATTGTGCAGATTATAATAAAAAGACTTCAGAAATGGAGTCTTTTTTATTTTACAACCGCTAAAGCTTTTTAATACAAAAAAATATTTTCAACAGTTATTAGATTTCACTATTTTTGCCTTATTTTTAATAACCATGATGAAAATATTTTGTATTGGAGCACTTTCGATGGCTTCTTTTTATTATGCTCAAAATTTTCCCGCTTCTACGATTCCTGAAAATTTGAAGAAAAATGCAAATGCTGTTATCAGGAAAGATCTTACAGAGATTCAAATTAACTCTATTAATGATATTAAATATCAATATACAACAGTAACCACTGTTTTAAACAAGGATGGTGATGAAAAAGCTGTGATTGCTATTCCTTATGAAAAAGGGGATAATATTTCAGATGTTAAAGTTAATATTTATGATGATGCCGGAAAGAAGATAAAATCATATTCCAAGTCTGATTTTGGTGATTTTGCCAATAACAATCAGGGTACTTTTTATTCTAATAGTAGGGTGTTAGCTTTATCATATACTCCGACTCAATATCCTTATACGGTTGAATTTTCATATCAGATTGGTGAAGAAAATACGGTTTTCTTACCTGACTTTGTTCCTTTTAGATCCACAAATGTCTCTTTGGAGGAGGCTCAAATGAAAATCATCAACAAATCTGGGATTGAGCTTAAGTCAAAAACCTATCCTTCACAATATAATTATACGTCAGTTGCAGAAAGCGATAATTCAGGTGAAAAGACATATATGTATAAAAATGTTCCAGCGATAGATGATGCGTTTTTGTTACCGCAACCGATAAAAATTTTGCCAAAAGTTAGCTTTGCCCTTACTAAATTTAATTTGGAAGGTAAACAAGGAAGTATCAATAATTGGGGTGATTTCGGATCCTGGTATTATAACAGTATTTTGCAGCCTGTTTCTTTATCAACACCTGCCATTAAAGCAGAAGTAAGTGCTTTAAATTTACAAGGTTCAACCGAAGAAAAAGTAAAAAAAATATATCAATATATGCAGACAAAAACCAGGTATATTTTTGTCGCATTAGGAATTGGAGGATGGCAGCCAATGCTTCCGGATGAGGTTCAGAAAAAAGGGTATGGTGATTGTAAGGGGCTTACCAATTATATGAAAACTTTGTTGGATGAAGCTGGTATTCCGTCTTATTATTCAGTGATCAATTCAGGAATTTCTCCGGTTTCTTTTGATAAAGATTTTCCAAAAATGGGAGGAAATCACGTGATTTTGATGGTGCCTACAGACAAAGGAAATATCTGGCTGGAAAATACTTCTCAACAGATAGCGTTCAATCATTTAAGTTATAGTACAACAGACCGGAATGTGCTTTCTATCAGAAAGAATGGAATTGAATTAATTGAAACTCCATCTTATTCTGCAGAGCAAAGTAAGGAAAAACAAAACCTGAAGATCAAAATTAATGAAGACAACAGTATTGTTGGCGAAGGAAATTTCTCTTATACCGGAATTCAATATGATAATAATTTGGTGCTTACCAATTTGAGTCCGAAAGAAAGAAATGAAGTGATGAAAAATTCATTAGATATCTTGAATTTTGAAAAAATTGAAATGAAAAATTTTCTTAATGATAAAGATAATGCAATTGCAAAATTTGATCTTGATTTTAAGGCCCATAATTATTCAAAGAATGCAGGTAGCAGTATAATTTTTAGAGCTGTTCCCATTTATTCCAATACGGTTTATAAAACTGATGAAAACAGAGAATTGCCTTTTGAACTCAGACAATCGTTTGAAGACGAATATGAAATCAATTTCACAGTACCTAAAAATTATGAGCTTGATGAAATTCCTGAAAATGTTACTATTAATTCTGAATTTGGAACGTACAAATTAAATTTTGTGAAGAATGGTGATGAATTAAAGGTAACCAGAACAATTAGAATCAACAAAGGACTTTATCCTAAAGAAAAATATAACGATTATATTAATTTCAGAAAAAAAACACTTAACCTGGACAACTCTAAAATTTTAATTTCTAAAATCTAAGCATGAAAAAAATTATAATGATAGCTATTTGTTCAATGAATTTTATGTTCATTGAGGCGCAAAAGCATGAATTCCTTAATTCTCCTAAATTTAATGATGCAGACCTGTCTAAACAGAAATCGACTTTGGATGAGAATGCACCTGCAGAAATATTATATAAATCAGTACATTTCAGTATAGATAATAATACTGGTAATCTGATTAAAAGAACTTTTTATAGAGTTAAAATCTATGACAAAGACAAAGCTGAAGACTGGCTGAATCTAGAGATTCCTCTTTATCAAAATGGAAGTGATCAGGAAACACTTACTAAAATGAAAGCTTTTACCTATAATCTTGAAAATGGAAGTTCGGTTGCAACGAAAGTTGACAAAAGCTCAAAATATAAAAGTAAAGAGAGTAAAAATGTTTCTATTACAAAATTTGCATTTCCAAATGTAAAAAACGGCTCTGTTATTGAATATCAATATGAGGTTACTTCACCATTTCTGTTTAGTGTTCCGGAAATTCTGATTGAAACAGATACTCCATCTTTATATACAGAATATGTTCTGGATAGTCCTTCAAATATCTCCTACAATGTAAATTATACAGGATCTTTAAGTCCAAAATACAGAGAAGTTGATGAAAGAACATTATACGGTACCAACTACAGAACTTATAGATTTGGTTATGAAAATGTAAAAGGTTTTAAAACTGAAAAATTTGTAAGTAATGACAGAAATTACAGAACAAAAGTAAGTGCAGAAATTCATTCCACGAATTTTAGAGAGTTAAAATTGTTTTCCTCATCCTGGGAGCAGATCAAACAAAGGCTTTATGAAAATGAAGATTTTGGAGGAGAATTAAAAAAGACAAAGCTGGCAAAGGAAAACATGCCTTCCAATATTGCTGGGATTTCTAGCGAAGTTGAAAAAGCAAATGTTGTTTTCGATTATGTGAAAAATACCTTTACTTGGAATCAGGACAGGGGAATTTATGTGGAAGATGGGATCAAAAAAATGCTTGAAACTAAAACGGGAAATGCTGCAGAAATCAATCTTTTTTTGGTGATGATGCTTCGTGAAGCCGGAGTTAAAGCAGACCCATTGACGATTTCAACCATCAATAACGGAATAATAAATATTGCTTCACCCAATGTTTCAAACATGAATTTTGTAATCGCTGCAATCCAAACAAAAGACGGCTTTCATTTATATGATGCGACATCAAAACAATCTTCAATAGACCAGTTGCCACCAAGAGACTGGAATCAGTTTGGGATTTTAATGGCAAAGGAAAAAGTACAGCAATTATCTATGGTTAACAGTAAGCCGAGCTTTACTTACCTTACAGTAGATGCAAAAATTAATGATGATGGAAGTGTTTCAGGAAGCTATTCAGATAAGGATACAGGGACTTATGCAATGTTTGCAAAAGAAAATTATGATGATAATGCCGATAAGTATAAGAAACAATATAAAGAGAATTTTTCAGTAGATTTTACAAATATTGATTCTAAAGTTTTGGATAATGGAGATTTTGAAAGCACGATGAAATTTTCTTCAGAAAATATGATCGATAAGATTGGTAAAAAAATCATTATCAATCCGATGTTATTTTTAAATAAGACATCCAACGAATTTGATCAGACGGAAGAACGTAAGTATCCTATTGATTTTATTTCTCCATACACAAGAGTGAAAAAAGTCGTATTGGAAATCCCTGAAGGATATGCAATTGAAGAAATGCCAAAGAGTAAAAAAATTGTAACTGAGGATAAAGAAATAGAATACCATTACATCATAGAACAAAAAGGAAATAAACTGGAAATTGTTTCCACAACCAAAGTGGCAAGTGCAGATTATCCGAAAGAATACTATCCGGCCTTTAAGCAGATTTGGGGAGTGGCTTCCAAACAGGAAAATCAGGTGATTAGCTTGGTGAAAAAGTAAAAAGCAATAAAATTTCAAAATAATTCTAAAACCATTCATCTTTTGAATGGTTTTTGCATGTAAAAAGGAAAATCAAATTCAAAATCAAACTATGAAAAACACAATTGCTGTTTTGGCACTTTCTGCCTTCTTTACTTTTTCTGCCTGTAAGAAATCTGAAACGACAAACCTGACAACAAACGAGGAAACACAAGCTGAACAATTTTCTGTCGATTCAGTTAAGGTGAATGATTCTATCAAGCTTAATGACTCACTGACCATAAAATATTCTTCTAAAATGTTGGTTTTTCCAAGTATTAAGGATAAAAAACTCTTAGATAGTATTTATTTTGGAGATAAAAATGTTCAGGATTTTTCTAAGAATGGAATTCAGTCACTTTTGGAAAAAAATAAGAATGAATATTTTAACAGTATTAAAAAAGACTCAAAAGACTGGATCTCCGATATGAAATTTGCGCAGGAATGGTATTCAGATCTTGGAATGGATCTGAAATCAAATAGTAATGATTATCTTCATATACAGTATAGCTGGGCTTCTTATGAAGGAGGTGCTCACGATAATTATGGTTTTTCCGAAAGAGTTTTTGATGTAAAGAATAATAAAAAAGTAGAATTAAAAGATATCACCTCAATGCCTAAAGATAAATTGGAAGCTTTGCTGATGAAGAATGTCAATAAAATGAATGGAGGTGCTTCCGATGATAAGGGTGAAATCAATAATTCTGATATGCTTTTGGTTGAAGTCATTCCAGCTACCGGAAACTTTTATTTTGATGATAAAAACCTCTATTTCCATTATAGCCCTTACGAAATTACGGCTTTTGCAGCCGGTGATATTACGATTCCGGTTTCCTGGCAAGATTTGGCTGGAACATTAACCCCCCAGTTTAAAGAACGGATGAAATTTAAATAATTCTAAAATGCTTCTCTATAAGGAAGCATTTTTTTATTTTTGCTTCAATGGAAAACGTAGCCTTTATTATTAATCCTTTTTCTGCAAAAAAGAACTATCAGCCTTTTCTTGAAGAGTTAAAGAAAAAAGTAGAGAATCCTTTATATTATATTTCGGAATCTATTCAGGGAACTGATGATTTTATTCAGGAGAACTTTCAGAATATAGATATTTTTGTAGCTATAGGAGGAGACGGTACAATTTCTACCATTGCCAGAAATCTTATTAATACTTCCAAGATTTTAGCCATTTTTCCTGCAGGTTCAGGGAATGGGTTTTCCAATGAAACCAATTTCAGGAAAAATCTGGATGAACTTTTGGAAAAAATTAAAACAAAAAAGTCCAGGAAGATCGATACGTTCACCGTTAATGATAAGCTATCAATCAACGTTTCGGGAACCGGCTTTGACGGAAAGGTGGTGAAAGAATTTGAAAAAACGAGCAGAGGATTTAAAAATTATATCAAAGTTTCCCTTAAAACATTTTTTAATTATAAGCCGATTAAGGTTAAATTTTTTGATGAACAGTATCAGCAATACAACGGAAAATATCTGATGTTGAATATTGCCAACACCCGTCAGTTCGGAAACAATGCTTACATAGCACCAAATGCCAGTAAAAGTGATGGTTTGGTTGATATTGTTTTGGTGAAAAAGTTTCCTTTAACCTATTCCGCATTATTCGCCTACAGAATGTTTACAAAAAAACTGAAGGATGACGATTATGTTACTTATCTTCCCGTTTCAGAAATAGAATTCAAAGTAAATACTAAGAATTGGCACTTGGATGGAGAGTTCAATAAAATAAAATCACCTATTCACATAAAGGTTTTGCCTTCAAGTTTAAATATCTTGGTATAGATTTAAACATATCAAAATAAAAATAGCCACATTAGACAAGTGCTTTTGTGGCTATTTGTTTGATAATTATTATTCTTTTATAAACTTTTCCGAAAATTCTTTTCCGTTTTTATCTTTACCTATCAGCAAATAATTACCTTTTGGTAAATTCTCTACGAAGATTTTTTCTGTTTTTTCTTTTTTATTCAAAACTTTTCTTCCACTTATATCTAAAAGGCTAACTTCAGAGAGTTCTGTTGAAAAGTGGAGGATGGATGTAACAGGATTTGGATAGACTGTTATGCTTTTGTTTTTGGCAATAGTTTCGCCTGTAGATAAAGCAGCTGTTATCTTACTTATTGTACTTACACCATAATTACAGATGTAAACGTCTCCGGTAGTTTCATTTTTAACTATGCCCTGCGGATAAGTAGCACCACCTGCCAAAGTAGCCCAAACCTGGGTTACGACACCTGCCGGTGATATTTTACTTACAGTGCTATTGTTGTTGCCTGTATAAAGATTACCGGATGCGTCTATGCTGAGGCAAAGAGGTCCTGGGTTGTTGGTTAATGTGGCCCAAGCATGAGTAACAATACCTGCTGGAGTTATTTTACTTATCGTACTGTTGCCTAAATTAGCTATATAGAAATTACCAGATGTATCTATTACAATACTTTGTGGGTTTGCATTGCTTGCTAAAGTGGCCCATGTCTGTGTTACTGTACCAGAAGGTGTGATTTTACTGATAGTATTATTTTGATTGACGGTATAAACATTCCCTGAATTGTCTACAATAATATCTTTGGGATAAGCTTCATTTGCTAAGTATGCCCAATCTTGTGTAATTGCTGTACCAGTAGCCAGAATTTTACTTACCGTCTTGTTGGTGTTAGCCGTATAAATATTGTTTGAGGCATCTAAGGCTATTGCTATAGGAGCGTTACCGGATAGAGTAGCCCAGGCTTGAGTAACGCTACCTGCCGGAGTTATTTTACTTACAGTATCATTTCCGAAATTGGCCGTATAAACATTTCCTGATGCATCGATAACTATATCGCGAGGTAAAGCATTACTTCCTAAAGTAGCCCAAGCCTGTGTTATTGTAGCATTCGGAGCTATTTTACTTATAGTGTTGCTGCCATAATTAGCTGTATAAAGATTACCAGAGGTATCTATGGTCATTTCTATGGGGTTATAGAAATTGGTCAAAACAGCCCAGTCTTGTATCACTGTTATTTGTGCAAATGTAATTGTTCCAAAGATTGATGTTAATAAAAAAGTAAAGATTTTTTTCATATTATATTTTAAAGTGTTGATGTTAATTTTTGACTTTCAGTATAGAATTTCAAAATGAAATTTTGCAATGTTATAAAATAGGTGTTTCCACGAACTTACTGCTGGAAAAATTTATGGGATGATTGGCATGCTCTCGGCTACTTGGAAAGCAGGTTGCAAGTGCTATAATATTATATCATGACTAGGTACGATGTTAAAGTTAACAAATTTTTTAATATAATGTTGATAAGCCTTTAAAATTGCAGACAAAACACAAAAAGCCTCTACTGTTAATGAGAGGCTTTAAGATTTAAAATACAGAGTTTTTGATTTCTAGGGATTCAAAAAATCAAATTTCAAGTTTCTTTTCTATTTCGTTCGGGTGATTCAAACAATACTGCAACTGATTTTTATCTAACTGTTTCTCCCAGTTCGCAACAACTACGGTTGCCACGGAATTTCCGATAACATTTGTTAAGGCACGACATTCACTCATAAATTTGTCAATTCCTAGAATCAAGGTCATTCCTGCAATCGGAATTTCAGGAACTACGGCTAATGTCGCAGCCAACGTTACAAAACCGGCTCCGGTTACTCCTGCTGCTCCTTTAGAACTTAGCATAGCCACCAAAAGCAGCATGATTTGTTTTTCGATAGGAAGATGAATATTTAAAGCCTGGGCAATAAATAAAGAAGCTAATGTCATATAAATATTGGTTCCGTCGAGATTAAAGGAATATCCGGTAGGAACTACCAGTCCCACGATAGCTCTTGAACAGCCTGCTTTTTCCAGTTTTTCCATAATTCCCGGAAGGGCAGATTCGGAAGAACTTGTTCCCAATACCAAGAGAAGCTCTTCTTTTAAATAATACATCAGCTTAAAAATATTGAAGCCATTATACCACGCAACGGAACCTAAAACCAATACAACAAAAAGAATGGAGGTGATATAAAAGGTGCCTACTAAAAATATTAAATTCAATACGGAATGGAGCCCGTATTTTCCAATAGTAAAAGCCATTGCTCCAAAAGCTCCTATGGGTGCCAGTTTCATGAGCATATGAACAATTTTGAAAACCGGAGTGGAAAGATCTTGTAAAAAATCAGTTACTTTCTGGCTCTTTTCTTTTGTCAGAACCAGGGCAACTCCCATTAAAATAGCAACCAGAAGTACTTGTAAAATGTTATCTCCTACCAAAGGACTGAATAATGTTTCAGGGATAATATTCATGATAAATCCTGTCAATGTAGTTTCATGAGCTTTCTGCTGATATTGTGAAACATCACCTGAAAGGGTAGAAGGGTCAATGTTTAAACCATGGCCAGGCTGTAAAATATTTCCTACAATGAGTCCAATAATTAATGCCAATGTTGAAAAAGTAACAAAATAAATCATAGCCTTTACAGCAATTCTCCCCACTTTTTTCAGATCAGTCATATGAGCGATTCCCAGAGTAAGGGTAATGAAAATTACCGGAGCAATAATCATTTTTACCAGTTTGATAAAGCCATCTCCTAAAGGCTTCATTTTTTCGCCCAATTCCGGATAAAATTTCCCTAAAAGAATTCCTGCGACAATTGCTATAATAACTTGAAAATAAAGCTGCTGATAGATTTGTTTTGCTTTCAAAGGAGCTGTTTTTGTATTTTGAAGGGCGAAAATTAAGAATTTTTATTTGTAAATATGACAAAAGTCATGAAAAGTTTCGGCGGGGCTTCAGCCCCGCCGAAAGTATTAAGTTCTAAAGAATAAGACTTTATTTAATCTTAAAAAGTATTATATTTCCAGCTTTCTAATCATCAGATTCTTCCTATAGCAGTAAAATTCATAGGTTGGTTGCTGGCCAAATGAGAAAACTTTTTCGATATGTATTGCGTCATACTGGTTTTTCAGACTGTTGTATTTTTCTTTGAGAATGTTGGGCAGCTCATCAGATTGTATCGGTCGCTCCACTTCAAAACCATCATCAAAGGCAAATTCTATAATAAAATCGGTATTTCTCCAGGAAATGACAGATTCTGATTCAGACGTTTTATGGCTGCTAGATAAAGAAATTTTATCCTGTTGAATTATTTTATCAGAGGTTCCTATGAATAAGAGAATACCCGAGAATACCATGGCTCCGTATCCTATTTTTTTAAACAAAAATTCACTTAAATAGGGCAGAATATATTTTACGGTATAAGATGATAGAATGGTTGCCGCGGCTATTGTCATTCCCAGCCATAAGGCGGTTGATGAATATAGACCAAGAGAAATATAAATAATCAGTTTAATTAAATGGAGAAAAACCTCATTTGCTGCTCTTGTCGCAACAATTTCTTCTTTTTTAAGCCCGAATCTCAAATAAAAACGATTGAATAACAAACCGATTGCACCTGTAATACCCGAGATAAACCCCGCAAAAAAACCTATAGCAGCTAATAAGAACTTAGAATATGGTTTTTGATTTTCCTGTTTTATTTTATTTGTTTTAAATAATTCCGGCAGATTGGCAATAAGGAAAAAAGCAACAATTAATTGAAGGTAATTGGGATTAATATATTTAATAAGATATGCTCCTAATAAAACAGCCGGAATTGAAAAAGGCACAAACCAAAAGAAAATTTGCCACTTGATATGTTTTTTAAAAACAGAAATTCTTGATACAGAACTTGTGAAGCTACCTATGGTTAATGAGAAAGGAACGACTGAACTTGGTAAAAGTAAATTGAGAATAGGAATTAAAATCAGGCTCGCTCCACCACCACAGATTGCGCTTATCCAAAAAGCTATTATTGTTCCTAAAAACAGAAGAATGATATTTAAAGCCATGTCAAAAAAATTAAAAATTCTTTACAAATCCAATTCCTGCATTTCCTTTCTGATAATAAGGCATAATCATCGTCTGGCTTTTTTCCTTTTTTCCGCCTAAAAGATTATTGATTTTCGGATACAGCCAATAAGCCAATTCGGTAGATAAAATACCGAAACCAGCGCCTCCAACAACGTCTCCAAGCCAGTGCTTGTTATTCAGCATTCTGTATATTCCAGTAAAAACGGCAAGAGAATATCCGGAAATTCCCAATAGAAAATTGGTGTCTTTGTATTCTCTGAACATGAACTGAGCAGAAGCAAAAGCCATGGCAGTATGACCGGATGGAAAAGATAAATTATTGGAAAAATCGGGTCTTTCTTCTTTTACAGTATGCTTAAGAGGAAGAATGAACGCAGTGGTAATCATTAACGAGGTACCATAAATAATAGTTCTGTCTTTAAAGTTATGCTTTCCTTTTACTCCTAAGGCATTTAAGCCATAAACCAAAACTCCCGGAGCATATTGGGTATAATTATCAAGTCTTATATGGTCGGGTTTATGTTCGCTGATCTCATATTGGGTAGAAAAATTAAGCTTTTTCAAATCTTTTATACTCAAACTTGCTATCCCGTAAGAGATTAAAGCTGTAGGTATAATTAGTTTTTTATAGTTTAACTGATGGGTGGTATCTTCTGAATTAAATTTTGATATGACAGTATCTTGAGTACTCTTGATTTCCAAGCTGTCTTGTGCATAAACGTTCTGAAAGCATATAAGAACGATGAGTATACCTGATAATAAACCTTTCATTGGATGTATGTCTTTAAGATGAATTATTAGCACAAAATTGCAACCCAATTTGGAAGAAACTTTGAATTTTAGAACTTTACAGAAAAAATATGATGATTATTTTCAAATTTATAGCCGATTTCCCACTTGTGAAACCTGCAAATTTCGCTGATGATAGCCAATCCTAAACCACTTCCGTTATAATGAGAAGAAGATTTTGAAAATCTTTTAAATAATGATTCTGTATTGAGTTTTTCAGTTCCCGAATTCGAAATTTCAAAAAAGGATTCAGTTAAAACTACAGAAACTGACCCATTCTGGAGAGTATGACGGATGGCATTAATCAGTAAATTATTAATGAGAATTTCACACAATACGCTATTTCCAAGGACTTTAATTTGGGGATGAACGGATGAGTATACTGAAAGATTCTTTTGATCAAAATGTTCTTCAAATATTTCCAGACTCTGTTTTACCAAAACATCAAATTCAATCTTCTCTGAATTGTTAAATTGATTGTTGCCTATTTTGGCAAGAAGCAACAGATTTTTATTGATTCTTGAACTTCGTGTTAACGCTTTATTGATATCTTCTGCAATCAGATATTGTTCTTCCGTTAAGTTTTCATTTTGAAGCAGAATATCTATTTTATGCTTGATGATCGTTAAAGGTGTCTGCAGTTCATGGGAAGCATTTTCTGTAAACTCTTTTTGAGCCTGGTATACAGAAACATTATGTTCAATCAGTCTATTCAGTGACTCATGAAGCTCTTCAAATTCTATGGTGTCTGTTTTTTCAAACTCAATTTGATTTTGATTATTTAAATTGAATTTTTTGAGTTTTTCTAAAGTATTTCTGAATGGTTTCCAGATAATGAAAGACAATCTTCGGTTTAAAAATAATAAACCGGAAGCAATAACGAGAAAAAAGAAAACAGTAGTCAGTGCAATCACGCCAATGGTTTCCTGAGATTCTTCAATATTGGTATGTACTGTAAACAGAAATGGCTTATTATTAATATAGACTGTTTTTTTTAAACATCTGTAATTTTCTATTTCGTTTTTACCCGCAAAGTTTTTATGCTTTTCTATTGTGAAATATAAATCTTTATGCGAAATACCCACAGGAATACTTTCTATATTCGTTTCTGGCTGAATACGATTCCAAAGCCTGATGTTTTCATATAATTCAGTGTCAGAAAGCTTTAGAAGATTAAATTCATAAGCGGTTTTTTCGGCGACAGTTCTATTATGCTCATCAAGTTCATTTTCCCAAACGGTATTGATTACCAGATAATAAATCGGAATACTTATCGTGAGAACGATAAGGACATAAATAATAAAAGGTTTTGTGGCTTTGCTTAATAAAGGTTTCACAATAGGTATAAGTTACAATTATTTGGAAAATATTTTTAATGTTGCTTATGTAGTCCATTTATAACCGGTTCCATACACTGTTTTCAGGTAATGGTTGCAGCCCGCATCATAAAGTTTTTTCTTTAGATTTTTTATATGAGCATACACAAAATCATGATTATCCAGCATATCAGCAAAGTCGCCCGATAAATGTTCAGCCAAAGTGCTTTTTGAAATGACCTTATTTTTATTTCCGATGAAGTAAATGAGAAGATCAAATTCCTTTTTGGTAAGATCAATATGCTGATGATTGATAGAAACGCTTTTAGCTAAAAGATCAATTTGTAATTCGTTCTGAATGATAATATTGGAATTGTTAAACTGCTTTCTGCGGATAATAGAGTAGATTCTTGCCATTAATTCAGAAAGATGAAAAGGTTTGGTGAGGTAATCATCGGCTCCCATCTGTAGGCCAGTTATCTTATCATCCAATGCATTTTTAGCAGAAACAATAATTACCCCGTCTTGCTTGTTTTCTTTCTTTAAAGCTTCCAGAATAGCAAGACCATTTCCGTCGGGAAGCATAATATCCAGGACGATACAGGCATAATCAAAAGTCTCTATTTTGCTTATCGCTTCATGAAATGTAGACGCAAATTCACACAAATAACTTTTCTCAGAAAGATATTCAGCAATACTTTTTGATAATTCTATCTCGTCTTCGATAATTAAAATTTTCATGCTGCTAATGTATTAATCCAATTTTGTAGAAATTTTGAATAAATAAAAATGATTGGAAAATCAATTATTCAACTCCTACAGAATCATCACCACGACCGTCCGCAACTGCATGAATATTTCCGTTCTCATCAATCAGGATTATTTCCGTTCTTCCGATCTGGTTCCATTTTTCGGTTTTGTAACCTAATTTTTCCAGGTCTTTAATCGTAGTTTCAGGAAAGTTTTTTTCAAAAGCCACTGTTTCAGGAAGCCACTGATGATGAAATTTCGGAGCATTTACTGAAATATTGGCATTTAATTTAAAATCAATAACATTAACAATCGACTGAAAAACAGAAGTTGGAATGGTCGTTCCTCCTGGAGTTCCGACAACCATGTAAGGTTTTCCATTTTTAAGGATAATCGTTGGAGTCATGGAAGAAAGCATTCTTTTGTTCGGCTGGATAGCATTGGCTTCTCCGCCTACAGCACCGAACATATTGGGAACACCGGGTTTTATGGAAAAATCGTCCATTTCATTATTCAGGAAAAATCCTGCTCCCGAAACTACGACTTTGCTTCCGTATAAGCCGTTCAGAGTGGTGGTAACAGCGGCTGTGTTTCCTTCTTTGTCAATAACGGAAATATGTGTAGTTTCCGTAGATTCTTTGGGTTGTTTTATGATTTTTCCTACTTCAGAGCTTGGTGTTGCTTTATTGAAACTGAAACTTTTCCATCTGTTTTTTAGATATTCATCAGAAATTAAATAAGAGGTTTTATCCTGAATAAAATCAGGATCACCCATATACTCGGCTCTGTCGGCAAAAGCTCTTCTTTCTGCTTCTGTCATGATCTGTACTGCCTGTGTGGAATTCTGCTGATATTTTTCAAGATTTTCGTAACCTGACATTTTCAGCATTTGAGCCAGTAAAATTCCGCCGCTTGAAGGTAATGGCATAGATACGATGGTATTACCTTTATACTCAAACTCCAAGGCCTTTCTTTCTGCAACTTTATAATTCTTCAGATCTTCGGCCGTAATTATTCCGTTACCCCTTTTCATTTCAGAAACGAGAAATTCTGCAGTTTTTCCTTCATAAAATCCTTTTGCCCCGGATTTCTGAATTAGTTTTAAAGTTTCCGCCAATTCTTTTTGAACTAAAAGATCTCCTGCTTTCCAAGGGGTATCTTTTACAAAAACTGTAACTGTCTGATTGTGTTTTTGGAAATTGGCTTTATGAGTATTCAGTAAACTGGCTTCCTGTTCTGTGATGGCAAATCCTTTTTCTGCAAGATCAATGGCTGGCTGAATGATTTTCTCCATAGGAAGTTTTCCGTGTTTTAAAGTGGCAAAAAAACCGGCAACACTTCCGGGAATTCCTACTGCTAATCTTCCGTTTTGTGACAGATCCGTATCCGCTTTACCGGTTTTATCAAGATACATGTCTCTTGATGCCTTTTTAGGAGCTGTTTCCCGGTAATCTATCGTGAATTTTTCGCCATTATTCTTTACACCGACCAGAAAACCACCGCCTCCAATATTTCCGGCTTGGGGATAGACAACAGCTAAAGCATATTGGGTCGCAATGACGGCATCATACGCATTTCCTCCCATTCTCAGGATTTTTGCGCCGGCCTCACTTGCAAGAGGATGAGCGGAAACAACCACTCCTTTATTTTTTACTTTGACTTCTTTTATAATATTAATGTCCGTGTATTGTGCTGAAACAGAGAAAGAAAAAAGGATAAATATGATGGCGATCTTTTTCATTTACAAATTTTATATCCGAATTTACAATTTTGTTTTAAGATAGGGTTGAAAATATTTACTTTTGCTCAAATCAACTAATTATTAAGTAAAATGGAATCCTATACGGAAAGAATACTGATTACAGGTGCTCTGGGACAGATCGGCACCGAACTTACGAACAGACTTGTTGAAATTCACGGGGCAGATAATGTGGTTGCTTCCGGGCTGGACAGATGGCAAAAGGGAATCACTTCTGCAGGTCATTACGAAAGAATGGATGTTACCAATACTCAGCTGGTAAGACAGGTGATCAAAGATTATGAGATCACTACTGTTTATCACCTTGCTTCATTATTGTCAGGAACTTCAGAAAAGCAGCCGATTTTCGCGTGGAAATTAAATCTTGAACCTCTGCTTCATTTTTGTGAATTGGCGAAAGAAGGACTAATTAAAAAGATCTTCTGGCCAAGTTCCATCGCAGTATTTGGAAAAGGAATTCCCAAAGAGAATGTAGGGCAGGATGTAGTATTGAATCCTACGACAGTTTACGGGATTTCTAAAATGGCGGGAGAAAAATGGTGCGAATATTATTTTGACAAGCATGGAGTAGACGTAAGAAGTATCAGATATCCGGGGTTGATTTCATGGAAAACTCCTGCCGGTGGAGGAACTACCGATTATGCCGTTGAAATTTTCTACGAAGCCATTGAAGAAGGAAAATATACCAGCTTCATTTCCGAAAATACAGGAATGCCGATGCTGTACATGGATGATGCCATCAACGCAACTTTGAAATTAATGGAAGCTCCGAAAGAAAGTTTAACGGTTCGTTCATCTTACAATTTAGGTGGGATGTCATTTACTCCAAAAGAATTGGCGGAAGAAATCAAGAAAGAAATTCCTGAATTTACGATCGATTATAAACCGGATTTCAGACAGCAGATTGCAGACTCCTGGCCGGCTTCAATTGATGATTCTGTAGCCAAAAAAGATTGGGGACTGACTTATGATTTCGGAATTTCTGAAATGACTAAAGATATGATCAAGAATTTAAAAGTTAAATTGGGTAAGAATTAATATACTTCAAGTTTGACTTTAATTAAAAAATATTTTAACATCTGATTTTTAATCTATTAAAAAATTTATCTAAAATTTAATTTAAATGATATTATTCACTTTTAACATCGTAAATATTGAAGCTGATTCCAAAAATGGCGTTCAGATTTCCGATGAAGAAAGACTGAAAATTTCAGAAAATAATACAAAAGCAATTCTTAGGATTTTAGATATTCACGATGTTAAAGCGAGCTTTTTTGTGGAAATTTCCATTGCTGAAAAACTGCAAAATCTAATAAAAGCAATTTCATCCCAAGGGCATGAAATTGCTTTTTATAATAAAAATTCTGCTCTTCATGAAATTGAAGAAACAAAGAAGTCTGTACAGGATTTTCTTGAAAAACAGATTCGCGGAATCCGGCAGAAAGATCATAAGCTGCCCCATGAAGATTTGAAAATGTTGGAATTTAATTATGTTTCCAATATTGATAATGCCAATATTCTCTTTCCTTTTAAGCGCTTGAAAAGAGATACGGAAATCACAGAAGAAGATGGGGTAAGTATTGTACCGGAAAGTATTTCTCCCTACAGTCAGTTGCCATATAATGATTTCGTGTTTCAGATCCTCCCTATGAAGTATTATCAGAATATGGTGTTTGAAACCCTGAAGAATGATGATTTTGTTCTGATCTATCTTAATTCCTGGCAGTTTACTGATTTTAGTAAGTATAAATTTGATATTCCGTTTTTCAGAAGGCTAAATTCGGGCAAAAAAATGGAGGACAAATTAGATGCCCTCCTTACCTGGATTAACGAGAAAGAATTAGCAACTTCTCGAATGAAAGATTATATTTTTTAATTTTATTTTCCCACGGATTTCACGGATTTACACGGATGTTTATGTTTTAATTCGTGAAAAGATTAGTAAAAACTATTTGGGATTATAATCATTTCTTACTTATTCTAAAAATCAAGCAGATTTTAAGAAAAAAAATTATACGCAAACATCCGTGTAAATCCGTGAAATCTGTGGGAAAAGATTAAGCCAATTCAAAAAGAGTAATCTCCGGCAAAACACCCACTCTTCCCGGATATCCCAATACGCCAAAACCTCTGTTTACGTAAAGCATTTTTCCTTCACTTTCATATAAATCAGCCCATTTTGGGTAACGGTATTGAACCGGTGACCATTTTACGTTTTTTAAGTCTAATCCGAACTGCATTCCGTGTGTATGACCGGAAAGTGTCAGATGAATATTATTAGGGTGCTTTTTTACCACATAATCAAAGTGAGTAGGGTCGTGGCTCATTAAAATTTTCGGTGCTGATTCTGGAACGCCTTTTAAAGCATCATCCAGCCTTCCGAATTGAGGAAAAGGCTTTAGTCCCCAGTTTTCAACTCCAAGAATGTAGAGTTTGTCACCATTCTTTTCGATAATTCGATGTTCGTTCCGAAGCATATCAAAACCGGCCTGTTTTTCGTATTCAATGAGTGTTTTCAGGTTTTGTTTTTTAGCATCTGCGGACTCCCAGTTTACATAATCGCCATAATCGTGATTTCCTAATACCGAAAACTTGCCGTCTTTTGCTTTGATTTTGGAGAATAAAGGAATGAAAGGCTTGAATTCATCGGCCACATTGTTCACCATGTCTCCCGTAAATAAGACCAAATCCGGGTTTTGTTCATTAATTAAGTTGATAGCATGTTCGAGTTTACTTGGATCAGAAAAACTTCCACTGTGAACGTCTGAGATCTGTACAATTTTGTAGCCTTTGAAGCTTTTAGGAAGATTGGTGAAATTCATTCGTACCCTTCTTACTTTGTGGCGGTATTTACCAAACGTAATTCCATCAATGAATAAAGCGGATAGTACTCCGCCTAATCCCAATCCTGCCAAGCTTAAGAACTTTCTTCTTTCCGGAAAGAAATTTTCACTGGTAGATTGTGTTAAGCCAATTAAGTAACCTCCTGTTCTGAAAATATCATCAATCAACAAAAACAGAACGATGAAAATTTTAGGAAGAATAAAAACTAAAAACAAAGAGATCATAATTTGAGCTCTTGCAGTGCTTCTGTCGGCTCTGCTAAAATGAGTGACCTCATAAGCAAAAATACCATAAATGATTAAAGAAATTGCCCAATAACCGGTTCTTATCCAAAAGTTATCTGTCAGTGTTTTTATTGCCTGATAAATGTATATCTCCAGGAATAAAAAAATAGCGGCAATAATTAAAAAATTTCTCTGCATAATTAAATGTAAAAAAGCACAAAGAATAGTTTCCCTGTGCTTTTTATATTTTAAATTAAATAATATTAAGGAAATCTATAAACGATAGCATTGATGTTCATTCCGGCACCTACCGAAGTCATCACAATGTTACCTTTTTCTTTAAACGTTTGACCCTCCATTTTTCCTTTAATTATTAAATCATACATGGTAGGAATGGTTGCAACAGAGGAGTTACCGAAGTCCTGGATCGTCATTGGAGAGATAGAATGGTCGTAATCTTTCACATCATAAAGCTTGTGAAGTCTTTCGATCATGGCATAATCCATTTTTGCATTTGCCTGGTGAATTAAGATTTTGTTGATGTCTTCAATAGACAGGCCTGCATCCTCAATGGTTTCTTTAATAGCTGCAGGAACGTTTTTAAGAGCATACTCATAAATTTTTCTTCCCTGCATTCTTACAAATAAGCGGGTTTGGTCTGCATCTTTATTGATAGAAGGTCCGTTTGCTAAATAGTCAAGTTCGATACCATTGTCACAGATTGTGTTGTGGGCAATGATTCCGACGTTTTCTTCGTCAGTTGCTTTTACCACAACAGCTCCTGCTCCGTCTGCAAAGATCATTCTGTTTCTGTCGGAAGGGTCGGTTACTCTGCTTAATGTTTCTCCTCCGATTACTAAAATGGTTTTTGCTGATCCAGCTTTAATTAATGTATCGGCCAGGATCATTGCTTCTACCCATCCAGGACATCCGAAAAGCATATCATAAGTTACACACTTTCTGTTTTTGATGCCTAGTTTATTTTTTACTCTTGCAGCCATTGTCGGCATAAAGTCAGCATATCCATGTACTGTAACTTCCCCGAAATTACTTGCATAAATGATATAATCTAATTCTTCCTGATCTATTTTTGCATCTGCAATAGCAATCTTTGCAGCTTCATAACCGATTTGTGAATTTGAAAGATCATCATCTATGAATCTCCTGTTTTCTATTTCTGTGATTTCTACAAATTTCGCAATAGTTTCTTCAGCAGGTTTGTCAATCTTCACCCCGTCTTCTGTATAAAACTCTGAATCTAGAAAATAATCTCTTCCAATTATTCTGTTGGGAAGGTAAGATCCAGAACCAATAATGATCGTATTCGGCATTCGTTTATATGATTTTTTTAAAGATGCAAAGTTAATAATTAATATTAATAACGGAGAATTAAAAATATTATTAAATTTGCAAAAATTGTACTTTACAATCTATGAAAAACAATTCGTCCTTAAAAGGCTTACTTATTGCAGTTGTGGTGTTTATCATTGCCTTTGGGATCTACTTCCTTTTCTTAGCAAAGAAGAATTATTATGTGGTAGACAATCCTACGCCCAATACCTATTATTATAAGATTAATAACGGTTCCGAAGGAATTGTTGCTGCAGGGCAGTTTGTACATGTAGATTTAAATAAAGGAAAAAATTCGATTAAAGTTTTCGATCAGAATAAAAAATTACTTTACGATTCTGCGTTTGAAGTAAATAAAATCCGTGGTCTGATCAATATTGCCCATCAGGATTATTATGTAAACGATCAGTATTATGGATACAATCTTAAAAAAGATTCATTACTTTTGGCTCTTGATAAAACGATGATTGACGGAAAAGCATATTATGGAGGGGCAAGACACTTCAATAAGCTGTATACTGAAGATTTTTATTATAATGTAGATGAAGATTATGATAAAGTTATCAAAAATATCCAACAGGTAGAATCCAGATCGAAAATTTTCAGAAAGCAGGATTACCTAAATTATTATAAAGAATATTACAAGTTTTAAGTTTTGACAAAAGATATCAACCAAGTTACTCCCTACAATTCTGATGCTACAAAGAAGAGCCAGGTAGAGGATATGTTCGACAATATTGCTCCGAAATACGATCTTCTGAATCGTGTTTTATCTCTGAAAATTGATGTTTTATGGAGAAATACTTTAGTAAAATGGATGAAAAACGATCATCCTCAAGAAGTGCTGGATGTGGCTACAGGAACGGGAGATTTAGCAATTACCATTGAAAAAGGAACGGGTTCCAAAGTAATTGGTTTAGATTTATCGCAACAAATGTTAAATGTTGGCGTTATTAAAATAAAAAAACTTAATTTAGACGGCAAAATTTCCATGCAAAAAGGAGATGCAGAAAATTTACCCTTTGAGGACAATAGATTTGATGCTGTTTCCGTTGCATTTGGAGTAAGGAATTTTGAAAACCTTAATAAGGGGTTAGCAGAATTAAGAAGAGTAGTTAAAGATAACAAGAGTGTTTATATACTGGAGTTTTCAAAGGTTGAGGGGTTCTTAGGACCATTATATATGTTTTACTTCAAAAATATATTACCTGCCATTGGCAGACTGGTTTCAAAAGATAATAGGGCATATACATACCTTCCGGATTCTGTAAATGCTTTTCCTTTTGGGGAAAAGATGAGACAAATTCTTTTAGATACAGGATTTAAAAAAGTTGAATATAAAAAACTAAGTTTAGGTATAGCCACAATTTATAAAGCAACAAAGTAACCTATGAATAAATTTTTATTAAGAGCACTGGTTTTAGCGTCAGTAAATATTGCCGTTTTGGCAAATGCACAATTCTTCAGAACCCGAAACAGAATGGATAAGTTGGAAGACTTTGATGAGCAAAAGTTCAGTTGGGGATTTTATTTGAATGGCAATATGCTGGATTACCGTATAGTACTTAATCCGAGATACGGTACCTATGGCAACCAGAATCTTGTTACCTCTAAAGAAAGTACAAGTTTTGGGGCCGGTCTTATCGCAAAATGGAGACTTAATGATTATTTAGACTTAAGAATGGAGCCGGGGTTACAATTTGCTCAAAGAAAATTAATGTTTAATACTCAGTATAATGACCAATATCAAAATGGTACATTAACGAATGATCCTTTTGTTCCTATACCACTTACAGACAAAGATAAAACAAGAGAAGTTAAATCTACTTTAGTTGATGTTCCTGTATTATTGGAACTTCACGGACACAGATGGTACAACTCCAGACCTTATGTTGCAGCAGGGGTAAATTATGTAGTAAACCTACAGTCTAATTCAGACTCTACAGATGATAATATGCAGCAGGTGTTCAGATCTACAACGCATAACTTTGCTTGGTCTGCTGAAATGGGTATTCAGTTCTACTTTAATAAATTCAAATTAACACCGGCCATCAGAGGGACCTTCTTCATGAATAATGAAATGGTTGCAGATAATGCAACAACTCCTCCATATTGGGCGTCAGCTATATCTACTTTACAAACAAGAGCGATTATGTTTGTATTGAAGTTTGAATAAAAAAATATTTAAAATAAATATTGAGGAGATACGCTTTGTGTCTCCTTTTTTTGTTTTAAACTCAAAATATAGAGACTTTTATTTTTGTTAATATTAATATTTTGCTATTTTTGCTAATAGTTAGAATATACAAAACCTGAAATGCTTCAAGAGTTAGAAACCAATTTTTCAGAATTAGAAAAAAAGATTATGAATTTGCAGAAGAATTATAATAATCTTACTGAAAAATTATCGGAACTAAGCATTGAAAATAAGGAACTGCAGAGGAAATATGATGAAGAAAGGAAAAAAAATCAGGTATTAGCAGAAGAACAAAAAAATATAAAGCTCTATTCAGCAATTTCAGGAAATCCTGAACACAACAGATTAATGAAGAACCATATCAACAGACTGGTAAAAGAAATTGATTTCTGTATTGCACAGCTTCAAAACAGTGGATTATAATGGAGGTAAGAAGAATAACCATAAACATTGCAGGAAGAGTGTATCCGCTGAATGTACCCGCAGCAGAGGAAGAAACTTTGCGTAAAGTTGGGAAGCAGATAGAGAATATGATTAAAGATTTTGAACAAAATTTCGATGTAAGAGACAAACAGGATGCTTTGGCAATGTGTGCCTTAAAATTAGGAACCAATGCTGAAGTGGTGTCTATGAACTACGAAAAAAATATAAATTCTACCAACGAGAGATTAAGCAAAATTAATCAATCGCTGAATGAAATTGGAAAATAACTTTTCCAAAAGACTGCCTACAATAATTCTAACACATTAAAGGTAAACTCAACGCTAAACAATTACCGAACAAATGTCCGTTGAATGGCGCGCCGGTTCGTCCGGATTACAGACAATGGAAATCAGTTCAAATCGTGTTGATTAGGAGTTTACTCTCAATCTCTGAATTATTGTAGGCTTTTTTATTTTATGAAATTTGACAATTAAAACTCAATATATATGACAACAGCCATTATAGTCGGCGTTATTTGCTTAGTATTAGGGGCCATTTTAGGGATGTTTTTCTCTAGAAGCTCATTAAATACTAAGGCAAAATTTATCATAGATGATGCAAAGAAAAATGCCGAAAACCTTATAGAAAAAGCTAATGTACAAGCTGAATCCATAAAGAAAGAAAAAAACCTTCAGGCCAAAGAAAAATTCTTGGAACTGAAGTCTCAGCATGATGCTGATATTCAGGCTCGTGAAAAGAAAATGCAGGAGATTGAAAAAAGAATCAAAGACAAGGAAAACAAGCTAAATGACGAGCTGAGCAAGACAGGAAAACTTGAAAAAGATCTGGATAAGCAAATTGCTGATTATGCTAAGAAAACAGAAATTTTAGAGAGAAAACAACAGGAACTGGATACAGCAACTGCCAAAAAAGTAGAAATTCTTGAGAAAATCGCTAATTATACGGCGGATGAGGCTAAAGCAGAATTGGTGGAAACCATGAGAGCTGAAGCAAAAACTAGAGCTCAGGCACATGTTCAGAGTATCATGGAAGAAGCTCAGATGAATGCGAAAAATGAAGCCAGAAAAATCGTTATTCAGACAATTCAAAGAATTGGAACGGAGCAGGCTATCGAAAACTCTGTATCTGTTTTCAATATCGAATCTGATGAGGTAAAAGGTAGAATTATCGGTAGAGAAGGTAGAAACATCCGTGCTTTGGAAGCGGTAACAGGTGTAGAAATTATTGTAGATGATACTCCTGAGGCTATTCTTCTTTCATGTTTTGATCCGGTAAGGAGAGAGATTGCAAGATTATCACTTCACAGATTAGTTACTGACGGAAGAATCCACCCAGCAAGAATTGAAGAAGTAGTAGAGAAAACCAAGAAACAAATCGAGGAAGAGATCATAGAAGTAGGAAAGAGAACAATTATTGATTTAGGAATTCACGGATTACATCCGGAGTTGATCAAAATTGTAGGTAGAATGAAATACCGTTCTTCTTATGGACAGAACTTATTGCAGCACTCGAGAGAAGTAGCAAATATTGCTGCAACGATGGCTGCTGAATTAGGTCTAAATGTAAAATTGGCTAAAAGAGCAGGTCTGTTACACGATATTGGTAAAGTTCCGGAGCAGGAGTCTGAACTTCCTCACGCTTTATTAGGTATGCAATGGGCAGAGAAATACGGTGAAAATGCAGAAGTTGTAAATGCTATTGGAGCTCACCATGATGAGGTTGAAATGACTTCTTTATTGTCGCCGATCATTCAGGTTGCCGATGCCATTTCCGGAGCAAGACCGGGAGCAAGACGTCAGGTATTGGAATCTTATATCCAAAGATTAAAAGATCTTGAATCTGCAGCATTAAGTTTTGACGGGGTTTCATCAGCGTATGCCATTCAGGCGGGTAGAGAATTAAGAGTAATGGTGGAAAGCGGAAAGGTAAATGATGAAGTAGCTTCTCAATTATCGTATGATATTTCAGAAAAAATCCAGAATGAATTAACTTATCCCGGACAAGTAAAAGTAACAGTAATCAGAGAAACTAGAGCTGTGAATATTGCAAGATAATAATCAAAAAAAGATATTTTATAAAAACCTTTCAAGAAATTGAAAGGTTTTTTATTTTTAGCGAAATTTATAATTCTATATGCAAGAGCTTTCGTTGTCTTCAAAATTGAAGTACATTTTTTCTATTCCTGTGATCATTGCCGCTTTAGGCTATTTTGTAGATATCTATGATCTGCTTTTATTTGGAATCGTAAGAATTCCGAGTTTGAAAGCTTTAGGCTTAAATCCTGATGTTGACGGAACCTTTATTCTTAACTGTCAAATGACAGGCTTGCTTCTTGGAGGTATTTTCTGGGGAATTTTTGGAGATAAAAAAGGGAGATTATCAGTTTTATTCGGATCGATCTTAGTATATTCCTTAGCTAATATCGCCTGCGGATTTTTACCCTATTTTCCAAAAGAGCATCTGGTATATCAATATGCCGCTTTAAGGTTTATTGCAGGGATTGGGCTAGCCGGAGAGCTTGGAGCGGGAATTACATTGGTTTCTGAAAGTTTGCCAAAGAATTTAAGAGCAATCGGGACCTCAGTAGTGGCAGGGTTTGGTTTAATGGGTGCTGTTGTGGCTCAATTAACAGTGGAATTAGCCGGAGGCTGGAATATCTCTTATGTTATCGGAGGAATTTTGGGAATTCTGCTTTTATTCCTGAGAATCAGCGTTTCCGAATCCGGGATTTATAAAAATATGGAACATGAATCTGTTGCCAAAGGAAATTTTCTTTCCTTTTTCACAAATAAAGACCGCTTGATACGGTATTTGAAATGTATTGCAGTAGGGTTGCCAACTTGGTATTGTATCGGGATTTTAGCAGTTTTAGCCAATCAATTCGCTCCTGAATTAGGAATTACAGACCTGAATCCGGGAAAAGCAATTATGTGGGCTTATGTGGGGATTTCTGTCGGTGATTTGATGAGTGGTTTTATTTCCCACGCTTTAAAGTCCAGGAAAATGGCCATTTTCTATATGCTTGTCTTCACCATTATCGGGGTGGGTATTATGCTCTTCGGAAATACCAATACTGAAACAAAATATTATATTTTCTGTGTCTGGCTGGGATTAGGAACAGGATATTGGGCAATGTTTGTGACGCTGGCTGCTGAGCAATTTGGAACTAATATCAGAAATACAGCAACAACAACGGTACCCAATATGGTTAGGGGCTTGGTTCCTGTCATGATCTTTATTTTTGACTTTTTCAAGAAAGACTTTTCAGTGATTATGAGTGCTGCTCTTTTGGGAGTGATCATATTCGGGCTGGCTTTTTATTCTTCATTGACAATCTCGGAGACCCACGGTAAAGACCTGGAATTTACAGAATAATTATAACTGTTTAAGAAATATTTAAATCGTAATTTTCGTTATTACTGCAATTAAGATGAACTAAATAAGTAATTTATGAAATTTAATATTAAATTATGCTTTGGATAATTAATATTTGTTTAACTTTATAACACAATAAACTATAAACAGTACAAACCTTAAAACTAAATCACAATGCAAAACAACATTTTGAAAAACGCGAAGAAATTACAAAAGCAAGATCTTAAGAACATTCAAGGAGGAATAAGCGGAAATCCTGATCTATCCCTTTGCGGATGCAGCTGCTCCGGATCTGTAACAGGACCATGGTATTGTGTACAATATATGGCTTGTCCGCAAGTTTACACTTGTGATCAGTCAGCGGTATAAAGAATTATTTCAACTAGAAATAAACATTTCCACATTTAATACGCAAAAGCCTTTTGAATTTCAAAAGGCTTTTGTAATTTATAACTGAATTTTAATATTTAGGCTTCTTAAAGTTTCGGCGGCGGCTTTGCCGCCGCCGAAACTTTAAGATATACTAGAATTATCGAATTTCTTAAGTAATCAGTCAAAATTCAAAATAAAAAGAAGACTTCCTGTACTTATAATGCTCCAAAGAAAAACGGCCATAGCCAAAGGTTTCAGACCTATTGTTTTCAAAGTTTGGATAGATAAGGTAGAACCTATAAAAAATAAGGTCAGATTTAATCCTGATTTAGCGAATAGCGTAATTCCTGAACTTAGCCGATTAAAAAAAGGGAAGTAGGTATTCAGCAAAATGGCCAGAATAAAATATCCGATGAACCATGGGATTTTAATTTTAGATTCCTTATTTTTAAAAAGAAACATGGTGACCAAAGAAACAGGAATAATCCATAAAGCACGGGCTAATTTTACAGTAGTCGCAATTTTCAGAGCTTCATTTCCGTATTTACTTGCTGCTCCAACTACAGAGCTCGTATCATGAATCCCAACTGCACACCATAATCCAAATTGTTCCTGAGTAAGGCTTAAAATATGGCCAATCGCGGGATAAACAAATAATGCGATGGAATTCAGAGTGAAAATAATGGCTAAAGCCAGGGAAGTTTGCTTTGTATTGGGTTTAATGATCGGTGAAGTGGCTGCAATTGCACTTCCGCCACAGATTGCGGTTCCTACTGAAATAAGATAAGATAAAGGTCTTTCCAGTTTGAAAGCTCTTCCGATAAAATATCCTAAGACCATAACGGTAACAATACTGATAACCGTCAATATGAATCCTGATTTTCCTGCTTCCAAGGCCTCATTTAGTTTTAACCCGAAACCTAATCCTACAATTGAAATTTGTAATAGCAAATGAATATACTGATGTAAGCTTTTCTCAAAAGGATTTCCTATGCAAACTGCTAAAATAAAACCAAAAAGTAATGCAATAGGGGAAGAAATAATGGGTGTTAAGCAGATTACCGCCAATAGAAGGAAAATAAGCTTTTTAGATTTTTCATTCGAAATAAAATCTTTCATTTTGTAAACTTTAAATTTATGGTTCAAAATTCCATAAATTAATATTACAAATTAGATCATATTTTGTTATATTGAATAACTTTAAGTTATGATTGGAGTCGGTTTTTTAAAGTTGAAGAGCAAATTTTAAGAAGAGTTTGATTAGCACAGATTGCTCACCTTTAGGAAGAATAAAATGAAAATTTCTTTCAATGCTGAAGTTTTTAATATCAATAATACTCAACTGTTTGTTTTTCAATTCATTTAAAACCGTACTGATGGACAGAAAAGCTAAGGAATTTGAATATAAAAGATAGTTTTTTATACTTTCACTGCTTCCTAACTGCATCACAATATTCAATTCATCAAGAGAAATCCCTTTTTCTTTCAGGCGATTCTGAATGAACTCTAAAGAACCTGAACCCGGTTCCCTGAAAATCAATTCCAGATGATATAAATCTTTGATATTTAATGTTTTATTCGCTAATAAATGATTTGCTTTTGCAACCAAAACAATTTCGTCAGCTTTAAATATTTGATAATCAAAATAATTCGATTGAGATTCACCTTCGATAATTCCCAGATCAATTTTTCCTTCTTTTAAAAGTTCAGAAATAATTTCCGTATTGTGAGTAATCAGTTCAATTTTAATGTCCTTATAATATGAATTGAACTTGGCTAAAATCTCTGGTAATATATACTGAGCTACGGTAGTGCTTGCTCCGATGATCAGTTTCCCTTTATGTTGCTGGTTAACCTGATTGATTTCAAATTCCAGATCACGGTAAATATTTCTGATTTTTTCAGCATATTCAAATAAAATTTTACCGCTTTGTGTAAGTTGGATACTGGTACCTTTTCTCTCAAATAATTTGGTGTTCAGCTGGTTTTCGATTTCTTGAATATGTTTGGTTACGGCAGGCTGGGAAATATTCAGCTCTTCCGAAGCCTTTGTAAAGCTTGATCGGGAAGCTACGGTGTGAAAGACTTTTAATCTGTAATCAAACATACTTTAGTGGATTGTTGTTGGTAGTTTTTATTTAAATAAAATTACGAATCTCAGGCCAAAAACCAGCAACCATCAACTAAAAAACAATTTTTACAGATCAGAGAAACTTTTATTCTTAAGGCTATCAAATCTTCTGTTTTTTGCTTCTCCGATTTTTTGTTTCGTATAAATACTGTTGTTTCCAGAAAATAAATAAGAGACAACACAGGCAATGGCGACGTAAATTCCACATTCAGCTCCAAATAACTCAATTCCCATCAGCATACAGGCGAATGGAGTATTGGTAGCTCCTGCAAAAACAGCCACAAATCCCATGCCTGCAAGCAAGCCAAACGGAAGTGGTATAAATAATGACAAAGCACTTCCCAAAGTAGCCCCAATAAAGAATAACGGGGTTACTTCACCTCCCTTGAAACCTGCAGAAAGGGTAACAATGGTAAATATCATTTTTAAGGCAAAATCATAGAGTGGAAGCTGCTTTTCAAAAGATTCTACAATGGTTGGAATTCCCAGACCGATATATCTCGTCGTTCCCATTGTAAAAACAGCTACTGCCACAATGACTCCACCAATAACAGGACGAAACGGAGGATATTTAATATTAGATTTAAAGACCGAACCTGCCCAATGAATCAGTTTACTGAAAGCTGCGGCACAGATGCCAAAAGCAATTCCTGCAATAATACTGTATAAAATAGGAAGAAATTCAAGTTTGGGGATAAGATCTATATGATAGTGGGTATGCTTCACATTCCAAAGATTTGTTACCCGGTCTGCAAAAACTGCCGATATAAATGCCGGAAAAATGGCATTATAACGAATTCTTCCGATCAGGAAAACTTCAAGTCCGAAAACTGCACCCGCTAAAGGAGTTCCGAAGACTGAACCAAAACCTGCTGCGATGGCAGAAATGATTAAAATCTTTCGTTCATTTTTGTCGAGCTTAAATGGTTGGGTTAATTGGTCGGCAATCGCTCCGGCCATTTGTAAAGCGGTTCCTTCACGACCTGCAGAACCTCCGAAAAGGTGAGTGATTATCGTTCCCAAGTATACAAAAGGAGCCATTTTAAAAGGAATAATCTCTTTTGGGGCATGTATGTTTTCAAGGAACAAGTTGTTTCCGGCTTCCACGTCCTCACCAAAATAATAGTATAAAAGTCCAACCAAGAAACCGGCAACCGGCAGAAAGACAATCAGCCATATATGATTTTCCCTGAAGTTCGTTGCCCATTCTAAAGATTGTAAAAAACCTGCTGAAGCACTTCCTACGAATGCACCTATAATAAGACTTATGCACAGCCATTTTAAAATATAAGGCAAAGCAGGAAATCTTCTGAAGAAAAATTGAATATGAAACTTTGTTTTGCTGCTGAATGTTCTTTGGTTTTTTGACATAACTTTCCTGATCGAATTACTGTTAATAATCTTTTAATCAGGCGTCATCAGCTTTGAAAAGCGGTTGGGTAAGGAAGAACACCATTTCCTTTTAATACTGCAAATATAAGAATTATGATTACAAAATAAAAGATTTATTATTCATGTGGATATCAACATTAAGTTTTAACCATTCAATGAATAATTATCAAATTCTATTAGCTTTATTTGGAATAAAAAATAAATAAAACGGATAATCGGTTATTTATTTTCATATACAGGATAATGCATCGCCTTATCTATTTCAATGGGGTTATTGTATTTTCTGATAACCTCCTGCATGCTTTTGGTTTGTGTATTTAATTCATCTACAGTATGAATTTCCTTTCCGTTGATATTAATTCTAAGATCGTTATTGGATTTGTTGAAATTATTTCTTTCAAAGGCGAAAGGATCATTATAAAACTCCATCATCAGCTTGTGTTTTTGCTTTTCGTTAATAGGAACGGCTTTATTTCCAAAGCTGGATTCCAGAAAATCTGAAGTGGAGTAGATCTTATCAAGTTTTCTGCTTTTAACAAGAGTATACATATAGTTTTTTTTGGCATCAGATAATTCAAAGATCAAACCGGGTAATCCACGGAATTTAAAAGGTCCTTCATTAAATGGAATATCTTTACAGAACCATGCAGTCCAGTTTCTTCCACCAAATTTTGTTGTTGCTTTTTGCAGGGTGTAATTTTCCACTTTTTTAGTCTCATCAGCAATCGTCCAATTGATTTTATCAGTAGTTTTAAATGTATAATATCCATTTTTGATATTGATGAAGTTTTCATTATCAAAGGAATTGATTTTTCTTTTCACCACTTGGCCTGTCATATCAGTATAGCTGGAATTCATTCCGAATTTTTTATTCAAAGAATCTGTAGTGGCAAGATCCCTCCCATAGAACTTCACTTCTTTCGGAGTGATATCCAGGATCATATTCACTTTTTCATATCCCGCCTCAGTAGAATCCATCTTATACTGAAGCTCATAAATATACCGGTGGGTTTGTGAGCTAACCAAAGAAATGATCAGTAAACAAGAAAAGGTTAATAAATCTTTCATAATTAATAATTTTGGAGTTGAGTCTATCTAAAATAAGAATGCTCAAGAATATATTTTCTGCTGATTCTTATACTATCAAAAATATCTTTATCACTGGAGTCCTGTTCAAGAAACCAATAGTTCAGTCCTGCTTTTTCTCTGGCTTCAAAAATCCTTTTAAAATCAATCGTTCCGTTTCCAATTTCAGCAAAGTCTTTTGTACCGGCTTTCATGTCTTTCACATGCCATAAGGGAAATCTTTTCGGGTATTTCTCAAAATAAACCAGCGGATCTAAACCGGCTTTTGAAATCCAATACAAATCCAGTTCCATTTTAATTAAATCTGAAGACGTATTTTCCAGGATAAAATCATAGATATTTTTTGAATCATCAAACTTTTCAAACTCAAAATCATGGTTGTGGTAGGCAAACTGAATTTCTGCCTTTTTTGTAATTTCTCCTGATTTATTAAATAATTCCGGAAGCTTTTGGTAATTTTCAATCGTTCGTTCCTCCGGAAAAAGATAAGAACAAACCATATATTTTGAACCGATGAAGTGTAAATCTTCAACTGATTTTTCCCAATTTTTTAATAAAGTGCCTTCATCGTTATGAAGAATACCTGTGGTATGATGCGAGCTGATTACTTTTAAACCCACATTTTTCAGAACAGACTGAAACTCATTTCTGGTTTTTCCGAAGAAAGAACCGTTATAACCATAGATTTCCAATTCTGTAAATCCTAATTCAGCCAGTTTCTCAAATGTTTTTTCGAGGTTTTTGGCAATAGCATCACGAACGGTGTACAATTGAATGGCCAATGATTTTTTATTCATATTTAAATTAGAAATTCCACAAGAATACAATCCTAAAAATCCCAGTGAAGATAATGTTATGAAATCTTTTCTATCCATTATAAAAAGGGTTTCATCTCATCTTCGATCTGCGTTCTCAGTTCCATAAGACGTTTTGCATATTGTTCTTTTTGTTTTTCCTCTTCGATTTCGGGAATCCATTTGGGAACGGGAAGCTTTTTACCGTTTTCATCAACGGCTACAAAAACAATGATGCAATGTGTTTTCTTATCAAAATTCGGTTGTTTCAGATTTCTTGAAAATACATTGATCGAAATATGCATACTTGAAGATCCTGTGTAAATGACCTGTGCCTCTACTTTTACAATTTCTCCGATTTTGATAGGCTCATAGAAACGGATTCCTCCGACATAAACGGTTACTGAGTAATTTCCACTCCAGGTTGTTGCACACGCATAACCAGCCTGGTCAATCCATTTCATAACGCTTCCACCATGTACATTTCCTCCGTAATTAACATCTGAAGGTTCTGAAATAAACTGAAAAGTAATAGGTTTGTTTTCCATTTCCACTAAAAATTTGATTGAATAAAGGTATTTAATAATTTTTAAAATCATAGATTAAATCCTACTTTTGAAACCGGAAAGTGAAATGAAAAAGAATTTAAATTAACAACAGACTTAAAATAATAATGAAAAAAGTATTTTATCTTAATACCTGCGACACCTGCAGAAAAATTTTAGCACAATTCGACCTTACAGACTGGGAGCTTCGTGAAATCAAAAAAGAACCGATCACGAAAGAAGAATTAGAAGAAATGCATAAAAAAACAAAGTCTTACGAAGCTTTATTCAGTAAAAAATCTACCCAGATCAAATTGAGAGGTTTGGATGTAAAGTCTCTAACAGAAAAGGATTTTAAAGAATTGTTATTGGATCACTATACCTTTTTGAAAAGACCTGTTTTCCTTACTGATAAAGAAATTTTTGTGGGGAATGATAAAAATAATGTGGCAGCTTTGCAGGAGTTTTTTGGAGTATAATAATCATGGGTTTAGGTTTAGAAATCAATTTAGTTTTTGATGCTAAAGAACCTCTTGAAGAGTATTTACATGTAAAAAATAAATATCAGTTCGATGGCAGAAGCGGGCTTAATCTGGTAATGTCAGGAGAAGGAGACGTTGATGCTGGAGATGATGAAATGAGGCTATTAAGACAAATTGAGAAAGTTTTACAGATAGATCTTACATTGTTGGATTTCTGGGAGAAGTATGATGAATTTATCGAAATAAGGTCTTTACGGTTGAAGCTGTTAGAGTTGGAAGATTTATTAGTAAATAATCCGGAATTTTATCATAAGATTTGCTGGGGTCATGATATCGAAAGAGGATATCTTAAAGAAATTTTCCTACAGGATGTCCGATTTTTAATTGAAAGGCTAAATTTAAATCTTAAAAATGGAGCTTGTCTGGTAAAATATATTTCTGACTAATTTTATAAAATCAGCCCCGCAATATCTGCGGGGCTGATTTATTTATATCTTTTTAAGAGATTATACAAAAGGAGCTTTCACTACTTTTGCAGGAATATTTTTGTTTCTTACCTGAATGAAGATTTCAGAACCTAATTTGAAGTGAGGTTTGTCAACATAAGCAAGACCCAAACCTACTTTTTTCATAGGAGACTGTGTTCCTGAAGTTACTTTTCCGATTACGTTTCCGTCTGCATCTACAACAGGGTAGTCGTGTCTTGGAACGCCTTTATCAGTTAATTCAAAACCAACTAATTTTCTGGTTACTCCTTCTTCTTTTTGCTTGGCAAAAGTCTCTTTAGATACGAAATCCTTATCGAATTTTGTGATCCATCCTAGGCCTGCTTCGATTGGAGAAGTAGTATCGTCGATATCGTTTCCGTAAAGGCAGAATCCTTTTTCAAGTCTCAAAGTGTCTCTCGCAGCCAATCCGCAAGGAATAATTCCTTCTTCAGTTCCTGCTTCGATGATTGCATCCCAAAGCTTTTCTGCTGCATCGTTGCTGAAATAAATTTCGAAACCGCCGCTTCCTGTGTAACCCGTATTGGAGATAATTACATTCTCAACTCCGGCTACAGCACCTACTGTGAAGTGATAGTAAGGAATTTCAGAAAGATTGGTCTCTGTCAGTTTTTGAAGAATTTCAGTAGCTTTCGGACCCTGAACCGCCAATAAGGACATATCGTCTGAAGCATTGGTCATTTTTGCTCCGAAAGTATTATATTTTGAAATGTGGTTCCAGTCTTTATCAATGTTTGAAGCATTGACAACCACGAAATATTTGTCATCTTCCATTTTGTAAACGATAAGATCATCTACAATCCCTCCGTTTTCGTTAGGAAGACAAGAATATTGAGCTTTTCCGTTTTCAAGAGCGTCTACATTATTGGTGGTTACGAACTGTAAAAGATCTTTTGAACCCGGACCTTCAATAAAAAATTGTCCCATGTGAGAAACATCAAACAATCCTGCTTTTTCTCTTACTGCAAAATGTTCTTCCGTTACTCCGGAATATTGTACAGGCATCTCAAAACCTGCAAAAGGTACGATTTTAGCTCCCAAAGAAACGTGTTTGTCGTACAATGCTGTTTTCTTCATATTTAATTTCTATTTCTTTATTTTAAAACTATTAAAGGTCTCGTTAAAGAGGCTCATATAGTTTCCGTTCCAGTATTTTTCACCACAATTGATGGCAATTAGATATATTTCTTTATCTCTCTGAAAAACTTTGGTGATCCAGAAAAGCTTTTCTTTCGGGTCAAAATATTCATAAAAATATTCTGTGTATCCTTTTTTGCTTTTGTTGCTTTTTACTTTATTTTCTTCATCAGAAGACTTGTAAAGAGCCAGGATGAATTTTTTTATTTCGGTGGAGGGTAAGTCTAAATCGTGATATTCTGAAATGGTAACTGCTCCGATCTGATTTTTAGGGAAAATATTGACAATATCCGTATTGTTCATAGCTACCCAACCTTCAGGATAATTGATAGAATAATTGGTATTTTCATACGTTTGTGTCTTTTGAGCTGATAAAAACTGCCCTAAGAATAACAAGATAATGAATAGTGAATGCCTGATCATCATTAAAAATGATATTTATATTCTTCTAAAATAATTTTGAACCATTCGGTGAAAGTCTCCGGCTTTTCTGCGATTTCCTTATTCAGATCGTCCATAGAAATATATCTTACTTCTTCTACTTCTTCTTTGTTAAGGACAAACCCCGCATTATAAAAGCCTGTGAAAACATGGTCTAGCTCATGTTCCCAAAGATCTCCTCCAACATCTGCTTTATAAATGAAATGGAATTTCTCCGAAAGATCTGTTTCTATTCCGAGTTCTTCTTGTAGTCTCCTCTTGGCTCCTTCCAGATAAGTTTCTCCAATTCTAGGGTGTGAACATACTGCATTCGTCCATTGGTTTGGAGAATGGTATTTTTTTGATGCTCTTTTCTGCAAAAGCATTTCACCTTTGTCATTGAACAAAAAAACAGAGAAAGCACGATGTAAAAGGCCATTAATGTGGGCCTGCTGTTTTTCCATTAATCCCAAAACTTGGTCATCGGGATTTACTAAAACTACGAATTCTTCCATTTCTACAAATGTAAGTGTAATAAATGTATTTTGGAAATTTTTGTGAAAACATCATAAATTTTGAAGTCTCAGAGGATAAGATTATGAAAATCACTTATTCAGGCTCTTTCCTATACGAACAAAAAGCATAGATAATGCTGCAAATAAAAGCAAAATCCCAAAGGAGTTAATGAGAACCTGGAAATAGCCAAGATTTATCGCATTTATAAAAGGATAGGGATAAAAGTCTGAAAAATATCCTCTGATTAATATATAAAAAAGATACAGTAAAGGGTAAATTGCCCAAGGTAGAATTTGCCTGTAGTTTAGTTTGTTTTTATTTTCATACAGATACCAATATATAAGAACGAGAATAGGAATAATTGTGTGCAGAAGTTCATCTACAAGCCTTTGTAATCCTTTTGGGTCCCATGTTGAACGGAGAATGATCTGATAAACCAGCCCTACAATTAAAATATAAATAGTAATGGCAGTCAGAATTCCCGGCTTTTTAATTTTGGGAATTCTGTTAAAAGCCTGCAATGTAAAATATCCGGCGACTATTATATTGGTAAGGATCGTAAAATAGCTGAAAAATCTGATGTTGGCTTCTGCAAAAGAAATCTGAATGTTTTTTACCATCAGATAATATTGAGCAATAATCGAAAACCATCCGACTAAAGCAAAGATCAAGGATAAAATTCTTTGTGTCATAAGGAGGTGTTTATCTTGATTTTTAAATATAGCTTTATTTTTTCTGAATAGAAAAATTTTAACCTGTAATAATAGAATAAGCGAAAAATTATTAATTTATTCCATTAATGTTATTTTTTATAGTAAAAATTTAATTTAAATGAACTTTAACAAAGGGTTTTTATTTTAAAAGTCATAAATTTGTTGATACAAAATTTCATAATGGAGTTAGAATACAAAGATCACATCAGTCCGATTCTGAAGGACGGAGTAAAAAATTACCTAATTGATATCGATGGAACCATTACAGAAGATGTTCCCAATGAAGAGCCGGAAAGAATGGTTACCTGTGAGCCTTTTCCCGATGCTTTAGAAACCATTAACAGATGGTATGATGAGGGACATCAGATTTGTTTTTTCACTTCAAGAACTGAAAATCTGAAACAAATTACAATCGATTGGCTGGATAAGCATGGGTTTAAATATCACAGCGTGTTGTGTGGGAAACCTAGAGGGGGGAATTATCACTGGATAGATAACCATTTGGTGAGAGCTACTAGATACAAAGGCAAATTTACTGACCTTATAGAAAAGCAGGTAACCATTGAAGTTTTTAAGGAAGATTAAAAAGTATAATTAAAGATTTAAAGATTAAACGATTAAAAGCAGATGCTTTTTCTTTGATTTTTAAATCTTTTAATTTTTAAATAATTAAAAGTATTTATGAAAGTTTTAGCAAACGATGGCTTAGATCAATCTGGAATTGATGCATTAAAGGAGAAAGGTTTTGAGGTAATTACAACAAAAGTAGCACAGGAATTTTTGGTAGACTACATTAATGAGCACAAGATCCAAACACTTTTGGTACGTAGTGCAACACAGGTAAGAAAAGATATTATTGATAATTGTCCATCCATAGAAATTATCGGAAGAGGAGGAGTAGGAATGGATAATATTGATGTAGACTATGCCAGAGAAAAAGGTATACATGTAATTAACACTCCTTCAGCTTCGTCAGAATCGGTAGCCGAATTGGTTTTTGCCCATTTATTTTCAGGAGCAAGATTTTTACAGGATTCTAACAGAAAAATGCCTTTGGTAGGTGATACCGACTTTGCGGGTTTGAAAAAAGCTTATACGGCAGGTATTGAGTTGAAAGGAAAAACAATAGGAATTGTTGGAATGGGGAGAATCGGTCAGGAAGTTGCTAAAATCGCTTTAGGTCTTGGAATGAGAGTAATCGCCGCTGATAGTAATGTAGGAAGAGCAAGTATTAAAGTGAAATTCTACAACAACCAGTTCATCAATGTAGATATTGAAACTGAGCCTTTACAGGATGTATTAAAGCATTCAGATTTCATCACGCTTCACGTTCCGGCTCAAAAAGACGGCTATATGATCGGTAAAAATGAATTTGAAATGATGAAAGACGGAGTAGCTGTTGTCAATTGCTCAAGAGGTGGGGTAATTGATGAAGAAGCTTTAATTGAGGCTTTAGATTCCGGAAAAGTAAGATTTGCTGGTTTAGATGTTTTCATTAATGAACCGACTCCTTCTAAAAAGATATTAAGTCATCCAAAAATTTCTTTGACTCCGCACACAGGTGCCTCTACTTTGGAAGCTCAGGATAGAATAGGACTTTCTTTGGCTGAGCAGATTTCAAGTATTCTTCAAATTCAGTAAGGAGTAATATTAAAATAATAAGAACGCCGCAAATTTGCGGCGTTTTTTATGAATTTTTAGCTTTCAGTAAGTCTCTGATTTCCATTAATAATTTTTGATCTTCTGTAGGTCCTGCCGGTGCAGGTTCTTCTGCCGGAGCTTCTTTTTTCAGTTTGTTGATTCCCTTAATCATAAGAAATAAAGCCAGAGCGACTACAAGGAAGGAAATAGCGGAAGATAGGAACATTCCGTACTTAATAGCTGTACCCGGAATCACCAGATCGGCCAGATTTTTTAAATTTAATTTTTCTAATGTGGGTGTTAAAATAGCAGGTGTAATAATATCCTCTACCAAAGAAGTGACAATTTTACCAAAAGCACCACCAATAATTACCCCGACAGCTAAATCTACCACGTTCCCTTTAACGGCGAACTCTTTAAACTCTTTGAAAAATCCCATATTTATATTTTTTTAATTGTTCCGAAAACTTATCTGAATGAATAATATTCACTAAATTTAAGAAAAACATTTTAAGTGAAAATTTTTACTGCAAAAAAAATTAGACAATGTGATGAATTTACGATTGCCAATGAGCCCGTTTCTTCTGTACAACTGATGGAACGGGCAGCACAGTCGTGTGTCAATTGGATTTTAGAAAACTGTAAAATTCATAAAAATTTTACAATCTTTTGCGGAAATGGCAATAATGGAGGAGATGGATTGGCTATTGCAAGACTGCTCTATTTAAAGGGCTTTGATGTGGATGTTTTTGTAAAAGATACCAAAGGGAATTTTTCTCGGGACGCAGCTGTTAACCTCAAAAAGCTAAAAGATTTTTCAGGGATCAGCATTAAAGAATTTAAAGATTTTCAAAAGGAAAGAATAACTGAACAGACCATCTGCATTGATGCTGTTTTTGGGACAGGACTATCCAGAAAAATGGAAGGAGAAGAACTGAAAATTATAAACGAACTGAATTCCTTACAGAATATAAAAATTTCAATAGATATTCCCTCGGGTTTATTGGCGGATAAAGATTGGGATGAAGATTCTGCTGTTTTCAAAGCGGATTATACATTAAGCTTCCAATTCTGGAAAAAGAGTTTTTTATATCCTGAAACAGGAAAATATACAGGCAAGGTTGTGATTTTAGATATTGGGCTTCATCCTCAATATATTAATGAAACTCATACAACTGATTTTACTGTTGATGATGAGGTTATTAAAAAAATATTCAGACCCAGAAATGAATATTCACACAAAGGAAGTTTTGGTAAGGTTGGAATAGTGGGAGGGAGTTATGGTAAAATAGGAGCTGCTGTTTTGTCGGTAAAAGCTGCTTTGAAAAGCGGTGCAGGGCTCGTTTTTGCCTACAGTCCAAAATGTGGTTATGATATACTTCAGACTTCTTCTCCGGAAGCAATGTTTATGGAAGGTGGAAAAGACTATATTGAAAATATTGACATTGATAAGGATATAGTCTTAGGAATAGGGCCGGGTTTAGGAACCCATCAGAAAACGGAAGAGAGTTTAATAAGGTTTTTAAAGAATTATTCAGCTCCTTTGGTGCTGGATGCGGATGCTCTTAATATTATTTCCAAAGATCCGTCATATGTAGATCTGGTTCCTGAAAGCTCCATTATTACTCCGCACCCCAAAGAATTCGAAAGACTTTTTGGCAAAACAAAGGATTCCTTTGAAAGATCTGATCTTGCTGTGCAAAAAGCCATTGAGCACAAGATTTACATTGTATTAAAAGATCATCATACTCAGGTTGTAACCCCGGAAGGAAATGTTTTTTATAATATTACAGGAAATTCCGGATTGGCAAAAGGAGGTAGTGGAGATATTTTGACGGGCATTTTGACATCATTATTAGCTCAGGGATATTCTCCGGAAAATGCTGCTGTTTTGGGAGTCTGGCTTCATGGGAAATCTGCAGATTTTGCAGCGGAAAAACATTCTAAAGAATCAATGCAGCCTTCGGATGTAATTAAAGAATTAGAAACTATATTCTTATACATCAACAAAAAAGTCACAAAGAAATTGTGACTTTTAAACGTTGTATTCTGAAAAAGAATTATTCAGGTTTGGCATTTTCTGCCTCAGTTATTTTGAACTTTTTGGAATAAATCATAATGATTACACCAGCTATCATAAACGGAATGGAAAGAATCTGCCCTGTATTTAATCCTCCAAACTGAATGAATTCATCTCCTTGAGGTTCTTTTAAGAATTCTACAAAGAATCTGATCGCCCAAAGAATAATAAAGAATAAACCAAATAACCATCCTTGCTGATATTTTTTGTCTGTTTTTCTATATAAAACCCATAAAAGAATAAAGAGAAGTACATAACCTACCGCTTCAAATAATTGAGTGGGGTATCTTGGAACAGTCACACCGTATTCATCACTCATCTGAGGGAAAAGAAACGCAAACGGAGAATTTGCCGCTACAGGCTTACCAATGATTTCTGAGTTAAAGAAGTTCCCCATACGTACAAAAGCACCACCTAAAGCCACTACAATTCCCAATCTGTCATACACCCAGAAAGGGTTTTTCTTAATAATTTTGTATGAATAATATAATGTTGTTAAAATCAATGCTAAAGTTGCTCCGTGGCTTGCAAGACCTGAAAACCCGGTGAATTTAAATTCAGGTTTTGTCTGGATCGGTAAAAATACACTCCAGAAATCCTGTTTGAAAAGCTCCGGCTGGTAAAAAATAACGTGTCCTAATCTTGCTCCTAAAATAGTTCCAATTAATGTCCAGGTGAAAAGAGGTTCAAGATATTTCTGATTAATATGATCAATAGTGAACATTCTTGTCATTAAAAGATATCCGAAACCAAAGGCAAAAATGAACATCAAACTATAGTAATGCAATGTAATTGGCCCCAGATGAATTCCGGTAGAAGGATCCCAGATTTTATATTCAGTATCCAATGCGACCTGATCGGTTGACTGTATTGTTTTTGGAACTTTTGCCAAATATTTATAATCTTCTTTATTTTGCGTAGGCTTAAAGTCTTTATCTAAAAACTGGTATCCGCTCATTTTAAACATATTCAAAGAACTGTCATAAAAAGCTCCCCATCCTCCTTTAGATTCCAGGTTAGCTGAATTTACAATAACAAGTGTATTATCGCTCTTCTTATTTGAAAAGTCTTTGAAAGTCTCAGCATCCGTAGTAGAAAATACTTTTACGGCTATTTTTTCATTATTTATCTTTAATGTGGCGTCAGAAAGTCCGTCTGCATAATTTTGTGAAAAAAGATTTTGTGCTAAAAAAGCAAAAACCAAGAGATAAAGTCTAAAGAATACATTACTCATTATAATGATGTTTTTATATTAATGATTACACTTAGGAGGTACGGGATCATATCCGCTTCCTCCCCATGGATGACATTTTGAAATTCTTTTTACACCCAGCCAAAATCCTTTGAAAATCCCATGAACCTGTAATGCTTCTATCATATAATGCGAACAGGTAGGTTCATAACGACAGTTTTTAGGAAGTAAAGGCGAAATAAACCATTGGTAAAATCGTATTAATAATACCAGTGGAAATGTGATGATTTTATTGAATGTAGGTTTCAAAACATTGCAAAAATAGCGTAAAAAATTGAAAATTAGTTTAAATTTGTTAGAAGTTTCGGAGCTTTAAATGTCTGTTGGTCGGATAAAATCGGGTGTTTGTCGATTTGTTGATTGATCGTTTAAAATCGAAGAAAAGTATTGTTCCGAACATTTACTTATATTAAATCTAGAAAATTGAATCAAAATATTCCCTTAGCTGAAAAATTGAGACCTAAAACATTGGAAGATGTTCTAGGACAGGAACATCTTACCGGAGAAAAAGGAACGATAAGAAAAATGATAGAGAATGATACACTGAATTCTCTTATTTTCTGGGGACCTCCGGGGACCGGTAAAACAACATTAGCTGAAATTATTTCTGAAAAATCCGGGCGCAAGTTTTTTAAGCTTTCCGCAGTTTCTTCAGGCGTAAAAGATGTAAGGGATGTTATAGAAGATGCCAAAAAACAAAATCTGTTTTCCGGAAAATCTCCGATATTATTTATTGACGAAATACACCGGTTCAACAAATCTCAGCAGGATTCACTTTTACATGCGGTGGAAAAAGGTTGGGTGGTTTTAATTGGTGCCACAACAGAAAATCCAAGTTTCGAAGTAGTTTCGGCATTACTTTCCAGAAGTCAGGTTTATGTGTTGAAAGCTTTAACTTATGAAAAGCTGGAAGAACTTATTGATATTGCTTTGACAAGATACAACAAAGATGAAAATGAGAATTTTGTAATTAAGGATAAACAGGCTTTTATTCAGTATTCCGGCGGAGATGGAAGAAAACTGATCAATTCTGTAGAGCTGGTTTTGAATCAGTTTAAAAATTCTGGAAAAAAAGAAATTCAAAATGAAGATGTAATGTCTGTTTTGCAGGAAACAATGGCACTGTATGATAAAAACGGAGAGCAACATTATGATATCATTTCTGCATTTATTAAATCAATGCGGGGCAGTGATCCGAATGGTGCGGTTTATTGGTTAGCCAGAATGATTGCAGGCGGAGAAGATATTAAATTTATTGCAAGAAGAATGCTGATCTTGGCCTCTGAAGATATTGGTTTGGCCAATCCTAATGCTTTGGTGATTGCTAACAACTGTTTTCAGGCCGTCAATGTAATCGGAAATCCGGAAGCAAGGATTATTTTAAGTGAAACGGCAATTTATCTGGCTGTTTCACCAAAGAGCAATTCTGCTTATGCTGCAATAAATGACGCGTTGGCTTTTGTAAAGAAAACCGGAAACTTACCGGTACCTCTTCATTTAAGAAATGCACCAACAAAGTTAATGAAAGATCTGGATTACGGGAAAGAATATAAATATGCCCATTCTTACGAAGGGAATTTTGTTGACCAGGATTTTCTTCCGGAAGAAATAAAAGATTTGAAATTTTATGAACCCGGAAATAATGCTACGGAAAAGAAAATTTATGATGAGCTTAAAAAGAAATGGAATAATAAATATTAAAAAAGGTACCTCACTGAGATACCTTTATTTTTTATTAAGTAATTGATCTACTTATTAGTATTGATATTTTTGAACCGTAGTAATAAATAATGTTTTCTTACCATTAAAATCTTTTACTTCAGTTTTATCAATGATATCTGCATAGATTTTAGTTGAAGCATCATTGAATTCATACCCTTCAATCACTACAGGATTATTTTCCGGAAGCTGGTATTGAGAGTTGAGTGTAGAAAGAGGCATCCAGTCTAAAGTTCCTACGTCTTTTTTATATTTTACTTCCGTCAATCCGTTCTGAGCCAAATAGCTGTATTTTTTTAAGTTTGCAGGAAGCGTAGCAGCTTTATAAGGAGTTGTACTTTGCACCATTCCTTTTCTGGCATTAAATAAGTTTACAGTTCCTACAGCATCATTGCAAACAGCAAACTTTACATTTGGGTTTTTCTGTGCAAATACGGTCACAGAAGCAAACATTAATAAAGAGTATAGAATTTTTTTCATAATCTAATAAATATAGGAATTAAAAACGCGATAAATATACTTCTTTTTTATGAATCTTCAATGCAAAAATGTATTATTTTGAGAATTGTTTAGAAATAAGTATTTTGTTACGGTTATTTATGATATAAGTAAAAAGCATCACTTGAAAGTAATGCTTTTGCTTATATATTATATATGTAAAATATAATTAATTTGAGATTTTACTTACGGATACCTTGACTTTTCCATCGGTTAATAATCCCAGATTTACACCGCCTGTTTCAACAGCAAATGTAATAGTTTCTCCCGCGTTTAGCTGGATCATCGTATTTAATGAGCTTGAAGTTACAGGAACCGCTGCTAAAGTAACTGTTAAAACGGCAACTCTCACAGCATCAAATATCTTTGTTTCATATACAGTGGTTCCGTTTTTTATAATACCCAGTACTTTACTTCCTAATAAGCTTAGATCAACTCCACCTTCTAATTGAAATTCATAATTCACCTCATACAGACCTGCTTCCGGTGCAGTATAAACACCGTTTACAAATGATGCTGAGTTACCTGCTTTTACATCAGTAGAAGTTAAATTAATTTTATTCCAGTTAGTTCCGGAAATCCCTAAATTTAATAGTGACCATGCTCCGTCTCTCGTTGCGTACACGGTTGTGCCTGAACCCATACCTGAACCTGAATTTCCAGTTAGTAACTTCCATGTACTACTAGTGGAATCATAATAATAATATCCAGGAGCTGTAATATTTGCTGTTTTTGGGGTAGGTGTCGTTACTGCAGCAGTAATATATACTATTACCCCATTTTGATTAGTAGTATATACAGCATCTTTAGCAGCTAGTTGATTACCAGTAATTCTTGGAGGAATAAATCCATCCACTTTAGTTACATCTGTTGGACTACCATTTACATCCAACGTTGCTGTGGGAGTAGTCGTATTAATCCCGACGTTTCCTGTCTGTGAATAGCCTGTTGCGAATAAGCCTAAGAAGATCAGGGTGTAGAAATTCTTTTTCATGTTTTATATTTAATTGTTTGTATTCTGAGTAATTAGTGATGTAAATATAATAAAAAAAGTAATGATTTTATAGTTTTTTTAATAAAAATAATCAGTTAAATTTTTGTTTTATTTAATAATTTACTTGAACTATTAAATATTTTTTTTGTTTTATTCTTTTTTATTTGTTTTTTGATGAATTATTCACAGTATTTTGATAATTATTGTTTAAAATTTTAATTCTTGTTCACTGAAATGATTTAAAATACTGGGGGTGAATTTTTAAGTTATTGATATTCAAATATATTTTAATTTTATTCTTGTTTTTCAGTTAAAAATATATCTCTAAATTGTGAAAATAATGTAAAAAATAAAGGCTGTTTCAAAAACATTTACTTTTGAAACAGCCTGAGATATTAATATTTGATTTCTTATTTATTGATTCTGATTCCAGTTTTTGTTAATAAGGTCCATTAAAAAATCCGGACATTTAATAATTTTGTTTGTTTCAGCAGATAAAAAGAAGAGAGTTGTGGAAGCTTCGGTTAATTTTACCTGGTCTTCATTGTAGATTTCATATTCAAATTCTATTCTCACTCCCGGTTTCTTTTTCAGGTAGGTATGAATTTCTAATTTTTGATCATATAAAGCAGGCTTTAAATACTTAATTTTATACTCAGAAACAGGAAGCCAAATTCCTTGATTTTCAATCTCATTATATGACATCCCTATACTGCGAAATAATTCAACTCTACCTATTTCCAGGTACTCTGCATAGTTCCCGTAATAGACATATTTCATAGGGTCTGTTTCTCCGTAACGTACTCGTATTGAGTGTGTTGTGTGTATCATTTTTAGACTTAAATTATACATACAAATATATTTTTAAATAATCAATACCTGCAATATTTTTTTTTGAAAATAAAAAATTGGACCTTTGTCTTCCTTCTAAAAATAATACTAACAAAAGAACTAATCAGGGCATAAATATGGATGAAAATTTAATGATGATATGGCAGAAATGCCTTCAGTTTATGCGTGATAATCTCAACGCAGCTGAAGATAATTCTGATCTTAAAAAGCTTGAAAAATCTTTCGACTTACTGTTTGATAAAGTGCAGCCAATTTCTTTGGTTGACAATAATCTTACATTAATGGTTCCGAGTGATTTTTACAAAGAGTATATTGAGGATAATTACCTGTCCCTGCTTTCTGCTGCCCTGAAGAAAAATATAGGAAAAGGTGTGAAACTTTGGTATTCTGTAATGGAAAATAAGCCGGTTGGTTTAGAAAAACCTGTTACGATGAATATGAAAGGAAAAACAGTTCCCACTCCGAAAGTCCAGGAAACTATGCCGCAAGGTTTCTCTTCCAACATAGTTAATCCGTTTGTGGTTCCGGGAATTAAAAAAGTAAATATAGATTCTAATCTGAAATCAGATTTTTCTTTCGAAAATTACGTAGAAGGAGAGAGTAATAAGTTTGCTGCTACAGTGGCGAGATCTATTGCCAAAAGACCGGGAGCAACTGCTTTTAACCCATTGTTTTTATATGGAGGTTATGGAGTAGGAAAAACGCACTTAGGACAGGCTGTTGGACTTGAAGTGAAAAGTCAATTTCCGGATAAGGTGGTGCTGTATCTGTCTTCTGAAAAATTTATTCAGCAGTTTATTTCAGCGGCAAAGGCGCATAAACAAACAGAATTCGCTAACTTCTATCAGATGGTAGATGTACTGATTATTGATGATATTCAGTTCCTATCAGGAAAATCTGCAACACAAGATAGCTTCTTCCATATTTTTGACTATCTGCATCAGAACGGAAAACAGATTATCCTTACTTCAGATAAAGCTCCGGCAGATATTATGGATATTCAGGACAGAATTGTTTCCCGCTTCAAATGGGGACTTTCTGCAGAAATAAAATCTCCGGATTTAGAAACCCGTAAGAAAATTATTGAAGACAAATTAAGCAGAGACGGTATCGTTCTTACAGAAGATATGCTTGATTTCCTTGCAGCGGAAGCCAAGACAAATGTGAGAGAACTTATTGGGGTGATCAACTCAGTGATTGCCTACTCTACAATTTATAAATCCGACTTAAGTTTAGAACTTTTAAAAGATACGATCAACAAAATTGCGGCTAATCAGAAAAAAGTGATCAACATTCCTTTTATTCAGGAAGTGGTATGCGATTATTTCGGAATTAAGAGGGAACAGCTTTTATCTAAAACAAGAAAAAGAGAAATTGCTCTTCCAAGACAGTTGGCAATGTATTTTGCTAAAGAATTTACCAATGCTACTTTTACGAAAATTGGAGAAGAAATGGGAGGTAAAGATCACTCAACAGTAATGTATGCATGTGAAACGATAAAAGATGTATCTAAAATCGATAAGGAAGTCAAAAAATACGTTAAAGAGCTTACCGAAAGAATTAAACACTAAAATACTTTAAATTAAATACAAGAGATGAAGAATATAGCCTATTCTTCATTTTTTGTTTAGTTTTGCCTGAAGTAATAATATTGCTTTCTAATCATTAAATCAGTTAATTTTTTAAATAAATATTCATGAAAATATTAATGGTCTGTTTGGGAAATATATGCAGAAGTCCTTTAGCAGAAGGAATTATGAAGACCAAGCTTCCTGAAGACTATATGGTGGATTCTGCGGGAACAATTTCTATGCATGAAGGTGAACATCCGGATAAAAGAGCCATAAAGACAGCAGCAAACCACGGTATAGATATTTCAAAACAACGTTCAAGACCTATTGGTGCTAAGGATTTTGAAATTTTTGATAAAATCTACTGTATGGATGTTGATGTTTTGGCAGATGTGGTTTCAAAAGCGGAGAATGAAGAACAAAGACAAAAAATATCCTTATTTTTAGAAGCTGCAGGAGATCATAAAAATACAGAAGTTCCCGACCCGTATTGGGGAGATATGAAAGATTTTGAAAACGTTTTTCAGCTTCTGGATAAAGGCTGCGACAAAATTGCAGAAAATTTATTGTTAGAATCGTAATTTACAATCATCATTAGAATAAGTCAAAACCATGCTTTTTTTATTACCTGCTTATCTTTCTGAAAATACTTCTATCACTCATTTTTCACCTGTGATTAAAGAATATATCATGCAGACAGATTACTTCTTTGTGGAAAATGAAAAAACCGCTAGGAAAGTAGTAAAGTTTTTTGCTCCTGAAAAAAAACAGTCAGATCTGAAACTTTTTCTTTTGGACAAATACACTGAGAACGCTGATATCAAAGAAGCACAGCAATTGATGCTGAAAGGTCAGGATTTCGGATTGCTTTCAGAAGCCGGACTTCCTTGTATTGCGGATCCCGGAAATTTAATGGTAAAATGGTGTCATGAAAAAAATATCAGAGTAATCCCGATTTCAGGACCTTCATCGATTATTTTGGCTCTTATTTCAAGTGGTTTTAACGGGCAGGAATTTACGTTTAACGGATATCTTCCGATTGATAAAAGCGAAAAGAAAAAACAGATTTTACAGTTGGAAAGTTTAGTTCAAAAAACAGGATATTCCCAGATTTTCATGGAAACTCCTTACAGGAATAATCAGCTTTTTGAAGATCTGACGAAGTTTTTATCTCCTAATACAAAGTTATGTATTGCTGCAAATATTAACGATCCTGAACAAGAATTTATTAGAACAAAAACTATTAAAGACTGGCAAAAACAGAAACCGGAACTTCATAAAATTCCTGCTGTATTTGTATTAGGTAAATAATTATAACAAAATTTTCAATTGTCATTCTGACGAAGGAAGAATCTCAACTACATTATTAGAGATTCTTCATTGCATTTTTGCTTCATTCAGAATGACAAGTTAAATGTTAGTTTATCTGGTATTATTTCTTCTTTCTGCCTCTCCATTTCCTCCAAAGAAAAATAAAAACAGGAATCAATAAAAAGAATGGCCAAAGTGATATAATTCCCAGAATAAAAGTCACGAAACTATTCCAACCTTCCGTTACAGAATCACCGAAACGGCTTCCGAAACCAATGTTCGAAGTGGCAGAGCTTCTTACTTTCTCTTTGTACAAGTTCAGATTTAATGTACTGTAATTTACACGGTCATCAATAAAGCGCAGTCTGCCTTCCGATACATCAATTTCGTCTTCAAGCTCGCGGATATTTTCCTGGATTTCCAGCATATCTTTCGTGGTTGCCGCACTTCTCAGCATATCTCTGTACTTTTCAAGATATATTTTTTTGTTAGCCAATTTTATCGAAACATCAGTATATTCCTCTGTAACATCATTTGATGATATATTTTTAGATAAAACAGATCCCACTCCGTTAGAAAAAGAATTGACAAGAGCATCAAAGTTTTTATGGGGAACTCTGATGGTAATATATAAATTTTCGTCTATATCCGTATTCTGAAATTCTTCCTTTTGTACGTAAGCTTTGTTGTTTTTTATAATTTCATTGATCTGATCCTGCGACTTCTTAAGATCTCCGACCTGGATTCTCATATCTCCATTTTTAATAATTTTCTTGGAAATAGTGTCAATTCTTTGTGTTGAAGAAGCCTTATTTTCTGAAGCAGTTTTCTCTGAAGGCTGAGACGCGTATGACGCAACAGGTGAGTTTACTGCTACTTTATCTTCTTGAATAATTTCTGTTAGGTCGGCACGAACTTCCTCTTTGGCAATATTTTCAGATTTTTTACAGCCGATAAGAATGATACAAAGTAGAGAGAAATATAATTTTTTCATACATAAAGTTTTGATTGTTTTATCAAAAAGTATGCGAAGAATTTATTTTTATTCCAAATTTTCAATAATTGTTTGAAATTGATGTGATTTTTATTGTTTAAGCAGTTCAAATACTTAAAATTGAATTTATTTTATATTTTTATTGAATGAAAAAGAGTCTTTTAGTCATTATATGTTTTCCTTTTTTAATCTATGCTCAGGAAGTTCCGAAACTGACAGATGAAATGGCGATTAAATTATCCGAAAAACCGCTTCACTGTATCAATCAGGAGTATCCGAATAAAACCGCACATATTATTAATAATGCCGGAGAAGTTCCGTTGAGTCCAAAAGATCTGCATCCGAGCTTCTATGGATGTTTCGATTGGCATAGCTCTGTTCATGGGCATTGGATGCTTGTTCGTTTATTGAAGACAAAACCTGGCTTACCGGTTGCAAAAGACATTGAAAATATACTTGATAACTCTTTTAAAAAAGAAAATCTTCAGACCGAAGTTGATTATTTCACAAAATATCAATTAACCGGAACATTTGAAAGAACCTACGGTTGGGCCTGGTTGTTGAAACTGGACGAAGAATTAGCAACCTGGAACCATCCGAAAGCGAAAATCTGGCATCAGAATTTAAAACCTTTAACGGATAAAATCCTGGATTCCTGGAAAACGTTCTTACCAAAGCAAACGTATCCGAACAGAACAGGAGTTCATCCCAATACAGCATTTGCTATGGTTTTTGCTTTGGATTGGGCAAAAGCAACAGGGGATAAAAATTTCGAAAATGAGTTGATAGAAAAAGCTAAATATTTCTATTTAAACAATACAAAAACTCCTGCTTATCTGGAACCGGACGGTTCGGATTTCTTTTCGCCAAGTTTAGAAATTGCTGACTTGATGAGAAGAGTTCTACCTCAAAAAGAATTCGTACAGTGGATTAATAAATTCTACGAAAAACGAAGCCTGGAAAATATTGAAAAAATTCCTGTAGTAAGTGATCTGAATGACTATCAAACGGTTCATCTGGTAGGATTGTCTTTTTCAAAAGCATGGTGTATGAAAGGAATTGCAAAATCCCTCCCGGATCATCATCCGTTGAAAAAAGAATTTCAGAAAACAGCAACTATATTTTTAAACAATGGACTTCCATTGCTCTTTCAGGGAAATTATGGCGGAGATCATTGGTTAGCAAGTTTTGCAGTCTATGCTTTAGAAGATTAATATCTTATTCCTAATTTTTTAAGAATAAAACTTAATAACCAGATCGGACCGATCAGAAGGAATTGTAAATCTTTCAGAAATGAAGGTTTTTTGCCTTCAATTTTATGTCCGACAAATTGTAAAATCCAGGTGATGATAAATATGGCCAGGTAAAAAATCCATGATTTTTTGCCAAAAGTGACATTGGCTAAAGAAACAAAATGCTCCATCAAAAGCATTACAAAAATCATGATGATGGCAATTCTCCATGACAATCTGAAATAAAAAATAGTTACCAGAGCCAGAGCGATGAAGCTTGCAATGCTCATGAATCCAAAATATTTCAGATATATATTGGGAGTCGGGATGTATGAGATGAAACCTAAAATAGTCCAGAAGATTAAAGGCACACAAATCCAGTGAATTAGTTTATTGGTAGAGTTTCTGTGACTATCGCCATATTCGGCAAGTAGCAAATCAATCTTTCTCATATCAAGGCTATTTTGTAAAATACTAAAATAATAAATTTTTGCAATCGCTCAAGACTTTGCTTACATTTGTGTTATGTCTGCCTTAGAAAAGTTCGGAGTTGATATTTTTACACAACATAATATATTCGAGAGAATTGCTGTCGATAAACCGTTCCGTCCTGAAAATCCTGCCTTCATTTTCATTAAAACGGGTACGATAAAGCTTAAGCAGCATTTCCGTGATCTTGAACTTTCTGCGAACATGTTCATGGTAACAGATCCGCAAACGATTTACGAAGTGGTTTCAGTGAGTGATGATTTTCAGTCGAGAATGGTTTCCTATAAACGTGAATTTATTTCAGCTTTATCACTAAAGTTCAACAGATTAATAACCTACCGTTACTTCAGGCAGCAAATGAACATCGGAGTTCCTTTTCATCAGGATGAAATGGATGTAGTCTGGAAAAGTGTGAATTTTCTTAAATATATCCTGGATTCGGAGACAGAAATGATGTACAAAAAAGAAATGGTGGAGCATTTGTTTTCTGTTTTCTGTTATCAGATGGCAGGAATTATTTCCAAAGAAGATAACAATTCGATGAATCAGATGTCGAGACAGGAGGAAATTGTATTTGTATTTCTGACTGATCTGGCGGAACATCATCTTACGGAGCGGTCAGTTGAATTTTATGCCGAACGTCAGTCGATTACAACCAGACATCTTTCATCAGTTATCAAGTCTATTACAGGGAAGTCTGCAAGTCAAATTATTGCTTTAGTTGTAATTAATGAGGCTAAAGTGCTTTTAAACTCTTCAAATAAAACTGTTTCGGAGGTTTCTTCAATTCTTGGATTCAGCGATCAGTACTCGTTTTCTCACTTTTTTAAGAAACATTTGGGCGAAAGTCCGTCACAATACAGACATCAGTTCGAAAACTAAAATCTTACATTTGAACATCTTTTTCCAATTCTCAAACATTTGTTTGAGTTTTTGAACGCCATAACTTTGTACTCGTAAAACAAGGTAAAATGGTAAAGAACGTAAAAACAGCACTATCACTCGTGGTAGCACTATTTCCTGCGCTGTTTTTTTCACAAGAAATAAAACAGATGACAGCGAATGAGGTGGCCGAACTTGCCGTGCAAAATCATCAGCAATTAAAAGTTTCGGCACAGAATATCGATATTGCCAAACAGAATACTAATGTTGTCAAACTTCAGAAACTTCCTACCATAACGGCTTCTACAAGTCAGTTTTATTTAGGGGATGCAGTGGCGATCGATAAAGATTTCTCCAATTCCACCAATATTCCGATGCCTCATTACGGAAGCTCTTATGCGGTTCAGGCAACTCAGCTGATCTTCAAAGGAGGATTGGTAAATAAATCTATTGAACTGGCCGGACTTCGCGAACAGCTTTCGAAATTGGATTTAGAAAGGAATAAACAGGATGTGAAATTTTTAGTCATCTCTAATTATTTGGATGTTTATAAGATCTTAAACCAACGGGAAGTATTTCAGAACAACAAAAGATTGGCTCAGGAAAGGTTAAAAAATATCCAGAAATTTTATCAGCAGGGAATGGTTACCCGGAACGAAGTGATTCGTGGTGAACTGGCCATCAAGAATTTAGATCAGGGAATTTTGACTTTAGCTAATAACAAGAAAATCCTGAATTATAATTTAAGTATTGCGTTAGGTTTACCAACAGATACGGAGATCATTCCCATTGAAAGTCTGGAGAGCAAGGATGCCGGAATCGGAATGGAATATTATATAAATCTTGCTCACGAAAGCAATCCTTTAATGAAATCTGCGAAAACCAATATGGACGTTGCAGACAAAAATATTGAGATTATCAAAACCGATAAGTTACCTACGGTTGCAGGCTTTGGAGGATATACTTTACAAAGACCGGTTACCACAAGAAATCCTGTGCTGGATATGTATTCCGGAGGTTGGCAAACAGGAGTTTCTTTAAGCTATAATATTGACAATTTATATAAAACGAAAGAAAGAGTAAAGCTAGGAGAGCTGCAGAAAACGCAGGCCAATGATGCGATGACGTTAACCCAACAGAATATTGATATGACTGTGAACGCGGTCTATGTAAAATACCAGGAATCTATTCAGCAGGCAGATATTTTAAATGATGCTAAAAGATTGGCGGAAGAAAATTATAAGATTACAGAAGCTAAATATTTGAATCAATTGGCAGTGCAGGCGGAAATGATTGATGCACAGAACCAGAAGCTGCAATCAGAACTGGATTATGCCAATGCGGAAATCAATGTGCTGTATCAATATTACAATCTTCTGAAATCTACGGGAACTCTTTAATTTTTAAAACTGAAAACAATGGAAAACAAGGAACAAAATACTCAAAATACATCTTCAGTACTTGTACAGTCAAGTGCTGCAGCAAAAAAGAAAGAAAATAAGAAAAATAAAATCAGAGCCATCATTTCAAATGTTATTGTCTTTTTGGTGATCGGTTTCGGATTGTTCTGGCTGGTTCGTGAATATTTTCATATTGGAGACAAAACTTATACCGAAGCAGCGCAGGTTGAGGAATTCATTAACCCGATTAATACAAGGGTTTCTGCTTATATCAAAGAAATAAAATTTATAGAGCATCAAAAGGTTAAAAAAGGTGATACACTGGTCATTCTTGATAACCGTGAAATTTTAACGCAGCTTGGTCAGGCTGAAGCGGCTTATCAAAATGCTTTGGCTCAAAAAACAGCTACAAGCTCATCGGTAAATACCGTTTCAAATAATGTTAATGTCATGGAATCTAACATTGCCGGTGCAAAAGCAAGACTTTGGAATGCTGAACAAAACTTAACCCGATATAAAAATCTTCTGGCTTCTGAAGCGGTTACAAGACAACAATATGATCAGGTAAAAACTGAGTATGACGCTCAAAAGGCTGCCTATGAAACGTTGGTGAACCAAAAGCAGTCAGCTAACCTTTCGACTACGGAAGTTAAAAGTAAATTAGGAATAAATGATGCCGAAATTAAAAGAACGAAATCTGCTTTGGATATGGCAAAAATCAATTTGTCTTATACGGTGATTACAGCACCTTATGACGGAGTAATGGGAAGAAGAACAATCTCCGAAGGACAATTGATTCAACCGGGACAACAAGTGGCAACGATTGTCTTAAACGGACAAAAATGGGTAACTGCCAACTTTTTGGAAAACCAGATGCCCAATATTAAAATCGGGGAAAAAATGATGATGACGGCAGATGCTTTGGGCGGACAAAAATTTGAAGGAGTGGTAACTGCAATTTCTGCGGCAACTGGTTCAAGGTATTCAAGTGTTCCGACAGATAATTCGACCGGAAACTTCATTAAAGTTCAGCAGAGAATTCCTGTGAGAATTGAGTTTACGGCTTCTAATAAAAAAGAAAATGTAGATAAGCTGAGTGCAGGGATGAACGTGAATGTGAGTTTTGAAAGTAAAAAGTAAAAAGTGAGATTCTATAAGTTAAAAAAATAGTAAGAGTTCAATTGAATTGATTATAAATCTACATAATACTTGAATCTTTTTACTTCTTACTTGGCTCTTATTTAAATCAACAAAAATGTACAACAAAGGATTATATAACGACTGGGTTCCGAAACCTGCACAGCTTTTACTGATTATATTGCTTCTTGCCGTAGTGATGCCATTGGGTGGAGTTTACGTGGGAAACATCAGTTATATAGTAAGCAGAACCGGTGCGATGACCGAATATTTCATGTGGGCGAATTATGCGACAACCATAGGTATGGGAGCATGTATGCCGGTTGTTCTCAGAATGAAAATGAGATTTAAGGTTCGGGATAAAATGACTGTTTTACTGGTGCTTTTGGGATTGCTGAGCTATCTCAATTCAACCACTCTTGATCCGATGATCTTTGTGTTTTCTTCATTATGTATAGGATTTTTGAAAATGATGGTAACGATAGAACTGTTTTTACCATTAATGGCAATGATCGGTAACCGGGGAATTTTTTACGGTGCGTTTTATACCTTTGTCTTAGTGCTTAATCAGATTTCTGGATATTATGCGGCACAGGTTTCAATTAATTATAACTGGCAGCATTTTTATGTCATCATGGCGGTCGCATGTTTTGTACTGGCTTTGGTGCATTGGGGTTTTATGCATGATAAATACTTTGCGTTAAAAGTTCCACTACATTATATTGACTGGCTGAGTATCCTGCTTTTTGTTTCTACATTTATGTTTTCGGCCTATGTTTTCTCATTTGGGAAACAGCAGGACTGGCTCAATTCAAAAAATATTATCAATGCGAGTATAGCAGCTTTCTTGAGTTTTGCTTTGTTAACTATTCGTCAGCTCACTTTAAAAAGACCTTATCTTTCTTTTAAAATATTCACAAAAAATAATGTTCAGCACGGATTGTTCATGCTTTTTATGTTAGGAATGTTTTTAGGAACAACTACAATTCAGAATTCTTTTGCAGTGGGAGTTTTGGGGTATGATCAATTAACGAATGCCAAATTAAACCTGTTAATGATTCCCGGGCTTATTGTAGCAGGAGTTATCGCAATATTTTGGTTTAAAAAAGAAATCCCATTAAAGATGTTTATCTTTTCCGGTTTTTCAGCAATGTTAGGCTATGCAATCGTAATGTACTTTTCGATGGTGCTGGAATTCAATTATGAAAACTGGTATTTACCGATGTTCCTGAAAGGATACGGAATGGGTTCGCTTTTTATTTCCGTTTGGTTTTATACGTTGGATAAACTGGAAATGGATGATATGTTGGCTGCTATCGGATTGGTATTGGTATGGAGAACATTTTTAGCCGTTGGAGTTTTCTCCGCAGTGTATTCATGGTTCCTGTATCATTTTCAGGTGGTTTCCATCGGAGATCTGGCTGTTTATATGGACGGAATGACTGTTACTTCCCAAAATGCAGCAGCTTTTAAAGCTATTCAGCTGAATGCCATCATTGTAGCCGGTAAAAAAATATTCGGATATATTATTCTGGCAGGAATATGTGTATTGGTTTATGTTTTTATACATCATTTCGGAAAAGAACGTTTCGGGTATGTAAGATTTGTTAAAATATTAAGTGGAAAATCAGCTTTAGCAAGAAAGAGACTGCGCGAAAGAAAAAGATTGTTACATGAAATAAAAGATGCAGCGGGTCCTGCATTATAAAGAAACCTTGTTTTTCACCTGTAAAACTCCATTTTATTGTAAGATGGGGTTTTACTTTTTTTATGGCTAAAAAATTAAACAATTATTTAAGAATATGAATTTTTTCATACTGATTTATTTTTATTGTTTCTAAATAAAAATTATTTTTGAAAATATTTTTATAAAATTTTTAATCAAGAAGAATGAAAAAGCATTATGTTGTTGCTGCTTTACTGATTTCAGGAGCTGTATTTTCTCAAACGACTACGGATTCTACAAACGCTAAAAGTATTGAGGATGTAGTCATTGTAGCTTCAAGAAAACCTACGAAAATCTCCGAAATTCCCGGTACGGTTTGGGTTGTTCAGAAAGAAAAAATCCAGGAGCAGGTAAAGAGTGGAGTTCCCATTAAAGAAATGTTGTCTATTTTAATTCCGAGTATGGATATTGGTCCACAAGGAAGAACCAATTACGGACAAAATATGCGCGGACGTTCTGCTTTAATTATGATTGACGGCGTATCATTGAACAGCATACGTACCATCAGCCGACAGCTTGATGCGATTGATCCTTTTAATATTGAAAGAATTGAAGTGCTTTCCGGGGCAAGTTCCATTTATGGAGGGAATGCAACAGGAGGGATTATAAATATCATTACCAAAGTTCCTTCGAAAAAAGGAATTAGTGGGGAAACAGAAGTGGGGGTCCGTACCGGGTTTATGGGGAATGATGACCATGATTTCCGTGCGGCACAATCTATTGCAGCAAAAGGAGAGAAGCTTTTCGGGAGATTAGGAGTTGCGTATCAGCAAAACGGCGGAGTGTACGGAGCTGATCAAAAACAGATCCTTACCGATATTACGCAGACGGATCTTCAATACAACCAGTCTTTAGATATCCTGGCAACGGGAGGGTATAAGTTTAATAACAACCATAAAATTACGGCTTCTGTTCAGTATTATAATTCCAAATTTAATGGAGATCGCAGTTTATATTTAGGTCAGAATCTTGCTGCTTTTACTACAAAAAATGCAAGTCTGCTGGAAATGAGAGATGGCTTTTCTTCGGATAAAAATATCGGAACGGAACGGTATATGGGAACCTTAGCCTATAATGGGAATAACATTTTAGGCGGTCAGGATCTATATGTTCAGTTGGCAACAAGAGGAGAAAAATTAGGTTTCTATCCGTTTCCGGGAACCGTAAAATTACCGGCAACAACTTCTTATATGTCTTCTTCCCAACAAAATACTTTTTATTCAGGCTTAAAAGCTTTATTGTCAAAATCCTGGCGAGGACTTAGTGTAACGTACGGGGTAGATATAGATCTGGAGAAATTTGAAGGAAATCAATCAGTGTACGATATCGCTAAGACCATGTCGAGTGGTGGCTTAGTTAATGAAACAAAGTACAGCTTGGGAAGATATCCTACCAATCATTCGGAAAGTTATGCAGGATACGTTCAGGCAAAATACAATATTCTTCCAAAATTACAGCTTAATGGAGGCATAAGATATCAGAATATGAATGTAAGAGTAGATGATTTCATAGGATCGCAGCAGCAAACTCAGGTGGCTATGGGATACGGAGCATCAGCTTCTGCCATTCCGGGAGGAAAAAGTTCTTATAATGTGACTCTTACCAACGCGGGATTGCTCTATAAATTTAATGAACAGCATCAGGTTTGGGGAACTTTCTCACAAGGAGTAAGTTTAGCAGACCCTTCAAAATACTACGGAATTGGAGTGTATACCCTGAATGCAGGCACAGGAAACTGGGATGTTACTTCAAGTATTAATGTAAAGGAGCAACCTTTACAGGCTATTAAAACCAATCAGTTTGAAGCAGGTTATCGTATTAGCAAAGGAGGATTAAGAGGACAGATTGCCGGATTTTTAAGTACTTCGGATAAAAATATTACGGTAGACAGAACCTCATTCCAGATTTTGGTTAATGATCTGAAACTAAGAAATATGGGAATTGAAGCTGAGGTTTCTTACAGCATGAATAACGGAGTGTATTTCGGAGCCAGCGGATTGTTGATTCAGTCTCAGGTAGATAATAAAGGCGAATGGCAAAAGCAGGAGATTTACAATGCTTCTCCATCAAAATTGGTGACTTATATTGGTTATAATGTCAAAAACTGGTCATTCAGATTCCAGTCATTGCAAAACTTTAAATTGAAGGATGATATTAATAACGAGATTGATGGTTATAATACCTCCGATTTAATGGTAGGTTACCGATTCAATTGGGGAAAATTCAATTTAGGAATTCAGAATATCTTTAATACAGATTACCAAACGATCTGGAGTAAGCGTTCTCAGGTGTTATATTCTTCCTATGGTATTCCTGAACTGTTTAATTATAAAGGAAGAGGAAGAACGTTCAATCTTTCCTATACTTTTGAATTTTAATTTTATAATAAAATAAAAACAGACTTCTTTATTGAAGTCTGTTTTTTATAAGTTAATCGGTAATTTTTAATTACGGAAATACTGTCTTACATCCGCTGAATCAAAAGTATAATCTGCCTGATTTTCAGATTTGTCTAATTTTTTACTGATGGTTAACGCCCATAAAACAAGTTCTTTGCAGAAGTTTTGGTCTTCTTTGCTCAATTCAGAGGCGTTTTCTTCAACAACTGTTGTAAGTGGTTGTATCTTATTCAGTTTAGCATAGAATTCTTTATCCGTATCTGAATAGTTTAACTCAAGCTGATTCTTCGAAAACCATTGGATCAAGTCTGTATATGGAGTTTTAATTCCCTCTTTTTCCAGTTTTGAAATACGCGGGAAAATATCCTCAAACAATCTCATAATGGCCTGATCAATCAGAATTTTGGCAACATGATCTGCACCTTCCTGTTCTCCTTCATACACCAGTTCGATTTTTCCGGTAATGGAAGGAATAATAGACATAAAATCTAAAAGACGGATGCTTGTTTTTTCTGAACCGGTTTCCAAAAGACGCAGTTTAGCCGCTGCAAAAAGGTTTTCCATGGCACTGATCGTCAATCTTGCGCTTACTCCGCTTTTGACATCCACATATTCGCTGTCTCTGGCTACGAAAGCTACTTCTTCCAAAAGATTTTTCGCCAAATCAGAGATCTGGATTTTGTCCCGATCTTCTGAAGAAATTAAAGCCTCCTGCTCGGTAATCTGCTTGGCAAGCTCAACACTTTTAGGGTAATGAGTGAAGATCTGAGAACCGATTCTGTCTTTTAAAGGCGTTACAATACTTCCTCTGTTGGTATAATCTTCAGGATTTGCAGTAAATACAAACTGAATATCCAAAGGCATTCTCAACTGAAAACCTCTGATCTGAATATCACCTTCCTGTAAAATATTAAACAGTGAAACCTGAATTCTGGCCTGCAGATCGGGTAGTTCATTCAAAACAAAGATCGAGCGGTTGGCTCTCGGGATCATTCCGTAATGTAAAACTCTTTCGTCAGAATAAGGTAATTTTAAAGTTGCAGCTTTAATAGGATCAATGTCTCCAATTAAATCTGCAATATTGACATCAGGAGTTGCCAGTTTTTCAAAAAAACGGTCTGAACGGTGAACCCATGAGATAGGTGTTTCATCACCAAGTTCAGCAATCAGATCTCTCGAATACTTTGATATTGGATGAAACGGACTGTCATTAATTTCGGAACCTTTTACAATCGGCATATATTCGTCCAAAAGATTGACCATGCTTCTGGCAATTCTTGTTTTTGCCTGTCCGCGTAATCCTAAAAGATTGATATGATGACCTGCCAAAATTGCTTTTTTCAATTGCGGAATTACGGTGTCTTCATAGCCGTAAAGTCCTTCAAAAACAGGTTCTTTTGCTTTGATTTTAGCAATTAAATTAGCCTGAATTTCCTGATTGATGGTTTTATGAGTATATCCTGAATTTTTTAGTTCTTTAAATGTTGTATCGTTTTTCATTTGTCTAATCATATAATGTTTTATATAGCAGTATTAATTAACGTCTTACTTTGGTTTAACTAACTGCTTTATTTTGGTTTGTAAAGACATTTAACTTTTATCTTTTTCCTTGGCTCTTTTAAATTCTTTTAATTCTATTCTTCTCGTAATCTTCAAAAATCATCTGTCCTAATCCTGAAAGTCCTGTAAGGAAAGCTTTTCCTTTATTCTGAGCGGTAAAGATCTCAACAAATTTTCGGAGATAAGGATCCTGTGCAATCATAAAGGTAGTGATCGGAATTTTCAGTTTTCTTGCCTGTGCTGCTTTATGAAGACACTCGGAAACAATTCTTTCATCAAGTCCTACACTGTTCATGTAATATTCTCCGTTCGGTAACTTCAGGCAGCTTGGTTTACCGTCGGTAATCATGAAAATCTGCTTGTTGGTATTTCTTTTTCTTCGCAGAATATCCATTGCCAGCTCCAAGCCGGCTACCGTATTTGTATGATATGGCCCGACTTGCAAATAAGGCAAATCTTTAATTTTAATCGGCCATGCTTCATTTCCGAAAACAATAATATCAATAGAATCTTTCGGATATTTTCGTTTAATTAATTCCACCAAAGCCATGGCTACTTTTTTGGCGGGAGTAATCCGGTCTTCGCCATACAGAACCATAGAGTGACTGATGTCTATCATTAAAACCGTGCTCATCTGAGCTTTGTGTTTGGTTTCTTCTACGATGAGGTCGTCTTCAGTCATTTTGAGATCTGAAATCCCGTTGTTGATCTGTGCGTTTTTCAGACTTTCGGTCATATTTACCGCTGATAAATCATCTCCATATTGGAAATTCCGGTTTTCTCCATCACGTTCATCTCCGATTCCGGTTTTGGTGGTTCGGTGATTTCCGACACCACTTTTCTGGAGCTTCCCGAAAATCTGATCCAGGGCATACTCTCGCAGTGCGGCTTCCAGTTTGGCAGTCAGTACATTTTTACCTTCTCCGGTTCTGGAATTGCCGTCTTCAGGATCTTCCGCTTTGATATAGCCGCGTTTTTTCAGATCTTCTTCAAAATCTTCACGGGTATATTCATCATCGAAAATATTGTATTCTCTGTCGAGCATATCGAGCCATTCAAAAGCTTCCTCAAGATCGCCGGAAGTGTGGATGAGCAAATCTCTGAATACATCGAAAACCCTGTCGAAATTGGAAATTTCCTCCGGAACATGCTTACTGAAAGTAAAACCCTGATGAACATTAAAACTTTTATTTGTCATGAGGTTGTTCTTGTTTTAAAAGATACAATTTAGGAAATAATGTGGGAACAACGTTGCCTGAGAAATAGAAAATGTTAATCATGCTTATAAAGTATTAAAATGAATTTGAGATGTATGATAGGTAAAAGTCTAATTACAATTATATTTTTCGTTTCTTTTTAGAAGATATTATCTTTGCACTCATATTTACAACTATGAAAGACTTAATGGGACGCGCTATCTGGGATTTTTATCATAACGAAGATCCGAAAGATTTGCAGACTGAAACTTCAATTTCCGAACTGGACGAGCTTCCGGTAGATTATCTTTTCCGCGATTTTGAAAATATGAATGATATTGAACAGAAAGCCTTAAAACTGTCCAGAGGAAAAATCTTGGATATTGGAGCAGGAGCAGGGTCGCATTCTTTATATCTTCAAAATGAAAGAAATCTGGATGTTACCGCATTGGATATTTCACCAAAATCGATTGAAATTTGTAAGCTAAGAGGAATTAAGAAAGCTGTTGCAGAAGATATGCTTCAGTTTGAGGGAGAAACTTTCGATACGATCTTGCTGCTGATGAACGGAACCGGGATTTTCCAGAGTCTTAAAGTTATTGATATTTACCTAAAGAAACTTTATTCTTTATTAAATGATAAAGGACAAATCCTTATTGACAGCACAGATATTTTATACATGTTCGATAAAGATGAAGATGGCGGAGTTTATATTCCGGCAGAAGGATATTATGGAGAACTGGATTATATCGTTCATTACAAAGGTGAATCTGAGGATCCTATTAAATGGCTGTACCTGGATTTCAATACTTTGAAAAATGCGGCTGAAAATAATGGTTTTAAAATTGAGAAAGTTCTGCAGGATGAAGATGCTTATTTAGCTAGACTGACTAAAAAATAATGAATTTAGAATGTTCGACAGGTTCATCATGACATTGCGAATATTCCATTTTGATGTCAAATTTATTTTATGCTTTATAAGATAAGCAAATAGTATTAGAAATGTCATGCTGAGCTTGCCGAAGCATCTTTTTTTTAAAGTATAAAACAAAAAATCCACATGAAATTCATGTGGATTTCTTTATCTGAAATATTAAAGATTATCCAATCTCAATACCATTTTCAACATTGCTGTCATCCGGAGTTACAAAAGATAGCTTTCCATCAGGTTTTGTTGTTAATAGCAACATTCCCTGAGATTCAATTCCTCTGATCTTTCTTGGAGCAAGGTTTAATAAAATCATTACTTGTTTCCCGATAACCTCTTCAGGAGTGAAGCTTTCTGCAATCCCCGAAACTACAGTTCTTACATCAACACCCGTATCAACGGTAAGTTTTAATAATTTATCTGCTTTTTCAACTTTTTCAGCTTCTAAAATGGTTGCTGTTCTTAAGTCTATTTTCGTAAAATCATCAAAAGTGATTTCTTCTTTCATAGGATTGGCGTTAGGGTTTGTTTTTTTATTGTTTTGCTTTGTGTCTTCTAATTTCTGGATTTGGGCTTCAATCACATCATCTTCAATTTTTGAGAAAAGAAGAGATGCTCCATTAATTTTGTGACCCGTTTCAATTAAAACAGATTTTGTCTCAACATCATTCCAGCCTGACCTCTGCACATTGAACATGTTCAATAATTTCTCAGAACTAAAAGGCATGAATGGTTCACACAGCTGAGCTAAAGCAACTGCAATCTGAGCTCCAACAAATAAAGATTGTGCTGTTTTCTCAGGATTGTCTTTAATGGTTTTCCAAGGTTCTTCTGTCTGAAGATACTGATTTCCGAAACGAGCTAAATTCATCAAAGCTGTTAGAGAATTTCTGAATTCATAATTTTCCAGGAATCCTGAAATTTCTTTCGCTGCTTTGTTGATTTCCTTTAATTCGGGACTGCTCATATCACCTTGAGGAACAATTCCGTCATAATATTTATGAATTAAAACAGCAACTCTATTGATAAAGTTTCCAAAAATTCCAACTAATTCAGAATTATTCTTCGTCTGGAAATCTTTCCAGGTAAAATTATTATCCTTTGTTTCCGGAGCTGATGAAAGAAGAGCATATCTCAATACATCTTGTTGTCCCGGGAAATCTTCTACATATTCGTGTGCCCAAACCGCCCAGTTTCTTGAAGTTGAAATTTTATCATTTTCAAGATTCAGGAATTCAAAGGCAGGAACATTTTTCGGCATGATATAATCTCCATGAGCCTTCATCATCGAAGGGAAAATAATACAGTGGAACACAATATTATCTTTTCCGATAAAGTGAACCAAATCAGAATTTTCGCTTTGCCAGTAATCTTTCCAGTCTTTTCCGTTTTTCGCAGCCCATTCTTTGGTGAAAGAAATATAGCCGATTGGCGCATCAAACCATACATACAGAACTTTTCCTTCTGCACCCGGAAGCGGAACAGGAACTCCCCAGTTCAGATCTCTGGTCATTGCACGAGGTTTCAGTCCGTCATTTAACCATGATTTAACCTGTCCGTAAACATTGGGTTTCCAGTCGTCTTTATGACCTTCAATGATCCATGCGTTCAGGAAGTCTTCATATTCATTGAGTGGTAAATACCAGTTCTTTGTTTCTTTTAAGATAGGAACATTGCCGCTTAGCATTGATTTCGGATTGATCAATTCTGATGGAGAAAGGGTAGAACCGCATTTTTCACACTGGTCACCGTAAGCGTTTTCGTTGCCGCAATTCGGACAGGTTCCGACGATATATCGGTCTGCCAGGAATTCTCCAGCCTGTTCGTCAAAATATTGTTCAGACAGTTCTTCGGTGAATTTTCCTTTTTCATAAAGAACCTTGAAGAAATCCTGACTTGTTTCATAATGATTTTTAGACGTCGTTCTTGAATATTCATCGAAGGAAATCCCTAGGTCTGAAAAAGATTTTTTAATGATTTCGTGGTATTTGTCGACGATATCCTGAGGGGTAACCCCTTCTTTTTTAGCTCTTATGGTAATAGGGATCCCATGCTCATCTGACCCACAGATAAACGCTACATCTTTTCCCAATCTTCTCTGAAATCTTGCGTAAACATCCGCAGGAATATAGACACCTGCCAAATGTCCTATATGAACCGGTCCGTTTGCATAAGGCAAAGCTGCCGTAATCATCTTTCTGTTTGACATTTAATAGTAAAGTTTTAGCTGCAAAGATACTGATTATCTCCGAAAATTAATATTTGTGATTTTTTAATAGTCGTAAAATATTAATTATACGTTAAACCTAAATATTTTGTTAAACAATTGTTTAACTTTTTATTATAATATAGATTGTATTATGTTTAGCATATCATCGTTTAATGTATTGGTCTATAGCAATCTAACTTTTTATTGGGTTTTAATATAAATAATTTTATTTTAATTTTTTGTTAATTTTATGATAATTATAAAATTTTTATAAATTGCAAGTCTGGTTTCATGCCAGAACTATAACGAAACTATATAAAAATAAGATTGTGAAAAACTTTACAACAGTACTAAAAATTGCGCCTGCATTTTTATTGGCTAGTTCCATGATTCACGCGCAGACCAAAGACTCTATCACCAAAGAGAAAAAGATAGAGGAGGTTGTTTTGATTGGATATGGTAAGCAGAAGAAAACGGATATAACCGGATCAATCTCTTCCATCAGTGCAAAAGATTTTAATGGGGGTGCTACTTCACCCGGACAATTGATTCAGGGAAAAACTCCCGGAGTTTCCATTGTAGGGAATAGTGGTGCACCAGGAGCCGGAACTGCCATCAGAATTCGCGGTATTGGATCTTTAAGCGGATCTCAGTCACCATTAATTGTAATTGATGGCGTACCTCAAGATTTTAGCGGGATAAGTGGGGCTTCTGATCCTCTTTCCTTAATTAATCCCAATGATATTCAAACATTTGATATTTTAAAAGATGCTTCTGCTACAGCGATCTATGGAAACAGGGCTTCAAATGGGGTAATTTTAATAACCACAAAGCAAGGAACAGCTGGTAAATTGAAAATTAACTTTTCAACTTTAGCTTCTGTGTCTACAAAAATGGGAAATGTAGATGTCTTAGATGCTGATGCATTCAGATCTTTTGTCAATCAAAATGCATCACCAAGCTATGTTGCCAGACTGGGTTCGGCAAATACAAATTGGCAGGATCAGATCTATCAAAAAGCTTGGGGTACAGATAATAATGTTTCATTCTCTGGAGGTGTTAAAGGTTTACCATACAGGGTATCATTAGGTTACAATGAACAAAATGGTATTGTAAAGACCAATTCTTTCCGCAGAACGTCAGCAGCATTCAATTTGAACCCAAAATTCTTTGATAATCACTTGAGTGTAAACGTTAATGCTAAAGGAACATTTACCGATAATCGTTTTCCAGCAACAGGAGTGATTGCAAATGCTACTTATTTTGATCCGACTCAACCTGTGTATTCGGGAAATTCTAATTATGGTGGATATTACGAATGGCTAGATCCGGCTTCTAACACTGGGTTAAACGTTAATGCAACTGCAAATCCGGTAGCTCAGTTAAATGCTGTAAGAGATGTTTCTTCTGTCTGGAGAGCTCTTGGGAATATACAGCTGGATTATAAACTTCATTTTTTGCCTGATTTACATTTCAATGTAAATGCTGGATATGATTATTCAAAAGGGGAAGGTGCAATTACCATTGATCCGGCTTATAAATCTGGTATCGGGGTCTTAGGCTCATACAGACCTTATTCAATGGAAAAGAAAAATAAGTTATTGGAAACTTATTTTAATTATACAAAAAATATAACAAGCTTAAAAACAAATGTAGATCTTACTGCTGGTTATGCTTATCAGGATTTTCATACTACTGCACCACTTGTAGTGACAAATCAAGGAAATGGACAAACAGCAGGGCAAGTAAATCCTGTTGACAGGAAATTGGTTCTACTTTCATTTTATGGAAGGGCGATATTTACTATAGCCAATAAATATATCATTTCAGGATCAATAAGACGAGATGGTTCTTCTAGATTTTATAACGGAACAAGAGATAATCTTTGGGGAAATTTCCCAGGAGTCTCTGTTGCTTGGAAAATTAATGAAGAAGAATTTCTTAAAAACTCAGGACTTAATACTTTAAAATTAAGAGCTGGTTGGGGTAAAACAGGAAATAATGAATTGGGAGATAATTATTATCCGGCATTTGCTTCATATAGTCCGAGTGTTCCTGGTGCACAATATCAATTCGGTTCACAGTATTATTATATGCTAAGACCAGATATTTATAATCCTAATCTGACTTGGGAAACCACAACAACACAAAACCTAGGAGTTGATTATGGTTTTGCAAAAAATAGAATTTACGGTGCAATTGATGTATTTAAGAAAAAAGCAGAAAAGTTATTAGTAGACTCACCGATTGCTGCTGGAGATTTAAGTAATCATAATATCTTAAATGTTGGTAGTATGGATACTAAAGGTATTGAAGGATCCATCACTTTTGTGCCTATAAAAAACGAGCGTACAACTTGGGAAGTATCTTTCAATGCTACACATTATAATTCTAAAGTAACCAATCTTGTAAGTGCAGCAAACGATTCATTCTTTATTCCAATAGGAGACATTACTGGAGGTGTTGGAAATAAAATCCAGGCTCATGCTGTAGGATACCAACCTTATTCTTTCTTAGTGTATCAACAGGTATATGATAATAACGGGAAACCTTTAGACGGCGTTTTTGTGGACAGAAATGGAGACGGAGTTACTAATGCAAGTGATATGTATTATTATAAATCTACTCAGCCTGATGCAATTTTAGGTTTTAATACGAAAGTAAATTATAAAAACTGGGATTTTGGATTAAGCGCAAGAGCTGTATTAGGAAATTATGTTTACAATAACGCTGCCTCTAACAGTTCATTACAATCTGCTTCTACTAATAGTTATCTTCAGAATGTATATTCTTCATCACCACAATATCAATTTTCATTACCTAGATATTTCTCTGATTTATTTATTGAAAATGCATCATTCTTCAGATTGGATAATGTGAATTTGGGATATAATTTTAAAGATGTATTCAGTAAAGGAAGTAGCCTGAAAGTTTATGGAATGCTTCAGAATGTATTTGTAATTACAAAATACTCAGGAGTTGATCCCGAAATTTTCGGTAACATAGATAATGGGTATTACCAAATGCCTAAAGTATATTCTTTGGGGCTTAATTTTCAATTTTAAATAGAATAACAAATGAAACCTAATAAAAATATTTTCAATAAAATAACAGTAGTTGCAGCTTTGGGATTACTGACGATTTCGACTTCATGTGTTAGTGATCTAGAGCAAGAGCCAAGAATAGGAGTCACTTCAACAAATGTTTTCAATGATTTTGCAAACTATCCAAGTGCATTAGCCAAAGTATATGGTGGTTTTGCGAGTGGAGGGCAAGAAAGTAATGGAGGAAATTCGGATATTAATGGTATTGATGGTAACTTTTCTCAATATACAAGATTATTATACACGATGCAAACATTACCAACAGATGAAGCGGTTATTGCTTGGAACGATGGTACTTTGCAGACAATTCATAAAATGACTTGGGATTCTTCAAATGAGTTTATTGCTGGAATGTATTATAGAATTTATACAGAAATTGCTTTTTGTAATGAATTCTTAAGGAATGTGACCGATGAAAAACTGGCATCAAATAATATCACGGGAGATAATCTTAAAGAAGCAAAATATATGAGAGCTGAGGTTAGGTATCTAAGAGCTTTATCATATTACTATGCACTGGACTTATTCGGTAATGTTCCTTTTGTAGATGAAAGCTATTTGCCGGGTTCTACTAATCCTCCTCAAAGAATTACTCGTGCCGATTTATTTAATTATGTTGAATCTGAGCTATTAGCAGTTGCTAATGATATGAGAGATGCACGAACTAATGCTTATGGTAGAGCAGATAAAGCTGCAGCTTGGTCATTGCTTGCAAGACTTTATCTAAATGCACCTATTTATAATGGAAGTAATCATAATAATGATGTAATTACTTACACTAATAAAGTAATTGCTGCAGGATATTCTTTAAAAACCAAATATTCAGATTTATTCTTGGCAGATAATGACAAAAATAACGCTGAAACTATTTTCCCTATTGTATTTGATGGAGTTCATACCCAGACTTCTGGTGGATCTACCTATATGGTTCATGCTGCAGTTGGAGGTAGTATGCCTTCAGAAAGTATGTTTGGAATCAATGGGGGATGGGGTGGTTTAAGAACTACAAAATCTTACGTTGCATTGTTTACAAATTCAAATGATCAGCGAGGGAATTTTTATACTAGTGGACAAAACCTTGAAATCAATAATTTAGGGGAATTTACAGATGGTTATGCTTTTATAAAATATAAAAATTTAACAAGTACAGGACAGTTTGGTTCAGATAGTGCAAAGAATTTCTGTGATGCAGATATTCCTTTATTTAGACTAGCAGATATTTATTTAATGTATGCTGAAGCAACTCTAAGAGGAGGAAACGGTAATACAGCTACTGCTTTGCAATATGTTAACGATATTAGAACAAGAGCTGGCTATACAACGCCATTAGCCTCTATTAACCTTGATTTTATACTTGATGAAAGAGGAAGAGAATTAGGATGGGAAATGACAAGAAGAACAGATCTTATTCGTTATGGTAAGTTTACCACAGGATCATATTTATGGCCGTGGAAAGGAGGAGTAAAAGATGGTAAGAGTGTCGAAAATTTTAGAAATCTTTATCCAATTCCAGCTAAGGATCTAGTTGCAAATCCAAATCTAGTTCAAAACCCAGGGTACTAATCTTAAAACACGATCAAAATGAAACATTTATTTAAAATATTAACATTTGCCCTAATAGGTTTTCTCATAATTGCTTGTGAAAAGGATGAAGATCAGGCAATTTTAGGAGATGGAACAAAGCCGTCTTTATCTGCAGATGCAACAACATTGGTTTTATTAAAGGATGATGAGGCTAATAAGGCTGTTAAATTCAGTTGGGTAAATCCTGTTTTTGATACTCCTGTATCGTTAAGTAATTCTTTGGAATTTGCTAAAGCAGGACTTAATTTTCAAGGAGCACACAGTGTTGATATTACTGCAAAAGACTTATCAGGAACTTATACAGTTGGAGATTTCAATAAAATAATGTTAGATTCAGGTTTTTTACCAGGAGTTGCAACTGCTATTGAAATTAGAATGAAATCTTCTGTTGGTAACGTAGCATTATATTCCAATTCTGTTACAATGACAGTTACTCCTTATTTAACAGCATTCCCTTCCTTTTATTTGGTAGGCGATGCTTCTGCAGTAGGCTGGGATGCGGGAACCTCTCAATTACTTTATAAGAAAGATAATTTTTCAACAATCTATACTTATTTGGAAAATGGTAAAACATTTAGATTCCTTGGACAACAAGGATGGGACCCGCTTAATTATAGTTTAGATACGGCAGGAATGAATGCAGGAAACAAATATTTTAAAACTTGGTCTACGAACTTAGTTGCTTCAACTCCTGAAAACATTCAGTTCAATGGAGTTACAGGAATGTATAAAGTTGTTATTGATGCGGATGCAGCAGTAAAGTCAATTACAGTTTCGGCATCTCCTGTGAATAGCTGGAATCCTACGAATGTTTATTTAGTAGGTACTGTAAATGGTTGGAATGCGGCAACGGCAATTCCAATGACAAGCCTAGGTAACGGGAAGTTTGAGTATACAGTAGCACTTCCTGCTGCTTCAGAATTTAAGTTCTTAGGACAACAAAGTTGGGGAGACCTGGATTGGGGAAATATTACAGCCGATGGAAACACAGGATATCTAGGACCGAAAGGAAGTAATGGTAATATCAAGTTTGATGGAACAGGAGGTAATTATAAAATTTCCGTAAATGTGAAATTAGGAACTTACAAAATCCAGCCATTATAAAATTAATTTAATCTGAATTTACATAGCCAAGTGCTGTTTTTATAAAAGCACTTGGCTATTTTTAAAGTTATAAATAGTCATTATGAAGAAAATTACAGTTGGAGCATTTTTGCTCTCAATGATGTTTGTGGGTGTTAATGCACAATCTTTAAAATCGCCGGACGGAAAATTTGAAATGGATTTTCAGCTGAAGCAGGGAGTTCCGTATTACAATCTTAAATACAATGGTAAAACAGTGGTGGAAGATTCTAAATTGGGATTGAGATTATTTAAAGATGCTTCAATAAAATTCGCGTCAGAAATTGCAAAACCAGAAGATGCCAAATTCGATCTGAACAATGGTTTTTCAAAAGTTGACGAAAAAAGAGATTCAAAAAATGAAACCTGGCAACCGGTTTTAGGGGAAAAGAAAAACTATATTAATCAATATAATGAATTGGCGGTTACGCTGAATCAGGCTTCTACGGATAGAAGTATTGTGGTAAAATTCAGATTGTTTAACGACGGATTAGGATTCAGATATGAATTTCCTCAACAGAAAAATCTGAATTACTTTACCATTCGTGAAGAAGATTCTGAAATTGATTTCCCGACAGATATGAAAGCCTGGTGGATTGTTGCAGATTACGATTCCCAGGAGTATAAATATCAGGAAACAAAAGTTTCTGAAATTCCTGCAAGATGGCCGGAAGCAGCAGATGCAAACGCTTCCCAGACTCTGATTAAAAATGCAGTTCAGTCCCCGGTAATGTTGAAAAGAGAAGGGAAAGAGCCTTTATATATCAATGTTGCTGAAGCTGCAGTTTTGAATTATCCGGCTTCTCATTTAGAAGTGGATGCTCAGAATTTCAAATTTAAAACCCATCTAACTGCTGACAGACAGGGAGCGAAAGGATATATTCAAACACCATCTGTTACGCCTTGGAGAACAATTATTGTATCTCCAAAAGCAGAAGAAGTAATGGCGTCTAAAATGATCTTCAACCTTAATGAGCCTACAAAATATACAGATACTTCTTATATCCATCCGACAAAATACATGGGTGTTTGGTGGGAAATGATTATCGGGAAATCTCAATGGGCGTATTCAACAGCAGAAAATGTACATTTGGATACAACCGATTTTACCAAACTGACTCCAAACGGAAAACATGCGGCTAACAATACAAAAGTAAAAGAATACATCGATTTTGCTGCTGAAAACGGTTTCCAGGGTCTATTGATCGAAGGTTGGAATATTGGTTGGGAAGACTGGTTCGGGCATTCAAAAGAATTTGTTTTTGATTTCATTACTCCTTACCCGGATTTTGATATTAAAATGTTAAATGAATATGCACACTCTAAGGGAATTAAATTAATCATGCACCACGAAACTTCAGGTTCGGCAACGAACTATGAAAGATGGGCAGATAAAGCCTTTCAGTTGATGAACAAATATGGGTATGATGCTGTGAAAACCGGTTATGTTGGAGACATTATTCCAAGAGGTGAGCACCATTATTCCCAATGGACGATCAACCATTTCTACAGAATTGCGGAGAAAGCCAATGAATATAAGATCATGGTAAATTCTCACGAATCTGTACGTCCTACAGGAGAGAGCCGTACTTATCCAAACTATATTTCTGCAGAAGCAGCTCGTGGTACAGAATATGAAGCGTTCGGAGGAAATAACCCGGATCATCAGACTATTCTTCCGTTTACAAGATGGATGGGAGGTTCTATGGATTATACACCGGGAATTTTCCAGACAAAACTAGACTATTATTTCCCTGGAGACAATCGTTTCGTAAAAACAACACTCGTAAAACAGTTAGCGCTTTATGTAACGATGTATATGCCTCTCCAAATGGCGGCAGACTTACCGGAAAACTATAAAAAGCACATGGACGCTTTCCAATTCATTAAAGATGTAGCGGCTGACTGGGATGATACGAAAATCTTATCGGCAGAACCCGGAGATTATGTCGTAACAGCCAGAAAAGCTAAGGGAACTGAAAATTGGTTTGTGGGAGGAATTACTGATGAAAACAAACGTGATTATACAGTGGATTTTTCTTTCCTGGGTAAAGGACAGAAGTATGAAGCAACAATCTACGAAGATGGAAAAGAAGCAGATTATATTAATAATCCTCAAAGCTACAACATCTACAAAAAACAGATTACAAGCAAATCTAAGATCAGTTTTAAAATGGCTAGAAGTGGAGGTTTCGCCATCTCGATTAAGCCTGTAAAATAAAAAATTTCTTAACTTTATAATCCTTAAAGGTTTTGCCTTTAAGGATTTTTTATATATTCTGTTTATATTCTTTGAAAACAGGATAGCCAAAAATCTTATTAAGCAAAATTTTATGAAAAAAATATACGCAATTATTGCACTTTCAGTAGCTGCAGTAGCCTTTTCCCAGAAACCTTTAGACAAGGTAGAGCCTGCATTCTGGTGGAAAGGAATGAAAAATCCTGAACTTCAGATCTTGGTGTACGGAAAAGATATTGCTAAGAATGAAATTGAACTTTCGGACGGTGTTCAGATTAAAAATATCCAAAAAGTTGAAAACCCGAATTACGTTTTTGTAACGGTTAATACCAATGAAATTAATGTTCCGAAGTTTAAGATTATCATTAAAAACGGGAAAAAAAATATAGGCTCTTACACCTATGAACTAAAGCAGAGAAACCCGAATTCTGCGAATAGAGAATCCTTTACTTCAAAAGATGTGATGTATCTGATCATGCCTGACCGATTTGCAAATGGTGATGAAAAGAACGATTCTAGTCCTAATTTAACGGAAAAAGCGAATAGAAACCTTCCCAATGGCCGTCATGGAGGAGATTTAAGAGGAATTATCAACAATCTGGACTATATTCAAAATTTAGGAGCAACATCCGTTTGGCTGACTCCTGTGAATGAAGATAATGAAAAGGTATATTCCTATCACGGGTATGCCCAGACAGATTTATACAAAATTGATGAGCGCTACGGAACCAATGAAGATTATAAAGAGCTTTCCCAGAAGTTGAACCGGAGAAATATGAAGCTGGTGATGGATTATGTGACCAATCACTGGGGAGTTTCTCACTGGATGATCAAAGACTTACCGACAAAAGATTGGATCCATTGGTTTAAAGATGGAGAAAACGGTTTCAGACGTTCCAATTATAAAACCACAACACAGTTTGATACCAATGCCTCTGAAATAGACAAAAAATTGGCATTAGACGGATGGTTCGATACCACAATGCCCGATATCAATCAGAAAAATCCGCTGATTCTGAAATATCTTACTCAAAATGCGATCTGGTGGATTGAATATGCTGAATTGGGAGGCTTCCGCGTAGATACTTATCCTTACAACGACAAAGAAGCCATGGCAAAATGGGCCAAAGCAATCACTGACGAATATCCGAATTTTAATATCGTTGGAGAAACATGGTTGTATACAGCGGGACAAATATCTGCATGGCAAAAAGATTCCAAAACTGGAGAAGCTGCTAATTATAATTCTTATTTACCTTCTGTGATGGATTTTATGCTGTATGGAGATTTACCAAAAGCCTTAAAGGAAAAAGAAGGTTGGGATTCCGGATTGGTGAAGATTTATAATGTATTTACAAGTGATTTCCTTTATCCAAATATCAATAACGTAATGGTTTTCTTCGAAAATCATGATACGGAAAGATGGAATGAAATTTTTAATGCAGATCCTAAAGCCTATAAATTGGGCCTTACTTTGATTTCTACCGTTCGCGGAATTCCACAAATTTATTATGGCTCCGAAATAGGAATGCGTGGTGATAAAAATAAAGGTGGAGATGCAGACATCAGAAGAGATTTTCCGGGTGGCTGGAAATCTGATAAACAGAACGCTTTCGATCCCTCTTCCCAAACCGCTGAGCAAAAGGAATTTTATCAGTTTACCCGTAAATTATTGAATTGGAGAAAAGGCAATGAAGTTATTCATACAGGAAAAACTAAAAATTTCGTTCCTCAGAATAATGTTTTTGTGTATTTTCGATATAATGAAAAAGAAAGTGTGATGGTGGTGCTGAACAACGATGAAAAAGAACAGAAACTGGACCTGAAACATTTTGCAGAATCATTGAACGGGTTTACAAAAGGGAAAGATATCATCTCTGATAAAGAATTTTCAATGCAGAATATTTTAACAATACCGGCAAAAACATCGATGGTGATTGAATTGAATTAAAACATGAATAGCACAAATGTTTTCACAATTAAAACTTTGTGATCTTACTTAAATGAAACGCCTTTGCGAACTTAAAAACATTTAGTAGTTAAAAAGAAAACTTTGCGCTCTTTGCGTTAAAAATAAAATTTAAGGTATATAATTAAATATGAAAAAAACAACAATATTCTTTACCTTCATCCTATTTATATTGAGTTTTATAGGCATTTCAGCTCAGTCAAAATTTGATAAAGAAAAGGCAGAAATCGGAACCATGCTCGATGAATTTAATGTTGCGGCTGCAAAAGCAGATTACACAAAATATTTCAACTATTTTGCGGACGAATCCACATTCATAGGAACAGACGCAACCGAAGTTTGGGATAAAAAAGCATTTATGATCTGGGCAAAACCTTATTTCGACAAGAAAAGAACATGGAATTTTACTTCATTAAAAAGGAATATTTATTTCAGTAAAGACAGAAAACTGGCTTGGTTCGATGAATTGCTGGATACTCAAATGAAGATCTGCCGCGGTTCCGGAGTCGTAGAAAAAATAAATGGGCAATGGAAAGTAAAGCAATATGTACTTTCCGTTACTGTACCCAATGAGGTAGTAGATAAAGTGGTAGTGGAAAAAACACCTATCGAAGATGCATTAATTCAAAAACTGAAAAGATAATGGCAGAAATGGCAGGAAGATATGATGCGGGTAAATTAGGAAGAAAAACAAAACCGAATTTATCCATGCTTCAAATCATCAATATGAGTATGGGTTTTTTAGGAATCCAGATGGCTTTTGGGTTACAAAACGGAAATGCAAGCAGAATTTTAGCCAATTTCGGAGCTGATGTTCATGAGTTGTCATGGTTTTGGTTGGTTGCGCCTGTTACAGGCTTAATTGTTCAGCCTATTATCGGGCACATGGGTGACAATACCTGGAGCCCGCTGGGAAGAAGGAAACCTTATTTTTTAATTGGAGCAGTCTTATGTGCAATCGGTTTGGTGTTGCTTCCGAATGCGGCTTCTGCAACACAGATGATGGCTGCAAATGTTCTGTTATTGGCGGTGATTTTTCTTGCAATGATGGATGCTTCCATCAATGTAGCCATGGAGCCTTTCCGAGCACTGGTAGGAGATATGCTGCCAAAACATCAGGGAACCATTGGTTTTTCGGTACAAACAATTTTGATTGGAGTAGGAGCGGTGATAGGTTCAGAGTTACCAAATTTTCTTGCAAATTTTCAAAAAATTAATCTAGATATTGATTTTTACTTGAGAAAAAATTTGTCTTTCGGCCTGCCTCAATGGATATTAGATATAAAATCAATATCTAATATCGCCCCGAGGGGATTTGTAGCAGATAATGTGATCTATGCATTTTACATTGGAGCTGCCGTTTTGATTTTATCAATTCTTTACACAATTTTTACAACCAAAGAATATTCACCAAAGGAATTTGCAGAATTTGCAGAAGAGAAACAAGAAAAGGATCAGCCATCAAGATTTACAGATATTTTCAAGGATTTTTCAAATATACCTTCCCAAATGAAAAGGCTGGGAGCAGTTCAGTTTTTTTCATGGTTTGCATTGTTTACCATGTGGGTGTTTACAACAAGTGCTTTGGCGACACATCATTTTGGGCTATCACCAGATGATACTCATTCTGCAGAATTTAATAAAGCGGGAGATTTAACAGGAAGCTTATTTGGAAGTTATAATTTTTATGCTATTTTCTTTGCTTTTGCTTTAACACCAATTGCGAAATTTATTGGTAAAAAACAAACCCATGCTCTTGCCTTAGCTTGTGGTGGACTAGGTTTGATTTCAATGTATTTTATTAAAGATGTTAGTTGTTTATGGATTTCAATGATTGGCTTGGGATTTGCCTGGGCAAGTATTTTGGCAATGCCATATGCAATGTTAATTGAAGTGATTCCACAGAAGAAAATGGGCGTTTATATGGGGATTTTTAACTTTTTTATTGTAATTCCTCAGATTATTAACGGAATTTTCGGCGGACCTATTGTAAGTGGTATTTTTGGAAAACAAGCTATCGATTATATTGTTGTTGGCGGAGTTTGTATGCTGTTAGGTGCAGTATTAACCTTGCTTTTCATTAAATCCGAAGCTGAAACTCCAAAAGAAATTGAAGAGGAAATCCAGCAGGTACATTTTTAAAATTCCTCTATATAATTATATATAGAGAGTTTTAAAGGTTATAAAATGGTGATTGAAAGAGGGATTTTTAATCACCATTTTATTTGTCCTATATTTTATTTAATATATCCTTGATTTTAGAGTTAATTTTTTTAGTAAAATCAATATATTTGTGTGTACTTTTTACCAAAATAAAAAAAATTAACAAAAAACATGAAAAAAACTCTACTTTTTGTAGCTATCCTTGCCAGTGTAGTTACAATAAGTGCTCAATCTGGCAATGTGGGAATCAATACTCAACAACCTACTGAAACTTTAGACGTTAATGGAACTTTACGTGTCCGTTCACTAACTGATGGAAGCAGTTCTTCTACTTACGATCAGGTGTTGGTGATGAAAACAGACGGAACAATAGGTAAGGCTTCAAGATCCTCCTTGGGAAGTTCTACATTGAATGCTTTAGTAAAAACTACCATTGAATCTGCAGGTATACATTGTAGTACAGGGGGATTGAAGGTTGAAAGCGGACAGGATACTAATGCGAACGGGGTTCTTGATGCATCAGAAGTGACATCCACAAATTATGTCTGTAATGGAATGCAGGGAGTGCAGGGGATACAAGGACCTCCAGGTCCGCAAGGGGCAACAGGAGCTACGGGAGCAACAGGAGCAACAGGAGTGGGATTAACAAACGGAACAGCAGGGGGACAGGTTTATTTAACAAGTTCTGTTTCTCCATACTCTCCTCAGGCTCCCCAAACTGCAACGGGAGATGTATTGATTAGCAGTACAGCCGTAACTACCATTGCAAATAATGCCATTACTACAGCAAAAGTTGCGGATAATGCCATTACTTTGGCTAAAATATCTGCAACAGGAACTAAAGATAATACAACATATCTTAGAGGAGACGGAACCTGGGCTACTCCATCAGGAGGAGGTTCTTCGGTAAGTGAAGGGTTAGGAAGATTAGTAGATGCCAATAATCAGTTAATTGGATATGTACAAAGTATAGGGACTAATAACTATGTTATTAAAACGAGTAATGGATATATTACAACAATTTCTATTGATGGATCTTTTATAGGAGCTCAAACATATTATAATGATTCAAGTTGTAATGGAATTACAAAATATATTAATTCTGGCGGGGCGGGAACTGTAGGTTATATCAGAAGTGGTAAATATCTTTATTATGAACCTACAACAGGAAAGTTTTTTAAACTTAAAAATATTAATTCAAATGGTATTGCTATTTCTGTAACTATCCCAAGTAGTAGCTATATTTATAATTTTAATAGTAGTACCAATGTTGGTACTTGTACCACAGGTAGTGGTGGAGCAGGTTGGCAAGTGGAAGAAACAGAAACAACGCGTGCCACAATTGGCTTACCAGCTACAATTACACTTCCGCTGACATTACAATAAGCTAAAATAAAAACTTAAAAGCGAATTCAACCTGAGTTCGCTTTTTTATTTAATTTATGAATGGAAAGAGAAAATTCAATTAAATTATACCGAAACTCTTTCTTACCCTACATCAACATTTTCCCAAACCATACTCTGTACATTTGTACTATAAATAATCACAGTATGAAAACAGTATATCATAAAGCAGACACAAGAGGTCATGCCAATCACGGATGGTTAAATTCTTACCATACATTTAGCTTTGCAGGATATCAAAATCCTGAAAGAACACATTTTGGAGTGTTGAGAGTGTTGAACGACGATACCGTAACCCAAGGAATGGGATTCGGAACACATCCTCACAGAGACATGGAAATCATTTCAATTCCTTTGGAAGGAGATCTGGAGCATAAAGATTCGATGGGAACAACTGCCGTTATTAAAAAAGGAGAAATTCAGGTAATGAGTGCGGGAACAGGCGTAATGCACAGCGAGTACAATAAAAATAAAGATCAGGCTGTAAAGTTTTTGCAAATCTGGGTTTTCCCGAGAGAAGTGGGAGTTGAACCGAGATACGACCAGAAAAGTATTAAAGAAGGAGAGAAAATCAATGGCTTCCAACAGATTTTATCACCCAATAAAAATGACGACGGGGTTTGGATTCATCAGGATGCGTGGTTTAATTTAGCTAATTTTACCAAAGGAAACGGTAAAAATTATATGCTTAACAAAAAAGGAAACGGAGTCTATGCATTTGTACTGAAAGGAAGTGCAAAAATCGGAGACAGAATTCTAAATGAAAGAGATGGTTTAGGAATCTGGGATACTCAAAGTTTCAATATCGAAGCAGTTGAAGACACTGAAATTCTTTTAATGGAAGTTCCAATGGAATTACCGGCTTATTTAAAATAAATAATTTCGCAAAGTAAAATTCCCCTCCATTGGAGGGGTGGCGAAAATTCAGAAAGAATTTTTGACGGGGTGGTTAAAACATAAATATTGATTTTAACGAAAATCTTCCCGACCTTTGTGTCAGTAATTAAAAAGCTTATTTAAAATAATATAAAAAACAATGAAAATTTTAGCAATAGCAGGATCCAATTCCGAAGCATCCATGAATAAACATCTGGTATCCTATGCAGCATCAATTTTTGAAAATGCTGAAGTAGAAGTAGTAGACTTAAATCCTTTTGAAATGCCGATTTACAAGCATGAAAGAGAATTGGCAAACGGAGTTCCTCAGGAAGCAAAAGATTTTGCCGCAAAAATTGACGGAGCAAACTTATTGTTGGTTTCTTTACCGGAGCATAATGGAACATACTCTACAGCATTCAAAAATGTGTTCGACTGGGTGTCGAGAATCAAAGACAGAACGGTTTGGAATGAAGTACCGATGTTGCTAATGTCTGCGGCTCCGGGAGCTAGAGGAGGAGCGGGTGTTTTGGAAGCGGCAACCAAACGTTTTCCTTTCCACGGTGGAAATATCGTAGAAACATTCTCATTGCCTTTCTTTAATGATAATTTTGACAAAGCAGCTCAGAAGATTTCCAACGAAGAGAAAGACAGTGAATTAAGAGAGAAAATCAAGAAAATTTCTGCCATCGAATCTATCCTTGAAAAATAGATTTGAAAATTAATATAAAATTAATATCTTTGCAAAAAGAAAAAAGATGAAAATTCAGACCTCCTTTAATCCGTATTTTTCCAAGAAAGGGAATATTGTGGGCTCTGAAATTCTGAGATAAAACAACGGCCGATAATCTACCAAGATTGTCGGCTTTTTTGTTTTCTAAATTTGAATAAAAAGTTTGAAATAAATTTCTAAAAGTAGACATGAGCAACACTTACAAATCAGCAGGAGTAGACAAAGAAGAAGGATACAAAACGGTTGACAAGATTAAAAAAGCTGTCGGTGAAACGCACAATTCAAATGTATTGAATCATTTGGGTAGTTTTGGAGCTTTCTACGAAATCGGCGGATACAAAAATCCTGTTTTGGTTTCAGGAACAGATGGAGTGGGAACAAAGCTTAAAGTGGCTTTGGACTCCAAAAAATATGACTCTATCGGGGTCGACTGTTTCGCGATGTGTGCCAATGATATTCTTTGTCATGGTGCAAAACCATTATTTTTCTTAGACTACCTGGCTTGCGGAAAACTGGATTCAGAAATTGCTGCTGAAATCGTTTTAGGAATGGTAGAAGCCTGTAAAGATAACAACTGTGCATTAATCGGTGGTGAAACTGCTGAAATGCCGGGAATGTATCAGCCGGGAGACTACGATGTTGCCGGGTTCTGCGTAGGAATTGTTGAAAAAGACCAGATTATTGACGGATCTAAAATTAAAGCGGGAGATAAAATTATCGCATTGCCAAGTTCAGGTTTTCATTCAAACGGATTTTCTTTGGTAAGAAAAGTGTTCCCGGATTTCAATGAAGAATTCGAAGGAAAACCTTTATATGAGACGCTTTTGGTTCCTACAAGACTATACTATAAAGATATTCATAAAGTACTTGCTGAGGTTGAAGTTGCAGGTATTGCTCATATTACAGGGGGGGGATTATACGAAAACATCCCAAGAATCATTGGTGACGGACTTTGCGCGACGATCGATGCTTCAAAAATTCAGATTCCAAGCATTATGCTTGAGTTGGAAAAAAGAGGCGGTGTAGCTCGTGAAGAAATGTTCGGAACATTCAATATGGGTGTTGGAATGATCGTAGTGGTAGATGCTGAAAAAGCTGAAAAAGTACTAAGCCTTCTTGATGATGCTTACGAAATCGGGGAAATTACGGAAGGAAGCGAGAAGATTAATTTGAAATTTTGAAAATTTATCAATTAGATAATGTTTCTATTTTATTTTCAAATTAACTCATTTTCAAATTGACTCATTAATGAAAAATATTGTTGTACTCGTTTCAGGTTCAGGAACCAACCTTCAGAGAATCATCGATACCATTGATAACGGAGAAATCCAGAATGCAAAAATATCTTTGGTAGTTGCAGATAGAGAATGTTACGGACTTGAAAGAGCAAAAAATCATAACATAGACAACGTTCTGATTCCGAGAGGAAAAAACTTCAGCAGCGAATTGGCTAAAATCATCCCACAAAATACAGATTTAATCGTATTGGCAGGATTTTTATCCATTCTAAAACCTGAGTTTTGTGAACTTTGGAAAAGGAAAATAATTAATATCCATCCGGCTCTGCTTCCGAAATTCGGAGGAAAAGGAATGTGGGGACACCATGTGCATCATGCTGTTATTGAAGCGAAGGAAAAAGAAAGCGGAGCTACCGTACATTTTGTGACTTCAGGAATTGATGAAGGAGAAGCTATTCTTCAAAAATCATTTGAAGTAACAGAAGATGACACCCCGGAAACTGTAGCGGAAAAAGTTCATATCATAGAATATGAGATTTTCCCAAAAGCAATCAATAAAGTATTGAATAATAATTAAACACAAATTATTAGCGATACAAATTCCCTTCCCTTGAAGGGGTAGTTAAAAAAGAAGTGATTAAACAATATTAATCCTTTGCTGAGTGAAATGCGCCTTTGCGGACAAAAAATATTCAGCAAGAAGTTTAGAAAAACTTAGCGCTCTTTGCGTTAAAATAGTAATTAACAAAACACATTTAGATTTAAATTATTTCGAAAAACAAGGAAAATCTAAGTAAAAATAAAGTAAGGCCCGGAAGTGAAAGACCCGGACTACAGTTTGAAATAGCTGTAAAAAGTAAAAAATCGAAAGTAAAATGAGCAAAAAAAGAGTTTTAATCAGTGTTTCTGACAAGAGCGGGTTGATAGAGTTCGCACAGTTTTTGGAAGCCCAAAATTATGAATTGATTTCTACAGGAGGGACGTTCAAACATTTGAAAGACGCTGGCTTAAATCCAATTCAGATTGATGAGGTTACCAATTTCCCTGAGATGTTGGACGGAAGAGTGAAAACATTACACCCGAAAGTTCACGGCGGATTGTTGGCGGTTCGTTCCAATGAAGAGCACATGAAAACAGTTCAGGAGCACGGAATTGGTCTGATTGACATGGTGATCGTGAATCTTTATCCTTTCTTCGAAAATGTAAACAAAAACATTTCTCTTCACGAAAAGGTAGAATTCATCGACATCGGAGGCCCTTCAATGCTTCGTTCTGCAGCTAAAAACTTTGATTCTGTAACGGTAATTACTGACGTAGAAGATTACGCAGCAGTGAAAATCGAAATGGAGCAAAACGGAGATACGTACATTGAAACTCGTAAAAGGTTGGCAGGAAAAGTATTCAATCTTACTTCTGCTTATGATGCAGCGATTTCAAGAATGCTTTTAGATGAGGAATATCCGACGTATCTCAATGCATCTTATAAAAAAGTTTCTGACCTTAGATATGGTGAAAACCCACATCAGACAGCAGCTTACTACGTTTCTACTTTCGAAAACGGGGCAATGAAAGATTTCGAACAGTTGGGAGGTAAAGAATTGTCTTTCAACAATCTTCGTGATATGGATCTTTGCTGGAAAGTGGTTACGGAGTTCAAAGAAGAAATGGCTTGCTGTGCGGTGAAACACTCTACACCTTGTGGAGTTGCCATCGGAACTTCAGCGTTGGAAACGTACCAGAAAACTTTTGAGTGCGATCCGGTTTCCATCTTTGGCGGAATTGTTGCAATGAATTACAAAATTGATGCGGCAACAGCTGAAGAATTAAACAAAACATTCCTTGAAATCGTAATGGCTCCTGAGTTTGACGAAGAAGCTCTGGAAATTTTAAGAAAGAAGAAAAACTTAAGAATTATAAAAATCGTAAACCCTGTTTCTGACAAACAGACTTGGGTGAAAATCGACGGAGGAATTTTAGTTCAGGACAATGACAGCATTTTCTCAGATGATATTAAAGTGGTAACTGAAACTCAGCCTACAGAAGAGCAGAAAAAAGCATTATTATTTTCTCAGAGAGTAGTAAAATATGTAAAATCTAATGCGATTGTAGTTTCAAACGGAATTCAGGCTTTCGGAATCGGAGGAGGACAGGTAAACAGAATCTGGGCAACTCAACAGGCGATTGAAAGAGCTAAAGAAAAATTTTCAGGAGACCTAGTATTGGCTTCTGATGCGTTTTTCCCTTTCCGTGATGTAGTGGATTTCTGCGCTCAGGAAGGAATTAAAGCAATTATTCAGCCGGGAGGAAGTGTAAAAGATCAGGACAGTATTGAAGCTGCCAATGAGCATAAAATTCCGATGATGTTTACAGGGATTAGACATTTTTTACACTAATTAAAATAGAATTAAAAAATAATTTTGAGATTGTATTTATAGCATTCAAAATTATATATTTGTACAATAAGACTAGATAATAAATAAAGTATGAGAATATTAATCATAGGTGAAGGTGGAAGAGAATCTGCCTTGGCAGCAAAACTTCAGAAAGACTCCAGAGTTACTAAAATGTTTTTTGCCAATGGAAACGCTACTACCGATGCAATAGGGAAAAATGTTCATTTATCAGAGATTAAAGAACTTAGAGATTTTGCAATCAAAGAAAAAGTAGATTTAACGATTGTTGGTCCTGAAGCTCCTCTTGTTGCAGGGTTGAAGGATGAGTTTAAGAAGCATGATCTTAAAGTTTTCGGTCCGACTCAAAAAGTTGCAAGTTTAGAAGGAAGTAAAGCTTTCTCTAAGAAATTTATGCAGACCTATGATATCAAAACAGCAAAAGCTGTAGTATTTGATGCTTATAACGATGCTAAGGAATATATTCAGACACAACAATATCCATTGGTAGTTAAAGCTAGTGGTCTTGCTGGAGGCAAAGGAGTGGTGATCTGTGAAACATTAGAAGAAGCAGAAGCTACGATTCACGATTTTATGATCAGAAGAATATTCGGAGATGCAGGTATCCGTATCGTTATCGAAGAATATTTAGAAGGTTTTGAAGCGTCAATTATTGCGTTCTCAAACGGTGAAAAGATCTTCCCTTGTATTGCTGCTAAAGACTATAAAAAAGCAGGAAAAGGAGATACAGGTCCAAACACAGGAGGTATGGGAACTGTAGCACCAAGCCCTGAATTTACTCAAGAGCATTATGCTGATTTTGAAAAAAATATTCTTGAGCCTACTCTAAAAGGTCTTAAAGGAGAAGGTTTCAGTTTCAAAGGAATCATTTTCTTCGGATTGATGGTGACTAAAAACGGAGCTTATCTGCTTGAATACAACATGAGATTCGGAGATCCTGAAACTCAGGTATTGATGGCTCTTATGGAAAACAATCTTTTAGACGTTATCCAGGACTGTATGAGCGGGAAAGACATCGAGCTTAAATTTAAAGACGAAAAAGCAGTTTGTTTGGTAATGTGTTCAGGAGGTTATCCAAGAAACTTTGAGACAGGATTTGAAATCGTAGGTGAAGATAAAGTGAAACACAGCCAGCTTTTATATGCAGGAGCAATTAAAAAAGGGGATACAGTTGTTTCTAACGGAGGTAGAGTACTGAATATCGTAGCTACCGGTGCAACTTACGAAGATGCCCGTAAAAAAGTTTACGAAGATGCAAGTCATGTACATTTCGATTACGGCTTCTACAGAGAAGACATCGGAAAGTTCTAAACAATAAATCAAAAAAGATTTGGAGAAATCCAGGTCTTTTTTTGTAAAGAATTATTCAATAGGATCGGGCTTTAGCCCGATTAAATAATATAAAAAGAGAAATTGGCTTTAGCCAAAACTTAAAAGATTAATTAAAAAATATTTAGTTAATTTTAATTTAAGATAAGACCAATTTTTGTCATTCCGTAGGCATCTAAGCTATTTAAATTTTTATCATTGCAGTAGAGGTTCCTACGGAATGACAAACACTCTTTTAAAGGATTAAAACAATTAAAAACTCATCATTTATCAATTATAAAAATGAACAACGGTATTATCATATTAGATTTCGGATCACAGTACAACCAGCTTATCGGAAGAAGAATCCGTGAAATGGGAGTATATTCTGAAATTTTACCTTTCAATACACCATTAGAAACACTTTTAGAAAAACAGCCAAAAGGAATTATCCTTTCAGGGGGGCCAAGTTCTGTAAATGCAGAAAACGCTCATTTGGTTGAAAAAGAATTATATGAACAAGGAATTCCTGTATTGGGAATTTGCTACGGAATGCAGCTTACAGCACATCTTTTAGGCGGAAAAGTTCATAAAGGAGTAAAAGGGGAGTATGGAAAGGCTCACTTAGAAATTGTAAAAGAATCTTCTTTATTAAAAGGAGTTTCTAATAACTCAGTAGTTTGGATGAGCCACTTTGATGAAGTTGGACAATTACCTGCAGGTTTTGAATTAAACGCAACATCAGGAGTAATTGCTTCAATGTCAAACGAAGATAAAAAAATCTACTGTGTGCAGTTTCACCCGGAAGTTTCCCATACAGAAGAAGGAGGAAAAATGTTGGAGAATTTCGTTTTCGGAATCTGTAATGCGGAGAAAAACTGGAAACTGACAAACTATATTGAAAAAACAGTTGAAGAAATCCGTGAAAAAGTAGGAGATCAAAAAGTAATCTTAGGACTTTCAGGAGGGGTAGACTCTTCTGTAGCGGCCGTTTTGATCCATAAAGCGATCGGAGATCAGCTGACTTGTATCTTTGTTGACACAGGTTTATTGAGAAAAGATGAAGGCAAGAAAGTAATGGATAATTATGGTGAACATTTCCATATGAACATTAAAATGGTAGATGCATCCGAAAGATTCCTTTCAAAATTAGCTGGAGTTGACGATCCTGAAGCCAAAAGAAAAATCATCGGAAACGAATTTATCCACGTTTTTGATGAAGAATCTCATAAAATTGAAGGTGCTAAATTCTTAGCCCAGGGAACGATTTATCCTGACGTAATCGAAAGTCAGTCTGTAAACGGACCTTCTGCAGTAATCAAATCTCACCACAACGTTGGTGGACTTCCGGAAGATATGGAATTTGAATTACTAGAGCCTCTAAGAGAATTATTCAAAGATGAAGTAAGAAAAGTAGGAGAAGAACTGGGAATTCCTCATCATTTGGTACACAGGCACCCTTTTCCTGGTCCTGGATTAGGAATCAGAGTATTGGGAGCTGTAGATGCTGAAAAAGTAAGAATTCTTCAGGAAGCGGATGATATCTTCATTGAAGAATTATACAAAAACGATTTGTATGAAAAAGTTTCTCAGGCATTCGTAGTGCTTCTTCCGGTAAAATCTGTAGGAGTAATGGGAGATGAAAGAACATACGAATATACAGCAGTAGTTCGTTCTGCAAACACGATCGACTTTATGACGGCAACGTGGAGCAGACTTCCTTACGAGTTTTTAGATACGGTTTCAAGCAGAATCATCAACGAAGTAAGAGGAATTAACAGAGTAGCTTACGATATTTCAAGCAAACCGCCTGCAACGATCGAGTGGGAATAATTTGACTTGAATTTAAATATAAATCCTGCCTTTAGGCGGGATTTTTTTGTTTAATATTTTTACATTTGTTATATGAAGATAGCATTTCTTGGTCCGCAGGCAAGTTTTACGCAGTTGGCGGCTTCACAGATATTTCCGGAAGAAGAATTAATACCCCAATCCAGTATTTTGGATTGTTTTAATGCCGTAATGAATAATGAGGTTGATAAAGCCGTTGTGCCTTTAGAAAATTCAATAGAAGGAACGGTTTCCATGACTTTGGATTATCTCTATAATTTTGATGTTTTTATAGAAACGGAACTGGTAATGCCAATTGCCCATCATTTGATGGTGCATCCTGAAAATTCGGTGTTTGAGAAGATCATTTCCCATCCGCAGGCTTTGGCACAAACCTATCACTTCAGACACGAAAATTATCCTGGAATTCCATCGCAAGATTTTAATTCCACCGCAGCTTCTGCAAAACTGGTGTCTGAGAATCCAAATGAAAAATGGGCGGCTGTAGCCAACCGTTCCGCGGCTAAATTGTATGGTTTAAAGATCATTCACGAAAATATTCAGGATTTTGAACAGAACCATACCAAATTTGTAGTGCTCTCTAAGAGCAAAGAAATCCTTGAGCTTCCCTTACAGAAGACATCAGAAAAAACATCTTTGATTATTACGCTTCCCGAAGATCACGCAGGAGGTCTTCATCAGGTGCTTTCCGTATTTGCATGGCGAAAAATGAACCTTTCAAAAATTGAAAGCCGTACCCTGAAAACAGGATTGGGAAACTATTTTTTTTTCATTAATGTAGCCAGTGAATGGCATCCTGTATTATCTCAAAATGCGATTGATGAGTTGATTGCGCTCAAAGCCAATGTGAAGTTTTTAGGGCATTATAATGAATATCTGTTTGTGGAATAATTATTGTGTAAAAATCCAGATAGTTGATTTAAATCTCTATGCCAAATATTTTTGTATTGCAATGATAAGCTAGTTTTGAGTATATTCTATGATAACTTTTTTAAATTTTAAAAATAAAACACTTCAAAGTGCACTTCTAACTATAGTATTTTATCTTGTTTATTATTTATTGAGCTTATTAGGAGAATATTTTAATAAAACAGGACCTTGCACACCTGGTTTGGGTATTTTACTTTTAATATTTTTACCTATTCTAACGCTTATTTTGTTGATTGTTAATTTGATTAAGTATTATTCTCGCAATGAAAAACATTTGAAATACAGTATATTAATTCATGGTTTAGTATTTTTATCTTTATTGTGTGTTTACATTTATATTTCAAAAGCTAAAATATAAACTACAGATTTATAATTTTCCCATTTTGAATACCTTAGACCAACCTATTTTTCATAATGATTATGTTTGATAAGCAGCAACGAAAACTCAAAAGATCAGCCAAATTATTTTCTGTATTAAGCAAATACGGCTTCAAAGATGTATTGGCGAGAATGCAGGGTGGAAAAAAGGTTGAGGATACTTCAGATGAAATAGTTTCTAAAGGAAGTGTTTATGAGAGAATTCGATTAGTATTAGAAGAATTGGGGCCTACTTTTGTGAAGCTGGGACAAACTTTCAGCAACAGGGAAGATCTGCTTCCTAAAGAACTGATTCAGGAGTTGCAGAAATTGCAGGATAAAGTCGAAACGGTAGAGATGAATGTTGAGGATATTCTGGAAAATGAATTTGATATTTCTGTGAATGATCATTTTACAGAAATTCAGAAAGTCCCTTTGGCAACGGCTTCTATTGCACAGGTTTATAAAGGAATTCTGAATGACGGAACTGAGGTGATTTTAAAAATTAAGAAACCTGATGTTCAGACTGTCATTGAAGATGATCTGTTGCTGATTAAAGACCTTGAAAAACTCGTTTCCTCTTACTCAGAAATAGGAGAGAAACTGAATCTGAAACAGGCGATTTCCACGTTCGAAAAATCTCTGCTCGAAGAAGTTTCATTGATTAACGAAAAAGAAAATATTCTGCAGTTTAGAAGGAATTTCAAAAGCAATAAAGAAACTTATGTTCCGAAAGTATATGAAGAATTCTGTAACAATAATGTTCTTTGTATGGAATTTATTGATGGAATAAAAGTAACTGATAAATCGATACTTTTGGCTAACAATATAGATCCTGTAAACATCTCTGAGATTGGTCTGAGACTTTTTGTGACCCAGATTATGGATTACGGTTTTTTCCATGCTGATCCTCATGCAGGGAATATTTTAGTGAAAAAAGACGGAAAAGTTGTTTTCATAGATTTTGGAGCGGTAGGAAAAATTCCGCCTAACGATAAAGAAGTACTGGAAAATCTTATTGTAAGCTTCGTGGCTAAAAATCCTCATAAGATTGTAAGATACCTAAAAAAAATGGCGATAAGCTATGAAATTCCGGATGAAAGAAGATTTGAAAACGATGTGGAAGATATTCTGAATTTTGTTCACAGTACCTCTTTAAAAGAGATCAATGCACAGGTGATTATCAATAAGATGAAAGATGTTCTAACAGATAATCGACTGCAGATGCCTGATTATTTTTATCTTTTGTTTAAAGGAATTACTTTGATAGAAGGAGTTGGACGAAATATTAACCCGGATCTGGATGTTGTAAAAAGTTTAAGTCCGTTTACCAAAAAGATTTTTGCCCGAAAGATCAGTCCGCAGAATCTTTTTAAAAGCGGAGTCGACCGGGTAATGAATTTTACGGACAATGTAGATGAAATTCCTAGGGAATTGCGTTCCGTTTTACAAAAATTGGATGAAAATAAATTTACGGTTTCCAGCGAGATAAAAAATCTGGAGAAAACGAATCAGTTAATTAAGTCAAGTATTGTTAATCTCATTTTAGCAATGGTTTTAGGAGCCAATATTATTGCAACATCAATTGTTTTTGTTTCAGAAGCTGGTCCCAGAATCGGAGAGTTGTCATTGGTTGCTGTTTTAGGATTTATCTTTTCAATATTTTTAGTGATCATCATTTTGCTGAGAATTACAAGAAAATAATTATAAATCATATCTGTCATTCTGACGTAGGAAGAATCTGTTACTTTTATTGAGATTCTTCCTACGTCAGAATGACAAACTTACTGTTAAGCTTTATCTTAAAACTTCCCTTCAAACTTTAAAAAATTAATTGTCTATCTTTGCAAAATGGAAAAACTCACTTTTGCAGATTTTGATCTTCCGGTTAAAATTCTTGATGTTTTAGCAGATTTAGAATTATTTGAACCTACTCCTATTCAGGAAAAAAGTTTGAAACCTATACTTTCGGGACGTGATGTGATGGGAATTGCACAGACCGGAACAGGAAAGACATTAGCTTATCTTTTACCGGTTTTAAAAACCTGGAAATACAATAAATCCGGAAATCCAACGGTTTTAGTGTTGGTTCCAACCAGAGAATTGGTAGTTCAGGTAACGGAAATCCTTGAAAAACTAACGGAAAACATCACTGCAAGAGTTATAGGGATTTACGGAGGTAAAAATATTAATACACAGAAGCTTTTATTTGATGGAGGGTGTGATATTTTGGTAGGAACGCCGGGAAGGGTAATGGATTTGTCTATTGATAATGCCATTTCATTGAAGGAAGTTCAGAAACTGATCATTGATGAGTTTGACGAAATGCTCAATTTAGGATTCAGACCTCAGTTGACGCATATTTTTGAGATGATGAAAGAGAAAAGACAGAATATCTTATTCTCTGCAACCATGACTGAAGCTGTTGACGAGATGCTGGATGAATATTTTGCAAGCCCTGTTGAAATTTCACTGGCAAAATCAGGAACACCGCTTGAGAAAATAGAACAGACCGCTTATAAGGTTGAAAATTTCAATACGAAGATCAATTTGCTTGAAAATTTATTGAAAAATAACGAGGATATGTCCAAAGTTTTGATTTTCAATAATAACAAGAAGCACGCTGATTTATTATTTACTAAAATTGATGAACTTTTCCCTGGGCAGTTTGATGTCATTCACTCCAATAAGTCTCAAAACTACAGACTGAAAGCAATGAAGCGTTTTGAGAATGAAGAAATACGAGGATTGATTACTACGGACGTAATGGCGAGAGGTTTGGATATCTCAGATATTACCCACGTTATCAACTTTGAAACACCTGATATCCCTGAACAATATATCCACAGAATCGGTAGAACAGGTAGAGCGGATAAAGACGGTAAAGCGATAACTTTTGTTACCAAAAAAGAAGAGCCTTTGATTCTTGATATCGAGTTATTGATGGATAAAGATTTAAAATTCATCGATTTCCCTGAAGATGTAAAAATAAATCCTAAAAAGATTGCTTCTGAAGAAGAGCATATTGCCATGAAGAACCCTGCTCCTGTAAAACTGAATGATGGAGGGGGAGCTTTCCACGAAAAGAAAGCAAAGAATACCAAAGAAAACTGGGGTGGACCTTCGAAAAGAAAAGCGCCTAAGAAGTTTGGAGCCAACAGAGCACAGCAGAAAGCAATCTCTAAATCTAAGAGAAAGAAATAAAATAAGAAACACTTCCATTTGGAAGTGTTTTCTGTTTATCTTTTTAAATAGACGATGTATTCATCATTCGTACCATCTCCGTCATAATCGTCATTCTCTCCCTGAAGAGCAAGTTCAGAATTGGTAAGATTTAATACTTTAAAGTTTATAGTATTATCTTCTAAATTCATTGCAAGTGTTTTTCCTGATTCATTGTAAGAATAGGTTCCCATATCGTTGTCGGAAACACAATTCCCTCCGGTTTTATAATAATCATTGCTGATTAATGCTCCATCTTCTTTGAATACAATAGTCGATTTAGCTGCACATTCATCCGGTATTTCTGTTTCAGAAGATCCATTGCCATATTTATAGCTGAATTTGTTAACCTTCCAGGTTCCGATTATTAAATTTTGATCATCATCATCTTTCTTACAAGAACTAAAAACGAAACCTGCAGCTACAGCTAATAATAAAATTTTTTTCATTGTTATTAATTTTTTTAAAGTTCACAAAGAAATGAATTTTTATTATATCGTGCAAGTAGAGTTTTTTATATTGTTTTTTTGAATTGAAAGTTGAAAAAATCATCCAATAAATGTGAATTCATGATTATTCATCATTGTTTTCACAAAGAAATTAAGCTGCTCGTTATTTTGTAATCTTAAAAAAAATAGCCTATTTCTTATTTGTTTTACTTCATATAAGGATTCATTACAGAAGTCCAAAGTCGGTAACCTTCAGGAGTCATATGGAGCATATCTTCTACAAAAAGGTCTTTTCTGATATTCCCGTTTGAATCGTTCATCACTTTTGTAATATCTATGAAATCAGCATTTTTTTCTTTTTTCATGAATTTAGCAATCTTTTTATTGGCTTCCTTCATTTGAGGCCATAGTTTCTCTCTGCTTGGCGAATACTTAATCGAAATATAATCTACTTCTATTTTCGGGAATTTCTGACGAATTTTCTGATAGAATGTTTTGAATCTGTCAACAACAACATCTGCTTTTAGTTTGTCATCGTCCGCAAAATCGTTTTCCCCACAATAAATGATGATTTGTTTAGGCTGATAATTTAAAAGATCATTCGCATAATAATTAAGATCTGTGAGCCTGGAACCTCCAAAACCTCTGTTAATAATAGTTTTGGTAGGAAAATAATTGGCTACATCCGTCCATTTTGTGAAGGAGGAGCTTCCGATCAAAAGAATAGCATTTTCAGGAGGAGTATTTTCCTGATCAATTTTTTTGAAATTTTGAATGTCTTGCCAAAACATCGGCTTTTTTTCCTGAGAAAAGAAAAGGGCAAAAGTCAGCAATAAGAATGCTGATAACATCTTCTTCATTGTTCTAAATTTTTGTAGGATAAAGGTATAAAAAAACTCCCGGAAAAACCGGGAGTTATGTATTATTATCTTTTAAATGACATATAAACTCGATCATTGACTCCATCTGCATTATAGTCAATATCAGTGGATAAATCTAAAATTTTAAGCTCAGAGCTTGATAAGATTTCTACTCTATAAGGTTGGTCACCATTATTATTATACTTTATGGTAAGAAGTTTAGTTTCTGTGTCATAAGTATACTTTCCTTCGCTTTTACCAGCGACTTTACAATCTGCACCGGTACCGTTATAATATGTATATGAAGTAGAATAATCAATACTGAAATGAGTAATGTCTTTTGTACTGCATCCGGTTACCGGAGTTGTTAAAAGAACAGTTTTACCATCTTTCCCTGATACAATTTCCGTTTTACTTGTCTTCCAATCTCCTTTTAGAATATCTAATTCGTATGCTTGCATATCGTCATCTTTACAAGAAGTAAGCGCCAAGGCTGAAAAGGCAAATAAAAGTAGCTGTTTTTTCATTATCACAAATTTAAGAATGTGCTAAAATATAAATAAATTTGTAATATCAGTAATGAAATAAAGGTTTTTTAAATGAATGTTTGCAAAAAAAATGAATTTATCTGTTTAAGGTTAAAAGTTTAGAGTTTCATGCCTAATTTTTAACTGTAAACTGAAACTCTAAATCTAACATTTTATTAATAGCTCATTTCTACAATCTTGTAGGCATCCTGCGGGGTAAGTTTTTTGTATTCTCCTAAACCTAACCAGTTTCGGTCTGTAAAAGCTTTTTCTACTTTTTCGGCTGTTCCCTTATAATCTTCCGTATATTCTGAAAGTTTGGTCTGGATATGTAAGCTGTGAAAGAATTCTTCCAGTTTTTTTATTCCCAGTTCTGCTTTTTCTTCTGTACTACCATCTTTGATTCTCCAGACTCTTTCTGCATATTGAGCCAGTTTGCCTTTTTTAGTTTCAAAATTATAACGGTAATGTGAAGGAGCGATAATCGCTAAAGTTCTGGCGTGATCAATTCCGAAATAAGCGGTTAATTCATGTCCCATTGCATGAACCGCCCAGTCTGTAATTACTCCTTTTTGGATCAATCCGTTAAGAGCCATAGTACAGCACCACATAAAGTTCCCGGCAGCTTCATAATCAAAATCATCCGCTAACACTTTCGGAGCAGTTTCCTGTAAGCTGATTAAAATACTTTCAGCAATTCTTTCCTGTAAATCTGCAGAAGAAGGAGCGGTCATATATTGTTCCAAAACATGAGTATAAGCATCTGTTAATCCATTCACAATCTGATTTTTAGGAATAGATTTTACCACTTCAGGATCTAAAACAGAAAATTGCGGGAAAAGTCCAGGACCTCCGGAAGATAACTTTTCATTAGTCTCTCTTCTTGAAATCACGTATCCTGAATTCATTTCAGAACCTGTAGCCGGTAATGTTAAGATGCTTCCGAAAGGCATTCCTTCGCCTTCAAAAGTTCTCACAGGTTTTTTTAAGATTTCCCACGGTTCTCCAACATAATTAGCAGCTGCAGAAAGAAATTTTGTTCCGTCAATGACAGAACCTCCGCCAACTGCTAATAAGAAGGTGATGCTTTTTTCTTTAATAAAGTCTAGAGCATTGATCAGTACTTCATATTCAGGGTTCGCCGGAACACCACCGAACTCATAAAGGTCGTGATCTTTTAAAGCTTCTTTTACCTGATCGTAAACACCGTTGTTTTTGATGCTTCCACCTCCGTAAATCATTAAGATTTTAGCATCTTTAGGAATTTCGTTGGAAATTTTAGCAATTTCACCTTTTCCGAAAAGTATTTTTGTTGGATTTTTAAACTCGAAATTAAGCATTGTTCTTACATTTTTTGTTACCCAAATGTACGGAATGCTTTTTCAAAAATAAGTTAAGATTGTTTTAAAATTCCAATGATCATCTTAAATGATACCTATTGAAACTTCGTCTTTATTTCTTCTAAAGTATAAGTAGCAGGTATTATTTCTTTTCCGGTTCTGTCCACAAAACCATAAAGATCTGATCTTGATTTAACCAAAGCCCAATCTTTTTTTATGGCGTCAAACTTTTCTATTTTAGAATAGATAGCAGGAACTCTTTCTTTTCCTGATTGATCAATTAATCCATATCCATCGGAGATCGATTTAACCAAAGCAAAATTATTATCCAAAACTCCAAATTTTTCAATTTTGGAATAGATAGGCTTTACGATCAGCTTTTTTTGCTTATCAATAAAACCAAATGTTCCGGAAGATGTCTTTACCAATGCCCAATCTTTGTGGTATTCATCATATTTATAAATTTTCTGATATTGAGCAAAAGTAAAATGGCTGAAGAATACAAATAGTATTAGCGCTGCTTTATAGAATGACCCAATTACTGATCTTTTAAAGTTCTGATTTTTCATAGTTTGTAAATTGGTAGAGCGAAACTATTGAAAAAAGGTATAAAGACAAAATTAAATTTACCAGTATTAATGAATTAAAGCATAATCAGATGTTTTTAATAGAATCCTTTACTTTTAGACTCTAGTTTTCCTGTTTTTCTATTTATCTTAACTAGAAATGATTCTTTTGTAACGGAAGAAGAGTTGCTAAGCTTTGACAGATACATAATGATATAATGATCTTCAATCTTATAAGCGCCTCCGGATATATTTGAGGAATCAAACATAAAACCATACGTTTGGGCAATCAGGAGGGCTTCCGGAAGATTATCAACAGAGCCGATAAAATTTCTCAATTGCTGTTCAGTTGAAAAGTATTTAGACTGGCTGTTTTCACAGGCAACAAGGTAAGAAAAACAGTTTTCACCTAAACATTTCTGAAAAAAACCTTTGTCAGGAGCAGGGTCATTAATCGTCATATATTCCGGCGCCTGGCTTTCATAGATAATAGCTTTGTCGGGATTCGGATTATTATGAAATACAGACCAGTATTCATATTTTTTATCAGGTACAATAAAGGGATAGAGTAGCTCGGTGTTGTCCAGGATTTCAGGTATTCTTTTGAAATCAGTAGGAACTGTACGTTGGGAGAGCATCAGACCTGGTAGCAGAAAAGAAAAGATTGAAATAATTCTCATAAGTGTTTTCTCAGATAAATTCGTGCCAGTTCAATTACTGGAATATAATTTTATAATATCCTTTTTCATCTGTTACATCTATTTTTATACCTGTGAAAGTTATCTTATTGATCTGATAACCATCACAGCCTCCTTTAAATTCTGATGACTGAATAGAAAAATCAAAAACTTTAATATTAGAACTAAATTTATAGTTTTTTGTACCGTTGTAGGCACCTACGTTTTCTAAAATGATTTTATCATCAGAAGTTTTGGTCAGCTGTACTCCGGTCTGGTTTTCTTCTACAATCGAATAAGAAGCCAAACTACCATTGGTGATAAGGTTTTCATCATTAGAATTAACGAATTCAAAAACGATAGGTTGGGGAGCGTTATAACAGTCTTCACCACAGGCAGTGAAAAGTAAAGCGATTACAAGGAATAAAAATATCTTTTTCATGGAATATAGATTGGTGGGAAATGTAAAATTAGCTATTAATGAATTGTAATCAAAATTAGAATAGCCTTAGTGTTATATATCCCGCAAAAATATTCATAAAATTTATATAATTTTAAACTAAACGTGATTTGAATTCAAAACAAAATCTCCTACATTTGTTATATGATACACGACCAACGCGCAGAAAAATTCAGGCAGATCGTGGAAAATAAGTTCCAGATCTACAATTCATTATTTATGAGCCTGCCTTATGATAAAATGACGAATATCGGGATGTTGCTTCCGTTTCTTTGTGAAGAAAGCAAAATCGGCTATGAAGCCGGAAAAACGCCTGAAGAAATTGTTGAAGAATTTTTTAAAAATCATACAGATTTGCAGACCGAAGAGCAGAAGCTCGAGCTGCTTTTTAAAATTATACAATATATTGAAAGACAGGTTGTTTTATTTGATAGTATTGAGGACGCTGCATTTCCGAATCTACACTCCGAGAGTGATAACGGAACGGTGACCAATATGTATGAACGTTCATTACAGGACCATAAGCTTGAAAAAATACGGGAAAAATTAAAGGATTTTGCAGTGAAAGTTGTGTTTACAGCCCATCCGACACAGTTTTACCCGAATTCGGTGCAGCGAATCCTTCATGATCTGAGAAACGCAATAACGACTGATTCCATTACAAATATCGATATGCTGTTGCAGCAATTGGGAAAGACTCCGTTTGTGAACAAAGAAAAGCCAACTCCGATTGATGAAGCTTTGAGTATTATTTATTACTTGAGATATGTATATTACGATACTATTGGTGAACTTTTTACTAAAATAAAATCAATATTCAGTAATGATCATTTTCATTTGCATGAAGATGTAATTCAACTTGGTTTTTGGCCGGGAGGTGATAGAGATGGAAATCCTTTTGTGACAGCGGATGTGACAAAAAGAGTGGCAGAAGAACTTCATTCTGCTATTTTAAAGGCTTACTATAATAATCTGAAAACAGTTCGAAGAAGGCTAAGTTTTAGAGGAGTTTCAGATGTTTTAACCAAACTGAGCAATGAACTTTATTCAGCAATTTTCAGAAATGAAAAAATTACGTCCGATGATATTATCAAAAGACTGGATGAAGCTGAAAAGATCTTAGTAGAACAACACAATTCGCTATTCCTTGACTTACTGGTAAATTTCAGAGATCGTGTAAGAATTTTCGGGACTCATTTTGCAACCTTGGATGTTCGTCAGGACAGCAGGATTCATCAGAAAGTTATCGATGAAGTTTTTGCTAAAGTTTACGGCGATTTGGAAGCGAGCAATGAGGATAAGTTTAATCAATTGATTCGAATCCCGGAAAAAGTAAATCCTGATGATTTTGAAGATATTATTAAAGATACTTTATTAACAGTTTCTCAGATTTCAGAAATTCAGCAACTGAATGGATTGAGAGGAATGAACCGTTATATTATCTCCAATTCCGACGCGGTAAAAGATGTGATGAATGTGTATGCATTTTTCAAAATCTGCGGCTATAAAGATGAAGATATCAATATGGATATTGTTCCGCTTTTCGAAACCATGGAAGGTCTTGCCAATGCTGAAAATGTAATGAAGGAATTATATCAGAACCCGGTTTACAAAAAGCATCTGGAAAAAAGAGGAAATCAGCAGACCATCATGCTTGGTTTTTCAGACGGAACGAAAGACGGAGGATATCTGAAGGCAAACTGGGAAATCTATAAAGCCAAAGAAGTGTTGACAAAACTTTCTGAAGAAAATGGAATTAAAGTGATATTCTTCGATGGTAGAGGTGGACCACCGGCAAGAGGAGGAGGCAAAACTCACGACTTCTATGCTTCACAGGGAAAAACGATTGCGAATAATAAAATAGAATTAACCATTCAGGGACAAACCATTACCAGCATTTTTGGGAATAAAGAGCAGGCGAAATATAATTTTGAGCAGCTTCTGACAGCCGGCGTTGAGAATGATGTTTTTAAAAATGCTAAAAAAGACTTAACCGAAAAAGAAAGGGCTTTAATCATTGAATTGGCGGAAATCAGTTATCAGAAATATTCGGATCTGAAAGCACATCCTATGTTTGTTCCTTATCTTCAGGAAATGAGTACATTGGATTATTACGGAAAAACCAATATCGGAAGCCGACCTTCGAAAAGAGGAAACGGAAGTGAGCTGAAGTTTGAAGATTTAAGAGCTATTCCATTTGTAGGTTCATGGTCGCAGTTGAAGCAGAATGTTCCGGGGTTCTTCGGTTTCGGTTTTGCCATGCAGCAGATGAAGGAGCAGGGAAGATTTGATGAAGTAAGAGAGCTATATAAAGGTTCGGATTTCTTCAAAACGTTGGTTTTAAACTCTATGATGAGTATGAATAAAACGTATTTCCCGTTAACTTATTACATTAAAAACAATCCGAAATTCGGTGCGTTCTGGAATATTTTGTTTGAAGAATATAATCTTTCCAAGAATATTATGTTAGAGTTAACTGGGTTTAAAATGCTTCAGGAAGAAGATCCGCTTTCAAGAAAATCGGTAAAGATTCGTGAAAGGATTGTTCTTCCTTTATTGAGTATTCAGCAGTATGCTTTAATGAAAATCCAGAAAGGAGAAGGGGATAGAGAAGCGTATGGAAAACTGGTAACACGTTCGTTGTTCGGAAATATTAATGCGAGCAGAAATTCAGCATAAAAGCTATCCCAACTGTCATTCTGAACGAAGTGAAGAATCTCTAAATAAAACAAATAATAATTAAAAATAAAAGCCTCTCGATTTGAGAGGTTTTTTAATTTATTCCTTTATAAATTTCTCATAATATACTTTATCCTTCGTTTGAATTTTCAGATAATAAACTCCTTTTGCAAAACTTTCAACTTTTACAGATTTTTGATTGTTGACTTTAGTAATTAATCGTCCCAAATTATCATAAATTTCAACAGAACTGACCTCTCTCTCCGAAGCGATATTTAAAATATTTCTAACAGGATTCGGAAAGATGACAAGAGAGTTTTGCTTAACGAGTTCAGAGGTATTTAAAACCGAATTATAAAAACTTCCGAAATTAAGAATTCCATATCCCATTTGATCGGTATAACTTGGAAATAGAGAAGCGGTCTGACGCAGTTTATTTCTCATCAGATCTCTGTTCATGGTAGAAAAAGCCTGAATAAGACAGGCAACGCCACCCGCAGCAATGGGTGTTGCAATAGAAGTTCCGGAAACAGTAATGAGAGATCCGTTGTCTACTGTTGTTGAGTTGGTACCTCTTGCCGCTGCATCAGGTTTGATTACTCCTGCTGAATTGGGTCCATACGAGGAAAATGCTGAAGATAGATTTGCGGAATTTACCGAGCCTATTGAGAAAACTTTTGCATTATCTGCAGGTGTTGTGATATAATGCCATGGTTGTTCTCCGGAATTACCGGCTGCAATCAATACAAATATTCCTTTGTTGACCGCAATTTCAGCACCTCTTGCAATGAATGAAGTCGTTCCGTTCATATTTGCGTAGGAATAATTATATTTAGGATCGTCAAAGGCAGAATATCCTAGAGAAGAGGTAATAAGATCTACACCTTTTCTGTCTGCTTCTTCGGCAGCTTCAATCCAGTACATTTCCTCTTCCGGAATTTCCACTGTGGTATTCTCACTTCTGTATAGATAAAAATCGGCATCCGGAGCCGATCCTACAAAACTGTTCTGAAGGTAACCTCCGATTGCTCCTAAAACTACAGAACCATGATTATTCAGGGTTGTATTGTAAATATCAGTGTTTTTTGCAACAAAATCATAGCTGGCTTTTATTTGGCTATTTGCCCATAATCTTGAAAAAGCAGCACCTGTATTTACGAAAGGAAATCCGGTGTCAATTATAGCAATAGAAACACCTGTTCCCGTATATCCTGCAAGATGCAGTGGCTTAAGATTGATTTGATCAATCTGTTCTAAACCAGAGCCATAATTGAAGATTGTAGATAGGTTATTGAATTTTTCAAAACCGTTCCATTTATTTTGATTCTGAATTTTTAAAGTTAATGAAGAATTTTTAGCAAAGCTTTGTACGGATGATACAAACGGAAGTGTTTTTATCAGATTGACCTGTGCCTGGTTAACGTTTACAGCGACGCCATTCAACCATTTGGAATAATCGGTCACAGGAATACCCAAGTTCTGTATACTTTGTATGTAAGATTGTTCTATGGGAGCGTCCTGATCATTTAGTGCTATGCCTAGATTGATTCTTCGGTTCAGGGATTTTTGAGTGAGTTCTGATAACGGATTTGCATAAAATGCAGTTTTATTCGGTTTATCATTAAAATAAACAAAAACAAGTTCTGTCTGAGCAGAAAAAGAAGAGCAAATTGCTAAAAAACAAAAAGATAGAAATTTATTCATGCATTTATTTTGTATAAAGATAAAACAAAATCAATAAAATTTTTGAAAGGATATTAAAATCCTTATTTTTACAGAAATAAATTATTACAGAATCGTGATATACAAATTTATGTAAACAGATACTAAGAATTTGGACGGTTGCGTATAATTAAAAATAAATTTATATATGAAAAAAATTCAGATGGTTGACTTGCAGAGTCAGTATTACAAAATAAAGAATGACGTAGATAATGCAGTTTTAAATGTAATGGATTCGGCGGCTTTTATCAACGGTCCTGAAGTAAAGTCTTTCCAGAATGAATTGGAGTCTTATTTAGATGTGAAGCATGTGATTCCTTGTGCCAATGGAACAGACGCTTTACAGATTGCTTTGATGGCGCTTGATTTACAGGAAGGTGATGAAGTAATCACGGCAGATTTTACTTTTGCTGCGACAGTGGAGGTAATTCATTTGCTTAAGCTTAAATCGGTATTGGTAGATGTGGACTATGATACCTTTACCATTTCAACGGAAGCCATTAAAAAAGCAATCACTCCAAGAACAAAAGCGATCATTCCGGTTCATATCTTCGGACAATGTGCCAATATGGAAGAGATTCTGAAAATTGCTGAAGAAAATAATCTATACGTTGTTGAAGATAATGCACAGGCAATTGGTGCTGATTATACTTTTGCAGACGGAACAGTGAAAAAGTCGGGAACAATGTCGACAGTTGGAACAACTTCATTTTTCCCTTCTAAAAACTTAGGCTGCTATGGGGATGGTGGGGCTATTTTTACAAATAATGATGAATTGGCGCACCGTTTAAGAGGAATTGTCAATCACGGAATGTACGAAAGATACTATCATGATGAAGTAGGAGTAAACTCTCGTTTAGACAGTATTCAGGCTGCTGTGTTAAGAAAAAAACTTCCTCATTTGGATTCCTATAATGAGTCAAGAAGAAAAGCTGCCGATTTTTATGATGAAGCTTTTGTCAATCATCCTAATATTCTGACTCCAAAAAGAGCAGAAGATTCTACCCACGTTTTCCACCAGTATACATTGAGAATTCTGAATGGCAAACGTAATGAACTGCAAAAATTCTTGACGGAAAAAGAGATTCCTGCCATGATCTATTATCCTGTAGCATTGAGAAAACAAAAAGCATATTATCAGGAAAGTAATGACACAGATTTCGTAAATACGGATAAGCTTTTAGATCAGGTGATTTCTTTACCCATGCATACAGAACTTGATGATGAGCAGCTGAAGTATATTACGGATGCTGTGCTGGAGTTTATGGGATAATTTATGCTTCACGACGAAAGGATTTTAAAAAATAAGTTTGCTTATTTTTTTACAATAGTTTTTATTCTTGGTTGGATTATTTACTATAGTGTATTTGCAATAAATATTTTACTTAGAGGTTACAGATTAGCTGAGAAATATGTAAAATTCAGATCTTTTGCATATTTTCTGAATTTTACTGTATTTGTATTATTAATAGTGACATTTGTACATATTTTTAAAGAATCAAAAAAAATATTTATATACTTAAATATTACAAGTTTTTTGATAGTAATTTTAGGTTCTTTAAGTTTTTATATGAATTACGGGGAACTTTGGAAAACATATATTAAATCTTTTTTAATTACACTTAGAAGAAATAGGAACACATAATGATTAAAAAACAATAATTAAAAAAATGGCAATACTCGTAACGGGAGGTCTTGGATATATTGGTTCACACACGGTTGTAGAATTATTAAATAACAATTTTGAAGTTGTTATTATAGATGATTTATCAAACTCGGAGAAATTTATCTTAAAAAATATTGAAGAAATTACAGGAAAAAAGCCTGTTTTCTATCCTTTCGATTTAAAAAGAAAAGAACTGCTGAATCAGGTTTTTGAAGCCCATCAAATTGATGGCTGTATCAATTTTGCAGCTTATAAAGCAGTAGGAGAGAGTCAGGAAAAACCTATTGATTATTATGAGAATAATTTATTTTCATTAATTAATATTTTGCAGGAATTTAAGGAAAGAGGTATTTCAAACTTTATCTTCAGCTCTTCTTGTACAGTTTACGGGCAGGCAGATCAAATGCCGATTGACGAAAATACACCGCTAAAAATGCCGGAAAGCGTGTATGGTAAAACCAAACAAATGGGGGAAGAGATTTTGATAGATTTTGCTAAAGCATATCGACGTAAAATTTCTTTATTGAGATATTTCAACCCGATTGGAGCCCATCCGTCTGCAAAAATAGGAGAGCTACCGATTGGAGTTCCGAATAATCTTGTTCCTTATGTAATGCAGACCGCTGCCGGAATAAGAGAAAAGCTAAATGTTTGGGGAAATGATTATCCGACTGAGGATGGAACTGCAGTGAGAGATTATATTTATGTTGTTGATCTGGCAAAAGCCCATGTCTCAGCCCTGAAAAGGTTATTGGAGAATCAATCTGGAGAAGCGGTAATTGATATTTATAATTTGGGTACAGGAAAAGGATCTTCTGTATTGGAAATAGTAAAAGCTTTTGAAACAGCAAATGATGTGAAAGTTCCATATCAGATTTGTCCAAGAAGGGAAGGTGATATTACAATTGCTTATGCCAATGCCGATAAAGCAGAAAAGGAGCTTAATTGGAAATCAGAGACGACTTTAGAAGATGCTTTGAAAACGACCTGGGAATGGCAAAAATATTTAAATTCAAGAAGATAATTTTTAAAAATTAAATGCTACTTTAGCAAAATAAGGGTTATGTATTAAAGAATCTTTATCAGCAAAATTTTAAATAGAAATTATGAAAACAGAAAGAATAGGCATTACATTTTCTTCCTTTGATTTGCTTCATGCGGGTCACATAAAAATGTTGGAAGAAGCCAAAACGGTATGTGATTACCTTATTGTGGGGCTACAAATTGATCCTTCACATGACAGGCCCAGCAAAAATAAGCCTACCCAGACTATCGTAGAAAGGTATATTCAGCTAAAAGCAGTGAATGCAGTTGATGAGATCATTCCTTATTATACGGAAGAGGATTTAGAAGATATTCTGAAGTCATTTGTAATAGATGTAAGAATCATCGGTGACGATTATATGGACAAAGATTTTACCGGGAAAAAATACTGCGAAGAAAAAGGAATTGAGATCTTTTACAATAAAAGAGATCACAGGTTTTCATCGAGCGATTTAAGAAAAAGAATTTTTGAAGCGGAAAAGCAGAAATTATCAAATAAAGAAATAAGCAAATAAAAAATCCCGAAAGTATTACTTTCGGGATTTTTTGTGTGATATAAAGAAGGATTACATTGGTCCTCCCTGTTGATCGTCTCCGGTTGCATTGGAGTTGATATCTTTTTTACGTTTTGGCTGCTCTACTTTTTCTCCTTGCTTAAATCTGTAAGTTAAAGAAATTGAGAACTGTCTTGGCTGCCATTGCATATATGAATCTCTAACACTATTTGCTGTATATGTTGTAGATCTCATTGATCTGGTGTTGAAGATATCCTGAATATTAAATGCTAATGTTCCGTCTCCTTTCCAGATTGTTTTTGACGCTCCAAAGTTAATAGCATACATATCTTTTCTGTCTTGGTAAGCTGTTTTTTGACCTCCTCTATAAAAGCCTTGAAGTTGGAAGCTAAATGTTTTGTCAACTTTAATTGTTGAAGAAAGTCTAGCTCTTGTAGAGAATCCTTTACCTTCAAAATTAGCAACTGCCTGAATCGGATTTCCTTCTTTATCAAAAGTATCGTATAAAGTACTTCCTTTTGTATTATATCCAAATAAATCAACGTTTCCTAAGAACTTCAACCAGCTTGTTGCATCCCAGTTGAAATTAAAATCTAAACCATAACGATCATCTGTACCCAAGTTAATTGGTTTCGTATGGGATTCTATGCGCTTTGGATCAATAATATTTCCATTATCATCTGTAGCTAAAATATTATATACCAACATTTTTGTGTCATCAGTCTGATGTCTGTAGTATAAGGTAGGATTCAGCGTAAATTTCTTTTTAGAAATACTATATCCAAATTCAAAAGAGTCAACGTAAGAAGGATTTAAATCTATATTTCCGTCGAAGATGTTTTGATTGTCACTATAATTTGGGTTAGGAATCATAAAGAATGATCTCGGACGGTCTATTCTTCTCGTATAGTTTAATAGGAGCTGATTGTCTTTTGCAAAATCATAGCTTAAATAAACGCTTGGGAATAAATTGTTGTAATTTTTAGTGGTTATAACTGAATTTTTAGCAGGATTGGGATTAAGACTCAGATAATTAATATCTACATTCGACAATTCATCTCTTACGCCCACCTGATAACCCAGTTTTCCGATTTTACTTTTGAATTGTAAATAGAAAGCGTTGAAGGTTTCTTTATATGTCGCATCATAAGTATATGGCTTAAGGAAATCCAAAGGCTTTGTTGCTGTGCTTTCACGGACATCATTACTGTAATTATTTGTATTGATGTCAATTCGGTATCCTGCCTCTAACTTTGAAATTTCACCAATAGGCAACTCATAGTCAACTTTACCAATAACAGATTTATTGATTGTATTCTGATTAATGATATCTTTTAAACTATTAATGGTATCATCAATATTAGTATCATTATATGAGCGGCTTCTCTGTAAACTTAGTGATAATGATAAATTCTGTCCTTTATTATCAAATTTATGATCTAATCCAAAATCTCCCTGAAAAGCTAGGTTATTGTTAGTCCCGAAAGTACTTCTGTTTGATGTATAAAAAGGATTTTTAAAAGGAGTATAAGTATAATCAATATTACCGAAATTTTCACTGTCGAATGTTCTTACAGTACCCGATGCATTTACTGATGTTTTTTCGGTGATATCATACACTATACCTGCAGAAGCATTATAGTTGTTATTTTTGCTTTTCGTTTCAGAGTTAGTATCTCTTTGTACCAAATCATCATCTAATACGGCATTGTTAAAATAATCATTGTTTCTACTTGTATTTTTTGACTCTCTGTATCCTCCACCACCATTTAGAAACCAAGTAAAATTGCCTTTTCTCCAGTTAAGGTTAGCATTTAAATTTGTTTGAGGAAGATATCCTAAAGTTCCAATAACACTACCGTTGAAACCAGTCTTCTTACTTTTCTTTAAAATAATATTTAAAATACCGGCAGTTCCGCTTGCTTCAAACTTTGAAGAAGGATTAGTAATTACCTCAATTTTCTCAATCTGATCAGCCGGAATACTTTGTAAAGCATTAGCGCCGTCATCAATTCCAAGTAATGCAGAAGGTTTACCATTAATTAAGAATTTCACATTCGAGCTTCCTCTCATGGAAACTGTACCATCAGTATCTACAGAAACAGAAGGTACATTAGAAAGTACATCCTGAAGATTTCCACCCTTACTTACAATATCCTGAGAAGGGTCGTAAGTCCTTTTATCAAGTTCAACTTTATAAGGTTTTGTGGATTGAGCCGTGATTACAACAGCTTGAATATCTCCGGTTTTTATATTGGTGGCACTTTTTTCCGGTTCAATAGATAAGGCGCCAATATTTCCTGCTGTGGTAATCTGTTTATTGATTACACTTTTCTTGTAATCGATTGCTTCTACCGTAATATCATAGTTTCCCGGGGTAATATCTAATTTATACTGACCTTTTTCATCAGTAAGAGCAGCATCGCTGAGAAGTTTGCTTGTCTTGTTGCTAAAGGTAACAGAAGCATAAGGTACAGGCTGGTTGTTTTTGTTGACAACAGTTCCTGAAATACCCACTTTTTCCTGTCCAAAAGCAAATGCGGCCGCAGAAAGTACAAAAGTAAGTCCTAAGGTTTTTTTAGTGAAAATGTTAATGATTTCCGTCTGATTCATAACGTTTTTTTTGTGTAAAATCGTGAAAGATTTACCTTAATATTGTGAAATTGTAAATACATCGAATTTTCATAATATTAAGATTGTTTATTATTTATAATGTATATGTCGCGTTTTAAAGCTAAATGTTAATTATTGATTAGTTAAAATAAAGTTAAATTTATTTTTTATTTGATATTATTTGAGTTGAGCCAGTCTTGATAAGCTTTTGCATTAATTGCATGCTCTTCCGCATTATCGGTAAATTTATGATAGCCAGGTCTTGATGGATCTGCACACATATAAATATAATTGTTGCTCTCAGCGTTTAAAACAGCATCAACAGAGTTTTTATCAACTATACAGATTGGTCCCGGTGGAATTCCCTTGTTGGCATATGTATTATATGGAGATGGAGTAGACAAATGCTTATAAAATACCCTTTTGATTTGCTCCTTGAAATTGGTCTGTTTATTGATGGCATAAATTACCGTTGGATCAGACTGAAGTTTCATGCCTTTTCTGTAACGGTTGAGATATAATCCAGCAATTGTTTTCTGCTCATCCTTCTTACCCCCGGATTCCTTATAAACAATTGAAGCCAAAGCATAAATCTGATCTCTCGTTAAACCTGATTGCTGCTCTTTGGCTTTTCTCTCACTGTTCCAGAATTCATTGTACTGATCATCAAATTTTTTGAAAAATTCTTCCGGAGTAACCGTCCAGAAAAAGTTGTAGGTATCAATGAAGAAATACTTTTTCAGATCTTCGGCATTATTGTAACCTTTTTCTGTTGCAATAGCATTAAGGTCGTTCACAAATTTTAAAGAATCCAATTCTGTTTTTTTAGAAACTTTACCGATCATCTGATAAACGTCTCCAAAATCACCAATTCTAAAGCTGTTTTCACTTTGATTTCCGGCCTTGATCATATTTACCAGGTTAGCATTCCCCAGTCCTTTTTGAAAGTGATATCTACCTGCCTTGAAATATTGAGCCAGATCTTTTTCTTTTGCCACGGCTTCGAAAGATTCTTGATTATCAACATATTTTGCCGCAGAATCCAAGATCTGTTTAAAACTCGCTTTGTGCGGAATCAAAACATATCCATCATTTTTGATATTGTTTCCGTAATATTTTTTATAAAATCTAACTCCAAAAAATCCGCCTACTACAAATACAAGCAGGATGATGAAAAGAATTGCTTTTTTCATTTAAATGGTGATTAAAGTTTTTTTGGTTTTTAAATAAGATCTACTTTTCCTCTAAAAACCTGTTTTGCGGGTCCTTCCAGCCAGATATTCTGAAAAGAATCTCCATTTTTCTCAGCATAAACCTTAAGATTTCCTCCCAGGGTTTTTACTTTTACAGAAATTAGATTGTTATTTTGAAGAAAAGTTAAAGCGGAGGCTGTAACTCCTGTGCCGCAGCTGTAAGTTTCGTCCTCAACGCCTCGTTCATAGGTTCTTACGAAAATTTCATCATCAGAAATTTTTTCCACAAAGTTGACATTGATTCCTTTTTCCTTATAGTTTTCAGAATTTCTGATGCCGTTTCCGTGGGAAAAAACATTATAATTGATAATATCTTCAACATATTTTACATAATGAGGCGAACCGGTATCCATCACAGTATCTTGCCCATCATTGGAAATGGTTTCTACATCCCTCATTTTAAGTTTTACGATCCCGTTGTGGATTTCTGCTTCATGCTCACCGTCGATGGCCATGAACTTACATTTTCCTTCAAAGATGTCAAGGAAAAATGCAAAGGCCACAGAACAGCGGGCGCCGTTTCCGCAAAAGCTTTTTGAACCATCAGAATTGTAATAATCCACTTCAAAATCATACCCTTTGGCTACATTAATTTTAATAAGTCCGTCTGCACCAATTCCAAAACGGCGGTCGCAAAGTTTTTGAATATTTTCCACTGAAAGATCATTCCATTCTCCGGAACGGTTGTCTATCATGACGAAATCATTTCCAGTGCCTTGATATTTATAAAAATCCATATTTTTTTGTCTCAATTTGAACTTGCAAAATTACTATAATTAATACAAAAAACGAACAGTGTTAACTGTTCGTTTTCTTATTTATAATGGTTTTATCTAAATCCACCACCACTTCTGTTGGGATTGTTATTTTGCTGAGAATTATTCTGCTGCGCACTTCCCGAATTGTTTCTGAAGCCACCATTTGAGCTGTTGTTAGAAGGATTTCGGTATTCGCTGTTTGAATTGGAAGAATTATTTCTAAATCCTCCCTGACGGTTGTTATTTTGGTTTTGATTTCCTTGATTACCTGGATTTCTAAATCCGTTATTAGGTCTTTGACCACCCTGATTGTTTCCGGTATTAGGTCTGTAACCGCCATTATAAGAACCATCGTTCACACCTCCTCTGAACCCGTTGTTAGGTCTTTGTGAGGTTGTATTTCTTCTCTCTACATATACTTTTCTCCTAGAATTATTATAGTTGTAGTAATAATAAGGCATTCCGTTGTCGTAGTAATAGGTGTAATCATTTCGGTAATAATATCCGTCATTTCCCCAATATCCTCCGCTTCCGTAATATCCGCTTGGAGCATAGTAATATCCGTTATTATAATATGGGTCCCCATATCCGTATCCAGTATCTGAATATACTGCACAAGAAGTGAGGCTGCTCATCATTAAAATGCCAAATGCTATTTTAAATAAATTTTTCATGACTTTAATTGTACTTTTTTTTCTTTATAACTTTTTTTCCAATTGAGGTATCCTAAGATAGCCATTATAGTAAATACCAAATATTGAACCGAAGTGATTCCGAGACCTTTATAAATCATCATAGGGATGCAAATAAAATCTCCTATAATCCAAAAAATCCAGTTTTCAATGCGCCTTTTAGCCATAAACCACATTCCGACTAAAAATATGGAAGTGGTTGCTATGTCTAGCTTATTGCCCCAATCTAAATGATATAAACCAAGATTCGTGCCTTTCATGGAAAAATGATTGTCTATATAAGGTTTATAATAATAGATGGTCGTAACCAGGATTATGCTGAACAGAAAAAGTATAATACCATATATCCATTCTTTTCTGGACGCCCAGGTTACTTCAACATGAATATGATCATCAGAATTTTTCGCCCATAATATCCAGCCGTAAATACTCATCACAGTATAATACACATTAATCATACAGTCTCCCAATAATCCAAAATTGAAAAGAATGTAAACGTATATTAAAGTGGAAATAATTCCGGTAGGATAGACCCAGATGTTCTTTTTGATGGAAAAATATACGCTCAGGATTCCGAAGACGGTTGCAAAGGCTTCCAGGAAAATCTGGAGAGAAGTATAGCTTTCATAGGGTTTTATGAAAAGATCATATATATTCATGAGTTCAAAAATAAACAAAAATTAAGAGAGTTGGAAATGATTTAAATGTAGTGGTAATCAGTTTTTTAAGGTTGATTGTTTAAAATTAATGACGAAAAATTGTCAATAAACGTTAAGGTTTCTAAATTTTTTATATTTTCGTAAATCTTTAATAAATAGTAAAATATGTCAAAAATCTGGACGAAAAAGCCGATGAGTGCTTTTGAGAATGATGTTAAAAGTAGTCAGCTTAAAAGAGTACTTGGTAAATGGAGTCTTACAGCTATCGGTATCGGTGCGATTATTGGGGGCGGAATTTTTGTGTTAACGGGTACAGGAGCTTATTATCATGCGGGTCCTGCATTGGCACTTTCTTTTATCATAGCTGGAATCGCGTGTGTTTTCGCAGCTCTGTGTTATTCTGAATTTGCTTCCATTCTGCCTGTAGAAGGTTCTGCTTATGCTTATGCTTATGGAACTGTAGGTGAAATTTTTGCATGGATTATCGGTTGGGGGCTTATCCTGGAGTATGCGATGGGATCTATGACGGTAGCGGTTTCGTGGTCCGGATACTTTAATAAATTGTTAAAAATGTTTGGCCTTCATCTGCCTGATTATCTTACTTCGGATCCGGCAAGTTATGCAGGAGAAGGCTTTTCAATGAATTTACCTGCTTTTGTAATCGTTATTGTAGTAATTTCTTTATTAATAAAAGGAACTAAGGAGGCAGCAAAAGCCAATAATCTTATTGTAATCATGAAAGTTTCAGCGGTTATATTTGTAATTATTGCAGGTGCTTTCTTTATTAATGCTGAAAACTGGAATCCGTTTATTCCTGCAGCTACAATGGTTAAAGAAGGCGAGACCATGAAAGAAGCGTACGGAATTCAGGGGATTATTTCCGGAGCTGCTGCAATTTTCTTTGCATATGTTGGTTTTGATGCCGTTTCAACTCAGGCCGGAGAAGCTATTAATCCTAAAAAGGATGTACCATTTGCAATTATTGCTTCACTTTTGGTGTGTACAGTATTATATATTTTAGTTTCATTGGTTCTTACAGGGATGATGCATTATACAGATTTTAATCCTCAAGGTAAGTTTCCTGATGCTATCAAAGCTCCTGTAGCCTATGCATTTGAAATTGCTGGTCAGGGGTGGGCCGGATATATTATTACGATTGCAGCAACAGTAGGTTTGATCTCTGTATTGATGGTAATGATTATGGGACAATCAAGAATTTTCCTGGGAATGTCTAAAGACGGTTTGATTCCTAAAATGTTCAGCGATGTACACCCGGTAAGAAAAACTCCTGCAAAAAGCTTGATGCTTTTAGGAATTGTAATTGCTACCGTAGCTTCATTAACGCCGATCAGTAAATTAGCTGACATGACGAGTTTCGGAACTTTATTTGCCTTCACTATGGTATGTGTGGCGGTTTGGATTTTGAGAAAAAGAGAACCTAATTTGCCTAGAAACTTTAAAGTTCCTGCATTACCTGTCATTGCAACATTAGGTATTTGTATCAATGTTTATTTGATCTGGAACCTAAGCCATGAGGCGAAATTATTATCAACTGCATGGTTAGCTTTAGGAGTAATTATATATTTTGCTTACAGTATCAGACATTCTAAAATTCATAAAGTTGGATATGGCGAGACGTTTAAAGCAGAGCAGGAGCCTTTACAAAAACCTGATTTAGATCTATAAAAAATTTAAAATGATATAAATCCACAGATTTTCTGTGGATTTTTTATTTTTGTTTATATGAAAAAAATATTTCCTCTGTTATTTTCCTTTTTAGGAGTCTTTTCGTTTTCTCAACAGGTGGTAAGCTTAGAAACCATCTTTAATGATAAAATAAGTATTCGTGCACTTGAAGTGTATGATAACAAAGTCTGGTACAGCGGGACAGATTCTAAATTCGGTTTTGTAGATATAAAAAATCCGCAAGAGCAGAAGCAGATTAAGCTGTCTGAGAAAAAATTACAATTCAGAACATTGGCTCAGAATAAGGATGCTTTTTACGCAATTAATATCGAAAGTCCGGCTGAATTTTTTAAGATTAGCAAAAAAGACTTGACATTTAAAATTGTTTTTAGAGACACTGTAAAAACCGCTTTCTATGATGCCTTACATTTTGTAAATAATGAATTGGCCTATACTTTTAGTGATGCAGATAAAGATAATCATCTGAAATTAGCTGTTTTTAAAAATGGGAAATGGAGTAATTTTAAAAATAATATAAGTCTGAATGAAGGGGAGGCTGCTTTTGCCGCAAGTAATACAAATATAGCTTCAAGCAAGAAATATCTTTGGATTGCAACCGGCGGAAAAGCATCAAGAATTCTGAGAATGAATTTAAAAAATGAAAACATTGAAGTTTTTAATACTCCATTCGTGCAGGGAGAATCTTCTCAGGGAATGTATTCAATAGATTTTTATGATGATAAATTTGGAGTTGCAGTTGGCGGAGATTATACAAAACAAGCAGACAATATCAATAATATCGCGACTACAAATGACGGCGGAAAAACATGGCGAGTTCAGGCATCAGGAAAAAATGCTGGTTATACAACTTGTGTGAAAATTAAGCCCGGTTCTAAAGGGAAAGAAATTATTTCGGTAGGAGATCAGCATATCAGTTATTCTTCAGATTTTGGAAAGACATGGAAAAAAATTTCTGATGAAAAAGGATTTTTTGTTTGCCAATGGATAGATGGGAATACCATAGTTTTTGCAGGGAAGGATAAGATTTCGATTATGGAATTAAAGCTTTAAAAGGCTGGCTAAATTCAAATTTTAAATTCTTGCCATAGAGCATATCTTTCAAATATAGTCCGTTCAATTTTCCTTCAATCTTAAATTTATTTAAAAAATGTCGATGAAAAATTTAAAGATATTTTTCCTTTTATTGATCCCTACACTATTTTACACTCAGAAAATAAGGGTTTTCATTTTGGCAGGACAGTCGAATATGAATGGTTTTGGCTTTAATAAAGATTTACCAAATGATTTGAAGACTTTTAAAGATGTTTACATTTTTCAGGGGAATTCTGTTCCTGATAGTGATTTGAATGGTGGAACAGGTAAATGGGATATTTTAAAACCCGGAAACGGAACAGGTTTTAAGACAGACGGGACGGTAAATACACTTTCCGACAGGTTTGGGTTAGAGATGTCTTTTGCGAAAAAGATCAAAGAATTATTCCCCAATGATAAAATTGCCTTAATAAAATATGCGAGAGAGGGAACTTCTATAGATAGTCTTGCTGCCGGACCTTTTGGGTGTTGGGATGCAGATTTCAACGAAAAAAACGGACTCAACCAGTATGATAACTTTTTAAAAACAGTAAAGAATGCTTTATCTGAAACTGATATTGACAAAGACGGTAAGAAAGACCAGATCGTTCCGTCCGGAATTCTTTGGATGCAGGGAGAAGGTGATGCCAGTTATGATGAAGCTATTGCCAATCGATATTATGATCATTTAAAGACATTAATGAATCAAATGAGAGCAGCGATGCTGACGGATGATCTTCCTGTCGTGATCGGAAAAATATCAGACTCAGGGAAAGATAAGTCAGGAAAAGTATGGAAAATGGGAGAGCTTGTGCAATATGCTCAGGAGAAATTTGTAAGAGATGACAGGAATGCAGCAATTGTCCGTTCAACTAAAAACTACGGTTATGGTGACGATCCATGGCATTACAACAGTGCGGGGTATATTGATATGGGACAAAAATTTGCCGAAGAGGTATTTAGACTCATTATAAATTCCGAAAAAAGACCCTAATATATTTCATGATTAAATATTCATAAGATATACTTAATTTTGCAGTAAGAAATTTCAAATTGAAATTCGGTTTAAAATTAAATCTGAAATGAATTCTTTAATAGATAAATACAATATTCCCGGACCTCGTTATACTTCTTATCCTACCGTTCCTTACTGGGATGAAGGTAGTTTTTCATCTGAAAAATGGACAGAAAGTGTAATCAGGACTTTTAAGGAAACCAATGCAGAAGAGGGAATTTCTATCTATATTCACCTGCCTTTCTGCGAGGCGCTGTGTACATTTTGTGCTTGCCATAAACGTATCACAAAACAACACAGTGTTGAAATTCCGTATCTGGAAAGCGTATTGAAAGAATGGCAGCTGTATCTTCAGCTTTTTGATGAGAAACCAAAATTAAAAGAACTTCACTTAGGGGGAGGAACACCGACTTTCTTTTCACCGGAAAATTTGAAAACCTTATTGGAAGGAATTTTTGAAACGGTTAAAATCGCAGAACATCCTGAGTTTTCTTTTGAAGGACATCCAAACAACACTACCAAAAAACATTTGCAGACACTTTATGATTTAGGCTTCAGAAGAGTGAGTTTTGGAGTTCAGGATTATGATCCTAAAGTTCAGAAGGCGATCAACAGGATACAGTCTTTCGAAAAGGTAAAAGAAGTAACGGAATGGGCTAAAGAGATTGGCTACAGAGGAATAAGTCATGATCTGGTATTCGGACTTCCGCATCAAACTTGGGAAGCCATGGAAAATACAATCCGTAAGACAATGGAACTGAAACCGGATCGTTTGGCATTTTACTCTTATGCACACGTTCCATGGGTGAAAGGAGTTGGACAAAGAGGATTTGATGAAAATGATCTTCCGAGTGGTGAAGAAAAGCGCCGTCTGTATGAAGATGGTAAAAAACTGCTGGAAGAATTAGGTTACATCGAAGTGGGAATGGATCATTTTTCTTTGGAACATGATGATTTGTATCAATCTTTACTTCAGAAAAAGCTGCACAGAAACTTCATGGGGTATACCTCAAGCAAAACTCAATTGATGGTTGGTTTGGGAATGTCAGCGATTTCAGACTCATGGTATGCTTTTGCACAGAATGTGAAAACGGTAGAGGAATATCAGAAAATAGTGGAAGAAGGAAAAATTCCTGTAGTAAAAGGACATATCCTGAACGAGGAAGATCTTATTGTAAGAAGACATATTTTGAATTTAATGTGTCAGCTTGAAACGACTTTTGATCTCAATAATTCTTTCCCTGAACTGGAAAATGCTTTTGAAATGCTGAAGGAAATGGAGAGTGATGAATTGGTTGAAATTCATGACCATCAGATTAAAATAACAGAAAAAGGAAGAGCATTTACCAGAAATGTAGCCATGGTTTTTGATTTGAGAATGATGAGAAATAAGCCGGAAACAAGAATTTTTTCCATGACAATTTAAAAATTGAAATTATCATTATATTGAAAAAAATCCAACCATTTATTGGCTGGATTTTTTTATAGATTTTTGAATATATTTTATTGAATAATTAATTTTTTACTGTAATATTTTAAATTTTCTGAATTCAGATTGATGAAATAGACTCCGGCAGGAATTCCTGAAATGTCGATCCCCTTATCTTTTTCTACTTTTTGAGATTCTAAAACAGTTTTTCCATCAGCACTGAAAATTTCAACAGAAATATCTTTGCCTTTTGCACCATCAATAAAAACTCTTTTTGAAGCGGGATTGGGATAAATTTTTATTTGTGGAGAAAGAGTATTTTCCTGTGTAGCCAATGTTCCTGAAGTAATTTTAAATATTTTTCCATTATTAACGGCAGCTACAAATAATTCATTCTGATTATTAAGTCCAAACGTTGAAAAATTGTTCCCGGAGAATGCTGAAGTCCAGGTTATGGAATCATCCGGATTTAAGATTCCGAACTGGGTAGAGCAGTAATCGGCAAAGATATATCTTCCCTGTAAAGTCGGATATTGGGTGCCTCTGTAAATATATCCTCCGGTAATTGAACATTTTCCTCCGGTGTGATTGTAAGCAGCCACGGGAAAAGTCAGCGTTGAAGTACTTGGACAGCCCGTTGTATTGTAAGGAGTATTCCCTTCATAGCATCTCCAGCCATAATTAAGACCGGCTTGAGAAATTGGCTGCCGGTTGATTTCTTCAATCTGACCTTGGCCTACATCTGCAATCATTACATTTCCTGAGGTAGTGTCAAAATTAAATTTCCAGGCATTACGCAGTCCGTATGCCCAGACTTCATCTGCCCCATCTACGCCAACAAAAGGATTGTTTGGTGGTATATTGTAAGGTCCTGTAGAATTAATATCAAGTCTCAGCAGTTTTCCCAGGAGTGAATTTTTATTTTGAGCATTATTGTTTGGATCTCCAGCGCTTCCTCCATCTCCGGTTACAATCCATAAATATCCATCGGGTGCGAAATGAATGCTCCCTCCATTATGATTGTCGAATGGTTTGGGGAGATTCAGGATAATTTTTTCTGTAGTTGGATCAGCAACATCAGGATTTGAGCTGCGGGTATATCTGGCTACGGTAATATTTCCGTTAGTATTATTGTAATACACAAAAAAATAACCGTTTGTTGCATATTGCGGGTGGAAAGCAAGGCCTAAAAGTCCTCTTTCTCCGCCATAGGTTATTTTTGAGCTGATATTCAGGAAATTGGTAGCGTTAGTACTTCCGTTTGATTGTAGAATTTTTATGATTCCATTTTGCTGAACAACAAACATTCTGCTGTCATTCGCATGTGCAATTTCGACGGGAGCTGTAAATCCCGTGGCAAATTCTTCTAAATTAATACTTTGGGCATTAATAATAAGAGAAGAAAAAATACTTGCGCAAAAAAGTAAATTTTTCATAATATTTTGATATTTAGTGTATTAAATCTGAATGAAAATTTCATACCAATCGAATGTTGAAAAATTCACTAAAATATCCTCAAAAAATTATTAAATCTTAAATGAAAATAAGAATGCCGATATATCTGAAAATAAACGATTTCTGTTGTTAAAAATTCATAAAATTCAATAAAATGATTATATTTGCCGACTTAATTTAACGTAGTTATAACAAAATGCAAGGAAAAGGACTTATTACAATTGTCGCTATTGTACTAGGGTTGATTTGCTTAAATGAGCTATTACCAACTTGGTACGCCAGCAAAATTGAAAAGCAGGCAACTGCTATTGCAGGAGACAATCCGGAAAAGTATCAGAAAGAAATTGCAAAGCTTTCTAAGGATACTCTGAACCTGGGATTCACAAAACTTTATTACACTAAAGCCAAAGACAAGGAAATGAAACTTGGTCTTGACTTGAAGGGTGGGATCAACGTTCTTTTGGAAATCAACCAAAGAGATCTTGTGAATGATTTAACCAATTATTCTACCAACCCTGTTCTTATTGAGGCTTTAAACAAAACTGATGAAGCACAAAAGAATTCTACAAAAGCTTACATCGACAATTTCTTCGAACAATTTGATGCTGTAAACAAAGCTAAAGGTACAAACCTGAAGTTGGCAGATCCTGAAATCTTCGGAAATACAACCCTTACTGAGGTGAAGTATAATACACCGGATGACCAGGTGAAAAGCATCGTGAAAAGAAAAATAGATGCATCTGTAGGAACGGCTTTTGAAGTAATCAGAACGAGAATTGATAAGTTGGGTGCAATTCAGCCGAATGTTCAGAGAGTACCTGGAACTGCTAGAATTTCTGTGGAAATGCCGGGAATGAAAGACATCGACAAAGTAAAGAAGATGCTTCAGACTTCTGCAAAACTTCAATTCTGGGAAGTACAGCAAATCACTGAAATTGCTCCTTATTTCCAAACATTGAGCACAATGGTAGCTGCAAAAGGAGATTCTATGGGTGTTGCAAAAAACACAAATTTTGCAAATATCATCCAGGGAGGAAAATCTATGAGTCCAAGTGCGGTTGGAAGTGTAAAATTATCTGATACAGCTGTTGTAAACAAAATTTTGAACAGCAAAGTAGCTCAGTCTTTACGTCCGGCTAACATTAAATATACACAATTCATGTGGGGTTACAAACCTGAGGCTACAGATACTGAAAGCTTAGTATTGTACGCAATCAGAGGTAACATCAACCAAAAAGCTCCGGTAGACGGTGCTGTTGAAACGGCTAACATTAGTTATGATGAGCTAAGCAGAATAGTAGTAGACATGCAGATGGATTCTAAAGGGGCTAAAGAATGGAAAACATTAACAGAGAAAAACGTTGGTAAACCAGTTGCGGTAACATTGGACGGTAGAGTTTATACTGCTCCGAACGTTGTAGGTGCAATTCCTAATGGTAGAACTCAGATTTCTGGTAACTTCTCTCAGGAAGAAGCTAAAGAATTGGTAGACGTATTAGGAGCGGGTAAATTACCTGCAGGTGCAAAAGTGGTTCAGGCTACAGTTGTAGGGCCATCTTTAGGACAAGAATCTATTGATGCAGGTCTGATGTCATTCATGATTGCATTTGCTATTATTATCGTTTATATCATTTTCTACTATGGTGGAGCTGGTGTTTATGCGGTAATTGCAATGGTTATTAACTTATTCTATATTTTCGGTATTATGGATTCGGGAGATTTCACTCTTACCCTTCCTGGTATCGCGGGTATCGTTTTAACGATGGCAGTTGCGGTCGATACGAACGTTATCATCTATGAAAGAACAAAAGAAGAATTATTTGCAGGCAAGAGTATTCTTGAAGCTTATAAAGATGGTTTCAAACATGCGTTGAATGCGATTATCGATGGTCACACAACTACTTTCTTAACGGCGGTTGTATTGTTCTTCTTCGGAACAGGACCTATCAAAGGTTTCGCTTTGACCTTGATGATTGGGGTTGCGATGACATTATTCACGTCTGTATTGCTTTCGAGAGTAATGATCTTCTCAAGATTAAATAAAGGAAAAGGACTTTCTGTTTGGACTCCTGCAACAAAGAACCTATTCAGAAATACCTGGATCGATTTCATCGGAAAAAGAAAATACGCTTACATTTTCTCTGCTGTGTTAACGCTGGTTTGTATCATTTCAATTGCAACTCACGGGTTCAAATATGGTATTGATTTTACCGGAGGTAGAAACTATGTGGTAAGATTTGATAAAGACGTTAAAGCTGAAGATGTTGAAGATAAATTAGTAGCATTATTCAAAACTGAAGATGGAAAGAATTCTTCTGTTGAAGCTAAAACTTTTGGAAGCAACAATCAGTTGAAGATCTCTACAGATTACCTTATCGAAGATGAATCATTAAAAGCTGACCAAATCATTGAGCAAAAATTGTTCGAAGGATTAAAAGCAAACTTACCTGCAGGAACTACATTGAAAGATTTCAAATCTGCAGATAAAGAACATGCTGGAATTATTTCTTCTGAAAAAGTAGGACCTTCCGTAGCAGATGATATTAAAATTCACGGTATTTATGCAGTTTTAGGAGCGTTAGGAATTATCTTTATCTATATCTTATTGAGATTTAGAAAATGGCAGTTCTCTTTGGGTGCGGTTGCTGCGCTATTCCATGATGCCGTAATCATTTTGGGAGCCTATTCATTGCTTCATAAATATATGCCGTTCAACATGGAGATCAACCAGGATTTCATCGCTGCGATCCTGACGGTATTAGGATACTCAATCAACGATACGGTAATTATCTTTGACAGAATTAGAGAATACTTAAGAGAGAAAAAATCTTTAACACTAGCTGGACTATTTGATGATTCTATTTCTAGTACATTAGGTAGAACATTCAACACCTCATTTACTACAATCTTGGTAATTTTGGCGATCTTCATATTCGGTGGAGATAATTTGAGAGGATTTATGTTTGCGATGTTAATCGGTATCGGATTCGGTACTTACTCATCCATCTTCGTGGCATCGGCAATCGCTTATGACTTCCTTAAAAAAGGAAAAGAAGAGGAAGTACATGGTAAATCTACTTCAAACAAAGAAGTACTTGCTTCAAAATAACTTATACTACAATAAATAAGAAAAAAGCCTTTCAAACCTGAAAGGCTTTTTTTGTGCGTAATGATGAATGACTCGAAATTTTATTTGAAGCTTTTCCCGCTTTCCGCACTCGCTACTTTAATTTGTTTCGGCAGCGGCGGCAAAGCCGCCGCTGCCGAAACAAATTAAAATGAGCTCAAACAATTACTGCAATCGGGGCTAGACTAAAGTCATTCATTTCAATTTGAAGTATCTTGTAAAATTTGTCATCGTTCAAAATCAATTTAAATAATATGGTTTTAGCCACCAAACGATTACTAACTATCAGTAAAAATCTAACATCCAATTAATATAATTTAGAATCATTATTTTTCCTTATTTGATTATTTTTGCACAGTTATGGAAAACTCAAAGAAAAAAGCCGCTATTGGCTTCATATTTATTACGTTATTGATTGATATTACGGGATGGGGGATCATCATTCCGGTAGTTCCGAAATTAATTGAGGAACTTATTCACAGTGACATAAGTGAAGCTGCCAAATATGGAGGTTGGCTGGGTTTTGCTTATGCATTTACACAATTTATTTTCTCTCCGGTTGTCGGGAATTTAAGTGATAAATTCGGACGAAGACCGATTATTCTTATCTCGCTTTTCGGATTTGCAGTTGATTATATTTTCCTGGCTTTAGCACCCACCATTTGGTGGTTGTTTCTAGGGAGGGTTATTGCGGGAATTACCGGAGCCAGTGTTACAACAGCGAGTGCTTATATTGCGGATATTTCAAGCGATGAAGACAGAGCCAAGAATTTTGGTTTGATTGGCGCCGCTTTCGGACTAGGATTTATTATCGGACCGGTATTAGGTGGAGTCTTGGGACATTACGGTTCAAGAGTTCCTTTTTACGCAGCGGCAGGATTGTGTTTATTAAACTTTCTTTATGGGTATTTCATTCTTCCGGAAAGTCTGGATAAAGATAAAAGAAGAGAATTTAACTGGAAAAGAGCTAATCCGATCGGATCATTTAAGTTTTTAGGAAAGCATCCCGAAATTTCGGGTCTCATAGTTTCTTTGATATTAATCTACATTGCAGGACATGCTGTACAGAGTAACTGGAGCTTCTTTACCATGTACAAATTCAGCTGGACTGAAAGAATGGTGGGGATTTCCCTCGGAGTTGTAGGTTTATTGGTGGGATTAGTTCAGGGAGGTTTGATTCGATGGACAACACCAAGATTGGGCGAACAAAAAAGCATTTATTACGGATTGGCCTTATATGCCATCGGAATGCTGTTGTTTGCTTTTGCCTCACAAGGCTGGATGATGTTCGTATTCCTTATTCCTTACTGTTTGGGAGGAATTTGCGGTCCGGCTTTACAATCAGTCATTACGAAAAGTGTTCCTTCGAACGAACAGGGAGAATTGCAAGGAGCTTTAACGAGTCTAATGAGTGCAACTTCTATTATCGGGCCTCCGGTGATGACGAATTTATTTTATTTCTTTACCCATGACGAAGCGCCCTTTAAGTTTTCAGGAGCACCATTCTTCTTAGCATTTGTATTAATGGCTGTAAGTGTAATTATCACTTATTTTAATTTTAAAAACAAGGATTCAGAAAAAGAAAGTATCAAATAAAAACAAGGGGATCAAATTTGATCCCCTTGTTGCTTTTGAAGAAGTATATGAATTTATGAAATGAATTTTACAATAATTGATGTTTTAAATATAATAAAGTATTTGAATTAAATCAAATTTAAGTGAATTAATTTTTCTTTAACAATTTAAATTGCTTATTAAAGGAGAAATTAATAGGTCCTTTGGACTGTGTTCGCATCCTTAGGCTCTGTCGGAATAGCAATCATATATTGAATTGTCTTAAACTCAAATAATAAAGCTTAAACTCTAAACCAGATATTTAACCCCTTATTGTTTAAATTCTTAAAATTTATTTAAAATTGATATATAGCATAATACAATTGCATAATCTTTCGTAATTTTGGCAAATGGAATTAAGCATTGGAGAAATGGCATTGATTGCCGTAGCAATCGTTGTATTATTCGGACCGGATAAACTTCCTCAGATTGCGCGTGACTTGGGAGCAGGCGTAAGAAAAATGCGTGGTGCAGTGGAAGACATCAAAACGGAGATCATGAAAGAAACCGATAATCCTGTTTCTGAGATCAAGCGTGAGATTGAAAAAGTAAAAGATGCTGCCAAAGATTTTAATCCCATGAAAGATATTGAAAAAGATATCTTAACCGAACCTTCTTCCACGAAAACAGAGCAGGTGCAAATTAAACCTTCAGAGGATGAAACGTATGAAGGACCTGTAAGCAGATAAGATAGAGTATGGAAGAAATCATTCAGGAAGATAAAAGCGTATTTTTATATCTAAATAACCTAGGAAGTTCCTCTTTCGATCAGTTTTGGATGCTGATTTCAAGTACCTGGATTTGGGTTCCGCTTTATATTATTTTCTGTTATTTACTTTTCAAAAATTATAAGCTAAGATCTTTTGTCTTTATATTAATATTTGTCGCGATCGGAGTTACTATTTCTGATCAGTTAGCAGGTGTATTTAAATATGGAGTTGCGAGATTAAGACCTTGCCATGACCCTAGTTTACAGGATCACATGAGAATTGTGAAATGTGGAGGTCAGTTCGGTTTTTATTCGGCACATGCTTCAAACACTTTCTTTTTAGCAACTTATTTAAGTTTTTTATTAAAAAATAAGCTAAATTGGTTTCCTTATTTTATATTTGTGTGGGCTGCAATCGTAGCATACAGCAGAATTTATTTAGGTGTGCATTTCCCGATAGATATTTTGGTGGGGGCGTTTGTTGGATCTTTATTGGGAGGGCTTTTTGCTATGCTCGCCAAAAAAGTGATCAACAAACAAACTAAAACTATATGAAAACAAAACTCCTATTTTTTACTTTCGCCACTTTTTCAGTGGTTCAATTATTCCACGGACAAGACAAAAAAACAGCAGAAGAATGTTTCAGTAAGGCCGACTATAAATGTGCTGAAGAACAATATACAAAGCTTGCTGAAAAAGAACAAATTCAGAAATTTCAGTCAGAATATTACGATAAACTCGGAACTTCACAACGCAGATTAGGTAAAACAACTCAAGCATTCAAATCCTATGAATCTGCTTTAAAATCAAACCCGAAATCTGTTTCTGTATATGAAAATCTGGCGTCTTTGCATAATCTGAAAGGAAGTAAAACGAAAGCTTTAGAGTATGTTAATACAGGGATATCATTAGAGCCAGAGAGTGCTAATCTTTATTTACTCCGGTCCAAAATATATGACAATCTAGGAAAGAAAGATTTGGCGCAGAAAGATTTACAGCATATTTTAAGCTTTGCTCCTGATAATATTCTTGCAAGAACCGGACTGGCGAATCTTAAAAAAAGAAACGGCGATCTTGAAGGTGCTTTAAAAGATTATAATCAGTTAATTTCTGAAAAGCCCGAATCATTATTATACAGCGGGAGAGGGGATATTTACCTTAAAATGAAAAAAACAAAAGAAGCGCTTGCTGATGTTAATAAATCAATTTCTGTTGATCCGAAATTCGCTCAGGCTTACGTTACCAAAGCTCAGATTCTGTTTGATACGGCAAAACCTAAAGAAGCATGTACGAATTTAGATAAAGCAGTAAGCTTAGGTTACGAAAAAGCCCTATTACAGGAGTATTATGCTAAATGTGAAAAAAATAATTGAGTTAAATATACTATATGAAATTCCCAAATCTGAAACTATTCGCTATCACAGTTTTTACTCTTGGAGCAATGACTTTTGCAAATGCTCAACAGGCTGAAACAAAGACTCAGGAGAATTCCCTTTTGGTAGCAGCTTTGAAAAAAGCTGAAGAACCTGCTTCCAAATCAATTTTTTACATTGATAAAGAAGAAAGCAGTATTGAAGCTGTAAAAAAAGTTCCTTACAAAAATATAAAAAATGTAACGGTGCTTACAGATGATAAAATCAAGAAAAAATTCAAAGAAAAAGGAATCACCCAAATAGTGATGGTAAATACAAAAAAATAATTTTATATTCACTTGGTACATCCTTTAAAAGAATGTGCCAAGTGAAAATATTGAGATATTTAATCGTTATGATATGGTTTTCCCTGTAAAATCTGATCAGCACGATACAACTGCTCCACAATAAACAAGCGGATCATTTGATGGGTAAATGTCATTTTAGATAATGACATTTTTTCATTGGTCCTGTTATAAATTTCATCAGAAAATCCATAGGCTCCCCCAATTAAAAGATGAATCTTTTTTACAGAGGAATTCATCCACATATCTATTTTTTGTGCAAATTCACGGCTGGTAAACTGTTTTCCTTTCTCGTCCAGAATCACAACCAGATCATTTTTATCAATGTGGTTCAGAAAAAGTTTTGCTTCTTCCTTTTTAAGAAGATCAGGAGTAAGGTTTTTAGCATTTTTTACATCCGGAATTTCGATAATTTCAAAATTCCAGTGTTTAGGGAGGCGTTTCAGATAGTAACTGATTAATGACGTGATTTCTTTATCATCAGTTTTTCCGATACAAAGCAAATTGATCTGCATTTCCTGGCTTTAAATATTTACGGGGACAAAGATATTCATAAATTAAAGAAAGACATAATTCACAGTGTTTTTAAACGTTTTCAAATTTAAAAATCATTACTTTTGTTAGAACACCAATCCGATGCAAGTAAAAATCCTTTCTTGTCTGCTTTTTTGTTTTTCATCAGTTTCTTACGCTCAGGAAATTGGTGAAACCCGGGATGAAAAATATCTAGAAGAAGATAAAAAGAAAGTTTCGGTGGTGACAGGATTGAGCTACATTCACAATATTTTCGGATTGTTATATCAGGATAAAATTTTTCGATTAAGGCCCAATGACGCATTTTACACCGAATTTTTCTTACGCTATAGATGGCTGGATGTGAGTTTTTCATTGGCTCCGAAACTCACAAGAATCAATAATGATGACCCGGAAAAAGGAAAATCAAAATACTTTAATGTAGGATTTACTTTTTTTGTGAGTCCGAAACTCCGGCAATATGTTTATTTTAGTCAGGTAAAAGGATTGTATTTTCAGGATACCAAAGAATTTATGCGCCTGATTTACGGTGATGCTTATAATGAGGAAGGATATCTGCAGTTTCCTGATGCTAAATACAGATCTTTTAAAGGAGAAACAAGTTATTTGCTACTGGGAAATAAAAACGATTACAGAAGTTTTAACAATATGACGTATGAGCCACTGAAAGACGTTTTTATTGTAAGTACAGGTCTGTTTTATCAGTATAATATTCTCAGTGACTTTAACAAAACAATTTATCAGGGTGAAATCTTTAATGAAAGTGGTGACAATTCTCCTTCAAAAGATTTCAGAATTGCTTTAAGATCGGGTGGAGGAGTACAGAAGAAAATTGAAGGGAATTGGTATGCAATATTGGAGGCTTATCCTGAATTTTATTATTCGAAACTAATTGGTGAAGACTTTCATGATTTTAATGTAGGGCTTTACTCTAATGCGAGAATGGGGTATGACAATGGAAAATGGTTTTTCGGAGGAGGATTTCAACTGAACTGGATCAACAGTTCTAATGAGAATTTTTACTCAACAACACAATGGTTGTTTCGGATGGGAATTGGTTTCCGGTTTAATTCCCCTACATTTGTAAACAGAAACTTTGATAAAATAGATCATATTTTAAAATAGAACATGGGTATAAAACTTCCTAGATTTATCTTGAAGATTCAAGAGTTTTTTGATGGTATTCATATTCCTGTTTTGGGAATATCGCTTTGGCAGATGTTTCAGATCTATATTTCAGGTATTTTTAAAGGAAAAATAGGCAGAAAAGCAGCGGCAATTTCCTGGAGCTTTACCATAAGTTTGTTTCCTTTTCTTCTTTTCCTGCTTTCCGTATTGCCTTATATGCCGCATTATGACAAGCTTCAGTTTTATATTTTTGAAGTTTTAATGCATAATGTTTTCCCATCCAATATGGAAGGAGATGTAAGAGGGTATATAGAAACCAATATTATTCCCAATATGAAAGGGATCAGCAATCTTACGATTATTCTGGCTTTGGTTTTTGCTACAAATGGTACTTTCTCATTAATTAATGGCTTTAATGAAAATTCTGAAGAAAAACTGACAGATGTAAAAGAATTTATTCTTTCTTTTTTCATTACCATCGGGTTTATTTCCATTGTATTTCTGACGCTTTTCGGAGTATACTATGTAGAGGTTGTTATGAAACTTTTTACACCGTCTTATGACATTTCATGGCTGGTGGATAACCTTTCAAAGATCATTGGATTCGTTTCATTTCCTTTGTTTTATTTTATCCTTTTAGCTTTATTTTACTGGTTGGGTACCGTGAAGATTATAAGATTCAGACAGGCGATTCCCGGAGCGATTCTGACGACAGTTTTATTTGTCCTTACAACCTATATTTTTGCCATTTATGTGAAAGATATTGCAAGGTATAACGTTTTATACGGCTCTATCGGAAGTATGATTCTTCTGATGGTTTGGGTAAATGTAAATGTATACCTGCTTCTATTCGGAAATGAGCTCAATATGGCCATAAGAAAATTAAGGCTTGAAAAATTACTTTCCGATGAACTTCAAAAAGAAGCTTTGGTGTATAAGGCTGCAGTTAAAGAACCTGATCTGGAAAGTGATGAAGAACATACCAGAAAATTAAATCAGGAAAACGATTCTAAAGCTTAAGATTACGTTAAAAAGTTTTTCTGATTTTTAGTCTTCTGAAAATTTCTTAGAGCTTATTTTCAAAATCATATATCCTAAAAAAGCAGATAAAAAAGAAGCCACCAATATGGCGAATTTGGCCTCATCCTGAATCTGTATTTCTGTTTTAAAGGAAAGTAAAGCGATAAAAATAGACATCGTAAAGCCAATTCCTGCCAAACAGCCTACTCCAATCATTTGCATCCATGAGCTGTTCTGTGGCAGCGAGCTTAGTTTAAATTTTATAGCAAGAAAAGAGAACAGGTTAATGCCAATAAGCTTACCTAGAACTAATCCGCAGACAATTCCGAGTCCTAACGTATTAGTGAGTCCTCCTATCATTGTAGCATTGAATGTGATATTAGTGTTGGCAAGCGCAAATATGGGCATGATTAAAAAACTTACCGGAACGCTTAATGTATGTTCAAGTTTTTCTAAAGGCGATATTTCTGTATCAGATTCATTGGTGGGAATTGAAAAGGCTAATAAAACACCTGCAATAGTAGCATGAATTCCTGAATGATGAAGAAAATACCATAAAAATATTCCCGGAATAATATAGAAAATAAGCTTAGTAACTTTAAAAAAGTTTAAAATAAATAGTAATAAAGTCACTCCTAAAGAAAGCAGTAAATACACCCAGTGTATCTGATCTGTATAAAATATTGCTATTACGAGTATTGCTCCTAAATCGTCTACAATAGCCAGAGCAGCCAGAAAAATTTTAATAGAATTCGGAATCCTGCTTCCCAGCATGGAAATAATAGCCAAGGAAAATGCAATGTCAGTAGCCATGGGAATTCCCCATCCGTTTTCGTATTGAGTACCAATATTAAAAATAGTGAAAATGACAGCCGGAACAATCATTCCGCCGATAGCAGCAAAGATAGGAAGAGAAGCATTCTTAAACGAAGAAAGTTCTCCTTCAATAATTTCTCTTTTAATTTCAAGACCTACTAAAAGAAAAAAGACAGCCATTAAACCATCATTGATCCAGACGCTTACCGGATATTCTAAATGAAAAACAGAAACACCTATTTTTTTATCTAAAAAACGCTGAAAGCCATCACCAACAGACGAATTGGCGATGAGTAATGAAATTATAACACATAAAATGAGCATAATTCCTGAAAACTGACTGTTATTAAAGAATCTTTTAAAATATAAAGTCAAATTCATATCAATCCCGATTATATTCTTCTTATCCTTGAAACACCATTGATTGCTTTAAGTTTTTTAAAGGTTTCTTCCAGCTGGCTTCTGTTCTTCACTTCAAGATTAATGGTACCGTTGAAAACTCCGTCATTGGATTCAATAGACATACTTTTCATATCCATTCCCATTGCTCCGCTTATGACAGCAGTTATATCATTAATCATTCCCATTCTGTCCAAGCCTTCAATTTCAATTTTTATTCTGTTTTTAAAGCTTTCCGCATTCACCCATTTGGCAGGAATTACACGGTAATCGTACTGAGCCCGAAGATTGATAGCATTGGGACAGTTATCGCTGTGTACTTTAATACCGTCAGAAATAGTAATAAATCCAAAAATTTTGTCTCCGGGAATTACCGTACAGCATTTTGCATAACTATAGTTCAGTTTTTCTTCATCTTTTCCAAAGACGATCATATCCAGATTCTGCTCTTTAGGCTCTTCATAATGAACATTTTTTGAAGGCGATTTTCTGAACCTGGAAAGTAAGTTGTTGAAAACGTTTTTACTTTCAATATATTTTCTCAGGCTGCTTGCATCCAGTTCATTATTCTGGAATTTAAGAAATAGTTCCTGGGAGCTCTTAAGATTGAAGAATTTTTGGAGCTTATTAATTTCCTCATCATTGAAATTGATTTTAGCATGGCGAAGCTTTCTTTGAAGAATTTCTTTTCCTTCTTCTACCAGCTGATTTTTTTGAGAGTTCAAATAGCTTTTAATCTTCGACTTTGCTTTGGAAGTCACTACAAATTCAAGCCAGTCAGATTTAGGCTTTTGATTTTGTGAAGAAAGAATATCCACCTGATCCCCGTTTTGGAGAATATAAGAGATAGGAACCAGCTTTCCGTTTATTTTGGCACCTAAGCATTTCATTCCTAAATCCGAGTGCACTGCAAAAGCAAAATCGAGCGCGGTAGCATTGGTTGGTAAAATTTTAATCTCACCTTTAGGCGTAAATACAAAAACCTCTTTTGAGTATAGATTAAGCTTTATGTTGTCCAGTAGTTCAGATGTAGAAAGATTTTGTTGTTGTTCCAATACTTCCCGGATCTCTGTTACCCAATTTTCAAAGTTACGGTCTTCAGAGCTTTGTTTGTAGCCCTCTTTGTATTTATAATGGGCTGCAACTCCTTTTTCGGCAATTTCGTCCATTCTTTCGGAGCGGATCTGAACTTCAATCCATTTTTTATCAGGGCCAAGAACTGTTAAATGTAAGCTTTCATACCCTGTCGAACGCGGTTGCGTAATCCAGTCGCGCATTCTTGAAGGATTACTGTGATAAACATCCGTTACGATAGAATATATTTTCCAGGCAAGAAATTTTTCATTCTTCGCATCCGATTTGTAGATAATCCTAATCGCATAATTGTCGAAAACCTCTTCAAACGAAACGCCTTGTTTCAGCATTTTTCTGTAAATAGAAGAAATTGCTTTTGCACGGCCTTTAATTTTGAAATTGAGTCCTTCTTCATGCAGTTTTTCAGAAACTTCTTTTTTAAACTCTTCAATATACTTTTCACGGCTTTCTTTGGCTAATTCCAATTTTTCCGCAATCTCATTGTAAATATCAGGATTGTTGTATTTTAAAGAAAGATCTTCAAGCTCAGATTTGATGTTATACAGTCCTAAACGGTGAGCCATAGGAGCATAAATATAAACCGTTTCGGAAGCAATCTTTTTCTGCTTATCCGGAGCCATACTTTCCAGCGTACGCATATTGTGAAGACGATCTGCAATTTTAATGAGAATAACCCTGAAGTCTTCGGAAAGCGTTAAGAGTAATTTTCTGTAATTCTCAGACTGCACCGAAATATTCTGATGATTCATGATGGAAATCTTGGTGAGTCCATTTACGATATTGGCTATTTTTTCACCAAAAATTTTCTTCAGATCTTCATAGGTATAATCAGAGTCTTCAATAACGTCGTGTAAAAGAGCACAGGCAATAGAAGTGGCTCCCAAACCAATTTCTGTAGCCACAATTTTAGCAACAGCAATAGGATGGTAAATATAAGGCTCTCCGGTTTTCCTTCTTTGCTCTTTGTGGGCATCTAATGCAATATCAAATGCTTTTCGGATGAGTTTGTTGTTTTCCTCATCCAATGTTCTATATGTATTGGAAATTAAATCTTTATATCTTGCAAGGATCTCTTTATTTTCTTGCTCTAAGTCGTAACTCATGTGAATGCCTATGTTATAAGACGAATATACGAAAAATAAAGAACTTTTCAAATAAGAAAATCCGCAGAATAATCTACGGATTCCTGGTTATTAGAATTATCAGAATTTGTATTTTATCAGAATTTTACTTCGGAATCTATGCCGCTGCTTGATCCTTTTATTCTTACTTCAGGACTGGTATGGATTTCAGCCTTATTTCTTGCGTCTATATATCCTTTTAAATGAGTGTAATCAGCCTGATCAATACTCATATCTTCAAATAGATAGGTTTTATGAACGGCGTTTTGGGTGAAAATATCTTTTGCCATATTTGCTTGGCTAGTATCTTTTACGGCTACACTTACAAGATACTGAGAATGATGAGGTGAATCATTCAGGTATACTATATAATCAGAACTTGGGAAACCTGAGTTTTCTAAATCGGTTTCAAGCTTTTTGTAATCGCTGTGATGTTCAAATAATCCAGCTAATATATTTGACATAAGCAATATGTTTTAAATTGTACTTAAAGGTAGTATTATTTTTGGTATAAATTAAATTATTTTTAATAATTTTTAACATTTTATATGTTTATCTATGTTAATTGATTGAATGTGTAGTTTTCTTCTATTGAACGGTTGTTTAAATTTTCAAATTTGCAAATAAAAAACGGGCCGTAAAGCCCGTTCCCCTGATTTCTCAGTTCATATAGTTTAGTTAATTCGTTCGTTTTTAATTTCCTCTACAATTTCAGGATTCAATAAAGTGCTGATATCTCCGAAATTACTGAAATCACCTTCTGCAATTTTTCTCAGAATTCTACGCATGATTTTTCCTGAACGGGTTTTTGGAAGCCCGGAAACAAACTGGATTTTATCAAGCTTGGCAATAGGTCCGATCTGGTCTGAAATTAACTGATTGATCTCTTTAACCAGATTTTCCTGCTTTCTGTCAGCTCCTGTGTCTTTTAAAATAACAAATCCGTATAAAGCATTTCCTTTAATATCATGAGGATAACCTACAATTGCAGATTCCGCTACAGCCGGGTGTTCATTGATGCTGTCTTCAATCGGGGCGGTTCCTAAATTATGTCCGGAAACAATAATTACATCATCTACACGACCTGTAATTCTGTAATAGCCAACTTCATCTCTTAATGCACCATCACCTGTAAAATATTTTCCGGGGAAAGCTGAGAAATATGTTTCTTTATATCGTTGATGGTCTCCCCAGATGGTTCTTGCAATTCCCGGCCATGGAAAACGGATACAAAGGTTTCCCGTTACCTGGTTTCCTGAAATTTCATTGCGTTTATCATCCATTAGAACGGGTTGAACTCCTGGTAAAGGCAGGGTGGCATAGGTTGGTTTTGTTGGAGTCACAAAAGGAAGTGGTGAGATCATAATTCCTCCTGTTTCAGTTTGCCACCAAGTATCAACAATTGGGCATTTTTTCTTTCCGACGTGATCATTAAACCAATGCCAAGCTTCATCATTAATAGGTTCACCCACAGACCCTATTACCTTTAAAGAGCTAAGATCATGTTTATCCACCCATTCTGTACTTTCTTTTGCTAATGAACGAATAGCAGTTGGAGCAGTGTAGAACTGAGTGACTTTATGTTTGTCAATAACTTCCCAGAATCTGTCTGGCTCAGGATAAGTCGGAACTCCTTCAAAAATAACCGTTGTTGCACCGTTTAAAAGTGGTCCGTAAAGAATATACGAGTGTCCCGTAATCCATCCGATATCGGCAGTACACCAATAGATGTCATTTTCTTTATAATTAAAAACATTTTTAAAAGTATAAGCGGTATAAACCATATATCCAGCACAAGTATGAAGCATTCCTTTAGGCTTTCCAGTAGACCCTGAAGTGTACAGAATGAATAACGGATCTTCTGCATCCATAATAATGGTTACGAAATCTGCTGAAGCTGTTTCATACAGATCTTCCATCCAGAAATCTCTGTGCTCTTTCATTTTGATTTCGTTATTGGTTCTCTTTACCACCAAAACTTTTTCAACACTAGGACTTTTTTCTAAAGCTTCATCAACGATACTTTTTAAATCTAAAACTTTACTTCCTCTGTAGCTTCCGTCTGAAGTGATTACCATTTTTGCGCCACAGTCATTTACTCTTGAAGAAACTGCAGATGCTGAAAATCCTGCGAAAATTACCGAGTGAACAGCACCTAATTTAGCACAAGCCAACATGGTTATGGCCAGTTCAGGGATCATCGGAAGATAGATACAGACTCTGTCACCTTTTTCAATACCCATTTCCTTCAAAACATTGGCGGTTTTGTTGACCCTCGTGTATAATTCATTATAAGAAATGTGTTGTGCTTCCTCTTTAGGATCATTGGGTTCCCAGATAATTGCTGTTTTATCGCCTCTTACCGACAAATGTCTATCCAGACAGTTTTTCGTAATATTTAATTTAGCATTTTTGAACCACGTGATTTTGGCCTCATTCATATCATATTTTACGACCTTGCTCCATCTCTGATACCACACAAAGTTTTGGTCAGCTATATTATCCCAGAATTTTTTAGGATTTTTGATAGACTTTTTATATTCTTCAAAATAATGTGGTAAATCTTCAATCAGGTAATTTCTCATATTCCTTTCGTTTTTGAAATTTGAATTTTGTTTATATTAAATGTATGCTTAATTTCTTATTTTAGCCTTATATTCTGTGATTTTTTCCTGAATTTCTTCAATGATTTTTTCGTCATCAATCGTTGATGGAATCTGGAATTCTTTTCCATCTAATAGGGTTCGTATTAATTTTCTTAAAATTTTTCCGGATCGTGTTTTCGGTAAACGTTTTACGGTCATCACATTTTTAAGACAGGCAACTGCTCCTATTTTTTCACGAACTGTTTTTACAATGTTTTTTTCTACCTCTTCTTCGGAGATTTGCGAGCCATTTTTTAAAACAATCGAAGCAAAAGGGATTTGTCCTTTCAGTTCATCATCAATTCCGACAACGGCACATTCTGCAACATCAGGATGCGACGAAACAATTTCCTCCATTTCCGAAGTGGAAAGCCGATGTCCGGCAACATTAATAACATCATCAACCCTTCCTGTGATGAAAATATATCCGTCTTCATCTTTTATGGCACCATCTCCTGAAAAATAATAACCGTTGTACTGTGATAAATAACTTTTTTGAAAACGGTCTTTATCATTCCAGATTCCCAGTAAAGCTCCTGGAGGAAGCGGAAGTTTGATGACCAAATAACCTTCATGATGCGCATCAAGTTCGTAACCGTTTTCGTCAAAAATTTTAATATCATATCCCGGAATTGGTTTTCCTGCGGAAGCTCTTTTGATTTTATAATTTTTGTCAAAAGTCATTAAGCCCAACATCGGCCAGCCGGATTCCGTCTGCCACCAATGGTCAATCGCAGGAACTCCGATATGTTCTGCAAACCAGTCTAACGTGGCAACATCGCATCTTTCACCTGCCAGAAACTGCTTTTTGAAATGACTTAAATCGTATTTTTTTACCAGTTCACCATTCGGATCTTCTTTTTTTATAGCACGAATTGCTGTAGGAGCCGTAAACATCACCGAAACTTTATATTCCGAAATAATTCTCCAAAAAGTTCCCGCATCTGGTGTCATAATAGGTTTTCCTTCAAAAATTATCGTGGTATTTCTGTTAATCAACGGACCGTAAACCGAAAAACTGTGCCCAACCGCCCAGCCAAAATCGGAAGCTGCCCAATAGGTTTCTCCCGGTTCAACGCCGTAAATATATTGCATGGAAAATTTTAAAGCCGTTGCATAACCACCTGTATCTCGTGTGATTCCTTTTGGTTTTCCTGTTGTTCCAGAGGTATACAGTAAATAAAGTGGGTGGGTGGATTCTATTGAAACACAATCTGCAGGTTCTGATTTTTGAACAAGTTCTTCATAATCAATCAGCCCTTCAAACATTTCATGTTGATTTTCTGCTAATTTTCTATTGTAAACGATAATGTTTTCAACTTTATCCTGAGCCAGTTCTATTGCTTTTTCTACCAACGGCAAATAAGGAATTCTCTTTGCGATTTCAACTCCCGCGGTTGCAGTAATAAGGGCTTTTGGTTTACAATCATCAATTCTCACGACCAATTCATGCGGTGCAAAACCTCCAAAAACGACATTGTGAATCACCCCGATTCTTGCACAGGCCAACATCGCAAATAAAGTCTGCGGAATCATCGGCATGTAAATAACAGCTGTATCGCCTTTTTGTAAGCCTAAAGAAACCAAACCTCCCGACAGTTTTGAAATTTCTTCTTTTGCCTGATTGAAAGTATATGTTTTCTTCTGATTGGTGACAGGAGAATCATAAACAATGGCGGTTTGTTCGCCGAAACCGTCTTCAATATGCTTGTCAATACACAAATAACACATATTCAGCTTTCCGTCTGAAAACCACTGAGTGTAATGTGTTTCATCTTTAGAAAGAATCTGCGTAGGAAATTCAAACCAGTCGATTTTCTGAGCCTGTTCTTTCCAGAAATTCTCTTTATCTTCTATGCTTCTTTGAAATAGCGTATCTGCATCCATATCAATTTTGCGTTTATTTTTTAACGTTCTGTCATTCGACGAAGGAGAAATCTATTAATTTGATATAGATTCTTCTCTCTCATTTCGTTCAGAATGACATTTAGGACATATTTTTCAGTCTTTTATTTTCTTTGTCATTCCAGGTCTACTCAAACATTTCTTCAATCTGCTGTATCAGTTTTTTGATTGAATAAGGTTTTGTGACATACGCATCGGCTCCCATTTCCAGTCCTCTCTCAATATCTTTCGGATTGTTTTTTGCACTCAGGAAAATGACTTTTGTATCTTTTAATTTTTTGTCTTGTTTGATGAGCTCCAATGTACTGTACCCATCAAGGTTGGGCATCATTATATCCAGTAGAATTACATCAGGGACCATCGTTTTTAAAAATTCCAGTACTTCGGTTCCGTCTCTTGCGATGAAAACATCATAACCGTTTTTCTTGAAACTGTATTCCAATGACATTAATATTTTGTGTTCATCATCTGCAATAATTATCTTTTTCATGTTGTGTGTTTAACTATGTTCAACTTCATTTTTATTCTTTATTTTTTCGGGAAGAGAAATCGTAAAAGTTACGCCCAGTCCGCTGTTTTCTGCTTTTATCGTTCCGCCTTGAGCCTGAACTATTTTTTTAGAAATGGCTAGCCCGAGTCCACTTCCTGTCGGTTTTAAAATATTCTGATTTTTCGACTGGTAAAATTTATCGAAAATCATTTCCAGATCTTCTTCCGGAATATGTTTTCCGGTATTGAAAATCTTAACGATTAATTGGTTGTTCTTTTCAGACAGTTTGGTTTGTATAGTCCCTTGTTCATCGGTGAATTTTAGGGCATTTCCTAAAATATTCTGAAATAATTGAATCATTCTGGCTTCGTCGTATTCAAACAAAAAATTGTTGAGAAGATTTACTTCGCTTAAATGGATGTTTTTCTGCTGAATTAAGTGAAGAAGCGGGTTTAAAGCTTTTTTATAGCTTTCAATAATGTTATTTTTTTGAATATTTAAAACAATTTCACCATGTTGGAGTTTATCCAGATACAGGATGTCGTTAATGATTTCGCTCAGCCTGTCCGATTCTGTGATGATGTTATTCAAAAACTCTTTTTTGATTTCTAAAGGAATATCGTCATCATCAGCCAAAATTTCTCCCGCTGAACGAATTGCAGTGATTGGTGTTCTTAATTCATGGGCAACAGAATCGAGAAAATCGTCTTTCTGGTGATCTTTGATGATTAAACTTTCATTGGCTCTTCTTAAATCGTCGGACAGTTTTTGAAGTTCTTCGGACTGTTCTGTAAGCTTTTTATTGAGGGTAATATTTTCTTTGGATTCCTCTAAAATATTAAGGACTTCCTTTAAAGATATTTTATCTTCTTTCGTTACGCCTTCAATCAAAATTTTCGCAGAAGCCGTTCCGATCCGTCCTGCTAAAAGGTTTTCCGAAAATTTAATAAACCTTGAATCGGCAGTTTCTGCCTGAGAATCGATATTGTACTTTAAATTAAAGATTCTTAATGCCTGTTCGGTTTTGTTTTTACCTAAAAATCTTTCCAGAATGCTTTTAATGTCCGAGACATAAGCCGTTCCTCGCCAAATGAATGCGTTTTCATGGTTTTGGATATATTTGTCAATATCAACATACAATTCAGCAAAATTCCGCTCACGATAGTTACCTTTACTGCTCACAGAAAGAATGGCAAATAAACCGGTATTGACCAAAATTGACCAAAAGAAAATCTGCGGAATCCTGCTTAAAAAAGAAATTTTAAAGAAATCAAAAGCATCATACATATCTCTTAAAGCTCCTTTGAACTCCTGGTTATAAGAGAAATAATATTGTGGAATGATCAATCCGAAATAGCAAATGGCCAAGCCTGCTAATAACCCAATCACTGCACCTTTATAGCTTCCTCTTCGCCAGAAGATAGCACCGAAAAATGCAGGAGCCAGTTGTGCAATCACAACAAATGAAATCAATCCAACCGAATCCAGCGAAGTTTTTAAAATAAAATATTTATAAAAAGCAAAGGCCATGATAATCAGTGCGAAAATGCTGAATTTCCTGATGTTGGTAATGAGTTTGGTATTCTGAACTTCATTTTCGGATTTAAGCTTTCCTAATAATCCGTAAGGAATAATTAAATTGTTGGAAAGCATGATGGATAAAGTAATGGCCGAAATAATAATCATCGAGATGCAGGAGCTTAATCCTCCAAGGAAAACCAAAACAGTAATTAGGGTATTATTAAAATGTTGAGGTATTAAAATAGAGTAGAATTCCGGGTTTACTTTTTGCCCGTCAAAAATTAATCTTCCGCCCCAAGCAATCGGGAAGATAAAAACAGTAAAAATCAATAAATAAAGCGGGAAAAACCAGATTGCTGTTTTGATGTGTTTTTCCTGTCGGTTCTCAACAATTGCGGTGTGGAACTGTCTCGGAAGAATACAGATTGCGGTTCCTGAAATCATACATAATACCATCCAGTTCATCGCATCTTCAACTCCGTTGAAAGTGTTTTTTGCTTTAAAATCTTCGAACTGGCTTGCTTTCTGATAGATGTCTGAAAATCCGTCAAATACAAAATAAATAACGAATAATCCTAAAATAATAATGAAGAACAGTTTTAGAAAGCTTTCTAAGGCAATCGCAGAAATGATTCCTAAGCGTTTTTCGGAAGCATCAACATATCTTGTCCCATAATAGGAAGAAAATAAAGCGATTAAAACAACAACAAAAGTAGCGTTATCGGTTAAAATATCACTAGACATCGGTGTTTCTGTTACCAAATGAAAAGTTTCTGAAATGGCTTTGATCTGCAAGCCAATATAAGGAACAATGGCCAGAAGACAAACAATGGTAATGATGGCACTGAAACTTCTGCTGTTCCCATATCTTAATGAAATAAAGTCTGCTAAACTGCTGATTTTATTCACTCTTGAAATTCGTACAATTCTGGTATTAATGTAAATCCATGCCGGAATAATAATGATAGGCCCGATGTAAATAGGAAGGTAATTGAGTCCGCTGGTTGCAGCAACACCAATACTTCCATAATACGTCCAGGCTGTGCAGTACACGGCCAGAGAAAGCGCGTAAATGTAAGGATTGTTGATCCAGAGCTTACTCTTCTTCTTCTCCGCCAAATAAGCGACTAAGAACAAAAGGGCCAGGTAAAACAAAACCACCGTAAATAACGCGAAACTACTCATCATATTTTTTTACGATTACAAAAGAAATAATGATGGAAACCATCCAGACAACGAAAATGTAAATCAAGATCATTGGATAACCAAAAGCCTCCCTTTCACTGTTGAACAACAATGAAACAGGAATGCTAAATGCGATCAGAAGTCCTATGCTCAGGATGATTAGCTTTTGTTCGTGTCTTTTTTTCATGATCTATAAAAAATAATTGACGGACAGATTCTATCCGCCAATTATCACTAACTTATTGTTTAAACTTTGTCGTCAGAATATTCTCCGGTTAAAGAGTAATAGCCGAAAATCGCCATTCCGCCTGAAATTATCGGCATCAAAACGAATAGAATGATGATTCCGAAAACCAGATCTTCCTGTTTCCCCGAGGTGATTTTTGGAATTCCCAACACTGTAATTCCGAAATATCCCACTACCAAAGCGATGGCTATCCAAAGTATGCCTAATATTTTTTTGAGTCCGTTCATTTTCGTTGTTTTAAAATTAATAAAAATTTGAGTGATTCAGTGCCTAATCGTGAATATTATTGTTCTTATTTTTAAGATAAAATAATCCGATTAATAAACAAACTCCGGCAACTCCGATAGGATACCAAAGTCCTTCCAGATACCATGTTGCATGTCCTGCTTCTTTTCCTGTCGTGACTAAGTAAGTTGCAACTGCCGGAAGCAACCCTCCAAACACTCCGTTTCCAATATGATACGGCAGAGACATTGATGTATAGCGGATTCTTACTGGGAACATTTCAACTAGGAATGCCGCAATAGGACCATAAACCATCGTTACAAAAATCACCTGAATGAATACTAAAAATACCAGATACCATTTTGTATTATCGGCTAATTTGATGCTTTGGGAAACTTTTGGTTCTTCTGCCTTTCCGTCTTTAATGACAGGTCCACTCGGTGACCAGTGTACAACGCTGTCCTTTTTAATTAAAGTTCCGTCTGTATAGAGCGTTTCTTTATGAAAACTGACTAAGCTGTCTGTTGCAATTTTATCATGGATTTTTGCTGTTCTTTTTTCTGTAATTCCGTTGGCTGCGATGGTTTTACTTTCAAGATTTACACTTTTAAACATGGAATCATAGATTGGTCTGTAGGCCATAATAGCGATTAGCATTCCTGTCATCATTACCGCTTTTCGACCAATTTTATCCGAAAGCCATCCGAAGAAAACAAAAAAAGGCGTTCCTAAAAATAAAGCGGTTGCCATTAATGAATCAACTTGTGCAGATTCTACATTCATTACCTTTTGAAGGAAACTCATGGCGTAGAATTGCCCGGTGTACCAGATTACCCCTTGTCCCATCGCGGCTCCGAATAATGCCAGTAAGACAAATTTGAAGTTTAATTTATGTCCGAAACTTTCTTTTAAAGGGTTTTTTGAAGTTTTACCTTCACTTTTAGCCTTGGCAAAAAGCGGAGATTCTTTCATGTTTCTTCTGATAATATAGGAAACTCCAACCATTAAAATGGAAATCCAGAAAGGAACTCGCCATCCCCAACCATCAAATTCTTCTGCAGAAAGAGTGGTTTTTGTTACTAAAATAACAATTAATGAAATGAAAAGCCCGGCTGTTGCTGTGGTTTGAATCCAGGAAGTCCAGTATCCTCTTCGGTGCGGTTGTGCGTATTCTGCAACGTAAGTCGCTGCACCGCCATATTCACCTCCGAGAGCTAAACCTTGCAATAATCTTAAGATTAAAACCAAAACCGGTGCTAAAAATCCGATGGTTTCATAGCTCGGAATACATCCGATCAGGAATGTTGAGAATCCCATAATTAATAAAGTTACCAAAAAGGTATATTTTCTTCCGATAAGATCTCCTAATCTTCCGAAGAACAAGGCTCCGAAAGGTCTTACCACAAATCCTGCTGCGAAAGTCGCAAGCGTAGATAAAAATGCCGCGGTTGGATTATCCGCCGGGAAAAATTTCGTTGCTAAAACTACGGCCAGACTCCCGAAAATGTAGAAGTCATACCATTCTATCAATGTGCCGAGTGATGAGGCAGTGATCACGCTCCAGATGGTGCGGTTTTTCTGCTTGTCGGTCATATTTTCATAGGCGTCGTGATGATGTTCGCTCATATTGCTTAAATTTTGATGTTAGTTTAAATTGATATTGAGTTTTCTTAAAGTTTATTTTTTATTTAACCACAAAAGAATCAAAAGATTAATACATTATTTATTTTAAGCTTACTGCTAGACTTCAAATCAGAACACATTAGTTTAAAAAATCTTTGATTTTTATCCTCTTGTGAACTTTGTTTTTCTAAACGGAAGGATGTCTTTTGTATCTTTTGTGGTTAAAATTTAATGGTTTTATAGGTAAATCTGGAATTGCACAATAAATTCTCCTTTAGACTTCGGGCTTTCCGTCGGGCTTGTATACATTGGCCTTGTCGAATATTGTGTAGTAATTTTTGCATGATGACCATCTATAAACCAGTTGGCTCCGACATCAAATTGTGAAGAAGACTTATCAAAAGCTTCAAAATTTTTGTGTGTATACGCCGCAAAAGGCTGTATTCTGATTTTCGGTTTTTCGGCCTGACTTGGCAAAAGTAAACCTGCCTGTGCATAGATAATATTACCTGTTCCGATCGTAGGTTGTAGATTTCCCGGTCCTGCAATTGCTTTATCGCCAATAAAATTTGGATCTGCAGAAGCAATATTCATGATTCCTAAATTTCTGATATAATTCGGGCCAAATTGATAGTTATAATACCCTGCATATGCTGAAACCGCCATTTTATTTTTCGCATTTCCTAAAGGAATATCTGTAAAAGCATCAACTGCCACAAGGGTAATGTCATGTTTTTCAATGTTTGAATTCACGGAAGTTCGTGTTCCGTCTTTTTGATGATAGAAACCTGCACCTACATTGAAAACCTTTTTTGTTCCCAAATAAGAACCTACTTTGAAAGGGAGTAGATTGGATTCTTCATCCAGAAACTGATATTCAACATATCCGGCTTTTGAGAAATTCGGATTTCCATTGTTATCAACCGCTACTGCTTTTGAAGGATCTGTAACATTTGTTGGTGTTAAATCTGTTGCGAAAGGCTTATTTAAACTAAAGCGATATTCTAATTTTCCATATTTTCCTTTTGCGAACATTCCCAGTTGTCTGGCGAACTGATCGGAGTTATCGATTAAAGGCCATGTGAAAATAGGGGAGTCAACTGTCAGGAAATTCAATGTTGAAGCCATAGTCATTCGGGAAAGTCCCATGTAATAATGCAATCCTGCTCCTAAGGATAAACTGAATTTGCCCGCTTCACCCGGTAAAATAACTGCATATTCGTTCCAGGCATCATGAAAAAACATCTGTGGCTTTTTTCCGTTTCCATAGCTTCCCGTTCCTGAAGTTCCCGAACCACCTCCGTTGATAAATGTCTGATTATTAATTCCAAAATGTGCTAAAATCATATATCTTTTGGAAATTTGGGCATATGCTAAAGCACGTAATCGTCTGTTTCCCAGGCTCCAGGAATTATCGGTAGGTTCTCCGCCAACCATACTTCCGGGGTTCATTTGGGTGTTTCTTAACCAAAATTGGTCCCACAAAATAAATCTGACATACTTATCGCCTTGTTGGTTTAAGTTAACTTTCAGTCCATTTCCATAATCAGGCGAACCTTGAGAATATAAAGAATTGCTGATTAAAGACAATCCAATAAAAGTGAGTAATTTCTTCATAAATTATCAATTTTTGGCGTTGTTTTTTATGAAAGCCAAATTGTAATTAATAATCTGTTTGAAGAAATTTAATATATATTATTGGTAATAATATAGTTAATGTTTAATCTTCTATGTTTTAGTTTAAAGTTTATAGTTATATAATATCATTTTTCAGATTCACAATTAACTTATTGACAATTCACTATGAAAACTATTTTTTAAACCGTTCCCATTTGATCAACATGTATTTATCAGCAAACTGAGTAATAATTAAGCCTGAATTTTTAATGTTTTCTTCTTTGCTCATATAGTCAATCAGTTCATTTTGCTTTAGAATTTTATACACCGGATGAAATTCTGAATGAGGAGGTCTTGTAATATTATACTTCTTGATCCATGAGCTGATTGTTACGTGTGAAACGCCGATAATTCTTTCGATTTCACGAAAACTTAACCCTTCAAGATAGAGTTGTAAAGCTTTTGTTACATAGTAATCATCAATTTGTTTTCCTAATTTTTTTACGGTAAAATAGTAATTGCAATCTTTACAAAGGAAGCGTTGCTTCTCATTCACGATTCCGCTTTTTACAACCTTAGTACCGTTACATTTAGGACATTGATTTTCCATAACTATATCTTTTTAGCAAATATATAATAATTTAGCAAAATATTAATTCAACGTAAAGATAAAATTACCTGTATATTAAATTAATTCAATAAAATTATCTTTTTTATTTGGTTTTAAAAGAAAATATATTTTAAATTTGCCAAAAAATTTAGATAAATAAATGGAAATAGAAATTTCCTCATCCATACATCTGATGTATGTGAGTGAAATACAGCAGGAAATGTACGATTCTGCACAGCGTAGAGGGACGGGTATTGCAAAACGTTCCATAGAATATTTAATTAAGAAGATTTCAGAAGGCAATGCTGTGGTGGCTACTGAAAACGGAGAGTGGGTAGGTTTCTGCTATATAGAAACCTGGTCGCATGGTCAGTTCGTGGCTAACTCCGGGTTAATTGTTTCTCCTAAATTCAGGGAAAGGGGTGCTGCAACTTTAATCAAGAATAAAGTTTTCCAATTATCTAGAGACAAATATCCGAATGCGAAAGTATTTGGGCTTACGACAGGTCTTGCCGTGATGAAAATCAACAGTGATTTAGGCTACAAACCGGTAATTTATTCTGAGCTGACTCAGGATGAAGAGTTCTGGAACGGCTGTAAAAACTGTGTGAACTATGAAATTTTAATGAAAAAAGAACGTAAAAACTGCCTGTGTACGGCCATGCTTTTCGTTCCTGAAAATATAACAAAAAATGGAGCTGCCCATACGCAGCCGGAAATTAAATATAGCAATGAACAAGAAAGTCATCTTAGCGTTTAGCGGAGGTTTGGATACCTCTTACTGTGCTAAATATCTTAGTGAGACACTGGGATATGATGTGTATGCAGTTACTGTAAATACCGGAGGTTTTTCTAAAGAAGAAGAGAAAGAACTGGAGAAAAAAGCCTTAAATCTTGGGGTAAAAGAATACAGGTGCGTGGATGCTCAGGAAGATTATTATAATTCTTGCGTAAAGTATTTGATTTTTGGAAATGTTTTGAAAAACAATACCTATCCGTTGTCTGTAAGTGCAGAACGTACGATTCAGGCACAGAAAATTGCAAAATTAGCGATTGAAGTCGGAGCTGATGCTATCGCTCACGGGAGTACAGGAGCAGGAAATGATCAGGTTCGTTTTGATTTGATTTTCCAGGTAATGTGTCCGAATGTTGAGATTATTACGCCGATTCGTGATAAGGTTTTGTCCCGTGAAGAGGAAATTGAGTTTTTAAAAAATCATGGTTACGAAATGGAATTCCAAAAAGCGCAATATTCTGTGAATAAAGGACTTTGGGGAACTTCAGTGGGTGGAAAAGAAACGTTGACTTCAAGAAATTACTTACCTGAAGAAGCTTTTCCTTCTCAAATTAAAGAAACTCAGCCTTCTGAACTGGAAATTGAGTTTAAAAATGGTGAAGTTGTAGCAGTGAATGGCGAAAATTTTGAACATTCGGTGTATGCAATCCAAAAGATTGAAGAATTGGCTTCGGCTTACGGAATAGGCCGTGATATTCACGTTGGAGATACGATTGTAGGGATTAAAGGAAGAGTTGGTTTTGAAGCGGCTGCAGCATCTGTGATTATCAAAGCGCACCATTTATTGGAAAAACATACGCTTTCAAAATATCAGCAGATGATGAAGTCCCAATTATCCGATTGGTACGGAAACTGGCTTCATGAAGCACTTTTCTTGGATCCTGTGATGAGAAATATTGAGTCTTTCCTTATTGATTCTCAAAAAACGGTCAGCGGAAAAGTTTTTGTAACGCTTCATCCATATAGATTTATTTTAAACGGAATTGAATCTGAACAGGATCTAATGTCCGATAAATTTGGAAGTTACGGAGAAGCGAACAGAGCTTGGACGGGTGAAGATGTAAAAGGTTACACAAAAATTGTAAGCAATTCCTTAAATATATATCACCAAATTAACGGAGTGAAGATATGAAAACAGTAGGAATTGTAGGCGCCAACGGTTATACAGGAAGTGAACTGGTTCGTCTGCTGGCTTTTCATCCCAATGTATCATTGCGTTTTTTATATAGTCGTTCAAATTCGGGAACAAAGATTTCAGATTTGTACCCGGATTTAGCGACAGTTTGTGAAATGGTTTTAACGGATAAGCCTGAAGAAGTAGACATTTTATTTTTATGTCTTCCTCACAAAGAAAGCCAGAATTGGCTGACTCAAAATCCTGTAAAAGATTCAACGTTGGTTATTGATTTAGGAAACGATTTTCGTTTGGACGGTAATTTCGGAAACAGAAATTTTATCTACGGATTACCTGAAATCAACAAAAAACAACTTTCAGGGGCGAAAAGCATTGCCAATCCGGGATGTTTTGCAACAGCTATTCAGCTTGCCTTGCTTCCTTTGGCTCAAAAAGGTTTGTTGAATGAGGTGTACACAACAGGCATTACAGGTTCAACAGGTGCTGGTCAGTCTTTGCAGGCAACAACCCATTTTACCTGGAGGAATGATAATATTTCAGCATATAAAACCTTGACACATCAGCATGTGGATGAGATTTTACAGCAGCTAGTTTCTTTTAATACGAATGAAATCAGTTTGAATTTTGTTCCATGGAGGGGAGATTTTGCGAGAGGAATTTTTACGAGTTCCACGGTGAAAACAGATTTAGAACTTTCAGATATTGAGCAATTGTTTAAGGATTTTTATGCAGATGAGCCTTTTGTAAAGGTAAGCGAAAAAGCAATTGATCTAAAGCAGGTTGTCAACACTAATCGCTGTGTGATACAGATTGAAAAAAGTGGGAATGTTGCGGTCATTCACTCAGCGATTGACAATTTGTTGAAAGGAGCTTCCGGCCAAGCCGTTCAAAATATGAATATTGCGATGGGCTGGGAAGAAAATTCAGGATTAAATTTGAAACCAATGGCGTTTTAAACGTGAATAGTTAATAGGTCAATCGTGAATTTTTACAACTCCAATCAAAAAATGACTTAGGAAAATGGAGCGTTAAGAAAAATAGTTTTGTGAACGTTAAGAAAATTCTACTGTTCGAAGTGCGACACAAATGTAGAACCGAAGAACAAATGTCGATTTCGCACAAGTTTTAGAATTTTTAGAGAACAAAAATATTTTTTAGCGGAAGTTTCCAAGTCTTGAACTTTTGTTTCTTTTGCTTCAAGGCAAAAGAAATTGATAAAAAATAAAATATGAATTTATTCAACGTATATCCATTATTCAACATCAATCCTATAAAAGCTCAGGGATCATTCCTTTGGGACGATAAAGGTGAAAAATATCTTGATTTTTACGGAGGTCATGCGGTGATTTCTATCGGACACAACCATCCGCATTATCAAAATCAGTTAAAAGAGCAATTAGATAAAATTTCTTTCTATTCAAACTCGGTTCAGAATGAATTACAAACTGAACTGGCTGAAAAATTAGGAAAATTGTCAGGTTTGGAAGATTATAATCTGTTTCTGTGCAATTCAGGCGCTGAAGCCAACGAAAATGCTTTAAAACTGGCTTCTTTTCACAACGGAAAAAATAAGGTGCTGTATTTTTCAGGTTCATTCCATGGAAGAACTTCAGCGGCAGTTTCGGTGACGGATAATCCCAAAATTGTAGCTCCGGTAAATTATGATGAAAGATTCATTAAGTCTGAATGGAATAATATCGAACAGCTTGAAGAAGTTTTCGAAAAACAAGGAGGTGAAATTTCATCCGTTATTATCGAAGGAATCCAGGGAGTTGGCGGAATTATGATTCCAACGGTTGAATTTTTAACTAAAATCAAAGAATTATGCGAAAAACATGATGTTGTCTTGATTTTGGATGAAGTTCAGTCAGGATACGGAAGAAGTGGTTATTTCTTTGCTCATCAGGAATTTGGAATTGAAGCCGATATCATCACAACAGCTAAAGGAATGGGAAATGGTTTCCCTATCGGTGGCGTTTTGATTCACCCGAAATTTCAGGCAAGCAATGGTTTGTTGGGAACAACTTTCGGTGGAAATCACTTGGCTTGTGTTGCGGCAATTGCAGTATTAGACGTGATGAAAGATGAAAATCTCATCGAAAATGCTCAGAAAATGGGCGCTTATATTGAAAATGAAATTAAAGATTTTCCACATATTAAAACGATCCGAAGGAAAGGCTTGATGATTGGGATCGAACTCGACAGGGATTGCTCGGAAGTGAGGAATAGTCTGCTGTACCACCATCATATTTTCACAGGAAATTCTAATGATAAGGCGGTGTTGAGGATTCTTCCGGCGCTTACCATTAAAAAAGAAGAAACTGATTTGTTCATAAATTCTTTGAAAGAAGTATTGGAGAATATTTAGAATGTGAAAATTTTGCATTATGTCATTCTGAACGAAACGAAGTGTAGTGAAGAATCTCCATCGTAGTACAATAGATTCTTCCTTCGTCAGAATGACAATAATATGTAAGAAAAAAAATCTTTAAAATCAATTCAAAAATGAAAAAATTCACCTCTGTAAGTGATGTTGAAAACTTACAGGAAATTATAAAAAAAGCGTTACAAATTAAAGAAAATCCTCTTTCGGAAACCGGGAAAGGAAAAGGAAAAACCATAGGACTTGTCTTTTTAAATTCAAGTTTGAGAACCCGTTTAAGCAGTCAGATTGCGGCTCAAAATTTAGGCTTAAATGTTTTAACATTAAACGCGGCTCAGGAAGCCTGGAACTTAGAATTTGCAGATGGGGCGGTAATGAACGGCGATACGGTTGAGCATATCAAAGATGCGATTGAAGTATTAAATCAATATTGCGATATTATTGCCGTTCGTTGTTTTGCAGGTATGAAAAGTAAAGAAGACGATGTGAATGAAAGTATTTTAAGCCAGTTCGAGCAACACGCAAAAGTTCCGGTTATTTCATTGGAATCAGCAACATGTCACCCTTTGCAAAGTTTGGCAGATTGCATCACAATTACAGAAAATTGGAAAGAAGAACGCAAACCGAAAGTGGTTCTAACCTGGGCTCCTCACATCAAACCAATCGCTCATGCGGTGGGAAATTCTTTTGCGGAATGGATGCAGGAGATGGATGTAGATTTCGTCATTACAAATCCTGAAGGTTATGATTTAGATAAAAACTTTACTAAAGATGTCAAAGTAATTCATGATCAGGATGAAGCGTTGAAAGATGCAGATTTTATTTATGTTAAAAATTGGTCGTCTTTTGATGAGTATGCAGCAATGCCGGAAGTGAAAGAAAACTGGATGTTAACGAACGAAAAATTAGAAAACACCAATCAGGCAAAGGTAATGCACTGCCTTCCGGTTCGTCGAAATGTGGAATTGAGTGATGAGGTGATGGATGGTGAAAATTCGATCATTTATCAGCAGGCCAAAAACCGGATTTTCTCGGCTCAGGCAGTTTTTTCAGAAATTTTAGATGAAATTAATTCAAAATAATTAAATCATGCAGGAAAAGCTTTTCGTTATAAAAATAGGAGGTGCTTTAATTGATGATGAGGAATTATTAGAACAATTTTTAGAACAGTTTGCTGAAATTCCGGAAAAGAAAATTTTGGTTCATGGCGGTGGAAAATTGGCAACTACTTTAGCGGATAAGCTGGGAATTGAACAAAAATTGGTAAACGGACGGAGAATAACAGATAAAGATACCCTGGATATTGTAGCGATGGTGTATGCAGGAGGTATTAATAAAAATATTGTCGCAAAACTTCAGCAAAAGAAGTGTAAAGCCATAGGTTTTTCGGGTGCTGATGCAAATTTAATTAAAGCTAAAAAACGGGAACACGAAGAAATTGATTTCGGGTTTGTGGGTGATATTACAGAAAAAAGTGTGAACAGAAAGCTGATCTCAAAGTTGTTAAAACTGGAATTGGTCCCTGTGTTTTCAGCGATTACCCATGATAAAAAAGGGCATCTCTTCAATACGAATGCAGATACGATTGCTTCGGTAATCGCACAGGCTTTATCAGTGAAATATGATGTAGAATTATTGTATTGTTTTGATAAAGAAGGTGTTTTGGAAGATGTAGACAATCCGGAATCCGTTATTAAAAATATTTCTGAAGAAGAATTTTCTACCTTAAAAGACGAAGGAAAACTTCACAAAGGAATTCTTCCAAAATTGGAAAATGCTCTTGGAGCAGTAAAAAATAATGTAAATAAGGTATTCTTAATTAAAGAGACCGAACTAAAAAAACATATAGAAAACCATCATGCAGGAACTGAAATCTGTTTATAGTAAAGAAGAATTACTGAATAACGCAGTAGAATTGTTGAAAAAACTGATTGAAATTCCGTCATTCAGCAAAGATGAATTTAATACGTCGGTGGAAATTGAAAATTTTTTCAAAAAACATCAGATTCCTACCAAACGTTTTAAAAATAACATCTGGGCGGTGAACAAAAATTTTGATGTTTTCAAGCCGTCGATTTTGCTGAATACGCATCATGATACGGTGAAACCGAATAAAGCGTATACGTTGGATCCTTTTGTACCCATAGAAAAAGACGGGAAATTATTCGGACTGGGAAGTAATGATGCGGGAGCTTCTTTGGTTTCGATGGCGCAGGTTTTTTTGCATTTTTTCGAAAAAGAAGATTTAAGATATAATTTAGTTATTGCTTTGACGGCCGAGGAGGAGATTTCAGGGTTTGACGGGATCGAAGCTTTATTTCCGCAGCTTCCGAATGTGGAGCTCGCCATTGTAGGAGAACCAACGCAGATGAATCTGGCGATTGCGGAGAAAGGACTTTTGGTGATAGATGGGGAAATGAAAGGTACTCCTTCTCACGCCGCTCATCCGAACAACGATAATTCGATTGTGAAATGTATGGAAGATTTGCAGCATATTCTGGGCTTCAAATTTCCAAAAGTTTCGGATTATTTGGGTGAGGTAAAGGTAACGCTGTCAGGGATTCACGCCGGAGTTCAGCATAATGTGGTTCCGGAATCGTGCACTTTTACTTTAGATGTAAGGGTTACGGATGAATATTCTAATAAAGAGGCATTTGAAATCATCCAGTCGCAGATGAAATCAACGTTGACAGCGAGATCTTTCAGATTAAATTCTTCAAAAATAGAAATGGAACATCCGTTCGTACAGGCAGGTCTGGAAATCGGAAGGACAACGTACGGCTCACCCACTTCATCGGATCAGGCCATTATACCTTGTACATCTGTGAAGCTTGGTCCAGGTGACAGCAGGCGCTCTCACACAGCAGATGAATTTATTTTCATCGAAGAAATTGCGGAGGGAATTGAAATTTATATTAAGATTTTAGAGAAAATGTTATAGGCTTGAAGTGGAGATGATGGATGCATGTAAATGACCTAGGAAAATGGAGCGTTAAGAAAATTAATTCTATGAACGTTAAGAAAATTCTACTGTTCGAAGCGCGAGACAAATCGAAAACAAACATTGAATTCGCGAGAGTTTTAGAATTTTTAGAGAATAGAATTAATTTTTAGCGGAAGTTTCCAAGTCTTGAACTTTTGTTTCTTTTGTTTCAAGACAAAAGAAAAAGTATACAAAAAAACAGTTTTTTGTCATTCTGAAAGGAACGAAGTGGATTGAAGAATCTCTTTCGATCATTCAATAGATTCCTCCTTCGTCGGAATGACAAAGTTGAGTACAATAATAAATAAAGGAAGGGAAGTAGTGGTAATAAATTTTTAGCATACTGCTTCGGAATTCCTTTCCAAACATTTAGTTTTAGTTAGTTTTTTACTGTTTTGACTTTACTCAGCAGGCAATGAAGTTTGAATATTTTTAATAAAGATTTATGCAAAAAGTTATATTAAAAATGAAAGGCTTTAAAAATGTGGAAATGTTTAAAGTTATGGAATTAGAAATGGGTTCTGCTGAGTTGTCAAAACAGATTAAATTTTAAAGAAAAAAAATATGAAAAAAATATGGCAGAAAGACGATAATGCCACCAATATATTAGTGAATACATTTACGGTCGGGAAGGATCTTGACTTTGATGAGCGTTTGGCAAAATACGATGTCAAAGGTTCGATGGCGCACTGTACAATGTTAGCAGAAGTTGGGATTATTTCCAATGAAGAATCGAAGCAGATGCTGTCTGTTTTGGCAGCGATTTTAGAAGATATCGAAAATGGAAATTTTGAGATTGATAAAAATGCGGAAGATATTCATTCTCAGGTGGAATCTATTTTAATTGAAAAATTAGGAGACACTGGAAAAAAAATTCATACGGCAAGATCCCGTAATGATCAGGTTTTATTGGATATAAAATTGTATTTATTAGATGAAATCCGTGAAATTACAGCATTAACAGATGAATTCTTTCAGATATTAATCAAACTGGCAGAACAGCATAAAAATGTTTTGCTTCCGGGATATACCCATTTACAGATTGCGATGCCATCCTCATTTGGATTATGGTTTGGAGCGTATGCAGAAGCATTGTTGGATGATGTTGAGATGTTGTTTTCGGTAAAAAATATCATTAATAAAAATCCATTAGGTTCAGCGGCAGGTTATGGCTCGTCTTTCCCAATTGATCGTGAAAGCACGACTTATAATTTAGGTTTTCAGTCTATGAATTATAATTCGGTTTATGCACAGATGATGCGCGGGAAATCTGAGAAAATGTTATCGATGGCAATGGCAACATTAGCGGGAACATTAGGAAAATTTGCTTATGACGTTTGTCTATATTTAAATCAGAATTTTGATTTTATCAGTTTCCCTAAAGAATTCACAACGGGAAGCAGCATTATGCCCCACAAGAAAAATCCTGATATTTTCGAATTGGTTCGTGCGCGTTGCAACAGAATTCAGTCACTGCCGAATGAGTTTATTTTGTTGACGAATAATCTTCCTTCAGGATATCACAGAGATATGCAGTTAACGAAAGAAATTCTTTTCCCGGCAATTGATTCATTAAAAGAATGTCTGGAAATTTTGAATTATACCTTACCAAATATCCAGGTAAAAGACGGGATTTTGGAGGATGAAAAGTATAAATATCTTTTCAGCGTAGAGAAAATAAATGAAGAAGTTAAGAATGGAAGTTCATTCCGTGATGCGTATGTAAAAGTAGGCCAGGAGATTGAAAATAATGAGTTTGATTTTGAAATTGGAAATCTGAACCACACTCATCAGGGAAGTATCGGAAATTTGTGTTTAGATAAAATAGAGTATCAGTTTAATAAACTGAAAAATAAATTATTGGGTTGATTTATTTTGAACCATTAAGCTTTATTAAGGGGTTATTAATTGAGGAAATTTAGCATTGTTGCGAAAAACTCAATGCCCTAAACTTCTTAATAAAGCTTAATGGTTAAATTCATTTTAATCCAAATCAATCTTAAACTTAGTAGATTTTTTCACCTCATGAAGCACAATAGAACTATGGTACTGCCCGATATTAGGAATATTTGAAATTACATTGACGGCGAATTCATTATAAGAATTGATATCTTTTGCAATGATTTTTAACATATAATCGTATTCACCGGAAAGACTGATGATCTCCTGAACTTCATCGTGCTTGCCAATGTTTTTCTCAAATGTTTCTAAAACTTTCTGAGATTGCTCTTTGAGACGAACATTGCAATATACAACAATATTCAAGCCCAGTTTTTCACGATTCAAAAGACCTACATATTTTTCAATAATTCCGTTTTTCTCCAGCTGTTTGATTCTTTCATACGTTGGAGTAAAGGTAAGACCTATCTTTTCCGAAATTTCTTTCACGGATAAAGTGGAGTCTTCCTGAATTATGCTGAGAATCATTCTGTCTTTTAAATCCATATCATAAAGTTGAGTTCTAACAAAAATAATATTTAAAAATGAAAATAACGAGAGATTACTATTTTTTAATCTAAATCAGATTTTAGTTTTGTTAGTTTGTAAAATTGTTGTATCTTTGCACCTAATGAATAAGACAGTATTTATATCATTAGAATTACCGGGCGATAACGTCCTTTACGATATTTATTTATAGTAAGCGAAGATATTTTCTTCGCTTTTTTTTTGTGAAAAAATTAAGAGAGTATGTTTACAATTACAGAACTAAGCACCGAGAGAATCAATAGTATAGTCACAGATGCATTGGCTTTTGCCAATGGTAAAACGGCTAAAATAGAAGGAGAGGTTTTTTGCTCAAATCTTTTCTTTGAAGACAGCACCAGAACAAAAACAAGTTTTGATATAGCCGAAAGAAAATTAGGATTACAGGTTGTTCCTTTTGATGCTTCTCACAGTTCTGTAAACAAAGGGGAAAGCCTTTATGATACGGTAAAAACAATCGAAAGTCTGGGAGTAAATCTGGTTGTAATCAGAGATAAAAAAGACAGATATTTTGATGAATTAAAAAATATAAAAATTCCTGTAATCAACGGAGGAGACGGAACAGGAAACCACCCTTCTCAGTGTATGCTGGATTTAATGACCATCTATCAGGAATTCGGAAAGTTTGAAGGTCTGAAAGTTGGAATTGTAGGAGATGTAAAACACAGCCGGGTTGCCAATTCAAATGCAGAAGCTTTGAGAAGATTGGGCGCAAAAGTGTACTTCTCGGGGCCTGAACAATGGTTTGATGAAGGAGCTTTAATCAACGGGACATACTTAAGTGTTGATGAGTTAATTGCTGAGGTCGATGTGTTAATGCTGTTAAGAATTCAGCACGAAAGACATGATGCTAAAATGAGTTTCTCCGCTTCGGAATACCATAGAAAATATGGTTTGACGAAAGAAAGGGAGAAAGCCATGAAAAAAGAAGCCATCATCATGCATCCGGCTCCGATTAACAGAGGAGTAGAAATTGATACAGACTTAGTGGAATGCGAACGTTCAAGAGTATTCAAGCAAATGCAGAACGGGGTTTTCGCAAGAATGGCGATTTTAAAAGAAGCCTTGGAGAAAGAAGGGTATACTTTTAAATAAGAGCCAAGTAAAAAGATAAAAGTGCACTCAAATTCCCCTCCTCTGGAGGGGTGGCAAAAATTCCAAGAATTTTTGACGGGGTGGTTTAAATAAATACAAAATAAAATAAAGAGATAAAAGTTTAAAATGAAGAAAAAATTAATACTGGAGTCCGGTGAAGTGTTTCATGGAGAAGGTTTCGGAGCAGAATTGGAAACTGCAGGAGAAGTAGTTTTCAATACCGGAATGACAGGGTATCAGGAACTGATTTCTGACCCGTCTTATTGCGGTCAGATTGTTTGTATGACCTATCCATTAATCGGAAACTATGGGATTAATAGAGATGATTATGAGAGTATTGAACCAGCGATCAAAGGGCTTATCGTAAAAGAACTTTGCGATTTTCCTTCGAATTTCCGTACTCAGATTACTTTAGATGAACTGTTTAAAAAGAAAAACCTTTCAGGAATTTCAGGAATCGATACCAGAAGACTGACAAGAATTCTTCGTAACCACGGAGTTGTGAAAGGAAAAATCGTAAACGCTGATGCTGATGAAAGCACAGTAGTTTCAGAATTAAAATCAACCAATTTCCCAACAAACCAGGTGGAGCAGGTTTCAACAAAGACACCTTACGCAAATCCGGGAAGAGGGTTGAAAGTAGTGTTGGTAGATTTTGGTTCTAAATTAGGAATTATCAGAGAATTGTCTCAAAGAAACTGCGATATCACAGTAGTTTCTCAGGATGTAACAGCTGAAGAAATTTTACTGATGAATCCTGATGGAGTAATGTTGTCGAACGGCCCAGGAGATCCGGAAGATAACCAGCACGCTCTTGAAATGATCAGAGGAATCCTGGGTAAAGTTCCAATTTTCGGAATCTGTCTAGGACACCAATTGATCGGTTTGGCTTGTGGAGCAAAGACTTTCAAATTAAAATTCGGACACAGAGGAGGAAATCACCCGGTGTTGGATTTAGAAAAAAACAAAGTGGCAATTACTTCCCAAAACCACGGTTATGCTGTTGACCAGGAAAGTTTGAAAGGAACAGATTTAATTGAAACACACATCGCATTGAACGACAGAACCAACGAAGGTCTGAAACACAAAATTCACCCTTGTTTTTCCGTTCAGTATCACCCGGAAGCAAGTCCAGGTCCAGAAGATGCAAACTACTTATTTGATGAGTTCATTGAATTAATGGAAAACTTCAAAAAGTAAAACACTCAGTTTGTCATTCTGAATGAGCGAAAAGCGGAATGAAGAATCTCTACAAATAAGTTTAGATTCCTGGGAATGACAATGTGTGGAAAAATTAAGTCAATAAACACAACGCTGGAAGTCTAGATCTGAAATCTGACATCTGGTATCTAAAAAAAGAAAAATGGCAAAACGTACAGATATAAAAACAATTTTAGTAATCGGTTCAGGCCCAATTATTATTGGTCAGGCGGCCGAATTTGATTACGCGGGAACGCAGGCTTGTCTGTCTTTGAAGGAAGAAGGCTACAAGGTAATTTTGATTAACTCAAACCCTGCGACGATTATGACGGATGTTGAAATCGCGGATAAAGTATATATCGAGCCGATTTCACTTCAGTTTGTAAGTCATATCATCAGAAAAGAGCGTCCGGATGCACTTTTACCGACTCTTGGAGGTCAGACTGGTTTGAATATGGCGGTAGAATTGGAAAAATCAGGAATTCTTGAAGAATGTAAAGTTGAAGTTTTGGGAACGAAGCTTTCAGCGATCAACAGAGCGGAAGACAGAGATTTGTTCCGTGAGTTGATGAGAGAACTGAATGAGCCGGTTCCGGAATCTGATATCGTAAACACGGTAGAAGGAGCATTAAATTTTGCTGACAATATCGGATATCCTGTTATTGTTCGTCCGGCTTTCACCATGGGTGGAACAGGAGGGGGTATCGCTTCCAACGAGGTTGAATTGAAAGAAATCGCTGAATTAGGATTAAAACACAGCCCGGTAACCCAGTGTTTGATCGAAAAATCAATCGCAGGTTTCAAAGAAATTGAATATGAAGTAATGCGTGATGCAAACGACAACGCAATTGTGGTTTGTAACATGGAAAATATAGATCCGGTTGGAGTCCATACAGGGGATTCAATCGTTGTGGCGCCTTCTCAAACGCTTTCAGACAGAGAGTATCAGTTGTTGAGAAACGCTTCATTAAAGATCATCAGAGCTCTAGGAATTGAAGGAGGATGTAATGTACAGTTGGCATTAGACCCGCATTCATTCAACTACTATATCATCGAGGTAAACCCTAGAGTATCCCGTTCATCAGCTTTAGCAAGTAAGGCAACAGGGTATCCGATTGCAAAGATTGCAGCAAAAATCGCAGTAGGTTTAACGCTTGATGAAATCATGAATCCGGTTACAGGAAAGACTTACGCTTGTTTCGAGCCGGCTTTGGATTATGTGGTAACTAAATTCCCAAGATTCCCATTCGATAAATTCGAAACGGCGGACAGAAGATTATCAACCCAAATGAAAGCGACGGGTGAAGTAATGGCGATCGGAAGAAATTTCGAGGAGTCTTTACAGAAAGCCATCCGTTCATTAGAAACAGGGATTAAACATTTAGGTTTAAAAACCAAACAGGCTGCAGCTTTAACGGCTGAAGAAATCGAAAGAAGAATCAGAATTTGTGACGACGAAAGATTGTTCATCATTGGTGATGCTTTAAGAAGAGGATACGACTGGGAACAAATCGTAGAATGGAGCAAAATCGATAAATTCTTCATCTGGAAATTAAAGAAATTAGTTGATTTCGAAAAGACAATTGCGGAGAATAAATTCAACAAAGAAACTTTAATTGAAGCGAAAAGATTAGGTTTTGCAGATGTAAATATCGCAGTTCTTTGGGACGTAACGGAGCGTGAAGTTTTCAACTTCAGAAAAGAAAATGGGGTGATGCCAGTTTACAAAATGGTAGATACCTGCGCCGCAGAATTCGAATCTGAAACGCCATATTTCTACGGAACTTACGAAGAAGAAAACGAAAGTGTTGTTTCAGATAAAGAAAAAATCATCGTTCTAGGTTCTGGACCAATCAGAATCGGACAGGGTGTTGAGTTTGATTACGCAACGGTTCACTCGGTTTGGGCAATCAAAGAAATGGGTTACGAAGCGATTATCATCAACAATAACCCTGAAACGGTTTCTACAGACTTCTCCATTTCAGATAAATTATACTTCGAACCTTTAACGGAAGAAGATGTCATGAACATCATCGAGCTGGAAAAACCAAAAGGTGTTGTAGTACAGTTCGGTGGTCAAACAGCGATTAACTTAGCGGATAAATTGGCTTCTCACGGAGTTCAGATTTTAGGAACAACTTTGGAAGATCTAGACAGAGCTGAGAACAGAGATAAGTTCGAAAAAGCGCTTCAGGAAATGCAGATTCCACAGCCTTTAGGAAAAACTTCGACTTCAAAAGAAGAGGCGATAAAAATTGCCAACGAAATAGGGTATCCGGTATTAGTTCGTCCGAGCTACGTTTTGGGAGGTAGAGCAATGGAAATTGTATACACGGAAACAGAACTGGCGCATTACATGGAAAATGCGGTGGAAGCAAGCCCGGAACACCCGGTTTTGGTTGACAAATACATGGTTGGAAAAGAGGTTGAAATTGATGCCATCTGCGACGGTGAAACAGTAGTAATTCCAGGGATTATGGAGCACATCGAAAGAGCGGGAGTACACTCCGGAGACTCGATTGCGGTATATCCTCCACAGAATATTTCACAAAAAGAAATTGAAACTTTAGTTGATTATACAAAGAGATTGGCAAAAGGATTAAACGTGATCGGTTTAATGAATATCCAATACGTTCTTTTCGACGGAAATGTGTATGTAATCGAGGTTAATCCAAGATCATCAAGAACGGTTCCTTTCTTGTCTAAAATCACGGATGTTCCAATGGCGAACCTGGCTACAAAGGCAATCTTAGGTCAGAAGTTGAAAGATCTAGGTTACGAAAGCGGATTGGTTCCGAATAAAGAAGGAGTATATGTAAAAGTTCCTGTGTTCTCTTTCTCAAAACTAACGAAAGTTGACATCTCTTTAGGCCCTGAAATGAAGTCTACAGGAGAGGTTATGGGTAAAGATACAACACTTGAAAAGGCTCTTTACAAAGGACTGGTTGCGGCAGGAAGAAAAGTTCCGATGCACGGTTCGATCCTGTTCACGGTAGCAGATAAGCACAAGCAGGAAGCTGCTGATCTGGCGGCGAGATTCCATGAAGTTGGTTTCAGAATCTGGGCAACAGAAGGAACGGCAAAATTCTTCGAAGAAAAAGGAATTCCTTGCAAAATAGGCTACAAAATAGGAGAGGAAGATGTAAACCTGATTGATCTGATCCAAAAAGGGAAGGTTCAATATGTTGTCAACACGACTACAAAAGGAAAACAAGCCGAAAGAGACGGTTTCCAGATCAGAAGAATGAGTGTGGAAAACGGTGTTCCTTGTTTAACATCAATGGATACAGTTGAAGCCATTCTAAAAGTAATCGAAAGCATGAGTTTCAAAATGGAAACAATGTAATTTTCGGATTAAAATATTTTTAAAACGCATCTTTTTAAGGTGCGTTTTTTATTTTATAGTATGGCTAAAATTTATAAATTAGAAAAAACAAATGGCTAGTTTAAACAAATGAGTAATGCTATAAGATTAATAATTTTTTCACTTAGTACCCTGCTAATTTCCTGCAATCAAACAAAAAAGCAAAAACTAATTGATGATAAGATTTTAAGATCAAAACTTTCTGATTCGATAAATAAACTTTCTGATAAACCAGCTTTTAAAGTTGATGCAAAAGTGAAAACTTTGATTCTGGATTATAATGCGATTTCCTGTAGTTGCGCACAGTGGAGCGAATCGAAATCAAATAAAAAAGAATATTACTGGCTAGAACCTGCCAATGAACAATTAATAAATGCAGATCATTTATTTAATGGGAGAAATTTACCAATACAAATTAAAGTAACCGGTCAGATTGTGAGTGAAAATGGATTTCCTAAACAAAATACTTTATCAAAAGTAGGTGAAAATGAAGCTGGAAAAGTCTTTCGGTATACAAATATTGAAGTACTTAAAAAGTAAATCTTCATAGATGATCTACAAAAAGTTCGCTTTGTGAAAATTAATTTTTTAGAGTGAATTTATTAAATTAGTTTTGAAATTATAATTTAGATTCAAATATAGTGGGGAAATATAATATCAAAAAATTACCAAAAGGGTTCCGGTTCTTATTGAATTTGAAAGAGATTAAAGAAATAGAAAGCTATGCTGATCTCAAGTTTACAAATGTTACTTATGGCAGCTTGGCAAATTCAAAAACATTTAATGATGAATCATTTTTTCAAAGCAGTTTTCGGGGTTTTTCAATTCAAGGCTTAAAAAAAGGATCAATCTGGGAATTTAGTTTATTACAAAAGGGATTTAGAGATGAATTATTACCTGAAATTTATGAAGTAGACATCAAAAAAACGATAAAGGAAAAAATAAAAGATTATCTGAATAAAATTTATTATTCCCAAGAAACAGACTGTTACAATAACCCACAGCTTTGGTGTTTGATTTCTATAATTCAAAATAAAGCTGATATATCATGGACTGAATTAAAATAAAAATATGCCAACACAAAATTTCTCCTACACATTCACTACATCAAAGCCTATTGATAAAGTTTTCAATATTTTGATTGATCCACAAAAATGGTGGTATGGTTTACACAATGAAATCATTACCGGAAAATCGGAACAGCTAAACGATATATTTATTTTCGATGCCGGAAACGGGGTGCATCATACCAAGCAAAAACTGATAGAAGTTATTCCGGACAAAAAGATTGTTTGGGAAGTTACGGACAGCAATCTGACTTTTGCAAGTAAGGCGGATGAATGGACGGGAACGAAAATTGGTTTTGATATTTCTACGAAAGATAATCATACACAGGTTGTATTTACCCATAATGGACTGACTCCCGAATTTGAATGCTATGAAGGCTGTTCAAGTGCCTGGACGCAATATTTGGAAAAGCTGGAAAAAGAGCTGAATTAACTGAATAAAAAACCAATCAAAACTATATCCATGAAAGAAATTTTATTATTCTTAGTAGCACCTCTAAGTGTATTTTTTTGTAATACGGCATTTATTAACAACAAAATAAAAGCTTATGAAAGAGTATAAAGTAAGGTCAAAAAAAATGTTAACTTTCGAATTGGTTGAAAATGAGATACTTATCGGTACGCTAGTGTATAAAAGCTGGTTCAAGTTCAATGCTGACATCGAAACTTTAGGTTCTAAATATCAAATCGAACCCAAAGGCTTTTGGGGAACAACCATTGAACTCAAAGAAGGTGAAAAAATACTTTTAAAATTCAGAATGAACTGGAATGGAGAAATTGTGATTCAAACCTATTTTAATGAAGTAAAAAGTGGATATATTTTTAAACATAGAGGCATTTTCAAAGAATCATTTGTACTTGCAGATCAAACCGGAACTGAGCTTTTGGTAATGAAGCCCGATTTGAAATGGAATACAATGAATTATGAATACCATATTACTACTTCAGACATTTTCGATACCTTTTCAGAGAAAGAAATATTGCTAATGATTGCTTTGCATTGCGCCAATTATTATATGTCGATGATAACAGCGGGAATGTGAACCGATGTAAATGAATATGGTTTTTAGATAAACCTGATTTTAATTAAATATTTTTCTGTGGATTTTATTAAAACACTACTTGAAGCAGATCTTTTTCAGGATAAAAAGATCATTCAGCGGTATCAGTTTCTCAAAGTAAAAGATGAAACAGACACCAATATTTATTTTATTGAAAAGGGAAGTGTCAGAATCTTTATGATGGACGAAAATGAAGAAAGAATCATCCGTTTTGGATATTCTGGAAATATTATTGTTTCGTTAGATTCGTTTTTATCGGGAAAGTCTTCTGATCTGTATATTCAAACCATAAAAAAAACAGAAGTTAGAATAGCTTCAAAGAAAGATTTTTATCAATTTATACATTCCAGCGATGAGCATCTTAAACTTTGGATTTTAGTATTAGAAGATTTGGTAATGCAACAACTTGAAAGAGAAAAAGACCTGCTCATTAATTCTCCTCAGGAACGATTTGAAAGAGTGCTGAAAAGGAGTCCGCAGCTTTTTCAGGAAATTCCACAAAAATATATTGCCAACTACCTGAGAATGTCTCCCGAAACTTTATCAAGACTCAAAAAATCTTGAGTTCAGTCAATATTTAACTGAGCATTAAAAGGGAAATTTGTACAAAAAATAATAATGAAAATCTCTTCCTATCAATTAATTGTTGATTTAAAAAATATCACCCAGGAAAATCTTCAGTCTGCAGAAAACCTATTACAGAAATCAGATCATGAACTTAATTATCGAACGTCGCAAGAAAGCTGGAGTGCTTTAGAATGTTTTGAACATCTTAATCGGTATGGGAATTTCTATATTCCCGAGATCAGGCGGAAAATTGTATCCTCTAGGACCTCTTCCAATCCATTTTTTATGCCGGGAATTTTAGGAAACTATTTTGCTAAAAGTATGCTTCCCAATGAAAAAGTAAATAAAATGAAGACTTTTAAAAGCATGAATCCTATTCATAGCTAGCTAAGCAAAAATGTTATTGTTGAATTCATCAAACAGCAGGAACAGATGTTAGATTTACTAAAAAACGCTCAAAATGTAGATTTAAACAAAACAAAAACCGGTATCAGTATTTCATCACTGATTAGGCTTAAGTTAGGAGATACATTCAGATTTGTAATTTATCATAACCAAAGACATGTTCAGCAGGCGAAAAGAGTTTTAACTAATTTATAATTCCTAGATTTCCGGATTTTGTTTAACTTTAATTCAATGGAAATCATATATCGAAAAACCATAGAAACTCCGCTCGGAACAATGTTTGCCTGCGCTGTTGAAGAAGGAATATGTCTGCTGGAATTCACAGACAGGAAAAATATGGAAAAGCAATTCAAATCCCTGTCTAAAACTTTAAACGCTGAATTTGTTGAAAAAGAACATAAACATTTTCAGCAACTGGAAGGAGAACTGGCAGAATACTTTGAAGGAAAAAGAGAACGGTTCGAAACCCCTTTATTCATTACAGGAACCGATTTTCAGAAGAAAGTCTGGCAGTTACTGGCAGAGATTCCAATGGGAATAACAAGAACCTATAAACAGCAGTCGGAATTTCTGGGAAATTTAAAGGCAATTCGGGCAGTTGGAACGGCAAACGGGATGAATAAAATTGCCATTCTGATTCCCTGTCATCGTGTAATTGGCTCCAATGGCGAATTGGTCGGTTATGCAGGAGGAATCTGGAGAAAACAAAAATTATTGGAACTGGAGAAGGCTATTTTGTTTTGATTTTGTAATTTTAAACAAAAATTTACACGTGAAAAAGTTACTATTTGCACTTTGCATATCAACATCAGTTTTCAGTTTTGCTCAGGATTATTCGGTACCGGCAGTAAGTCCGCGTCAGAAGGTAGAGCAGCAGTTTTCAATGTCTAAAATCACCATCGATTACGGAAGACCGGGAGTGAAGGGGCGTAAGATTTTTGGAGATCTGGTTCCTTATGGTCAGGTTTGGAGAGCAGGAGCGAACTCATCAACAAAAATTACTTTCGGACAGTCGGTAAGCTTCGGAGGAAAAGTGGTTCCTGCAGGAACATATGGATTATTTATTGTTCCAACAGAAAAAGAATGGAAGGTTATCTTAAATAAAGATTTTCAGCAGTGGGGAGCTTATACGTATGATCCAAAACAGGATGTGGTAGATGTTACCGTTCCGGTGAATAAACTTGCGGATAAACAGGAGTGGTTTGAAATTACTCTAAATCCTATCGATGAAAATACCGGTAATTTAGTGATTAAGTGGGATACTTCCGTGGCTGAAGTAAGCTTAAAACCTTCAAAATTGGATGCCGTGATTAAAATTTCGGACAAATTGAAAGAAATTAAAAAAATTGAGTCGGATGCCGCAAAAGCTAAAAGCTAAAATAGCTCTGATTTAAATTCAATATTTACAGATGAAATTTTCTATACAAACCATTTTAGAAAATCAGGAATACCAATTAATCCCCTTACAGCAAGGGGATTTTGAATCTCTATACGACGTGGCTTCAGATCCTGAAGTCTGGCTACAGCATCCGAATAAAGACCGTTACCAGCGGGAGGTTTTCGAAAACTTTTTTAAAGGGGCAATAGAAAGTAAAGGAGCTTTTAAAATTATTGAAAAATCAACCGGAGACATTTTAGGAAGTACAAGGTTTTATGATTTTGATGAAAATAACAACAGTATTTTCGTTGGATACACATTTTACGGAACTAAATCCTGGGGAAAAGGAATTAATCCCCAGATAAAAAAAATGATGCTAGACTATATCTTTCAGTTTGTGGATATTGTTTACTTCCATATCGGAAAAGAAAATTTCCGTTCACAAATTGCATTAGAACGACTTGGGGGACAAAAAATTTCGGAACAGGAAGTTGCCTATTTCGGAGAGCCGGCTAGAACTAATTTTGTTTATGAAATCAAAAAAGGAAACTGGATATGAAAAAATATAAAATTCAGCAATCTCCGTTTGTAGTTCCTACAAAGGATGGAAAGCTAATAGAAGAACATTGGGGACACTCAACGCAGAACCCTAATATTTCAATTGCTCATATGGTAGCGCCCCCGGATTGGAGCGAGCCACATCAAACTCCTGAGTTTGATGAATTTACCATCATTGTTTCAGGAAAAAAACAGTTTGAAATCGACGGAGAAATTGTAGTTCTTGAAAAAGGACAAAGTATTTTAGTTGAAAAGGGAGCGAGGGTTCGGTACAGCAACCCATTTCCTGAGTCCTGCGAATATATTTCCATTTGTCTTCCTGCATTCTCTATGGAATTGGTGAACAGGGAAGAAGAAGGTGTTGACTAAATTATGGCAACATAAATTTTGTCCAAAGTAGTCCTTTGTCATTCTGAAAGCAGCGAAGCGAATTGAAGAATCTATCTTAATCATCTTAATTTCTAAATGAACTTAATGGTTAAAATTAAAAAATAGAGGTTCTTCCTTTCGTCAGAATGACAAAGAGACTAATTATTTTGTTATTTTAAAATCTCTTTCAGGAACATTAATGTATGGTTCCAGGCTCTTTTTGCCATGATTTCATTATAATCCGGTGATTTCGGGTCTGTAAAAGTATGTTTTGAGTGGGCATAGGTGATGATCTGCCAATCAGCATTTCCTTCATTCATTTCCCTGATCAGATTGTTGTAATCTTCAGGCGTTACACTTTTATCATCTGCCGGATTTTCCACCAGAATTTTAGTGCTGATCGGACCATTTTTCCTGGCCTGATCTTTCCCGATACTTCCATGAATGGAAACAACGCCTACAACAGGCAGGCTTGCTCTTGCGGATTCAAGTGCTCCGGTTCCCCCGAAACAATATCCTATCACTGCAATTTTATTTGGAATTGCCCCATTTTTTTTCAATTGTTCCAAAGCCAATGTTATTCTTTTCTGATAGGCTTCATAGTTTTGCTTGTAATATCCCGCAGCTTTACCTGCAGCAGCGTTGTCAGCAGGAATATTTCCTTCCCCGTAAATGTCTGCAATAAAAGCAATATATCCTTGTTTTTCAAGTTCTGCGGCAGCTGTTTTTGCTTCATCGTCAATGCCTTTCCAAGCCGGAAGAACCAAGACTCCTGGAAGTTTTTTACCTGCGTTGGAAGTTACCAGCCCGTTAAGTTTTTGCGAACCGTCCTGATAAGCAACCGGTTTAAGATTTTGACTGAAAATTGTCCCTGAAACAATGAGCAATGCTGAGGATAAGATTGATCGTACCATATTTTGTAATTTTAGTAATGAGAGTGGAGTGTAATGACAAGAAGATCTTTGAATTATAATAAAATCCTCATCTAAATTAATAAAAATAACTCATAATGAAGATGATATTCAGATTAAAACTGAATGCCTAAATCGATCAATTCTTTTTCTAAATTGGTTTCAGTAGTAATATGAACTGTTTCAAAACCTAATGACCGCGCTGTTTCAATATTTTTTAGACTGTCATCAATAAAGACAGATTCCTGAGGCTTAAGGTTATATCTTTCTAACAAAACATACCAGATTTCAGGATCGGGTTTAATTAATTTCTCAGTTCCCGAAACCACGATCTTTCCGTCAAATAATTGAAAAAAATCATAATTTTCCAAGGCATAAGGAAACGTTTCTTCAGACCAGTTGGTTAATCCAAATAAATGATAATGAGTTTTTGCAAGCTTTCTCAACACTTCCACATTCTGGGGAATATCGCTTTTCAGCATGGTGGTCCAGTTGTCATAATATGCTCTGATTTCCTTTTCCCAATCCGGAAACTTTTTTACCTGGACTTCTGTTCCTTCCGAAAGTGATCTCCCTCTGTCCTGTTCTTGATTCCATGCAGACTGGGTAACATTTTCCAAGAAATATTCCATCTTTTCATCATCATTAAAATAATCTTTGAAAAAATACCGGGGATTCCAGTCCATCAAGACACCTCCGAAGTCAAATATGATGTTTTTTATTTCCATAGTAAATTCTGAATATTAGAAAAGTTATTCAGGTCTGTAAAATTGATATTGTTCATTTTCATAATAGGCATTGATGTGCTGTAAACCATTGGTTAAAATGATTTCTCTGGCTCCGATAATGGAGTTGTATCTTGCCGTCTGTTCAAATGTTTTTTCGGTTAATTTAATATGGGGAGCTTTACATTCCACCAGAATTATAGGCTCTGTTTTTTCAGTGATTAACAGATCGACTCTTTTAGTTAATCCGTTCAGAACAATTTTTTTTTCAGTAATTAAAGCTGAGGTTGAATAAGATTTTACTGTAAGATAATAATGAATCCAGTGCTGACGGACCCATTCTTCGGGAGTGAGCAAAAGATAGGTCTTTCGAACTAAATCATAAATAAAAAACTTATCTTTGTCTTTCTTGAATTTAAAATCAAAAGTTTCCTGAAAATTCAGTTTTGGAAGTTCCATTTATAAGATGAAAGAATTAGATTTAATCCTCAAAAATATTAAAAATAAAGAAGTTTTACCTATTTATTTTTTCCACGGAGAAGAACCTTACTTTATAGATCTTGCGGTAAAAGCCTTAGAACACGACTTTTTGAATGAAGATGAAAAAGCATTCAACCAAACAGTGGTATACGGAAAAGATACCTCTTATCAGGAAGTTCTTTCGCTGGCAAGACAGTTTCCGATGATGGGAGATAAGCAAGTAATCATTGTAAAAGAAGCGCAGGATTTAAAATTAAATGAGGAGGAAAACAGAATTTTGGAAGCTTATGTAACGAGTCCTGTTCCATCTACCGTGCTGGTTTTTGCCCATAAACATAAAAAATTAGACAGCAGAAAAAAAGTAACGAAAGCGTTGGATAAAGCCAATGCGCTATTTTTAAGTGAGTCCATCAGAGAAAATAACCTTCCGAAATGGATTGCTGATGAATGCATTGCTTTAGGGGTCAAAACGGCTCCCAATATTTCTCATCTTTTGGCAGAATATCTTGGTAATGACCTTTCCAGAATTGCCAATGAACTGAATAAACTTAAAATCATTCTTAAAGAAGGGGAAGTACTGGACGGAAAGATCATTGAAGACCACATCGGAATCAGCAAGGAATATAATGTTTTTGAGCTGCAAAAAGCTTTGGGAACAAAAAATGCCAATGCAGCATTCAAGATCGCCCATTTTATGGGGAAAAATCCTAAGAACAATCCTTTTGTGATGATGCTGGCGAGTTTATATAATTATTTCTCTAATGTCATTATTTACAATACAATGGCGGGCCAGTCGCCACAGACAATTGCTTCTCAAATGGGAGTAAACCCGTATTTCATCAAAGACTATGCAGAATCGGCAAGATTGTATCCTTTAAAGCATGCTACAAGAGTGATTTCTATTCTAAGAGAATTCGATATGAAAGGAAAAGGATTGGGAGCGGTCAATATGAGCGAGGCGGAACTTATTAAAGAGCTGGTTTACAAAATTATTAATGTTGATAAGATTAAGATGAAAGTGTAATTTGGTTGATGGTTGATAGTTTACAGTTGTTGGTTTATTGAATTTTATTTACCATCAACTAACAACCAACAACCAACAACTAGCAACCGCTATCGAAATTCAACATATTAGATATTGACAACTATCATTAAAATAACTTTAAATTAACAGTAAAAATCACGAAATTAGCGCACGTTAATTTTATAATCTTTTGAAAAGCAAATTATGGAGCAAAACATTTTAGATTGTGTGATCGTTGGATCTGGACCTTCTGGTTTCACAGCGGCAATTTATGCAGCAAGAGCAGACCTTAAACCTGAATTGTATACAGGTCTGGAACCAGGTGGACAATTGACTACAACCACGGAAGTAGATAACTTCCCGGGTTACCCAGCGGGAATTACAGGTCCTGAAATGATGATGGATTTGCAAAAACAGGCAGAAAGATTCGACACAAAAGTTCATTACGAGATGATCACCAAAGTTGAATTTTCTAAAGAAGTAGGAGGTATTCACAAATTATATGCAGGAAATAAAGAGATTTTTGCAAGAACAGTGATTATTTCTACAGGAGCTACTGCAAAATATTTAGGGCTGGATGACGAAAAAAAATACAATGGAGGAGGAGTTTCTGCTTGTGCAACATGTGACGGATTTTTCTACAGAGGTAAAGATGTTGTAGTGGTAGGAGCAGGAGATACGGCGGCTGAAGAAGCAACTTATCTTGCCAAATTGTGTAAAAAAGTAACGATGTTGGTGAGAAAGGATGAGTTCAGAGCTTCAAAAGCAATGATTCACAGAGTTCAGAACACACCTAATATTGAGGTGAAATTTCACCACGAGTTAATTGGTATTGAAGGGGAAAATAATCTGGTAGAAAGAGCAGTAGTGATTAATAACCAGACTCAGGAAAAATCTACAATCGATGTTCACGGAATTTTTATTGCAATTGGTCACAAACCCAATACAGACATCTTCGTAGGGCAAATCAATTTAGATGAAAACGGATATATTGATACTGAAAAAGGTTCTTCAAGAACAAACCTTCCGGGAGTTTTTGCAGCGGGAGATGTTCAGGATCATATCTACAGACAAGCGATTACCGCTGCAGGAAGTGGTTGTATGGCTGCAATGGACGCTGAAAAGTATCTGGCAGAATTACATTAATAGCAAATTAGTTTTTACAACATAAAAAACGCATCTTTCGGGATGCGTTTTTATTTTTAGAGTCTTGGTTTCTTCTCTATCCATGGTTTATGAAAATAATTAGTTTGATTTATAGTTTATTATTAAGTTTTGTTAAAATTTATATGGAAAATATTTTGAGGGAATTAAAAAACATTCTATATTTGCACCACTGAAAACGACGATATAATCGGAGTTTATGGAGAGTTGGCAGAGTGGTCGATTGCGGCAGTCTTGAAAACTGTTGACTGTAACAGGTCCGGGGGTTCGAATCCCTCACTCTCCGCCAGGTTAGAAACCAAAATAAGCTAAAACGCTGTAAACATTGATGTTTACAGCGTTTTTTGTTTTAGCGCAGGTATCAAAAAAAACCAAAATAGGTCATGATTTATATGTCCTATTTCGTGTCCCATTCAAAAAATTATAAAAATGGGTCACGAAAAATCAAGGAAAGCCCGACCAATAGGTAGTCTAACGATTGTACATCTTGCAAAAAGTGGTAACAAAAAGTAAATTATTAATCAATTAAAGTTATCACACAATGAACAAAACATTCAACCTGCTATTCTTTATCAAAAAGAATAAAATCAGAACAAACGGAACCGCTCCCATCTACTTACGAATTACGATAGACGGTAAGGCAGCAGACATTGCCGCCAAAAGATATATCGACCCGAAGAAATGGGATGTTAAAGCACACAAGGCATTGGGTAATTCGCAAGAAGCCAAAACACTGAATCTCTATCTTAAAACTTTGGAACAGAAAGTTTACGATTTCCACTACCTGATGCTGAAAGAAGAAAACTTTGTAACTGCAGAGAGTTTAAAATCTAAACTGCTTGGAACTGACATTGAGCAAAGAATGCTTATTCCGATATTTCAGGAGCATAATGACAAAGTGGAAGCTTTAGTCGGTCAGGATTTTGCCCCAGGAACATTGGAGCGCTATAAAACATCTTTAAAGCATACCCAGGAATTCATTAATTGGAAATACAAAGTTTCTGATATCGACATCACGCAAATCGATCACGGTTTTATCAGTGATTATGACTTCTGGCTCCGCAGTGTAAGAAAATGTGGAAATAATACCGCTGTGAAATACCTCAAAAATTTCAAAAAGATCATCCGTTTGTGTATGGCGCACGGCTGGATCACCAAAGATCCTTTTCTGGGTTACAAAGCAAAGATCAAAGCTGTTGAACGTCCCTATCTTACCAAAGACGAAATTCAGATGATCTATGAAAAGAATTTTGCATCAGATCGATTGAATCAGGTTCGCGACATTTTTCTTTTTAGCTGCTACACCGGCTTGGCTTATGTGGATGTCAAGCAATTGTCTAAGTCTAACATCAACGTCGGGATTGATGGTGACCAATGGATTTTTACCCACCGTCAAAAGGCCGATACCTCAACCAGAATTCCATTGTTGCCTGTGGCTCAGGAACTGGTTTTAAAATATGAGAACCATCCACAATGTGTCAATTCGGATGTTCTTTTTCCTGTTCTAAGCAATCAGAAAATGAATTCTTACCTCAAAGAAATTGTGAGTGTCTGTGGAATCAATAAAGATTTGACCTTCCATATAGCTAGGCATACGTTTGCTACTACTATTACATTATCCAATGGTGTTCCAATTGAAAGTGTTAGCAAAATGTTAGGACACACAAATATTAAAACTACACAACAATATGCGAAGATATTAGATAAGAAAGTAAGTGATGATATGACGATTTTACGAAATAAACTGCAGCACGTAAGTAGATTTTAAGCTAAATTAGATAAAAACATAATTTGTTTAGTCCTGTTAAGTGATTTTAACCAGTGTATTTTCAAACACTTTTATAGATGATTTGGTTCAATTAAGTCAAATTAAAAATGAATAACATCCCTCCAATTTATCAAACAAATCTATTAGATTTTTGTTTTAATGTCATTTAGTTTTCAACACTTGTAGAAAATACTAGTGGAATAGTAAGTGTTTACTTATCTTTTTCGGTCTTGTACTCAGGACCGAAGAAATATCGAAACATTTAGTGGAAGATTTGGAAAGAATTTTAGAAATTCGTAATTCTGTCATGTGACCACGATGAGCTTATCTTCAAACACTTTTATAGATTTAACTCGATTGAACCAAATTAAATGTTACGGCTTCGCTAAGTTTTTGATAAATGTTAATGTGGCATAAGGTTCCGGCCGGAAACGGTAATCAGGATCTGCCAATACGTCCAGAATCTTTCCGTCCTGCCCGATTACGAACCGGGCGGGAATTGGAAGTTCCCAGGCAGAACCCTCATTGATCTTCTGGATATTATTATTAAATCTTTCCATATACAGATCTTTTAAATATTGAGGAAATTCGTACACCAATCCGAATGCTTTTCCGGTTTTGTTGTCATCATCAACAAGAAGATTATATTTCAAATGCAATTCTTCAGCTTGCTTTTCTGTTCGGCTAAAACTTTGTGGCGACAATACGACCAAATCTGCTCCGTTGGCCTGAATTTCAGGATAAAACAGGTCTAAAGCTTTTACTTCTTCGACACAATATGGACACCAGCTTCCTCTGTAGAAGCTAACGACCAACGGTCCCTTTTTTAATAATTCGTAGGATGAGATGATCTCTCCGTTTTGATTTTTAAGATTAAATTCAGGAGCGTGATCGCCTTTTTTCAACACTTTATCCAACGCTCCTGAATCACGGAGAAACTCAATATGTCTTTCCATTGTTTCATTTTGTGCAGCTGTTAATTTGGAACCCCAAAAATCTCTGTGCTTTTTAAGACGTGTTTCTAACTGAAAGTTTTCTGTATTTTTCATTGTTTTGATGATTAAAGGTTAGTTATAATTGATCAGCTAAAGGAAAATCAATTTCAAGGTTCGTAAGATTGTGAATGTAATTGCTAATGATCTTGTCGCCAACGACCATAATGACGTCGATCAGATTAGCTTCAGTATATCCGGCTTCAAAAAACGCGTCAACGCTTTCCTGAGCGGCCTTACCACGATTTTCAACGACAGAAGCCGTGAATTTTGCCAAAGCATCTAATTTTGTATCAAAGGAAGCTTTACCACTGCGGATCTCTAAAATATTTTCTTCTGAAAAACCATTCATTTTACCTAAAACCGTATGGGCAGATTGGCAGTAACGGCATCCGTTGATCTGGCTCGTTACCAGATTGATCACTTCTCTTTCTTTAGGTCTTAATGTGCTTTTACGATTCTGGAATCCAAGATAATCGCTTAATGCAGTTTCATTCTTCCCAAAATAGGCGTATAGATTCGGCACAAAGCCAAGACCTTTCTGAAGATTCTCGAAAATGTTTTGATTGTTGGAAGAAACTTCGTTGCGTGTAGGAACTGTAAATGTTCTGTTGTCTGTTGTACTCATATTCTTTCTTTATATATAAATTATTTGTCATTATTGACATTACAAAGGTGCGGCAATCACCGCTGCGAGTACAATCAACTAGATTAGGAAATCAACAGAAACCAGTTGAACATAAAAAGTGAAACTGGATTAACTTTTTTTGGAGACCCTTATGTTTCGGAGTTTAGAAAGATATTGGGTGGTCATGCCCAGGAAAGAGGCCAAGGCGTACTGAGGAACACGCTGAGTGATGGAAGGATATTTTTTTTCGAATTCCTCATAACGTTCTTCAGCAGTTTTTGTAAGGTTGCTGATCAATCTTCTCTGCATCGCTGCCACTGAGCTTTCTGCCATTTTTCTAAAAAAAGTTTCGAATTTGTGGTTAACAGCTTTTAAGTTTTGTTCACTTTGGTAATCGATCTGCAGTATAATGCTGTCTTCCAAAGCCATGACAAACATTGATGCCGGCTGCTGGAAGATATATCCGTTGTAATCTGAAATCCACCAATCCTCAATGGCAAACTGGACAGTATGTTCCTCGCCTTCATCAGCGACAACATATGCTCTGAATGCACCTTGTACCACATAATTTCTATATTTAGGAACAAAATCCGGCTGGATGATGAATTGTCTTTTCTTGATTTTGGCTACTTTGAAATAGGAAATAAACTCCTTCATTTCATCCTCGGTAAGGGATACTTTTTTACTGATGTGATCGATAAGCGGCTGAAATGAATCCATATCTATTTCTAAAATTTACATTGCTAATATAAGATATAAAGTTTTATTTGAAAAAATGTAGCGTGTTATGTCGTTCTATTTGGAAAAAATAATATTGTTGATAGATACTTTGTAATCTATATTCCGGGCATCTCCTTGAATTATTTAGTTATAAAAATTATCCCCATCTATTTTTGTTTTCGAATACGGCTCAATGTTTCTTTTGTAATTCCCAGATACGATGCTATCAGGTGCTGCGGGAATCTCTGCAGAAACGCCGGATGAGTTTTAAAAAGATTATTGTACCGCTCAACAGCAGGAAGACTTATCGCATTATTTACGCGGTTTTGCATTGCTATTCTGTAGTTCATGTCCAGTCGTTTTGTCAATTCGTGAAAGCAGTAACTTTTGTCATTTCTTTAATGCCTTCTTGCGAAATCATCAGTATTTTGGTGTCTTCACAAGCTTCAATGTTATAAATAGTCGGCTTGGAGCCCAAAAGACTTTCCCGATCCGCAACCCACCAGTTTTCCAGATAAAGATTGATAACATTTTCTTTGCCTAAGTCATCTTCAGAATATTGTTTCATTGAGCCTTTGATGATAAAACCACAGTATTTGCAGATTTCTCCCTGTTTCAGAAAGAACTGTTTTCTGCCAATTTTTTTGTAAACAAACAACTCTCTTATAAATTCTTTGTCTTCGGAACTCAATGGTGATGTGCTGTGTTCTTCTATGTAACTTAGATAACTGTTAAAAATGGATGTTTTTTAATTTTGTGACGGATGAAAAATTGCACATTTAGTTAGCTTCTTTAATTTAGTCTTGAATAATACACACTATTAAATAAAGAAAAACTAAATTAGTTGTGCAAAGAAATTGTTATGCCTAAAAACGATTCAATTACATTAAATAGAATGGATTACAGCAGTGGGATTGCTGTTGGTATTTGGAACGGATCTACACCAGGTATTATAAAAGCACTTTCACCTCACAGGCACGATCATTATACTTGCATGCTAATTGAAGCTGATCAGCTTGAAGTTGTATTTGATTTTAAGCATTTAACAATGCCGGTGGGGACACTTTTTATCTCTCCTCCTGGACAAGTTCATCAGATTCTAGAGACTCTTAGCGCAACCGGTTGTTATCTGTCTTTTGAAAGCCGTCATATCGGTAGAACGGCACAAACCAGATTGGATAATTTGTTAGAGGAAACCTTGATTATCGCTCTCTCTAATAATGAGCGTGATTGGTTTAGAACAATCTTTGATTCAATGATGAAATTACAAGATCTGAATGATAGCGCTTACAGGCAAGTTGAAGAACCATTGCTTTCAGCTTTTATTGAACAGGCAGTTTTATGCTACAAACGCCAATCATTCATTAATTCCGAAAGTATCAGTCTACGTTCTATCAGTCTCACGAAGGAATTCAGGAATCTTGTAAAATCACATTTCCGGAGTATAAAGCGTCCATCTGAATTTGCAGAAATGCTTAATATAACTGTTGGACATCTAAGCGATACAGTAAAAAAAGTAACTGGTTTATCCGCTTCCGAACATATACAAAAGGAAGTGATGAATGAAGCGCAAAGATTGCTCTACTATACGGAAATAAGCATCAAGGAAATTTCCTATCAGCTAGGATATCAAGATACCAAATATTTCATCAGGCTGTTTAGTAAAAAAGCAGGTTGCTCGCCAAGTGAATATCGGAAGAAATACGCTGAAAACTCAGACCAAACCTTAGATCATTAAGATTGTTCCTTATTTTGTCCACCTTTTACCTTAATTTGTGAGTGGCGTTGCATATGCCAATTGCTCAATTTTGTAAGACAAAAAAATTACTTCTAAAGAAAATTTAAGTCTTATGATTGGACAGAATTTTGTTGAAAGCTCAGTATACTCATTGTCAAAAACTCCCGAGGGAATAGTCGACTCTTTTCTTGCTCATATGAATTCTTTCCATACGGAGACTATGCTTCGTTTCTATGAGGAAGATGCAATCTTTATTAATGATAACGGTGAGCCTAGGAGAGGAAGATTGGAGATTGCGCGAGAATTGGACTGCTTCTTTAAATTCGGTTTGCCAATCAAAATTACAACAAGGAATGTTTATGTAGATGGTAATCTAGCATCACTAATCTTGGGCTGGAGTATAGCAGGTATTGCGAATAATGGTGAAAAAATATGTATGCGAGGAACATCTAATGATTATGCTAAAAGAGGAACCGATGGATATTGGAGATACTGGTTTGAAAATCCCTTTGGTGTTCAAGTGCGCAGCTTATTTTAAAAAACTTTACAATATTAAAAAAATCAGATATGAAAATTTTAGTAGTAGGAGGTACAGGTCTAACAGGGAGGCTTGTAACTAACAAATTGGAAAAACTTGGTCATAAAGTAGTAATTGGTTCGCCATCACAAGGTGTAAATATCCTTACTAGTGAAGGGCTTCAGGAAGCATTGACCGGAACTGAAATAGTAATCGATCTATCAAATTCATCTTCTCCCGAAGGAGAAAATGCACTTCGATTTTTTGAGACTGCGGGAAAGAATCTTGTCAAAGCAGAATTGAATGCTAGTGTTAAGCATCATATCGTTCTATCAATTGTAGGAACAGATGATGCATTGGAAATCGGTTATCTTAGAGCAAAAAAACTTCAAGAGGATACTATTAAAAACTCAGGTATACCTTACACTATAATTAGGTCAACACAATTTCACGAACATGTGGAAGCCATCATCCAAGTTCAGGGAGAAGGGGATAAAGTTTTTGTTTCGAACTTAGACTATCAGCCAATTGCACTTGATGATGTTGCCGAGTTCATAGTACAATTTTCTTTGGAAGAACCTAAAAATAATACCATTGAAATTGCAGGACCAAGACGTGGCAAAATGGAGGCTTTTGTCTCTGAGTATATTCAAATTACCGGTCAGGATAAAAAAGTGATTATAGACAATGAAAATAAGTATATGCATTTTGTTGTTCCTACTTCACTTTTAGTCCCCGCTGGTCAGTACTCCGTTGGTCAGGTACTTTTTGAGGATTGGGCACTTGAAACATTTAAAAGCTAAATTTCACCTTTGGAAATCAGGAAATGGTTTAATTAAGATTTTGAAAATTATTTTTGTTTTCGGATACGACTCAATGTTTCTTTTGTAATTCCCAGATACGATGCTATCAGGTGCTGCGGGAATCTCTGAAGAAACGCAGGATGAGTTTTAAAAAGATTATTGTAACGCTCAACTGCAGGAAGGCTAATTGCATTGTTAACGCGGTTTTGCATTGCAATTCCGTGGTTCATGTCCAGTCGTTTTGTCAATTCGTTGAAAGCCGGAACTTTTGTCATTTCTTTAATGCCTTCCTGCGAAATCATCAGTATTTCGGTGTCTTCACAAGCTTCAATGTTATAAATAGTCGGCTTGGAGCCCAAAAGACTTTCCCGATCCGCAACCCACCAATTTTCCAGATAAAGATTGATGACATTTTCTTTACCCAAATCATCCACAGAATATTGTTTCATTGCTCCGTTAATAATAAAACCGCAATATTTGCAGATTTCTCCCTGTTTCAGAAAAAACTGTTTTCTGCCAATTTTTTTGTAAACAAACAACTCTCTTATAAATTCTTTGTCTTCGGAGCTCAATGGTGATGTGCTGTGTTCTTCTATGTAACTAAAAAGGATTAAAAAACTGTCTTGATTGATATTCATATGAAATGCTAACCTTATTCTAGATTTACGAATTTAATGAAAATAATCTAGTCGTTATAGACTATTATAAAGTCCAAATTAAAAATTGAATTTATTCAACACAAAATATTTATTATCAAATATCAACAATTTCCGTTTGGTACTCCCTATAAATTTGTAGTATAAATAACAATTTAAAATATAATTACAATGGCAACAAAATGGAACCTGGACCCGACACACAGTGAATTGACTTTCAAAGTTAGACATATGATGATATCAAATGTCAAAGGAAATTTCACCAATTTTGATGTACAGCTGGAAGCGGAGGACGATACTTTTGCAAACGTAAAAACAGTGGCAACCATTCAGACAGATTCTATCTCTACGTATAATTCCGACAGAGACAATCACCTGAAGTCTGCAGACTTTTTTAACGTTGAAGTACATCCTACAATCACTTTCGAAGCTTCAGCGCTTAGTGACGATGTAACCGGAAATCTTACCATCAACGGAATTACAAAACCAATTACCCTTGATGTAGATTTCAACGGAATCAAGACAGATCCTTACGGAAATATAAGGGCGGGATTTTCTTTCGAAGGAAAAATCAATAGGAAAGATTTCGGACTTACTTGGCACGCTGCACTTGAAGGTGGAGGAGTAATGGTAAGTGATGAGGTAAAATTGGCAGGTGAATTACAGTTTGTAAAACAGCAATAAGCAGACTTGCATATAATAGAAAAGCCTTTGGAACTTCAAAGGCTTTTCCATTTTGTAGGTGTGATCAATGGAATTTATTTCCGCTGAACATTCCCGTCTCACTGTATTTGGCATCTTTTTTTATCTGAAATAAAACCAGGTCACTTTCTGTAGTCGCTTTTAGAGGAAGATTTTCTTCAAGAATCACGCTGTTGCCTTTTGCAATGATCTCGTTTCCGATTTTAATTCCTCCGTTGAAACAGTAAATAAAATTGATGAATTCTTCATTCCATTCTGGGATTTCCACAACTTTATCTTTTTGTAGTCTGATGTCGAAAATATTAGTTTCTACCCTTAATTTCAATGGTGAATCAGCTCTGTTTCCGGCGACCAATCTCCAGATATTTTCACTGAAAACATTTTCAAATTGATTAAACTGAACCTGCGGTGGCAAATCATTTTCAGAAGGTCGCATAAATATTTGGAGCATTTCCACATCTTCTTCGGCACTTTCTTCGTGTGAAATTCCGCTTCCGGCATTCATCAACATCATATAAGAATTATTCAGATGTTCCTTTTTGCCGGTGCTGTCCATATGAATCATCTTTCCGGAACGGATGTATGAAAATATTTCGTCATCCTGATGCGGATGCATCGGAACTAAACCGGGAGGTTTAAATAAGGCGTGGTCAATTCTTCCAATGGTTAAAAATCCCGTATCATTTTTTCCGAGATTGGTTCCGGGATACAATATTTCGACGTGAAATGTCTGATTTCCGTGTGTATGCTTTTCTAAAGCTCTAATGATTTTCATAATGTAGGTTTTAATATTACAAAAGAAACACCGCTTTACTTCCGAAAGAATGTTTCTTTCATGAACTAATTTTTAATGATAGTTTAAAATTCCAACCAGTTTTCCTCCGTTTGGACTGGTCCAGTCAATCGCCAGTTCAGAAATAATCTGGTCAACTGTCGTGATAATTGCCCCTGCCTGTCTCATTCTTTCTAAAGCTAGATTATCGCCGTATTGGGTGTAAGAAGCTGATGCATCTGCGGAAACCTGCACTTCATATCCTTCATCCAGCATCTGTAAAACCGGAAAAGTGACACAAATTTCAGTAGTAACACCTGCTACGAAAAGTTTTTTTCTGCCTAACGCTTTTACTGCTTCATTGAAACCTTCGTGATGCATCGCATTTACAATTCCAGGACGTTTGATTCGAGCTTCAAAGGCTTCGGGTAAAATTTCTTGTAATTCGGGAATCAAAGGCCCCTGAACTTGGTCTTCCATACTTGATGTTAAAATTACAGGAAGATTTAGGGCTTTTGCAATTTTTGCCAGCTTAATGGCATTTTGTTTTACCAAATTAATGTCGTGAGAATGTGTCCACGCCATTGTTCCTACTTGGTGGTCGATAAGTAGTATCGCTGCGTTTTCCGGATTGAATGCTTTTGTGTGCATAATAAATGTATTTAAGTTAATATTATTTTATTCTGTACTTCAGCCGTGTAATTGCTTATTGTACAGGACAAAATTAGGATGAGTTGATTCGTGAAAACGGTGATATTTGATACAAAAAACTTGTGACAAATGTCAATGAACTTAATTAAGTGTTTGATTTTAAATATTAATAAGGTAAATGTGTTTTTGCAAATGAATTTTCGAGAAGAAAATAAAAGAAAAAGTTTGTAAGGAAAATTGCCAACTCTTCGGGAAATGATGCCTAACTGTTGCCAGCTCTGAAGCCGCAACTTTGTACCGTCAATAATGACAAACAATTTTAAAACATATTATTATGGCACGCATTAAAGCATTAAATCCGGAAGAAGCTACCGGAAAAACAAAAGAACTTTTTGATACGGTAAAATCTAAAATGGGAATGGTTCCTAATATGATGAGAACATTGGGGAATTCTCCCGCAGTACTGAATGCTTATCTGGGATTCAATGCAGGATTGAGCTATTCGTCACTTGGCGGTAAATTAGGAGAATTGATTGCCCTCACCGTCGCCAATGAAAATGGTTGTGACTATTGTAATGCCGCTCACAGTTTTGTAGGCGGTAAAATGGGAATCAGCGAACAGGAAATTGATGGTGCAAGAAATGGATTTTCTTCTGACACTAAAATAAATGCAGCATTAACTCTCGCAAAAGAAATCCTGAATAAAAAAGGAGCAGTTTCCAACGAATCTTTGGAAAATTTAAGAGCTGCTGGTTTTAATGATACACAGATTCTTGAAATTTTAGCACAGGTTTCGTTAAGTATCTTTACCAATTATGCCAATATTTTATCAGAAACAGACATCGATTTTCCGAAATTGGCACCTATTTTTAAAAACTAATCAAATTTAGATTAGCGATTTAGTGATGATTGAAAATCGTCCTGGGAATCAATAGGACGATTTTTATCATTTTAAGATTGAATATAATAAATGACAATTGAGCGAAAATTTTTAAATTTGATGAATAACGATTTTCTTTATCGCCTCAAAAAACTAAAATGTACGAACCACTTTTTAATTATATAGAACGCTACAGCAATTCAATTCTTTCCTCAGAAGAAAAAGAAAAGATCCAGTCGCTGTTGCTGCCGAAAAAATTAAGGAAAAAACAGTATTTTCTTGAAGAAGGAAATGTTTGTCCATACACAGGTTTTATCCTCAAAGGGGCAACGAGACAGTTCAGCGTAGACAGTCATGGGATAGAGTACATTCTGCAATTGGCGGTAGAAGACTGGTGGATTGTTGATCGCCAGAGTTTTATGAATCAGATGCCTTCCAAATATTACATCGAAGCTTGGGAAAATACGGAATTATTGATTTTACCAAGACCTAATCTTGATGCTTTTCTTGAGATTCCGTCAGTGAGAGATATGTTTTGGAAAATGAGTGAAAACAATCATATTGCTTCACAAAAACGAGTGGATGACGCGATAAGTCTCAGTGCTTTGGAGCGCTATGAAAGTTTTGTGAAACTTCATCCGGATATGATTCAGAGATTTCCTTTGCACCAGATTGCTTCTTATTTGGGAATCTCCCGTGAAACGCTCAGCAGAATCAGAAAGCAGAGTTTTCGTTAATTAGGTTCTGTCACATTGATTGTGACAAATGTCAACGATTTCTAGTTTGGCACTGATGTAAATTTGTTTCGTTAATAATTTAAAAAATCAAAACTATGGACTCCGATATTAAAATTATAGACGAGAAAAGTGGCAAAAGGCTGGCAGTTGCAGGAGGAAATTACCGAATCGTTATTTCTGGTGAAGAAACGGAAAACCGTTATGCTGTCATCGAGATGACTGTTCCGCCGAATGGAGGTCCGCCACCACATTTTCATCCGAATACCCATGAAACTTTCTATGTTTTGGAAGGCGAAGTTGAATTTAAAACTGAAAAAGGAAAAACGGTTGTATCCAAAGGTGGGTTTGTGAAAATTCCTTTTGGAGGCGCTGTTCATTGCTTTAAAAATGCTTCGGATTCTTTCGCTAAACTTCTCTGTACCGTAATGCCTGCAGGTTTGGAAAAAATCTTTGAAGCCATCGGACAGCCGGTTTCCGAAGTTGAGTTTTTGCCAATTCTGGAAATGACGGAAGAACGGAAAAAGTTCCTGCAAAATCTGGATGAAAAGTTTGGACAGAAAACTTTTCCGCCTGATTATTTAGATTGAAATCAACTATAATTAATCAAAATCAGTATGATTTTCACCAATAATTCTAACGAGGTTTTACAGATTTATGATCTGAATCCCTCCAATTCGGATGTTATTTTTGATGTTAATAAAACAGATCTCACATTTATCTGGAATACGGGAGAGAGTATGGAGATTATGGTTGATAAAACCTTATTTAAGCTTAAGAAAAACCAAATAATTTTTCTTACCGAATTTCATAAAATAGATTCTATTGAGTTTGAAACGGCAAGAATGATAAGATTTAACCAGCCTTTTTTCTGCATCATCAATCACGATAACGAAGTGGGAAGCAAGGGCTTACTGTTCTTTGGAGCTTCGAATATTCCGGTCGTTACCATTGAAGAAAGCATGGTAAGGGAATTTGAAATTTCTTGGGAAATTTTCTGTTCAGAAATGCAGAAAGTCGATATTTTACAACGTGATATGCTTCAGTCTTTGCTGAAGCGATTGTTGATTTTATCCGTAAGAATTTTAAGGCAATCCAATAATTTCAATAAGCTTGAAAACAGCCAGAGTGATATTATCCGTGAGTTTAATTATCTGGTGGAAAGTCATTTTACAGAACATCACGATGTGGCTTTTTACGCATCTCAACTGAATAAATCTCCCAAAACATTATCCAATTTATTTTCCATTGTTTCGCAATGTGCCCCGCTGAACATTATTCACGACAGAATTATGATGCATGCAAGGAAACAGATTAATTATTCCAATTTATCGATAAAGGAAATTGCCTACGAACTGGGCTATGACAATATCCAGACTTTCAGCCGGTTTTTTAAAAGTAAAGAAGGCATTTCTCCCGTTCACTACCGTAAAAAAGCTATGGAATTGGTGGCTTAATCGGCATGCTGGATATCGGCTTTGTGCGGATACAACAGTTTAAGGCCGGTATTTCCAAATACATGATTCATCAGGATGCTTTTTCTCTGGTGCTGCCTAAAAAGCCACCCAATGAAAAAGGCCAGTTTTAAAGCGGTGAAAAAACTGGGCAACGAACCTTTATCTTTTTCTCGAGCGATGACAGTACCTTTTATTACACCTAATGATAAGTATCTGTGAAGACCATGGATTTAACCCCAAAAACTATCAATACCCTAACCATTTATAAATTGGTAGAAGAAGGTTTACGTATTGCCATTGTGCCAACAGGCTTGCAATACGGCTATCAGGAAAACGTGAAGTTTATAGAGATGACTCATATCCCAGAACGAACGGAGCTGTATATGACTTCGATTATTCCAAAATCCGTTTTTCCAATTTTTGAGTTAGTTCATCCAATGGAACAGGAAGTTTCTGTGCTATAAAAGGCAGAAAATCTTTTAATAATGGATGGCTAATAAAATCAATCGGCAGGCCTTGTTGTGAACGCAATTGCAGAAGTGCTATAATTTCTATTGGAAAATATTGCCATCTTTCACGATTAAATGCAAATGTTAAATCATCCTTACTATTGGCTATATGGAAATTGCACATTCCATTTATCCATTCGTTTAAAGAATCAGTGTTAGTGGTATGTAGCTCACTAATAGCCATCTTATAATCTGTAATGGGAGATTTACAATAGCTCAGAATTTGAGAAGAAATATTAGAACACCCCGATTGATCTAATAAACAAGAGGTTAAATATAATGTGCTACTGTAACGAAATTCCAAATTGTCTGGATAGATTTTAAATTGTTCTTCAGTAGCAATGAGAAAATCAAGAAGATGCTTTGCCAAATGTTTAGCTTTTATTGCTAAGAATTATATGCCTGATTGCTACCATAAAGTAAAGATTGCAAAACATTACTTTTCACAGCACAAGGCATCCAAATGCAGTATTACTACTTGAAAATGGTTCAGATATTCATATAGTATCTAAAAGGTTAGTACACAGGAAATTAAGAACCACTCAGATTTATGCAAAAATTGTTGATTCTAAAATGAAAGAAGCTGTCGAAATGATACCGGAAATGTTAATTGTTTTTTAATTAACCGACGCTAATTAATTGAAGTGATCCGAGATTCTGTGCTTCACAGCTTAATCCGGCAGCTTAATCCCTATAGAGGCGGGTTAATAAAAAATTTTACCTTTTGTAATCACAAGAAGACCCTCACTTTCCAACTGCTTGATTGTTCTTATGACAGTTTCAACTCTTAAACCGGTAAGGGAGGCGATCTCCTGTCTTGTAAGTAATACTTCATCCGGATTGGTTGAAGAATCATTTGATACTTTTAAATATCGAAGTAAATTAATAGTTTTCTCTGCGGGATTCTCTAAAGCAAGTCCCCTCATCATGTAGGTATAGTGCAAGCTTTCGGCAATACTTTCATAAAGATCCCGTAGAATAGCTGGATTATCCTTTAGCATTAGATCAAAATCCGACTTTTGCAAGATGAAAATCCGACAATCCTCCATTGCAATAGCACTTACAGAATACTGATGTTTTAAGAACAGGAACAATTCACCCAAGCAATCTCCCTGATTAAACATATGGTGAATAAACTCACGACCCGGCTTTTTCTGACTAACAATTTTTACTCTTCCGGTTAGAATCTGAAAGTAGGCGAGTGCTTCTGTATTTTCCTGAAATACAAACTGATTCTTGGCATAATTTGCAATTTTAGCACCAGAACTCATAAGAAGGTCTTCATTTATCAGCATACGTCGTAGCTCTAATCATTCAGGTCAAGCACCCTGCTTTTTAGCTGTTAAAGCTAAGAATAAATTTTCTATAGCTTTATGACTGGAAGCACAAACCATTATAGATTAAGATTTATTAAGACCATTTATCGTTGCGGTCATCTCTTTTAATTTCTCTATCTATCTCGTCTACATATGGTAGTGGCAAAAGATAGGTTTCATCAATATATTGTAAAATGCTCTTATTGGTATCATTATTAATCTTTCTGATAAAAAGCTGGTTGCTTTTTTTTAATGATTCAATAAAAGAAGTGTGGTAAGAATTTTTATTAAAGATTATTTTTTCAATAGATGCTCTTTTATCATCATTTACCACAATATCCTTAAAATCAGTATTCATAAGAACCGTCTGAAAAAAGGATTCTGCCGGTAAGAGTGTATGCAGGTAATAGTCTTCGAAGTCCATTACCCGTTTATTGTTGGTCAAAAAAGAACAGGTTTCTCTTGTGAAAATAAACCATTTGCCTCCGATGTAAGGTGTTACCCCTTCCATAAATGTTCTTTTATAAATTAATGACGATATTTTATGGCTTAGTTCGGTAAAATGATTATGTATTCTCCTAAGTGTATCAGGTCTGTAAAATTTTTGGTCGTAATAGAACAAATAATTCCTGCCGTTATTAGCTGTAAGAAACTGACGAATAATATTCTGCGACTTTAGCGGATAATCTTCGCCACTTAAGTTGATGAAATAATCCCATTCTGCGGTTACATTGAGTAAATATTCCATAGCATTGAGCTCTGCCTGAATGATACTGAATCCTCCTGCCACAATATTCATGCTCTCAAGAATATAGACATTGGGAAAATGGATGAGGTATTGTTGAATTTCCTCAGTAAACTCTTCTTTAGCTTTTCTGTCTATATGAATCAGATAAAACTGATCACGGGTATAGATTTTCTCAAACATTGCCTTAAAAATATCGGGTTTATGATGGATCATGATAAAATAAGCAATTCGGATCTGAGAAGATGGTGGACTGTCTGACTTTCTTGTAAAGGGTTGGATTTGGGATGCTAAAGTTTGCATAGGCTGGAATTTTAAAATCATCCGCACTTTGCAAACAATTAGATTATGTGCGTAAGCTACGAATATATTTTTGATAATCAACTAATTATATTGTATTGTTATTGGGTTGTTTTATTATACATTTGCAAAGTATCAATAAAAAAGGTTCCTGCCTCTGCTACTCTGCAATAATTTAAATCAGATTTTTATCATTCAGTTTGCTTTTTCAGATTCCCGATTGTCAACTGATTTCTTTAAGGAAGGCTTTTTATTTTTTAGCTTTCAATAAAGAAAAAGTTTAAAGTAATGAAAGCATATGGAATTAGTATTAATTCTTACCAATACAAATAATTCATTAAAAATGCACCTGCCGGAAAAAAGATCGGAAACTGCAAAAATTTATGATAAGTTTCAAGAATCTACAATTAATTAATCCCATAATCCGAGCGATTACAGAGTCTGGATATTCCCAACCTACTGAGATACAGAATGCTATAATTCCAAGTGTTTTAAAAAGAAAAGATGTTCTGGCCTCTGCACCCAAAGGAAGTGGAAAAAAATTAGCTTTTACGGTGCCGATATTACAATTGTTGGGAAGAAACCCTACTGAACACACTAATATCAGGGTACTGATCATTGTTCCTACAGATGAAATCGGAGCTCAGACCGACGAAAAGATTAAACAGTGCAGTAAATATCTTTCTCTTTTAACATTTAGAATTAATGATGGAGAGTCAACTGAGAATCAGCTTGCTGCTTTCAGAAAGAGAATGGATATACTGATCGCAACTCCTGAAGGGCTTTTAGAGATTGCCGAAAGAAGACCTCTGAATTTTTCCAAGTTAGAAATTCTGGTTTTATATGATGCAGATAAAATGATTGAGAAAACATCAATCAACAGAATAAAAAATATTCAGAAACTAATTCCTAATCATATACAAGCTTTAATCTTTTGTACAGAAGCTTCAGATTATCTAAAAAAATCTGTTTCTTCTTTTCTCAGAAATCCAGTAGAGATTTTAATAGATGCAAGCTTGGCTTCAATAGAAAGTATTTCCCAGTGTGTATATTTTATTGAAAAAAGAGATAAGTCAGGATTTTTGATTGATCTTCTCAGAAAAAGCAACATGAAAGGATTTATGGTTTTTACGCGCAGCAAATACATAGCCGATGAGCTGGTACAACAGCTGGAAAATGCCGGTGTTAATATTGGATGGATTCATGGAAACAGATCAAGAGCTGTGAGGAATAATGTCGTGGATGATTTCAAAAGCGGAAAAATTCAGGCTTTAGTCACTACAGATATCGCAGCAAAGGGAATCGATCTGGATAAGATATTTCATATCATCAACTTTGATCTTCCTGCTATTCCTCAAACGTATATACAAAGGATTGAGAGGATACGAAGGTTAGGAAGTGACGGTTCTTTAATATCATTTTGTACGGCAGATGAACACATGGATTTAAAAAACATCCAGAGTCTGATAGGTTTTACGATGCCTGTCGGTACATTTTAAAAATAAAGCTGTAAAGTTTACAGATTATACATACAATTTTAATAATAATTACAATGCAACAAGGCACAGTAAAGTTTTTCAATGAAGCAAAAGGCTTCGGATTTATTTCTCCTGCAGATGGGAGTAAGGACATATTTGTACATTCTTCAGGGTTGGTTTCAGGATCAATTCGTGAAAATGATAAAGTGAATTTTAATATTCAGCAAGGCGACAGAGGTTTAAATGCTGTCAATGTGAAATTAGCATAAGGTGAAACGATTTCTTGCTTACAAAAGTTAAAACATTTTTTCTCATCTTTAGTAGATTAGACTGTTTTTAATATATGTTTGAATGAAATATGGATATAACTACATCCGTTTTTTCATGTTCATCCAACCTCTTGCAATTTAGCGAGAGGTTTTTAAATGATGTAATGATACAATGCTTTTAATCTCTTATTTTTTTGTATAAAATGATTATTATCAACAATTTTGACGAATATAAATTGCTGGAAGGAACTATGGTCGGAGCGTCATCTTGGCATAGGATCGATCAGAACCAAATTAACCTTTTTGCAGATGCCACTTTGGATCATCAATGGATTCATACCGATGAGAAGAAAGCAGCAGAAGAAAGTCCCTATCATTCTACAATTGCTCATGGCTATTTAACACTTTCGCTGATTCCTTATCTCTGGAAGCAGATTGCAGAGGTGAGAAATATCAGTATGGAAATCAATTACGGAATAGAAAACCTCAGGTTTGGTCAGCCCGTGAAAGTTAATGATGAAGTAAGTCTTGAGGCAACTATTAAAACCGTAAACAATATTAAAGGTACTGTAAAAGTTATGGTAGGAGCTAGGCTGAATATTAAAGATCAGGCTAAACCTGCCTATACAGGAGATGTGGTCTTTCTGTACCGATTTTCGTAACATTAAGGAGAAAGATTAATGTAACAATGACTAAAATTAAGATATAAGCAGATGATCAAAAAAAAATATCTTTCTGGTTGGACAATACTAATCCCGTTTCTGGCATGGATATTTTATTTTGCTAATGCAACGTTTTCTTCAGGGTATTATTCTCTGGTCCTTAGTGTATTACTTTTGGGAACTGTTCTCGCAGCAGTTTACCATTCCGAAGTCATAGCCCATAAAGTAGGCGAACCTTTCGGAACCTTGCTTCTTGCATTTGCAATTACGGTTATAGAAGTGGGACTGATAATTTCTATTATGATGGGTGTAGAAGGTCTTGAAACCGTTACGCTCGCAAGAGATACTGTTTTTGCTGCAGTGATGATTATCCTTACGGGGATCATCGGTATTTGTATTGTCATAGGATCATTGAGATATAGGGAGCAGACTTTTATTTTACAAGGGGTAAGCACGGCCTTAATAACGCTGACTGCGGTAGTGGTTTTTGTTCTCATCTTGCCGAATTATACGGTAAGCCATACAGGTGGCGAATATACTTCTTCCCAATTGCTTTTTATTGCTTTGGTTTCACTGGCACTTTACCTTGGATTTACCATGGTGCAAACCATGAGACACCGAAGCTTTTTCATATCACCACAAAACAAACTGCTGACAGATCAAAAGGAACAAGACAGCAATAGGCAACTTTCCCGAAAAAAAATGCTTGTCAGTTGCTTTATGTTAGTTTTATGTCTGGGAATAGTTGTACTGATGGCAAAACTTCTGTCCAAAGATGTTGAACATATTGTTTTATCATTCGGAGCACCAAAATCGATAGTCGGAGTTATTATTGCCGGAATTGTTCTTCTTCCGGAAGGGCTTGCTGCTTTCAGAGCGGCAAAGAACGATCAGATACAGACGTCTTTAAACCTTGCATTTGGTTCTGCATTGGCAAGTATCGGTTTAAGTATTCCTGCGATTGCTATCATATCTGTTATTTTCGGAATACGAATGACACTGGGCATAGATATTAAGTCAACTGTGCTTTTAGGACTTTCTTTGTTTATCATTACGGTGTCACTTGCAACAGGTAAGACTAATATTATGCAGGGGAGTGTTTTGGTTGGAATTTTTTTGATTTATCTTTTTATATCCATAGTGCCTTAATTCATTTGAGTTTTCAAGAAGAGTTGTTACTACATTTTCTAAAACTTATAAGTAATGATTTGATTACTTTTAAGAAAGTTAAAACCATTTCACATTTATTGTTGTATCTTACAAAATGCTACAGCGTAAGCTCCATGAAATTTTCGAGAATGAGAGTAGCGGTCAATAATAGCGCTTGTTGATTGTAACAGAAGCTTAGCCCTGCACCATTGTCAACAACTGTAGCTGTCGAAAATCGGGAATCCGAAAACAATAAATTCAGATATGCAGAAGTGGTACCACCGTAACCAAAAGATAAATTAATAAGAAAAAAATATACCCTTGTGAGTGAAAATAGCCACTGGTCGGAGAGGCTATCCATAAATAAATCATTAAGTGACGGCGTTACTATTGTTCATGCTGTCACTTTTTATTTTCCGATGTTTTTAGAAATAATAATAAAACTTATCATTGCTAATATAATCAGGAAAGCATTCCAAAACAATATAACATCGTTCATATCGCAAATATAATATCAGGATCTACCGAAAGCATTTTTTGCTTAAAACCAGTCCTTAGGAGAGCAATTGAATTATGATTTGTATCATAAAACCTTTGTTGAGTAGTCTATTAATTTTACATAAGCACCCATTTTACAAATTACAGAATTCTAAAACGCCAAATAATCATATTGATATGGAAAATAAAATAACAAGGAGAGATGCTATTGGAAAGATAGCTGCAACCGTTGCCATAGCAGCGGTTGCTCCAGGCGCTTTAGCGCAGTCACAGAACAGCAATACAAATAAAGCGAATGCAAAGGAGCTTACTGACCCGCGAAACAAATATCCCAAACCGCCTTTTAATAAGCAATCGCAACCTTTTCCTGGTTTGGCAGGCAAAATGACACCGGTGCCGGACCATGGAGAGAAGAGCTATGTAGGTTCGGGAAGATTAGAAGGAAGAAAAGCATTGATTACTGGCGGTGATTCCGGTATTGGTCGGGCTGCTGCCATTGCTTATGCAAGAGAAGGAGCAGATGTAGCCATTAATTACCTACCTGCTGAAGAGGAAGATGCTAAGCAGGTGATCGAACTTATCAAAAAGGAAGGCCGTAAAGGTATAGCCATTCCAGGAGATATTCGTAGCGAAGCCTTCTGCAAACAATTGGTTAGCCAAGCTGTGCAGCAACTCGGAGGTCTGGATATTCTGATCAATAATGCAGGACATCAGAAAGCCAATGAATCTATACTCGATCTTAGTTCCGATGATTTTGACTGGACTATGAAAACAAATATCTATGCACCTTTTTGGATCACAAAGGCTGCTCTACCTCATATGAAGCCTGGCTCATCTATTATTGGGCTGTCATCCATCCAGGCTTATGATCCTTCTGCTGATCTTTATGATTATGCACAAACCAAAGCAGCAACGACCAACTATGTAAAATCTCTTGCCAAGCAGCTGGGACCGAAGGGCATAAGAGTCAATGGTGTTGCGCCCGGACCTGTCTGGACACCCCTTCAGGTAAGCGGAGGCCAGACACAGGAAAACCTGGAAAAATTTGGTGGCGATACCCCTCTCGGAAGACCGGGACAGCCTGTAGAGCTAGCTTCTATTTTTGTTCAGTTAGCCGCTGATAATGCCAGTTTTGCAACAGGACAGATCTACGGAGCAACTGGAGGCAAAGGACAACCGTAATGTTTTGACTACAAATAGAAAAAGATTCTTGTCGGAAAAATTATCCTTTTACAGGAATTCAAAAAAATAATAAGTGCGCTTTACAAGCTAAAGCGCACTTATTTTAATAAAAAAAATAGGTAAGTGAACAAAAAATTGACGATGGGTAATTTTGTACGTGTCAATATATTTTTTCCTTATTCTCCATTATATAAATAATTATATTTGAATTTGAAACCTTCATAGACAAATAATTATGAAAGCAATCATATTATTTTGCCTGTTATAGGAAGTCTTTTTCCAGGCTCACAAACACATTGAATACCAATAAAAATGAAACCAAATTTTATGAAAGAAATCTATTAATTATCGATTCTTTAAATCAACAATACCCAAAAACTGAATAAACAGCTAAAAAATATGCAGGCAATTATAGGAAAATGTAATAATCCTGTTGAGGTTGATAAGGCTATAAAGTATAATTAATATTGTCAATAAACCTTTAATTTTAATAAACATGATTCATGATAAAAACAGGATTAAATAGTATTATCTTCTTTATTACAGATTACATTTTAAAACAAATGAAAATAAAATTTCAATCTATTTTTATCTTTTTAATATCCTGCTATACAACTGCACAAAATATTTCAGATAAGATTGACAGTATCAGAATTAGATATCAAATTCCTGCTTTAGAAATCGCTGTGATATCTTCTGATTCAATTTTAGATATGAAGGCTTTTGGAACAAATAAGATTAATTCTAATGTAAAGGTTACTCTACAAAATAGGTTTCACCTGGGTTCAAATACAAAGGCAATCACATCATTTATTGCTGCTGATCTGGTATCACAAGGAAAAATTAACTGGAATACTGATTTTTTTCACCTGTTTCCGGAATTGAAGACAAAGCAAAATCATGGTAGGTATCTAACACTAATTAATCTTCTGAATTTTAAAGCCCAACTTGCTCCGTTTTCTTATGATACATATATCCCGGAATCCGTTATAGTAACGGGAACGAATCAAGAACAACGATACAATATTGCGAAATATTTACTTACTCAAAAAGTGGTAAAGAAAAATAACGATGATTTGTATTTAACTAACCTGGGCTACGTTTTAGCGGGACTTATGTTAGAAAAAGTAAGCAATAAAAATTATCATGAATTGGTCAATGATCTCAATAAAAAATTAAATACTGATTTCAGATTTGGTAGTCCAAATATCCAAGATGAACAACAGACTTACGGCCATAATGAACAACTAGTCCCACTCACAGAAGAGAATGTAAAATTAAATTGGTTGTTGTCAGCGGGTAATCTTAATACAACCTTGCCTGATTATTCATCATATATTCAAAACTATTTGAAAGGAATTGAAGGAAAAGGAATACCATTTCAGAAAAAAACTTTTGAACAACTTCTGTTTGAATTTCCCACGTTTTCTTTTGGTTGGTTTAACAAAACCGGAAAGGAAGGAAACAATTATATAAACAATTTTGGAAATGCAAACGGCTTTATGTCCTCTGTATCAATATTTAAAGATAAAGGAATTGTTGTGATTATTTTCAGTAATTTATCTTCGGACTCAGCAAGTGAAGGAATAGACCTGATCCTTGAAATGTTAGCGAAAAAATATTGCAATTGACGTCGTCTGCTTCTAAATTATATTGCTAATTTAGGTCTATATTCATCTTAATTAATAACCAGATCAGTTCTGATAAATTATTCTATCTCTAAACTTTTTAATAAAATACAATTATGATCTCAATCACAAAATTTCCCGATGAATAACACGAAATTTAGGGATTCATAAAAACTAACCATTTTGTGATTTATCACGTGGTAAACTACCAGTGATCAGTTCAATATTCATGATTCACCGCTCTGAATGGCTCAAAATTTGCATTTTGAAAACTTATAACTTGCTATATTTTAGTGGATTGTGTTTTAATTTTAATTTTTTGTTATGATTATTAAGGAAAATCTTTTATTAGAATATGGCGCCGAATTTATTGAATATAAGGCTAAAGAGATCATCTGCAGTAAAGACGGCACACCCGGAAATTATTTACAGATCAGTAAGGGCATTGTGGAACTTAACAATTATCATGAAGATGGTAAAGAGTTTACCCTGAATATCCTTTATGAAGGACAGAGCATCGGCGAATCGCTATTATTTAACGGAAGAGGCTATCCCATGTATGTTATTGCAAGAACGGACTGCCGTTTATTAAAATTACCCAAAGAAAGATTTTTGCAGCTGATAAAGGATAATGCTGATGCAATGGACAGTTTGCTAAAATACATTTCGGACAGGCTGTTTTATAAATACCTGATGCTTTTTAATAATTCGGCAACTGACCCCAGCGTAAAAATCAAATACCTGATCGACTATTATAAAGAAGCTTCCTCCAAAGCTGGAAAATATGAATACGAAGTACCTCTGACCAGAAAACAGATAGCCAATTTAACAGGCCTACGGGTGGAAACTGTAATAAGGACCGTAAAAAAAATGGAAAGTGAACACGTTCTAAAAATGGAAGGCGGTAAGATTCTGTACTGATTCTTTCTTCTGATCCAGATCACGAATCCTAGGCAATACCTCTTTTAATTCACGTTTTTCATATAAGTAGTTCCTGTAGAAAACCTTTTTACATTGACTTTTGTGCTACTTAAATCGATTTTTAAGCGGCTTAGTATTTGCTTTTTTATAATTACCAAAATATTAATTCTTAAAAACAACAGATCATGGCAGATAACAAATCCAAAAAAGGGAAATCCGACAGAAATAAAGTAAGCGGATCAGAAAACTACGAAATCTAGTATCTAAAGAAAAAGATGGAAGTGGGCTCTCAAGCTGTTACCGGCGCAATCCGTGTGACAGGATTAAATGATAGAAAAGTTCTTGAAATATCTGAAAGAACGGCATGGTAAATAACCTATTCTTTTAACACACTTAAATATAACAGTTATGGGCCTATCTAAATATCGCGAAAAGCGTTCTGAAGAGAAAACCCCGGAACCATTTGGCGGAAAACCGAATGGAACTGAATTACGCTTTGTTGTGCAGAAACACGATGCTTCACATCTCCATTATGACTTTCGTTTAGAGATGGACGGCGTGCTGAAAAGCTGGGCGGTTCCCAAAGGACCATCGATGGATCCAAGCGTCAAACGTCTGGCGATGATGGTCGAAGACCACCCCTATGATTACCGGAATTTTGAAGGGATCATTCCCAAAGGACAATATGGGGGCGGTACAGTAATCATCTGGGACGAAGGAACATACGAGCCCGCCGAAGGCGACTTAAAAGATGTACCGAAACAGGAAAAAGAACTGTTACACCAGCTTTATTCCGGCAAGCTTAAATTTAAGCTCAATGGAAAAAAGCTTAAAGGTGAATTTGCTCTGGTTAAAGCATACGGAAGAGGAGATAACGGCTGGCTTCTGATGAAGCTTGATGATAAATACGCCAGTGAAAAAGATATTACGGCCAAAGATAAGTCCGTGATTTCCGGAAAGACTATTCCGCAGATGGAAAAGTCGCCAGATAACGTATATGGTGAGAATATCCTGAGGAAGGACAGTACCGTAAAAGACAAACGTCCCACCAAAAAGAAAGCATCCGAGCTCATTAATGACCAATTGGAAGCTGTTCCAGCATTTACTTCAAAAACGAAAACTAATATTGAGATACTTTTAAAAAATGCGCCAAAACAAAGATTCTATTCCCATATTGAGCCTATGCTCGCAACGCTGGTCAACAAACCTTTTGATGACGAAGACTGGATCTATGAAGTCAAGTGGGATGGCTATCGTGCTGTTGCTTTTATGAATAAGGGCGAAGTAGAATTAAAATCCCGTAATGACAAAAGCTTTAATGAAAAATTCTATCCCATATATGATAAATTAAAGGAGTTGGATATAGATGCAATATTAGATGGAGAGGTAGTAGTTTTAGGAGAAAGCGGTACGGCAAATTTTGGTTCGCTCCAAAACTGGCGTAGTGAAGCCGATGGCGATCTTGTCTACTACGTTTTTGATATTCTTTGGTATAAGGGACAGGATCTAAAAGATCTGACACTTCTTGAGCGTAAAGCTATTTTAAAAGAAGTCCTCCCTAAAAATAACAGCATCCTGGTCAGTGAACATTTTGAAACTTCCGGAATACAATTTCTAGAAGAGGCGAAGAAACTTGGGCTTGAAGGAATCATGGCTAAAAGAAAGGACAGTATATATCATGTCCATAACCGTTCCAAAGACTGGTTAAAAATTAAAGCTAATAAAAGACAGGAGGTTGTGATAGGAGGATATACGTTGAACGATGATTCAAGTAAACAGTTCAGTAGCCTTTTAGTCGGAGTTTATGAAGGGAAAAAATTAATCTATAGCGGAAAAGTTGGTACCGGTTTCAATGATAAGCAGCAGAAAGAGATGATGAAGCTTTTCAAACCTCTTGTTATTAATAAGGCTCCTTTCGCTGAGGAACCTGACATTAATAAGCCTTCACGCTTCAGACCAAATCCACCACATGCCTCCGTGACATGGCTTAAGCCGGAACTGGTCTGTGAGGTGAGCTTTACGGAGTTAACCAGTGACGGGATCATGCGGCATCCTTCGTTTGACGGGATGCGGGAAGATAAAAGCGCCAAAAAAGTTATTCTTGAAAAGGAAGCTCTAACTGAAAAAGTTGTAGATGATAAGAAAACAAGCAGCATGGTTAAACCAAGAGCAAAGGGTGAACGGAAAACCCTTTTAAATCCGTCAGATAAAACCCAGGTCAGAAAAGTAAACAGACATGAATTAAAATTCACCAATCTTGATAAGGTTTTCTGGCCGAAAGAAGGCATTACTAAACGAGACCTCATTAATTATTATTATCAGGCAGCTCCATTTATATTACCTTATTTGAAAGACCGTCCGCAGAGTATGAACCGTTTTCCGAACGGCATTGAAGGAGAAAACTTTTATTTCAAGAACGTGACCGATACGGCTCCTGATTGGGCAGAGACTTATCTTTACCATAGTGATACCGATGAAAAAGACCGCCATTATCTTGTTGGCAAGGATGAAGCTACATTGCTCTATATGGCGAATTTGGGCTGTATTGAAATGAATCCCTGGAGCAGTACGGTTAAAAAGCCAGATCATCCATCTTTCTGTATTATTGATCTGGACCCGGACAAAAATTCGTTCGATCAGGTTATTGAAGCTGCACAGGTCACAAAGAGCATTTTAGATGATATGGGCGTTCCGAGCTATTGCAAAACTAGTGGTTCAACTGGTCTTCATATCTATATTCCGCTTGGCGGAAAATATACCTACGAGCAGTCAAAAGAGTTTGCCCGGGTCATTGTTACCTTAATCCATAATGAACTTCCTAAATTCACCAGTATTGAACGGGCTATAAAAGACAGAAAGGGTAAAATGTATCTGGACTTTTTACAGAATAGGCCACATGCAACCATTGCCGCTCCCTATTCCGTCCGACCAAAGCCCGGTGCTACGGTTTCCATGCCGCTGCATTGGGATGAGGTGAAGAAAGGTTTAAAAATAAGTGATTTCCGTATTTTAAATGCCATTGAAAGGATGCTGAGTGAAGGAGATATTTTTAAACAAGTATTGGGAAAAGGGATCGACTTAAAGCAGATCGTAGATAAGTACTATCAATAACAATATCTTATTCAAGCATTATTAATCTAAAAATAAACTATTATGAACGTTAAAAGAATTTTTGGAACCATTCTGACCGTTCTTGGCATTGTCGGTTTGATTTATACCGGATATGAACTTATCAATAAAAGCGCTGCATATACTACCTTAGGGGTAGTAGGCGTGCTGGGATTGATCTTCTTTTTTACAGGTATCAGCCTTGTGAAGAATACTAAAGATGAGGCTTAATTCGATTAATTAATGGTTTGTAAGGATATTGCCACATATATGAACTGGCATATTTATCCATACAGCACCATCAAAGCTAAGGGAAACATGGCTTGAACAAATTTTTGTACTTTTGCCTGAAACCGAACCATACGAATAGTTTTTCATCCATTCATTCGGTTTATTGTTATTAGTTGATCGACAGGATAATGGTCTTGTCGATTTTTAGTTTCCGGATCAGACTGGTGTAGTACACTTTTTCTTAGAATCATTAACTGGTGCTGCTAAAAAATTCTCCCTTTGAGGCACTATCAGAGCATTTGACATAGAACTTCTCGGAATTTGCCTCATCTTTATCTTAAGTGGTAGTTGGTATCATTGGTTTGGTTGTGAAGGATCAAATGATTGCTAAAAGCTTTGCTATGGTTTAAATTTGGAGGTTGACTAAAACTATGTTATTGGTTGTTTTTTGATTATACGTCTTTATTTTATTACTATTTATCAGCATATTTTTTATGATAAGTAGTAGTATTTATTTTTAATTATTAGTATTTTATGTAATTTTTATATATTGAAAATTATGATTACTTCAAAATTTATGGTATAATAGCTAATATTTTTGTTTATTATTTGGTTGTTTTCATATTTTAGTGAAAAATTAACAAAAATAATAACCATGCGAAAACTCTACATGGGTGCATATTCCCTATGCACAGTTCTGAGCCTATCCGCTCAGGAAGTCCTATGGCAGAAAGACATCAAATCCACTACTCAGGATTTTCTAAGCCAGGTGACTCCAACCGTAGATCTTCAGTATTTAATTACCGGAAGTTCCATTCAATCACAAAAACTCTCTACCGACAATAAACAAAATAACGGCTACGATTTCCATCTCGTAAAACTCAACCAACAAGGCGAAGTCGTCTGGGAAAAATACTTTGCAGGCAAGAACCACGATTACCTTTCCGCATCCCTTTCTACACAAGACGGAGGCTTTGTTCTCGCAGGGACATCGTATTCAGGCAAAGGCCTAGACAAAAAAGACGACTCCAAAGGAGGCTCCGATATCTGGCTCATCAGAATCAATGAATTTGGAGACGAATTATGGCAGAAAACCATAGGTAGCACTTTCGATGAAGAAGCCAGGGCAGTCATTCAAACCACCGACTTAGGATTCTTTGGCAGGAAATGTTCAGAACTCCGCACAGGGTTACGGTTCCAAAGACGTTCTTGTTATCAAATTAGACAAAAATGGAAAAGAACTTTCCCAGCTCATTCTAGGTGGAAAAGGCTTAGATGAAGTAGAAAAAATGATTCCCACCAGAGATGGAGGAGTTTTACTCGGAGTTTATTCCAGAAGTGGAAAAACTGCAACCAACAACCTACCATCTGCAGCCCCAAAACAAACTGAAAACTTTGGAGAAGGCGATTACTGGATCATTAAGCTCAATAAAGACGGCAAAGTAGAATGGGAAAAGAACTATGGCGGAACAGGAGACGATCATTTAAGAACCATGGCCATGACCACTTCGGGCTTTATCATCGGAGGCGAAAGCCGTTCCGAGAGATCAGGCAATAAAACCGTAGGCATAGAAGAAGGTACCGACCTTTGGTTCATCTCCTTAAACGAAAGAGGCGAAGAGATCTGGCAGAAATCCTACAACTTTAAAAACAGAGATGTTTTAATGGGAATGCATGTCATCTTAGGACATAATGAAAGAGAAAAAAATAAAGACCTAACCAAAGGAATACTACTCGGAGGCTATACCCAGGCAGAAGGCAGGATAGAAGCCGATGATGAAACCTTCTGGATGCTGTATGTAGATGAAAACGGAAACGAACAGTGGCGAAAACACGTAAAAGGAGAATCCAGAAAAAAAGAAGAGAGATTAGCAGATATTAAGCTAAACAGAGACGGCTCCATTATTCTGGCAGGAACCAGCGCAGAAGAATTAGGAAAAGAGAACTGGAAGATTGTAAAGCTGGGAGATCAGCAGGTAGATCAACTCATCGAAAAGCAGTATATCAAAATCTATCCGAATCCAGTATCCGATTATGCGTATGTAGAAATCGGTTTTGATTTCAAGGAAGCAGATATTACGATGTATGATATGTCAGGAAGACAGCTTCAGAGTCTGAAAACAAAGAATAAGGTAACGAAGATCAATACCCAGCCTTTGATACAGGGCGCTTATCTGATTACTATAAAAACAGATACCCACAAAACTGCGAATGCTAAATTGATTAAGAAATAAAATACATAAATGAGAAAGACAATTTTGTTATTTACCTTTTTGTCCATGGTTCTTTATGGACAACAAGGTAATCAGAATCTCCAACTTCCCACCATTATCCCGCCTTCGCCAACCGTACAGAATTTCATGAGATATGGGGAAATTCCTGTAGATTATAGCACAGGGGTACCAAAGATTGAGATTCCTATATACACAATACAAGGGAGGAAACTATCTTTACCTATATCAATTTCATATCATGCTTCAGGTATTAAAGTTTATGATATTCCTTCTGAGGTCGGATTGGGATGGGTGTTGAATGCAGGAGGAATTATTACAAGGACAATGTTAGATGCGATAGACGAAAAAGGAGCAACAAATAAAATCTATGCAAATGCTGCACAATTTTTGGCTGCCGTACCTACTATAGTTATGTCGGGATATAATACATTTTGTTGGACTTATCCGGGCCCCCACAGTATGGAGATGTACTTGAATGCTAATCCTAGTGAGGATAGAATGAGTGATAGATACTTTTATAAATTACCAAATGGAGGCTCAGGAGTTTTTAGATATAATTATCCTCAAACAAGCACATTGATAACGCTTCCTTATCGTCCCTATAATATAACTAAAACGGTTGAACAAAATCAGTCAAACGGAAATGTGGTTACGGAATTTCAAATAATCGACGACCAGGGCATTATCCACAAGTTTAAAAGGTTTCAGGATTCAAGTTACGGGTCCTCTGAATGGTTTCTCACAGAAATGAGCTCACCTGATGGACAGGAAAAAATAAAATTTTCTTACAATTCCGTGCAAACGACACCGAACGGAATGCCTAATGATACTTTTATAAGTAAAAAAGATTTTGTAATCGGAGTTGGTGGTTGTCAAGTTCAGCCTTCTCAGGGAGATCCCAGCACAAGTATGGGGGGAACAGGTGGAGCTACAAATGCAGTTATTTTATCCTCTATTGAGAGCGAAGATATAATTATTAATTTTCTTTACGCCAACAGAGAAGACTTTCCCAACTTAAAGAAACTTACAGAAGTACAAATTTTACCTAAAAATAATCCAAATACAATCAAGAAAAAATTTATTTTTCAGCAAAGTTACTTTGGCACGATTGGGTATGAAAATACAAATAACAGGGACAAAAGGCTGAAATTGGATATGTTGAATATTTACGGAGAAGATGCTCAGAACAGTCAAAAGTATACATTTGATTATGAACAAAGTATAATGCTGCCGGCATATTCTTCACGATCATATGATTTTTGGGGGTATTTTAATGGTTCTAACTATAATGGCACTGCTATCCCGTATAACTTTTTACCTGTAGAATATCAGAATCCCGTTAATGGTACTGGGTATGGGGGCGATAGGAAAGCAGATAACGGTTATTTTTCAAAAGCCTGCATGCTAAAAGAAATTAAATATCCCGCAGGCGGAAGAACTGAATTCAAATTTGAGAGAGCATACGCTGATGGAGTTTATCGAGGCACTAATGGCGGTGGATATATAGGTGGTTTCAGGGTGGCAAGTATCACAAATTACTCAAAAGACAATAATGTCGCGAATATCAAATCATATCAGTATAGCCAGCCAAAATTCAATATAATCGATCCGGAATTTTATACTTACCCGCAATGGACGTTAGATTTGGAAGATCCCAACGGAGATTTTGTTCCTTGTCAAGGAACTGGTGGATGCTGGCGTTACTATAAACAAACCATTGTAACTTCGAATCCTATTGTGTCACATGATTTAACTCCCGGAATGCCTATTGCATATCTTGATGTTACAGAATATGATGGTACTCCTACGAATAATATGGGTTCCACAGAATATCATTATTCCTCCCCTGATCATATTTCCTATACAGATTTAATAAGGGAACTTCATACTTATCAGGAGGACTGGGGAAACTACGAACCTAAGTTAGGGTATAAATTGGTAAAGAATCAGATAGGAAATAAAATTTCAGAAGAGATTTTTCAATATTCTAATCATTTTCAACAAGAATTTCTGACAGGCTTCAATATCACAAGAACGCTTACGAACCTCGCCAATAATAAAAATATAGATCTCACTGAGTTCGGTTGCCATAACTGCCTGACGTTGTATATCCAATCGATACGAGCGCATGATACCAAAGCTTATCAGAATGCTAACCTTTTGGATTATACCATCAAAAGAACTTACGACCAGAACAATCAATCCAAATATGTTGAGGAAAGGATTGATTACGCCTATAATCAACATAATCTTATGGTAAAGCAAGCCGTGAGAAAAAATAGTCTAGGTGACGATATATTCACACAATATAAATATCCGTATGATTTTGGTACAGCCGAGCCTTATCAGACGATGTTAACTAAAAACATTCTGACCCCTATCATTGAGCAAACGGTCATTAATACGACCAATGGAAAACAGATACAGAAGCTTCGTACACTTTATGATAAGTGGGTGAATAATAGCATTATTGAACCGAAACTCGTTCAGGCTCAAGCTGACTCTTCATTACCATTAGAGGACAGGGTTCGCTTTATGTCCTATGATCAGAAAGGCAATGCTACCAATCTAAAGAAAGAAAATGGTATTCCTATTACATATATATGGGGATACGACAAGACCCTTCCAATTGCAATGGTTGAGAATTCCAATCTGGTTTCTCAAGCAGGTACGAATAACCAGGATAAGACCATCAATAGTAATTTATTCATTCCTATGGGTAGTACTGTATATGAATTGGGAAGCTTTGTCATTACAGAAGAGAAAAATTATATGATCGAAAGGATCTATGAAAAGATACCTAACGATAAGTCGGTGATGTATCAGGTATCTTTTGAGAATATCGATAATAGTGCTGGTTCCGTGTTGTTTACAGATAGTACTCCTGCAGGTGGGAATTCTCATACCTTCACTACTGCTTCTCAACTTTTAAAGCCAGGAAATTACAAGGTGAAACTGGTTAATATTGGATATAATGGTTATCAGGGTTCAATTGAACATCAATTTAACTTTACCATTTATAATACAGTAAACATAGAGAAGGCAATTCCCTTTCACACAAGCTTTGAAGAAGACGTAGAATATATAAATACAACTGATGCAAAAACGGGAAATAAATCTCACGTTGGTCAATATAGTGTTAAGCTTCCTGATGCATCGCTGGGTTATGACAAAGTAGTTATTTCATATTGGGGCAAGACCAGTGCCGGGTCTCCATGGCAATATGTTGAGGATATTGTTGATGTAGCTGGTCAGAACGTTCAAATAGGTCAGGCCTATAACTATATAGATGAAGTCAGAGTGTACCCGGTCAATTCGATGATGACAACTTATACTTACGATCCGTTTTACAAGCAGCCAACCAGTATTATGAAACCTAATGGACAGACCGAATATTATAATTATGATTCTTTCGGTAGGCTTAAAGAAGTGTATATCATAGAAGATAATGTAAAGAAAGTCATTAAATCAAATACCTATCACTACAAACAATAAAATCAGATTACGATGAAAAAGATAATTATACCTATCAGTGCTTTGTTTGTAGCGGGTTTATATAGCGGACAGACTACAGCACCCAGTACAGCGGAAAACTATATATACAGCAAGACCTACCTTGATTATGATGGAAATAACCAGCCTGTCAAAAGTTCAGAAACTATCCAGTATTTTGATGGGCTGGGAAGACCTAAGCAGGTTATCAATATAAAAGCTTCTCCAAGTAACAAAGATTTAGTAACCACTATACCTTATGATGGCTTCGGAAGGCAGGTAGATTCCTGGCTGCCTGTTCCCATGCCAACAATGAATGGGGCTATTCAGTCAGGAGTTGATGGTGCTGCACAGACCTATTACAGTGACAGCAGCCCGTTTGCCCATAAGAATGTTGAAGCTTCACCTTTATCCCGTGTCATCTCTCAGGTACAGCCAGGGCTTGATTGGCAGGGGCATCCCGTTCAGCTTAATTATGAAGCCAATGCAGGCGGAGAAGTAAAAAAGTACACTGCAACATTTGATTATGGTAGTTTTGAATCTAATATCACTCTTTCACAAACGGGATATTTAGCCAACCAGCTCTATAAGAATACGGTAACTGACGAAGATGGAAATGCCACCATAGAGTTTAAAAACAAAGACGGTCAGGTTGTTTTAGTAAGAAAAGTAATAAGTGCCACGGAAAATGCCGATACCTATTATGTGTATAATGAATATAATCAGCTAGCTTATGTTATTCCCCCTTTAGCATCGGTTTTAAGTTCATTAAATCCGACTGTTTTAGATAATCTTTGCTATCAGTATAAATATGACCACAGAAACAGATTGGTAGAGAAGAAGTTGCCGGGAAAAGGAAAGGAGTATATGATCTATGATAAACAGGACCGATTAATTATGGTCCAGGATGCCAATTTGAATACTCAAGGGCAATGGCTTTTTACAAAATATGATCAGTTTGGAAGGGTAGTTTACACAGGTTTAACGTCTAGTTCCAGTTCACGTCAGAGTATTCAGAATGATGTTAACAATAACACGGCTAATCCTACGAATAATGAAAGTAGATCAACTACCCCTGTATCTTATAACGGTATTGATCTCTATTACACCAATGTTTCGATTCCCTATACAATAAGTACGTTATTGTCCGTCAATTATTATGATACCTATCCTACAGGAACTCCTGCCTTTACCTCAAGCATTCCTAATCAGAGTGCCGTATTAACAGGTAATGTAAGCTCGGGGCTTACTACCAGAAGCTTGTCTTTGGCTACTTATGTTAAAAACATAGAAGATGACAACTGGACGAAAAACTACAGCTATTACGATCTTAAAGGAAGAGTAATTGCCACTCACTCCATCAATCATTTAGGAGGGTACACTAAAACAGAATCCAGGCTTGATTTTGCAGGAGTGCCTCAACAGACCATTACCAGACATAAGAGGCTCTCTACAGATACAGAAAGGGTTATCGATGAAAACTTCACATATGATTCACAAAACCGTTTGGTACAGCATACCCATAAAGTAGATTCCAATGCTACAGAGATCCTGACACAGAATATCTATAATGACCTCTCTCAGGTAACCACGAAGAAGGTGGGCGGGCTAGATGTTTCAACACCGCTTCAGGAAGTTAACTATGCTTATAATATCCGAGGATGGATGACAAAGATCAATGATCCTGCTAATCTTAACGGAAAATTATTTGGATATGAGGTAAGATATAATAATCCTGTGAACTCCAATATAACACCGGGAAAATTCAATGGCAATATTGCAGAAGTAGATTGGAACAATGGATCAGAAAATCTTTTAAAAAGATACAACTATGATTATGATCGCCTGAACAGGTTAAAGAATGCATTCTATAAAGAGCCCACTACAGGATCCAGCGGGAACTTTGATGAATACCTAACCTATGATCTGAACGGGAATATAAGCAACCTTAAAAGATCTGCAAATCCTATATCAGGAATGACTTCTACTTTGGTGGATAATTTAGATTATATCTATCAGGGAAACCGCTTAACGCAGGTTATAGAAAATTCATTGAACCTCACAGGATATGAAGGCGGAAACAATATCATTGATTATGATCTGAATGGAAATATGACCACAATGAAGGATAAAGGAATTCAATACATTGGTTATAATCATTTGAATGTACCCGATCAGTTTTCCATTACCCAGACTGATCCATTTCTGGGCACAACCACCAACTTTGGATTAAATTATCTATACCGTGCAGACGGAGTGAAGGTTCGTAAAACCTACAGTACAGGAGGAGGGAGAGGTCAGTCTACCACTTATAAGTACACAGACTACTTAGATGGCTTCCAGTATTATTTTTCAGAAACCGTGGCCCCATGTTTATGGTGCAGGACAAGTGTGGCTTATGAACAGGAAGCATTTAAAGATCCGATTATTGTAGTGCCATTAGCATGGACCTTAGATTTTGTAGGAACCGCTGAAGGTTTCTACAGCTATACGGAAAATCGTTATATTTACCAATATAAAGACCATTTAGGAAATGCACGGGTTAGTTATGCTAAAAAAAGCGATGGCAATCTTGAAATAACAGATACGAACAACTATTATGCTTTTGGGATGAACCATATTGGAGGGCTGAAAGGAGTATTTGGAGGTTACCAAAGTTATAAGTACAACGGCAAGGAACTTCAGGAATCGGGAATGTATGATTATGGAGCAAGATTCTATATGCCGGATTTAGGAAGATGGGGTGTGGTGGATCCCTTGGCAGAAACTTCGAGAAGGTGGTCACCTTATACTTATGCGTTTAACAATCCTATAAGATTTATTGATCCGGATGGGATGCAGAATAAAGATATTATAATTACTGGAAGCGAAAAAGATAAGGCCTTTGAACAATTACAGGCTTCTGTTCAAGGACAACTTAATTTATCAATGGATGAAAAAGGAAAGGTTACTGCAACAAAAATTGAAGGAGTTGAACAAACGGATGCATCAAATCTTCTTTTTCATGCAGCTAATGTTGATAAAGAACATATTGTAACCTTAAAAACAGACAGCGATTTGAGAATGGATAGTAGTGGTGATGGTTCTGTATTACATCAAGGTGGCGCATATGGAGGAAGTTATAAACATGGAGGAAAAGTTTACGCAAACAACGTTGTTAATCCTGACTTTTTAGGCAAATTAGAAACTCTGATGAATAAGATTAAAGGGACTAGTATTTTACATGAAGCACTTGAGGGGTATATCGGAAGTGTTCTTTCTCCCGGAAGTCCAGCTGCTATTACAGAGTCTGATAAAAGTCAAGGATATAATGACGCACATGATCTTGCTAATTATATAGATCCGAGAAATATTGAAAGTAACAACTTCATATTATCAAGGACTCCGAGCAGAACACATATTAGTAGCACCCAAGTTTTATTAAAAGATGAAATATCATTTAAAAATAAAACAACAGGTGAAGTAACACCATTTGGAACTTATCAAGGTATTTATAAAAAATCTCAAAAAAAATGAAATTAGTAAGGTTATTTTTTCTATTATTAATAATTAACTGTAGCTCTCAAAAAACTAAGGATTATGATATTGTAAATGCTGTTGTTAAAAATATAGAAACAACATCGAGTAGTTACATATTGTATTTACAAAATGATAACAGTAAGTTTATTGTCCCTGTTTCTAAGTATTGTGAAAAGCAGGGAAAAAAAAGAATTAAAATTGGAAGTGAGTATTCTTTTCATCTCAAAAAGGATATAACTATTGGTAATATTGAGGAAGAAATTATTAGTCAAAAAGTTGATGATAAAATTGTTTGGACTTCTGATATGAAGAATACTATTTATTATGATCAATGCGAAAATGTTTGCGGATTATACATACAATAAACTCTTCACTACCGCACAATTTTATCGTGTGTAAGATAACAAGTGACCTCGTATTTGAAGCTGCTATCTTTTCGAAATAGAAGTTTATGTTCTGATTATTAAAAATCAAGAGAAAATAATTAAAAAAAGGAAATGCAAGGGTTAGTTATGCTAAAAAAAGTGATGGCAACCTTGAAATAACAGATACGAACAACTATTATGCTTTTGGGATGAACCATATTGGAGGACTGAAAGGGATCTTTAGAGGATATCAAAGTTACAAGTACAACGGAAAGAAGATGGGGTGTGGTGGACCCGTTGGCGGAAACTTCGAGAAGATGGTCAGCTTATACTTATGCATTTAACAATCCTAGAAGATTTATTGATCCGGATGGGATGTAGAATAAAGATATTATAATTACTGGAAGCGAAAAAGATAAGGCCTTTGAATAATTACAGGCTTCTGTTCAAGGACAACTTAATTTATCAATAGATGAAAAAGGAAAGGTTACTGCAACAAAAATTGAAGGAGTTGAACAAACGGATGCATCAAATCTTCTTTTTCATGCAGCTAATGTTGATAAAGAACATATTGTTACTTTACAGACAGACAGTGATTTGAGAATTGATCAAGCAGAAGGAGATGAATATCCATTATATGAAGGAGGGGCTTATAGAGGGAGCTATGAATATGGAGGTAAAATTCGTGCTACTAATATTGTCAATCCCGATATTTTGGGCAAATATGAAAATGTTATGGGGGCAGTTAAAGGATCAAATATTTTGCATGAAACTCTGGAATCATTTATTGGTGCAGTGCTTTTTCCTGGTAGCCCAGCTGCTATAACTGAATCTGACAAAAACAAAGGATATTATGAAGCACATGATCTTGCTAAATATATTGATCCACGATATAAGGATAGTGATGGATTTTCATTAATACAAAGCTCTAGCAGGACATTTATTGATAAGAATAATGTTACTTTAACGGATGAATTTTCATTAAGAAATAAAAAGACTGGAGTAGTTACTTCAATTGGTAGCTATTCTGGAACATATAAAAACTTAAAAAAGAAACAATGAGAATATTAATAATTATAATTTGTTTTATTAATGTTAGCTGCTTTTCACAAACAAATAAGAATAGGGATATTATATCTGCAACAGTTAAAGGAATAGATTCTACATCATGGAATTATATTCTTCATTTGGAAAATAAGAAAACAAAAATTATTGTTCCTGTTTTCAAAGAATGTGATAATGGAAAAGATTATTTGGAAAAAATAAAGGTAGGAAAAAAGTATAGTTTTGTATTATCCAAAGAAATAAGTTACGTAAGAACTCAGAGAGAGTTTACAAGCCAAAGCATTGACGGAAAAGAAATATGGAACTCTGATATGAAAGATACATTTTATTATACCGATTGCTCAAATATGTGTGGACTTTATATAAAATTGAATAAGAAAAATTCGCCTTCTCTAAGAAGCGAGTTTAAGTAATCATTTCAGATTCTCGATTATCTACTAGAATCTAATATTGATGGTTAATCCTTCTAACAAAGATGAAAAAACGCTCTTATTTATGGTACGGCATATAATGATGCAGGTACTGCTGAAGGTTTCTACAGCTATACGGAAAACCGTTATATTTACCAGTATAAAGATCATTTGGGAAATGCAAGGGTTAGTTATGCGAAAAAAAGTAATGACAATCTTGAAATAACAGATACGAACAATTATTATGCTTTTGGGATGAACCATATTGGAAGGCTGAAAGGTATTTTTGGTGGTTACCAAAGTTATAAATACAACGGCAATGATTACTTCCAAAGAATCGAACCATTTGCTAATCCAGATAAAAATGGATTTACAAGTAATGAGAAAATAAGGACTACTCTTTTATCTAATCAGGTGAATGAATCATTAAATGAACCACAACGTAAAGTTTATTGGGGAATCACGTTGCCAACAGAATCAGTAACAAGTAATAAATTAAAATAAATCATGCTTAGATTAATTGTTTTATTTATGTGCTTTTTCATATTTTTTTCATGCTCAATGAGAAAGGAAAATAAAAACGGAGAAGCTATTCTTTATAAGCAATCAACTTCAGCAAATGATGCTTCATTTAGCTTTGAAAAAAAATGTTTTGGAAAATTAATTCTGATGAAAATACTTTTGTTACACAAAAATTTTCTAAAATAGATTATTTGGAAATAAATGCAAAGATTAAAACATTTAAGTTGATCGGTAATAATACTCCAGAATATTATAATAATGTAGATTTTGCTTTTGTATTATATAATAAAAATAAAAAAAATGATACCATGTATTATGACGGTTATAATAAGTGGTGGATTGTGGAACAAGGAAAAACAACTCAATATGAGGATGAAAAAAATTATTTTACAGATAGATTAAAAATGGTGTATCCTATATTTATAAAATGCTCATATAAACCATCCAAGTAATTTTGCTGATATCACCTCTAAATCACAACAAAAAAGGAAGGAATATTTTTCACCTTCCTTTTTTGTTTGTAGGTATTAATATTACAAGTATAACGGCAAGGAGCTTCAGGAAAGTGAGATCTTTGCGAAAAACAGTTTATTGGGAATCCTTTATAATTTTTAGATCACCCTGAATTTCTTGAAACATTGTGATGATTTGTTGATTATCAAAATTGTTAGTACTTGGATCAAATTCCTTTGTCGCTATACTCATGGCGTATTCCCAGATTTCAATAATACTTTCCAGTGGAATATCATAAGGCTGGTAAAAGAGATTATCTGCTTTTACGGTAATTTTTTCAGGTTCTATTTCTAACAGGCGCTTGTAGGTGATTCCCTCACTTCTGGTAACAAAAATATAGCTCTTACCGATTTTAAGATCCGCTATGCTTTCGATGTATTTTCCAATCACATAAGCTCCGTCCTGATGTGGGGGCATGCTGTCTCCGTCAGCAGGAAATGCTCTGTACTTTCCATGACTAAGAAATGGAAAGACAATTTGCTGCAGGCTTTCAATATATTCAGGATCACTATATCCGGTTAAATATCCCATGCTTGCCTTTGCTGGAACAATTTCAATAACATTATTTCCCTCCATGTCTACTTTTATTGGCAGAAGGATTCTATTGTCCGGAAGTTTTAAGACATCTTCCAGCGGATATTTTCTGATGTCCACCGTGAGGAGCAGATCAATACTTAAATTGAAATATTTAGAAATCCTGATAAGAAGCTCATAAGGAGCCTCAGAGCGCCCATCCTCATATTTGGAATAGCGAACTCTGCTCATCGAAATTTGATCTGCAAGCTCCTGTTGGGATAAATTTTTCTGAGTTCTTAAGAACCTGATGTTATCTGAAAAAATTGACATTGATACAAATTGTATCTACAAATATACAAAAAATGATACAAATAGTATCTAATTTTGTGACGTGAACCGAGCGATTGTACATATGGATCTCGATACATTCTTTGTATCTTGTGAGAGACGTAATAACTCTCAACTTGACGGGATTCCCCTCATCATAGGAGGTGGAGACCGTGGGGTGGTCGCATCATGTTCCTATGAAGCAAGGAAATTCGGAGTGCGTTCTGCGATGCCGATCCGGATGGCTTTACGCTTATGTCCTGATGCAAAAGTAATCCGTGGTGATCATGAATTGTATTCCAATTTATCCCATACCGTCACCGAAATTATTCAGGAAAAAGTTCCGGTCATGGAAAAGGCAAGTATCGATGAGTTTTATCTTGATCTTTCCGGGATGGATAAGTTTTTTGGATGTTATCAGTGGACCAGAGAGATTGCTTCTGCTGTAACCAGAGAAACCGGTCTGCCGATAAGCTTTGCTTTATCCAGCAATAAAACCGTTTCGAAAATCGGTACGGGAGAAGCAAAACCGGTGGGAAGATTAGAAATTAAAGAACCAGAAGTTCAGCCGTTTCTAAATCCGTTATCGATTAAAAAAATTCCGATGGTGGGCGATAAGACATTTCAGCTGTTGTCGAGAATTGGTATTCGTACCATCCATACCTTATCCGAAATGCCGGTTTTGGTTTTGCAGCAGATGATTGGAGTAAACGGAAAAGAGCTCTGGAAAAAAGCCAATGGCATTGATGAAAATCCAGTAGTGCCTTATTCAGAAAGAAAGTCGATTTCAACAGAAAGAACCTTTACGAATGATACAATGGATATCCTAGAGCTTAAAAGATTGATATCAGGGATGGCTGAGCTATAAATACACCGCTGTGTTCGGCAGACTTAATTATCGGTTGATGAACCGGTATATCATCAACTTAACAGCAAGGCGCGATGGCTCAAGCCGCTTCGGGCCTAATAACAGGTTTTCAAATTTTGGAGCAATTGGAGCAGCCTGGCTGTTTTCTGAAGAATCTTTTTTTTAAAATTCCAAATGGCTCAGCTTAGGAAAATTAAGAGGTAGTTACGGACGTACCGGCAGCGATCTTAAAATATATAGGAAATCTAAGATACGATGGCTTTCCCTTTTACGTATTGAATATCATTATTTTTAGTTGCTTTAATAGTAATTATTCCACAATAAATAGGATCATGTAATATCTGAAGAGACTGAGAAATTAGGCTGATGCTAGTAAGGATACAAGGAAAAATTGTACTTACCGTTAAATAATTTGGATATGAATGAATAATATTTTGATAGAAATACTATATGTTGTGATTATAATCATAAAAACAATATAAATATTTCATTATGCAACTAAAAATGAAGTTTATTTTGGCAAAAAAATTGTTTTATAAGGATTGTTGTATTCAAACACTTTACCTATTACTATGAACTCTTTTAACCTTACATTAAATAGAATTGCTCCAAAACTTCTTAGAATGGAAGAAGATGTTTCAAATGCGGATGATGATCTCTCTGACTCATTGGAAGAGGTTTTTTCTCAAATTCCGCAATCCGAAAATTTTATATAGTGCACTGGCTAAGAGCGAGATTTATAGCGTTAAGCAAAGTTCAAGACAATAAGTACAAGGATTGTTAAATAGGGTAGATAGACTGTAGAAAAAATAATTAAACAAATAATCCATGTTAAAGACGGGTTACTGGTAAAAGATTAAAAATCAAATACAAAATATTAATAGTAAAAATGTAAAATTATGGCAACAACTACAAAAAGCACAGCAAAAAAAACTACGTCTAGAAAAACGCCAGCTAAAAAAGATGCCGCAAAAGAATTAAAAGATCTTTTTGAGGATGGTCTTAAAGATATCTATTGGGCCGAAAAAGCACTTGTAAAAGCTTTAGCCAAGATGCAGAAAAATGCGACTAATGAAAAATTGAAAAATGCGATCGCTCAGCATTTGATTGAAACTGAAGAACACGTAAGTCGATTGGAGGAATGTTTTGAATCTATGGGCAGAAAAGCACAAGCAAAAAAATGCGATGCAATGCAGGGGTTATTGGATGAGGCGGAAAGTATTATAAAAGAAACAGAACCGGGAACAGTAAGAGATGCAGGGATTATTGCAGCTTCACAAAAGGTTGAACATTACGAAATTGCAACATATGGAACATTAGCTGCTTTTGCAAAAATACTGGACGAAAAAACATCCCTAAAAAATCTCCTCGCAACATTAAAAGAAGAAAAACAATGTGACGAATCTTTAACTAAACTAGCAGATACGAATTTGAATTCTAAAGCAAAGTAACATTAAACTTTTCAAAATTCAGATTATAAAACTTTAAACACTCACCACTATGAAAATACACGAACTTAGACTTCATAATTTAATTCAATATAAAGAGGAAGTTGTACCCATTACTGGACTCGATTTAGATCATAAAAATAGCCTTGTACATATTAGAAGAGGAACTTCTAAAATTCCAGTTGATTCAAAGGATTTAAAACCTATTTTACTTACTAGTGAGTGGCTTACCAAGTTTGGTTTTAAAGAAAGTTACAGATCAGATTTTAGAATCCGTTATGATTTACCCAACTTTGGAAAATATGATTTTGACCTTTCGAAGGAAAAAATATTAGAGGGATTTTTATACTTTGGAAATTATATTCAGTGTATATATCTTCATCAATTGCAGAATCTCTATTTTGTGCTTACAGGAAGAGAATTGGTTGAAGTAGAATGCAATTAATTGTTCTCGCAATTTTAAGACTGCAATTACAGCGTATTTTTATTTCATATACAAATAAAAAGACTATTAGGTTGTTCTAATAGTCTTTTTATATAAATGCCAAGAGTAATGATCTCAAGTATTTGTTTTTCTATTTCATGTTGATTTTTCGTTTACCAAAGATAAGGAGAAACATATAAGTGATATTTGTAATCTAGAGATAGATAACTAAAATTTATTTAAATTCGTAATTAGCTTATAGTTTGGTAGTTAATATTGTATCATTACAATAATGGAAAATTTTAAAAATAATACAATTATGTGGCAATATTATTTAATCCTGGGACTAGGAGTAGTACTTCTTGTATGGGCAGTCTACAGCTTCCGTAATACAATGACATTTCTTAATAATGGTTATAAAGCTACAGCAACAGTAATCGATTTTCACAAGTATGAATCCGACGGTGAAGTGTTTGCGCCAATCTTCACTTTTCGGACAAAAGATAACCAATTAATTACATATGAGTTAGCAGAAGGAAATGATCCTCCAGCTTGGGAAATAGGAGAAACAACCACTGTTATCTATGATCCTTCCGACCCTTCCAAAGTAAGCTTATATAGCTACTTTAGACTATTTATTTGGACATTGGTTTTGCTATCGATTTCTCTTCCACTACTAGTAATTGGTGGTGGTTACTTTATAGCTGCAAGATTTCTCCTTTGACAGTTTGTAAATGAAAAAATATACTTCATTAGAATAAATGAGGTATATTTTTTTGATCCATTGTGCAATCCAGCTAATATTAGCAATATCAGGTAAAAGACCTAATATTCAATTAACATAAAATACTCTTACCAAAAATTGTAGGTGTAAAACATCTTTATTAATATTGTGTTCATATGTCCACAAAAAAAGTTTTTAGAACGTTTGGTTTTCCCAAGGCTGGTGCCGTTTTATTCTTATTACTGATGATTTTGCATGCCTGTAAGGATGTTTCAGCAAAATCGGATAAAATAAATATCGGCTTCTCGCAAGGGTTGGGAAATCATCCCTGGAGACAGACGATGAATCATTCCATGGAGATTCAGGCGTCTTTGCATTCTGAGGTGCAGCTAAGCATTAGTAAAGCAGAAGGTTCGGTTCAGAAGCAGATTCTGGATATTCAGAAGATGATAGATAATGAAGCGGATATCATCATTATTTCACCCATTGATCCCAATTCGCTGGTTCCTGTGGTGGAAAAAGCCTTTGCAAAAAAGATTCCCGTGATTTTGGTGGATAGAAAAATCAATTCTGATAAATATGCCACTTACATCGGTGCTGATAATGTGGAGATTGGGAAAGAAGCAGCGCAGTATATTATCTCGGATTCTAAAAATTTAAAAAAAATCATTGAAATAAAAGGCGATGACAATTCTTCGCCCACTACGGAAAGAAGTCTGGGTTTTCAGCAAGCTATTAAAAATAATTCCAATACAAAACTGATAAAAACCTTCAAAGGTCTTCCGGCTGAAGCATTCAGAAAAACTCTGGATTCATTGGGAAATCAAAGCTTGTATGTTTTTGCTTTCAATGACCAACTCGCTACACAAGCTTGGCAAATAGCGAGAAACGCCGGTGTGGAAAATCAAATCAAATTTATCGGTGTGGATGGTCTGAACACCAAAGACGGTGGAATTCAAATGGTTTTGGATGGTAAATTGAATGCCACTTTACTTTATCCTACCGGCGGAACGGAAGCCATTGAGACTGCCATTAAAATCTACAACGGGCAAATTCCACCGAAACGAATTAAGCTCAGTACAACCATTATCGACAGGCTGAATGCTGAAATTATGCGCAACCAGTTCGATAAAATCATCGAACAGCAGGGCGTGATTGAAAATCAGGTGAATGCCGTGAAAAAGCAGACCGAACTCTATTCTTCCCAAAGAGAATTGTTCCGATGGTCAGTTGTACTTTTGATTCTGATGTTTTGCCTGATCGCCTATGCTATTTACCTGATTTATACCATTAAAATTAAAAATAAACAGCTTACTCTCACCAACGAACGTGTAACGATTCAAAGGAATCAGATTGAAACCATTGCTAACGAGCTCAAAGAAAGTAATGATGCGAGAGTAAACTTTTTCACCGGCTTATCCCACGAATTCAAAACGCCGATAACGCTTATTTTGAGTTCTTTGGAATCATTGAAAGATACTTTTAAAAGCAAGGGTACAAAACCGTCTTATGAGCTGGAACTGATTAATAAAAATTCAAACCGTCTGCTAAGGTTGGTAGATAATCTTTTGGATTTCAGGAAAATAGAAAATAAAACCTTCAATCTAAGGGTTTCCAAAACCAATATCTACGATTTCACTTATGGCATTTTCAGGGATTTTGAAAATGAGGCTAAAAAAAGGAATATTAAGTTTGAAATTCATTCCGCAAACAAAAATCTGGAACTGTATATTGACAGAAACCTGATGGATAAAGTATATTTTAACCTTTTGTCAAATGCTTTTAAATTTACACCAGACAACGGAAAAATTGAAATTACAATTCAGGAAAAAGGAAATCAGGCGGTTATCAGCTTCAAAGACAACGGTATAGGAATCCCGGAAAAAGAGATCAGCAACGTTTTTGAACCCTATTTTAAAGGTTCCAACAACCGCAAAAACAGCTCGGGAATCGGGCTTCATCTCAGCCGTCAGTTTGTGGAGCTTCATCTCGGGAAAATTGATGTGAGTTCTTTTCAGGGAACGGAATTTATCATCAGTCTTTATAAAGGAAACAAGCATTTCAATGAGGATCAGATGATAAAAGAACCGGGTGTTATGGATGCGGAAACGTTGGCAAAAGAGGCTGTTTTTAGTGTGGTAGAAGAAGGAAGTTTTATGCAAAACCAAGAAAATCCGGGTGATCGGTATTCTTTGCTGTTGGTGGAGGATAATTCGGATTTGTCGTTTTTCCTCAGCAATAAGCTTCAGACGGAATTTGACGTGATGGTTTCTGACGGTACGGATGCGATTGATAAAGCGCTAAGCGAGATTCCCGACATCATTGTCTGCGATGTGAATCTTCCTGAAAAAAACGGATTTGAAATCTGCGAAATTCTGAAAAATGACCTCAGAACATCTCATATTCCGGTTATTCTTCTTACGGCTTTGGACAATAAGGAATCTTATCTTCACGGATTGAAATCCGGGGTTGATCTTTATCTTACCAAACCATTCAGCTATCCGATTCTGACACAGTCGCTGCGTTCATTGCTTTACAACCGCGAAAAACTCCGTTATTATTACACTAACAACATCGGAAGAATTGTGGACAGCAAATCCTTCGGAAGTATGGAGCAGACGTTCGTGAACAAATTGAATCAGATCATCAAAACCAATATTGATAATCCCGATTTTTCAGTGGAAAATCTTGCGGATTTACTGAATATTTCAAGAATTCAGCTTTACAGAAAAATAAAGGCAATGTTTGACGTGAATGTAAGCGACTACATCAACAATATCCGTCTGGAACAGGCAAAATCGATGCTGCAAAATCCAGGGCTGACGATTTCCGAAATTGCTTATAAAACCGGCTTCTCTTCCCCGAATTATTTCTCTACGGTCTTCAAAAATAAGTTTGGGGTTTCTCCGAATGTGTTTAGGAAGAGCGTTGGTGAGGAGTAATTAATCCTTGTATATCTTTTCTTTTCTTTCCCGAATAGAGTAGCAATATCCGTGCGAACGAGATATCGTTGTCAGCACTGATAAGACGTCGTTATTTGGTTGAACAATGATGCATTGCCTGCTCGAAGTATTCATCTTATAAAAACCAAAGCCGTAGTTTCCCAAAACCCGGCCTCAAATTTCGGTCAATCTTCCCACACTAACATTCGTTCATACTTCTAAAAATCTTTATAATCTACGTAACATTTTTATAGAATGGTGTTACATTTTTGAAACATCGTTATCATATTTTGAAATTACATTAATTTTAAAATTTTGATTTTCAGTTAATTAAAATTAGTTAACAAATAATTAACCTTGACGAAATATTTTGTTACATAATTAGACCTTCGCATTCCTGTCCCGGGATATATTAGCCACAAACAAAGTAATATTTTTCAACAGCTGAAATCGCTATGGTTTGTAAACGCAAACATCAATGAAGAAGAAGCGATTCCATTTGATCAATAAAAATTAATAAATACTATATATGAATAAAATTTTGATGTGGTCTGTCACTGCGGCTTTGGCAGGATTTCTTTTCGGGTTTGATGTTGTGGTGATTTCCGGAGCCGATAAAAAACTACAAGCGCTTTGGCAGAGTTCAGATACATTCCACGGTGCGGTAGTAATGGGAATGGCATTGTGGGGAACCGTTATCGGGGCCATCTTTGGCGGAATCCCGACCAACACATTCGGGCGTAAAAAAACACTTTTGGCAATCGGCGTCTTATATGCACTTTCAGCAATCGGAACAGCGCTTTCCAATGATCCTTATATCTTCGCATTTTTCAGATTTATGGGCGGTTTGGGAGTTGGAGCATCCACTATCGCAGCACCGGCTTATATTTCCGAAATCGCACCTGCAAGAGATCGTGGAAGATTGGTTTCCCTGTATCAGTTCAATATTGTTTTGGGAATTTTGGTTGCCTTTTTATCCAATTATTTACTCAGCGGAATCGGAGATAACGACTGGAGATGGATGCTTGGTGTTCAGGCAATTCCGGCAAGTATCTACACCTTATGTGTGCTTATAATTCCGGAAAGCCCGAGATGGCTCGTTTCTAAAGGCAGAATAAACGAAGCCAAAAATGTAGTTAAAATCGTAAACCCGGATCAGGATTCTGACCTACTCATTTCTCAGATGGAAAACGATCACGCCGAAGCACCAAAGGAAAATATCTTTATGAAAAAATACCGTTTTCCGCTGATGCTCGCTTTCCTTGTCGCATTTTTCAATCAGATGTCGGGTATCAATGCATTCTTATATTATGCACCGAGAATTTTTGGTGAGGCTGGATTGGGCGAGAAAACCGCACTTCTCAGCAGTATCGGAATTGGAGTTGTTAATATGGTTTTCACGTTGGTTGGTGTTAATCTTATCGACAAAGTTGGCAGAAGAACTCTAATGTACATTGGTTCCATCGGTTATATCATTTCGTTGGGGCTCGTTTCTATGGCTTTTTATTTCCATTGGTCGGGCTTGGCGATTCCTGTGTTTTTATTCCTGTTTATCGCTTCTCACGCCATCGGACAGGGAACGGTGATCTGGGTTTTTATCTCCGAGATTTTTCCGAACCATCTTCGTGCATCAGGACAGGCATTCGGAAGTTCCACGCATTGGGTTTTGGCAGCGATCATTCCTTCCCTTATCCCGACTCTATTTTCGACTATTGGCGCCGGAACTGTATTTCTGGTATTCACAATCGCAATGGTATTCCAGCTGTTATTTGTGATTTTTATGATGCCGGAAACCAAAGGAGTCTCACTGGAAAAATTAAGCAAAACACTTACAAAAGAATAGAATCTTCAAAAATCTTCGAGAAAAAATAATTCAATGAAAAAAATAATATCAAGTTTAATTGTCGCTTCTGTCTTTTTTTCGAATCTGAACGCTCAGTCGGATTCGAAGAAGGAAGAGCAGCTTTACCGCCCTAATTTCCATTTCAGCCCCAAAAAAGGATGGATGAATGACCCGAACGGACTCTATTACAAAGACGGTGTTTATCACCTGTTCTTCCAGCATTATCCCGATGGAAATAAATGGGGACCGATGCATTGGGGACACGTCACAAGCAAAGACCTCGTCAAGTGGGAAGAGCAGCCGATTGCACTTTATCCTGATGATTTGGGATATATTTTCTCAGGAAGTGCGGTGGTCGATAAAAACAATACTTCAAGTTTCGGGGATTCCAAAAATAATCCTGTCGTTGCGGTGTACACTTATCACAATCCCAACCGAGAAAAAGACGGAAAAATAGATGTAGAATCTCAAGGAATTGCTTACTCTTTAGATAATAGCAAGACTTGGACAAAATATAGTGCAAATCCAGTTCTTAAAAACCCGGGAATCCGTGATTTTCGTGACCCAAAGGTGTTTTGGGACAGCAAAAGACAGCAATGGATTATGGTTTTGGCGGCTCAGGACAGAACACACTTTTACGCCTCAAAAAACCTGAAAGAATGGGCGTTCCAATCCGAATTTGGAAAAGATTTGGGCGGTCACGGTGGCGTTTGGGAATGCCCTGATCTATTTCCGTTAAAAGTCGAAGGGACCAACGAAGAAAAATGGGTTCTGATCGTCAATATCAATCCAGGCGGACCAAATAATGGTTCTGCAGGACAATATTTTGTCGGTGATTTTGACGGGAAAACTTTTAAGATTGATGAACATTTCACGAAACAGCTTCAGAAAGAAAAAGCAGCCTGGCTCGATTGGGGAAAAGACAATTATGCCAGCGTTTCATTCGATAATGTTCCGCAGGGAAAACGGGTGATTATCGGCTGGATGAGCAACTGGGAATATGCGCAGGAAGTTCCTACGGAAGCGTGGAGAAGCAGTACGACAATGGCGAGGGAAGTTTCACTCAAGAAAACAAAAGACGGCTATATTCTTAAGAATATTCCGGTTGCCGGACTGAAAAATTATCAAGGAAAATCTATCCGGAAAAAAATCAATCTGAAGGCTGAAAATAAATTAGTAAGTCCGTCAGAAATTGACCTGACTAAAGCTGTTCTCGATTTAAATTTAAAGAAGATGACTGCCGGAACTTATAGCTTTTCTCTGAAAAATTCTTTAGGAGAAGAAGTCGTTTTTGGAATTGATAATAAAACAAAAGAATTGTTTGTCGATCGTTCCAAATCAGGAAAAACAGATTTCGGAAAAAACTATTCAACACCTGTTACCAAAGCACCATTGAATCAGATCTATTCCGAAGCAAAGATAAAACTTGTTATCGACAAGACCTCCATTGAAATCTTCTTCAACGACGGCGAAAAAGTACTGACCGAAATCTTCTTCCCTAATGAAAATTTCTCAGAACTGACCTTATCAACAGACACGAAAGGAAGCTCATTAAATATCGATGCACATCAGCTTGATATTAAATAAGAGATAGCAGTGTAGAACATTCCGTAGACAATTAATTAAAATTAAAACTATATGATATGAAGAAATATAAAATTGCAGTCGCCTTTTGCCTTCTTCCGTTTTCCTACCTTTTTGCGCAGGAAATTGTGAAAGGAAAGGTGCTGTCTCCCAATCAGAAACCGTTGAGCGGCGTGACTGTCACTGTTTCCGAAACGGGAGTTACTACAACGACTGATAACAGCGGAACATTTCAAATTAATGATTTGAAGAAAGGAAACACGCTGGTTTTTACCTATCCCGATTATACTACGAAAGAAGTGGTGGTGGATGAAAAAACTTTCCTCAACATCATTCTGGCAGCCGATAAGGTGAAGAACATTGACGAAGTTGTGGTGACCGGATATACCAAGCAGAAAAAAGCCGACATCACCGGAGCAGTTTCCATTGTTGATATGAAAGATCTTAACAAACAGGCGGAACCGAATCCCATCAAATCACTACAGGGAAGAGTAGCTGGGGTGAATATCTCCGCCGATGGTTCGCCTTCAGGAGGAAGTACCAAAGTTCTGATTCGTGGTGTCGGGACACTGAACAATACCGACCCGCTTTATGTCATAGACGGTGTACCAACAAAAGCAGGAATGCACGAGCTGAATCCGGGCGACATCGAAACGATGCAGGTACTGAAAGATGCTTCTTCCGCAAGTATCTACGGTTCCAGAGCGGCAAACGGTGTGATCATCATTACCACCAAAAAAGGGAAAAAAGGCAAGATGAGAATCGACCTGAATTATTATACTGCTTTTTCCCAATATGCGAAAAAAACACCTGTTCTCAACGCAAAACAATTCGGGCAGGTGCTTTGGCAGGCTAATATCAACGACGGTCTGAATCCGAACAATAATAACCTGAGCTACAGCTTCGACTGGGGCGTTCAGAACGGCGTTCCGACCTTGTACAACAGCTACGTTCCGGAATATCTGGATGCAGCAAAAACCATCAAATCTTCCAATACAAATTGGTATGATGAGGTTTCCCAGACTGGTGTTGCCAATTCTTTGGATGTGGCGGCTTCAAGCGCGTCAGACAAAGGTTCTTACTATTTTTCGATGGGGTATTATGACAATGACGGTATCGTAAAGCTGACCAATTTCAAAAGATTGTCTGCCCGTGTGAACACTTCCTATAATTTTTTCGATGGTAAATTAAAAATCGGGGAAAATTTTACATACAATAAAACTAACGAATTGATGGATCTTGGCGTTCTTGATCCGGCTTTAAGAGCACTGCCGATTATTCCTGTTCATACTGTGGACGGAATCGGGTGGGGTGGTCCGGTTGGAGGGATGAATGACCGTCAGAATCCTGTCCGTCTTTTGGAATACAACAAAGACAACGGTTATCGTTATCAGCGTTTTTTCGGAAATGTCTATGCCGAATTACAGCCTGTGAAAAACCTGACGTTGAAATCAAGCTTCGGGGTTGATTTTTCGAATTATTATAAAAGAATGCTGCAAAGAAGCTATGTTTCGGGCTATCTTCAGAATAAAACAAATGCTGTAAATATTGACCAGTCGGATACTGAAAAATGGACATGGACCAATACAGCTCAATACACGGCCAAAGCAGGAAATCACCACTTCGATTTGCTGGGTGGGATGGAAATGTATAAAGATACCTATAATAATACGTGGCTTAGAAAAGAAGGCTTCCTGATTGAAACTCCCGATTATATGTACCCAGACGCGGGAACGGGAGATGCGTTCAACGGTGGAAGCTCTACCTATTACAGCTTGTTGTCATACTTCGGGAAGTTCTCTTACGATTATGACAATCGTTATCTTTTCTCTGCAACAGTACGTTATGACGGCTCGTCAAGATTCGGGAAAAACAACCGTTTTGGAACATTCCCGGCATTTTCGGCTGGATGGAGAATCAACAAAGAAGATTTTGCGGAGAAATGGATTCCGTTTTTCTCAGATTTAAGGCTGAGAGTAGGTTGGGGACAGACCGGGAACCAGGAAATCAGCAACTCGGCGGTGTACTCGCTATACATTGCGAATTATGCAGGCGGAAACCCGACCTGGGCAACTTCCTACGGAACGGCTTACGATATTTCGGGGGTGGGAAGCGGTTTATTGCCTTCAGGATTCATCGCAACACAAACCAAAAATGACGATTTAAAATGGGAAACCACTACACAGACCAACCTAGGTCTGGATTTCGGATTTTTTAATCAGAAACTGACGGGAAGCGTGGATATTTATAAAAAAGATACCAAAGATATTCTCGTTTTACCTCCTTATCTGGGCGTGATTGGCGAAGGCGGAAACCGCTGGATCAACGGTGCTTCGATGGAAAATAAAGGGATTGAGGTTGCTTTAGGTTATCAGGATAAAACTTCCGGCGGATTCGGGTACGAGATTTCAGGAAATTTCTCTATGAACCGCAACAAAATCACGGAATTACCACAATCCGTTATCAACAATTATGGCGGAAACGGAACCACAGATAATATTCTCGGAAGGCCAATCAATTCAATGTATGGTTATGTTGCCGACGGACTTTTCAGAACGCAGGCAGAAGTTGATAATTCCGCTACGCAACCGGGTAAAGGATTGGGAAGGATCCGTTATGCCGATTTAAATAATGATGGAATTATCGACGACAAAGACAGAACGTGGATTGGAAATCCGAATCCGGGATTTATGTATGGTGTTAATCTTAATTTCTCCTATAAAAATTTCGATTTGTCTACCTTTTGGCAAGGTATCGGCGATGTGGATGTCATTAATTCTAAAAAATACCAAACCGATTTCTGGAGTGTAGATGATGTAGGTTCCAACAAAGGGACGAGATTGCTCAATGCATGGTCACCACAGAATCCGAATTCTGATATTCCAGCACTCACAACAGTAGACAGCAACGCAGAATCCAGATTTTCATCTTATTATGTAGAGAACGGAAGCTATCTGAAATTAAGAGTTTTACAATTAGGTTATAGTCTTCCGAAAAATGTGTTGGAGCAATACAGGCTTACCAATTTCAGGATTTACATCAGCGCACAGAATCTTCTGAGCATCAAATCCAAAAGCTTCACGGGTATCGATCCGGAAACGCCGGCTTTCGGTTATCCGCTACCGCTGACGTTTAATTTTGGAGTTAATTTATCCCTTTAAATTTTAAATATTAAAACAATGAAAAAATATATACTATTAACAGTTGCCTGTGCATTTCTGTTGGGAGCAACTTCCTGCAACGATTTTCTGGACAATGAGCCAAGAGGCGTGCTTTCCGAGGCCGATGTTGTAACGCCGGAAAATGTGGACGGTTTTGTGATTGCAGCTTATGCGGCACTTGGAAACGACCATTACGACACGCCTTTCAGCCTTTGGCCATACGGAAATGTACGTTCAGATGATGCTTACAAAGGCGGAAGCGGAACTAATGATATTCAGGCATTTCACTTTTTTGAAATTTCCAACAATATCCGTTCGGATTTTGGTGAATTGGACCGTCTCTGGTATTTGCATTACGCTGGAATCAGCAGATGTAACAAAGCAATTGCAGCGCTTAACCAGCTTTCTGAAGCGCAATACCCAAACAAGAAAAAACGTATTGCCGAGATGAAATTCGTGAGGGGACATTTTTATTTTATGCTGAAAATCCTTTTCAAATATGTGCCTTACGTGGATGAAAATACACCTATTGATGATTACCCGAAAATCTCCAACCGTGCGAAAACCGACCAGCAACTGTGGGATGCCATCGCTTCCAATTTTGAAGATGCTGCCGCCAATTTGCCTGCAACGCAATCCGAAGTCGGAAGACCAAAGAAAAGTGCGGCTTATGCATATTTGGCAAAAGTGAGATTGTATCAGGCGTATGAGCAGGACGACAATTATACGGTGACTCAGATCAATCCTGTAACCCTTCAGAAATCCATTGACGCAGCTAATCAGGTGATCGGAAATTATACTCTGGAATCAGATTTCGGGTACAATTTTCTTCCGGGAACGCACGAGAATGGTCCGGAATCGGTTTTCTCCATTCAATATTCCGACAATGACGGAACGCTTTTCGGAAGACTGAATTACGGTGATGTGCTTTCTCTGCCGCAAGGTTTAGGATGCTGCGATTTCCACAAACCAAGCCAGAATCTGGTGAACGCTTTCAAGACAACTCCTCAAGGTCTGCCAATGTTTGATACGTATAATGATACGGATCTGAATTATAATCAGCTGAATAATTACAATGTGGATCCGAGACTTTACCACACGGTTGCTTTGCCGGGATTGCCTTGGAAATACGAGGAAAACAAAATCTATCAGGAAAGCTGGAACAGAAGCCCGGGAACTTATGGTTATTATGCTTCATTAAAAGAAAATGTACCTGTAGGATGTGGCTGCACCGTGAATGTAGACCCGTTTTATGCCAATTCTAAAAACAGGATCATCATCCGTTATTCCGATGTGTTGCTGATGAAAGCGGAGGCGCTGATAGAGCTTGGACAAATCAATGAAGCGTTGCCATTAATCAATCAGGTGAGACAACGTGCGGCGAACAGTACTGTTTTGACTGGAAGTTACACTTCAAACAATCTGATCAGCAAATATGAACCGGGTGTCAACTGTACATGGAATCAGGATTTTGCCAGAAAAGCCCTAAGATGGGAGCGCAGAATGGAATTTGCAATGGAAGGCAGCCGTTTCTTCGACCTGGTGAGATGGGGAACCGCAGCAGGTACAATGAATACCTATTATTCCGGAGAAAAAACGAAAAGATCTTACTACTCTCAGGCAGGATTTGACCACGGAATTGAAGAATACTGCCCGATTCCATTGGCTCAGATCAATTTCAGTCAGGGATTGTACAAGCAAAATAACGGATATTAAAAACGAAAGATTTATGAAAACAATATTTAATAAACTCCAGGTATATTTCATTTTGCTGGTTTCCGCAATATTGGTCTGGTCCTGCGACAACAATATGGAAGAGGGTCTGGTAACAGACGTTTCGGTGAATGTGTCTTCTTTTAAAGTAAACGGCGTTTCTGGAGACATTGATAATAAAAATGACAAAATCACGGTAACGTTACCTTACGGAACGAGTGTAAAAGCCTTATCGCCAATCATAGAAATTCCGCAAGATGCAGTGATTTCCCCGGCTTCGGGAACTGTAATTGATTTTTCGCAGCCTGTCAAATTCAGAGTAAAGAATGGTAATATTTATAAAGATTATCAGGTGACGGTTCAGTCCCAAGTTCCGATTATCAGTTTTAAAATTAACGGATTATCGGCAACTATCAACCATTCCAGCAAGACGATTTCACTCACAATGCCGGAAGGAACTAATCTTACTGCCTTGCAGCCTGTAATAGAAATGGCAAGCGGAGTAAGCATCAATCCTGCATCAGGAACTACGATTAATTTCAGCAGTCCTGTACAGTTTACCGTTTCCAATGCGAATCTGACTGAAATCTACACGGCAAAAGTAACCACGCCTGTTTCAGGACCAACAGTGGCATTCCTCGGAACAGCGGTAACCAGAACGGGTCTTACCAATCCTGATGAAATTGCAGCTTCTGACTGGCTTTTCGGTAAATTTTCCGGAGCGGTCTACGTTTCAATGGCAGATGTGGCGAGTGGTGCAGCTAACCTAACAGGTATCAATGTGATTTGGTGGCATTTTGACTCGGCTACCGCTTTGCCTGGTGACGCATTGAATGCGAATGTAACTTCCAAAATCAAAACCTATCTGAATGCGGGCGGAAATATTCTTTTAACTGGATTTGCTGCTCAATATGTGGATGCTTTGGGAATTGTGCCTTCGGGAAAAGGCCCGAATAATGTTTTCGGGGATTTCTTACCGAACGGGTTTGTAGATGCGAACAACGATTGGGGAATTTCTTTCAAAGGGAATGAAACGCACCCTGTTTTTGACGGGCTTCAGACCTACGAATCCGGGAAAGCCAATTTTCTTCAGAAAGGAACATTCAGATTGAATCACACCGCGTGGTGGTTCTTGCCGGATTGGGGAGGCTATGTGAACGGAGCCGGATGGAGAACGCAAACAGGAGGAAATAACCTGGCCAGTGAAGCATGGGACGATACTTTGGACGGACGTGTCGCCGTGGCAGAATTTCCGGGAGGAACTGCCAATAAAAAGTGTATTACTATCTCAATGGGCGCTTATGACTGGTACAACGAAACCTCGAACGGAACACCAAGCCAGTCGAACGGATTTTTGGATAACGTCAAAAAAATCACGGAGAACAGTCTTAATTATCTTGTAACGCATTAATATCAGAATCAATGACAATCAAAACAATATATTTAGCCGCTATAATGGCTTTGGCGACTTATTCCTGCCAGAACCATGATTCGGTGGCCGATGTGAATCCGGATGATATTTTCAGACAGACGAACATCTTTCCACAACCGCCCAATCAATGGATGGGAGCTACTAATCCTTATTACACAGCAGGTTATGTCGGCGATGTAATGCCATATTACGAAAACGGAAAATTCCACCTTTTCTTTCTGCATGATGCTAAAATCAAACCTGCAGGCGAAGGATTCCATGATATTCACAGCTTCGAGACGACCAATTTTAAGGATTTTACTTATCAAGGGAGACAAATTCCTTACGGAACGACTTCCGAGCCGGATTTTGGTGTTGGAACAGGAAGTCTGGTGAAAGTCGGGAGTACGTATTATTACTATTACACAGGGCATAACGAGATTGCTTCGTTCTTAGCGGGTAATCCGAGGGAAAGTGTGCTTTTGGCAACAAGTACCGATATGAAAAACTGGACGAAAGTGAAGAATTTTAAGATCACTGCTCCGGCTGGCTATTATGATTATGAATTCCGCGATCCACATGTTTTCTTCAATACTGAAGATGGAAAATACTGGATGCTGGTTTCTGCACAGACTTCAGCTAAAAAAGCGGTTGTTCTTAAATTTACCACAACCAATCCTGCCAGCGGAAACTGGACGGTGGAAAACCCGATTTACACGACAACTTCATCAGAAAATTATATTATGCTGGAATGTCCCGATCTTTTCAAAATGGGCAATTACTGGTATCTTGTTTTCTCTGAAAACTGGAGTAACAATACCGGAACACATTACAGAATCGGAACTTCACCAAACGGACCTTGGACTACACCTGCGAATGACCGGTTGGATGGCTCTTATCTCTATGCTGCAAAGACCGTTTCGGACAATGCCAACCGTTATCTGGTAGGTTGGACTGCAAGAAAAGTCCCTGAAAGCAATACCGGTGGAAAAGACTGGGCGGGAAATCTTGTAGCACATCAACTCGTTAAGAATCAGGATGGAACGTTGGCGGTAAAACCTATTTCTACCTTGCAGTCTGTATTTGGGCAAAATGCTCCTCTTTCCGTAGATAGGATTACAGGTAATGCTTCTCAGAACGGGAATAGCTTTAATCTTTCTGCGAATTCTCAGGTAATGTTCGAGAAGCTCCAGAAGGCCAATCAGATCAGCTTTACGTTGAATGCTCCAGCTAACGGGAAATCAGGATTGATTCTGGCGCAGGACAATGACGGAAAGAATGGTTTTAAAATTTCATTTGAACCTTCTTCCAACAGAATGGCGAGCTATGTAATGAACGGCGGAAGTGAGGATTTTGCCAATGCTTATCCTTTGTCCGGAATCTCGGGAACCAGCTATAATGTAACGGTTTTTATCAGTAATGATGTTTGTGTGGTTTATGTGAATGATAAGTTGGCGTTCAGCAATCGTGTATATGATGTTGTTAACAAAAAATGGAGTATTTTTGGTACTGCGGACAGTTCATTCAGTAATATTAATGTTAAAAATCCTTAATTAATGTTCCTTAATAAAAAAATAAATGCAGTCAGTTTCGGAGAGGTGCTCTTCGATGTGTTTGGAGAAGAAAAGAAAATCGGCGGTGCTCCGCTCAATCTGGCACTCAGAACGGCGTCTTTCGGATTTCCGGTGGCGATGATAAGTGCTGTTGGAAATGATGAGGATGGAAAGGTAATTTGTGACTATGTCAGGGAAAACCAACTTGATACCAGTGGAATTATGACAACCCGGGATTATGATACGGGTATTGTCCAGGTAACATTGAACGAGCGTGGTTCTGCAACTTATGAAATCAAATTTCCGTCTGCCTGGGATTTTATCGAAACTAATGATGATACTTTGAATATCGTTAAAAATGCGGATGTCTTTTTTTACGGAAGCCTTGTCTGCAGGAATGATGCTTCAAGAAATACACTTTTCAGTCTGCTGGATTCCAATCCTGAAATGTTCAAGGTTTTTGATGTGAATCTGAGAAAGCCTTTCTACCATATTGAGCTTCTGGAAAAATTGATGAACAAGGCCGATTTCATTAAATTTAATGATGAAGAAATCCTTGAAATTGCCGCTGAGCTGGGTTTTAAATCAGATGATTTGGAAGAAAACATCCGTTTCATTTCAGAAAAGACAAATACAGGTTCTGTCTGTGTCACGTTGGGTAAACACGGTTCAATATTGCTTTGGAAAGACAAGTTTTACAAGCACGGTGGCTATCCTGTGAAAGTGGCGGACACCGTTGGAGCTGGGGATTCGTTTCTGGCAAGTTTGATTGCCCGATTGTTATCAGATAAAAATCCTGAAATGGCACTGGATTTTGCGAGTGCGGTTGGTGCTTTGGTGGCGAGTTATTCGGGAGCTAATCCGAAGCTTCGAAATGAAGAGATTGAAGAGTTTATAAAGGAAAGGGTTTGAGAGAATTCTTAAGCATTCAAAATGACAATAAAAATGGCACCAACTAAAGATAGTTGGTGTTATTTGTGAACTCGGCAGAATATCATCATTATTCACCTAATTTTTTTATGCCCTACTTCGATTGGATTTGAGATAATATGATAACCAAAGTATTCGCCAAATTAAATTCGATATTTGTTAAAAAATATTTTGGACACTAAAGTAATTTACTTTCAATATTTTTTCGCATTTCCGCAAGCATTTCTGCCAATACCTGTAGGTCCGCCACCTGCAATTACTATACTTAGTTTTTTTTCTGCTTCGGCATCATTCTTTATGATTGATGTCTTTCGATCGACTCATGATGTAAGTTTTGTAAAACGGAAGTATTTTCAACTTACATACTATTATTTAACAAATTGATTATCAGTAAAATAAATTCAATAAAACGCAATTAAAAGGACGATATTTCGTATTTAGACTTTATGAGTACTTTATTTAGTTCTTGCGTTAAAAAAATATCGATGTTAATAATAAGAGATCGAAGTTCGTTTCCGCCCTATAAATTGGGTTTTAGTGACCGTTATCATATTTGTTCTCAAAGGAAGTTTATAACTTTATTAAAAATTAAAAAATGAAGATCGAGCAAATTTATACTGGGTGTCTTTCCCATGCAGCTTATTTTCTGGAAAGCGATGGAGAGGTTGCTATTTTTGATCCCTTACGTGATGTGGATTCCTATATTTCAAAAGCAGAAGCTGGACAAGCTAAAATAAAGTATGTTTTTGAGACCCACTTTCATGCAGACTTTGTAAGCGGACATCTTGAACTAAAAGCCAAGACAGAGGCTGATATTGTTTTTGGGCCCACAGCAAAACCATCTTATGAAGCGATAGTAGCGGATGACGGAGATATTTTCTATGTGGGCAAATGTATGGTAAAGGTGATCCATACACCTGGCCACACCATGGAAAGCACAACATACCTGATCTTTGACGAAAATGGTGATCAGAGCGCTATCATCACCGGGGACACTTTATTTATAGGTGATGTCGGCCGGCCGGATCTTGCACAGCATGTCAACAGTGAGCTTACACAGGATAGATTGGCCAGATTGTTATTTCATTCTTTAAGAGAAAAAATAATGCCTCTTGATGATCATCTGATCGTTTACCCAAATCATGGGGCAGGAAGTGCGTGTGGCAAAATGATGAGCAAAGAGACAACCGATACGTTAGGCCATCAGAAAGAAACCAATTATGCCTTGAGAAAAGATATGACCGAAGATGAATTTGTTTCAGAATTACTTTCCGGCTTAACGGACCCTCCCGGATATTTTCCGAAAAATGTTCTGCTTAACATCAATGGTTATGATCATCTTGATGCTGTACTAATTAAAGGAAAGAACCCGCTGATCGCTGACCATTTTCTAAAGATAACGGAAGATGATGATGTATTGATTTTAGACACCAGAAATGCCTCAGCATTTGCACAAGGTTTTGTTCCTGGTAGCCTTAATATCGGGCTGGATGGAAGCTTTGCCAATTGGGTTGGTGAAATGATCAGTGATATTAATCAAAAAATAGTTTTAGTGACTGATGAGGGGAGAGAGGAGGAAAGTATCGTAAGACTATCAAGAGTAGGATACGACAATACCATCGGTTATCTTAAAGGAGGATTTGAATCCTGGAAGAATGCAAACAAAAAAATTGAAACTGCAGAAAGGATCTCGGCTGAAAAGTTGAAAGAAATCTATGGTGAAAGCCTAATCATCTTTGATGTAAGAAAGAATAGTGAGTTTGAATCCGAACATGTTGCAGGTGCTATCAATGTTCCTTTAAACAAAATAAACTTTCATTTTGATTCTTTTCCAAAGGACAGATCATTTATTATATATTGTGCGGGAGGTTATAGAAGTATGATAGCAGCATCAATACTAAAACAAAATGGATTTAAAGATTTTGCGGATGTCGAAGGAGGCTTTACGGAGATAAAGAAAAATGACCTGCCGAGAACTGCTTATTCAGCACCGACCACGTTTTTATAAGGCTTAATCTTTTACAGAGTTGGAAGGATGTTAAAGTGTCTAAATCATATAATCAGACAATGACAGGTAATTTATAGGAAAGGACAGCTATGAATGAGCAGCTTTCTGTTATAGAAAAATCCAGATAATTCTAGTTTGTAACAGAATAAATACTTATCGAAATACATCACCGTATAAAGTGTTGAACCTATCTGAGGGAAAGATTTTTGGGAAGATTAAAGATTGGTGCAAATACTTTTAGTGAAATGCCTTCATATTTTATACAATTAATCTATGAACGGATATGACGATATATCTTAGGGAGTTATCAATATTGTAAACAAAAGAAGATAGGCGGAACTTCTGAGTTCCTTAATATGAAGATATACATACCGGTTTTATTAATCGACAGATAAAATTGGTTTATATTCAGGATTCTGTTACAAAATACTGCGATATAGATACATCAATAATTTTTCAGATTCCCACTTTTGTTATTCAATTTTAACAAAGAAAAAATGAAAAAAGTATTGATTACAGGAGCCAATAAAGGGATTGGTTTTGAAATGGCAAAACAGCTGGCCGAAAAAGGATATTATATTTTTATCGGCAGCCGAGATCTGCAAAACGGTTTAGATGCAGTAAAGAAACTGAAAGAACAAGGTTTGGAAAATATTAAAGCCATACAACTGGATGTCACTGATCAGGAGTCTGTGAATCTGGCACGTATTGAAATCGGTCGTTCAACAGATTATTTGGATATTTTGATAAATAATGCAGGGATAAACGGGATAGAATTTAATGGCAATACACCTGTCATGCACTCTGCGATCAGGACGGGTGTAGATAAATTTAAAGAGGTCTATGAAGTAAATGTCTTTGGAGTTATCAGGACTACCCAAGCATTTTTTGACTTATTGGAGCGATCCACAGAACCCCGTATTACAAATGTAAGTTCAAGCCAGGGTTCACTGACGTTGCACAGTGATCCAACTTACAAATATTACAATGCAAAAGGAGCGGTGTATCAGTCCTCAAAATCAGCGCTGAACATGTATACCATCGCTTTGGCACATGAGCTGCGTGATACAAACTTTAAAGTAAATGCCGTCAGTCCACCATCTACTGCTACCGATTTTAATCACCATTTGGGTACAAGTACTGTAGAAGTGGGCGCAGAGCATATTCTCCGTTATACCCTTATAGACAATGATGGACCTACGGGCAAATTCTTCTGTGTAGACAACAATCCTAAAACAGGTGAAATTCCTTGGTAACAAACAAAGAGAATTTACTAAATTTATCTAATGAAACAGGATCCTAAAATACCTTACCATTATAATTCTTTAATAGATTTACATCGGATGCTCGGGCTGCCTAAGCCTTTGCATCCGTTGATAAGCCTGATTGATAACAGTTATAATCAATTGCAGGTAAGCCATTTGCCAGATCATCATACTTCTGTTTTTTATAAAATATCATTAAAGCAGAATCTGAAAGGAAAAATAAAATACGGTCAGCAGTATTATGATTTTGACGACGGTGGATTGTTTTTTGTTTCACCTAATCAGGTAACCTCCAACAGTGACACTAACGATGATCATTCAGGGTATACCTTGATCATTCACCCTGATTTTTTACTGACCTATCCTCTTGCAGCAACGATCAAGCGTTATGGCTTTTTTTCTTATTCTGCAAATGAAGCTCTGCATTTGTCGGCAAAGGAAAAGGAAACTATTATTACAATTTTTAAAAATATAGATAATGAGTTGAAAGACAGGTTGGACGACTTTAGCCAGGATGTCATCATTTCACAAATTGAATCATTGCTGAATTACAGTAATCGTTTCTACAAGCGACAGTTCCTGACACGAAAAGCTTTTAATAACAGTTTGTTACAAAAAATGGAAGCCCTGCTTGATGATTATTTCAATGCTGAAAAGTCCTTAATTAACGGTATTCCGACCGTTCAATATCTTGCAGATGAACTGCATCTTTCCCCCAGTTATTTAAGTGATATGCTCCGCAACCTGACCGGGCAAAATGCCCAGCAGCATATACAAGCCAGGCTTATAGAAAAGGCAAAGGAAAAACTATCGACAACAGATCTATCTGTCAGCCAGATTGCTTATGAGCTTGGTTTTGAACATTCACAGTCTTTTAGTAGATTATTTAAAAGTAAAACCAATCAAAGTCCCATTGATTTTAAGTCTTCGTTAAAAAATTAGTTAATCATGATAATAATTTTCTTAAATGTACCGCTGTTTGGTAGTCAGGAAAAAGGGCTTAGATCTATTTATTAAACGAAATTCCTGTCAAGATTATCCTATTGTAAAGCTTTTCATGCTTTACAATTTCTGAATCTAAATTGTCTCAGAAAGAACTAAAATCTGTCATCATGGAGCTTCGGCTATTTGATGGGATTTGAAAATCTTAGCCATTTTACCCGCATATTTGAACGGTATATTGGCATGAAACCAAAGGCTTACAGTATGTTGAACCAAAGTATTGGATAATTTGTTAATTGTAAATTGCATAAAAACAAGGATAATGAATGCACTTATACAGAAGCTGACTGCAGTGGAGCATGGCTTCAAATCATTTGAAGCGGAAGCTCAAAAAATAGTTGACAATCAAACTTTATCGGAGTCAAAAGCAATAGCTATCGATATGCTTCGAAGTGAGTTTTACCAGATTCGGTGTTGTGCCATCTTTATCTTGGGATTTATTACAGCCAAAGATAATACAGTGCTGCTTTTACTAAAGAACGCCGCACGTTCGGATGAAAGCTGGCAGGTGCAGGAAATTATTGCAAAAGCATTTGATCAATACTGTAAAGATAATGGCTATGAAAATTCACTCCCCGAAATCAAGGCGTGGCTCAGTGATGAGCATCCCAATGTTTGCCGTGCGGTTACAGAAGGATTAAGGATATGGACGGGACGGCCTTATTTTAAAACGCATCCTGAAGTGGCTATTGATTTCATTAGCCAACATAAAGCCAACGATAGTGAGTACCTTCGGAAATCGGTCGGAAATTCGTTAAGGGATATCAGCAAAAAATATGGAGAACTGGTCAGAATGGAAATAGCAAAATGGGATCTTCAGGATAAGAGGATTGCCTTCACCTACGATTATGTGCTTAAAAGGCACTGATGAGATTTTAATGATTAGATCTTCGGATGCTTTTTCAAAGTAGGATTGATTTTATATTTATGTTTTTATTAGTTGTTATGTTTATTTAGCTAAGGCTGCATAATTACAATTACTATAGCTGAATTGATAGTAATTATTTTCTATGTACTATTTCGGCAAATGAGCTACCAATTCAACCTCGAGTTTGGAGTCCGGCATATAGAGTCTCTGAACTTGTATCCAGGTGGCAGCGGGAAAATCATTGTTGTAAAATTTCTTCCTTACATTATTATGCTTTTTCATAGCTTCAATGTCCGTTGTGTAGAGGTTTTCCTTTACCACGTTGTCAAATGTTGCACCGTATTTTGAAAGTACTGTTTTTAAATTATTATACACAGAAGTAATTCCTTCCGGTGTAATATTATTTGTTACCACTCCTGAAATATAAATGACATTATCAACCTTTATAGCCTGAGTATATCCTGCCGTACTATCCTGTGTCTTATGATTCCAATGCCATTTTTCTTTCTGTATTTTGGTTTTTTGAGAAAACACATTGCTGAAAACCAAGATAAAAGCAATTATAATTAAATGTCTCATCATGTAAGTAGTATTAGGGTAATTTTAATATTAAGCTGATTTTAATTACTGCAATAAAATTAAAAATATAATCTATTTAAGATATCAGTGTAAATATGTTAAAGTTATTCATTTTCATCGGGCTTTACAATAATAGAATTAAATTTGAAAGTACTGGCTTGACAGGAACAGATAAAAAGTGTTTTGCTGCTCCCATCAAAGACAAAAAATGAAAAGAAATGTTTGCTGGTTGGTCACGCAGAGCTATTAAAAAATATAATTTTTTTTCGATATATGAAAGCTTGATGTGATTTCATGAACATGAAATTATAAAACTTATGAAGAAAATTAATTTCTTTTCATAACTTTGCGAAAGTGAAAAGAGCATTATCCATATTTTTTTTGATCCTATTCCTATCTACAACCATTATAGGAAATCAGCTCTTGAAACTACCCGATCTGATCGAACATTTTATATTGCATCAGAAAGAACATGATAAGGAGTCTAATTCATTTATAGGATTTTTAAAGGAACACTATTCTTATAATAGTCCTCACAATAATTTAGCCAATCAAAGCCATAAGAACTTGCCTTTTAAAAGCTTGGATGTTCATGCTTCTCATATTAGTGTTTTTAACTTTCAGCCTAATACATTTACATTTTTAAAGAGCATTCCCGAAATTAAGGAACAGCCTTTATCTAGTATCAATTCTTTTGTTCCATCTGCTCAGCGCAAAGGCATTTGGCAGCCCCCTCGTTTTTGTTAATCATTTGACATTCTCAAAAGAATTTTCTTTTGAGCCATTACATGTTCGGCTAATGTCGATATGGATGTTTAATGCTTAACAAATAAAATATGCTTAATAAAATAATTGAGTTTTCTATAAAAAATAAACTCATTATCGGGCTTTTTATCGTGGCCTTAATAGGTTATGGCGTATATGAGGTGAAGAAACTTCCCATAGATGCGGTTCCCGATATTACAGATAATCAGGTGCAGATAATTACTGTTGCGCCATCTCTCGGAGCTCCGGATGTAGAGCGATTAATTACATTCCCCATTGAACAGGTCAATAACAATATTCCGGGACTGAAATCACTTCGTAGTTTTTCAAGATTCGGACTATCAGTAGTAACCATTGTTTTTGATGATAATACTGATATTTATTGGGCAAGACAGCAAGTTTCCGAAAGACTTCAGCAAATACAGGATCAAATACCTAAAGGGTTTGGTACACCCATTTTAGCGCCTGTAACAACGGGATTAGGAGAAATCTATCAGTACTCTGTCCGTCCTAAGAAAGGATATGAAGGCAAATACGATGCTATGGAACTTCGTACGATTCAGGACTGGATTGTCCGCCGTCAGCTCATTGGTGTTAAAGGGGTCGCTGAGGTAAGTAGTTTCGGCGGACTTTTAAAACAATATGAAATTGCTGTTGACCCTGCAAGGTTGAAAGCCAATAATGTTTCTATCAGTGATGTATTTACCGCTATTGAAAACAACAACCAGAATACCGGAGGTGCTTATATTGAAAAAGGACCGACTGCTTTGTTTATTCGCAGTGAAGGTCTTGTGGGAACTCAGGAAGATATCCAGAATATTGTTGTAAAAAATCTTGACAATGGTATTCCTTTACTTATCCGCGATATTGCCCAGGTAAGATTGGGAAGTGCTACCCGGTATGGTGCAATGACCTATAATGGAGAGCAACAGGTTTCCGGGGCTGTTGTCATGATGCTGAAAGGAGCCAACAGTAATGAGGTTATCAAAAATATCAAAGAGAAAATTGACCAGATTCAAAAAACACTTCGTGAAGGTGTTGTCATAGATGCGTTTCTTGATCGTACCAAAATGGTTGACAATTCGATCAATACAGTTACCAAAAACCTAATTGAAGGAGCATTAATAGTAGTGTTCGTATTGGTATTTTTCCTGGGAAGTATGCGAGCGGGACTTATTGTTGCCTCTGTTATTCCTTTATCAATGCTTATTGCAGTGATCTTAATGAATACATTCGGAGTCAGCGGTAACCTGATGAGTTTAGGGGCGTTGGATTTTGGTTTGATTGTCGATGGGACTGTCATTATTGTAGAGGCCGTAATGCACAGGATCCGGCATTCAAACGTTTATAGCGGAATTAATATTCTTTCTCAGAAACAAATGGATGCTGAGGTGTTGAGTACATCTACCAGAATGAGAAATGCTGCGGTATTCGGTGAAGCGATCATCTTAATCGTATATCTTCCGATTTTTGCACTAAAAGGAATTGAAGGGAAAATGTTTACCCCGATGGCGCAGACTGTTGCTTTTGCTTTGGCAGGTGCATTTGTATTGTCATTAACGTACGTTCCGATGATGACAGCTTTATTTTTGAGTAAAAAAGTTCAGGTAAAAGAGAACTTTTCGGACAAGATTATGGCAAGATTGGAGAGATCTTATAAAAGTCTATTGGAAAAGGTTCTTGGTTTCCCGAAAGTTATGTTGGTTTCTGTTATATCAATGTTTGTTGTAGCGATCTTGATTTTATCAACTCTAGGAGGGGAGTTTATTCCTTCATTACCCGAAGGAGATTTTGCTGTTGAAACCCGGGTTTTACCGGGTAGCAATGTAAATACTTCGATTGATGCGGTTTCAAAAGGCTCAAAGATTATTTTAGAGAAATTCCCTGAAGTTGAAAAAGTAGTGGGAAAAACGGGAAGCAGTGAAGTGCCAACCGATCCTATGCCGATTGATGCCACGGATATGATGATTATTCTTAAAGACAAAAAGGAGTGGAAGTCTGCCGATTCTTATGAAGAGCTGGAAGAAAAGATGGCGAAAGAACTGGAGGCTGTTCCAGGTGTGACATTCAGTTTTCAGTATCCTGTTGCGATGCGTTTTAACGAGCTGATTTCTGGAGCCAGACAGGATGTTGTGTGCAAAATTTTCGGAGAGGATCTGGATACTTTAGCAAAATATGCGGATCAACTGGGCAAAATTGTTGGTTCGGTTAAAGGGAGCAGCGGTGTCTATGTAGAAGCGGTTACCGGAATGCCTCAGATTGTCATTAAGTTCAACAGGGCAACAATCGCTCAATATGGTTTAAATATTAAAAATGTAAATAATGTAGTAAATTCTGCATTTGCGGGGGCTGTCGGAGGAACCGTCTATGAAGGAGAAAAACGTTTTGATCTAGTAGTCAGATTATTGGGTGATAAGAGACAAAATCTTGAAGATGTTCAAAATTTGCTGGTATCAACTCCCAGCGGACAGCAGATTCCATTGAGTTCCATTGCTGACGTCAATATTGTTGAAGGACCCAACCAAATCCAAAGAGAAAATTCGCAACGTAGAATTATCGTCGGTTTCAACGTTAGGGGAAGAGATGTTCAGAGCTTGGTTCAGGAACTGCAGGACAAAGTTGGAAAACAAATGAAGCTGCCTCCAGGGTACTATGTGACTTACGGAGGAGCGTTTGAAAATCTGCAGGAAGCAAAATCGAGATTATTTATCGCTGTTCCTGTCGCTTTAGCATTAATTCTTATTTTACTTTATTTTGCATTTAACTCAATGAAACAAGCCTTCCTAATTTATACAGCAATCCCGCTTTCGGCGATGGGTGGAATCTTCGCATTGGCTTTAAGGGGAATGCCTTTTAGTATCTCTGCAGGAATTGGCTTTATTGCATTATTTGGAGTTGCGGTACTGAATGGAATTGTTTTAATATCGGAATTCAACCGGCTTAAGAAAGAAGGGATGACCGACTTGCGTGATATCGTTCTTGAAGGAACCAAAGTGCGTTTAAGACCTGTTTTGATGACCGCTTTTGTAGCTTCGCTGGGCTTCCTGCCTATGGCTTTGAGCACCGGAGAAGGTGCGGAAGTACAAAAACCTTTGGCCACGGTGGTTATCGGTGGTTTAATGGTGGCAACGTTGCTAACTCTTTTCGTATTACCAATTCTTTATATTATGGTGGAAAAAAGAAAATTTACATTCAAAGGGAAGTCGGGTAAAGTAATCATTTTTGTATTTCTGTTTTTCGGACTTTTTAGTGCAAAAGGACAGTCCGTTATTTCTTTAAAAGAAGCGACAGATATAGCACTTGAAAACAATCTGTCCGTTAAAAATGAAAAATTAAGAGCTGATTACAATAAACTTCTTATCCAATCAAATGCTGTTATTCCGGCAACAAATGTTACTGCTGAAGTGGGGCAGATCAATAGTTTTTATACAGATGTAAAAGCAGGGATTTCTCAATCAGTTGAGTTCCCTAAAGTATATTCAGCTAATAAAAACCTGCTGACAGAAGTTTGGAAAAGCAGTATGCTAAATATTGGTGTTAAGGAGGCACAACTGCGTAAAAGTGTTGCTCAGGTATATTACAATCTGGTGTATCTACAGCAGAAGAAAAGCCTGTTACAGGAAAACGATAAATTATATGAAGAATTTCTGAGTAAGGCTAATCTCCGTTTTAAAGTAGGAGAAAGCAATATTCTGGAAAAAACCACTGCTGAAAACCAGCGTGGACAAATTGCCCTCCAACTGAAGCAGTTGGAAAGAGATTTGGAAATTTCCCAACTTCAGTTCCAATTATTGCTCAATACGGAAACAGTTTATACCGCTGATATACAAGATAATAATTTACTACAGCAGACTTCGTTAAATGGGGTCTTAGTGACTGAACATCCTTACCTGCAATACCTAAAACAGAAAAGAGATATTTCTGTAGCTGAAACCGAGGTCGAAAAAAGTAAACTTCTGCCAAGTCTTTCCTTGGGTTACAATATTATGGGAATGAAAGGAACGGGAGCAGACAATAAAAATTACAACAGTACTCCACGTTTTCAGTCAGTTGTTGTTGGAGTTGGTATTCCTATCTTTAATGGCGGGCAGAAAGCTAAGATAAAAGCCTCAGAAGCTGGTCAGGTAGTGGCTGCAGCTGAGTATGAGTCAAACCTGAAAAATTTTGAGACCAGTTATCAATCTGCTCTCATCGATTTTCAAAAATACAATGAGGCTGTTGATTATTACCAAAATACTGGAATGAAGCATGTTGGAATAATTAATTCTACTGCTAAAAAACAGTTTTTGGGAGGAGATATAGATTATCTTCAATGGGTGATCCTGACCAATCAGGCTATCGAAATTCAGAATCAATATATTGAGGCATTGAAAAACCGTAACAATAGCCTGATCGAGATTAATTCGTTCGATCCAAAATTTAATGCCAATGGAAACTAAAGACCAGAAAACATGTGTTCAAAAGCTTACAGAGCCTTTTCTTGCTTTGAAAAATAAGGATTTTGCAAAGCTTTACTTGGCGCAAATGAAAGTCTTATCGGAAATGCATTTAAATGGGTTGGGTTAGCGCTTTTGGCCTATCAATTTGGCAAAGAGTGTTCTGCGGTGATATTGGCAAGCGCACTGACTTTACCCATTGCAGGCTTCTTGGGGTCTGACTTTCCCCAAAAGGAATTTTTATATGGTGGACTTATGATTATTCTCTTTTCCATCATCGCTGTATTGGTTTTTAAGCCATCCCTTAAATTTAATTCAAAATCAAATAATTAATTATGAACAGATTAATGCTCATCATATGCACGGTACTTCTACTTGGTTCTTGTAAAGGAAATAAGGAAGATGAACAAAAAGGAGAAGTGACTGCAAAAACAGAAAATAATATAGTGACCCTAACCGATGTACAGTATAAGAATGCTGGAATTGAGGTAGGCAGTATCGGTAATCAAAGTATTTCATCCAAGCTCAAGGTTAATGGAAAAATTGATGTTCCTCCTCAAAATAAGATTTCGGTGAGTGTACCTTTAGGCGGATATTTGAAATACTCCAGACTTCTGCCGGGAATGCAGGTTTCAAAAGGCCAGATCATTGCGGTTATTGAAGACCCTCAGTATATACAAATTCAACAGGATTATCTGGTCGCTAAAGCTCAGTATGCCTATAATAACAGTGAGTACAACAGACAAAAACAGCTGAATGTAAGCAAGGCCACAAGTGATAAAGTATATGAGCAGGCAAAATCCAATTATCAAACACAAAATGTGTTGGTTAAATCCTTAGAGCAGAAACTCAGATTAATTGGTATCAATCCTTCAACATTATCAGCGAATAATATTTCGAAAACAATTAATATTTATTCATCAATTAATGGTTTTGTATCGGCTGTCAATGTTAATATCGGAAAGTATGTCAATCCAACCGAAGTACTTTTTGAACTGGTTAATCCAACGGATATCCATTTAGCTTTACATGTTTATGAAAAGGATATAGATAAATTGTTGGTGGGGCAAACTGTTTGGGCTTACACCAATACAAATCCCGGTAAGAAATACAGCGCTAAAATTATCCTGATCAGTAAAAATGTTTCCGCAGATAATACCGTTGAAGTGCACTGCCACTTTGATAATTATGACAAAGAACTTATTCCTGGGATGTATATGAATGCTGATATCGAGGCCCAGACCAGCAATGCTTCTGCACTGCCCGATGATGCCATCGTAAGATTTGAGAATAAAAACTATGTTTTTGAGCTGAAAGGAAAAAATAAGTTTGAAATGAAGGAAGTTAAAACTGGAACTTCTGAAAATGGTTTTACAGAAATACTGCAGACAGATTTTGCTGGAAAACAATTTGCTACAAAAGGAGCATACAACCTTTTAATGCCATTAAAAAATACAGAGGATTAATAATTGATTTATAATTTTAAAGTAAAAGCTTCGGATTTCAGGAGCTTTTACTTTTTATCAGATAATTTTTGTCTTTCTTATGATTGTGAACAGCTACGTCTGCAATACCGTTTCCAACCAATGCTTTTATGACCGGAGCAACTTCAGGAGGTCCGATAGTATATTTATAGACACCGTTATTCATATCTCCGGTTATTCCCAGAATAGTATCTAACTTTTTAGTGTCAATGGTATTTTCAACTTTTCTGCCAATACTCAAAAGATAAAGCAATTAGTATGTATTAAAAAATAGATCTTGCAAAATCAATGATTTGTAGGACTTTTTTATTTATGGGAATTGTTAAATTTTTCAAAAGCACTCTAAAGGTTTGTGGTAGAATTGTGACGATATTAGGAAATTAAAACTTGCCACAGACTTTCACGTCGGGATAAACCCTATGTATTTCAAAATCAACAGGATTGGTCTCAGTTCCCAAACGATATATCAAGTGTAAATAAGTTTGGGAATATGATAAAGAATAATGCCCTCCTATTAATAATGGCTGAAATTGGTGTGAGCCATATTACCAAATTATTGAACTAAATTACAAAAAGGTAAGCATTTTTAATTTGCAATTTTGAACCATCAATAGAAAGTTTATAATTAAAAAATTAAAATTATGGGTTTATCAAATTTGGGTATTTTTCATACCGTTATCGGAATTATAGCAATTATTTCAGCAATTATTTCCTTAATTAAAAGTGGTAAAATAAATCTAGACACACTGGCAGGGAAAATATATTTTTATTTCACGTTGATTTCCTCTTTGACAGCTTTAGGTTTATCAAGTGTGAAGGGGGTTAATCCAGGACATATTCTGGCTTTACTTATCGTGATGTTGATATCTGTAGCCTATATTCTGTATGTAAGAAAGAAGGGTAATAACGGTTATCGTTTAATAGAAAATTTTTTTCTGTCTTTCAGTTTTTTTCTATCCTTAATACCCACTGTTAACGAAACTTTTAGCCGGGTGCCAGTTGGAAATCCTATAGCATCAGGACCAAAAGACCCAATAATCGGAACAACTATACTTTTTATCTTCGTTTTGTTTATTATTGGTTCGATATTGCAGTTTAGAAAGCAAAAGAGGATAAACAAAAATTATATTACTCCTTAAAGGTAATATTTTGCTTCGGTCTGAACTTTTTTAATATCTCTATTATGAGTGCTTGCTTTATCTACACTTGGTTATAAAGCCTTTGGGGCGGATTGATGCTACATTCAACTTATAATCTGTTTATTCGGTGGTTTCTAGCATCTATTACGGTATCAAATAAGTTATATCTTAGCATATAGGAAAATTTGATATGGCTCTTGAGTTCTTTCAGTCGTCTTTGCCTTTTACTTTTGTAGACGAAGAAGGGGATGTAATGCGGTCCATCATTTTAAAATCTAAGTACTTCTTATGGTTACAGACTATAAAAAATTTGATCTATTCGGAAAAACACTGATTCAGAAAGTGGATTTTAAACCACCTTTTCAATTTGCTTTTCCGGTTGCAGAACAGGCTTGCTTCCTTTATATGTTGCGGGGTGAAATAGAATATCGGTCAGAAGATGATCAACTGAAAATAGAAGATAAACGCTCATTATTACTTAACTGTATGGCTTCCGGCCAGCAGATACAAAATAACAATTCGGAAAGCAATGGTGAAATCATCATTGTTACCTTTCATCCGGACATTCTTAAAAAAGTATATGATAAGGAGATCCCCACGATCTTTATGCCCAATAATCAGGTCACCAACCAAAATAAAAAGAGAATCAATAATGATTTTCTTATTCAAAAATACATAGAAGGTCTGCTTTTTTATTTTGAAAATCCTTCTTTGGTAAACGATGAAATTCTGATTTTGAAGCTTAAGGAAATAATCCTCTTACTGTCTCAAACCCAAGACGCTGAAAATATTCAGGTCATACTTTCACAGCTTTTCTCATCAACGACTTATTCCTTCAAACAGATTATTGAAGCCAATCTGTTTCTGCAGTTAGGAATCGAAGAACTGGCACAGAAAACAAATCTGAGCATTTCGTCTTTTAAAAGGGAATTTAAAAAGTTATATGATGATTCGCCTGCCAATTATATTAAATCCAAAAGACTTGAAAGGGCTGCAGAACTCCTCATAGCTACCAGTGAAAGGATTACGGATATTGCATTTGACTGTGGATTTAACGATCTTGCAAATTTTACTAAAAGTTTTCACGAAAGATATCAGCAATCTCCTACAAATTACCGGTTGAAGTTAAAAGAAGAGTAACCATACTGGTAAAAAGGTTTCAAAAACGCATGTATTATTAAAATTTAAAATAAATTTCATTGGTCTAAGATTCCAAATCTTTCAGAATTAATTCAAATCATTGTCTTTTACTATTTCTCGCCAAGCGATTATTTCAGCAATAATATTCTGAAGGGCTACAATATTCAATAAATTCATATTCAATTAAACAGAAATCCATCTGGATAGACTGTTCTTTTTACCATTTAATATTCAGTTATCGTTTCTGCTTAACTGATTAAGAAATTCAAACTTCATCTCCTACAATTCAATATTTTCATTGTTTTTCCAGACAACAATTATTTAAATGAACACAGGCTTATCAGTGATCCAGTCTTTATTGGGATGGCCCAGCTATTTAGGTCTCTTTATTTAAAGATATAAATGTCTATTTCATCGTTCCAAATGTCCAGTTCACCTATTTAATAGATAATTACGGTCTAGATATACAATATGTTTGTACCATAATTTCTAAAAAATATTACAATGAAAGCAATCAAAAAGTTTACAATCGCAAGCACATTATGTGCAAGTTTATTTTCCGTAGCATTAATTTCCTGTAGTGATGATAATGACCTTTCAGTAGTCCAGGAAGCACCTGTGGTAAGCCACAATAATGCGAAGACTAATTTTATTAATGTAAAGGGAACGGATTTCGCTTACCGCAGCTGGGGTAAGGAAGGAGGGATTCCGTTAGTTTTATTGCCGGGTACCGGTGGTTCAATGGATGACTGGGATCCCGCAGTAACTGATGGACTTGCCAAGCAGTACAGATTAATCATATTTGATAATAAGGGAGTAGCTTCATCAAAGGGAACAACTCCCAATACGATCCAGGAAATGGCTAACGATGCTATTGATTTCATTAAAGCTATGAATCTAAGTAAGGTCAATATCATGGGGTTCTCTATGGGTGGTTTTGTGGCACAGCGAATTGTATTGACTGAGCCTGGTTTGATCAATAAGATCATTTTGGCCGACAGCGGTCCTAAAGGTGCAATCGGGTTATCAAATCTTCCTAACATCATTGCAGGAACAGCAGGATTAAGTCCTGAAGAATCCTATTTAAAATTCGGTTTTACTGATTCGCCATCTAGCATTGCTGCCGGCAAAGCTTCTTTTACCAGAGTTCATTTACGTACGATCGACAGAGACCCTGCTTTGAGCGATGCTACTTCAACAGCACAGTTTACTGCAGTACTGGCATGGGCAATGCCGGATGCATCGGCACTTGATGAGATCAAAACCATCAAGAAACCTTTTCTAATTGTCCATGGAGACAAGGACCTTCCCATAGCGATCCAGAATGCTTACAATATGAAGCAAAACTTAGATAATTCTGAATTATTGGAATTTTCCGATTCAGGTCATGCTGCTTTTTATCAGAATTATGAAGCCTTCTTGGCAAAAGCGGTAGCCTTCTTGGGGCAATAATAATATACTCAAATAATCCACATAAACGAGCAGTATAATTAACAGATAAGCTAGCACATATTAATATAAAAATCCTTAAAAGAAATGAAAACAAAAATAACAACAATGCTTATGTTTGCTACATTAGCACTAAATATTCCCACAATCACCAATGCTCAAGCCAAAAAGGGAAAAATAGAAACCTCGAATTCTGATATGAGTATCAGACCGTTCAAGATCAATATTCCACAAACAAAACTAAACGATTTAAAAAGACGTATTTCGGAAACCCGCTTTCCTGATAGAGAAACGGTCAAAGATGAATCTCAGGGAATACAGCTGGCTCAATTAAAAGAACTGATCGACTATTGGGGAAATGGTTATGACTGGCGCAAATTGGAAAATAAGCTAAATGTGCTTCCACAATTTGTCACAAAGATAGACGGCCTGGATATCCAGTTTATTCATGTACGTTCAAAGGAAAAAAATGCCTTGCCAGTGCTTCTCACTCATGGTTGGCCGGGTTCACCGCTGGAATTTATTGATACTATCGGCCCATTAACTGATCCGGTTCGATATGGAGGAAAAGCTGAAGACGCTTTTGATGTTATTATTCCTGCAATCCCGGGTTACGGCTTTTCTGAAATTCCAACAGAAGTCGGCTGGAACCCTGACCGTGTTGCCAGAGCCTGGGATACACTTGTAAAACGTTTAGGTTATTCAAAATATGTTTCTGAAGGCGGTGATCATGGATCGGTGATCTCAGATGCACTGGGTAGACAGGCTCCTACTGGATTATTGGGTATCCACCTGACAATGCCTGCAACAATTCCCTCAGAATTGGTAAAACCTATCAATGCGGGAGATCCAGCCCCAGAAAGTCTTTCAGTAGAGGAAACCAAAGCTTATAATTCATTAAGCACCTTCTTTGGAAAAAATGCAGCCTACGGGGGGATGATGGTCACCAGACCGCAGACTACAGGCTATCTGTTGTCAGATTCTCCCAGTGCGTTTGCGGCATTTTTATATGAAAAAATTGTCGAGTGGACTGAAAGTGACCTAAAACCTGAAAAAGTAATCAGTAGAGATGCGATCCTTGATGATATAACACTGTACTGGCTAACGAACACGGGGGCATCGTCTTCACGTTTTTATTGGGAAAACAATAACAATAATTTCAGTTCTCAACACCAGAAAACAAAGGATATAAAGGTTCCGGTAGCAATATCAGTTTTTCCCCATGAAATCTACCAGGCTCCCGAAAGTTGGTCCAGAGCCGCTTACCCTTCGTTGTATTATTATCATAAAGCTGCCAAAGGGGGACATTTTGCTGCCTGGGAACAGCCACAGATCTTTACTGAAGAGCTAAGAGCAGCGTTTAAACCACTCAGATAATTTGTTCAAATATCGGACTCACTTCACCTTCCGAGTTGTCTGTTTCAGGGATTAAAACGCCTGGTTGAGCTACTTTATACTGGCATATGCGTGATAATTAGTGTCTATTTGCATCACAAAACTTAAGGTTTAACAAATTAAAAAACAAAGACATGAACAGATTAGCAATTTTAATGATGATGGTTTTTATGTTGTTCTGTGGACATTCTAACGGACAGATATCAGCAGGTCAGGGAATATGGGAATGTACTCTTAAAAGAAAATCAGCCGATGAAGGAGAAATCCTGATGAAGGGGAAAATAGTACCGGAATTGCAGATGTACGAATTTGGCAACAGGACAAAAGGTCCCATCAAAATAAGCTTTAAATTTCAGCCTGACAATTCGTACCAGTCGGGAGAAAATATTAGCCGGCTCCAACCACTAAGGAAGTTTGAGCAGCTTTTGGGTATACCGGTCATTTATTCTGAGAATGAGGCTGAATTTGATCAGAAGATCAAACTGAAAGGGAAGGATGGTACAATCAGGGGAGCTATCCAGTTTATGCAATGTAGCGAACAGATATATGTTGTACCACAGGATTTTGGTGTTTCGCTAAAAATTTTCAAATAACAATTTGTAGAATTAAATTAAAATTCAGATCATGAAATCAATAAAAGAAATTTTGTACGGTTATTTCAGCAAGACAGCAATAATTGCACTTGTGGTAACAATGTCATTGGGAATAATTGCACCGTCATTACAGGCGCAGCAGACAATCCAAAAACAGGAGATACCTTCCGATACTTCGGTAAGTTCGGCATTTCAGCACACGAAAAAAATTAGGGCCGGGCTGCTTGATATAGGGTATGCAGAGGTTGGACCAAGTACCGGAAAGCCTGTTATATTGCTTCACGGATGGCCATACGATATTCACAGTTTTGAAAAATCTTCTGAGCTGCTTGCTTCGAAAGGATATCGAGTATTGGTTCCATATCTCAGAGGATACGGAACGACAGCTTTTGTATCGCCAAAGACGGTACGTAACGCTCAACAATCTGTCGTGGCACTTGATATTATTGCGTTTATGGATGCTCTGAAAATAGATAAAGCCATCATTGGTGGTTTTGACTGGGGAGCCAGGACTGCGGATATTATGGCCGCTCTTTGGCCGGAGCGTGTGTCTGCATTGGTAGCTGTGAGCGGATACCTTATCGGGAGTCCAAAAGCAAATGAGAATCCGCTGCCACCAAATGCAGAATTATTATGGTGGTATCAGTATTATTTTGCGACTGAAAGAGGATATAAAGGCTATAAGGCTAATACAGGGGCTTTCAATAAGCTGATCTGGAAAACAGCATCGCCCAAGTGGTCATTTGATGAAGAAACTTATCAGCGTTCTGCCAAAGCATTTGACAATCCTGATCATGTGGATATTGTCATCCATAATTACCGCTGGCGCCTGGGATTGACCCCTGGAGAAAAACAGTATGATGAACTCGAGGCCAAACTTGCGAAATCGCCTGATATCACGGTGCCGACAGTTACCCTTGAAGGTGATGCGAATGGCGCAGCATTTCCGCTACCTGAAAATTATGCTTCTAAATATAAAGGGAAATATGTGCATCATACTTTAACAGGGGGTATCGGGCACAACTTGCCGCAGGAAGCTCCCCGTGAATTCGCTGATGCAATTATTGAAGCAGATTCGCTGTCCAGATAATAGAGGCGGTTTTGTTCCTAGTTAATCAAATAAGAGAAATGTATAGGAAAAAAGGCTTAGTTCTTTGATGTCCGGATTGCCAATCCATATTATCCAGCACATCATTTTAATTCTCCACTTCAGGTCTTAATATACCTATTTAAGCCACTTTGAATTATTATAGTTAGAAACTTTATTATCATAACGGAAGACAAAAAGATTTTTTAGAACATAAAAACAATTAGTTAACACTTAAAACAATTAAAATGAAAACAATTACAAAAATTGATAAAGTACTTTATACAGCTAAGACTCACACAGTAGGGGGCAGAGAAGGAAGTGCTAAAAGCAGTGATGAGAAATTGGATATTTTACTTACTCCTCCGGGGTTAAATGGAAAGGGGACAAATCCTGAACAGCTTTTTGCAGCGGGATGGTCCGCCTGCTACATCGGTGCATTGGGACTTGCAGCAAAAAAACTGGGAATCGTACTTCCAAAAGATACATATGTAGATGCGGAAATAGACCTGGGATTAAACGGAGAAGCATATAGTCTTCAGGCAAGATTGTTTGTCAGTGTTCCCGGAATTAAAAATGAGATCGCGGAACAGCTTATAGAACTCGCTCACCAGACCTGTCCCTATTCAAAAGCGGTAAAAGGGAACATCAGTATTTCAACAACAATTATCTAATAACAATCGTCATGATCAAAAAAATCCAGCTTTCACTCTTAGTGATATTTACAATAGTTTTTGGCCTTTCAAGCTTAAAGGCGCAAAATAAAGATAACAGTGCAAAAATCAAAAATGTAGTTCTTGTCCATGGTGCTTTTGTAGATGGTTCTGGTTGGAGAGGAGTGTACGATATTCTGACAAAACGTGGTTATAATGTGACCATCGCTCAGATCCCACTGACTTCACTGAAAGATGACAACGAAACTGTTCGCAGGGTATTGGATAAGCTTGACGGACCAGCTGTTTTAGTGGGGCATTCCTGGGGCGGAACGGTCATTACTGAAGTAAGTTCCCATAACAATGTTGCATCATTGGTATATGTAACCGCTTTCCAGCCAGACAAAGGCGAAACTACTGATACTTGGTATTCTTCACAGCCAGGACTTCCCGAAGCGGACATCTTACCTCCGGATGCTGAAGGATTGGCCTATTATGATGTGAAAAAATTCCATGCAGGATTCGCAGCAGATCTTGATCACGATCTGGCAACATTTATGGCACATTCACAAAAACCAATATCGGCATCTTCTTTTACAGCGGTGGTAACGGCTGCTGATTGGCATACCAAACCAACATTCGGGATCATACCAACAGCGGATAAAAGTATCAACCTACTTATTCTGAGAAATATGTACAGGAGATCTGGAACAAAAGTTACAGAAATCAACGGTGCTAGTCATGCGGTATTTATTTCCCATGCAAAGGAGGTGGCAGATGTTATCATTGCTGCATCTAAATAAATGATCAATGGGAAAATTTTTTGCCATATTATATATACACTCATTTAAGTGAGCAATGTCTATATAACTCTAGCGTATTTGTATCAGCGATAACATAAAGGATTTAAATTTGCTTAATATTTTCATGATTTAGATGTAATGTATTTATTTATATGTCATATACTTTTCATCTAAAAATATCATGAAAACCAGAAGCTTTTAAATCTTCTGTTTTGCAGGAAATGGCTCAAATAATTTTTTTGTTTTTCCATAATACAAAAAGAAGCCTTCAAAAAACGAGGGCTTCTTTTGTATTCGATTTATTTATAAAAGTTTACAAAAGGAATATATAGGAAATGACGTTTCAAAAAAGGGCTTGGTAAAAAAACAGACAGAATCGTTAATTCTTGGCTGCCAATAATTCCGTGGGCGAATAACCGAATTGTTTTTTAAAAGCATATGAAAAGTGTGAAAGATTTTCGAATCCTACTTCATAACAAACTTCAATCGGCTTCATCTTCTTTTCAACAAATTGGTAATGGGCTAATTCTAACCGTTTTTTTGTCAGCCATCGCTGCGGTGTGATATTGAATATTTTACTAAAATCCCTTTTAAAAGTGGTAAGGCTTCTTCCTGTCAGATATCCAAATTTCTCCAGTGGCAAGTTGAACATAAAGTTCTTTTCCATATACGCTGCCAAGTCAATTTTTCCGGGTTCTTCAAAATTGGCAAGGACATTATCTATTCCTTTATCGATTGCACGGAGGATGCTTATTGCTTCTGTGATTTTTAATGAAGCTATATTTTGCGGAATTTCCTGCATTTCAAAATAAGGAATCAATGAGGAAAGGCAACTCTCCAGTAACGGATGATTATTGTAGTATTGTATTCTTTGTGAATGCCGTACATCGGGTTTTACATCCAGATCTGCATAGAAGTTTTTTAACATGTCCGCCGTTAAGTGCATGACAACTGTCTTATGGGGTTGCCCGTCTTTAGGATAATTGATAATGGTAGCCAGCTGATTCCTCGGGATTAAGAAAATATCACCTTTTTTAAAAAGATACGTAGCATCAGCCTGTACAATTTTTGTTTCGCCGGAAATAAACCAGATCAGCATATGACACTCGAAACTGATATCCGATTTAAAAAATTTATCCTCATAACATGACAGTTTAATATCGTCTGTAATATATTTTGCTTTATATTCCATAATGATTGCTATTTGTTTGGCTTCTAAGCTAGAATAATATATAAATATAAAAATTTCATATTGATTACTTTGCTTAAAAGCCCATTATTTGTATTTGAAGAGCCTAGTTCTTACGTTGATAATATTTTAAACAGATTGGCCGCCATCAACCAGAAAATTCGAACCGGTAATGAAAGAAGAATTGCTTCCGGATAAAAAAGTTATCAGATCCGCTACTTCATCAGGTTTGCCTAATCTGGAGAGTGGGATACTGTCAATTAATTGGTGTTCCAACTGATCATTCAATCCGATTTTGTCCATAATTTCCGTAGCAATTGGGCCGGGACTTACCGCATTCACACGGATATTCCGGGGAGCCAATTCAAGAGCAGCTATTTTGACCACTGCATTTACGGCAGCTTTACTGGCTGCATAAACCGATGCATTTGCCGGAGAAATCGTTGCCGAGGTTGACGAAAGTAATATCACAGATGCACCCTCATTGAGAATAGGAATAAACTTACTCAGTGTAAAATAAGCACCTTTGAAATTAACATTCATGATTTCGTCAAATATATCCTCTTTCATTTGTTCTATGGGGCCAAATTTTGTTATCCCCGCGTTGATCAGCAAAATATCCACTTTTCCAAATTTTCTGGTAATATCAATAACCAGTTGATCAATATCGGATAATTTGGATTGATCGGCAATCAAACCCGTTACTCCCAACTCGGCAGCAGCTTTCTCCAGGGCTTCTTTTCTTCTGCCCGTAATGATTACACTGGCAGATTTTTCTTTCAGTGCTTTTGCGGCAGCATATCCGATTCCACTGTTGCCGCCTGTAATGACGGCAACTTTATGATCTAAACTTTTCATTTTAATAAATTTGAATGATTAATTGATGTTGAATTTTACTCCTGTCATTTCTTCGCTAAGATTCCATAAGCGTATTGCTGAATTTTCATCCAACGAATATTGTTGTACACCGCTCTGATGCAGTTTTGCATTGGTTTGAACAGAAGGATCTGTTGGTAAGAGCTCTGCAATATCGTTATCTTCGAGATATACACCACCTATTGTATTCAATAATGGACTGGTCGCGGTAAAAACAGTAGTGGCAGCACCTTGGGGAATAGTTTTCAATGCAGCAAGGACTTCCGGACGAATATTTCCATCTTCATCCAAAAATCCTAATTTCTTGAATTGTTCCGGATCAGCATTTCTTCCTAATTCTGTCCCTCCGATAGAACCGGGATGTAAAGAGTATGCTCTTACATTGAAGTCTTTAGCTCGATTGTCTAACTCCATAGCAAAAAGATTACTTGCTGTTTTTGATTGACCGTAAGCCTGAAGGGTTTCATAAGTCCTGTTTTCAAAATTCGGATCTTCAAAATTAAATTCGGAATTATGATGTCCCAGAGAAGAAACATTTACAACCCTTGCTCCGTTTGCCTGTTTTAATGCGGTCCATAATCTTGCTGTAAGATGAAACTGACCTAAATAATTTGTTGCCAATTGAGATTCAATTCCACGCCCGTCACGTTGCAAAGGAACCCACATAATACCGGCATTGTTGATTAATAAATGAAGCGGTCTCCCTGATGAAATGAATTTTTCAGCAAATGTGTCAATAGAAGAGGGAGACATCATATCGACTTCCTCAATTTCAACATTTGTTATATCTTCCAGGTTTGCTTTTGCTTTTTCCATGTTTCTTGCAAGAACGATGACTGTTGCCCCGGCTAATGCCAGTGTTTTTGTTGTTTCTAACCCTATCCCTGTATTGCCACCTGTTACAACTGCGATTTTACCGGTAAGATCGATTCCCTTGATTACCTCTGTTGAAGTAGATGCTGCTGTGAAGCCAGAACCCAGCGGTTTCTGTAACGCTCCTTGATAATTGTTTGCTTTCATTTCTTGAAAATTTTGATTTTGTTATGACAAAGGTAGATGTCATTTTGACGAAGAATTTTGTTTAAACGTCCGAAATTGCTTTGTTTAAAAGACCAGTGAAAGCGTTAGTTAAATTAGTGGAATTTCAGACTGTCTAAAATAAAAGTCAAACTCCCTGTTACTGGGAGTTTGACTTTTATTTTAGATTATATTTTTATAAACCCTTTTTTCCCTCAAGCCAATAACCTTGCGAAGAAATGTTCCCTCTTGATCTTTCTTTTAAAGTTTTTCTGAAAGTCTGCACTGATTTTACATTTCCTGTCAGTATAAAATTAGCATTGTCCCATTCATCGGTGTTGAAAACCGGCAGTTCACTGATCCATTGTTGGTTTCTGAATGTATTCTTTTTAGAAAATACGGTATAATTTTCCAGACCTAATAATTCCGGGACATTATGGTTCTCATCGTCCAGTTCAAAATAAAACTGATATTGATGTTTATTTTTTCGAAGAATCGGCAAAATTGAGCAGGCAAGTCCCAAAGATGTTTCGTCACCAAAAATAAACTGTCGTTGTATGGTGCCGTTATACATTTTTTTACCCCTGGGAATGCTGATGCGCAGTTCATCTTCCGACTTCAATGCATCGATGTACAGGCTTCCGACACCATTGCCATGAATGTGAAAGATAATATCCAAAATGCCCTCATACACATTATGATAAGCTACGGAATAATTTCTAAACTCCGTATCGCTTACACGGATAACACTGGCATAACCTATCTGGAAGTTCATTCGTGACAGATCGCCTCGGAACCGTATTTTCTTAATGTTCGGACTTACGTAAACCGTTTCCAGTACTTTCATATCTGTCATTATGGAGCTGGCTTTTTCCGTCAGGTCAGCTGCCCATTTTGGTAATTTTGAAATCATGTTATTGCATTAAAAATATATGACAAAATAACAATGAAAGGTGTCGATAAGCAATGGAATGAAAGATGTAGGTATAGGACTAATCGTGGTTTTTGTTCCTGAAAGTTAAGGCGGTCATTCCGGTTGTTTTATTAAACAGACGTGAAAAATAGGCATAATCTTCATAACCCAATTCATCAGCAATCTCCTTGACCGATTTATCTGAATGGTAAAGCAGTCGCTTGGCTTCCAGAATAACACGTTGCTGAATGTGATAAGTAACAGGAAATCCTGTCGTATTTTTCACACATTCATTAAGATAGGAAACAGAGATGTTTAAATTTTGGGCATAGTCTGCAGGCCGTTTATTTTTAATGAAATTTTTTTCCAATGCTAATTTGAATGCTTTGGAGACAAGGTCGAATCGGGAAATGGTATCCACTTGCTTCGATTTTTCCAAATATTGCGACAGGAATAGAGAAATCAAAGTATTGCAGCTGTCTTTTAGTGATGATAGATATAATTTGTTTTCCTTTTCTTGAAACAGGTTGATGCACAACAAAAATGCCAGGCTGATGAGAGAAAAGTGCTTGGAGTTTAGCGATAATGGTTTTGCGGGAGGGATTTCCTGTAATAATTTCAGATATTCTGGTTGTAGGTTTTCATCGTTGATGGCTAACAGACAAAACTCAATGTTTTCTGCTTTTAAAACTCTGTGAACCTGGTTGGGGGCAATATAAATAAGTGAAGGCTTCTTTATGTGATACCTCTCAAAATCAATTTCAAAATGAGATGTTCCTTTTTCCTGCAAAATAAAAAAATGATAATCGTGCCGATGTGAATTGCCGGCTTCTTCTGAAAGTTGTAAATCAGCGATCGGATATTTCCCAACAGCAATACCTTTGTCAAATTCCTTGTCTAAAGTTTTTACGGGAATGGACTTTGATCTTCCGGCCATTTTTGTCGATTTATGTTTTTCAATACTTTAAAGATACTAAAACTGTCTCATTACACGCTGGCAATACATCAGAAGTATATCATTCTAAAATTAATATTGTAGTTTAGGTTTTTGAATGATATCATTATCAATGTATTAGTTAATTAATGACATTTTCCAGTTGATGATAACTAATGTAACGATTGAAAGAAAATTTTAGATAATTTTTTTACTGGCATGCATTTCAGTAAATTTGATCTATAAATAAATTTTAAGTAAGAATGGAAAAGTATAATTACGGGGTCGTTGGTCTGGGTGTAATGGGAAGAAATCTGCTTTATAATATTGCTGATAACGGGTTTTCTGCAGCAGGATTCGATTTAGATGAAGAAAAGGTAATAGAACTTCGTAAAGGAGTGGCTTCAGGTACAAAGGTTATTGGATCTGTTTCCCTGGAGGAATTTGTGTTAAGTTTAGACAGTCCGCGAAAAATTATTTTGATGGTTCCTGCAGGAAAACCGGTTGATGCTGTTCTTGAAAGCGTAACACCGCTTTTGAGCCCAAAAGATGTCGTAATTGATGCAGGAAACTCTTATTTCAAAGATACCGAGAGACGTATAGCTGATTTAGCGTCTAAAAACCTTCACTTTATGGGAATGGGAGTTTCTGGAGGAGAGCAGGGCGCAAGAAGAGGACCGAGTATTATGCCGGGTGGAGATTTGGAAGCATTCAATTTGGTTAAGCCTATGCTGGAAGTTATTTCAGCAAAAGTAAACGGTGAACCTTGCACTGCTTATATGGGGAAAGGCGCTGCAGGAAATTATGTTAAAATGGTTCATAACGGAATTGAATATGCCATCATGCAATTAATCAGTGAAGCATACGATTTACTAAGAAAAGGGGCTAATCTTAACAATGACCAATTGTACGAAGTCTTCAAAAAATGGAATGAAGGCGAAATGAATTCTTTCCTTATTGAAATTACAAGAGATATTTTCAAGCAAAAAGATGATGTAACGGACGGTTTTCTTGTCGACAAGATTTTAGATAAAGCAGGAGCAAAGGGAACCGGAAAATGGACTTCCGAGGAGGCTATGGAAATTGGTGTTTCTATTCCAACGATTGATATTGCAGTAACTTCAAGAATTTTATCCGCTTATAAAGATGAGCGAGTAAAAGCTTCTCAACTATATGCTAAAGGAGAAGTAAAAACTCCTGAAAATACAGAACTGTTCATCAAAGAGGTGGGTGATGCTTTGTATTTATCTACTTTAATCAGTTATGCTCAGGGTTTGGCATTATTGGTAAAAGCTTCTGAAGAATATCAGTTTGAAATTCCGTTAAAAGATGTTGTTAAAATCTGGAGAGGAGGATGCATTATCCGTTCTGTTTTATTGGAAAAATTCTATTTAGCCTATTCAAAAGATGAAAATTTATCTAATATTTTATTGGATCAGGAAATTTCAGAAATAGTAAAAGATAAAATTTCTTCATTAAGAAAAACTTCTGCTTTTGCTGTATCAAACGGAATTCCAAGCTTAGGAATTCAGTCGGCTCTGGGGTATTTCGAAGCTTACACCACAGAATCTTTACCTGTAAACCTGCTGCAGGCTCAGCGTGATTATTTTGGTGCACACACTTACCAAAGAACTGACAGAGAAGGAGTCTTTCATACTTCATGGCAAAACCTAAATAATTAAATCCTGAAAATGAGTGATAATACAATCCTGCATCCAACAACGATCGTCATTTTTGGTGCAACGGGAGATTTGGCAAAAAGAAAGCTTTTTCCTGCCTTTTACAATTTATATATCGATGGCAGAATGCCAAAAGGTTTTAATATTTTAGCTTTAGGAAGAGCCGAAAATACGGATGAAAAATTCAGAGCTTATATTAAAGAAAATCTGGAAAGTTTTTCCAGGAAGACTGTAACCAAGGAAGATTGGGCTGGTTTTCAGGCTCACATCAGCTATTTTCAACATCAACTTGATGAAGAAAGCTCTTATCAGAATTTATATCAGAAACTGGAAAATTTTGATAAAGTGTATGGAATGAGAGGGAACAGACTTTTCTATTTATCCATTGCACCAAACTTTGTATCGGTAATTTCAAATCATCTTAAAAATACGTCAATAGCATCTGATCCTGCGAAAGATCGAATCATTATCGAAAAACCTTTTGGTCACAATAAAGAATCTGCCATTGAGCTGAATAATCTTCTTTCACAAACTTTTCAGGAAGAACAGATTTATCGTATCGATCATTATTTAGGTAAAGAAACGGTTCAGAATATTTTGGCATTCAGGTTCGGAAATTCAATTTTTGAGCCCCTATGGAATCACAGACATATAGAATCGGTGCAGATTACGGTTGCCGAAGAAGTAGGAGTGGAAACAAGAGCCAGTTTTTATGAGCAGACAGGAGCTTTGCGCGATATGATCCAGAACCATCTTTTGCAAATTCTTTGCATGGTTGCTATGGAGCCTCCTGCTTCACTCGAATCTGGTGAGATCAGGGATCGTAAAGTTGATGTTTTAAAATCAATCCGTAGAATTTCTCCCGAGAAAGTAGATCATTATGCGGTAAGGGGACAGTACGGACGAGGCAAAATAAATGGACTAAAAGTAAACGGCTATCGCCAGGAAGAGGGGATTGCCCCTGATTCCAATACGGAAACATTTGTCGCTATTAAGTTTTACCTGGATAATGAAAGATGGCAGGATGTTCCTTTTTATGTTCGTACCGGAAAGAAGATGAAAGAAAAGCATTCTTATATAACGATTCAGTTTAAGCCACTTCCCAATTCTACGTTTTCAGAAAGTACTTCACTTCTGTCGGCTAACCGATTGGTTATTAATATCCAGCCACAAATGGACATCAGATTGCAGTTTATGTCTAAAAAGCCAGGCTTGTCTTTAGAGCTTAAACCTGTGGAAATGATTTTTGACAATTTTGCCTGTCAGACCGATACTCCCGAAGCGTATGAAACACTTTTGCTGGAAGCACTTGTGGGAGATCTTACACTGTTTATGCGCTCGGATCAGGTAGAAGAGGCTTGGGATGTTATCAAAACGATTCAGGAAACCTGGGAGCAGACCAAAGATCCATCTTTCCCAAATTATGCTTCAGGAAGCTGGGGACCTGATGACAGTGATGCATTGGTAGAGAGACAGGGACATCAGTGGGTTTAAAATTTAATTAAAAGTAAATGAATATTACAATATTTAATAATCTGGATGTTTTATATAAAAAAGCAGCAGATACATTTGTTGAGCTTTCGAAAAAAGCGATCCAGAAGCATGATAAGTTTGTGGTCGCGTTGAGTGGCGGTTCTTCACCGAAAGCCATTTTTAGCTTATTAGCTAGTCCCGAATATGCAGATAAAATAATTTGGGACAAAATCTATTTTTTTTGGGTAGATGAAAGATGGGTTTCTCTTGAAGATGAGAAAAGTAATTTCAAAATGACTTTGGAAGCGCTTTTGGATAAAGTTCCTGTAAATAAAGCTCAGATTTTCCCAATGTATAAAGACGGAATTGAGCCTGAGGATTATGCTAAAGAATACGAAGATCAAATCAGAAATGTTTTGGGAGCTGACGGTATTTTCGATTTTATCCTTTTAGGAATGGGTGATGATGGCCACACAGCTTCTCTGTTTCCGGGTGAAATGATTTTACAAGAAAAAGAAAAATGGGTTGATGCCTATTATCTGAAGCCACAGGAAATGTTCAGAATTACTTTGACTGAACCTATCATCAATAAAGCTGAAAATATTCTGATTGTCACATTTGGTAAATCCAAAAAGCATGCTTTGAATGAAGTTCTTAATGGTACATACAATCCTGAACTATATCCGCTTCAGTTAATTGAAAAGAAAGCAGGAGTTCAGATTTTTACTGATAAAGAAGCTGGAATTTAAAGCTTTACTATATACAAAATATGCAGAAGAAATTAGTTGAGCCGGTTGCTATCTGAAAAGATATGTCGAACTGAGTAATCGATTAATCCTAGATGAAAAATTAACTTGGTTTTTCAAAAAAGAGGCTATTACAAAATCAGTAATAGCCTCTTTACTGTGTCCGTAATATTTTACCTACACTTACCACAATAGATTCATTATATTGCTGGCGCTACGCGGTCAATAAAATATATGGTACATATTTTCGTTATCGTTTTCCTTCAAGGAGTAGAATTAAGTTCCTCTTTACCTCGAAATACTAGTATTGAAATTGAATGTATAGCCGTTAATAAATGTTACTAAAACGGGTCTCCATTAGATAAAAATAGGTTAGACGATGATGGCTGTGTTATTTATGGTGATGTTTTGTCTTTGTTGATATGAAATTGGATTTTCAAAAGTTTCCAAATAAAAGAAGGATAATACTCAAAAGATAAAGCAATTAGTATTAATTCAAACCTGAAATTCAATTTTGAAAATTCGATAAATAAAATGAATATCCTTACTGAGACCTATTAAGAGATACATTAGGAACACTTTCCAGAACAAGTTTCTATCTTCTGATGAAGGTATCCAACGAAACCGCACCGATTTCTATTCGAATTACAGTGGCAAAAATAATAGTTCAATCACATCAATTTATTTTCTTGCGAGCCGTCTGAGATTTAATGTTGGAAATTTTACCTGATAGTCTAATTGAACGAATTTCTGAACTCTACAGGAGAAAGACCTGTCTGAGCCCTGAACATTTTACTGAATGACTGCGGATGTTCAAAGCCCAATTCATAGGCTATTTCAGCTACTGTCAATTCGGTGGAGATCAACCTTTCTTTTGCTTTTTCGGCAACCTTTTCGCGAATATACTGCTGAGTATTTTTACCAATTACCGAGCGCAGTACATCACTCAAATAACCGGGTGAGATATTAAGCTGATCTGACAGATACTGAACGGTTGGAAGTCCATAACGCAGCGCTTGTTGATCATTAAGGTAATGATCAAGGATCGTTTCTGTTTTTTGAAGAATATCATTATTGACTACTTTTCTGGTAATGAACTGTCGTTTGTAAAACCGGTTGACGTAGCTCAGCAGCAATTCGATCTGTGCGATCACCACTTCCTGGCTGAATTCATCAATCCTGCTGTTGAGTTCCTGTTTCATAATTTCAAAAACGGAAAGGATAATTTCCTTCTCCGGATCAGATACATGAAGGGCCTCATTGGAAGAGTAGGAAAAATAGCTGTATTGCTTTATTTTACGTGCTATGGGGTGCCCCAAAAGAAAGTCAGGATGAATCAATAGTAGGTAACAGTAGGTTTCACTGTTATAATCTGTGCTTCCCACCAGCTGATTGGGTGCCAGAAACAGCATGCTGCCTTCATTATAATCGTAAAAATTCCTGCCATATTTAAGCCTTCCTTTGTTTCTGGTGATGAAAGTAATCTTGTAGAAGCTCAGGAGATTATAAACGGGTGCCATCTCAGGATTGAAAGGATTATCCTTATTGAAATGGATGAGGCTGATCAGCGGATGCTGTGGAGCGGGAAGTCCGAAAGCCTTATGGCTTTCCGATATTGATATAAACCGGATCAATTTATCCTCTTTACTTTTCATACTATAAATGTATAAAAAACCTATGACCCAGGATCATAGGTTTTGAAATTAAATATTACCAGGGAAGAAGGCTGCCCTGTCTGCTGAAATTGACAGGACCTGTAAAACTACCTGTCGGAAGGTCTTCCGCCAGTGCTACTCTGATAGGCTCTTTAGACCCCTCTTCGACAGAATCAGTTCCCTCAAAATTATTGAGTGCTGTAGCTGTAAATCCAGGACTCACTAAATGAACCTTGATATTGGTTTTCTCCAGTTCTATCGCCAGAGACAGGAAAATTCCATTAAGTGCAGTTTTAGAAGCTCCATATACCGCGTCAAAATGTACACGGTACGGGTTTTCGGGATTGGCATTAATGGTAAGGGAACCCAATGCGCTGGAAACTGTCACAATACGTGCAGCTGGTGCTTTATGTAATAGTGGCAGAGAAGCCTGCGTGAGGGCCAGGGTTCCAAATACATTCGTGTCCCACACAGTTTTCAGTTCATCTATAGGCACAATACTTGCGCGTTGTGAATTCAGGATTTCTTTCATGGTGCGTCCGGATTTTCCGGCATGAGAGATTGCTGCATTGTTCACAAGCAGTGTAAGATATCCATGTTCAGTTTCTATAGTCTCTACAGCAGTTCTTATCGACTCATTATCTGTAATATCCAGTTGAATCGCTTTTACGCTCGTGCCCATTTCAGCTACAGCTGCCCGGCCTTTTTGTAAATCTCTTGAACCCACATAGACAATATACCCATTTTCCGCAAGAGCTTTAGCAATCTGAAATCCTACACCGGTATTAGCACCAGATACCAGGGCTACCTTATTTTCGTTATTTGTTATCATATTCATTAATTTGATTTTAATACAGCAAATTTCCCCAATATATATGGCACACAAGTATCCAAATCGAGGATATCTGAAGCCGTATTGAGGTTAGCGTATCATATGAAGGATATTCACAACTTGATTTAATCAAATACAAGGTTCTCTGCTTTTTATAAATTAGATGTTCAGTAGTAAAATTTACTCTTTGCCGTTTAGGGATAGAGTTCGCTAAGGGCGATCTGTAATCTTTGTTTTAAAAGTTTTTACTATCTTACTGTTATATTCAATTTTGAAAATTCAATGAGTAAAATGGATATTTTCATTGATACCTGTTCAAGGCATATATTAGGAACACCATTTTCCAGAATTAAGTTTCTGTCTCTGATGATCAAATGTATACCAAGTAAAGAAGCTGATGACCTTTAAAAACAGATTTTCCTTTTGAAAACGAAGGCTTGCAGAATTTCTAGAAATCAACAAGATTGCATCGGAACTGGCTATATCACATACTCATTTAACAGACGTATTGCAGCAGGAAATGGGAAATCATCCATGTTACTTCTATGATCTGAAAATCATTGAAAGGGCAAAGGAAATGCTAGTCAATTCCCAGTTGTCCATTGCAAAAATTGCAGAAACATTAACCTACGACCCCTCAAACTTCTCCAAATTCTTCAAAAAATGGACAGGTATCACTCCAGGTGATTTTAGACAGAAGAATTTCTGAAAAGCTACCATCTTCCGAAAAGTTCACCATATAGATATAATCCGGAATGTTGAATTTTGTATTGTAATCTTAAAATTATACGATGTCAACACATGATTTAAAAGGAAAAGTTGTTTTAATCGCTGGTGGCGGTAAAAACCTTGGTGGCTTATTAAGCAGAGATTTTGCTTCAAAAGGAGCAAAGCTTGCTATACATTACAATAGTGAAAGCTCAAAAACGAAAAGCGAAAAAACATTGGCGGAAGTTCAAGGCTTAGGAGCAGAAGCATTTTTGTTTCAGGGCGATTTAACAAAAGTTGAAAATGTAAGCCGTTTTTTCGACGAGGCAATAACTAAATTCGGAGGAATTGATATTGCCATCAATACAGTTGGAATGGTATTAAAAAAGCCGTTTACTGAAACTACTGAGGAAGAATATGATAAAATGTTTGGAATCAATTCAAAATCAGCTTATTTCTTCCTTCAGGAAGCCGGTAAAAAATTGAATGATAACGGGAAGATCTGTACAATAGTAACTTCTTTATTGGCTGCATACACAGGGCTGTATTCTACTTATGCAGGTGCTAAAGCTCCTGTGGAGCATTTTACAAGGGCTGCTTCTAAAGAGTTCGGATCAAGAGGGATTTCTGTAACCGCTGTTGCACCTGGTCCTATGGATACACCATTCTTTTATGGTCAGGAAACTGATGACGCTGTAGCATATCACAAATCAGCATCTGCACTCGGTGGATTAACAAAAATTGAAGATATTGCCCCTCTGGTTGAATTTTTGGTAACGGATGGATGGTGGATCACGGGGCAGACTATTTTTGCCAACGGCGGCTATACTACCAGATAAGATTAAAGCCGGCTGCTCAATAAGGAACGGCTGGCTTTGATTTATCATGCAGTTTATTCGTGGCAGGCTGGTTTTAAAGCGATGAGATTAAAATTCTGAGATGGATTATTAAAGTAACAGACAAAGCTGTTAATATTCATGATGCTGTTGGAAAACTCTCAGCTGTTTACATGGTTTGCCTTTGTTAAAATTTATTGAAATATTAAAGTAAAGATGATAACCATGAATGAAGCTATAAAAAAGTAATTAGTAATCAGTAAAATATTGGGTAAATTGAATTGAAATATTTATTTTAAATCTAAAAAATTACTATGGATTCATTTTCTCATATAAGAGTTATCATAAGCATGATTTTGGGCTTCGGAGTAGCTCAATTACTGAAGAATTTAGTAAAATTGATAGATCATCCCAAGAAAAGCAAGTCTGTTTACTGGCTACATTTAGGCTGGGTATTCTATATTTTTATTCTGATTGTTCTTTTCTGGTGGTGGGAATACCGGCTTGAAGCTATTCAACATTGGAATTTTTTGAGCTATCTGTTTCTAATTATCTATACCACATTGTATTATGTGTTATGTGTTCTGATTTTTCCGGATAATGTAAATGAATACAAGAACTATAAGGATTATTTTTTTTCCAGGAAAAATTGGTTTTTTTTATTTCAGATATTTCTGTTTGTAATTGATTTTGGAGATTCTCTTTTAAAAGGGAAGGCTTATTTTCAATCACTGCACTGGACATATCCGGTAAGAAATATACTGCATATTGCTCTTTGTTTTCTCGGAATCAAATCATCAAATGAAAAAATTCAGGCCGGTCTTTTTTTTATTTTGCTTGTCTTTGATGTTTTATTCATTGCGCAAAATTATTTGTATTGAATGATTTCTATAAAAGAAGCTTAATTAGTAATTCATACGTACAATAAATACGTTCTTCAGAAAAATATTACTGCCTAAGTATTTTCTGATTTAGTCTAAATTTTGACAATAAGAATAACGTGGCAAAGCTTCATTCAGTCATTCAATTACTTATTTAGAAATATAAAACACACAATTATGAACAAATACCAATCACTTTTTGATGCACAAAGAGAATTCTTCTACACCGATGTTTCCAAAACGTACGAATGGCGAATGGAGCAGCTCAACAGGTTAGAGAAAATGCTTACCGAAAACCAGGAAATATTTTGCCAGGCATTAAAGACCGATTTCAATAAACCGCCTTTCGAGCAGTTATTTGAAATTACAGTACCATTGGGGAATATCAAATATTATAAAGAAAATCTTAAACAATTGATGGCTCCCGAGCATGTTGCTATACCAAAAGGGTTGGAGGCAACCGGAAACAAAGGGGTCATTTACAAAGAACCTTTTGGAGTTACCTTGGTTATAGGACCGTTCAATGCGCCTATTTTATTACTGCTCGATCCTGCAATTGCAGCTTTGGCGGCCGGAAATCCGGTGATCCTTAAACCAGCTAATACAACTCCAACGGTTGCTGCACTTTTTCAGGAACTTATCCCTAAATATTTTGAACCTGAAGCAGTAAATATTGTGACAGGAGGAAGAGAAGAAATCTCTGCATTATTGGGACTGCCTTTCGATTTTATTTTTTTTACGGGAAGCTCTGCGGTAGGGAAGGTCGTAATGCGTGCTGCGGCTGAAAATCTAACACCCGTCATTTTGGAATTAGGAGGTCAAAACCCGACTGTGGTTGATGAGACGGCAAATCTTGACATTGCAGTTGATCGTATTGTTTGGGGGCATATGGCAATTTCCGGACAATGGTGTATTGCCCCGGGTTATGTATATGTTCATGAAAATATTGCTGAGGAATTTCTGGACAAGCTGAAAGCATCTGTTGTAAAAATGTATGGTGAAGACCCAAGTCAAAGCCCTGATTTTGCAAGAATGATCAGTGAGCATGATACCGAAAGGGTGGCCTCTTATATCATTCCCGAAAAAGTAATTTTAGGCGGAAGATTTGACGTTAATTCAAGATATGTAGAGCCGACAATTTTATACCCGAGTACTTGGGATGACCCTGCAATGCAGCAGGAGATTTTCGGACCTGTATTCCCGATTCTTGTATATAATGACTTAAAAGAAATTGTAGAAATCATCAAACGCAAACCCAAGTCTCTGGCAGCTTATTTCTTTAGTAAAAATCAACAGAACATAGACTATTTCATACATTCAATTTCTTTCGGCGGTGGATGTATTAACCAGACCAACCTGCATTGCTGGATAGACAGCCTGCCTTTTGGAGGTGTTGGATATGCCGGAATGGGCAAATATTATGGTAAGGCAGGTTTCGATGCATTGAGTAATACAAAAGCCATGCTGATTGGAAATCCGGATTTGGAACTGGATGTTTTTCCGCCTTACGAAGGAAAAGATATTGCTAAAAACCTAAGCATTTTCGGATAAATATGAAGTTACAAGAAGCCATCAATTTGATTGAGAAAGCATTTCCGCATTCCAATATGCCTCAGGTTTGGGCAGATTTAGGTTGTGGAGGAGGTACTTTCACTAATGCTTTAGCTCACTTATTACCTGATGGGAGCCATATTTATGCCATAGATAACCGGTTACAAAGCTTCCCCAAATTATTGGGAAACAATGTCTCTATTGATTTTATAAAAAATGATTTTGCAACGTCTGATTTGAATTTTTCAAATATCAATGGGATTTTGATGACAAACTCGCTGCATTATATAAAAGATAAAGCCACACTGATCAATATGCTGGAGAAATATATGTCGGAAGATAAAAAATTTGTGATTGTGGAGTATGATACTATTATTGCCAATCACTGGGTCCCTTATCCAATTAATTTTTTGGGGCTTAAAGAACTATTTATTGAGCTGGGTTATTCAAAAATTATTAAATTAGATGAACAGAATTCAATATATGGACAAGGCAATTTGTATTCTGTAGCCATAGGTAAAACCTTTTAAAAACACAATATGATACTAAAAATTATTAATTCTGCATTAATACTTGTTGCCATATTTATGGGGCTTAAACAAGGATGGGCGATGCTTTCGGGCAAACCAGAGATGATAGCAATGTTTAGCAAATGGAACATCAGTAAAACAGGCTTGATGGTTATCGGAGCTACAACGATGCTAAGTGCACTACTCATTATTTTCCCGAAAACCTTTGTTTGGGGAAATTTCTTAATGGCCGCCGGTATTTTATTGATCATCAGTTTTCACTTGCTGGATAGAGATTTGAAAGGCATGGCAATAGAATTACCATTTCTATTGCTGAATCTGATTATTATCTATTTACAGCACCCATTAAAAGATGGGGCATTATAAACATCAAATTTCAATGATTAAGGTATTATTCATTACAGCCTTTGCGGTTTGTTGTTCGCTCACAGCGTGTGGACAATCAAAAACTCAGAAAACGGAAACAACAACAATTAAAAAAACACAAAAAATGAACACGAACAAACTTACAAATGAAACCGTGAAGGCCGCTTTCGATGCCTGGCAAAATGGTGACAGCAAAACTTTTCTGTCTTACTTTACCGCAGATGCTAGGCTTTATGATGACGGCAGTCCCCGAAATTTTCAAAGCTTTGTCAAAGAAGCCTGCGGACACGAAAGATTCACGAGCATAGAAAAGGTGGAAAATGAAGGAAAAGATATTACGGGAAATTTCCATACAGAAAGCTGGGACGATTTTAAAACCTATTTTAAGTTTAGCATTGATGCCGGTGGTAAGTTTACAGGCTCGATATTGGACAGGCTAAATAGCTTGTTGTTCATTCATTATGTATTGAAACAATTCTGACATTTTCTGCTCCGGTGAATAAAATAATAGCATTTCTTCAAAATAAAAAATACGAATTATTACTTTTCGCATTGCTTCAGCATTTATTTGTTGGCATAATCCTTACTGATCTTGAGTTCTATACGAGGGTCATTTGGCCTGCCAATATGCTTATATTAGGATTGGGAAGCATCTTCATGTTTACGGGAAAACATACCTGGAGACATTGGTTTAGGAATTTTCAGTTTATTCTTGTGTTACTTCTACCTATTGGTATTCCTTTTTTTAAAGATATACCATGGTATTTTACTTTCCTTAATATCAATTATGTCGTTTTTTTTGGATTCCTGTTTGTAGAACTGCTTCGGTTTCTACTAAAACCGGGATATATTAATAGCGATATTATTTCAGCATCAGCATGCGGTTATTTTTTATTAATAGAGATTTCGGTATTCTTATTACAAACATTTGAATATTATAATCCGTTGTCTTTTAAAGGAATAGATGTCTCTTCACCAGCAAGCATATATATTGACCTGGTATATTTTTGCTCTATAACCTTTACCAGTATTGGTTTTGGCGATATCACACCAGGTACACATACTACCAAATTAATTACAGCATTTATAGGTGTTGCAGGACAGTTTTATACGGTAGTTTTGGTTGGTATCCTTATCAGTAAATTTTCCTCAAAAAATTAAATCAATATGAATATAAGCTCTCATTACAAGCTTAAGCATTTTATTCCCTGGACAAGATCTAAAATATATAAAATGCTTTTATTAAGTATAATTCCGACGCTGCTGTTTTATTTTCTGGACTGGAAGTGGCTGGCAATTCCCTGGGTTCCGGTGGCTTTGCTGGGAACAGCCACGGCATTCATTTCGGGGTTCAAAAATACTCAGACCTATAACCGAACCTGGGAAGCGCGACAGGTGTATGGTGCTATCATTAACAGTAGCCGGGCTTTTGGAATTATGGTAAAAGATTTTATCCGTTCAGAGGACAAAATTCTTGAAAAACAACTGCATCAGGAAGTTATTTATCGACATTTTGCGTGGCTCACAGCATTACGCTTTCAGCTTAGAGAAATTAAAAGTTGGGAGAACGTGAAAACCAAAAGTTACAATCGGGAATATCTTCAATATTACAACGTTCCGGAGTGGGAAAGTAGTTTGAATGAAGAACTGGCGGAATTTCTTAGTGAAGAAGAACTTCAATACATTTTATCAACAAAAAACCGCGCAACGCAAATCATAAGTTCCCAATCTTCTCAACTAAAAAAACTGAATGAGGAAAACAAAATATCAGATTACAATTATGTTGCCCTCGAGAATCAGCTCAAAGAATTGTACGACCAGCAGGGGAAATGCGAACGTCTTAAAAACTTTCCTTACCCGAGACAGTTTTCGAGCATCAATTTATATTTTACCAATGCCCTGTGTCTTCTAATGCCATTGGGCTTCATAGGCGAATTTTCTAAGATGACGGAGAAATTCGGGGATAATATAATTTGGCTTGCTATTCCCTTCAGTGTATTGCTGGGATGGGTATTTTTAGTTTTGGAACAGATTGGCGAAAGTACGGAAAACCCATTTGAGGGGAATGCCAACGATATTCCTATTACCCAGATAAGCAGAAATATAGAGATTGATCTTCGTGAAATGTTGGGTGAAAAAGATCTGCCACCAGCAATTGTGGCACAGAATAATATTTTAATGTAAATATAAATACGAGTAAATTATGGAACATTTAGAATCTGTCAGAAAGTGGTATCCTAAAGCCTTAACTTCTATTGATACCGTTAACCGGCTATTAGACACTATTGAAAAGTATATAGGTTTAAAACCTAATCAATTGATGCACGCAGACAGCATGTGCTGCGATGATGTCAATGCCATACAATATCCGCCAAGAGCTTATGAAATGTTGGGTCCGTTTCATTTAGGGGGATTGGACGGTTTTCCTTTCGCTGGGATTACAGGGATGAATGCTTTTGCACATCATGTTCCGGAAGACGGTGCTGTTATCATATTTTATGCGCCACATATTGGCATTACAAAGGATGGTACTATCGGAGAAATAAGCAGAATTGGGCAGAGTGGTAATTCGGCATGCTGTGGTGCTGCGAAAGGAGCATTGGGAAAGCTTTCGGCAGGACAAATTATTGAGGGGAACATCACTTCACTGGACTTCCAGATGAATACCATTGAACAGATCTTTCTTCATCAGAAAGGCAGAATCCTTACTGCGGAAAATCAAATATTTGAGGCAACGGAAGTCATGTATGAAGCCATTGATGAAAGAATAGAAGTGTTGGTAAAAGAAGCCAATTATCCCTGTAAATATGTAATTTTGGTAGGTGCTATTTTTATCAACGGAGATAAAGACATGGGATCTTTCTGTCAATACAAGAAATTCGATTATATTAATTTGGAAACGCAACAGCGAAAAAGTTTAATGACAGAATATTATTCTTAAGTTAATATGTATCCAAGTAGCTAAAGGATATTGTCAAAAGCTGAATTCTAAAGAGCTCAAAAATTATTATTTATTTTAATCCTAACAATGTATTCATAAAAATAAAAAACGCTGGGGCAAATCCTATTTATTTCAAACCAACAGAATTAGTCTCAGTTCCCAAACGATATATCAAGTGTAAATAAGTTTGGGAATATGATAAAGAATAATGCCCTCCTATTAATAATGGCTGAAATTGGTGTGAGCCATATTACCAAATTATTGAACTAAATTACAAAAAGGTAAGCATTTTTAATTTGCAATTTTGAACCATCAATAGAAAGTTTATAATTAAAAAATTAAAATTATGGGTTTATCAAATTTGGGTATTTTTCATACCGTTATCGGAATTATAGCAATTATTTCAGCAATTATTTCCTTAATTAAAAGTGGTAAAATAAATCTAGACACACTGGCAGGGAAAATATATTTTTATTTCACGTTGATTTCCTCTTTGACAGCTTTAGGTTTATCAAGTGTGAAGGGGGTTAATCCAGGACATATTCTGGCTTTACTTATCGTGATGTTGATATCTGTAGCCTATATTCTGTATGTAAGAAAGAAGGGTAATAACGGTTATCGTTTAATAGAAAATTTTTTTCTGTCTTTCAGTTTTTTTCTATCCTTAATACCCACTGTTAACGAAACTTTTAGCCGGGTGCCAGTTGGAAATCCTATAGCATCAGGACCAAAAGACCCAATAATCGGAACAACTATACTTTTTATCTTCGTTTTGTTTATTATTGGTTCGATATTGCAGTTTAGAAAGCAAAAGAGGATAAACAAAAATTATATTACTCCTTAAAGGTAATATTTTGCTTCGGTCTGAACTTTTTTAATATCTCTATTATGAGTGCTTGCTTTATCTACACTTGGTTATAAAGCCTTTGGGGCGGATTGATGCTACATTCAACTTATAATCTGTTTATTCGGTGGTTTCTAGCATCTATTACGGTATCAAATAAGTTATATCTTAGCATATAGGAAAATTTGATATGGCTCTTGAGTTCTTTCAGTCGTCTTTGCCTTTTACTTTTGTAGACGAAGAAGGGGATGTAATGCGGTCCATCATTTTAAAATCTAAGTACTTCTTATGGTTACAGACTATAAAAAATTTGATCTATTCGGAAAAACACTGATTCAGAAAGTGGATTTTAAACCACCTTTTCAATTTGCTTTTCCGGTTGCAGAACAGGCTTGCTTCCTTTATATGTTGCGGGGTGAAATAGAATATCGGTCAGAAGATGATCAACTGAAAATAGAAGATAAACGCTCATTATTACTTAACTGTATGGCTTCCGGCCAGCAGATACAAAATAACAATTCGGAAAGCAATGGTGAAATCATCATTGTTACCTTTCATCCGGACATTCTTAAAAAAGTATATGATAAGGAGATCCCCACGATCTTTATGCCCAATAATCAGGTCACCAACCAAAATAAAAAGAGAATCAATAATGATTTTCTTATTCAAAAATACATAGAAGGTCTGCTTTTTTATTTTGAAAATCCTTCTTTGGTAAACGATGAAATTCTGATTTTGAAGCTTAAGGAAATAATCCTCTTACTGTCTCAAACCCAAGACGCTGAAAATATTCAGGTCATACTTTCACAGCTTTTCTCATCAACGACTTATTCCTTCAAACAGATTATTGAAGCCAATCTGTTTCTGCAGTTAGGAATCGAAGAACTGGCACAGAAAACAAATCTGAGCATTTCGTCTTTTAAAAGGGAATTTAAAAAGTTATATGATGATTCGCCTGCCAATTATATTAAATCCAAAAGACTTGAAAGGGCTGCAGAACTCCTCATAGCTACCAGTGAAAGGATTACGGATATTGCATTTGACTGTGGATTTAACGATCTTGCAAATTTTACTAAAAGTTTTCACGAAAGATATCAGCAATCTCCTACAAATTACCGGTTGAAGTTAAAAGGAGAATAACAGTATTCCTTATATAAAAAATCTGTATCAGAAATTAAACTAATTCACAAACTCTTCTCCCCACTTAAGCAGCTCTGCAAGACTGGGTTCCAACTTTCTTCCTTTTTCTGTGAGAGTATACTCCACGGTAGGAGGAACTGTGGCAAAGACTTGTCGTATAACTATTCCGTTTTCTTCCATATTCTTTAATTCTTTTACCAGCATACGCGTATTAATGTTGGTTACTAATTTTTGAAGCTCATTAAATCTTTTGGTACCATGTAGAAGAGCAAAAATGATTGACATTGACCATTTTCCACCAATAATATCTAAAATTTCCTGTATCACACATTTCCCTGGAATTTTTTCAGAATTTTTTTTGTTCATAACGTTTTGATTTTCTGTATGGCTTTACTTTTTGGTATTACTTTACATTTGTGTAACTACTTTCAAATGTAAAGTATTGGGTTTAGATTTGCAACATAATATTTCAATTTTAACATTATGGAAAATTTATTAAAAGGAAAAATTGCGCTTGTTACAGGTGGAACAAAAGGTATCGGAAAAGCAATTGCTGATAAGCTTGCACGTGATGGTGCACAGGTTGTCGTAACAGCCCGCACCAAGCCGGATGAAGAAATAGCACATTATTTTATAGCTGGTGATCTGACTAAGCCGCAAACTGCCCAGTTTATTGCTGAAGAAATCTTGGAAAAGTTTGGAAAGGTTGATATTGTGATAAATAATGCTGGTGCCAATACAAGTCCTGGAGGTGGATACAGTACTCTTAGTGACGAAGATTGGAGCAACGAAATTGAGTTGAACCTTATGTCCGCTGTGAGAGTGAATAAGGCGCTTATACCAAGTCTGATATCACAGAATGAAGGTGTGATTATTAATATATCCACTGGGGCAGCAGTGCAGCCGCTTTGGAAAATGACTATGTCGTATTCAGCCTCAAAGGCAGCTTTAAATGCCTATACAAAAGCTTTGGCAAGCGAATTGGGATCGCAGGGTGTACGTGTTAATGCGGTATCTCCAGGTATGGTCAAAACACCTCTGATGGAAAGTTTTATTGCTGACATTGCAGAAAAAGGAGGTATCTCTTTTGATGCAGCTTTCAAATCTATAAAAAATGAAATAGGAGACCTTCCATTGAGCAGAATGGGCGAGCCGGAAGAGGTGGCATCACTTGTGAGTTTTTTGGTTTCCCCGGAAGCAAAATACATCACCGGAGCAAACTATAGGATTGATGGAGGAGCAATGGCAATTTTATAGTAATTCCTAGTAATAATATTTTTTAAATTGTATCTACTTTAGTAACAGTACTTTGGATTCTCATTAGGGTATTATAATAGTTTTACTCATTTGCATTTTTTACTATGTTGCTACTTTTTTATGTAAAATTAAATGCAAATGGGTTGCTATATCTAGAGTTTTTTGCTCCTTCATAGGAAAAGAATCCGTTCCCATTCTTTCCACAGTAACCAATTCAATTTTCCATTGTCTACTTTTTTAATAATGGATCGCCACTAACTTACTTCTCCACAAAGACTTTTATCAGATATATTTCCACAAATTAATCTTTAGTATATCAGGTTAATCTCCAGAATTATTCACAAGCAAGCGTTTACAATATTTATGTAGCTCAAATTATTTAGCCTATAACTATTTTGAGAACAAAGAAAATTCATATATTTGCAAAATACTTGACTAATCAAATATATTACAAATATAAAATGAAAGAAATAAGTACAATTCTGAATATTTTAAAGGTTCAATCTGTCATTACAAAAAAGTTTGACGGTTTAAGTCTGCATGGTATTAGCCTTACTGACTATATGATCCTGTATATTTTAAGTAATGCACCTGGTAACCGTTTAAAAAGAATTGATCTTGCTGAGAATACAGGTTTAACCGCTTCTGGCATTACGCGGATTATTTTACCAATGGAAAAAATGGGACTTGTAGAAAAAGAAAATAGTGATAGGGATGCGAGGGTGAGTTATGTAAAACTCACTTCTGCCGGAGAAAGAATTTTTACAGAAGCTACAAGTACAGCGGGGTACATATCCAAAAAGCTATTAGAAGGAATTGTAACGGAAGATCTAAGTGTTTTCGCCGGGCAATTGAAAATCTTAGGGGGTGATATTTAAATTTAATGAATAGTATGGACAAAAAGTACAGAAAGAAATTAAACGCTGAGTTTTTAGAGATGAAACCGTTAATGGGTGTATTGACTATTCTGAATAATTCGGAAAATAAAATATTTATTAAAGAGAGTACTAATTTAAAAGCACTTTCTAATAGAATCCGGTTTGAGCTGAACAACGGACAATTTGATAACAGGAGTTTACAGGACGATTGGATCCGGCTGGGAGAGAAGAGTTTCGTTTTTGAAAATATGATCATTGTTCCATGGGAAGAGAACAAAATCATAGGCTATAAAAAGAAGTTGCAGAAAGCTAAAAACGATCTGAAAGAAGAGCAAAGTAAAACCAAAAATATATACTGATATGGAAAGCAAAACCTATTTATATCCAACCTACGAAGCCGGCCGGGATCTTATGTTAAAAAATATTCAAGGGTCAATCGTAAATTTAAATCTGATACATTTAAAGGAAATTGCTGATTATTCCGGGTTTCCTGAAATTGCACCTGCCAGCGAAATTTCGGGTTACGAAGCTTTTATGCTCTATATAGACCTTGCCAAACCTTTTCTAGAGCAGGGTGGTGGAGAGATTCTTTTTGTTGGAAAAGGAGACCGCTTTTTGATAGGTCCTCAGGACGAACAGTGGGATATCTGTATGTTGATTAGACAAAGAAGTGTATCGGATTTTTTTGCTTTCGAGCAGAATCCGGATTATATGAAGATTACGGGGCATCGTGTCGCTGCGATATTGGATTCAAGACTTTTACCCTTAGAGATCACATTGTAGTAAATTATTTATGGGATATATCGAGCTAAAAAATGCTACCATCTATTATGAAGTATTTGGAGCTGAAAACAACGAAACTATCATACTCATCAGTGGGTTAAACACACAAATGACCCGTTGGGAACTTCCATTTCGTAATAAGGTTGTAGAAGAAGGATTTCGCGTAATCTGCTTTGACAACAGAGACTGTGGAAAAAGTACTTTTACTACCTATAATAGCAACGACAGCTATAGCTTTTCTTTGAATGATTTTCTACAGCATCCAGAAAAATATCCTGCCCCTTATTCTTTATTGGATATGGCAGATGATATAAAAGATTTGCTGCATTCACTTGGCATCAGGAGCGCAAATATTGTAGGGCGTTCAATGGGTGGCATCATAGCACAGCTATTTGCATCACGATATCCGGAAATGACTCAGACACTGACTTTATTGATGTCTTCAAGCTTTAATCCTGCTCTTCCGAAGGCAGATGATGCATTGATAGGCAAAATGACAAACAGCACTACAAATTTTCACGATAATAAGCAAGCTTATATACATGAAAAAGTTGATTTTATGAAAGCTATTTATGGAAATAAATATAGTTTTAATGAAGAAAAAGAACGTTGGTTAATTATCGAAGACGAAAGCCGAAAGTCTCCATTCGTTAGGCCATTTCGTCAGATCATTGCCCTGCTGAGTTATCAATATGATTCAAATGTTCTTACTAGTCTCCATGTACCCACATTGACGATACATGGAGATGAAGATCCGTTATTTAATATTGAACATGCAGTTGATTTAAAAAATACTATTCCTTACTGTGAGCTGATCATAAAAAGAGGAATGGGACACGCTATCCCGGATTCACTATTTCCGTCACTGGTGAAAGACATTTCAAATTTTATTGCTAAAACTGAATGAAAAGTCATGATCAAAATGTAAGTAGCAATGGTGAAATATATGGTTTAGGAGTCCATTGCCACTGATCATCGGCACGTTCGATAAAGCCTATTCCTGGCCAGGGAAGGTGGGAGGCACAAACCACAGATTTTTGTTTATGACATTGTTCCAGTATATTTTTTCGGGTGTCGATCCCCAAAGAAAAATCAGCATCCCATTGTGTACCCCAAACCGGATTAGAGATCAATACAGGACTATGAACCAGATCAACCAGATGCGTAATGGATAGCTTACCCGAATAAACCGTAAATATGATGTGTCCGGGAGTATGTCCGGGAGCTGCCTGTGTTTTAATACAGGAAAATAATTCATCACCTGCATCAAATATTTCTAAACGATGGGTAATGGCTCCTAATATCTGCTTAACCAGTGAAACAGAACCATGTCCAAACTCAGGCCTCCGACTGTTGGGGAAATTCGGCTCCTGTGCAAACCAGAATTCCAGTTCAGTCCGTGAAATATAGAATCTTGCATTTGGAAATACCAGATTATCATTTTCGGTTAATATGCCCCCAATATGATCCCGATGAGCATGCGTTATCAATACATCTGAAATATCACTGGCTCCGAATCCGGCACTTTTCAGACTATGTAATAATTTCCCTGCATTTTTTTTATCATAAAAGCCTTCTCCTGTATCTACGAGTATTAATTGTTCATTCTTTCGGATAAGCATCACATTAATAGGAGCTTCGTAGATATCGGCAGGTAAGTGCAGTCGGTTGAGCTCCTTTTGAAGATCTGCAGGTACTGCATCCGTAGCAATAATGGGTTGATATGATCCTATATCAAAATATCCATCGGAAAGAATATAGATTTCCAGGGTATCAAATGGAATCTTGAGGTGACTGTAGTTGGTTTGCATATTCATAAGGGTACTGCGATTAAATTAGCATTTGGTTTTGTTTAAAAACGGAAATATTCGTGGTGCTAATCCAGTCAAAACATGTCCCATTTCCGGAATGGTTATTATGGTAAAGTCGTCGATAATATGTTGCAATCTAGCGGTAATTTCCTGAGTAGAGCGGATTACATCCTGTTCTCCGCCGATGAATAACACAGGCATTGTCAAACGGCTAAGCTCATCATCTGAAAAAATATATTCTTTTTCTATCCTCGCATTAAAATTAGTTTGTATTAAATCCATAAATGCTACAATTTTTTGATCCATACGCTGGCTTCCCAAGACCAATCTATTAATCTTGATACGTCCAGTTGTTCCCAAAAGGGAATAGAGGATGGCTTTAATGATAAATATTGTTTTGGTAGGAACTACTCCCGCCGGTGTCAACAAAACTAAGCGGTCGACTAATTCAGGAAAGCTTGTTGCAAAGCGTAATGCCAACCATCCTCCTTGCGATAATCCAATGATATTTGCCTTGCTGATATTGAGCCTGTCAAAAATCTCTTTTAGCCATTTCGCGAAGTCTTTTGTTTCATAAGAAGGTCTGGTTTCTGCGCTCTTTCCTGCCTCTCCGATAATATCTATTGCTATGACTTTATATTGTTTTGAATATTCGGCTATGTCTGATAACCATGACGTTGCATTAGAAGATGTGCCGTGCAGTAATACGATGATTTCTTGGTGTTGGCTTCCGGCCTCCAAAAAATGGGTGTCCCCAAAAGTTGTTTTCAGCACACTGGTTTTCAAATTCAATGGAGCATTTTTTATGGCATCATCGTAAGCCCGGATAATTTTGTCTTTTCCTTCAGGGCTTTTAAAGATTGATTGTTTCATGAATGGTTTGTATAAAGTTGTAATTGAGAATTAGATTAACGTACTTTCGCTTCATCACCTCTTAAAGTCATGACCGTACTTGTTATCATAGCGGCTTTTTTACCATCACTGCGGAAAATATCGCATTGATAATGACTTAAGTTTTTTCCACTATGTAAGGGTGATGCTGTGGCAGTGAGTATATCCTCGAAAACGGGTCGGTAAAAATTGACTTTCAATTCTACGGATGTAAAAGTTTCGCCTTCCTGAATAACAGTAGAATGTGCGGTTCCGATGGCTGCGTCTGCCAGTTCACAAAGCAGACCTCCGTGAATGGTTCCCTGTTGGTTACTGTGCTTTTCTTTTGTAGCATTGATCTGTACAGTAGCTGTACCTAAACCGGCTTCAACAATTTGTATCCCCAATGTTTTTGATATCGGTGTCGGATATTGCATGTGTGTATGCATGCCATCCGTGATTTCCCTTTTTATCAATTTATTTAGGTAATCTAATATCGATAGTTTTGTCATTTTGTTGTATTATATTTATATAAAATAAACCAATCGGTCTTTTTTTTGCTAAAAAAATTATATGTTTTCCATGTTTCCAATTATAGATTGTATGGTGTACAAATGGTGCAAATCATGTTCCGCAACAAAATACATCAGGTCAATGATATTCATTGGTTGATGTAATCTTGGATGCATACTTGTCTTCAACAAGTCTTCTTCACTCATTTTTTGAAGCATTGCAATTGTTTTGTGTCTTTCGCTGGCCAGGTTCTTAATAAGCTCTTCAAACAACATATTGTTGAAAGAAGACTCATCGGTTGCTGTATTGTTTAAATCGGCAGGGGACATATCTGGTTTTCCTTCCTTTATATCTCTAAAACGGATTCGCCATAGATCTTCTAAAAGGATTAAATGCCCTATATTCTCATTGACAGACCATTTATCTCCCATTTTTCGGGTTGAAGCTTCTATAGGACAACTTTTCAGCAGTTTATTTAGAACAGACGGAAAATGTTCAAGTCGTTGTAAAAATTCGTCAAAATATTCCGAACCTGTGTTTGAATCAAATTGTCGGTCGAACCATCTGACAAATGATTGTGGCTTTACTTTTTTCATTAGTATCAATTTATAGATTATTACTATTAATCCATGCTTTGGCAGGTATTATCCACTCCTCTATTGCCCTGAACAAAAAGCCGTGTTCCAGACCTGTGTTGAGGGTAATCTCTTTAAAAGATTTTAAATCAGAATTTTTAAATCTAAGTTGCCTTGATAATAACTCAGCGCCGACGTCGGTTTTTTCATTAATCGATAAAATCTTCCCGTACAGCCGGAACTTTCGATCTTCGTTCATTGAATCATTTTTAAAGCTTGAGCCAATAAAAACAAATTTCAAATCTGGATTTTTGGCATAATAGGAGATGTATTGAGCTATATAACCTCCCTGAGACGTTCCGACAATTGAAATATGGTCATAAGGAACTCCATAGTTATGTAAGCTGTCAATTGTAAGGATCACCTTTTTTGCATACATCTTAGGATCAGTGTCGGGCTTTCTTTTTTCAGATAGTATGACAGAATTTGCGGATTGAAGCTTTTCTAAAATAGCTGTATAAGCCGCTGGTCCGTATTTAGGATGGGATTCATTTAACGAATGTCCTTCCAAAAATTTATTATGCAAAAAAAAGACATACTTTTTTTGAGTACTATTTTGAGCATTAGTAGCAAACGGAAGAAATGACAGATAAAGAAATATTAACCTAAGAAACATATAATTTGAATAAACAGACCATTTTAATTTAGAGACAGCATCAGATTTTATTGTTCATTATCCACAAGATGTCTTTTTGAGGCTGTCAATGCATATACCATAGGGATTTTGTCTCCTAGATGAGCAATTCTGAACTTACCGGGTTCAAATTCAATTGAATTATTGAAATTATTGTATGGTGAATAATCAAATTCTTCAATGGAATTCATTTCTAAACCATTTTGCATCAGACTACTTATTACTTCGGCTAAGCCGTGGTTCCAGCCAATTGATTTGACTTCAAATTCCGCTTCTTTATCTGCATAAGTTCCTTTTTCGGTTTCTATAATGGCTCCGGAATTAAAATATCTGTATTCAATCTTTTTAAACCCCGAATCAAACATCCAGACAACCGGATGAAATTCTACAAAAACAAACGTACCACCGGGTTTCAGGAATTTCGAAATGATCTTTGCCCACCGATCCAGATCCGGAAGCCAGCCGATAGTACCGTAACTTGTAAAGACAATATCAAACTGACGATCCAAATGATTGGGCAGGTCATAAACATCGCTGCAGATAAAAGTTGTTGAAACATTACTCTGTTTTGCCAGTTCCCGTGCCCGATCTATTGCTACATCCGAAAGGTCAACGCCGACTACGTCCGCTCCCAGGCGACTTAAAGAGATACTATCTTGTCCGAAATGGCATTGTAAGTGCAATACGGATTTTGCTGTCAAATCTCCAAGTAAATTAAGCTCTATATCCTTTAATGAATTTTTTCCCTTCAAAAAGGCATCCAGGTTATAAAAATCAGAATTGATGTGAGCTTCTGTTCTGGTATTCCAAGATTCCCTGTTTATTTCCAAATAATTGTCTTCTGCATTCATATGTATTTATCTAATGAGGTGAATTGTTTTTTTGCCATTCTTCGTAGCTGAGCACGCCAAGTTCTGGCCGACTTTTACCGTTCAGAATATGGATAAACTCCAGTTGATTTCCGTCTGGATCGTCAAAATAAAGAGCAAGTGCAGGCATCCAGGCAAAAACCATTGGTTCATTGCTGCCATTTTTAAGGAAATTATACGCCTTTAATCCGTTTTTCTCTAAAAAAGTATTTGCATCTTTTAAAATAAAATCTTTGGAACAGCTGAATGCAAAATGTCTTTTATGGAGATTGCCTTCTTGTTCCCAAAGTCCGAGCATTGCCTTTTTATTTTCTCCGATCCAAAGAAACGCAATCGGCCTGGTTTCATCATAGTGTGCAAATTCAAGTCCCAATATTTGAGTATAGAACTGAACTGCGTTTTCCAAGTTGCTTACTTGAATGTGTGTCTCATATAATCCTTCAATCATTTTTTATATTTTTTTATTAATAATTATTGTGTGGTGATAATTATGATCATTTATCATCTTAGCATATGAATAATCGGATAATCTTTACCTGAGCCATCCTTTTCGGATCTTCCTGCTTTTCTGAACCCTAATTTTTCATAAAATCCGACGGCCTGATAATTTTGCTCATTGACGTCAACCTTTGTAATGCCTTTCGTTTCATCCATAAATTGAAATAGGCTCTTTCCATAACCTTTACCACGGTAGTCATTGTGAACAAACAGCATTTCTAAGCTTCCTTCTGATACCGATGCAAATGCTACCGGTTGGTTTTGCAGTATAAAAAGGTATACTTCGAGATTGGGCAGATAATCCTTGGGAATAGCATGTTTAAAGAAAGAAAGATCTTCCTCAAGCAGAAAGTCGTGAGTTGCTCTTACAGCGGATTCCCAAATTTCCATAATTCTTGGATAATCTCCAGTGGTTGCGAGCCTGATTTGTATTGACATAACTTTAAAAGTAATATTTAAATTTAATGATATTCTGTTCGTTTTATTATAATATTTATAAAAATAAACCGGACGGTCTTTTTTAATTTAAAAAAATTATATGCTCAAATTCTTAATTAATCTTTCAAGGAACGACATTGCAATTTTAAGCTCTGTCATATGGTTGTTGACCTTTGCCTGCATGAATGCTCCTTCGATCATTGAAATCATGATCACTGCAATTTCAGTAGGGTCTGTATCTTCCTTTATTTCTTTTCTTGCGATACCTCGTTTAATCTGGTTTTCAATTGATGTTTTCCAAAATACCAGTGCTTTTTGTGTTCGTTCTTTTAGCTTAGGATGCGTATCATCAACCTCTGTAGCAGTATTTAAAATTGGACATCCGGCCTGTAGAAATGAATATCTGAAATAATTTTTATAGGTTTGCGGGTAAACAAGCAGTCGTTCTATCGAGTTTTCAGTTGCTAAGATGCGCTCCTTCATATGCTGAGTTACCTTACCGAAGTTGTGATCAAAAACATTCAAGGCAATCTCGTCTTTGTTTTCGAAATTACCATAAATGCAACCTTTTGAAAGTCCTGTGGCATTCATTAAATCATTTATGGAGGTACCTGCATAGCCTTTCGTATTAAAAACGGATGCTGTTTTTTCGATAATTAGTCGTTTGGTATTTTCAGATTTAGTCGTTTTCATCAAGCAGAAATTTTAATACGGCGTAAAATTATTAAAAAAAATAAAACGATCGGTCTTTTTTTTGAAGAATATTTGTATGAATAAGATTTTTCTATTTAATCATTCGTTATCTGACTATTGTGCTATATATTAATGGATTTTTTAGAGAACTGAAATATAATGCAAACTGCTTTGGAGAAGTTAATCCGAAAGCTGTACAATCATTAGGAAAAACCGGACTCTCATGTCTGGTTTTCTTACAAAAAGAAGAAATTTTTGCTATATTTACCCAAAATATTACAAGGATATTAATCACATGGAAGATATTAATCTTTGGCTAAACCAACCTAAAAGAGGGTAATCTCTAGCTGTAGAATCTAATTCTACACACTTTTCTTTTTGAGAGCAACCTGTTGCTCTACTTTCACATTTCAATAACATTTCATAAAGAAAAACAAAGATGAATACACTTGTATTAATAATTCAAGGGGTACTTGCCCTATTTTTTATAATGCCTGGTTATGGTAAAATCAGTGGCAGTAAAGAGAGCCATGTAGCAGATGGACATCTAAAAGCGGACAGCTCAATCATACCCATCAGAATACTGGGAGTTTTGGAATTACTTGGCTGTATAGGGATTGTATTTCCCTGGATTTTAGGAATAGTTCCTATCTTAACACCTATAGCTGCTGTCTGTTTTTGCATAATCATGCTTGCTGGTATGATTATTCATACTTCAAAAAAAGAGTACAAAATGCTTCCAATGTTAGTGGTTGTATGTATGCTGTCTGCTTTAGTAGCATATTATAGATTCATGGGTATATTAGAATGATTTTATTGTTTTTACCATTTGAATAAACCCCAGTTGTTCGAAAGCTAATGCTAGATAGAGCAAAGCGCCACTTAAAAAGTGGCGCTTTTTATTATTCCCTTATCGCAGTTTCGTCTTTTAAGATCAGGTCTGCAATTTCGTCTTTCCGTTTAAAACTTACGCCTTTGTGCTGCTGCATATAGCGGATAATCTGCTCGGTAGCGTTCACCATTTGCGGTGTTCCGCCAATTCTGTCATGAAAACTGATCGATAGTTGCCTGCGCTTGATTGCTGCTTCCTGATAAAGTTGATCAAACTCCATTTTAACCTGCCGTACAAATTGATCGGTTGAGTAATGTTCGCCAGCAATTAACTGTATATCGTTGCAGCGAAGCGTATAAGGTATTACCGCAAAGTCTTTATTTTTTACTTTGATAATAAAAGGCTCATCTCTGCTAAGATCATCAATATGATATTTGAAACCCAGCTCCTGTAAAATATTGAGTGTATTCTCACCACGTCGCAACCAGTTGGCATTATAACCTACGGGGCGGAATCCGGTTGCCTGCAAAATAGCCTGGACACCATCCTGTATGAATTTCTTTTCCTCCTCATAAGGAAGATTATATTGTTTACTCCAGTTCATCCCATGTGCTGCTGCTTCGTGACCTCTTTCTACAATTTCTTTTGCCAGTTGCGGGTTGTTAAGTACAGCTGAACCTACCATGTGTGAAGTGACTTTAATTCCTAATTTATCCCAGTTATCAAGCATTCTTGGAATACCTTCCTTATAGCCGTACTGATACCAGGTTTCGGCAGGAAGATCTTTAAAACCCTTTTCCATGTTCTGTGGGAACGGACTTTCTGCATTGTCGGGCTGTCCGCCGGATTCAAACTGCATAGATATGGAGACAACCAAACGGGAACCGTCTGACCATTTGGAATTAGGGCTTACTTGAGCTCTTTCCTGGAAATTACCCAGGCTGCTTGTAAAAGGTAATATACTGAGCGTACCAAGGGCTCCGGTTTGTTTAATAAATGTGCGTCTTGTAGTCATGGATTAAAGTTTTATTGATTAAAAAGTTTATCTAAAGCCCATGAGTTACATTGAATAAACTGTAGCAGCAGGGCAAAAAAAGCAAGGTGCAGTAACTGGGAGGGAATAGCTTCCCAGTTCTCAATCATAGCTGTGCCAAAAAGAAGAACCAGCAATATGACTGCTCCCATTATTAATGCAGGTTTTGTAAATAAACCAATCAATAGAAGCAGGCCCACTGTGAATTCTGCTACGGGCAGCACATAACTAAACGGTATTACCATAACCTTTGGTAAAAGGGATTTTTCAAAACTGGTGGTCATCCATTCACTGAAAGCATTTAATTTTGGTAGCCGTACAAGGCCGTGTCCAAACATACTAGTGGCAATGCCCAGACGGAGGAGTAAGAAAACTGTTGTATCCATTGTCTTATTTAAATTTTTATTTGATAATTCAAAATTGCATCAATCTACTTTTAAAAATTAGTATATTTGAAGGTATTATCGGTAAAAAACAAGGATGAAGTTAAAAACATTGCACCGGCCATTTGAAATCGAGATGCTAACATTAGATGAGTACGCTGCGGTTCCTCATAAAAACACCTACTTCGAAATGGTTTTTATCTTGGAAGGAAAAGGGATTCAGGTTATCAATGATCATGAGCTTCCCTATAGTAGAGATAAACTTTTTCTAATTTTCCCACAGGATTCACATTCCTTTCGTATAGAGTTAACAACGAGTTTCTTCTTTATCCGGTTTAATGAAAACTATTTAAAAACCCAGCATAAAGAATGGGTGCAGAAACTTGAATACATCTTCTACAATCATGACCATTTGCCTGGCTGTATTCTTAAAACGGTTACCGACAAGCCAATGGTGAGAGCTTTAGCCGAGGCTCTGTTAAGGGAACAGCAAAATGGAGGTCCCCATCATCAAGAAGTTATCCAACAGTTGCTGAACACAGTTATTTCCATTGCTGCAAGAAATATTGCATCCATTCAAACGGCTTATCCCTATAAACCATCTCATCCATTATCAATGCTTGGATATGTACACCAAAATATCAAACGTCCTGCGGCACTGAAAATTGAAGAACTTGCTTCCTCATTCCATTTGTCACCAAACTATGTAGGGGAATATTTTAAAAAGGAAACAGGGGAAAGTCTGCAAAAGTATATCCGCAGCTACCGACTTCAAATGATTGAAGCTGCCCTGATACACACAAACAGGCGAATAAGTGAAATCGCACTTGACTTTGGATTTACAGATACCAGCCATCTTAACAAGATATTCCATAAAGAATATGGGGTAAGTCCAACAGCCTTTCGAAAAAGATTATTTGAAAACAAAAGTAATTAATACTCTTACTAACCTTTTGTTGTTTCCAATTGAGCTTGATAAGATCTTCTGTTGTGAATGGCACAAATTGGCTTTGTAGCAGATGATATAAATCTTATGTTTAAAACAAGGAACGACAGGAGCACATACTCCTGCCGTTTCCATTAAAATATGTTTCACTTATAATAGTTCGTCCATTCCGAATACCGTTATGCCTTTTGCAAATTGCTCAGCTACGGCCTGGTTGGCTGCTTCAATGTATTGACCGGTTATAGGGTCAACCACAGTACGCAACGGTCTAGTACCTTTTTCAGTACCGATAAGTTTTACAATGGCATCGGCAACGTCCTGTGGATTTGGTTTTTTAGACTGCATCTCTGCACCCAATGCGGCAACCATTTTATTGGGAATATCGGCAATGGCACCATATCCCTCGAATACCCTCTGATCAGATGCAGGATTGTTTTTTTGCTGCATTTCAGTTGGGAAAGCACCCGGTTCCACAATAGCTACATCAATACCTAAACGCTTTACTTCGTAATGTAAGCCCTCGCTTATTCCCTCAAGCGCAAATTTTGAGGCTGCATACATGGTAGCGAAAGGAAATGATACCCTTCCAAAGCCGCTGGTAACGTTAATAATAAGTCCATCAGATTGCTTACGCATGGCAGGCAATACCTGTTTCATCAGTCTCCAAGGGGTATAAACATTAATATCAAAGGTAGTATGCACATCGGCCACAGTAAAGCTCTCTGCAACACCGGTCATGCCGTAACCAGCATTGTTCACCAGCACATCAATAGTGCCTTCTTTATCCAAAATAGTGTTAACTGCCTGCTTTACGCTTTCATCATCTGTCAGGGTAACATCCAAAACGGTTATATTCTCTACAGCTGAAAGTGCCGCAGCTTTATCTGCATTGCGTCCTTGAGTATCACGCATTGTGGCATATACTTTATGCCCTAAGGCAGCTACACTATGGGCTGTAAGCCAACCAAAACCACTATTTGTTCCGGTTATTAATACGATTTTTTTGCTCATCTTTTTTTATTTTATGAATATGCAAATATTGAAAATGGCCATAAAAAAACATTTACCAAATGGTAAAAAGTGCCGTTAATGGATATTACGGCGTATGCGGCTCAACGATTGTTGAGTAACGCCTAGATAAGAAGCTACATATGAAAGCGGGATGCGATTGATGAGATTGGGAAATGCCTCAATGAACGACAGGTAACGTGTAGTGGCATCTTCTGAAACTAATGGACTACGACGTTCCATGGCCAGTGTAAGGCATTTTTTAACCATTTTTGCCTTCATCATTTCCCATCCTACAATGGTATTGGATATTTCATCCCAGTTCTTTTTACTAAAAACAAGTACTTTGCAGTCAGTAATGGCCTGTACATATTCCGTTGCTGCAATCTGCGATTCAAATCTATCGTTATCAACAACAAAATTACCTTCGTCCACAAAATAATTGGTAACCTCCTCACTCTTATTGTTATAATAGCAGAAGCGAAACACACCTTCTAACACGAACGCAACATATCGAGGTATTTTCCCTGCTTCCGATAGGTATTCGTGTTTTTTAAATTCGAGTATTTCCACCTTGCTCATTAAAAAGTCGATCTGCTGTTTATTAAGGTCCCCAAATTGTAGGATAAAATTTATCAAAGCTTCCATTGTATAAATATACTATAGATAACAGAGCCTTCAATTATCAAATGGTAAAAAATAAACCAAAAAGAACATTTAGTAAAAACAGATTATCACTGATACAGCCGTAACAAAAGCACTTTAAACTTACCTTTTGAATCTACAAAATAAATTTTGTAGCAAACAAATACAAGGTTTAACTCCTGATAATAGTATAACTTTCTTCATTTTGGTTAGGATAATCCTCATTTTAGCAACGCAAGTATATCTATTTAGAACCAACTTTGCAGATATACTTAATACAATTAAAAAATGGAAAATAAACAGAAAGAAAAAGTTTGGTTCATTACAGGATCTTCAAGAGGTTTTGGAAAAATATGGACAGAAGCCGCTTTGAAACGAGGAGACAAAGTCGTGGCTACAGCACGTAATATCAATAGTATTGCCACATTAAAAGAAAAGTATGGCGATCAGGTCTTGATTCTTGAAGTGGATGTAACCAATGCTTCACAAGTACAAAACGCTATTAGCAAGGCCAACGAATATTTTGGAAGATTGGATATTGTGTTTAATAATGCCGGATATTCTTTGGTAGGAACCATTGAAGAGAGCAGCACCGATGAGGTGAAAGCCATGTACGAAACCAATATTATGGGACCTATTCATGTGATTCAGGCAGCCTTACCTATACTGCGGGCCCAGGGTCATGGGCATATTTTGGGGACATCCAGCGCTGTTGGTATTTATAGTAATCCTCTTATTGGGTATTATTGTTCTTCAAAATTTGCTTTTGAAGCTATTTACGATAGTTTATCTAAAGAGGTTGCAGCATTTGGCATCAAAGTAACGCTGATTGAACCGGGGGCATATCGTACTGAATTTGGCAGTGCTGAATCGCTAAAAATAGCCGGCAAAAAATTAGCGGATTATGATGATTTGAAAAGCAGTTTAATGGAAAATTTACAAAAGCTGGAACGAGGAAATCCTATAGCCACTCCCGAAGCTATATTTGCTGTTGTAGATGCTGAAAACCCACCACTAAGATTACTATTGGGTAAAAATGATTTGCCACATATTCAACAAATCTATGCTGAACGCATTCAGGAATGGGAAACTTGGAAAACTATTTCAGAAGCGGCCCAAGGTTAATCATCTATGGTGTTCTGACATGCTTTTATTCGCTTTTCTTTTTGTAGGGAAAAGCGAATATTGCTTAACTTGTAATCTAGAATTTTATAACATGGTTTCAAAAAAATCGAATCATTCCGTAAAAAGATTTAATACACTGGCTGACGTAATGGAGGCATCTGGTTTTCCGCCCCCGAAGCACCCTTTAATCGTTTTGTTAAACGGTGTAGACAAGCCACTTAAAGGTCGTGCACCTAATAAATCGCACGTATTGAATTATTATAAAATAGCTTTTAAACCAGATGCCGGAGGAGAGTTAATGTATGGTCAGACCAAATTTGATTTTAAGGAGGGAGGTTTGTTTTTCGTAGCTCCTCAACAAATTCTCTCATCAATAGAAGAGAATGATAAAGAGGAAACTGCGGAACAAAAAATACTTAGCCCGCAGATCACACTGCTTATAGATCCTGATTTTTTGCTACAATACCCGTTGGCACAAAAGATCCATCAGTATCACTTTTTCTCTTATGCCACCAATGAGGCGTTGCACCTTTCTGCCAAAGAAAAAGAAACCATTCTGTCGCTATTCAGAGATATTGAAGAAGAGCTTGAAAACCGTATAGACGATATGAGCCATAATGTAATCATCTCGCAGATTGAACTATTACTAAACTATGCACAACGTTTTTATAATAGGCAGTTTATTACCAGAAAACAAAACTATCCTAGTCTTATCGACCGTATAGATCAATTGTTGGAGGATTATTTCAATAGTGATAAGGTTTTGAATGCCGGAGTTCCAACCGTTAATTATTTAGCTGATCAGCTACATATGTCAGCAAGTTATCTAAGTGATCTATTAAGAAATCTTACAGGGCAAAACACTCAACAAATTATTCATGATAAAATGATTTACCGTGCTAAAAATAAGTTATTTTCCACAGCTCTCAGTATTTCCGAAATTGCGTTTGAGCTAGGTTTTGAACAGCCTCAATCCTTTAGCAGATTATTTAAATTAAAAACAAATCAAAGTCCTCAACAATATAGAGCTCAGTTCCATTAATTTTTTATAGCTATTTAACTGATAAAACACTATATCTCTCCGTAGATTCATGTTAGTGGCATGAGCAGATTCAATCTCACAATTAAAGATTGACCTTCATCTTTAAAGGATGTGGCTAAAATATATGGGGATAACAATTGCCTCATCTTCATTAATATGTATTCTTTTTTCTGAGGATTGTCATCACTTTCCATGATTAAGTTTTATATGTTCTTATATAAATTAGTAATAGTTGAATCATAAAACTACGATATTTCGTAGTTTAATTTACTGGCTGTTTTTATTAATGTGTTGAAAGCCAATTTCTTTATTGTTTTGGGTTGTTTTTTGGCATTATGCTCATAAGTTTAATTCAAAAAAAATAGTACAACAATGAGCACATTAACATTAAAAGACGGAACAGAAATTTTTTACAAAGATCAGGGGCAGGGACCAGTATTAATGTTTCATCACGGATGGCCTTTATCATCTGATGACTGGGATGCACAGGTGATCTTTTTCCTTCAGAAAGGCTACAGAGTGGTTACCCACGACAGAAGAGGCCACGGACGTTCCAGCCAGAATATCTACAATCACACTATTGAACAATATGCATCTGATGCCGCAGAACTGGTTGAATTCTTAGACCTGAAAGATGTTGTACACATCGGGCACTCAACAGGTGGCGGTGAAGTGATCCGGTATGTTAACAAATATTCCAATGGAAGAGCTAAAAAGGCAGTTCTGATCAGTGCCATTCCACCGGTAATGGTGAAAAGTGAAAACAATCCTGACGGAGTTCCTATGGAAGTTTTCGACAATATCAGAGAACAGACGATGAACAACAGAAACCAGTTTTACTATGACCTTACTTTCCCTTTCTACGGTTATAACAGAGAAGGTGCTGATGTAAAAGACGGAGTACAGAGAAACTGGTGGAGACAGGGACTGATGGGTGGAATTGTTGCTCATTATGATGGGATCAAAGCCTTTTCAGAAACAGATTTAACTGAAGATTTAAAAGCTGTGGATATTCCGGTATTGGTTCTTCATGGTGAGGATGACCAGATTGTACCGATTGAAAATTCAGCGATAAAATCAGCCAAATTACTGAAGAACGGAAAGCTGATCACGTATCCGGGATTCCCTCACGGTATGCCGACTACAGAGCATCCAACCATCAACAAAGATATTTTAGCTTTTATCACAGAATAATCAGCATTCCTTATAAATGAATACGATACAGCCAGCTTTTGATACGTTGACTGAGGCCGTTCAGTGGCTTAATCAAAACGGATATACAGAAGATTTTAACCTTAAAAATGATTGCATCAGGCTCAATAATTTTCTTGATGTTTCTCCGGAAGACTTTAAAATACGATACACATTCCGCTTTGAAGGAAATACCGATCAGGGAGATGAAGAAGTAGTCTACGGCATTGCTTCCGACAAGTATTCTGTAAAAGGTATCCTGACGAGCGCTTACGGAATCTATGCGGATACTGTAAGTACAGAACTCATCAGAAAACTATCATCCAATTAACGTAACCCCAATTATTTAATAAAATAAACTTTATGAAACCATCATCAAAACTACTTTCTCCTGAAAATCATGCATTGGTATTGATCGACTTTGAAGGACAAATGGCATTTGCCACCAAAAGTATCTCCATGAATGAGCTGCGTAATAACGTTGCGGTACTTTGTGGTGCTTCTAAAATATTCAATGTTCCGACCGTCGTTACCACAGTTGCCGAACAAAGTTTTTCAGGTCCAGTTTTCCCTGAAATTGAAGAAGCATTTCCTATGGCAACCTCAGGATATATCGACAGAACAACGATGAATACATGGGAAGATGAAGCCGCATATAAAGCTATTACAGGAACCCAGAAGCAAAAACTGGTTTTCGCAGGATTATGGACAGGCGTTTGTATTGTGGGTCCTGCATTATCTGCACTTGAGGAGGGCTATGACGTGTATGTCATTACCGATGCCTGTGGCGATGTGAGTGATGAGGCGCATGAAAGGGCTGTGCAGAGAATGATCCATTCAGGAGTAAAGCCTATGACTTCCATTCAGTATATCCTGGAACTTCAGAGAGACTGGGCACGCCAGGAAACCTATGGTCCTGTAACTGACCTTATGAAAAAATATGGTGCTTCTTACGGATTAGGAATCCATTATGCTCATCATATGCTGAATCACTAAAATTCATATACCATTTTCAATGTTGAAATCTGCACCTTCAATACTGTTCTTAAAAGCTTTTATCATAACAGTTCTTTTATATTCTGAAATGGTCTCGTCCCAGAGTTTTAAACTTCTGAGGTATGACGAAAATTATGAATATCTGAAAGATTCCACAAAGAGCTTTTATGACAAAATTAAATATCTCCCTCTCAATGAAAAGAAAGATATCTATCTCTCATTGGGTGGTGAGGCAAGGTATGAATATGTGGATTTCAACAATGAAGATTGGGGAAGGCTTAACATAGGACACAACGACTTTTTCCTGCAGCGCTATGATCTTCATGCAGACTGGCATTTCGGGAAAAACTTCAGAATATTTTCACAGATCAGAAGTGCTTTGCAAAACGGAAGAAAAAACGGTTCAAGAGGCATTGATGAAGACCAGCTGAGTATTCAGAATCTCTTTCTGGATGCAGGTTTGGTGAATAAGGAAGATCAAAAGCTGATAGTGAGACTGGGAAGACAGGAGCTGGATTACGGTTCCGGAAGATTAATTTCTGTAAGGGAAGGACCGAATGCAAGGCTGTCTTTTACAGGAGCTAAAATCATGTATTCCTATAAAAATGTTTCCGTAGATGCTTTTGCAATGATGGCAGACTCTGTCAAGACCGGAGTTTTTGATAATACCCTTTCAAAGCAGCTTAATCTTTGGGGGCTTTATTCTAAAATCATTATTCCTGAAGCCGGAAATCTGGATCTGTATTATCTCGGAATCCGTAGAGACGAATCTGTTTTTGAAGCCGGAACAGCAAGAGAAAAGCGCCATACAGTTGGCGGAAGGCTGTGGAAATATGGCGGTGGATTTATCTATAACCTGGAAGCGGCCTATCAGTTCGGACGCTTTGGAAACGAAAAGATCAGTGCCTGGACGGGTTCTGTAGATATCGGTTATCTGTTTGAAAATCTTACATTCAGTCCGAGCATCAATCTGAGAAACGATTACATATCAGGAGATCATTCTAAAAACGATGGAAAGCTCAATACCTTTAATCCTTTATATCCGAAAGGAGGGTATTTCGGCTTCAGCCCGCAAGTGGGACCCGTCAATTTAATTGATATTCACCCATATATGACCCTTGATCTGACTTCCAGACTCAAAATGCAGATGGATGTTGTCTTCAACTGGCGATATTCCCTGAACGACGGAGTTTACCGGCCAAGTGGCGCATTGAACCGCCCCGGAAGCAGCTCAGATAAAAGATATATCGGAACGGCTTATTTAACCAGCTTTACCTATAATTTCAACAAACATTTTTCTTTGGTGAGCGGACTTCAGTATTTCCACAAAGGATCTTTTATTGAAGATATCATTCAGGACGCAAAAAGCGGTGTTTTCTGGAATATCAGGCTGGGATTCAAATTTTAATCATTACTAAATCATTTATTATGCAAAATTCAATTTCAAAATACATCAATTGGTCAAAAACGATCTTTACAGTATTGCTGTTGGCAACTGCGGGAACCCACTTCGTTTCAGCACAGGCTGCTGCAGAAAAAACAGCTATTGGGACCTCAAAAACATGGGGAACTGTTGACGGAATTTCCGTTGTAGGACTGGTGCAGGGGCCTTCTGCCGCCAAAGCAGATTTACAGATCGCCTGTGTTTTCGAGTACACGGAAGGAGATATTTTTAACCCGCCGGCGCTTCCCAAAGAACTGAACGGAATGGTTCATCTGGATGAAGCATTAAAAGGAATTATTACAGAAGTCCGTAAAAAAGGACAGTTCAAAGGACACGCTTTGGAAACCTTATTAATTAATCCTCCAAAAGGAAGCCTTGCCACCGGAAAACTGCTGTTGATAGGCTTGGGGAACAGAAACTCTTTCGATGCTGATTTGATGAAAGAAGTAGGAAGTGTTGCGATGCGGGAAGCTTTGAAACTGCAGGTACATACCGTATCCTTTGCCAGCGATATCAAAGATGCAGGAATCGATTCTCCGACAGCTCTGGTGGCAGAAAATGTGGTCTTAGGTGCCTTTGACGCCTATCGTGTCCAGTTATATTTAAATAGTCAGCATCTATCCGACAAAATGAAATTAAAAAAACTGATTCTATTGGCCGGGCCGTCTTTTTTCACGGTTGCCGGAGGAGGAATTCAGGAAGCTATTTCGAAATTGAACACCAAATAATTAAAGATGAAAGCAGATTTTATCGTATACAACGGAAAAATACACACTTTCAATAAAGAAACTCCGGAAGTTTCTGCAGTGGCCATTAAAGACGGGAAAATTATCGCGGTCGGAAATGACGGACTGGCAGACCAGTTCGCTGATGAATCTACTGAGCTTATTGATCTTAAAAAGAAAAGAGTAGTACCGGGAATCAATGATTCTCACATCCATCTGATTCGTGGCGGATTGAATTACAACCTGGAATTAAGATGGGATGGCGTTCCGTCACTGGCCGATGCGCTCAGAATGTTAAAAGATCAGGTAGACCGTACACCTTCACCCCAATGGGTACGTGTAGTGGGAGGATGGTCCGAATTCCAGTTTGCAGAAAGAAGGATGCCAATCCTGGAGGAAATTAATGCCATTGCTCCGGAAACACCTGTTTTTATCCTGCATTTGTACGACAGGGCTTTAATGAACAGGGCAGCATTGAAAGCGGTAGGATTTACTAAAGATACCCCGGCTCCGGCTGGCGGACATATTGAAAGAGATGCTAACGGTGAACCCACAGGGCTGATTATTGCCACACCTAATGCCATGATCTTATATTCAACATTGGCGAAAGGCCCGAAGCTTTCTTACGAACACCAGCTGAATTCGACAAGGCATTTTATGACAGAACTGAACCGCTTCGGAATTACCAGCGTTATTGATGCCGGCGGAGGATTCCAGAATTTTCCGGATGATTATCAGGTGGTGAACGAACTGAATGAGAAAAAACAACTTACCGTAAGAATTGCCTATAACCTTTTTACCCAGAAACCTAAACATGAATTTGAAGATTTCAGCGATTGGATCGACACGGTAAAATTATATCAGGGCGATGATATGTACCGCCATAACGGGGCAGGAGAGATGCTTGTATTTTCGGCGGCCGATTTTGAAGATTTTCTGCAGCCAAGACCGGATCTGCCTGAAAACATGGAAGCAGATCTTGAAAAAGTAGTCCGTTTACTGGTAGAAAATCGCTGGCCATTCAGACTTCACGCAACCTATAATGAAAGCATCACCCGGTTTTTAAATGTCTTTGAAAAAGTAAACTGCGACATTCCCTTCAATGGTCTTCCATGGATTTTTGATCATGCGGAAACCATTGATGAAAAAAATATCGAAAGGGTAAAAATGCTTGGTGGCGGAATTGCCATCCAGAGCAGAATGGCTTACCAGGGAGAATATTTTACAGACCGTTATGGTTCTGCCTCTGCAGAAAGTACGCCGCCCGTGAAAAAAATTCTGGAAATGGGAGTTCCTGTAGGCGGAGGTTCGGATGCCACAAGAGTAAGCAGTTACAATCCTTGGGTTTCCATGTATTGGTTAACAGCAGGAAAAACCGTTGGCGGACTTCAGCTGTATCATGATACAAAGCTGGACAGGGCAACCGCATTGGAACTGTATACAAGAGGCAGCGCATGGTTTTCTCAGGAACAGCAGAAAAAAGGCGATATCAGAGTGGGAATGTTTGCTGATCTGGCAGTTCTTGATCAGGATTATTTCACAGTTGATGATGAAGAGATCAAAAATATTGAAGCGGAAATGACCATTGTAGACGGGAAAATAGTCTATGCAAAAGGAACCTTTTCATCTTATGCACCGCCATCTATTCCTGTGCTTCCGGATTGGTCTCCAACGAATCTTTATAACGGATATTACCCTACCGGAGGACATTTTCAGAAAGAAATCGAAAAAAATGCGAAACAGAATTTAAAAGCTCCGTTAGCTTCGCAGATTCACAGCTGTGCAGGAAGCTGCGATATTCACCATCATAACCATAACCAGGCAAGAATGAGCAATGTGCCCGTTAATAATTACCATACATTCTGGGGAGCTTTAGGCTGTTCTTGTTTTGCTTTTTAACTATCAATATATATGGAAATTTTAAAACAGATCCTTTCATCGGATTTAGGCTCATCATTCAATGATGCTTCATTTCTGGTTTTCCGGGTACTCCTTGCCATTCAGCTGTTCAGAGTGCATGGTTTAAAGAAATTCAGGCTGGAAAACGGACAGAGGGAAGTGATTCCAAATCCTCTGGGATTGCCTGATCAACTCAATGCCATAGTTGCATCATTTGCCGATCTGGTGGTTCCGTTTCTGATCATTTTAGGACTGGGAACCAGGCTTGCGGTTTTACCGACAATCGGGGTGACGGCTATCGGATATTTTGTGGTTCACAGAAAAGATTCACCGGAAGTGCGGGACGTTCCTTTCATGTACACCCTTTCTCTGTTACTGGTTCTTGCATTGGGAGCAGGAAGATATTCACTTGATTATTACTTATTAAATACATTATAAAATGAAAACTTCAATCGGAATTAAAAACGAAAATTTAGCAAAAGTTGCTGAAGTATTGATTACAACTTTAGCAGATGAATTTGTATTGTATACCAAAACAAAAAAAGCACACTGGAATGTGGAAGGACCGGATTTTTACAATAAACACCTGTTTTTCGAGGCACAATACGGACAGCTGGACGACATCATCGATGATCTGGCAGAAAGAATCAGAACACTGGGACATTACGCACCGGCCACTCTAAGAGAATATCTTGCATTAACGCATTTGTCTGAGCATCATCTGGAATCGAACGACAGCCTGACTTACATCAGAGCACTTCTTTCCGACCATGAAAGTATCATCATTCATCTTCGTGAAAATATTGAAAACTTCGCTGTTGAATTCCGTGATTCAGGGACAAGCGACTACATCACAGGATTACTGGAAACCCATGAGAAAATGGCCTGGATGCTCCGTTCACATTTAAAATAAAAAAATGGAAGTAAAACATAATATCGGTTTTGTCACCTTATTGTTAACCATGATTGCCGGATATTGCGATACCGTGACTTTTGTATCGGCAGATGCCCTTTTTTCGGCCCATGTTACGGGAAACTTTATTGTATTTGCCTATCAGTTTGTGGAAGGATCGGATATTCATGCCTGGGTAAAGCTGCTTACTTTTCCGGTCTTTATTCTTGCGGTTATGGCAGGAGGAAGAATTGCCGGGAAAGTCATCAACCATTATACCCTGTTGTTCTGGGAAGGAGCATTGCTTTTGTCGGCCGGAATTATTGTTGCCGTTTTCAGTTACTATGGAACATTTTCAGAAACCGTGATGTATACTGTGGCTATGATTACCGTTTTTGCAATGGGACTTCAGAATGCTTTCGGAAAACTTTATGCAAAAGAAACCCATGGCCCGACTACCATGATGACAGGAAATGTAACCCAGGCTTCCCTGGATTTCGGAACACTTCTGTCAAGCGGCTTTCACCACCCTGAAGCATGGGCAAGCCTGAAGAAACAGCTGATTACCATCCTTGGATTTCTGGTAGGCTGTTTTTTAGGAGCTTATGCAGGGAAACAGTTCGGACTGGTAACATTGGTTTTACCCGGACTGGCAATGATTATCTGCTATTTTTACCACCGTAAAAACTAGTATTCGGCTATGGCAGATTACAGGATAATAGATTACCTTTAAAAAATGAATTTCGGCCTTTATTTTTTATCTAAAAATCTACTAAGGATAGTATTTTTTTCTTTGGTTTTGATGTTTTCATGCAGTGTAAAAGCACAGACCCAGGAAAATCCTGCACTGTTGAGAAAACAGATTTCCTCTTCCACCAATACTACTCAGAAAATCGCTTTATTGCTGCGCCTGAGTAACTATTATATTACTAAAAAAGGAGAGTTGAAAGCTGACCTCGACAGTGCCGCTATTCTGAACCGACAGGCAAAAGCACTCAATATGAAATCCGGAGATCCGTTGTCTGCCGGAAAAATCATATTTCTGGATGCCAAAATAGATAAAGAAAGAGGCCGTAAAACGATTGCTTTTTCCAACATGAAACAGGCGCTTTCTTATTTTGAAAAAAATCATTTTAAAGAGCAGGCCGGAGAAGCATACAATGAATTATCATATATGTATGACAATAAACCCGAATATTTTGATACTAAAATCAAACTGAAAGAAAAAGCATTGGAACTGTTTAAGAATTCAGGATCAAAACTGAATCAGGCAGGTGTTTTAAAAGATCTGGGTGAGCTTTACTACATCAAGGAAAATGCTGATAAGGCTCTGGGCTTGCTTAAACAATCCCTGTCTGTTTATCAGTCTGTGAAATTCAGAGAATTACAGAGTGTGTACAATCTTATCTCCCAGGTTGAAATTCAGAAGGCAGATTATGAGGAAGCACTCCGCTATGGTCTTCTGGCAGAAAAAACAGCCGAAAGTGTGAATGATTATTCTTTGCAGATGTGCTCCATTTACAGCAACATCGGAATGGTGTATTATTATCTCCGCCAGAATGACGATGCCATGAAGTATTGGGAAAAATCACTGGCCACGGCAAAGAAAAACAAAGATAACGGCTATATAAGAACGGTAGCCAATAATATTTCTACAATGCTGATCAGGCAGAAAAAGTTTAAGCAGGCCATTACCATGATTCAGGAGTACAGAGAAAAGTATCCCATTGTTGATCAGAATTTTGAAATGTCGGAAAACTACATCCTTTTCAGCACCTACACTATTCTAAAGCAGTTTAACGAAGCGGAAGCCTACTACAAAAAACTGGTGGCCTATTATGGTGAAAATGCAGAAAAAAATAACCAGCAGGCCTCATTGCTGCGGAGCTTTGTTTTCTATCATTACCAGACCCGGAATTTTGATAAAATGTACCGTGAAGCCAGACTTTTTGATTCAATAGCCAAAAATAACGGAAATGATATGCTTCGCTCGGAAAATCATTTGATGTGGTTCAAAGCAGATTCCATACAGGGAAAATATCTTGATGCCATACAGCATTATCAGCTGTACAAAAAGCTTTCCGATTCTGTTTTTAATGGTGAAAAAAGCAAGCAGATCAACAGCCTTAAAATTCAGTTTGAGACGGAGCAGAAGGATAAAAACATTCAGCTGCTGACCCAGAAAGCAAAACTGCAGGATATTAAAATTGCGAATGATACTTTTATCAAATATGTTTTTATCGGAAGCATTCTGGCGCTGATCCTTTTTGCTGCTTTGCTGTATAACCGCTCAAGATTAAAAAGTAACGCCAATAAAAACCTTGAACTGAAGCGTAAGCAGATTGATGAACAGAACGAACAGCTGAAAAAATTACTTTCCGAGAAAGAATGGCTTTTAAAGGAAATCCATCACAGGGTTAAAAATAACCTGCAGATTGTGATCAGCCTGCTGAATACGCAGTCGGCTTATCTGGATAATGAAGATGCCCTGATGGCCATCCAGAACAGCCAGCACAGAATGCATGCCATGTCTCTTATCCACCAGAAGCTTTATCAGTCTGACAATCTTTCAATGATTGACATGTCGTGGTATATTTATGAGCTGATTACCTATATCAAAGAATGTTATTCATCCGAAAGGAAAATCAACTTTACGGTGGATACTGATAAAGTGTTTCTTGATGTTGCACAAGCCGTTCCTATGGGTTTGATCGTCAATGAAGCGGTCAATAATACCGTAAAATATGCATTTCCGGATGACCGCAAAGGGGAAGTTTTCGTTTCATTTAAAAATACCGGCGAAGATCTTTGTGAACTGATGATTTCAGATAATGGAGTAGGACTTCCCGAAGATTTTAATATCGAGGAAACAGAATCTTTGGGAATGAATCTGATGCGTGGACTTACTGATCAGCTGGACGGAACCTTTCATCTCGAAAACAAAGGGGGCTTAAAAGTCACCATTACCTTCAGAAAAAATACAGAAATAACTCCTTCAAATTAAAGGCTGATTATTATGAAAGAAAAAATATTAATTGTAGAAGATGAATTTATTGTAGCCAATGATCTGAAACTGATGCTGATGAAGGCCGGCTATCAGGTCACTGGAATTGCATCTTCAGTGGTTCAGGCCAGGAAACTGATTGCAGACAACAAGCCGGATTGGGTACTTCTTGATATCATCTTAAAAGGTGATCTTACAGGAATTGATCTCGCCTGGGAACTGCGTGAAATACACCTGCCTTTTCTTTATATTTCAGCCAATACCAACCAGTCTACCTTGGAAGCAGTGAAAGAAACACAGCCTTACGGGTTTATGGTAAAACCCTTCCGGGAACGTGACATGATTGTTATGCTTGACATTGCCAGATACCGCTATGACATGGAAAGAGGCTGTGAATTGTGCACTGATACCGGAAATAACGAAGTCATTGAAGGAATTATCGGGAAAAGCAAGGTACTTCAGGATGTCGTTGAAAAAATAAGGGTAGTAGCTCCTACAGATACTTCTGTTCTTGTGGTAGGAGAGAGCGGAACCGGAAAGGAAAAAGTAGCTCATTCCGTTCATGAACTTTCAGAGCGCAGTGCTCATCCTATTGTTGTGGTCAACTGTGCTGCACTGCCACATGCGCTTATCGAATCTGAGCTTTTCGGACATGAAAAAGGGAGTTTTACGGGTGCTAATACATTGAGGATTGGAAAATTTGAACAGGCTCACAACAGCACAATTTTTCTGGATGAAATAGGGGAGCTGCCATTAGATTCACAGGTTAAACTGCTGAGAGTTCTCCAGGAAAAAGAGATTGAGAGACTGGGAGGAAATAACACAATTAAAGTAAACGTAAGAATTGTAGCAGCTACCAACCGTTCCCTGGAAAAAGAAGTGGCAGAAGGAAGATTCAGGCTGGATCTGTATTACCGTTTGAATGTTTTCCCAATTGAACTGCCTCCGCTGAGAGAAAGAAAGGAAGATATCGTCTTGCTGGCCCATTTTTTCCTGAATAAATATGCCGCTGCTTCAAGAAGAAATATCACTTCTATCAGTGAAAAAGCACTGGAACAGCTGTTGAATTATCATTGGCCGGGAAATATCCGTGAACTGGAGCATTTGATCGAAAGAAGTGTTCTTCTGGCCAAAACCACAGAAATAGAAAGCTTTGATCTGCCAAAAATCGTTGAAAAACCTATGGAAACACAGGGTCCGCTGAAATCATTGGAAGATATGGAAAGAGACCACATTATGAACGCGCTTCAGACTTCCAACGGGAAAGTTTCCGGGCCGGGTGGCGCTGCAGAGCTGCTGAAGATCCAAGCTCAGACTTTATATTCCAAAATGAAAAAACTGGGAATTGACAAAGGCTATAAATAATTCCGGGCAAAGCTAGCCGGAAACAAAATTTCCTCTCAATTTTTTAATCATAATTCTTCAAATAATTGGAGGATACAATCATCATGTCTTTACAATATTAAATCAATCAGGTAATTATGGAAAAAGAAACGCTCAGAATAGAAGGGTTCAGCGATGGTGTTTTTGCAATAGCCGTTACGCTTTTGGTGCTGGATCTTCACTTTCCTGAAGAACATTCAATACAGAACGGGAATGATCTGTTGGTCTTTCTGAAGAATCAGTGGCCGGCATTTCTGGCATTTATCCTTTCGTTTTTCAGTATTTTCATCATGTGGGTGAACCATCATAAGATTTTCAAACAGATCTACAGCAGAAATTCAGCGATTATGTTTGCCAACGGACTGATCCTTTTTCTGGTTTCAGCAGTTTCTTATCCTACCGCTTTGCTGGCAAGGTATTTTGATGGTGAAGCTTCCTCTGTTGTTGTAGCGCTTTATACCGGTATTTTTGTTCTGATCAATCTTGCTTACAATTTATTATGGTTTCTGGCTACCCGTAACAAAAAACTTTTGCGCCCGGGTATTACCGATGCTGCTATAAAAAAGATCCATAATAATTACCTGTACGGGCTTCCCATCTATGTTATTGCATTAATCCTGTCGTTCTGGATACCGGCGGTTTCTCTGATGATCATTTTAGGACTCTGGATTTTCTGGGCTTTATCTTCCGGGAAAATAGAAATTGGGCCTGACAAATATTATTCAGATTCCCTGAAATAATGTTTTTTTTCTATTCCAAGTTTCTGCATTTTGGATATCAGCGTGGTTGGAGGCAATCCCAGTAATTTTGCAGCGCCTGTTTCGCCAAAAATACGGCCGTTACATTTTCTGATTATTTTTAAAATATATTCCTTTTCAAATTCATGAAGTGTTTTAACCTGAACATCCTGATCTGTATTTTGAGCGTTAATAACTTTTGGAAAATCCATTTCTCTGATGATATCTCCTTTTGCCGTCAGTATGCTTCTTTCAATCATATTTTCAAGTTCACGGATATTACCCAGCCATGGATTAGCAATCATCATCTTGACCACGTTCTGAGAAAAACCATTCATCTTTTTGCCTGTTTTCGGATATAATTTCTCAAGGAAATAATCTGCCAGCAAAGGAATATCCTCTTTTCTTTCCCGTAAGGCAGGAAGATGGATAGGAAATACATTCAACCTGTAAAAAAGATCACTTCTGAACCGGCCTTCTGCCACTTCTTTTTCAAGATTCCTGTTGGTGGCCGTAATGATCCGCGCATTAACCTTTATTCTTTTGTTGCCCCCGATTCTTTCAATTTCTTTTTCCTGAAGAACCCTCAGAAGCCTCGCTTGTAATTCCAGAGGAAGTTCACCAATTTCATCGAGAAAAATTGTGCTGTTGTGAGCCTGCTCAAACTTTCCTTTTCTTTGTTCTGTTGCTCCGGTAAAACTTCCTTTTTCATGCCCGAACAATTCGGATTCTATTAAGTTGGCAGGAATAGCCGCACAGTTTATCCTGATCATTTTCTTTCCCGAAAATTCTGAAAGTTCATGAACCGCCTGTGCTATAAGTTCTTTTCCCGTACCAGTCTCTCCAAAGATAATCACATTGGATTGCGATGGAGCTACCTGTGAGATTTTTTCGAAAATGAGCTGCATGGCTTCGCTTTGCCCCACAATTCCATGAAAGCCGTGCCCGATTTTCTTTTCTTCTTCAACTTCTTTCGGAAAGTCCGGGATATTTCCCTGAAATGTTTTCAGTTGCTCCTGAACATCAATGTTATGAAGGGTAATGGAAAGCTGGGTAGAAATGCCGTTTAAAATCCTTTCCGGAATACTGTCTCTTGAAATAAAGCTTCTGTAGAAAAGGAAAAGTACATTTTTACTTTCACTGACAGTCGGCAGTCCCAATCCGGCAGCCATCCGCATTCCCGAATTTTTAGCTTCAGTAAAACAGGAAGGAAGAGGTGATAGTTCTTTAAGATCAAAAAGCAGCGGTTCTGCGGAATCAAGACAGTTTTTTAAATACCTGTCAAGCTGTTGATCTGTGGTATAGTTCTGATTTTCAATCCGGCCGCCGAGTATTTCAATAGTTCCTTTTACATCCTTGATAATCATACAATCATTGAATCCCAGTTCAGTTTTGAAAGATTTATGGATAACAAACTGAAGCTGTTTCTTATCTAAAATGATAGAAAAGTCTTTGGTTAAATGGGAAATCATAAGCTGTTCTTTCTGCATTTCCTGCAGGCGTTTCATCATTTCTGCATTGGGATCAGAAGGCTTACTCATAGAAATTCTTACTTGAAAATTTAAAGATAGGAAAATTGAGAAAAAGATACATGTGAGCGGTTAAAATACCTGAAAATAATAAACCTTTTACTTTTTGAAACATTAAGTTTATATTAGGGTGTTAAGAGTAACTTTATTTCACTTAATCAATGTTAACGGAGAAAAAAATTAACTTTAAAGGTTATTATTAAAAGAACCAATACCGGAATATCAACGGTTTTTAATCCTTGTCAGGACTCTATATGAAATTTTTGACATCGTAATTTTTACAACTTACATTAGTTGATAATCAGAGGTTTATATATAAATTTTGTTTTAATGGATTTCGTAGAAATTGTAATAATTGATGTGTTTTTCACATACTTGAGGTATAATTTTTACGAAATAATTAATGTTTATTGAATTTAGTTTATACATTTGTACTGTTTAAAACAAACAGATGAATAACACAATTATTATTCTTGTCATTTTTGTCATTATCGGATTCCGGTGGTGAGTGATGGCTTGTGATAATTTTTGAAATTGAAATACTACAGACCATTCTCATCTCGAGAATGGTTTTTTATTTAGGAGTAAACAATAAATATTATAAAACCGATATACAATGTATTACAATGACGACAGTGTCCTCTTTTTTGATGGGGAATATGTGAAAGCAAAAGAAGCCAGGACCGATTTATATGGCCAATCTTTACACTACGGATATGCTGTTTTTGAAGGGATTAAATCTTATAAAACAGTCAACGGAACCAAAATTTTTAAGGCAGAGGAACATTACGACAGATTGAGAAAATCTGCCGAAACGATGATGATGCCTTTCGATTATTCTACCGAAGAAATGGTAGAAGCAACTTACAAATTATTGGTAATTAATAATCTGAGTAATGCATATATCCGTCCGATTGTCATTTGCTCTCCAAATATGGCATTATCAAAGGGACAAAAAAGTTATCTCGTCATCGAGGTTTGGAATTGGGACAACGGTTATCTTGCCAACAAAATGAGAATTATGACGTCTTCTTTTGAACGCCCAAATCCAAAAGCTTTCAAAGTGGAGGCAAAAGTGAGTGGTCATTATGTGAACTCGATTTTAGCTTGTCAGGAAGCTAAGGATAAAGGTTTTGACGAAGCGTTGGTCTTGGATGCTGACGGAAATGTAGCTGAAAGTTCAGGAGCCAATATCTTCTTTGAGAAAGACGGAAAACTTTTCACACCGGCAAAAGGAAGTATTCTTCCGGGAATCACAAGAGCAACAGTTTTTGAAATCTGTGATAATCTGGGAATCCCTTATGAAGAAAAATTTTTCAAACCGGAAGAAATGCAGGGTACAGATGCGGGCTTTTTCTGTGGAACAGCAGCCGAAATTGTAGCATTAGATTCTTTGGATAACATTCCTTTCAAACTGAACTGGGAAGACAGTTTATCATCGAAAATTCAAACGGCTTATCGCCATTTGGTGTTAGAAGAAGATTATTCATATCTGAAATCCGAAAATTTAATCTTAGAAAAATAAATACAGAGTCCCGAAGGGACGACTTACTAAAGGATAGGATGAAATCTTATCAAAAAAATACGACAGAAATAACCTGTCAAAAAAATAAAATATGTCAGAAAATTTAAACAAATATTCCAAAACCCTCACCAAAGACCCTACCCAGCCTGCAACTCAGGCGATGTTTTACGGGATTGGTTTTCAAAAAGAAGATTTCGACAAAGCACAGATTGGAATTGCAAGTATGGGCTACGACGGAAATACTTGCAATATGCACCTCAATGGTCTTGCGGAGATTGTAAAAAAAGGGGTTAAAGAACAAAATCTTGTTGGATTAATGTTCCACACCATCGGAATCAGCGACGGAATGACCAACGGAACCGACGGAATGCGTTATTCACTCGTAAGTCGTGACATCATTGCAGATTCCATCGAAGCGGTTTGCGCAGGACAATATTATGATGGATTGATTACAGTTCCGGGTTGCGACAAAAATATGCCGGGTTCTCTGATGGCGATGGCTCGTCTCGACCGTCCTTCGATAATGGTTTATGGCGGAAGTATTGCACCGGGACATTACAAAGGCCAAGATTTGAATATCGTTTCAGCCTTCGAAGCGCTGGGAAATAAAATCGCAGGTAAAATTTCCGAAGAAGATTTTCAGGGTGTGATTCAAAATTCCTGTCCAAGTGCAGGAGCTTGTGGCGGAATGTACACAGCTAATACAATGGCTTCCGCAATCGAAGCACTCGGAATGAGTTTGCCTTATTCCTCGTCTTATCCGGCTCTCAGTCGTGAAAAAAAAGAAGAATGTCAGTTTGCCGGGCATTACATTAAAATTCTTTTAGAAAAAGACATTAAACCATCGGACATTATGACGCCAAAAGCGTTTGAAAATGCTTTGAGGCTGATTATGATTCTGGGTGGAAGTACCAATGCGGTTCTCCATTTTATAGCCATTGCAAAATCCATCGGATACGATTTGACTTTAGATGATTTCCAGAGAATAAGCGACGAAACGCCGTTTTTAGCCGACCTTAAACCAAGTGGTAAATATCTGATGGAAGACCTTCACAAAGTAGGCGGAGTTCCAGCCGTGATGAAATATCTATTGGATTTAGGCTTGCTTCACGGTGATTGTTTGACGGTTACGGGAAAAACCATTGCGGAAAATCTGGAACACGTCACTTCAATTATTGACAGACAGCAAAACATCATTCACGATATCAAAAATCCAATCAAAGAAACCGGACACATCAGAATTATGTACGGAAATCTTGCCGAGAAAGGTTCTGTTGCAAAAATCACAGGAAAAGAAGGCGCTTATTTCAAAGGAACGGCGATTGTTTTTGACGGAGAAAAAGAATTCATCAAAGGTATTGAAGATAAAAAAATTCAGGAAGGAAATGTCGTAGTGATTAAGAATGAAGGCCCAAAAGGCGCACCCGGAATGCCGGAAATGCTGAAACCGACTTCCGCTTTGATGGGTTCAGGTTTAGGTAAAAATGTCGCATTGATTACCGACGGAAGATTTTCAGGAGGAACGCACGGTTTCGTGGTCGGTCATATCACACCGGAAGCTTTTGCCGGAGGATTGATTGGCTTAATTAAAGATGGAGATGTGATTGAACTGGATGCTGAAAAAAATACCATCAACGCATTGTTGTCGGATGAAGAAATTGCCAAAAGAAAAGCCGAATTCCAACAACCTGAATACAAAGTGAAGAGCGGGGTATTATACAAATACGCCAAATCTGTAGCAGATGCCTCACAAGGCTGTGTCACCGATTTGTAAAATATAATGAATAAGATATTATCTGGGGCAGCTATTTCCGTCTTCCACTCCCGCTTTTTTGCGAACGAAATGAAGCAATAAGTTGAACTATTTGGTCATCGCAAAAAGAGCTCCGTTCAAGCCGGGCTGCAATCGTATTGCGTTTCAAAATAATGTTTTAAAAAAATCTGGAGGTTAAATTTGAAAACAGGATATAAATTCAAAACGAATCCGAAGGATTCAATATCAGTAGCCGTAGGTGAAACCTATGGAATGGATATAAACCCAAACAAATCAGAACCCGAAGGGTTCAATCTTAAACGGAAAAAATATTAAAAATGAACAATACCATTTCACAAATAGAAAATATAGAATTAGAACAGCCAAAATCGGTAGAAATATCCGGTTCAAAAGCTGTTTTGGAAGCGCTATTACAAGAAAACGTTGATACGATTTTCGGTTATCCCGGTGGCGCAATTATGCCGATTTATGATGCTTTGTACGACTATTCCGAAAAACTGAAACACATTTTGGTTCGTCACGAGCAAGGTGCCATTCACGCTGCACAGGGATTTGCAAGAACTTCCGGAAAAACGGGGGTTGTATTTGCAACCAGTGGTCCGGGAGCAACCAATCTGGTGACAGGTTTAGCGGATGCAATGATAGACAGCAATCCGATTGTCTGTATTACAGGTCAGGTTTTTGCCTCACTTTTGGGAACGGATGCTTTCCAGGAAACTGATGTCATCAATATCACAACGCCGGTTACAAAATGGAATTATCAGGTAACCGATGCAACCGAAATCCCGGAAGCAATTGCCAAAGCTTTTCATATCGCAAGTACTGGTCGACCAGGTCCGGTTTTGATTGATATTACCAAAAATGCTCAATTACAATTATTCGAATATTCGGGGTATAAAAAATGCAATCATATCAGAAGTTACCGCCCGGAGCCGGAAATCAGAAATGAATATATCGAACAGGCTGCAGAATTGATTAATCAGGCAAAAAAGCCATTTGTTTTGTTTGGACAAGGGGTGATTTTGGGAAAAGCCGAAGAAGAATTCAAAGCATTTATTGAAAAAATCAATCTTCCGGCTGCGGCAACTGTAATGGGATTGAGTGCGCTTCCAACAAACCATAAACTACACGTCGGAATGCTGGGAATGCACGGCAATTACGCACCCAATGTAATGACCAACGAATGTGATGTTCTGATTGCAGTCGGAATGCGTTTCGATGATAGGGTTACAGGTCGTTTGGATAAGTATGCAAAACAGGCAAAAATCATTCATCTTGATATTGACCCGGCCGAAATTGATAAAAATGTGAAGACCACCGTTCCGGTTTGGGGAAATTGTAAAAAGACACTTCCGATGCTGACGGCGCTTCTCAAAGAAAACGACCATTCAGCTTGGTTGGAAAAATTCCGTGAGTTGGAAAAGGAAGAAATCAAAGAAGTAATTACAGAAGAACTGAATCCCACAACCGATGTAATGACAATGGGAGAAGTCATCAAAGTTCTTAATGAGCTGACAAATGGCGATGCAATAATCACAACCGATGTTGGTCAGCATCAGATGGTTGCCTGTCGTTATGCAAATTTCAATAATTCTAAATCCAGCGTTACATCAGGCGGATTGGGAACAATGGGATTTGGTTTGCCGGCCGCAATCGGAGCTTGGTATGGTGCACCGGAAAAAACAGTGGTTGCAATCATTGGAGATGGCGGATTCCAGATGACATTGCAGGAATTAGGAACCATTATGCAGTTCGGAGCGAAGGTCAAAATCCTGATTCTAAATAATGAATTCCTCGGAATGGTAAGACAATGGCAACAGCTGTTCCACGACAGGCGTTACTCTTTTGTAAATATCACGAGCCCGGATTTCGTAGCCGTTGCAAAAGGTTATTACATCGACGGACAAAAAATATCAGAAAGGAAAGACCTCAAAACAGCTTTGGAAACAATGCTCAATCACGATCGTGCTTATCTTTTGGAAGTAATGGTTGGAAAAGAAAATAATGTTTTTCCAATGGTAGCACAAGGAACCTCGGTTTCAGAAATTCGATTAAAATAAATTTTCAACAAAGTCCTGAAAGGACGACTTAATAAAGGATAGGATGAAAATCCTATCAAAACCCGAAGGGTTTAATATCAATAGCCGTAGGTGAAACCTATGGTAAATCAATCAGAATCCCAATGAACCCGAAGGGTTCAATATTATTCCAATAATGGAAAATTTTGAAAAACAAAACAATGGAAAAACAAGAATTTACCATCACATTATACACCGAAAATTCTGTTGGATTAATTGGCAGAATTTCAGGGATTTTTTCACGAAGAAAAATCAATATCGAGAGTTTGAATACATCTCCTTCCGAGGTGGAAGGTATTCACAGATTCACAATTCTCATTAATGAAACCGAAGAAGTCGTAAGAAAACTTTGCCGTCAGCTGGAAAAGCAAATCGACATTCTGAAAGCTTATTTCAATACAGATGATGAGATTGTCTGGCAGGAACAGGCACTTTACAAAGTCCCCGCAAATGTGGTGACAGAAAAGGTCTATGTAGAACGATTGCTTCGTCAGTATGGCGCATCTACAGTTGTAATTCGTCAGGATTACATCGTTTTTGAAACGGCAGGACATCGGGAAGAAATCGACCGGTTAACTGAAGAGCTCAACAAATACGGACTCATCGAATTCGTGCGTGGAGCAAGAATCGCTATCATCAAAAACAGCGCAGGAATCCACGAAAAAGTCCTCGAGTTTGAAAAAAGAGAACCATCTCCCGAACTTATTGAAAACGAATATCTCGATAAAAGAGACGATGTTTTCACAATGTAAATAAACAATCAAACTTTGTTGAGCTTAAGCGCCTTTATCTCAAAGTTTTTATTGAATTCCAAGGAATCGATGAATCTTCGATTTGTGAACTTAAAAACATTCAATTGTTAAAAAACCTTTGTGCGCTTTGTGTTTAATTTTCAATAAATATTCAAAACAGAATTTAAAAATCAAAAAAATATTAATCCTAAAAAGTAGTTACGGTAATCTTTTTACTTGATACTTTTTACTTTTTACTTAAAAATATGGCAAATTATTTCAATACCTTATCACTCAGAGACCAGTTGCATCAGTTAGGACAGGCGGAATTTATGGACAGTTCAGAGTTTTCTGATGGCGTTTCTGCATTGAAAGGAAAGAAAATCGTAGTGGTTGGTTGCGGAGCTCAGGGACTGAATCAAGGTCTGAATCTCAGAGACAGCGGACTGGACGTTTCTTACGCATTGCGTCAGGAAGCTATCGACCAAAAGAGAGATTCGTGGAAAAACGCAACCGAAAATAATTTCAAAGTCGGAACTTACGAAGAACTGATTCCCACTGCGGATTTGGTCATCAATTTAACGCCTGACAAGCAACACACTTCGGTAATCAATGCGGTTCAGCCTTTGATGAAACAGGGTGCGACTTTGTCCTATTCACACGGGTTCAATATCGTGGAAGAAGGGATGCAGATTCGTAAAGATTTGACGGTGATTATGGTCGCTCCAAAATGCCCGGGTTCCGAAGTTCGTGCCGAATATCTGCGAGGTTTCGGTGTTCCGACGCTGATTGCTGTTCATCCTGAAAATGACCCTCAGGGAAAAGGCTGGGCAGAAGCAAAAGCATATTGTGTAGGAACAGGCGGTCACAAAGCCGGTGTTTTGAAATCCTCTTTCGTGGCAGAAGTGAAGTCCGATTTGATGGGAGAACAGACGATTTTGTGCGGACTTTTGCAGACAGGTTCTATTCTTTCGTTTGACAAAATGGTCGAAAAAGGAATTGATGCAGGTTACGCTTCCAAATTGGTTCAATACGGTGTTGAGGTCATTACAGAAGCCTTGAAACACGGCGGTGTAAGCGGAATGCTGGACAGACTTTCTAACCCTGCGAAACTAAAAGCCTTTGAATTGTCAGAAGAACTGAAAGATATTATGCGTCCACTTTTCCAAAAGCACCAGGACGATATCATCTCCGGCGAATTTTCCAAAACAATGATGGAAGACTGGGCAAATGGAGATGCAAACTTATTGAAATGGCGTGCAGAAACAGGAGAAACAGCTTTTGAAAAAACACCGGCAGGCGATGTGAAAATCGAAGAGCAGGAATATTTTGACAATTATCTTTTGATGTCGGCCTTCATCAGAGCGGGTGTTGAATTAGCGTTTGAAACGATGGTTGAAGCCGGAATCAAGCCGGAATCCGCTTATTACGAATCGCTTCACGAAACCCCTTTGATTGCCAATACCATCGCACGAAAAAAACTGTTCGAGATGAATCGTGTGATTTCCGACACTGCAGAATACGGCTGTTACCTGTTCGACCAGGCTTGCAAACCTTTGTTGGCAGATTTTATGAAGTCGGTAGATACAGATTTGGTAGGTAAAAACTACAACGAAGGCAAAAAAGCTTCGGTTGACAACGCTCAATTGGTTTATGTGAACGATGTTTTGAGAAATCATCCGGTAGAAATTGTCGGCAGAAAACTCCGTCAGGCAATGACGGCGATGAAGTCCATCAAAACAGTTTAAAATAAGGAGCTAATCCCGCTTGGAGTTTATGCTGAGCGAAGTCGAAGTGCTATATCTTTTGCTCTTCGTTCCTCATCATAAAAGGATGCCGCTGCAACCGGGGCTATGGGATTTGTTATAAAAATAAAAATCCAGCATTAACATCATATTTGTCATTCCGTAGGAATCTCAGCAATGAATTATTCCTACGGAAATGACAAACTAACTGTGATTTGGTTTGTGTTCTTTGTTGAGCGAAGCGCCTTTGCGAACCTTAAAATATTCTCAATAAGATTATAAAAAAACTTTGCGCCCTTTGCGTTTAAAAATAAAATAATGTCAACCCCAATCATCCACATTTCAAACCTAAATTTCCAGTATGATAAACCCATACTGAACCATTTCAACTGGGAAATATCTTCTGGAGAATGCTGGATGTTAGGCGGATTAAGTGGAAGCGGGAAAACAACCTTAGCCAAAATCATTTCAGGAGAAATCAAAAATTTTGAAGGGAAAGTTGAGGTCAATTTTAATGAAAATTTAAACTTGAAGAGGAAAGTTCTGTACGTTTCCAATTGGTTTCAGTTCACTAATCTGGAAGGCGACCGCAATTTTTATTATCAACAGCGATATAATCAATTTGCTAAAAATGATACACTCACTGTTTTTGCAGAGCTTAATCATTTTGGAAAAGAAGAAAATCTTGATTTTGGAATTTTGAAATCCTATTTAGAACCGTTTGGATTTGAAAATTTTAAAAATCAGCAATTGATAGAATTGTCAAGCGGCGAACACAAAAAATTACAATTACTGAAAGCACTTTGGCTAAAACCTCAGATTCTGATTATCGACCAGCCTTACACAGGATTGGATACCAAATCGAGACACTTTTTGAATCATGCTTTTGATAATTTGAATCAGGAAAATGTCACATTGATTTTGATAAATAACGATGACGAATATCCTGAAAGTGTTCAGTATTTTGTAGAAATAGAAAACGGAAAATTAATTCACAGAAACTCTCCAAAAGACTTTTCCAAAGGAGAAGAAAGAATTCCAAAATCGCTTCCTTTTTTCCTTCAAGACAATCGGGAAAACGAACAGGAAAGTCTCATCAAACTGGAAAATATCAATATTTCTTATGGTGAAAAACAAGTACTGAGAAATATCGATTGGGAAGTCAATTCCGGTGAGCAATGGCTGTTGCAGGGTCACAATGGCTCGGGAAAATCAACATTGCTCAGTTTGTTGAATGGTGACCATCCTCAGGCTTATGCCAATGAGATTTATCTTTTCGGACAAAAGCGGGGAAGCGGCGAAAGTATTTGGGACATTAAAGAAAAAATCGGAATGATTTCGCCCGAATTGCATTGGTATTTCGATATGAATGCGAATGTCGGACAAACCATTGCTTCCGGTTTTTTTGATTCGATGTTGTTGTATCAGAAACTGAGTTTTAGTCAGCAACAACAATTGGAGCAGATGCTGCATTTCTTCGATTTGAAAGATGATAAAAATAAGAAGTTAAATACTTTACCGCTTGGGAAACAACGTTTGGCTTTACTCGCAAGAACATTGATTAAAAAACCAAAGCTTTTGATTCTGGATGAGCCTTGTCAGGGAATGGACAACAAACAGACGCAATATTTTAATCAGGTAATTGATGATTTGGCAGACCAGGGACAATCGTTGATTTACGTTGGGCATTTTGAATCTCAATTACCAAAAAAACTCAGTCACAAACTCGTTCTTGAAAACGGAACGACAAGAATTAAAGAAATGATTTAACCACAAAGTCACAAAAGTTTTTTAAGCTTTAAAAAGATTTGTTTAAAGTTCACAAAAGAATGTCGAAAATGATGAACGTTTTGTGAGCTTCTTATTTTCAATTATTTAAACTTTAAGAAAAATGATATCTTTTGTGACTTTTGTGGTTTAAAAAATAAAAATTATAAATGAAGATGAATGAAACGATGATATTTCCAACCTTGGAAGCGGTAAAAGAAACCCGAAAAAGTATAGAAAATGTTGTGAATTACACACCATTGCAATACAACGCCCGCTTGTCAGATATATTTGGAGCAAATATTTTTCTCAAGAGGGAAGATTTACAACCCGTTAGGTCTTACAAATTACGTGGGGCCTACAATAAAATCAAAAGTCTTTACAATGAAGGCAAAACTTCGGACGGAATAGTCTGTGCAAGCGCCGGAAATCACGCCCAGGGAGTAGCTTTTTCCTGTAAACAGCTTCAGATTAAAGGAACGATTTTTATGCCCGTGACAACACCAAAACAAAAACTGGAACAGGTTGAAATGTTTGGTGGAAACCTTGTCGAAATCAAACTGGTAGGGGATACTTTTGATACCTCCAAAAATGCAGCCTTAGAGTTTGCAGAAAGTTCCGGCGCAGCATTTATTCATCCTTTTGATGATATTCAGATTATTGAAGGACAGGCGACTTTGGCACTGGAAATTTTGGAGCAACAGAAAGAAAATATTGATTTTGTTTTCATTCCGATTGGCGGTGGTGGTTTGGCTTCCGGAATTTCGACGGTTTTTAAAGAGCTGTCAAAAGAGACTCGATTGATTGGAGTTGAACCAAAAGGAGCACCCTCTATGAAAACCTCCATTGATAATAATCTCAATACAGAATTACAGAAAGTTGATGGTTTTGTAGATGGAGCAGCGGTAAAAAGAGTAGGGGATTTGACTTTTGAGATTTGCAAAAATGCGCTTGCAGATTGCATTCCTGTGGATGAAGGGATGATTTGTGATACGATTCTTCAACTTTATAACAAAGATGCAATTGTTTTGGAACCGGCCGGAGCGCTTTCTATTTCAGCTTTGGAACAATATCGAAATCAGATTAAGGGTAAAAATGTAGTTTGCATCGTCAGCGGAAGCAACAATGATATTACCAGAATGGAGGAAATCAAAGAACGCGCTTTGCTTTACAATGGGTTGAAGCATTATTTTATGGTCAAATTCCCACAACGTCCAGGTTCTCTGAAAGATTTTGTGCTGAATGTTCTCGGTTCAAATGACGATATCACCCATTTCGAATATACCAAAAAAAATTCAAGGGAAACTGCTTTGGCGATTGTAGGAATCGAACTTTCCAATATTTCTGATTTTAATGGCTTGAAACAGAGAATGAAAGAGCTGGGTTATTTCGAATCTTATTTGAATGATAATCCTGATGTGCTGAATATGCTTGTTTAATAAAGATAATATTGAGAAGCTAATGCAGCTGGTTGTTAATCGGTGTACGCAATTTTGGACTTTCCAGCACAATAAATTTGGACTTTCCAGCAAAACAGGCTACTGACTTTTCAGGCGATCTTTGTGTTATAAATTCAAAGAAGATGACAAATTCAAATAGAGGAGTAGCAGTCCTTGTCACGGGCGGCTCTGGTTTCATTGCTGTTCATTGTATAATAAAATTACTTGAGCAAGGTTATATGGTAAGAGCAACATTACGTTCTCTACATAGGCAGAATGAGGTTAAGGATATGCTAAGTAAAGGAGGGATCAGCTCATTTGAAAACCTCTCCTTTATTGAGGCTGATCTTTCGCAAGATAATAATTGGGATAAGGCTGTGCAGGGCTGTACCTATGTTCTGCATATAGCATCTCCAACACCTGTTGTTAACTATAAGCATGAGGATGAAATGATCAATCCAGCAAAAGATGGAGTGTTAAGGGTTCTGAAAGCAGCTAGGGCTGCCCGTGTAAAGAGGGTCGTACTAACATCGGCCTATGGAGCGGTAGGTATGGGAAATAGGAATCGTACGACGCCATATACTGAAAAAGACTGGTCGAACCTTGAGGCAAATCTTCACCCCTACCAAAAATCAAAAACAATTGCTGAGAAAACGGCATGGGAATTTATCAAAAACGAAGGTGGTGGACTTGAACTGTCCGTGGTTAATCCTGTGGCAGTAATGGGTCCGATACTTGGTACAGATTACTCCCATTCTAATCAGGTCGTTAAGAAAATGCTGGAAGGAGAGATAAAAGCATGTCCAAAAGTATATTGTTGCCATGTGGATGTGCGAGATGTTGTTGATCTGCATCTGCTCGCCATGACACATCCGAAGGCTAGCGGCGAAAGGTTCCTGGCTACCACGGGTAAAGCATTATCAATGCTGGATGTTGCGGACATATTGAAGAAAAATTTAGTGGAGGTGGCAGCAAAAGTTCCTACCAGAGAAATGCAGAATTGGATTGTAAGGGCAGCAGCCATATTCAACCCATCGTTACGGATGCTGGCGACATTACTTGGGAAATATGCAGAAACCAGTGGAGATAAAGCAAAACAATTATTGAATTGGTCGCCCCGCTCTAATGAAGAAGCGATTATAGCAACGGCGGAAAGTATGTTACAGCTAGGTCTGATTAAAAAATAAGAAATGAAAGGTAGTATAACACGGCATTGCGGAAATTATATGCGAAGGTGACAAAGGCAAAACAATAATTATTAAATTTATAATATGAAAGAATCAAATATTGCTTCCTGTTATATGAGCCCTTCTCCCAGTGCCGAGCAGTTTATACCCGATCATTGCTTTATGTATCTGGTTTCAGGTTCAATGCTTGTTTATGATGGCCATAAGGAATATAAAATCAGTTCCGGAGATTATGGGATAGGCAGAAGAAACCATCTGGCAAAATATACCAAGCTGCCCGACGATGGTGCCTTCAAAAAGATGTTCATTTTGTTCGAACAGGATTTTTTAAAGACATTTAAAGATACCTACGGATTCAATGCTGAAAAGAATACAAGTACTGATGCGATTATCCCGCTGGCTAAAAATAAGCTGGTCAAAAATTTTATGGAATCAACAACCCCTTATTTTAATGAGGATGGATTCATGGAAGAGCCGTTTTTTAATGTTAAGCGGACCGAACTCTTGCTGGTACTCCTGAAGGTAAATCCTGAACTAGCCAGTGTTTTGTTTGACTTTACCACTCCTAAAAAAATAAACCTTGAAGAGTTTATGAACCGTAATTACAGGTTCAATGTAAGTATAGAACGATTTGCTTACCTTACCGGCAGAAGCCTGTCCGCTTTCAAACGTGATTTTGAAAAGATATTCTATGCAACTCCAAAACATTGGCTTGTACAGAAACGCTTGGAAGAGGCGTATTATCTTATCGATAAAAAAGGGAAAAAACCTTCTGAAATTTATCTCGATCTTGGTTTTGAGAATTTCTCCCATTTCTCTTTTGCATTTAGAAAATTGTTTGGGCATCCACCAACGAAATTAATTGAATCAAGAAATGAATAGGTTGTAAATCTTTACTTGTCCGGTTTTCTTTGTTTATTATTTTTTTAGCGATCAAAATCGATTGACAAAAACTATAAAAGAGATATGAAAATTTATTTTGTACTAAATGGTACAGTTTAGTACCTTTGCTTCATCAAAATAGAAATAATGGCAGGAAGGCCAAAAATATTCGACGAACAGGAAGCCGTAAAAAAAGCAACTGAAGTTTTTAGAACGAAAAGTTATGATACGGCTTCTGCAGAAGAATTGTTGACTGCTATGGGAATAGGAAAAGGAAGCTTTTATCTTGCTTTTAAAGGAGGAAAAGAGGAATTGTATATCCGCTCAATCAAACAGTTTGCTGAAGATTTTAACCAAAAAATGGGTCGGGCTATTGAAAATTCAGAAGATCAGGTTGAATTTATCAGACAATTTTTTTTGAGACTTGCAGATGTTGCAGATTGTGATATGGAAAGAGGTTGTTACCTGGGAAATGCTCTGGTTCAGCTTTCTGAAAAGAATGATGAAATTAAAAAAATAACTGCCGCACTATTGAAGAGCTTGCAGAAAATTTTTGCTGAAGCTATTAAAAATGCTCTTAAAAGCGAGCAACTGAAAACCAAAGAAGATCCTGAAATTTTAGCTTGGCATCTTACCAATCTTTGGAACGGAATTCACGTTACACGGCGAATGGAAAAATCACCAAAAATCTTGCGTTCACTTATTGAGATGAACCTGAGTATTTTGGAATAAAATAAATCAAGTTTCTCAAATTAAAAATTTGTCCTTTTTTGTACTGATTAGTACAATTTAAATATAACTTAAACAAAACAAATTATTATGAACATTACCAACAACACTATCCTGATAACCGGAGGAGGCTCAGGAATTGGTTTAGAAATTGCAAAAGTATTAAGCCCAGCAAATAAAATCATCATTGTCGGAAGAACAAAAGAAAAATTGGATGAGGCAGCAAAAGATTTGGAAAATGTCTTCACTGTACAGGCGGATATTACAAATGAAGCAGATATAGACAGGTTATATGAAGAAGTAAAGACTACCTTCGGAGGGATCAATATTCTGATCAATAATGCCGGAAATGCTTATGTTTATAACCTTGCAGATGCCGGTGATATTTACAGCAAAGCATTGGCCGAGTTCACTACGAATTATTTTGCCCCGATCCGTCTGACGGATAAGTTTCTTCCCATCTTAAAGGAACAAAAAGAAGCTGCTATTGTAAATGTTTCATCTATTGTCGGATTGGTTCCTGGTTCTCATGTTCCCACGTATTCCGATTCTAAAGCAGCTCTTCATTCTCATACCAGATTGTTAAGATACGAATTGGCAAAGAACACCGGTGTGAAAGTTTTTGAATTGATGCCACCATTGGTAAACACAGATTTTTCAGCAGAAATAGGAGGCAAAGAAAACGGAATTCCTGCTTCTGAAGTTGCTAATGATCTTTTGAAGGCTCTTCAGGAAGATATTTATGAAATTCGTGTAGGGAATACAGAATTGGTTTATAATAATTATTTTGCTGCCACAGAAGATGCTTTTGCAACCTTTAATAGTTAAAATTCATTAGTCCTGGTTTTAGGATTGATTCCATATATTTTTATCTCTCACAGTCTTTTGTGGGAGATTTTTTTTAAAGCTAATAGTTAAAATAATTACCTAATACAACAATGATTTCGTTTTCTTACAATTTATGCTGTAGGGATGTATCTACATTTGTGTCAGAAAGAACTAAAAAATCTGTCATGGAGTATTTATACAAACAATATTTATCAGAAAGCAGAAATATTCGGGTTGAAGAAGGACTTATAATCATTCCTGATATCAGTGGCTATACAGAGTTTGTAAGTAGCATTTGTATCGAAGCGGGTCGTTACATTATCGGAGAACTGCTTTCTACAATTTTGCAAGCCAATAAATTGGGGATGAACGTGTCCGAAATTGAAGGAGATGCAATATTATTCTACAAATTTGGTAAAAAGCCTTCTATGCAGAGAATTTTAAAACTATATGAAACAATGTTAAGAAGCTTTACTATAAAACTTAGAGAAATTGAAACTATCATTGGACATGACTTAGGTTTGTCATTAAAATTAATAGCACATTACGGAACTTTCTCAGAATATACTATCGGAACTTTTAAAAAACTTTACGGAGAACCGATCGTTAAAGCACATTCACTTTTGAAAAATACTATAAAAAGTAAGACTTATATATTGATGACCAATGCTGTCGTTTCTAAGGAAACAGCCAAAAAAGAAAAAGAATATTTTTTTATCAATTACAGTTGCAGAACAATTTTATAACAACCATAAAAAACAAAAGAAATGGAACAAACAACAAAAACAACATTCGACAGATCAGCTTACAATCCGGTATTGTTTAAAAGTTACAAGGTCACTAAAAAACTAATTAAGTATAGCTTTTACATTGCTTTAATCTATTTTGCCTATGAAGGTTTTATGGCCTGGGATTAATTTCTCATAGTATAACTATCCGCCGTTGATGAGAATAGCTCATCAGCGGTTTTTTATTGTTCATCAGTATTGTAAAATTTTAAATACATTTGTTTAGGCTAAGAACCTATAGAAGAAAACAAATTGGTTTAAATTAAGATGCTAACGATTTTCATTCAAAAAGTTAGAAATATGAAAGGTTATAATAGTTACCGAATATCTGCTCCTACAGAATTTAAAGATATTTTTTCACATTTTTACTATGCAGAAAACAGATCCGGAGAAACTGTAGAAAAAACACTTTTACCTTCATATCAGACTATAATGATTTTCAGTTTTGGTACTCACGCATCGTTTATTTCTAAAAATAAAGAGGAGATTAAAGTTGAAAAATGTATTGTATTGGGGCCTATAAAACATGCCTTTAACTATATTTTGCCTGAAGACGCCGAAATTTTGGTTTGCAATTTTAAAGACGATGCTTTTTTCAGGTTTTTTGGAAATGCAGCGTTGACTGATGATTTAGCAATGCACCCGGATGAATTGTTAAATCAGAATTGTTTTACAACACTTTGGTCTGAATTAAAAAAGATTGATTCCAATGAAAACCGGGTTCAGGGTATGCTGGATTTTTGTCAGCCCTATTTACGGGATCGTGACAGTATTGCAGAACAAATTGCAGCCTTTGACCGCACTAGCTTCAGCCCAATAAAAGAAATCTCTAAAAGGAACAAAATATCCGAAAGATCATTACAGACGAATCACAAAAAACATTTTGGATATACCTCAAAGGAGATTTATCGGTATCAGCGCTTTTTAAAAGCAATTCAGATTATCCAGAACAATTCTTGCCAAAACATTAAAATAGATTGGTTTGATGTCATCAATCAATGCGGTTATTATGACCAAAGCCAACTTATCAAGGATTTTAAGCATTATATTCATCTAAGCCCTTCCAAATACCTGAAATTCCAGGAGTCCATATGTGATCCTAAGAATTAATTGAATATTCATAGTTTTTTATAAAGATCATACCAATCAATATTATAATTGGTTTGGTCTTATCTGTTTTTTAACCATACAAATATGTAAAATAGGAGATTTCGTTTTCTTACAATTTTAGCTCCTGTAATACACCGAATTTTGAGGTATTAAAAAACAGTTTTATGAAAAGTACAAATCTTTTAATTACAGGAGCAACGGGAAGTGTAGGAACACAACTCGTTAATACATTGGTTAATATGAATGTCTCTTTTAAAGCCCTTGTCAGAAACAATGATCAGGGAGATCTGATGGCTCATTTGCCACAAACCGAAATAGCAATTGGTGATCTCTCGGATAGCGATAGCCTTGTTCAGGCATTGCAGGGAATTGAGAAAGCATTTTTGCTTACAAACTCATCAGAGCAAGCCGAAGAACTTCAGCTTAGTTTCGTGGATGCGGCATATAAAGCAGGTGTAAAGCATATTGTGAAATTATCTCAGCTGGCTGCCAATGAGAATTCCCCCGTACGTTTTCTCAGATATCATGCTGTTGTTGAAAACAGGATCAAAGAGTTGGGAATGAATTACACATTTTTACGTCCTAATCTGTTTATGCAAGGTCTTATAGCGTTTGGGCATTCCATTAAATATGAAGGGAAGTTTTATGGTTCGTTGGGAAATGCTGCTGTTAGTGCTGTTGACATCCGTGATATTGCAGGAGTTGCGGCAAAGGTATTAACAGAGAACGGACATGAAAACAAAATCTACAATATAACGGGAGAGGAATCTCTTACCCATTTTCAAATGGCAGAAATACTTTCCCGCATATTGAAAACAGAAATTAGCTATGTAGATTTAAATTCAGAACAAATGCACGGAGCATTAACTGTTGCCGGGTTTCCTGAATGGCAAATAGGAGGTCTTATCGAAGATTATGCTCATTATGCAAGAGGAGAAGCCTTTGAAATTTCTAATACTGTTTCTAATATAACGGGAAAACCTGCAATCGGTTTCGAACAGTTTGTTCATGATCATTTAAAGTTTTTTAAATAATTCATTAATCTTAAAAATAATAAACAATGAAAATGTTAGTGTATAGTTTTCTTTTATTAATAGGATTACTTGTAATAACGATTATTGGTCTGGAAGTATTCACTTCATACACTGTGTCAGAATCTATCAATGAAAAAGCCCCTGTAAAAACCTATCAGGAAATTACAATAAATGCCCCTGCTCAAAAAGTTTACCATATTATGAGTGATATAGACCATTGGGAAGATTGGCATAGTGATATTAAAGATCCTAAACTAAGCGGGCCATTTAGAAAAGGAAGCTCTTTTGATTGGAAAAGCGGTGGATTAACCATTCATTCGACTTTGCATACCGTATTGCCAGAACATAGAATTGGCTGGTCAGGTAAAGCTTTCGGAGCATTTGCAATTCATAACTGGTCATTCATAGAACACGAAGGAAAAACAACGGCGAAAGTTGAAGAAAGTATGGAAGGGTGGTTAGTATCTCTATTAAGCAATACATTTCAAAAAGGCCTGGAAAGCTCATTACAAATCTGGTTAAAGAATCTTAAAGTAAAAGCGGAAAAAAGTAAATTTTAAAATACTTATTTTAAAATGATTTAATAGATTGAGAATCCTAATAGGATTCTCAATCTATTACAGTTTGGATAATAGTAGAAATGTATGAAGTTTTAAATAATTAATACATCAATTTTCTATTCTGGTGAAGAGACCTATTATCCATCGAAATTCTATTATTGGTAATTTTATAATCGCTTACATGCAAAAATGGTAAAAAAAAATATTAATTTTTGATGTTTTTTTTGTTTAAAAGTGTTTTTTTTACACTTGTTTTTATTTTTTTTTAACTTTTTTTTTCTTAATTCTTATCATAATATTTAGATACAATAATAAAACATTTTCTTATTGTAATTTTTGATATAAATACTTGTTAATTGAACTATTACAATATTTATAAGTATGAATTTAATGATAACCTTATCATATTTTATATGTGAATGTTTTCATAAAAAATCGATATGTAAATCGTTGATATTTAGGTGTTACTGTGGAAAATATTTTTTTTATTCAATTGAATTTTTATATTTGTCATGTTACATAAATGTTAACACGTCAGATGAACTCAAACTTTATTCATACATATGTATCGGTGGACTGTGTTGTTTTCGGATTTGATCACGAAAATCGACTGAATATTTTACTGGTTGAACGCCACCTTGACGAGAAAAGACAAATTAAGCTTCCCGGAAGTCTTATTTTTAGTGATGAAGATGTGGATGATGCAGCCCAAAGAGTTTTGCATGAACTGACCGGTATAAAGAAAATGATCCTTAAGCAATTCAAATGTTTTGCAGATCCTATGAGAGCAAATAATGAGAATGATATTAAATGGATGGGAATGGAGTATAAGCATCATATTGACAGAATTATTACAGTAGCATACTTATCTCTTTGTAAAATAGATCATAAAATTAACAGCACAAAATATAGTACGGTAGATTGGTTCCCGGTTGATGAAGTTCCTTCTCTGCCATTTGATCACAATAAAATTATCAATGAATCTTTAGTGGAAGTAAGAAAATGGATAGAACTGGATTTCTCTATTATTTTTGAGCTTCTTCCAAAGAAGTTTACCATCAGGCAGCTCTATCAGTTATACAGTGCTTTGAGTGAAAAGTATATTGATATTAAGAATTTCCATAAAAAAATATCTTCCTTCAGTTACATTGTTCCGTTGGATGAGATTGAAACCAATGTATCGCACCGTGCAGCAAGATACTATAAGTTTGATGCTAAGATTTACAAAAAAAACAATACTAAACTAATAAAATAATTCTCCTCTCTACATTATGTATTTACTAGGCTATGATATCGGCAGCTCGTCTGTGAAAGTTTGTCTCATTGAGGCATCCAGCGGAAAAGTGATTGCATCAGAATTTTCTCCTAAAAAAGAAATGAAAATCACTGCTGTTCATCCCGGTTGGGCAGAACAGAATCCTGTGGACTGGTGGACAAACCTGAAGCTTGCTCATGAAGCCGTAATGCATGAATCGGAAATACATCCCGAAGATATTAAAGGAATCGGGATTACCTGGCAAATGCACGGTTTGATTTTGGTGGATAAAGATCAGAATTTATTAAGACCTTCCATCATCTGGTGTGACAGTCGTGCCGTTCCTTATGGAGAAAAAGCCTTCAAAGAAATCGGAGAAGAAAAATGTCTGTCTCATTTACTGAATTCGCCGGGAAATTTTACCGCTTCGAAATTAGCCTGGGTAAAAGACAACGAGCCGGAAATTTTTGAAAAGATTGATAAAATAATGCTTCCGGGAGATTATATCGCGATGAGACTTTCCGGGGAAATCGGAATGACGATTGAAGGATTATCAGAAGGGATTTTCTGGGATTTTAAAAACAATTGTATTTCTGAAGATGTTATCAATTATTATGGAATTCCGAAAAGCTTTTTCCCTGAAATTGTCCCGACATTCGGTATTCAGGCAACAGTTTCTGCTGTGGCAGCTGAAGAATTAGGATTAAAAGAAGGAACTCCGATATCCTACAGAGCAGGAGATCAGCCGAATAATGCTTTGTCATTAAATGTTTTCAATCCCGGAGAAATTGCTTCCACCGCAGGAACTTCAGGGGTAGTGTACGGAGTGTTGGACCAACTGGATTATGACAAATTATCAAGAGTAAATACTTTTGCTCACGTAAATCATACTGAAGAGCTAACCAGACTGGGTGTTTTACTTTGTATTAATGGAACGGGAATCTTAAATTCCTGGCTAAAACATAATTTTGCAACTTCATTATCTTCTTATGGAGATATGAATGACCTGGCTTCTCTTTCCCCCGTTGGAGCAAAAGGGTTAAGTATCATTCCTTTTGGTAATGGTGCGGAAAGGGTGTTGGAAAATAAAGAAACCAATTGTTCCATTCACGGAATTAATTTCAATATACATACAAAAGGAGATATTTTACGTGCTGCGCAGGAAGGCATTGTTTTCTCCTATGAATACGGAATGAATATCATGAGAAATATCGGAATGAATATTCAGGTAATTCGTGCAGGAAATGCCAATATGTTTTTAAGTTCAATTTTCAGAAAATCACTGGCCGGAGTGAGTAATGCTGTTATTGAGCTTTATGATACAGACGGAGCGGTAGGTGCTGCGAGGGCAGCAGGAATGGGAATAGGTTTTTATGCAGATTCTAAAGAAGCTTTTGCTTCTCTCGAAAGAATTGCTGTCATAGAACCCCAATTAGAAAAGCGAGAACAATATCTGGAAGCCTATTCAAGATGGAAACAACATCTTAACGAAATAGTATAATCCCACAACAAAGGAATTTTCCATTGTACTTATTGACCTTTTGAGATCAGTGAGCTGGGTATTCTTACGTCAATTTTAACACTAAACTAAAATTAAAACAACATATATGAAAACTTTAACAGGTACAAAAGAGTTTTTTACAGGTATCGACAAAATCAAGTTTGAAGGAAAAGAAAGCAGAAATCCAATGGCTTTCAGATATTATGATGCGGAAAGAATTGTCATGGGAAAACCTATGAAAGACTGGACGCGTTTTGCAATGGCTTGGTGGCATACGTTATGTGCTAACGGAAGCGATCCGTTTGGTGGACCTACCATTCACCATCCTTGGGATATCGGAAATGATGCCGTGACAAGAGCCATGCATAAAATGGATGCAGGTTTTGAATTTATGTCTAAAATGGGCTTCAATTACTACTGTTTCCACGATATTGACTTGGTAGATCCGGCTGATAACTGGAAAGATTACGAAAAAAATCTTCAGGCTGTAGTAGAATATGCAAAACAGAAGCAGCAGGAAACTGGAATCAAACTTTTATGGGGAACAGCCAACGTTTTCACCCACGAAAGATACATGAACGGAGCTTCTACCAACCCAAATTTTGATGTGGTAGCTTGTGCAGGAACTCAGGTTAAAAATTCTATCGATGCTACAATTGCTCTAGGTGGTGAAAACTACGTATTCTGGGGAGGAAGAGAAGGCTACATGAGTCTTTTAAATACAGATATGAAGCGTGAAAAAGATCATTTGGCGCGTTTCCTTTCCATGTCGAGAGACTATGCGCGTCAGCAAGGCTTTAAAGGAACTTTCCTTATTGAGCCAAAACCGATGGAGCCTACAAAACATCAGTACGACTATGATTCTGAAACGGTGATCGGTTTCTTAAGACATTATGGATTAGATAAAGATTTTAAATTAAATATTGAAGTTAACCACGCGACTCTTGCTGGTCATACATTCGAGCATGAGCTTCAGGTAGCGGTAGACGCAGGACTTTTAGGAAGTATCGATGCGAACAGAGGGGATTACCAGAATGGATGGGATACAGACCAGTTCCCGGTAGATTATTATGACATGGTTCAGGCTTGGTTAGTACTTTTACCAGCTGGTGGTCTAGGAAATGGAGGAGTAAACTTCGATGCTAAGATCAGAAGAAACTCTATTGATCCTGAAGATTTGTTTATTTCTCATATTTCCGGAATGGATGTTTTTGCAAAAGGACTTTTAGCCGCAGCAGATATTCTTGAAAATTCAGATTATAAAAAATTGAGAACAGACCGTTATGCTTCGTTCGACAACGGAAACGGAAAGGCTTTTGAAGACGGAACGCTTACTTTGGAGGATCTTCAGAGAATAGCTCATGAAATTGGGGAACCACAGCCAAAAAGCGGAAAACAGGAATTGTTTGAAGCTATTGTGAACATGTATATCTAAATAAACGTAAAAAGGCTGTTAAACACTAAGGATTTCTCAGAGTTATAATTATTACCGGCCTTTTTATTCAACCCTAATATTTAAAACATAATAATTATGAACCGATTTTATTTAGCTAAAACCAATAAAGCTGCTCTCTTTTTTGCGATGGCTTTATTGCCTTCCGGCTTGGCATATTCTCAGACTAAAAAAGATACTGTTGCTAAAGAGAAAAAAATAGAAGAAGTAGTTGTAATCGGATATGGTACGCAGAGAAAAGAAGCCGTTACAGGTTCTGTTGCTACCGTAAAAGGCGAAGCTCTTAGAGAGGTTCCTACCGCCAATATAACACAAGCTCTACAAAGTAGAAGTGCTGGGGTAGAAATCAATCAAACGTCCAGTAAACCTGGAGCAACCATGAAAATCCGAATCAGAGGAACGAGATCATTATCAGACTCTGCAAATGATCCGCTTATCGTATTGGACGGAATTCCTTTTGTAGGATCTTTGGGAGATATAAGCTCTAGTGACATCAAGAGTGTGGATATTTTGAAAGATGCATCTGCAACCGCTATTTATGGCTCCAGAGGAGCGAACGGGGTTATACTAGTTACAACAAACAGAGGATCAAAAGGGCAAAAGCCTAGATTTACTTATAACTCTTTCACGGGGAGTCAAACTTTGTTTTCTAGGTATCCTATGATGAATGGCGCTCAATTGACTAAGCTGAGACATGATGCCAATGATCTCATCAAAAATGGAGACAGTGAAAAAGACGGAGTTGATACGGATTGGCAAAAGCTCTATTATAAGCCAGCAATGATAACAAACCATGATGTTGGAGTTTCCGGAGGTACAGACGGGGGTAATTATAATGTTGGTTTGTCATACTTGAAGCAAGATGCTATAGTTCCTTTGCAAAGTTATGAACGTTTTGGTTTTCGACTAGGTCTGGATCAGCAGGTCGGAAAAATTTTTAAATTTGGATTTACTACAAATTCCAATTATGTAAAATCTGAAGGTAATGGTGTTGCTTCAGCTCCTACATTAGGATATTCGCCTTTGGCCAGCCCCTATGATGAATTTGGTAATCCGAGAAGAACATTAACGATGTCATCAAATATGGATCAGGCGTGGGTTTACACAAGAAAAAGTCTTGATGCTCTGGGAGATAAATATGTAGATGAAACGAAAGCTTTCTCATCTTATAATAACATATATGGTGAAGTTAAATTACCAATAGATGGATTGAAATACCGGATAAATGTAGGGTTGGATTTCAGAACTTCAAATAGTGGAAATTATACAGGGGTAGGAGTATTTAATATAAATCCTGCTTCTATTTCTTCTGCAGGCAAGGGGAATAACCAGACCTATCACTGGACTATAGAGAACTTATTGACTTACGATAAGACTTTCGGAAAGCATAAGATAAATGCTGTTGCTTTATATTCTTCCGAACAAAATACTTATACAAGTAGTTATATGAGTGCTAAAAATGTACCTGCAGATTTTTTTCAATATTATAATCTAGGTCAATCTCCACAAGCTGATATTACTGTAAGGCCTGAAGATCAATCTTATGCCAGAACAGGATTGGTTTCCTATATGGGACGAGCGATGTATACCTATGACAATAAGTATATGATTACAGCTACTCTTAGAAGGGACGGTGCTTCTGTACTTGCAGAAGGACACAAATGGAATACTTATCCGGCAATTTCCGTGGGGTGGAATATTACTAATGAAAACTTTATGAAAGCTTTCCAATTCGTTAATCTTTTGAAATTAAGATATGGTTGGGGAGAAACATCAAATCAAGCGATTGCCCCTTATACGACTTTAGGAAGCTTAACTGTTAATCCATATAACTTTGGAGGAGCTTATTCTACAGGTGTTTCTATTAATACAGCTCCAAACCCTTACTTAGGATGGGAATATTCCAAAACACACAATGCAGGATTGGATTTTGGGTTTCTTAACAATAGAATCAACGGTACAGTAGAATATTACAGAACACATACTTCCGGAATACTTCAAAATAAGAGTTTACCTTCAACTTCAGGGATTCCAGGGGGAGTATTACAAAATGTAGGAGATATTGAAAACAAAGGTTGGGAAGCTTCTCTTAATGCAATTATTATTGATAAACCGGATGGTTTCAGTTGGGATGCCGGAGTTAACTGGTATGCCAATAAAAACAAAATTTTATCACTTGCATCTGGTGCACAACGAGATGAAAATAATTTATGGTTCGTTGGTCATAATGTAAATTCACTATATGATTATCAGTATGTAGGTTTATGGCAACAAGGAGATCCTTATTTGAGCATTCTTGAGCCTCAGGTTGGAGCTGCTCCAGGTATGATTAAAGTTCTGTATACAGGGGGGTATAATGCAGATGGAACACCTGTGAGAGCTATAGGTCCTGAAGATAGACAAATTATAGATACCAATCCAGATTGGCAGGGAGGTTTCAATATGCGTTTTGCTTACAAAGGTTTTGAGCTGAGTACAGTAGGTGCATTCCAAAAAGGTGGTGTTCTGATCAGCTCTATTTATGGTTCTGCAGGTTACTTGAATAGATTAACCGGTAGAGGAAATAACGTAGATGTAGATTACTACACAGATGACAATACAGATGCAAGATTTCCGAAACCAGGTGGATTGCTAAGTGGTGATAATCCAAAGTATCTGTCAACTCTAGGCCTTTTTGACGCATCATATGTGAAATTAAGAACAATTACATTAGGATATAACTTAAATAAAGATTTTCTTAAAGATCTTAACATTAATAGCTTAAGAATTTATTTTACGGTAACAAATCCATTGATAATTTATTCGCCATATCACAAAATGTCTGGAATGGACCCTGAACCGAACTCTACAGGTGATCAAAATCAGGCTGTAAGCGGATACAAAAATCGTCAGTTGATTATAGGAACTAATAATCCTGCGACAAGAAACTTTATATTGGGAATTAACTTATCTTTCTAAATCACACATCATCATGATAAAAATTAACAAAAAAATTGTATTGGGAGTTGTAGTGGCTTCACTAGTATTGTCTAGCTGTAATGAGATTCTAGACGAACAACCCAGATCAGGATATACGGTTGATTATTTCAATTCTGCAGATGGCGTAACATCTGGTGTAACCGCATTATATAGAAGCTTACGTCTTCTTTATGGGAATGGTTATTATATGAGTGCTACACAGAACGGAACGGATGAGGCAACTTGGGCTCAGAGTGCAGACGGTAACTTTAAAGATCTGGATATGACAGGTGGTGCTGGAGCGATTAACTCCAATACTTTCCCTACGAGCATGGTTTGGGGATCCGTTTTCCCTTATATTAATACAGCTAATGGTATTATAGAAAGAGGACCGAAATTCAATATTCCGGAATCTCTTATATCTGAAGCTCGTTTTTTCAGATCATTTTATTACTTTCAACTAGTACAGACGTATGGTGGGGTACCTTTAGATTTAGGCTCTGGAGAATTGGCTCTGAACATTTCACCTACCACTTTGTCTAAAAGAAATACAGTTCCTGAAGTATATTCAAGAGGTATTTTTCCTGATTTATTAAAAGCAATAGATAATCTTCCTGCAACTCCCAGAGTTACGGGTGGGGTTACAAAAAATGTAGCAAGGTTGTTTTTAGCTAAAGCGTACCTCACTTACGGTTGGTGGTTGCAAAATCCTAATAATATCCCGACATATCCCGATGCTGCACGAACGGATCTTGATGGTCATAATGCACAATGGTATTTTCAAAAAGCATATGATTTATCTCTACAAGGTATTAATAATCCGGGATCTTATGCACTTCAACCTACTTATTATGATGTAAATGAAGGCTCTAAAGATCGTAATTCAGAGCAGATGCTTTACGCAGATCATACAGCATCCAGTATTTTTTATAACGAGGGTGACCCCGTAGGATACGGTTCAGGATGGGCTCCGGATAACTTCGCTGCCTGGATGCAAACATGGAATTATACAAATATAAAAAGTAGTAAATCTGCTACTTCATGGGTTTCAGCAAGCCCTATCACAAGAGAAGCGACGCAATCGCTGGGAAGACCTTGGGTACGTATGGCACCACCTATAGGAGTTATCAAAAACACTTTCGCTGATAAAACTAATGATTCTCGTTATGATGGGACTTTTGTGACAACTTATAGGGGAAACTGGCATAAAACTGGAACGGGTCTGGAAACTGTTACAACACTATATAATGCTAATAATCTTCCTGTACCGGTAGGAGGGGCGATATTAAGCTTCTTGGATGATGATTCCCAATTGCCAAATATTGTTTACCCGACTGATGGCGGCCAAAATGGTGTAGGTGCTGGTGTTTTGCCCGGACGTGCGGATTGGGTAATTTCACCTAACGGAATTAGCAGAATTGTATATCCGGGACTTTGGAAAATTGGAACATATCAGACAAATGATGTTACTGGTTTAGGTTATCCAAATGCCGCTTTAACAAGGCCATTTCCTGTAGCCAAATTCTCCGAATTTTATTTCATTGCGGCGGAAGCAGCTGTAAAAGGAGCTTCAGGTGCTATGAGTGCACGAGATTTGATCAACGTAATTCGCGCAAGAGCAGGAAAATGGAGATTTAGTAATAAGAATAATGCTTCGTATATTGCTGATAATAGTGCAGCTATGATTGCAGCAACACCGGCTACTATTACTATAGATTATATTTTAGCGGAAAGATCAAGAGAATATTATGGAGAGTTTTACAGATGGTTTGATTTGGTAAGAACTCAAAAATGGGCAGAATACGCTGCAACTTATCAGATAGGAGGAACAGCTTATGGAAATCATACACCACAGAATTTTACAAGAAATATTCAGCCATATCATTACCTGAGACCAATTCCTCAAGGACAGTTGGATGCAATGACCGAAATGTCTGCAGCAGATAAAGCAAAATATCAGAATCCTGGTTACTAAAAATTAGTTAGTTTCACATTCATATATAGTTTACAGGGCAGATCCTAAAATATCTGCCTTGTTTTTAATTTAAAATTTAAAAATGGTATGGAAAAAACATGGCGTTGGTTTGGGAAGAATGATAAAATTAAGTTACAAACCCTTCGACAAATCGGTGTGGAAGGTATTGTTTCTGCGCTGCATGAGATTCCGAACGGGGAAGTCTGGAGTTTAGAGGCTGTTAATGATTATAAAAACTATATAGAAAGTCACGGTCTTCGCTGGTCTGTTGTAGAAAGCCTTCCGGTAAGCGAAGCGATCAAATACGGAGGTGAAGACCGTGATTTTTTGATAGAAAACTACATCAAAAGTCTCGAAAACTTAGGAAAAGCTGGCGTAACTACGGTTTGTTACAACTTTATGCCGGTTTTAGATTGGGCAAGAACAGATCTTTTCCACGAATGGGAAGACGGTTCGTCGTCATTGTATTTTGATAAAGCAAGATTTGCTTATTTTGAAATTCATATTCTGAAAAGAGAAGGAGCCGAAAAAGATTATAATCCGGAAATTCTGAAAAAAGTGGAAGAATTAAAAAATACACTTTCAGAAAAAGATAATAATGATCTGATTGATTCGGTGATTGTAAAAACACAGGGATTCGTGAATGGAAATATCAAGGAAGGCGAATTGAATCCTGTAGAAAAATTTAAAAATCTATTGGCTTTATATGACGGAATTGATAAAAACCAGCTTCGGGAAAATCTAAAATATTTCCTCGAAAAAATAATGCCAGTCTGCGAACAATGGAATATCCAGATGTGTGTACATCCCGATGATCCGCCTTTTGCTTTGCTCGGCTTACCTAGAATTGTTACCAATGAAGAAGACATCGACTGGTTCCTTAATGCCGTGAACAATCCTCACAACGGACTGACATTCTGTGCGGGTTCACTTAGCGCCAATCTTCAGAATGACGTTCCGAAACTGGCCCAAAAATTTGCTCACAGAACAAAATTTGTTCATTTGAGAAGCACCAATGTTTTTGAAAACGGAGATTTCATTGAGGCCCATCATTTAGGCGGAAGAGGAAAATTAATCGACGTGATTCGCGTATTCGAAAAAGAAAATCCGGATTTACCGATGAGAATCGACCACGGAAGATTGTTGTCGGAAGATATTGATAAAGACTACAATCCCGGCTATTCTTTTCTGGGAAGAATGCTGGCTTTAGGACAGATTGAAGGCGTCATGGCAACCGTACAAAACGAAATGGCCAGAAATCTTTAGGAAAAACAGAACCCGAAGGGTTCAATATAAATAGCCGTAGGTGAAACCTATGGAAAAAAGAAATACAATTTCCAACGAACCCGAAGGGTTCAATATCATTTATCAACCATCAATTATCATTCATAAAAATGAACGAAATATTCAGTATAAAAGATAAAGTTGCCGTCATTACAGGAGCTTCCGGCGTTTTGGGAGGAAGCCTGGCCAAAAGTTTTATCGAAGCCGGAGCGAAAGTGGTGGCACTTGGCAGAAATCAGGAAACATTGGATTCCTGTGTGAAAGAATTAACGGATTTCGGAGGTGACGCATTTGCCGTCGAAGCCAATGTCATGAATATAGAAAGCCTTGAAAATGCTTCAAAAAAGATCATTGAAAAATATGGCAAAATAGATATTCTGCTGAATATTGCAGGAGGAAATATTCCCGCCGCGACCTTGTCTCCGGACCAGTCATTTTTCGATATGAATATGGAGGGATGGGATGAGGTAACGAACCTTAATATCAACGGAACCGTTTATCCATGCTATGTTTTCGGAAAAGTAATGGCGGAACAAAAAAGCGGAAGTATCGTCAATATTTCTTCGATGGCAGCTTATTCTGCAATTACAAGGGTTGCCGGATATTCGGCGGCTAAGTCGGCAATTACCAATTTTACGCAATGGCTGGCTTCAGATTTAGCATTGAAATTCGGAGATAAAATCCGTGTGAATGCTGTTGCTCCGGGATTTTTCATTGGAGACCAAAACCGTGCAATTTTATTAAATCCGGATGGTTCTCTAACCGACAGGAGCAAAAAAGTCATGACTAAAACACCTATGCAAAGATTCGGAGAAGTGGAAGAACTGAATGGAGCCGTACAGTTTCTTTGTTCGGATGCCGCAAGTTTCATTACCGGGGCTTTACTTCCTGTTGATGGCGGTTTCAGCGCTTTCAGCGGAGTATAATTTGTAGTTATTTTCTTCATATAGTTAAGGCCTTAACTATTTTTTTGTTAAGGTCTTTTACAAAACTGCTTTTAAAAATTTCTAATAATCTAAAAATAAAATATGAAACAGAGATTTATGCAATCGATTATTTCTAAAAATAAAACAGGCCTTTTTGCTGCAATGGCTCTATTTTCCATCAGCAATATTGCCGCTCAGACTTTCTCCGATTTCAATTACCATGGAAACGATAAAATATATAATGATAACCCCTTAAAATCAGACGAATTTTATTCCCCGATTCTGCAGGGTTGTTATCCCGATCCGAGCATCACCAAAAAAGGAGACGATTATTACTTAGTAAACTCTTCTTTCTCGATGTTTCCGGGTGTTCCTATTTTCACCTCTAAAGATTTGGTGAATTGGAAACAGGTTGGGCACGTTCTCGACAGACCTTCTCAGCTAAAAGTGGAAAAAGGAGGGGTTTCGCAGGGAATTTATGCGCCGGATATTAAATACAACAAATACAACGATACTTTTTATATGATTACCACCCAGATCGCAGGTGGAGTCGGCAATATGGTCGTAAAAACCAAAGATCCTGCAAAAGGCTGGAGCGAAGTTCAGAAACTCAATTTTGATGGAATCGATCCGGCCATTTTCTTTGATGATGATGGAAAAGCCTACATCGTACACAATGATGCACCGCCAAAAGGAACCGAACAGTACAACGGTCACCGAGTGATTAAAATGTGGGATTACGATTTAGAAAAAGATCAGGTTGTGGCAGGTTCAGACAGAATTATCGTCAATGGCGGAGTAGATCTTTCTCAAAAGCCGATTTGGATTGAAGGGCCGCATTTGTACAAATACAAAGGGAAATACTACCTGATGTGTGCAGAAGGCGGAACCGGAGGCAACCACAGCGAGGTGATTTTTATGGCAGATTCGCCGAAAGGCCCGTTTGTTCCGGCTAAAAACAATCCTATTCTTACCCAAAGATATTTTCCGAGAGACAGAAAAGAAAAAGTCGATTGGGCAGGTCACGCTGATTTGGTGGAAGGCCCTAACGGACAATGGTATGGCGTATTTTTAGCCATTCGTCCGAATGTCAATAATCGTGTCAATAAAGGCCGTGAAACTTTCATCCTTCCTGTTGACTGGAGCGGAGCATATCCCGTTTTCCAGAATGGGCTGGTTCCGATGAAACCAAAATTAAAAATGCCACAAGACGTTCAAAACCAAACCGGACAAAATGGATTTTTCCCGAACGGGAATTTTACCTATAACGATAAATTAACCGATAAAAATCTGGATTTCCGTTGGATTGCAATGCGCGGACCGCGTGAAAATTTTATCACTGCTACAAAAAATGGCGTAAAAGTGAACCCGATGGAAACAAATATCAAAGCGTTGGCTCCGATTTCATCTTTGTTCCACAGATTACAGCACGAAGATTTTGAGACATCTGTAACCCTTGATTTTAAACCTAAATCTGAAAAAGAATTGGCCGGAATTACGCTCTACCAAAGCGAAACGTTCAATTATGTTTTCGGAGTTACGAAGAAAGACAAAGACTTCTACATCGTTTTAGAAAGAACTGAAAAAGGAAGTTCAAAACTGATTGCAAGTGAGAAAATTTCATTAGGTAAGACCATTAAATTCCAGGCTGTTGGCGAGAAAGATAACATTAGCTTCAATTATTCTTTGGACGGCAAAAATTTCAAAAATATCGGCGGTCCGGTTTCAGGAGATATCCTTTCAACCGATGTTGCAGGCGGTTTCACAGGAAGTTTAATTGGCTTGTACAGCACTTCGTCCAATGATACTGTGCCGAATTAATTTAACCATTTTAAACCTTCAAGGTTTTGTAAAGTAAAAGTAGTAATATCAATAGAAAATCAATAGGGACGGGCTTTAGCCCGTTTTCAAAGAAAAACAATCAGTCGGCTTTAGCCAAAACTTAAGATAATATAGGCTTTGATACGATAAACCAATTTGAAATAAACAGTTAGTATTAGCAATGTCACACTGAGCTTGTCGAAGTGTTTTTTGAGATTGCTTAAAATCAACCAAACCAAAATATCAAAACCGTGAAAATTAATAAATCATTTTATATAGTTTCTTTTTTGGGATTTATCGGGCTGAATAACCTTTCAGCCCAGGTAAATCACTCTGAAAAGGCGACAACCCGATTTACCAACCCAATCATTTGGGCAGATGCCCCGGATTTATCAATCACCAGAAACGGCGACGATTTTTACCTGATAAGCACTACAATGCATCTTATGCCAGGCGCTCCGGTAATGCATTCCAAAGATTTGGTCCATTGGGAAATGTCGAGCTATGTTTTTGATACACTAAATGATAATTCAAAATACGATTTGATTGACGGAAGCGTTTACGGGCGCGGACAATGGGCATCGTCCATCCGTTATCACAAAGGAAAATATTACGTTCTGTTCTCTCCGAATGACGAGCCTTTCAAATCCTATTTTTATGTTACCGACAATCCTGAAAAAGGCAATTGGAAGCTTATCACGAGAACCAGGCATTTTCACGACGCGTCTTTACTTTTTGATGATGATGACAGAGTTTACGTTTTTACTTCCAACAAAGTTTTTGAGCTGAGCCCGGATTTTAAAACCATTATCGGGAATCAGGACGGAACGGAAGTTTTTCAAAAAGATGCTTCGGAAACTGGACTTTTGGAAGGTAATCAAATCATTAAGAAAGACGGAAAATATTATATGATGATGATTTCCTGGCCGAGAGGCGGAAAACGTCGTCAGGAAGTTTACAGAGCTGATAAAGCTACCGGACCTTATGAGAAAAAAGTCATCCTTGAAGACAATTTTCTTGGATTTTCATACGCCGGACAAGGTGCTTTAATCGATGATAAAAATGGTAATTGGTATTCGCTGATTTTCCAGGATAGAAATGGTGTAGGCCGTGTCCCGATTTTGCTTCCGGTAAAATGGGAAAACGACTGGCCGGTTTTGGGCGACAACGGAAAAGTGCCTCTGACAGGTGAAGTCCCGCTTTCGCCATTTAAACCAAAAAATCATCTGGTGGAAAGCGACGAATTCTCCGACAAAAAAATGAAAATCCAGTGGCAATGGAATCATAATCCTGTCAACACAGCTTGGTCTTTATCCGACAGAAAAGGCTTTTTAAGGTTAAAAACCAATAGAGTCGTTGCTAATCTGTACCTCGCTCCGAATACGTTGACCCAAAGAATGGAAGGCCCGAAATCCAGCGGCGTAGTTGCTTTGGATGTAAAAGGGATGAAAGACGGTGATGTTGCTGGTTTCAGTGCGTTCAATGGTGATTCCGGGATTTTGTCTGTGGTAATGGAAAATGGTAAAAAGTTTATTGTCTTTTCAACCAATGAAGTCAGTTTAGATAATAAAACCAAGGCGGTTACAGGTGTTAAAAAAGAAGAAAAAAAGAGAATCCCATTAAACTCGGACAAAGTTTATTTTAAAATTGATGCCGATTTTAATCTCGGAAAAGATTTGGCAGACTTCTATTACAGCACCGACCAAAAGAACTGGACGGAAATGGCAAAAGATTACAAAATGATTTTCGATTACCGAAGATTTTTTATGGGCTCTAAGTTTGCGGTTTTCAATTATGCAACCAAAGATCTGGGAGGTTTTGTAGATGTTGATTTTTTCAGATATACAAATTCTTCAACCATAAAATAAGTTTTATAGAATAATCTATATAAAATAAGCTCTACAGGTAAATTTTTTTATCTAAATTAATAAGTGTAAAAAATACAAATAAAAACCATGAATAAATCAGTTGTATTTGCTTTAGGATTTGTTTTATCAGGAATATTTGTTTCTGCGCAAACTCTTGATAAACAGGCTCCACAGGGTTTTGATGTTGAAAATTCAACGATTTCCCACGGAAAAATTGATACGATTCAATATCCATCAAAAACAGTTGGAACAACAAGAAAAGCTTTGATCTATACACCGCCGGGATTCAAAAAAGGGGAAAAATATCCTGTTCTTTATCTGCTGCACGGTATTGGCGGAGACGAAAAAGAATGGTTTAACCAAGGAAAGCCTAATGTTATTCTGGATAATCTCTATGCACAGGGAAAACTGCAGCCGATGATTGTTGTTTTACCTAACGGCCGTGCGATGAGAGATGACAGAGCTACTGGAAATATAATGGCTCCGGATAAAGTGGAGGCATTCGCAACTTTTGAAAAAGACCTGCTGAATGACCTGATTCCGTTCGTAGAGAAAAAATATCCTGTAAAAAAAGACCGTGAAAACCGAGCTTTGGCAGGACTTTCAATGGGGGGTGGACAAACACAGAATTTTGCTTTCGGAAACATCGATAAATTTGCGTGGCTGGGCGCATTTTCTTCAGCACCCAACACGAAAGAACCAAGCAAACTTTTGCCCAATCCGCAGGATGCGCTGAAGATGAAGCTCATTTTTATTTCCTGCGGCGATGCAGACGGATTGATGTCTTTCAGCAAAAGAACCAGCGATTATCTGAGAAAAAATAAAATCCCGCATATTTTTTACATCGAACCGGGCGGCCACGATTTCAAAGTCTGGAAAAATGATTTGTACATCTTTTCACAGCTGTTATTCAAGCCTGTTGATAAAACTAAATTTGATGGATTTACCGTTTTAGGAACACCTGCAGCAACCAATATCAGGAATGCGCAGTATCCTCAAATCCTTCCCGACGGAAGAGTAATGTTCAAGGTGAAAGCTCTGGAAGCGCAAAAAGTTCAGATCGATTTAGGAAAAAAATATGCCCTGAAAAAAGACGCAGACGGCTTCTGGACAGGCACAACTGATCCTCAAAGCGGAAGCTTTCATTATTATTCCCTGCTGATTGATGGTGTTGCGGTGGCAGACCCGTCAAGTCAGACTTTTTACGGAATGGGAAGATACGCCAGCGGAATCGATATTCCTTTTGACGGCGATGATTTCTATGCCTTAAAAGACGTTCCGCATGGTGATATCCGTATTAAAAATTTCTATTCCAAAGTCACTAATTCATGGAGAAGAGTTTTCATCTATACACCGCCGGGTTACGATCAAAATTCTGCTGAATCTTACCCTGCGCTGTATATTTTACACGGCGGAGGCGAAGACGAAAGCGGTTGGGCGAATCAGGGCAAAACGAATCTGATTTTGGATAATCTGATTGCAGAAGGAAAAGCAAAAAAAATGGTTATCATCATGCCCGACGCTAACATTGGCCAGGGCGGAATCCGAAACTTTGGCGAACGCAATCTTCAGATGTTTGAAAAGGAGCTGAAAGAATCCATCATTCCTTTTGCAGAATCCAATTACAGGATAAAAAAGGGTAAAGAAAATCGTGCTTTGGCAGGGCTTTCCATGGGGGGAATTTATACATTGTATGCCGGAATTCAGAATTCGGATATGTTCTCAAGTCTGGGTGTTTTCAGTTCAGGATATATGCTGCCGATGCTTCAGGATGTTGCTGATAAACAGTACAAATTTTTAAATGAAAATAAAGCTGCCTTTTCTTCCAACATCAAAAATTTCTGGATTTCAATGGGCGGAAAAGATGATATCGCTTATGAAAACGGTCAGAAAATGCTGAAAGAATTAGATAAAATCGGAATTAAATATTCTTACACAGATTATCCCGGAGGTCACACCTGGCCGGTTTGGAGAAACAGTCTGTATCAGTTTGCGCAGGAGCTTTTTAAATAAATTTTTAAGACATTGGTAAAAAAATAATTCAAATCTAAAATGAAATGAGCTTTACAAAGATTAATATAAAAACTTCCATCATTACCGGCGTAATATTTTCCGGAATGCTGCATGTAAATGCACAGTCTTATCAGAAAACAGATTCGGGATTGAAATTTTCTGCTGATAATATAAATGTCGAAGTAAAATTTTATGGAGAAAATACGATTAGAATTATTAAATATCCTGCCGGAAAATCATTTGTTAAAAATAGTTTGTCGGTCATTAAGCAAGAGCAGAAAACCAGATTTTCAGTTTCAGAAAACAAAAATATAATTTCAGTAAAAACGAATGATTTAAATATTTTTATTGATGCTAAAAATGGAACAATTACATACAAATCGCCTTCAGGAAAAGAATTTTTAAAGGAAAAAGAAAGTGATTTTAAGCCTTTTAATGATGCAGGAGATCAGACGTATTCGGTTACACAAGCTTTTCAACTGGAAAAAGACGAACCCATCTACGGTTTAGGAATTTTACAGAACGGGAAAATGTCCCAGCGAAATACAGATGTAAAAATGATTCAGAATAACACCTGGGATTTTGTGCCGTTTTTTCAGTCTGTAAAAGGGTATGGCGTTTTTTGGGATAATTATTCTCCGACACAATTTACTGATAAACCGGACAAAACATCATTCTCTTCGGAAGTTGGGGAAGGTGTCGATTATTATTTTATCTACGGAAAAAATGCTGATGGCGTAGTCGCAGGAATGCGAAATTTGACGGGAAATGTCCCGATGATTCCTTTATGGACTTACGGTTACTGGCAGAGCAAAGAACGCTACAAAAGTCAGGATGAGCTTTTGGATGTCGTTAAAAAATACCGTGATCTGAAAGTTCCTTTAGACGGAATTATTCAGGATTGGCAATATTGGGGCAACAATTATCAATGGAATGCAATGGATTTCATCAGTCCCGATTTTCCCGATGCCAAAAAAATGATACAGAACATCCACGATATGAATGCGCATCTTTCCGTTTCTATCTGGTCGTCTTTCGGTCCGATGACGAACCCTTACCGTGAGATGGACAAAAAAGAGATGCTTTTCAATTTTAAAACCTGGCCGGAATCTGGCCTGGAAGTGTGGCCGCCTGATATGAATTACCCTTCAGGAGTCCGCGTTTACGATGCTTATAATCCCGAAGCTAGAAATATTTACTGGAAATATCTCAACAAAGGCGTTTTCAGTCTAGGCGTCGATACCTGGTGGATGGATTCTACGGAACCGGATCATCTTAGCCAAAAGCCGGAAGATTTAGATACCAAAACTTACCTTGGTTCTTTCCGAAAAGTGAGAAATGCGTATCCGTTGATGACAGTTGGCGGAGTTTATGACCATCAGCGTGAAACAACCAGTGACAAAAGGGTTTTTATTTTAACAAGGTCAGCTTTTGCGGGTCAACAGAGATATGCAGCCAATACTTGGTCGGGCGATGTCAACTCTTCGTGGGAATCTTTGCGCAATCAGGTTCCGGCAGGTTTAAATTTCAGTCTGACTGGAAATCCAAATTTCAATTCTGATATCGGCGGTTTCTTTGCCGGTGTTTATAAAAGAAATGGAGGAACCAAAAATCCAATGTTTCAGGAATTATACGTTCGCTGGCTGCAATATGGGACTTTTACACCAATGATGCGTTCGCACGGAACCGATGTTCCAAGGGAAATTTATCAGTTTGGTCAAAAAGGCGGTGTTGTTTACGATGTGATAGAGAAATTCATCAAGCTACGTTACAGTATGTTGCCGTATATTTATTCGACTTCGTGGGATGTTTCTAAAAATAATTCGAGTTTTCTGCGGGCACTTTCGATGGATTTTTCAACGGACAAAAGAACTTGGGACATTAACAACGAATATCTTTTCGGGAAATCATTCTTAGTGGCACCGATTCTTAATCCCCAATACACGCCTGAAAAAATCGTAAAAACCGATGAAAATGAAGGCTGGAATAAAACCGATAATTCACTTTCCAATATAGATTTCACCCAAAATAAAACCGTGAAGGTTTATCTTCCGGCAGATTCAGATTGGTTTGATTTCTGGACGAATGAAAAACACAAAGGCGGTCAAGAACTTCAGAAAGAGGTTAATCTTCAAAGCATTCCGCTGTATGTGAGAGCAGGAAGTATCATTCCGTTTGGTCCTGATGTACAGTATGCTACTGAGAAAAAATGGGACAATCTCACGGTAAAAATCTATCCGGGAACAGATGCAGATTTCGTCTTATATGAAGATGAATTTGATAATTATAATTACGAAAAAGGAAATTACTCTGAAATCCCTTTTCATTGGAACGAAAAATCAAAAACCTTGACAATAGATTCCAGAAAAGGAAATTTTAAAGGAATGATTGATCAACGAAACTTTACCCTAATTCTTCCGAACGGTCAACAGCAATCGGTGAATTATTCTGGGAAAAGAATAAATGTCAGTTTTAAATAATCTTAAAGTGCTGAAAATGAAATTTTTAAATTTAATAACTATTTTAGGATTTTTCCAGCTTTCATTTGCCCAAAATCCCATCATTCAGACCAAATTCACGGCAGATCCAGCGCCGATGGTATATAAAGACACAGTTTTCCTTTATACAAGCCACGATGAGGACGATGCTTTCGGATTTAAAATGAAAGACTGGCTGCTGTACACGTCTACAGATATGGTCAACTGGACCGATCACGGAATTGTAGCCTCCCTGAAAGATTTCAAATGGACCGATCCCGAAAACGGAGCGTGGGCGCCACAAGTCATCGAAAGGAACGGAAAATTTTACATGTATTGCCCAATGCCGGGACAAAGAGGAATCGGCGTTTTGGTGGCCGACAGTCCTTATGGCCCTTTCAAAGACCCTATCGGAAAGCCTTTGGTGAAAAATTCCAGCGATGATATTGACCCGACCGTTTTTATTGATGATGACGGACAAGCCTATCTCTACTGGGGAAATCCGAATCTTTGGTATGTCAAGCTGAATGAAGATATGATTTCTGTCAATGGTTCTATCATAAAAGACCCTTCGATTGCTAAAGTGAAAGGTTCGCCGGACCCGTTCCATTATCAGGAAGGACCTTGGGTTTGGAAAAGAAATAATCATTATTATCTGGCCTATGCATCAACCTGCTGTCCGGAAGGAATCGGCTACGCAATGGGAAAATCTGCAACCGGACCTTGGGAATATAAAGGAATGATTATGGACAGCGACAAACGTTCCAACGGAAATCATCCCGGAGTTATTGATTATAAAGGAAAAACCTATGTTTTCGGATTCAATTATAATATCGGAAAACAGACGATGAGCAAACATTACGAACGCCGTTCTGTCTGCGTTAGCGAAATGAAATACAATGCCGACGGAACCATCCAAAAGTTACCTTTTTGGAATCCCGAAGGCGTAAAAAGAATAGCAACACTCAATCCATACAACAGAGTGGAAGCGGAAACCATCGCTTTCAGTGAAGGACTTAAAACCGAAAAAATGACCGAGTGGGAAAGAAATAATCCTTACGACACAGGCAAAAAAATCACCGACCGAATGGTCGTTTCATCCATCAACAACGGCGATTATCTGAAGGTTCAGGGTGTAGATTTTTCAAAAGGAACTCAATCCATAGAAGTTTCTGTGGCTGCAATGTACGGCGGAACGATTGAAATCCGCACAGACACAATTGACGGACCAATTTTAGGAACTGTAAAAGTTACCGGAAAAGCGGAAGGCGATATTTTTAAAACTATCAAAGCTTCGGTAAAAAATATCAAAGGCGTTCACGATTTGTATTTTGTTTTTAAAGGTGACAGAGATCTTTTCTATTTCGATTGGTGGAAATTCAGTGCAGATTAAGTTGGATTGAAGCTGAATTCAGGAATATCAATAGGAATGGGCTTTAGCCCATTTAATAAAATAGAATACGGTTGGCTTAGCCAAAATTTAATTTTTTTGTTATGAGTTACATTAATATTATTAGTTAAAATTTTAAAAATGTTAAGATTTAAACTCTTTATTCTCAGTTTTTTCATTGCTGGATGCTATTTAAATGCACAGTCAACTGTTTGGTTAGACCAGTTGGATTTAAGCGTGGCAACACAGGGACACGGAAAACCGGGCATCAATACCTCAGTTGACGGAAAGCCTTTGACGATTGCCGGCGAAGTTTTCAAAAGAGGTTTCGGAACCCACGCAGAAAGTTCTTTATTGATTAAATTAAATGGAAAAGCTAAAAAATTCTCTGCTTCGGTAGGAATAGACGACGAAATCAAAGGGCAAAATCCCGCCGCAGAATTTGAAATTTACGGTGACAACAAAAAACTCTGGTCAAGCGGAATCATGCATTTGGGAGACAAAGCAAAGCCTGTTTCCGTTTCGCTGAAAGGAATTAAACAATTAGAATTAGTCGTAACAGACGGCGGAAACGGGCCTTATTATGACCACGCCGATTGGGCAGATGCTAAATTTGAAATTTCAGACGGTGCAAAACTGATAACATTTAACCCTATTTCATCAGTGCCTTATATTTTGACGCCAAAACCAAGTGACAAGCCTAAAATTAATTCAGCAGGCGTTTACGGTGTTCGTCCCGGCTCACCTTTTTTGTTCAGGGTTGCAGCAACGGGTGACAGGCCAATGACTTTTACGGCGAAAAATCTTCCCGAAGGCTTAAAGATAGATTCACAAACCGGAATTATCACCGGAAAAATAGATTCAAAAGGAACCTATGAAGTTCTTTTATCTGCTAAAAATGCAAAAGGTTCAGCCTCAAAAAAATTAAGAATAGAAAGCGGTGATAAAATAGCTTTGACACCCACAATGGGCTGGAACAGCTGGAACTGTTTCGGGCACGAAGTTTCGGCTGACAAAGTAAAACGTGCAGCCGATGCTTTGGTAAAAACCGGTCTCGTAAACCACGGCTGGAATTATATTAATATTGATGATTCCTGGCAATTTAACAGAGACGGAAAAGACCCTTCTTTCAAAGGGGAAATGCGCGATGAAAACGGTTATATTTTAACCAATTCAAAATTCCCTGATATGAAGGAATTAACTAATTATTTTCATTCAAAAGGTCTGAAAGCAGGAATTTATTCTTCTCCCGGACCCTGGACGTGTGGCGGTTGCGCAGGAAGCTACGGCTACGAAAAACAGGATGCCGAAAGCTACGCAAAATGGGGAATTGATTATCTGAAATATGACTGGTGCAGCTATGGTGGCGTGATTGACGGTTTGCCCGATAACGACCCAAACAAAGTTGCTTCACTCAATTTTCAAGGCGGAGGCGATTTGGATAAAGGCGTGAAACCATTCAAGTTAATGGGAGATTTATTAAAAAATCAGCCTCGTGATATTGTGTATAATCTTTGTCAGTACGGGATGGGCGATGTCTGGAAATGGGGAAATGATGCCGATGCACAATCCTGGCGAACCACCAATGACATTACCGATACCTGGGCAAGTGTTAAAAATATTGCTTTAGCTCAGGACAAAGCTGCTCCCTACGCAAAACCGGGCAATTGGAACGACCCCGATATGTTGGTGGTAGGTGTTGTGGGCTGGGGAAATCCGCATCAGAGCCGGTTGAAACCGGATGAACAATATTTACACATCAGTCTATGGAGTATTTTTTCAGCGCCGTTACTGATTGGCTGTGACCTTGAGAAACTGGATGATTTTACTTTAAATCTTTTAACGAACGATGAAGTGATTGCTGTCAATCAGGATGTTTTGGGAAAACAGGGTGTTTGCCTGCAGACTATTGGTGATATGAAAATTTATGTTAAAGAACTGGAAGATGGTGGAAAAGCGGTTGCTTTTGCCAATTTCGGACGGGAAAAAATAAAGATGCCTTACAAAGATTTCAAACACCTCGGAATTTCCGGTCGTCAAACAGTGAGGGATCTTTGGAGACAAAAGGATATTGCAAACCTCAATACATCGAATCAGGCACTATCATTGGATATTCCGGCGCATGGTGTGGCTTATTATAAATTCATTTCATCAAAATAATTTAAATATGATTCAATTTAAATCAAAATATATCGTATTATCATTTTTATTAGCAGAAATTTGTATTTCTGCTCAAAATCCGGTGATTCAGACGCATTTTACGCCAGATCCTGCGCCGATGATTTATAAAAATAAAATGTATGTCTACACCGGAGACGATATTCCCGGCTATGATTTTTATTATATGACGAAATGGAGGGTATACTCATCAGACGATATGGTCAACTGGACCGACCACGGTTCTCCGCTTTCACTGGAATCTTTCAATTGGGCTCGTGACAGAGCCTGGGCGGCGCAATGTGTGGAACGTAATGGTAAATTTTATTGGTATATCTGCGTTCAGACCGTTGACAACAATATGGCGATTGGCGTGGCGGTTTCAGACAGTCCGACAGGTCCGTTTAAAGATGCACTCGGAAAACCATTAGTGACAACAGGAACATGGGACAATATCGACCCGACGGTTTTTATTGGTGATGACGGACAAGCCTATCTGTATTGGGGAAACAGTAAATTATTTTATGTGAAACTCAACAAAGATATGGTTTCCTATGAAGGAAAAATCACCGAAATTCCACAATCAGTGGAAGCTTTTGGCGGATTGAGACGTCCCGGAAGAAGTGATGAGGTTTTGCAGAAACAGGAACAGTTTAAAGATGTTTTTGTGGAAGGACCATGGTTCTACAAACGCAACAAACAATATTATATGATGTATGCCGGAATGACCGACCGAACCGAATGTCTGTCATATTCCGTAAGCGATTCACCGACCGGACCGTGGAGATATCAGGGAAAAATAATGACCGGCCAGCCAACCAACAGTTTTACCAACCACGGCGGAATTATCGATTTTAAAGGGAAATCCTACCTGTTTTATCATACCGGATTATTACCAGGCGCAGGAAGCTACGGAAGGTCGACATCCATTGAAGAATTCAAATACAATCCGGATGGAAGCATTCCAAAAATTTCTATGACCAAAGAAGGCGTAAGTCCGGTCGGAACTTTAAATCCTTATCAAAGAAACGAAGCGGAAACTATAGCATGGTCAGAGAAATGCAGTACTTCCGAAAACAAAAAAACAGGAGTTTATGTTTCCGATACCAGAGTGGGAGGTTACATCAAAGTCCGTTCGGTGAATTTTGAAAAAGGAGCTTCTGAATTTTCAGCTTCAATTGCGGCAGGTATTGATGGAGGAATTTTAGAAGTAAGATTGGATAAATTAGACGGAAATAAAATTGCTGAAATTGGAGTACCGAGAACCGGCGGTTGGGAAGAATTTAAAACCTTAACATCAAAAATTTCAGAATCGGTTTCTGGTATTCGCGATGTGTATTTTGTATTTAAAGGAAAAAACATTACAGCCGGAAGAGTGCTTTTCAATTTCGACCACTGGAGTTTTAAAAAGAAATAAGATAAAAATTCCCTGCCTTTGGAGGGGTGGCGAAAATTCAAAGAATTTTTGACGGGGTGGTTTATTAGAATTACGTGATAAAAATAATACAGCTTCTACAAGCGTTAGCGGCTTTGTGAAACATAAAAAAAATAAAAGCTTTGTGTTCTTAGTGTTCAAAAAAAGTTAAAATGAAAAAAACAATAAAAACAATACTCAATCTCTGTTTAATAGGATATTCGGGAATATTATTTTCTCAGAATCCTATCATTCAGACCAATTATACCGCCGACCCGGCGCCGATGGTTTATAACGACAGGCTTTACGTTTACACCACCCATGATGAAGACGATTCCACATGGTTTACAATGAACGACTGGAAAGTTTATTCCACCAACGATATGGTGAACTGGACCGATCACGGAACCATTCTTTCCTACAACGATTTTGACTGGGCAAAACGTGATGCATGGGCGGCACAGTGTGTTGAAAGGAACGGAAAATTCTTTATGTATGTTCCGATGTGGTCCAAAACCAATAATAAGGGCGCTATTGGCGTTGCAGTGGGCGAAAGTCCGCTCGGTCCTTTCCACGATCCGCTTGGAAAACCTTTAGTCCAAAGTGAATGGGGCGATATTGACCCGACGGTTTTCGTGGATGATGACGGACAGGCGCATATGTATTGGGGAAATCCGAAGCTGAAATATGTTAAACTCAATGAAAATATGATTTCCTATTCCGGCGATATTGTTGAAGTGCCGATGACCGCAGAATCTTTCGGAAAGAGAGATGGAAAAGAAAATCCTGAAAGACCCACCAAATACGAGGAAGGGCCTTGGCTGTACAAAAGAAAAAATCTGTATTACCTTTTCTGGCCGGGCGGTCCGCTCCCTGAATTCATTGGATATTCCACAAGCAAAAGCGCACAGGGGCCGTGGAAATACGGTGGAATTGTAATGCCAACCGAAGGGAAATCTTTTACCAATCATCCCGGAGTTGTCGATTTCAGAGGGAAAACTTATTTCTTTTATCACAACGGCGCTTTGCCAGGCGGAAGCGGTTTCACAAGGTCGGTGAGTGTGGAAGAACTTAATTTTAACAAAGACGGTTCCATTTCGCCCATCAAAATGACCAATGGAATTACCAAAGCCATTGCAACCATTAATCCTTATTCCTTTAATCAGGCGGAAACGATTGCGTGGTCCGAAAATGTAAAATCGTATCAGAATAAAGAAGCGGGTGTTTTCATCAAAGCTAAAAAAAGTGGCGCTTATACGAGTGTGAAAAATGTAGATTTTGGTAAAAAAGGAGCTTCAATATTTTCAGCCAGAGTTGGAACAACGCATAACAGCGAAGTGACAATGGATGTTCATCTGGACAGTTTTAGCGGGCCTGTTATCGCTACGGTAAAAGTTCCGTTGACTGGCGGAGACGACCGTTGGGAAACCGTGAAAACCGAACTGAAGGAAAAAATTACCGGTGTTCACGATGTGTATTTTGTATATAATGGAAAAGCAGCTAAAGACATAATGTTTTTCGATTATTGGACTTTTCTTGAAACTTATTAATTATGATTAAAATATCCTACCTATCAATATTGTTGTTTTTCCTGACCGGAATTTCATGTTTTGCACAAGTCGCAGAAATCTCAAGTCCTGATGGAAAATTAAAGCTGAATATCTTTTCTGAAAACGGAAAAGCCCTTTACAACGTTAGTTTTCAGGGAAAAATGATGTTGGAAAAATCACCTTTAGGCTTAGTTACCAATGAATCTGATTTTTCTAAAAATCTGAAATTCAGTGACAATAAAAAAGATAAAGTTTCCAAAACGTATTCTAACGAAAAAATCAAAAAATCACAAGTCAGTTATACAGCTAATACTTTGACAGTCAATTTCACCAATGCAGATAATTTCAATATGGGAATTGAATTTCAGGTGAGTAATAATAATGTCGCTTTCAGATATGAAATTCAGCCGATGAAAGACCGTTTGAGCGCGGTTGTTCAGTCAGAAATTACAGGTTACAGATTTCCGTCTCAAACCACAACTTTCCTTTCCCCGATGATGAAGCCGATGACGGGCTTTGCCAGAACCGCTCCAAGCTACGAAAGCGGTTATAAAGTTGATACAGAATTAGGAACAAAAGCAGATTATGGTTATGTTTTTCCCGGATTATTCCATGTCGGAAACGACGGCTGGATTTTACTGTCTGAAACCGGCGTAAACAGTCTCTACTGTGCTTCCCATTTGGATACGACTTCAGAAAAAAGCCTTTATCAGGTTGCTTATCCGAATATGGCTGAAAACAATGGTTTTGGAAGCTCCGGAGCAGCAATTTCTCTTCCCGGAAAAACGCCTTGGAGAACCATTACAATTGGTGATTCATTGAAACCAATTGTTGAGACAACGATTCCTTTTGATGTGGTTGAGCCAATGTATGAGCCTTCGCAGAAATACAGTTTCGGAAAATCCACATGGAGCTGGATTTTGTGGCAGGATAACAGTATGAATTACGAAGACCAGAGTCTCTTTATTGATTTAGCATCAAAACTTGGTTATGAATACATTTTAATTGATGCGCTTTGGGACAAAAATATTGGAAAAGAACGAATGAAAGACCTCATTCAATACGCAAAATCCAAAAATGTCGGGGTGTTACTTTGGTACAATTCCAATGGCGCTGCGAATGATGCTCCGATGGGACCAAGAAACAAAATGAGTTCCTCCATCGAACGAAAAAAAGAAATGAAATGGTTGAAAGATATCGGTGTAAAAGGACTGAAAGTCGATTTCTTCGGTGGCGACAAGCAAGAAACGATGCGCCTTTACGAAGATATTCTTTCCGATGCCAATGATTTTGGATTAAAAATTATTTTCCACGGAGCCACTTTGCCGAGAGGTTGGGAAGTGATGTATCCGAATTATGCAGGAAGCGAAGCCGTTTTAGCCTCAGAAATGCTGTATTTTTCAGAAGATGTCCGCAAACAGGAAGCTTTTTTTGCGGCTTTGCATCCGTTCATCAGGAACACGGTCGGAAGTATGGAATTTGGAGGGACGTTCCTCAACAAATATTTGACAAAATCCAATAAGGATAAAAATAAACGGCATACAACAGATAGCTTCCAATTGGCGACGGCTGTACTCTTTCAAAATCCGGTTCAGATGTTTGCCGTAATGCCTAATAATCTGACTGATGCTCCGAATTTTCAATTGAATTTTATGAAAGAAATCCCGACACTTTGGGATGAAACGGTATTCATTGACGGATATCCCGGAAAATATTCTATCATTGCCAGAAGACATCAGAACCAATGGTATGTGGCAGGAATTAATGCGGAAAAAAACATTAAAAAACTGAAAATAAACCTCCCGATGTTTGCCGGAAAAACAGTGAAATTGATCAATGATGATGCACAAGGAAATTCATCAGAAAAAGAAGTGAAAGTGAATGCAAAAGGCGAGCTTAATGTAGAAATTCAGCCGAGTGGAGGGTTTGTTTTGAGAAATTAATGGTCTTTAAACTTTACAAAATATAATAGAAATGTGTTTCAAAAGCTTATATATCTTCATCATTTCGGGATTTTTGTTTTCCTGTTCCTCTTCACAGAGCCTGGAAAAGCAATCGTCCAAAGATCGGTGGCTCACTACATGGGCAACGGCTCCCCAATTGGTGGAACCGAATAATCTTCCGCCGGAACCGGGACTGTCTGGGAACACTCTTCGCCAGATTGTCCGTGTATCTGTGGGTGGGAAAAAATTGCGGTTACGTTTTTCCAACAAATATTCCATGGATAGCCTGGAGGTAAAAGCCGTTTCTATTGCCGTGCCATCCAATAGCTGTAATGTGAACGCAAACACCATCAGATCATTAACGTTTGAGAAGAAAAACAATTTTAAAATTGCTCCCGGAGCTGATATTTATTCTGATGAACTGAACTTTGATCTGAAATCTAATTCCCTTTTGGCTATTACGATTTCTTACGCAAAAGTAACTCAATCCATCACCGGGCATCCCGGTTCAAGAACAACATCTTTTATTGTTAACGGTAAGCAAAGCAATGTTGCTGCATTTAAAAATCCTGTAAAAACGGATCATTGGTATTCGCTTTTTAATATTGATGTTAAGACTGCGAAACCCTCGTATGCGGTTGCTATTATGGGAAATTCCATTACGGACGGAAGAGGATCGGGAACCAACAGACAGAACCGTTGGCCGGATATTCTTTCGCAGCGGTTATTGGCTAATCCTAACACTCACAATGTAAGTGTCCTTAATTTTGGGATCGGCGGGAATTGTGTAGTGCGCGGTGGTTTAGGCCCAACAGCACTCGATCGTTTCGATTATAACATCCTTAATCAACAGGGTGTAAAATGGCTTATCATTCTGGAGGGCGTGAATGACCTGGGAGGAACAAGAAATGCCGAAGATGCTTCCAAAAGAGCAGAGGAGCTGATTGCCGCTTACCAGGTGATGATCGACAAAGCACATGCTAATGGAATCAAAGTGTATGGAGCAACAATTCTACCTTTCGCAAAGTCGTTTTACGACAAACCTTTCCGTATTGAGGCCTGGAAAAAAGTAAACGACTGGATCAGGAACAGCGGGAAATATGATGCCGTCATCGATTTTGCAAAACATATGCAGAGTGAAAATCCTGAGGTCATCTTAAACGATATGCACGATCATGATTTTCTTCATCCCAATGAAGCCGGCTACAGGAGAATGGGAGAATTTGTCGATCTGAACTTATTTAAAAATTAAAATCAAAAAGATATACTATGAATTTTACAAAAAGCATTTCGTTGTTCCTTACGTTGTTGTTTATATTTTTTGTAAAAGCAGCCGACCCTTTTATTTCTTTTGCTAAGACGGCAAATTCGGTGGTATTGAAAGAGCGTAATTCAGGTTTGATGCTGTTTTCAGATAGCGATTCGGACAAAGGAATTCTGCGTGCGGTTGCGAATCTTCAATCTGATTTTCAAAAAGTAACAGGGGTTCAGCCTAGTCTTATTTCCCAAAGTTCCGGGGCGAACGGAATGCTAATCATTATTGGTGAAGTTGGGAAAAGCAAAACCATTGATGCTTTAATTAAAACTAAAAAAATTGATGGAAATTCAATCAAGGGAAAGAATGAAAAATTTATCATTCAAAATATCAGCAATCCGTTTCCCGGCGTTTCCGAAGCGATTGTGATTGCAGGAAGCGACAAACGCGGAACAATTTACGGAATCTACGAAATGTCGCAGCAAATCGGGGTTTCGCCTTGGTATTATTGGGCGGATGTTCCGGTTGAGAAAAAAGAAAATCTATACTTTAAAAAAGGAATTTACACCGACGGAGAACCTGCGGTAGAATATCGTGGCATTTTCCTGAATGATGAAGAACCTTCACTGGGAGGATGGGCAAGAGCAACGTTTGGAGGAATCAATTCTAAATTTTATGAAAAAGTTTTTGAGTTGATTCTTCGAATGAAAGGCAATTACATCTGGCCTGCAATGTGGGGAAAAGCGTTTTATGATGACGACGTTTTGAACGGACCTTTAGCCAACGAAATGGGAATTGTGATGGGAACTTCGCACCACGAACCGATGGCTCAGGCTCAAACCGATTGGCATCGATACATCAAAAAAAATAATTTGCCGAATGTCTGGGATTATTCTAAAAATGAGAAAGTTTTGCAGGAATTCTGGAAATTGGGGTTAGAAAGAAGCAAAAACTGGGAAAAACTCGTAACTGTCGGAATGCGCGGCGACGGCGATGAAGCGATGGGAGAGGGAACTAATATTTCCTTACTTGAAAAAATCGTGAAAGACCAGCGAAAAATTATTGCTGACGTAACAGGAAAAAAAGCGGAGAAAACGCCTCAGGTTTGGGCTTTGTACAAAGAAGTTCAGGATTATTACGACAAAGGAATGCGCGTTCCGGACGATGTTATTCTGTTGTTCTGTGATGACAACTGGGGAAATGTGAGAAAACTTCCGGACCTTTCAAAACCTTTACACAAAGGCGGTTACGGGATGTATTACCACTTCGATTATGTGGGCGGACCGAGAAATTCAAAATGGATTAATATCAGTCCGATTCAGAGAGTTTGGGAACAGATGAATCTTTCTTACGAACATAAAGTGGATAAGGTTTGGGTTGTCAATGTCGGGGATTTAAAACCGATGGAATTCCCAATCAGCTTTTTCCTGGATATGGCTTGGAATCCAAAGCAATTCAATTCGAAAAATCTTTTGAAATACACTGAAAAATGGGCGGCACAGCAATTTGGTGAAAAATATGCTAAGGAAATTGCAAGAATGATCAACCTTTATTCGAAATACAACCGTCGTGTAACGCCTGAAACACTGAATAGCAAAACATTCAGTCTGGAAAATTATCATGAATTCGAAACCGTTTTAAATGATTACAGATCTTTGGCTATTGATGCATTGCATTTGAAAGAACAAATTCCTGCTGAATATCAGGATGCTTATTATCAGCTGGTTTTATATCCGATTGATGCATGCAGCAATTTGTATGAAATGTATTATGCTGTTGCCAAAAACAGGGAATTGGCTGCCAAATATGATCTAAAAGCAAATTATTATGCCGATAGAGTAAAAGAATGTTTTGAAAGAAATGCTTATTTGGATTATAAATACAACCATGAGATTGCCGGTGGAAAGTGGCAGCATATGATGGATCAGATGAAAATAGGATATAAAACCTGGGCAGACGGAAAAGAAAATATAATGCCTGAAGTTACCTATGTATATGATGATAATGCTTCAAAAGAGAAAGTATTTCAAGAGAAAAACGGTTATGTTTCCATTGAGGCGGAAAATTTTGCACGAAATAATAATTCAGACCGAATCCATTGGGAAGTGATTCCTGATTTTGGAAAGACAAAATCCGGTGTAACGACTTTCCCTCAAAATGCTTATCCGAAAGCTGATGAAAATATTTATCTGGAATATGATATGAATTTTGAATCCAAAGGTGAATTTGAAGTCCAGCTGTTATTAGCACCAACTTTGAATTTTAATCATAACAAAGGACTGCGCTATGAGATTTCCTTTGATGGCGGAACTCCGCAGGTTGTCAATTTCAACGGTCATTACAAAGGGGAATTGGGAAGATGGCAGTCTGAACATATCATTAAATCCACAACCAAACATCAGATTTCTCAACCTGGAAAACATACGCTGCGATTCAGAGTGCTTGAGCCGGGAATCGTGCTTGAAAAAATATTGATCAATACAGGAGGTTTACAGCCTACTTATCTGGGTGCACCCGAAAGTGAAATTCTTCACTAAAAATCATCAGAATATTAATAATAATCTACGTTTTGCCTATGAAACATTAATCTATTTCACCTCTGAATTCTAAGTATCGTTTTTCAACAAAATAATGTACAGGAAAGAGCTAAGGATCTTGTAGTATAACCTTATTTACGATAGCTGCCTGAAACTTTTCAGGGTATTTTCTTGACGGTTTTTAATCATAAACTGTCTTGAAGGGGATTGTATTATCCAAACTTTACTGAAAATTATCAAAATTAAAACTAGAACATTATGAGAAAAATTTTAAACCGGATGCTTGCTCTGGCGGTAGGCATCACTTGTACTCAATTTGCAGATGCACAGACAGCGTTGCCTGCAAAAGTAAAAATCGACAAAAATATTGTGTATCAAAAGGTGACAGGCTATGGCGGTTTCGTGTGCAGTCCGCAGTTTGCGTACAATCACATGACTCCGGCTGAGATTCAGAAACTTTGGGGAACCGGCGCAACCGACGCAGGATACAATATTTTGAGGTTATATATTCCTGAAAATCAAGCGGACTGGCCGCAGGTTTTAGCAACTGCTCAACAGGCAAAGGCAATGGGACTGATCGTTTTCGCAAGTCCCTGGACAATGCCTGCAGCATGGAAAACCAATAATCATTCAAATGCCGTTTTTACGGATGCCAATGGTGTGCAACAGATCGGCTATCTGAAACCGGAACATTATCAGGATTACGCTTTACATTTGAACAGTTTTGTTACATACTTAGCAACAAATGGCGTGGCGCTGGATTATATTTCAATTCAAAATGAGCCGGATGAAATGGCGCAGTACGCAGGCTGCATCTGGACACCGACACAGATCGCAAATTTTGTAAGGGATTACGGCCAGCTCATCAACTGTAACATCATCGCTCCCGAAAGTGTTGGCTTTACAGATAATTTTGCCAATGCCTTTTTAAATACAGCAACCATGGCCAATTTTGAAGTCTATGGCGGGCATCAATATGGAAGTATGCAGTCAGTTTACAAACAGTTTCAGGCGAATAATAAACAGATCTGGCAGACAGAATATCTCATCAACTGGAACTCTAATACAAGCGTTCCTGCACGTGATTTCAGTTGGTCGATTGATGGTTTTTCTTTTGCGAGAGCGGTCAACAATGCGATGCTCGGAAATGTTAATGCATGGGTACATTATGCATCCAAAAGATATTATGGAATGATGGGTGACGGTACAAACGGAACCGTTGCAGGTGAAATGACCAAACGCGGTTACATTTTATCTCAATATGCTAAAACAACCACCAACAAAAACAGAATTGATACCAAATGGGAAGTGGCGACAGGCAGTCTGGAAGGTTCTTCCTATATTTCTCTGGATGGAAATCAGGTGACATTAATGGTAATAAATTCCTCCTCAAACACTTATAATCTTAAGGTGGATCTTCCTTTTTATACCAATTCTGCGAACAGTATTACTACTTCTCAAACACAGAATATGACGTCGGCGCCGCTTACCTTTACTACCGATACATTCAGACCGCAGGTGTCTGTGGCACCGTCTAGTGTAATGACTTTTGTGTTTACGAAAAGTGGCGACCGACCTGTTTCTAACATGACCGGAACTGAAATGCATTACAATAAAATTGAAACTTTAGCGACGACAAATCCGGCATTTGGTACAGCATACCAGATTTCGGGACAGACTGTGACGTTTTATAATTCAACACCGCTTTTCAGCCAGAATATGACGGCAGCAAACGGATATATTGCTTTGAATGACCGTTATAATAAATTGGTTTTAAATGTTTTAAGTTATACGACAACGCTTGGTCAGTCATCATCAAATACTACATTGTATTATGTTGATAATGATAATGTGGTAAGAAATTACAATTATGGAAGCGTGAATTTGCCAGCACCCGGATCCGGAAGCTTTAATCTGGTTTTTGATCTTTCTAGAGCAACGCTTCCGTTCGGATGTAAAGGAATTTTAGGTTTAAGAAGCGGAAATTACAGTTCTATTTTAACCTTAAACCTGGGTGATGTGTATTTTAATGTCGGAAACGAAAGAGCGGCAAAATTTACCGGAGCATATACTGAGACAGACAGCAGTCTTTTGGATGCGATGGAAAACAACCAGTATACTTCATTAGATTTCCGTACGGTTACCGGCATCACGCCAACTTCAAGCTGGATCGCTGGTTCTGAGAACAAGAACAGTATTTTTTATGTCAACAGCAGTGTGGTAAATACCAATACCAATGTTATTTCAGGAACAAACTGCACGACACTGACGCTTTCAGATCAGGGCAAAGATTTCCAGGTTCCGTTTGATTTTACGGCGGCTTCGGCAACCTACACCAGAAACTTCAACGGCTACGGAGTTGTTTTATTGCCATTTCAGGCAGCAGTTCCGGCGAATGTAACGGCTTACACGATGATTCCTGGCTCAGGCAGCGTGGCATGTTCACCGATAACAGGAATGATTCCGGCCAATACTCCGGTGTTGATCGCAGCGACAGGAACGGTCACTTTCACAGGAACAGGATCTGTATCAACACCAAAAGCGATTACGGTAAACCAGGTGAATGGCGTTTATCAACAAATTAAAGTTTATGCAGGGGCATATGTTTTAAAAACAGAAAACAATGTGACCGGATTTTACAAAGTGGTTGCAGGGAGCGAACCAATGATTGATCCTTTCCAGGGATATATTACAGAAGGAAATCCTTATACTGCAGCATTTTTACCGCTGAGTTTTGCTACTTTGGCCACCTCAGAATCTGCAGTTAATGCTGATGAGGTACAGGTATATCCAAATCCTATTAAGACCGAGTTTTTCATTGATGTTAAAAAAGGTAATGCCTTCTACACAATTTACGATGCGAAAGGAAGCGTGATTATTTCGAAAAGAGAACTTTCTTCAGGAAAAAACAGAATTGAAGCATCAAATCTGCCTTCAGGTCTGTATTTAGTAGAAGTAACGGTTGCTGGAAATACATCTGTGCATAAATTAATCAAAAAATAGAGATTTGACTTTTCATCATCGGATCAAGCCATCAGATTTTTCTGATGGCTTTTTAGGTATAAAAAATTAAATAAATTAAGTGTTAATTATACATTTATTAATTATATTATGATATATTTGCTTTTACCGAATTGAAATATCATTTTATAGTGATTCCACAATAAAATTGATCTAAAAAAATTTTATCCCATGAAAAAACTTTTTTTCTCTCTGTCAATACTAATTTGTGCCTTTTCATCCGCACAAACTTTTAAATACCCATTCCAAAACCCTAAACTTCCAGTCGAACAAAGAATCGAAAATCTTCTCGGATTACTAACCGTTGATGAAAAAATCGGAATGATGATGGATAATTCGAAAGCCGTTCCGAGATTGGATATTCCCGGTTACGGCTGGTGGAACGAGGCGCTTCACGGCGTTGCAAGAGCAGGAACAGCCACTGTTTTTCCGCAGGCAATCGGAATGGCAGCAACCTGGGACGTTCCGGAACATCTCAAAACTTTTGAAATGATTTCCGATGAAGCCAGAGCAAAATACAATAGATCTTTTGATGAATCTCAAAAAACCGGACGTTACGAAGGACTTACATTCTGGACGCCGAACATCAACATTTTCCGTGATCCTAGATGGGGAAGAGGTCAGGAAACCTATGGTGAGGATCCTTATTTGACTTCTGTTTTAGGTGTTGCAGCCGTAAAAGGTTTGCAGGGAAATGATCCGAAATATTTTAAAACGCACGCCTGCGCCAAACATTTCGCCGTTCACAGCGGTCCGGAATGGAATCGTCATTCCTACAACGCTGAAGTTTCCAAAAGAGATTTGTATGAAACCTACCTTCCGGCTTTTAAAGCATTGGTTTTAGAGGGAAATGTAAGGGAAGTGATGTGTGCTTACAATGCTTTTGACGGTCAACCGTGTTGCGCCAACAATACTTTATTGACAGAAATTCTTCGCGGAAAATGGAACTACGATGGAATGGTGGTTTCCGATTGCTGGGCTTTAGCAGACTTCTATCAGAAACAGTACCACGGAACACATCCTGATGAAAAAAGTACCGCCGCAGATGCTTTGAAGCATTCTACAGATCTGGAGTGTGGCGATACATATAATAATTTAAACAAATCTCTCGCAAGCGGTTTAATCACAGAAAAAGACCTCGATATTTCGATGCGAAGAATTCTGAAAGGCTGGTTTGAATTGGGAATGCTAGATCCAAAATCTTCCGTTCACTGGAACTCAATTCCATATTCAGTTGTGGATTCTGAAGAGCATAAAAAACAGGCGTTAAAAATGGCACAAAAATCAATTGTGCTGATGAAAAATGAGAATAATGTTTTGCCTTTAAATAAAAATATCAAAAAAATCGCTGTTGTCGGTCCAAACGCCGATGACGGATTGATGCAGTTGGGAAATTATAACGGAACACCTTCATCCATTGTAACGATTTTGGACGGAATCAAAACCAAATTTCCAAACGCAGAAATCATTTATGAAAAAGGAACTGAAGTCGCAGACCCATCTTCCAGAACTTCGCTTTATCAAAACTTTTTAAGCCAGAAAAAAGGCGAAAAAGGAATGAAAGTTACCTTTTTTAACAATAATGAATTCAAAGGAACTCCCGCTAATGTTTCTGTAAATAAAAGCGGAATCAATTACAACAGTTTTGGCGGAACTCAGCTCGCCCCGAATGTTGGAAGAGAAAATACATCGGCTATTATTTCCGGCGTTTTCAAAAGCCCTTACACGGGCGATGTGATTCTTTCGCCATCAACTTCCGATGTTTACACACTTTTTGTTGACGGTAAAGAAATCGCCACCAGAAAAGGCCCCGATGCAAGACATCCTTCGGAATTTCCTGTGAAAATGGAAAAAGGAAAAGAATATCTGATAGAGTTACGTCACACCCAAAAAGGAAAATATGTAAGCATCACATTTGACGTGTACAGAAAAGATCCTGTTAATTTTGCTGCAGTAAAGGAAAAAGTGAAAGATGCGGACGTTATTGTCTTCGCAGGCGGACTTTCTCCAAGTCTGGAAGGCGAAGAAATGATGGTGAACGCAGAAGGTTTCAAAGGCGGCGATAAAACGTCTATTGATCTACCAAAAGTTCAACGCGAATTGCTGGCTGAATTAAGGAAAACAGGAAAACCAGTCGTTTTTGTGCTGTGTACGGGAAGTTCGCTTGGTTTGGAACAGGATGAAAAAAATTATGATGCATTACTGAATGCCTGGTATGGCGGACAAGCCGGAGGAACTGCCGTTGCAGACGTTCTAGCGGGAGATTACAATCCATCAGGAAGATTACCGATTACCTTCTATAAAAATCTGGAACAGCTTGACAATAATTTATCTAAAACCAGCAAACACCAGGGTTTTGAAAACTACGATATGGTCGGAAGAACCTACCGTTATATGACTGAAAAACCGTTGTACGCTTTCGGACACGGGTTGAGTTATTCAAAATTTGTTTACGGAAATGCTAAACTGAACAAAAATATCATCAATTCTAATGAAAATCTGACAATTATAGTTCCTGTTACCAATAATTCGGAAAGAGACGGTGAAGAAGTGATTGAAGTTTATGTGAAAAGAAATAATGATCCTGCGGCACCAGTAAAGACTTTGAGAGCTTTTGAAAGGGTTTTAATTAAATCTAAGGAAACAAAAAATATTCAATTAACGATTTCTAAAGATTCATTTAAATTTTATGATGAAAAAGTAGATGATTTGGCTCCGAAAGCAGGAGATTACACGATTTTTTACGGCGGAACTTCCGATGAATCCGGATTGAAAAGTCTTCAATTGAAAGTAAACTAATCTTTACTGTTAAAACTAATTTTAAATTAACCTCAAATCGAAGATTCGGCAGAGCTAAAAGAGGCAAAAAATTAGACCTCAAAAGTCTGCAAAGTAAAAAATCAAAGATTTTTTAAGCTTATGAGTTCTTTTTTATACCCGATTGTTAAGCTTAAAAAATAAAGTACTAAAATCTTTTGTGCCTTTTGTGGTTAGAAAAACTGTCCAAAAATCAATCAATGAAAACAAAAACCAAAATATTCACAACCGCTATTTCGCTAAGTGTTACCTTCTTTTCGGGCCAAAATAAAACTATCAAAACCCATTTCCTCGATTTGGACGGAACTTCTACCAATATCAAAATCCAGCCCACGATGTACGGGATTTTCTTCGAAGACATCAACTTTGCGGCAGACGGCGGATTATATGCTGAATTGATTAAAAATCGCAGTTTTGAGTTTGATGAACCGTTGACAGGCTGGAAACAACCCAATACAAAAACGCTTTCTCCAAACTTGGATTCCGGTTTTTTGACGATCATCACTGATAAATCCAAAACCAATAAAAACTACGCAAGAATCACGGTCTGGAATGACAAAAATTATGTGCTGGAAAACGAAGGTTTCAGGGGAATCGGTCTGCATCAAGGTGAGAAATATGACCTAAGTTTCAATTTGGAAAATGTGTCAGGCAATATTTCTGCAGTTAATACAAGTCTGATTGATGAAAACGGAACAGTGATTTCCTCTGTTTCTACAATCATCAAAGGCGGAGGCTGGCAAAAATACAATGCTGTTTTCGCACCTTCCAAAACCATTGAAAAAGCAAAGCTTCAAATCACTTTTAGCGGAAAAGGCGTTGTGAATATGGATATGATTTCATTGTTTCCTCAAGACACCTGGAAAGGCAGAAAAGGGGGTTTGAGAAAAGATTTAGTGCAGAAATTATACGATTTACAGCCGGGATTTTTACGTTTTCCGGGCGGTTGTATTGTCGAAGGAAGAACCTTGGCGGAACGTTATCAATGGAAAAAAACGATTGGTAAAGTAGAAGACCGCGAAAATTTGATTAATAAATGGAACAATGGATTTGCGCACCGTCTTACGCCTGATTATTGGCAGTCTTTCGGACTTGGCTTTTTTGAATATTTCCAATTGGCGGAAGATTTAGGCGCAGAACCACTTCCGATTTTAAGCTGCGGAATGGCTTGCCAGTTCAATACAGCCGAACTTGTAAAAATGGAAGATTTAGACCCTTACGTTCAGGATGCTTTGGATTTGATTGAATTTGCAAACGGCGATTCCAACACGAAATGGGGAAAAATTCGTTCTGAAATGGGACATCCGAAACCTTTTAATATGAAATTGATAGGCGTTGGAAATGAACAGTGGGGCGCAGATTACATTGAACGATACAAAGTTTTTGAAAAAGCGATTCACACCAAATATTCCGATATCAAAATCATTTCCGGAAGCGGGCCGTCTCCCGATGGCGAATTTTTCGATTACGGCTGGAAAGAGCTTAAAAAACTTAACGCTCAGATTGTGGACGAACATTACTACAATTCCCCTGAATGGTTCTTAAAAAATGCAGATAGATACGATAAATGCGATAGAAGAGGACCAAAAGTTTTCGCCGGAGAATATGCCGCACAATCGGTTGGCGTTGTAAAACCTGACAATAAAAATAACTGGCTTACCGCACTTTCGGAAGCCGCTTTTATGACCGGACTGGAACGCAACGCAGATGTCGTGACAATGACTTCCTACGCACCGCTTTTCGCCCACGCAGAAGGCTGGCAATGGACGCCGGATTTGATTTGGTTCAATAATTTAAAATCTTATGCTACTCCCAATTATTACGTTCAGAAATTATTCTCCAACAACAAAGGAACGGATTTAATTAAAATCTCCGAAAACGGAAAACCGTTGAAAGGCGAGAATAATCTCTATGTATCGGCTGTTCGTGACCTTAAAAAGGAAGAAACCATCATTAAAATTGTTAATGCTGATCCTCAGGAAACTTCAGTTGAAATCAATCCGAAAAATAGTAAAATTGGTAGTCAAATGACCAAAATTGTACTGACTTCTGCAGGGCTTTCAGATGAAAATAATTTCCAATCAGAAACCATTACACCAAAAGAGGAAACGCAGGCCATTAAAAAAGGAAAGATTTCTGTTGAAATTCCGGCAAATTCTTTAGTTATTTTGAAAATAAAATAGCTTCAAAATACCATAAATAAAGGATAATTTAAAATTAAGTGTAAATATTACATTTATTTAAAATAGAATCTTATATTTGTTTTTAGCTCTTAAACAGAAAAACGGAGAATTCTTTGAGGTAAATAAAAACTTAATGAAAAATCTTTGTAGAATGTAATCCATTGCATCAATTATTTTAAAAAGAGCTAAAAACAATAATCAAAATAAATCACTTTCGTTAATGAAAAAATACGTTATCGGCTTAGACTACGGAACAGACTCTGTTCGGGCCGTTTTGATTGATACGGAAAACGGGGCAGAACTGGCAACTTCCGTAAGCTATTACCAAAGATGGAAAGAAGGAAAATTCTGCAAGCCGGAAGAAAACCAATTTCGTCAGCATCCGCTCGACCATATCGAAGGCTTGGAAAAAACCATTTCAACCGTTGTCAAAGAAAGTGGCGTTGCGCCTGAAAATATCGTCAGCATTTGTATAGATACGACAGGTTCGTCACCGCTTCCCGTGAATAAGGATGGAATTGCCTTGTCACTTTTGCCTGAATTTTCAGAAAATCCCAATGCAATGATGGTGCTGTGGAAAGACCATACATCCATCAACGAAGCCGAAGAAATCAATCATCTGGCAAGAAACTGGGGCGGCGAAGATTATACAAAATTTGAAGGTGGAATCTATTCTTCCGAATGGTTTTGGGCAAAAATTCTTCACATCAACAGAGAAGATGAAGCCGTTAAAAATGCCGCATACAGCTGGATGGAACATTGCGATTATCTGACATTTTTACTTTCCGACAACCAGAGTTTAGCAACATTTAAAAGAAGCCGTTGTGCAGCCGGTCACAAAGCAATGTGGCACGAATCGTGGGACGGACTTCCTTCCAAGGAATTCCTAGGCCAGCTGGATTCTTCACTGGCAGAACTTCGTGACAGACTGTACGATAAAACCTACACGTCTGATGAAGTTGCCGGAAATCTGAACGAAGAATGGGCAACAAAATTAGGCTTAACGACCAACACCGTAATTGCTGTCGGAACTTTCGACGCTCATTCCGGAGCGGTCGGCGCAAAAGTAGAGGAGAATACGCTAATCAGAATTATGGGAACGTCAACCTGCGATATTATGGTGGCTCCCAACGAAATCATCGGCGACAAAACAGTTAAAGGAATCTGCGGACAGGTCGACGGATCCGTTATTCCGGGATTGATGGGGCTGGAAGCGGGGCAATCTGCATTTGGTGATGTTTTGGCGTGGTACAAAGATATTCTGACTTGGCCTACACACCATATTCTGATGAATTCCAATCTCATTGATGAAAATCAAAAGCAGTTGCTAAAAGAAGAAATAGAGAACAATCTTATTCGCAATCTCACTTTGGAAGCGGAAAAAATTCCACTTTCGGAGGTGGTTCCGGTTGCTTTGGATTGGATTAACGGACGAAGAACACCAGACGCCAATCAGGAACTGAAAATGGCGATTAGCAACCTTTCATTGGGAACAAAAGCACCGCATATTTTCAAAGCTTTGGTGAATGCGATTTGCTTTGGAGCCAAAAAAATCGTCGACCGTTTCGAAGAAGAAGGCGTAAAAATCGAAAAAGTAATCGGAATCGGAGGCGTTGCCAGAAAATCACCGTTCATAATGCAGACGTTGGCCAGCGTTCTTAATATGCCGATTGTAGTGGCAGCTTCAGACCAGGCTCCGGCTTTGGGTGCCGCTATTTATGCGGCTGTTGCGGCTGGAATTTACCCGACTGTTCAGGAAGCCAGCCAGAAAATGGGCTCCGATTTCGAAGCAGAATATTTCCCACAAGCTGAAAAGGTAGAAAAATATGCAGAATTTATGAAACAGTATCAGATTCTCGCAGATTTCACAGAAAACAATATCAAATCAAAGAAAAAGTTGACAGCTGACAGTCTATAGTTGATAGAAGTTAAAGCAGAAAAGCTCCGTAGGAGCGCTCTGTTAATAGCAAATATGTAAATATTATCATCACAAAGAGAGCCTCGTAGAGGTGACCTGTTAAATAATTACAATCATTTAAAAACCATCAACCAACAACTATCAACCAATAACTAAAATTATTATGGCAGCTTTATCCGTCTTCCGCTCCCAATCTTTTTTTGCCAGGGCTTTTCCCAACGCAAAAAAGGATTTCCGCTCAAGCCGGGCTGCGTGCAATTCGACGTTCAAAACTTGAATAAGATTATTCAATAGAGGCGGGCTTTAGCCCGTCTACAAAAGAATGAAAACAAATTCGGCTTTAGCCGAAACGTAAATTTTGGCTAAAGCCAAATGAAATCAAAAATATGACATCGGGCTAAAGCCCGACGCAATTGAAAAATAAATATTTGATTCTTAAATCAATTAATATTTCAATCATTAATAAAATAAAAATGAGCATCTATAAAGAATTAAAACGAGAATGTTACGAAGCCAATATGCAGCTCGATGCATTGAAACTGGTCGTTTACACATTCGGAAATGTAAGCGCCGTCGACCGTGACAAAGGAATATTTGCCATCAAGCCGAGCGGTGTTCCTTACGAATTACTGAAACCTGAAGACATCGTGATTTTAGATTACGATGCCAATGTAGTTGAAGGAAATTTAAGACCATCTTCCGATACCAAAACCCACGCTTATCTTTATAAAAACTGGGAAAACATCGGCGGAATTTCTCATACACACGCCATCTATTCCGTAGCTTGGGCACAGGCACAGCTGGATATTCCGATTTTCGGAACGACCCACGCAGACCATCTGACAACAGATATTCCTTGCGCACCACCGATGCGAGACGATTTAATCGAAGGAAACTACGAATACAATACCGGAATCCAAATTCTGGATTGTTTCAAAGAAAAGAACTTGTCTTACGAAGAAGTGGAAATGGTACTCATCGGAAATCACGGACCGTTCACTTGGGGAAAAAATGCTGAAAAAGCCGTTTACAATAGCAAAGTTCTAGAAACTATCGCTGAGATGGCTTATCTCACAAGACAAATTAATCCGAACGCGCCCCGTTTGAAAGATTCATTAATCAAAAAACATTACGAACGGAAACACGGCAAAAATGCCTATTACGGACAATAATAGAATTAAATAAAGCCTGTCATTCTGAACGAAACGTAGTGTAGTGAATAATCTTTATTATCAACAGAGATTCCTCGTTCCTCGGAATGACAAACACAATATTAAACTATCAACTATCAACCAACAACAATCAACTAAAAAATATGTTAACACCTCTCAATACGAAAGAAATCTGGTTCATCACCGGAAGCCAGCATTTATACGGCCCTGAAACATTAGCGCAGGTTGCGGAACATTCAGCAAAAATAGTGGAAGCATTCAATGCTTCATCACAGATTTCTGTAAAAGTGGTTTTAAAGCCAACCGTAAAAACAACAGAAGAAATTTTTGAAACACTTACAGCTGCCAACTTTGCAAAAGATTGTATCGGAATCGTAACCTGGATGCACACTTTTTCACCCGCAAAAATGTGGATTCGTGGACTGACCGCTTTACAAAAGCCAATGTTGCATTTGCATACACAGTTCAATCAGGATATTCCGTGGGCGACGATGGATATGGACTTTATGAACCTGAATCAGGCTGCGCACGGTGACCGTGAATTCGGATTTATGGTGAGCCGTCTGCGCAAAAACAGAAAAGTGGTCGTAGGACATTGGGCGGAAGAAAGAGTTCAGAAACAAATTGGAGAATGGAGTAGAGTTGCGGCTGGTTGGGATGATTGGCAAGGTGCGAAGTTCGCCCGTTTTGGTGATAATATGAGATTTGTAGCCGTTACCGACGGAGATAAAGTAGAAGCGGAAACCAAATTTGGATTTTCGGTAAACACTTGGGGAATCGGGGATTTGGTAAGCATTGTCAACTCGATTGGCGATGGCGAAATCAAAACCTTAATTGAAGAATATGAAGCTTCATACAAAATGGCAGAATCCCTTCTTTCCGGAGGTTCAAACAGGAAATCTCTGGAAGTTGCCGCAAGAATTGAATTAGGTTTGGAAAAATTCCTGAAAGACGGAAATTTCAAAGGTTTTTCCGATACTTTTGAAGACCTTCACGGTTTAGAACAATTGCCTGGAATTGCCGTTCAAAGATTGATGGAAAAAGGGTATGGATTTGCCGGAGAAGGCGATTGGAAAACGGCTGCCTTAGTTCGCGCAATGAAGACGATGGGACAAGGTCTGGAAGGTGGAAATGCCTTTATGGAAGACTATACTTATCATTTAAATCCTTCAAATCCTTCAATTTTAGGTTCACATATGTTGGAAGTTGACCCTGTTTTAGCGATTGAGAAACCATCTTGTGAAATTCATCCATTAGGAATTGGCGGAAAAGCTGATCCGGTTCGTCTGGTGTTTAATTCGAGAGGAAATATCGATTCTTTAAATGCAGCCTTAATGGATTTCGGAAATCATTTCAGACTTTTAATCAACAAAACAAGAGCATTGGAAATCACCGAAGAATTGCCAAAACTTCCTGTTGCGAGAGTTCTTTGGAAACCGCTCCCTGACCTGTACACGGCGGCTGAAGCCTGGATTTTGGCAGGTGGTGCGCATCACACGTGTTATAGTGAGAACATCAGCGTAGAACAATTGGAAGATTTTGCAGAAATTGCAGGCATCGAATCGCTTGTTATTGATGAAGATACAAAAATCCGTGATTTTAAGAACACGCTTCGCTGGAATGAAATATATTATCGTTAAACTTGCAAAACTTCTAAAAAATGAGAAAAACAAGTATCAACCTGATAATTCTTTTTGCCGTTTTATGTATTTTCGGGTGCAATAAAAAAGAAAATCAATCAAAAACTCAACCGGAAACAATGGAAAACATACAGGTTTCAGATTACGGAGTCACGTCAAAAGGCGATTCCATCAAAAAATATATTTTGACCAACAAAAACGGGATGAAGCTGGAAGTCATTAACTTCGGTGGAATTATCACTTCACTCACAGCTCCCGATAAAAACGGGAAATATGCAGATGTCGTTTTAGGATTTACCAAACCTGAAGATTATTTCAACGGAAATCCTTACTATTTCGGAGCATTGATTGGCCGTTACGGAAACAGAATTGCCAATGCCAAATTCACTTTAGAAGGTAAAACCTATGACATCGATAAAAATGACGGTCCAAACAGTCTTCACGGCGGAAAAGAAGGATTCCACACCAAATTCTGGGATATCGAACCGGTGAAAGATGCCAAATTCCCGACTTTGAAACTGACTTACACCAGCGCTGACGGTGAAGAAGGCTATCCGGGAAAATTAACGACAACTGTTCTGTATACTTTGACAGATGATAATGCTTTGGAAATTTCTTACGAAGCGGAAACCGATAAACCGACTGTGGTGAATTTGACTCAGCATTCGTATTTCAATCTTTCAGGGAATTTTTCAAAAACAATTCTTGACCACGAATTGCAGATTAATGCGGATAAATTTACACCAGTTAATGAAACTTTGATTCCTACGGGTGAGCAAAAAGCGGTGAAAGGAAGCGTATTCGATTTCACAGCTTCAAAAGCAATTGGAAAAGATATCAATGCAGATGACGACCAGCTGAAAAAAGGAAAAGGCTACGACCACAACTGGATTCTGAATGGAAGCGGATTGAGAAGCATTGCCAAAGTTTACCACCCGGAATCAGGGAGAGTAATGGAAGTTTTGACCGATGAACCGGGCGTTCAGTTCTATTCCGGAAACTTTTTGGATGGAAAATTCGATACCAAAACCGGCGGGAAAAATGAATTCAGAACAGGCTTTTGTTTAGAAACACAACATTTTCCGGATTCTCCAAACCAGGCTTCTTTCCCTTCTACAGAGTTAAAGCCGGGACAGAAGTATCATTCAAAAACAATTTACAAATTCTCAGTTAAACAATAAAGTATGGGAAATTTAGCAACTATTGATATCATCATATTTCTGATTTATTTTGTGGTGGTAGCCGGTTACGGAATCTGGATTTATAACAAAAAAAAATCTGCAGCAACAGGCAGTAAAGATTATTTCCTGGCGGAAGGCTCACTCACTTGGTGGGCGATTGGAGCAAGTTTAATTGCATCCAACATCTCAGCGGAACAGTTCATCGGGATGTCCGGCGAAGGGTTTTTCGTGGGTGTTGCAGTGGCAGCTTATGAATGGATTGCAGCATTGGCACTCATCATTATTGCCATTTGGTTCATTCCGATTTATCTTAAAAACAAAATCTATACAATGCCACAATTTTTGGAAACCCGTTACAACAAGTCGGTTTCCCTGATTATGGCGGTGTTCTGGCTGTTTTTATATGTGATTGTCAACCTGACTTCCATTCTTTATTTAGGAGCTTTAGCAATTGATACGTTGTTGGGCGGCGGTCATCTTCATATCATTATGATTGGATTGCTTCTAATGGCATTATTAATCGGTCTTGGCGGTATGAAAGTAATCGGTTACACCGACGTAATTCAGGTGGCGGTTTTGATTATCGGAGGCTTTGCAACAGTTTATATGGCGCTTCAGATTGTCGACCAGAGAATCAACGGAGCGGCTGTAGGAAATGCTTTCGCAGGTTTTCAGACCTTGATGAACGAAGCTCCGCAACATTTCAAACTGATGCTTGAAAAACCGGTTAAGACAACAACGACTTTAGCAATGCCTGAAAATCTGGATGTTCAGAAATATGTGGTTTTACCGGGATTGGCAATGTATTTTGCAGGACAATGGATTGTTAATTTAAATTATTGGGGTTGTAACCAATACATCACGCAAAGAGCTTTAGGTGCTGATTTAAAGACAGCAAGAACGGGGATTTTATTCGCAGGATTCCTTAAATTATTTATGCCGATTATCGTTATGCTTCCGGGAATTGCAGCTTACGTTTTGTATACCAAAGGTCACTTACCTGGCTTTAACGGAGTGAAAGACGGAGCATATTCTGCAATATTAGGATTTTTGCCGGTTGGTCTGAAAGGTCTTGCAGTAGCGGCTTTGACGGCGGCAATTGTTGCTTCTTTGGCAGGGAAAGTAAACAGTATCTCAACGATTTTTACATTAGACATTTATAAAAAATATTTAAAGTCTGATGCAACGGAAATCCAAATGGTAAGAACCGGAAGATGGGCAATTATTATAGCAATGTTTGTCGCTTTGGCATTTACTTGGACAGATGCTTTGGGAATCGGCGGTGAAGGTGGATTTACATTTATTCAGAAATATACAGGATTTATCAGTCCGGGTGTTTTTGCGATGTTCCTTTTAGGAATGTTCTGGAAAAGAACAACCGGAACTGCAGCTTTGGTCGGCGTAATTTTAGGATTCGTTCTGGCAATTTTCTTCAACAGTTTTGCTGTGGAAATTTTCGGAAAAGAAACCTGGTTATACACAGCTTTCACTTATGAAAAACTGGAAAATGGCGTAGTTCATACGATTACCGAAATTCCGTTTTTGATTAATATGGGTTGGTCATTCTTTTTCACGATTGTTGTGATGATTCTTATCAGTCTTGCAGGACCGAAAGTGAACCCGAAAGCATTTGCAATCGATGCATCAATGTTCAAAGTGGACAACAGAACATTGGTTTTAATTGTTGTAACATTACTTTTATTAACTGCACTTTACGTGAGATTTTGGTAAATTTTAAAGTATTATAGAAAGGATGTCCCTTGAGGCATCCTTTTTTATTTTTTTATAATTTTGATTGTATTTTGAAAACCTATTTTCTTTTCATCGATACCGAAACTACAGGAATCCCGAAACGATGGAGTCTGCCTTATTCTGAGAAAGATAATTGGCCTTCCGCAGTTCAGGTGGCCTGGGTTATTTATGACGAAAATGCTCAGGAAGTTAAACGTGAAAATTTTTATATTTTTAATGAGGATTTGAAAATCAGTTCGAAGTCATTGAAAATTCACGGTATTACCAAAGAATTTCTAAGTAAAAACGGACAGGAAAGAACATTGGTTTTAGAAAAGCTTTCAAGGGATATAAAAGAATTTCAACCCTTGATTACGGGACATTTTACAGAGTTTGATATTCACACATTAAGCGCTGATTTTTACAGGGCAAACCTGGAAAATCCTTTTTTGCAGAGTCATTTCTACTGCACAATGCTTAAAAGTAAAGAGTATGTGGTTAATCCGGAAGCTGACTATTTTAAACTGCCTCAGCTTTACGAGTTTCTTTTTAATGAAAAAATGGAACATCTCCACAATGCGATGATCGATGCAGAAATAACTGCAAAATGTTTTTTTGAGATCCGGAAACGTGGAGAGATTTCAGAAGCTGACTTTCAGAATATTCATCAGAAAATCGAATCCGGTTTAAAGTTTTTAACCCATAAAATGAAATAACTATGATGCAGGAAAAAATTATTTCACTTTTAAAAATAACAGAACCTTTTCATCTTTTACCCCAAACCGTTCTTGCAGAAATCTCGGAAACATTCACAAGAACCGAGTTTTCCAAAGATACCTTGGTCTATCGCCAGGAAGTGACGGAAATGAGAGGAGTAGACATTATTGAATCCGGAGAATACGAAACATTTTTTTTCGATGCAGCGGAAAATAAGAGATGTATTTCGATACACCATTCGCCTTATTGTTTTGGGGGAATATCTGTGGTTCTGAACAGAGTACGTGCATTGAAATCGGCGATTGCCAAAAAAGGAACTGTTGTTTATACATTACCGAAAAAGGAATTCTACGAGTTGTGTAACGCCTACGAAGACTTTTTCCACTATTTTACATCAGATTTCGGCAAAAAAATGCTGGATGAGGAATTTTCTCATTTTGTGAAAACGCCTGCAACGTTTGAAGAAAGTTATTTTGCGGCTGACCAGCTTTACTCAAGAAAAATAAAAGGAATTACTTATAAAAGTATCGTTTCCTGCGAAGAAAATACACCTGTTTTTGAGGCGGCTCAAATGATGGCCACTCATAAAGTAAGCTGCATCTTTGTGAAAAAATCAGCAAGTGACGAAATTATCGGCTATGCGACAGATATTACCTTGCGAGATAATGTTATCGCCCGCTGCCTGGATTCCAGAATTGCAATTTCTGAGGTGATGGATAATCCCATCGTAAGTATTTCCAGCGACGCTTATCTTTATGAAGCGGTTCTGATGATGTTTAAAACCAAATCAAGATATCTTCTCGTAACAGATAATGGCGAATATGTAGGTTTTCTGAGTAGAAATCGCTTGTTGAGTGAGCAGGGACAGAGCCCGCTTGTTTTTATTCAATCGGTAAAACAGGCTGAAAGTGTAGAAGAACTTAAGAAAAAATGGAAACAGGTTCCGGATATTATTACTCAATTGTTGGGAAGGGGAGTGCACGGGGAAATTGCCAGTCAGGTCATTACAACAATTGCTGATACAATAACAGGAAAAGTAATAGAAAAAGTTATCAGGCAGATAGGAAAACCTCCTGCAAAATTTGCGTTTATCGTGACCGGGAGCGAAGGCCGGAAAGAACAGACTCTAAGCACAGACCAGGACAACGGAATTATCTATGAAGATAAAGCCAATGAACACCGCGAAATGGTAAGGGAATATTTTCTGGATTTTGCCAAAAAAGTTTCGGATGATCTCAATACGATTGGCTTTGAATACTGCAAAGGAAATTTTATGGCAAGCAATCCCAAATGGACCCATTCTCTTTCTCACTGGAAAAGAAATTACAACCAATGGATCGAAGAATCGGTGCCGGAAACCGCAATGAAGCTTTCCACTTTTTTCGATTTCCGTTTTATTTATGGTGAAGAAAGTATTGTGAAAGACCTGAAAAACTATATCAAGGAAAAATTAGCTTCACCCAATCAGCTTTTTTTTGCTCATATTGCCAAAAATGCTCTACAGTACGAACCGCCTTTGACTTTTCTGAAAAGAATTAAAACCCAAACCATCGGGAAATCAGAGGTTTTTGATATCAAAACTGCGATGTCGCCAATTGTAGATTTGCTTCGTGTGTATGCGTTGAAAAACCAGTTGGAAATAGAGAATACCGGCGAACGAATGAAAAAACTGACGGAAATAGGAGTTTTCACGCAACAGCAATACAACGAAATGCATCAGTCTTACTATTATCTGATGGCACTTCGGCTAAAAAATCAGGCGAACCAGATTAATATTGATAAAAAGCACCCTGATAATTATATTGAAATCAGTAAACTAACCAAAATAGAGCGTGTCACTTTAATCGAAATCTTTAAAACCATTGCTAATTTCCAGCTGGGAATCAAAGTGAAATTTACAGGAAGTTTTTAGGTTTAAATCTTAAACATAAAGCCTTCCGCAATTTTCTTATTGTATTTTTCTTCATCGAAAGTGTAAAGAAAAGATCCTTTTTTAGACGAACTCATATCTTTTCCTTCCGTTTTTACAAGAATATCCAGCGCATTGATTTTGCTGATGAAATTCCGCTTGTCATACTGTTCGTTGAAGATGGCTTCGTATAAAGTCTGCAAATCCTTCATCGTGAATTTTTCCGGCAGAAGCTCAAAACCGATAGGTCGTGTGGAAGCCCTTCTTCTAAGTCTCAGAACTGCATCTTTCACCATTTCATTATGGTCAAAAATCAGGCTCGGAAAATCCTGTAGGTCAAACCATTTTGCGCTATATTTTTCATTGATCTGAATATTTTTTTCAATATTGATCAGTGCATAATACGAAATCGACATAATTCTCGCCGTCGGTTCGCGGTCGATTTGAGTATAGGAATTGAGCTGTTCAAGATAAATATTTTCCAGTCCGGTAAGTGTGTTCAGGACACGCTGTGCCGCTTCATCAGAGGTTTCTTCATCCCCGATAAAACCACCCATTAATGACCATTCTCCCATTTTCGGTTCAAAATTCCTTTGTACCAGAAGGATCTTGAGATTTTCGCCATCGAACCCGAAAATAATGCAGTCAACAGCTACCAAATGTCGTGGAAAATGAGAATAGTCTTGTGTCATCGATTATAATTTTTATGCAAAGTTAATGCTTTTAGGCTTTGATTTTACAGTTGAAACCATATAAATGTATTTTATACACTTTATTTTACTTTTTATTTTTAAAAAATCCAGATTTCATCATTTACCTTAATATTTTGGGAGCAATTAATAGCTCTGAAGCTTATATTTTATTCATTAAAAACATTAAAAACAGATGAACTCAACGTTAAAAATATGTTAAAATTAAGTTTCCTTTCATTTTAAATTTACCCGAAAACTATAGTCAAGGCTTAGTCTTAAAAATACGATAAGTTATTTATATAAATTACTGACGCCTTCACTTGGTATTCCGTATTCATTTTTATACAAGCGATTTAGCCGTATGGTTCTGATTATCGCGATTTTTAATAATCTTAATTTTTATGATAAGTCCTTGCTGTTTTCAGCTTTTTTTTAAGACTTTAAAATATACTTTTTTTTGATTCCATCGGCTTATTCTGCAAAATTCTTTGTCATATTGATTCTTTCTTTTATTTTTAGAAATGTTGAATAGACATTTATTAATGAATAAAAAATTGCTGATAGTATTTTTAGGTTTGGGCATGCTTGCTTTTGGGCAGGTGAGCAAAACAATCAGTTATTTTCCGCTGAATAAAGTAGCTTTGTCGGAAAGTGTTTTCAGCAGGGCGATGCAGACGGATAAGAACTACATTATGTCGATGGATGCAGACCGTTTGTTGGCGCCATATCTGAAAGAAGCAGGACTCAACCCTAAAAAAGAAAATTATCCAAACTGGGAAAATACAGGATTGGATGGTCACATTGGCGGCCATTATATTTCAGCTTTGGCTCTGATGTACGCTTCAACAGGCGATGCAAAAGTTAAACAACGCCTCGATTATATGATCGATGAGCTGGAGCGTTGCCAGAATCTTTCAGGAAACGGCTATATTTCCGGCATTCCGAACGGAAAAAAAATCTGGAAAGAAATTTCGGATGGCAATATTCGCGCATCAGCTTTCGGGCTGAATGAGCGTTGGGTTCCATTATATAATATTCACAAAATTTATTCAGGTTTGCGTGATGCCTATTGGTATGCAGACAGTGAAAAGGCAAAAAAAATGCTTATCAAACTTACTGATTGGATGGCAGATGAAGTTTCCGGACTTTCCGATGAGCAGATTCAGGAAATGTTGAGAAGTGAACACGGCGGACTGAACGAGGTTTTTGCCGATGTGTATGATATTACAAAAAATGAAAAATATTTAAAGCTTGCGCATCGTTTTTCACACCTTGCCATTTTAAATCCTTTGCTGATTCACGAAGATAAACTGACAGGAATTCACGCCAATACACAGATTCCAAAAGTGATTGGTTTTAAAAGAATTGCTGATTTAGAACATAACAAAGAGTGGAGCAGTGCTGCAGATTTTTTCTGGACAAATGTTACCCAAAAACGTTCAGCAATTATTGGAGGAAACAGTGTGAGTGAGCATTTCAACCCAACAACTGATTTCAGCGGAATGATTAAAAGCATTGAAGGCCCCGAAACCTGCAATACTTACAATATGCTGAAACTGACCAAAGAACTTTTCGCTACAAACCCGAAATCTTCTTATCTCGATTATTATGAAAGAGCTTTGTATAATCATATTCTTTCGACGCAAAACCCTGAAAAAGGTGGTTTTGTGTATTTCACGCCTATGCGTCCCGGTCATTACAGGGTGTATTCGCAGCCGGAAACCAGTTTCTGGTGCTGCGTCGGTTCGGGAATGGAAAACCACGCGAAGTATGGCGAAATGATTTATGCACATTCTGATAACGATTTGTATGTCAATCTTTTTATTCCGTCTGTTTTAAAATGGTCTGAGAAGAAGTTGATTCTGAGACAGGAAAATAATTTTCCACAAACACCTTCAACAAAATTAATTTTTGACCTTGCTCCAAAATCGGAAATCAATTTAAAATTAAGAGCTCCGGAATGGACGAATGCTTCACAGATAAGTGTTTTCATTAATTCAAAAAATATCAATATTCCTGTCGATTCCGAAGGTTATATTAATATCAACAGAAAATGGAAAAAAGGCGATGTCATCGAGATGAAAATGCCGATGCATCTTTCTGCGGAACAGCTTCCGGATAATTCCGATTATTATGCGTTCAGATACGGACCCATCGTTTTGGCAGCAAAATATGGCAAAGAAAATCAACAGGGATTATTTGCCGATGACAGCCGCGGCGGACATATTGCGCACGGGCCACAGATTCCTTTGAATGAGATTCCCACAATTTTAGGAGCTTCGACAACTGTTTTGGATCATCTAAAGCCTGTTAATCAAAAAGATTTGACATTTAAAATTAGCGGTCTTTATCCTCAGAATAAATTTAGCAACGGGTTGGAACTTGTTCCGTTTTATCAGGTTCAGGAAGAGCGTTACATCATCTATTTTCCTCAGGCAACTCAGGATAAAATCGAAGTCATTCAGCAGAAGAAAGCCCAGGAAGAAGAAGCTGTCCGAAAATTGGATAATATCACAACAGACAAAATTCAGTTAGGCGAGCAACAGCCGGAGTCCGACCACTTTTTTGACAGCAAAGATGCTTACGATGGCTATATGGAAGACCGTCATTTCCGCGAGGCTAAAGGCTGGTTCAGCTATCAGATGAGAAATAAGGCTAAAAATGCAAAATATCTTTACCTATTGTATTTCGATGCCAATAACAATCGTACTTTGAATGCCGAAATTAATGGAATCAAAGCATTTTCAAAAGATTTTGAAGGGAAAATGGGAAATTCCCCACAAACATTATTAATCCCAATTCCGGATTCAGAAAAGAATAAAGAAACACTTACCATAAAATTTATTTCAGGCGAAAAATCTCTGACTCCAAAAATTATTGAAGTGAGATTACTGAACGAATTACCAAAATAAAACTAATATGTCAAATAATATTTTCACTAAAACTCTGGGCTTATTCCTCTTGATTTGCAGTCTTTGTGTTGAAGCTAAAATCAAGCTTCCCGCATTGGTTTCAGACGGAATGGTGTTACAGCGCAACCAGAAATTAAATATTTGGGGAAAAGCTGATGCCAATGAAAAAGTAGAAGTTAAATTCCTCAATAAAAGCTACAAAACCACTGCAGACCAAAACGGTAACTGGAAAATCGTGCTTCCGGAGCAGAAAGCAGGCGGTCCGTACACAATGACCGTCAACGAAATAACCTTGAAAGATATTTTGATTGGCGACGTTTGGCTGGCTTCAGGACAATCGAATATGGAATTGCCGATGCGCAGATTGACGCCATTGTATGCTAATGAAATCAAAAACGCAAATAATCAGAATATCAGGTTTTTCACGGTTCCTCAGAAATATAATTTCAAATCGCCTCAAACCGAATTAGACGGTGGGAAATGGGAAGCGACAAATCCTCAAACCATTCTGAATTTCTCTGGTGTTGCTTATTTTTTTGCTAAAGATTTAAGTGAAAAAAATAAAGTTCCTGTAGGAATCATTCACTCCAGTTTAGGAGGTTCTCCAATTCAGGCTTGGATGGATGAAAATTCGCTGAAAAAATATCCGGAATATTTAGACGAAGCCAAAAAATGGCAGAACGATGATTTGATAAAATCTACAGAATCTTCTGAACAGGCGCTTAGCAAGGCTTGGTATGCGGAATTAGACCAAAGCGATATTGGACTAAACCAGCATTGGGAAAAATTTGATTTAAATGATTCTGATTGGAAAACGATGCAGATTCCCGGTTCTTGGGAAGATAAAGAAGGTTCTTTCGATGGTTCCGTTTGGTTCAGAAAAGAAATTACTTTAACGAAAAATCAGGCAGGAAAAGCAGCATTTTTAAATCTTGGAAGAATCAAAGATGCGGATGTAACGTACATCAACGGAACAAAAGTCGGAAATGTGACTTATGAATATCCTCCGCGTTGGTACGACGTTCCGGCCGGAATTTTGAAAGAAGGTAAAAACATAATTGCCGTAAGAGTTTCAAACGGAAGCGGAAAAGGACAATTCATCGCCGACAAACCGTACTACCTTGAAATCAACGAACAAAAAATAGATTTAAAATCCGAATGGAAATATAAAATCGGGGCAAAAGTCGACAGAATGGCTCCCGGACAAACCTTTATACGTTGGAAACCGACTGGTTTGTACAATGCGATGATTAATCCTTTAATTAATTATAACATCAAAGGTGCACTTTGGTATCAGGGCGAAAGCAACACCGGAAAACCTAAAGAATACGGCAATTTATTAACCACGATGATTACAGATTGGAGAAAAAAATTCAATAACAAGGAAATGCCGTTTATCACCGTTCAGTTAGCCAATTTTATGGAGTCAAAACCACAGCCGATAGAAAGCAACTGGGCAGAACTCAGAGACCAGCAGCGTAAAGTGTCATTACAAGTTCCGAATGCCGGACTTGCCGTAATCATCGATGTCGGAGAATGGAATGACATTCATCCGCTCGATAAAAAAACAGTAGGAGACAGGCTGGCTTTACAGGCGATGAAATTGGCTTATGGAAAAAACATCGTTGCAGACGGACCTGTTTATCAGTCAATGAAAGTTGACGGAAATAAAATCGTTCTTACTTTCAAACCCGGAACGGATGATTTCGCTCCCGTTGCCGAACTGAAAGGTTTCGCTATCAAAAATTCAGAAGGAAAATGGGCTTGGGCAAAAGCAAAAATCGAAGGTAAAACAATTGTGGTTTGGAATGATTCGGTAACAAATCCTGTTGCAGTCCGTTACGACTGGGCAGACAATCCCGATGGAGACCTGAAAAATAAAACCGGACTTCCCGCATCGCCTTTTACAACGGAGTAATCTTTAAGCCTTTGCTGAGTTTACGCCTTTGCGAATCTTAAAAACGATTAGTAGTCAAAAAATCTTAGCGGACTTTGCGTTTAGAAATTAATTATAAAAATATCAACAATCATATGAATAACTCATCTCAGAAAATATCTGTCGTTGAAAAAATCGGCTACAGTTTGGGAGATTTAGCGGCCAATCTGGTGTTCCAGACTTTGGTAACTTATTTAGCTTATTTTTACACCGATATCTACGGATTAAAGCCGGAAGACGCTTCCATCATTACTTTGATTGTCGGGCTCATTGCCGGTTTTGGGTTCAATCCGCTGGTCGGCGCTTTGGCAGACAGAACACGAACCAAATGGGGGAAATTCCGTCCGTGGATTTTATTTTCTGCCGTTCCGTTGGGTGCAGCAGCACTTTTTGCATTCAGCACACCCAATTTTTCGTATCAGGGGAAAATGATTTACGCAGCAGCAACTTACACAATTTTATTACTCTTGTACGCAGCTAATAATTTACCTTACGCAGCACTGAGCGGCGTAATCACAGGTGATATGGGCGAACGAAATAGTATTTCATCTTACCGTTTTGTGGCGGTGATGTTTGCACAGTTTTTCGTTCAGGTATTTATGTTGCCAATAATTTTATCGGCAGGGAAAGGAGACAAAGCTGCCGGAATCGAAATTGTGATGACCTGGTTAGCAATTATCGGAACGATTATGTTGCTCATCACATTTTTTACCACAAAAGAAAGGGTCATTCCAAAACCGGAGCAGGAGTCCTCTTTGGGAGCCGATTTAAAAGATTTAAAGAAAAACAAACCTTGGATAATAATGTTGGTAGTTACAGCCTTGATTTTCATTACTTTGGCAATGAAAGGTGGTTCGTACGTTTATTATTTCAACAATTATGTCGATGAAACTTCTTTGAAAAATTTCATTTCGCCGATTACAGCTTTTTTCAGTTCCATCGGAATGAATTTCTTCGGTAAGGACCCTCGTTCAGCTGGTTTCGGACTCTTTAATGCCGGCGGAATCATTATGATGATTATCGGGATTACCTTCTCAAAAAGATTTGCCGATAAATACGGGAAAAGAGATGCATTCATCGCTTCCTTATTCATTTCAACTTTATTTATTGTCGCATTCATCTTTTATCCGCCGAAATCGGTGGGATTAATGTTCCTTTCCCAGATTCTGCACGGGTTTTTCTACGGAATCAGCACACCGTTGCTTTGGGCAATGATTGCCGATGTCGCCGACTATTCCGAGTGGAAAAACAACAGACGCGCCACAGCAATTATTTTTTCCGCAATGATGGTAGGATTAAAGGTAGGTTTAAGTATCGGAAGTTCATTGGTTTCTTCCATTATCGGGCATTACGGCTACATTTCATCTGAAGGAACCGAAAATGTTATCCAGCCGGAATCCGTTGCAAACGGCGCTCAGATGCTGGTCAGTATTTTTCCGGCTATTCCGTTCTTTGCGGCGTGTGGATTATTAATGTTCTACGAAATCAACAAAAAAATGGAAACCCAAATCGAACAGGAGCTTAAAAAAAGAAGGAAAAAAGAAGATTAATATTTGTTTAATTATTTGACTTCGTCGAACCACTTTGTTAGGTTTGGGCAGCTTAATCCGTATTCCACTCCCAATCTTTTTTGCCGAGGCTTTTTCCAATGCAAAAAAGGATTTCCGCTCAAGCCGGGCTGCGAGAGATTCGCTGTTAAAAACATTGTCAAGGTTAGAAAAACAATGTTTATCTGAACTTTTTGTATTCCTTAGCTGAGTGTAACGCATTTGCGAACCTTAAAAAAGTATAGTAGTCAAAAAAATCTTTGCGCTCTTTGCGTTTAAAATTTAAAAAATTAACAATGAAAAAAATAGCCGCATTATTAGGAATTTTAGCCTTGACCGTTTCCTGCAAAACAGCAAGTTCGGCATCCTCAAAAGATTCCCTGAAAGATGCCTACAAAAATAAATTCTACATCGGAACCGCAATGAGCCTTCCGCAAATTGACGGAACTGATGTAAAATCGGATGAGATTATCAAAAAACAATTCAGTTCCATTGTTGCGGAAAACTGTATGAAATCAATGTTTATCCAACCTCAGGAAGGAAAATTTTTCTTTGGCGATGCAGACAAATTTGTAGAATTCGGAGAAAAGAATAAAATGTTCATCATTGGTCACACGTTGATTTGGCATTCTCAATTACCAAGATGGTTTTTCGTAGACAAAGATGGAAAAGATGTTTCGCCTGAAGTTCTGAAACAGAGAATGAAAAGCCATATTTCAACGTTGGTCGGCAGATACAAAGGTCGTGTAAAAGGTTGGGATGTAGTAAACGAAGCCATTATGGAAGACGGAACGTACCGCAAAAGCAAATTTTACGAAATTCTGGGCGAAGAATTTATTCCGCTCGCTTTCCAATATGCGCAGGAAGCTGACCCGAATGCCGAACTTTATTACAACGATTATAACGAATGGTTTCCGGAAAAAGTAAAAACCGTTACCAAAATTGTTAAAAATCTAAAATCCAGAGGAATCAGAATCGATGGAGTCGGAATGCAGACCCACGTTGGATTGGACAATCCAAAACTTGAAGAATACGAAAAAGCAATCACCGATTACGCAGCGGCAGGAGTAAAAATCAACGTTACCGAAATGGAAATCAGCGCACTGCCTTCACCGTGGGGAACTTCAGCCAACGTTTCCGACAAAGTAGAGTATGAGGCGAAAATGAATCCTTACACCAAAGGATTACCTGAAAATGTGACAAAAGAATGGGAAAACCGTTATCTGGATTTCTTCAGACTGTTCCTGAAACATCAGGATAAAATCAGACGAGTGACTTTGTGGGGCGTAACCGACAACCAGTCCTGGAAAAACGATTTCCCTGTAAAAGGCAGAACCGATTATCCATTGCCATTCAACAGAAATTACCAGGCAAAACCTGTCGTTGAGAAAATCATTGAATTAACTAAATAAAAATAAATATTTTTCTCGCATATTTAGCTAATTAAGCAGATTTATTTAAATAATCTGCGAAATCTGAAAAATCTGCGAGAAAATTAACTAAAAAGTTATTATTTAAAAATCTAAACTATAAAATGAACAAAGCAAAATACCTTTTCCCAAGCGATTATATGGCAGATCCTTCCGTACACGTTTTTGAAGGAAAACTTTACATTTATCCATCCCACGACCGTGAAAGCGGCATCGAAGAAAATGACAACGGCGACCATTTCGATATGAATGATTATCACGTTTTCTCCCTTGATGATGTGGAAAATGGCGAAGTGACGGACCACGGTGTTGTTCTTTCGGTGAAGGATATTCCTTGGTCGGGAAGACAGCTGTGGGATTGCGATGTAGCCTTCAAAAATGGCAAATATTATATGTATTTCCCTTTGAAAGATAAGAACGATATTTTCAGAATCGGCGTTGCGGTGAGCGATAAACCTTACGGACCTTTCATTCCGGAAAAACATCCGATGATGGGAAGTTACAGCATCGATCCTTGTCTTTTTGAGGATAACGGAAAGCACTATATGTATTTTGGAGGAATCTGGGGCGGACAATTGCAACGTTACAGAAATAACAAAGCATTGGAATCTGCCATTCTTCCTGCCGATAATGAGCCTGCCATTTCATCAAAAGTAGTAGTGTTAAGCGATGATATGCTGGAATTTGGAGAAGAGCCGAAAGATGTTGTGATTTTGGACGAAAACGGAAATCCTCTACTTCACGGCGATAAGCATCGTTTTTTTGAAGCATCCTGGATGCATAAATACAACGGTAAATATTACTTTTCATATTCCACAGGAGACACCCATTTGATTTGTTACGCAACAGGTGATAATCCTTACGGTCCGTTCACTTTTCAGGGGGAAATTTTGACGCCTGTTGTGGGTTGGACCACACATCACAGCATTGTGGAATTTAAAGGGAAATGGTATCTGTTTTTCCACGATTCTGTTCCAAGCGGCGGAAGAACGTGGCTAAGAAGTATGAAGGTTATTGAAATTGAATACGATAACGACGGTAAAATTAAAACGATTGAAGGACTGGAAGACAATCAATAGGAACGGGCTTTAGCCCGTTTAAAAAAAGTGATAACCATTTGGCTTTAGCCAAAACTTAAATAATTTTAAAAATTTAAGAATGCAACATTTCCGACATTACATATTACTGTTTCTAATCCTTCCGTTAATAGCTTTTGCTGAAGACGGAAGTCAGTTATGGCTGAGATATCCGGTCAATCCAAAGCCAAGAAATATTGTGAATTCAAACAGTAAAAGTCCGACTATTGAAATTGCCAAAAAAGAACTGAACCAACATTGGGCAGGACAAGCTATTGATTTAAAGATTGACAGATTTCCGGAAAATTTTAAAGACGGATACAAAATCGTTTCTACTCCGAAAAAAATCAGCGTTTTAGCAAAAACAGACTTAGGATTACTGTACGGAAGCTATCATTTGTTGAATTTACAACAGCAGAAAACCAATTTTTCTAATCTAAAACTTGAAGAAAAACCTTCCTACGATGTACGCATTCTCAACCATTGGGACAATCTCGACGGAACCATTGAACGTGGTTATGCCGGTCATTCGCTTTGGAAGTGGGAAGACTTGCCTAATAAACTTTCGCCGAGATACGAAGAATATGCAAGAGCCAACGCATCCATAGGAATCAATGCGGCGGTTTTTAATAATGTGAATGCTTCACCGAATATGCTTCGTGAAGATTATCTTAAAAAAGTTAAAGCTTTAGCCGATATTTTCAGGCCTTACGGTATCAAAGTTTATCTTTCCGTTAATTTTTCTTCACCAAAAGTTTTAGGCGGATTGGAAAATTCAGATCCATTGAATAAAGATGTTCAGAAATGGTGGAAAGATAAGGCTGCAGAAATTTATAAATTAATTCCTGATTTTGGAGGATTTCTGGTGAAAGCCAATTCTGAAGGGCAGCCCGGGCCGCAGGATTACGGAAGAACCCATGCAGACGGAGCGAATATGATGGCCGATGTCCTGAAACCTTATGGCGGAATTGTGATGTGGAGGGCATTTGTGTACAGTCCGAGTAAAGATGACAGGGCAAAACAGGCTTATTTGGAGTTTGTTCCCTTAGACGGACAATTCAGGGATAATGTGATTATTCAGATTAAAAACGGACCGGTTGATTTCCAGCCGAGAGAAGCTTTCAACCCGCTTTTCGGAGCATTGAGGAAGACTTCGGAAATGGCCGAATTTCAGATTACTCAGGAATATTTAGGACAGGCCAATCATCTGGTTTATCTTGCGCCGTTATTCAAAGAAACGTTGGACAGTGATACTTTTTCGGACGGAAAAGGTTCTACGATTGCTAAAATCACGGACGGAACATTGAGATCTGCAAAACTGACGGCTATTTCCGCCGTTGCCAATATCGGAGAAGATACAAACTGGACGGGACATCACTTTGCACAGGCCAATTGGTACGCTTTCGGACGCTTGGCCTGGAATCACGATTTAACCTCAGAACAGATTGCAGATGAATGGATTAAAATGACTTTTACGGATAATAAAAACTTCGTAAATCCGGTCAAAGAAATAATGCTTACTTCACGCGAAACTTCCATAGATTATATGATGCCGCTTGGTCTTCATCACATTTTTGCTGGCGGTCACCATTACGGTCCGGAACCGTGGGGTGATTACAAAGGCGGAAGACCCGACTGGTCGCCGGTGTATTATCATCAGGCGAACGCAGAAGGAATCGGATTCGATAGAACAAAAACGGGAAGCAATGCCGTTTCGCAGTATTTTCCGCCGCTTAACGAAATCTATAATAACATTAAAACGACCCCTGAAAACCTGATTCTATGGTTCCATCACGTTCCTTGGGATTACAAGATGAAAGACGGAAAAACGCTTTGGGAGGAGTTGTGTTACAAATATGATTTGGGTGTTCACGAAGTGAGAGATTATCAGAAAGTCTGGGACAAAATGCAACCTTATACTGATCAGCAAAGATTCTCTGAGGTTCAGGATAAACTGAAAATTCAGGCAAAGGATGCCGTTTGGTGGAAAGATGCGTGTTTACTCTATTTTCAGACATTTTCCAAAAGACCAATTCCGTCTGATATTGAAAAACCTGTTCACCAGCTTGAAGATCTAAAGAAAATCAAGCTCAATATGGGACATCACAATTAATCAACCTAATTAAATTTAAACAAATAACTTTCTAAATCTTTTTGATACAGGAAGTTGTTTGTTTTGTTATTTAAGTGTAAATTTAACACTTAAATAAAATTAACAATATAATCTATGAAATTTTTTATTGACACTGCCAATCTTGATCAGATAAGAGAAGCTCAGGATCTGGGAATTCTTGATGGCGTTACCACCAATCCGTCCCTGATGGCAAAAGAAGGAATCAGCGGAAAAGAAGCTATTTTGCAGCATTACAAAGACATTTGTGAAATTGTAGACGGGGATATTTCGGCAGAAGTTCTCTCCACGACTTATGAAGAAATGATCAAAGAAGGCGAGGAATTGGCAGCCATCCATCCGAATATCGTGGTAAAAGTTCCCATCATCAAAGACGGAATCAAGGCAATCAAATATTTTTCCCAAAAAGGGATCCGTACCAATTGTACATTAATTTTCTCCGCAGGACAGGCACTTTTAGCGGCAAAAGCAGGAGCAACTTATGTTTCTCCATTTTTAGGAAGATTAGATGATGTTTCCACAGATGGTCTTCATTTAATCCAGGAAATCAGGACCATTTTCGATAATTATGGATATGAAACTGAGATTTTGGCAGCATCTGTTCGTCACTCGATGCACATCATCAACTGCGCAAAAGTTGGTGCCGATGTCGTAACTTGTCCTTTGCCTCCGATTTTGTCACTGCTGAAGCATCCTTTAACGGATTCTGGCTTGGAGCAGTTCATCAAAGATTCACAAAAAATGCAATAAAATTATGCACGATATTCAAAAATTAAAAAATATTGCTTCGCAGGTGCGCAGAGATATTGTAAGAATGGTTCACGCCTGCCAGTCGGGCCATCCGGGCGGTTCATTAGGATGTACAGATTTTCTCGTAGCTCTTTATTTTGATGCGATGAAGAGAAAAGAGGGATTTGATATGACAGGAAAAGGTGAAGATGTCTTTTATCTTTCCAACGGCCATATTTCTCCTGTCTTTTACAGTGTTTTGGCGCACGCAGGCTATTTCGACAAATCTGAGCTGGCAACTTTCAGAAAACTGAATTCCAGATTGCAGGGACATCCGACAACGCACGAGCATCTTCCCGGAGTTCGTATTGCTTCCGGTTCGCTTGGACAGGGATTGTCTGTGGCAGTCGGTCACGCAGTTGGAAAGAAATTAGATAAAGACCCGAATCTTGTTTTCAGTCTTCACGGTGATGGTGAATTGCAGGAAGGCCAAAACTGGGAAGCGATTATGTATGCCTCTCACAACAGAGTTGACAATCTCATCGCCACCGTAGATTATAACGGACAGCAAATTGACGGTCCAACTTCCAAAGTTCTTTCTCTCGGAAATCTTAAAACTAAGTTTGAAGCCTTTGACTGGAAAGTTCTTGAGGTAGAAAACGGAAATGATATGGAAGAAATTCTGAAAGTTCTGGACGAAGCCAAATCTTTGACCGGGAAAGGTCAGCCGATTTGTATTCTTCTGAAAACAGAAATGGGTTGCGGTGTCGATTATATGATGGGAACTCACGCGTGGCACGGAAAAGCACCGAATGACGAACAATTACAAAAAGCTTTAGATCAACTCGAAGAAACTTTAGGCGATTATTAATTCGTTGTTGGTTGATTGTTTTTAGTTGATAGAAAACAAATTAATGTCTACAATCTACTTCAACTTCTGACAACCATCAACTGACAACCATCAACAGATAAAACAATGAAAAAATATACCTACACAGAAAAAAAAGACACCCGAAGCGGTTTTGGAGCAGGAATGGCAGAATTGGCCGATAAAAATCCCAACGTTGTCGGACTTTGTGCGGATCTTATCGGTTCCTTAAAATTTGAAAAATTCATCGAAAAAGCACCGGAAAGATTTTTCCAAATCGGAATTGCAGAAGCCAATATGATTGGAATGGCAGCAGGTCTGGCAACGGAAGACAAAATTCCGTTTACCGGAACTTTCGCTAACTTTTCTACTGGAAGAGTGTACGATCAGATTCGTCAGTCGGTGGCTTACTCAGGGAAGAATGTGAAAATTTGTGCTTCTCACGCGGGTTTAACTTTAGGTGAAGATGGTGCAACACATCAAATTCTTGAAGATATTGGATTGATGAAAATGCTTCCCGGAATGACTGTCATCAACACCTGTGATTACAACCAGACGAAAGCGGCAACCATTGCCATTGCAGATTACGAAGGTCCGGTTTATCTACGTTTTGGACGTCCCGTGATTCCTGTTTTTACTGATGAAAATCAAACATTCGAAATCGGAAAAGCGTGGATGGTAAATGAAGGAAAAGATGTTACGATCGTTGCAACAGGGCATTTGGTTTGGGAAGCCATTAAAGCCGGAGAAATTCTGGAAGAACAGGGCATCGATGCGGAAATTATTAATATTCATACCATTAAACCTTTAGATGCTGAAGCAATTCTTAATTCCGTTAAAAAGACGGGCTGTGTAGTAACTGCGGAAGAACACAATAGACTAGGCGGATTGGGCGACAGCGTTGCACAGCTTCTGATTACAGAATATCTTGCACCTCAGGAATATGTTGCCGTAAACGACAGTTTCGGGGAAAGCGGAACTCCTGATCAACTGATGGAAAAATACGGATTAACTGCGAATGATATCGTGGCAGCGGTGAAAAAAGTGATGAGCAGAAAATCAGAAAACCTGTAATATTGCATTGTTAGAAAATGCGTGTATTACCACAAGGAACACAAAGTTTGCATAAAGGTCACAAGTTTTATGCTCCTTGTGAATCTCTTTGTGCTCTTAGTGGTTAAAAAGAAAGTAATCGGCACAGAAAAAGAGGAAGGGCTATCAGTATGAAGCCCGTCACTTCTCCGATTGAGCAGGACAGTCACCTGAACAGAAAACCGTAACTTTAATCAAAATTTTAAAATTTAAACTTTCCCATCAAAATATAATTTGCAGATTTTATGCAGGAGAAATTAATCAATTATACCAAAGAGGCTTTTCAAACAGCTTTTAGCTCAGACGCGGAACGGATTTTCCTCGCTCCGGGAAGAATCAATATCATCGGAGAACACGTCGATTACAGCGATGGTTTTGTGCTTCCGGCTGCCATTGATAAGCACATTTGCTTTGCCGTAAAAAAAACGGATGATTCTACAATTTCTTTTTTTGCCAAAGATTTCAATGATTCTTTCAGTTTTGATGTTAATGAAAAACAGTTTCCGGTCTCGCAGACGTGGGTCAATTATTTGTTGGGCGTTTTTAATGTCATTCAGGAATCGGGAAAAGAAGTCGGAGGTTTGCAGATTGCTTTCAGTAGTACGATTCCGATGGGTTCAGGTCTGTCATCATCGGCAGCTTTGGAATGTGGTTTTGCTTATATTCTCAACGAAATTTTCGATTTACATTTAAACAAAAAAGAAATAGCAGTCATTGGTCAGAAATCCGAACATACTTTTGTAGGCGTAAAATGCGGAATTATGGACCAATTTTCGTCAGTCTTCGGAAAAGAGCATAAAGTGATTATGCTCGATTGCAACTCTTTGGAACATCAGTATTTTGAAGCCAATATTGATGGTTACAGTTTGGTTCTTTTTGACAGTTGCGTTAAACATACCCATCTTACTTCCGGTTACAACGATCGAAGGAGAGATGTTGACAACGGTAAAAAAATATTATCGGAAAAGTTTCCCGAAGTACAGAAATTCAGGGATTTCAGTTTTGAAATGCTGGATGAAGTAAGAGGAGAAATGGGCGAGACGTCATACAAAAGATGTTTTTACCTTTTGAAAGAAATAAAAAGGGTAGAGCGGGCCGCAAAAGCTTTATCAGGAGGTGATGTAGAATATCTTGGTCAACTTTTGAACGAAACCCATTCCGGACTTTCGACAGAATTTGAAGTAAGCTGTGATGAGCTCGACTTTATGGTTGAGGAAACTTTAAAGGAGGAAGGCGTTTTAGGAGCAAGAATTATGGGTGGCGGTTTTGGCGGCTGCAGTATTAACCTTATTAAAGATGAAAATGTTGATGAAGTTATTGACCATATCAGTGCTCAATATAAACAGGCTTACAACATCGAAATGAAAGTCTACAGAGTAAAAATATCGGACGGAATTAATGAATACCTTAGAAATGAAATCGTCATTTAATCAAAAAAATCATCCTCACAGAAGATATAATCCGCTTTTGGATGAGTGGATTCTGGTTTCTCCGCAACGGGCGAATCGACCTTGGCAGGGACAGACCGAAAAAACTTTACAGGAACAGCTTCCAGCTCACGACCCGAATTGTTATTTGTGTTCAGGAAATGTTCGTGTTAATGGCGAAAGAAATCCAGATTACAAAGGTGTCTATGTTTTTGATAATGATTTCGGTTCTCTGATGAAAGATGATGTTGAATTTTCTGAGGAGACTTCAGATTTCTTTTTATTAAAGCCTGAACGAGGGATCAACCGTGTTATTTGCTTTTCAGAAAATCACAGTCTTACGTTGCCTGAAATGGAAGTTGGTGACATTAAAAAAGTTGTTGATGTATGGCAGAAACAATATGAAGAGTTAGGAAATCTGGATTATATCAATCACGTTCAGATTTTTGAGAATAAAGGTCAGGTGATGGGATGCAGTAATCCGCATCCGCACGGTCAGATCTGGGCGCAATCTTCAATTCCATCTATTGTGTCGAAAGCACAGGAAAATCTTAAAAAATATTTTGACAAAAACGGAACTTCACTCTTGGAAGATTACGTAAAAAAAGAGTTGGAAATTAATGAAAGAATTATTCTTGAAAATGAGGATTTTGTTGCATTAGTTCCTTTCTGGGCAGTCTGGCCTTACGAAACGATGGTCGTGAGCAAAAGAAAGATTGAAAATCTGATTGAGTTTTCTGAAGAAGAAAAGCATTCTTTGGCATCAATAATAAAAGATGTAACCACGAAATACGACAATCTTTTTGAAATTTCATTTCCGTATTCAGCCGGAATTCATCAGTCGCCAACCGATGGAAAACCTTATCCGGAGTGGCATTTTCATATGCATTTTTATCCGCCATTGCTGAGAAGTGCGGAAGTGAAAAAGTTTATGGTTGGCTATGAAATGCTTGCTGAAGCTCAACGTGATATTACGCCGGAGCAAAGTGCAGAGATTTTGAAACGTCTTCCTATAATTCATTATAAAAACAGATAATTCTTATCATTTATATTATTATATTAGATCGTTATACTTGATGGTCACTTTGACACAAAACTGAAATTTTGACAGTATGTATGAAAAAAAATCATGTTTTTTGAATTGGTATTTTTTTTGAATCTGATTTTTCAAACAGCTGGCCAGCTGAGATTTAAGTAATAAATTGTTTAACTTTAAAAAAGCATTATTATGAATCTTATTAAGAAAAATTGGAGCAACATGCCAGGAGTTCCAAATCTTTTTGATGATTTTTTTAATCGTGAACTTTTTAATTGGGGGAACAATAATTATTCATCTACAAGCACTACTGTTCCTTCAGTCAATATTGTAGAAAATGCCGATACTTACCAGGTACAGGTAGCGGCTCCGGGTATGGAGAAGAATGATTTTGAAATTAAACTTGATGGACAGCTTCTGACTATTTCTTCCTCTAAACAAGATAGTAACGAAAGCCAGGATGGAAATTATACCCGACGGGAATTCAGTTATCAGTCATTTCAGAGAAGTTTTGAATTGCCAAAAGATGTTGTCGATCAGGAAAATATTCAAGCCAAATATGAAAATGGTTTATTGATGTTGACCATTCCTAAAAAGGAAGAGGCCAAACAAAAACCTCCAAGGTTAATTGAAATAAATTAATTGTCTTAGATCCTATCGAAAAACAAGCCTCAATGCGGGGCTTGTTTTCATAAAATCATAGAGTATATATTTATTATACTTTTCATTCTGTATGATTTTGCTAACTGATATAGCCTCATTAAAGTAGCAATTTGCTGCTTACCTAGTAAGACTGAATAAATATTAAATACTAACGCTATAATACTGAAAATATGCTTTGGACAGTATGTGTTTTATGTATGACAACGTTGGGATTGATGTTTTTGCTGAAAAAGCTGAATCAGCCCTACCTTATTGCCTATATTATTGCGGGGATATTACTTGGTCCTCATGTATTGAAGCTTTTTACCCAGCCTGAAGAAATAGAAGTGGTTGGAGAAATAGGCATATTGCTGCTTATGTTCTTTATAGGGATGGAAATCAATATTCCTAATAAGAAAAGCTTAATTATTAAACCATTACTAGCACAAAGTATAAAAATAGTTTTAAGCTTACTTTTTGCCTATTTTATTGGAAAATTTCTTAGTCTTGATGATAAAAGTATTGTGCTCATTGCCATGCTTTTTACATTTAATAGTACTGCCGTTGTCGTTGAATTTTTAAAGAAGCACGGTACAATACATACGGCATTCGGAATTGTTATTTTGAATATTTTGCTGTTGCAGGATCTCCTTTTGGCGCCGGCTTTGACAGTTCTGAAATTTTGGAGTGGTGAAAAATATAATTTTTTTAGCTTTATATTACCCTTGGCTGTATGCTTAGCTATTTTCTTTATTTTCAGAAAGATCAGACATATCAGGGAAATTAATTTTTCATATTCTTTTTTAGAGAATGATCATGATTTACAGGTTTTTTCAGGGCTTTTTATTTGTCTCGGATTCGGGGTTTTAGCGGAAGCTATCGGTATGAGTGCCGCATTGGGAAGCTTTATTGCCGGTGTTTTGGTGGGAAAGATGAAAGCTTTTCACTGGCTTGAGCATTCTTTACTGCCTTTTAAGGTTTTCTTTGTTTCATTATTCTTTGTATCCATTGGTCTTCGTATGGATATTCCTTATCTTATATCCAATTATAAACTTATTGTTTTAGGTACGATAGTGGTACTGATCAGTAACAGTATTATGTCTGCTGTTTTTTTCAGGTTTTTAAACTTTAAATGGAAGGATAGTCTTTACGGGGGTGCATTACTTTCGCAAACGGGAGAGTTTGGGATTCTTGCCTTATCTATTGCTTATAAAACAAATATTGTTGAATACGAGCTTTATAAAGCCGGACTGGGAATTACCTGTTTATCTCTGCTTTTTTCCACTATATGGATCAGTATCGGAACAATTTTTAAAGGGCATAAGAACATTATTAATAAAGATAATGTTGGCGCACATTTTAAGCATTATTAGCTTACTTGTAAAAACTGTTCCTGTCATAAATACTGATCGTGTAAAAGTTTTAAATATTTACCGAAGGTTCACCTGAAGCAATTGTATAGGCCTCTTTTAGTACTTCCGAATAAGTAGGATGGGCATAGCAGATTGAGGCCATATCTTTTGCCGTAATTTCAAATTCCAAACCGGTAACTGCTTGGGCTATTAAATCGGCAGCTCTTGCACCTATTATATGCACTCCTAAAAGTTCTCCATATTTAGGATCAGAAAGTACTTTTACAAAACCATCCGTTTCCATTCCTGCTCTGGCTCTGGCATTCACTGCGAACGGAAATTTACCGACATTATATTCTAATCCACGCTTTTTTAATGCTTCTTCTGTCGCTCCTATTGAAGCGACTTCTGGCCAGGTGTAAACTACTGACGGAATACGGTCATAGTCAATATGTGATTTTTGTCCATGAATTCTTTCGACAACAAATACAGCTTCTTCTTCTGCTTTGTGGGCAAGCATAGCTCCGCCAATAACATCACCAATTGCAAAAATATTTGAGGCTGTTGTCTGGAGCAGGTCGTCCACCTTGATCGTACCATTAGCATTTAATTCTACATTGGTGTTTTCTAAGCCCAGACCGATCACATACGGCTTTCTGCCGACAGCAACTAAAATATAATCGGCGGTAAGCTCCTGTTCGAGGCCTTGTTTATTTTTAAAATAGACTTTAGCTTTGTCACCATAGTTCTCTGCTTTGTAAACGGCTTCCTGAAGTTTTATTTCAACACCTTCTTTAGTTAAAATTTTAGCCAGAGTACTCCCTAATTCCTGATCCATATTGGCAATCAGATTATCGGCATATTCCAAAATAGTTACCTTGGTACCGATCCTGTTGAAAATTGAAGCCATTTCTACACCTATTACACCTCCGCCAATGATTACAATACTCTCAGGTTTTTTGTTCATAGCCAGCGCTTCTGTAGAAGTAATGATTCTTTTTTTATCGATGGTAACTCCCGGAATGGTTGCTGGTTTTGATCCTGTAGCAATAATAAACTTCTTTGATTTTATAACGGTTTCTGTTTGATCAGCATGTGAGATTTTTAAAGATTCATTGTTAAGAAAGGAACCGGAGCCTTGTAAAACTTTAATCTTATTCTTTCTCATCAAAAAATCCAGGCCTTGTGTATTTTTAGTTACCACTTCAGATTTGCGCTTGAAGACCTGTTCAAAATTGAGCCGGATATCTGAAAATTCTATACCATGATTTTGAAAAGTTTTTACAGCATCTGCATAATGATGAGTACTGTCCAATAGTGCTTTGGTAGGGATACATCCTACGTTGGTACAGGTGCCGCCCAAGGTACTGTATTTTTCGACTATAGCCGTTTTATATCCCAGTTGAGCACTTTTTATTGCTGCCACGTATCCTCCCGGACCTGATCCGATAATGGTAATATCAAATTCTTCCATTTTTTATTCTTTTCTTTTTAATATTATTAATAAAATAAACCGATCGGTCTAATCTATAGCAAAATTAAATAAAAAAATAAAACGATCGGTCTTTTTTTTAATTAGATTTTATTTGAATTATAAATAGAAGAGAATATCCAATAATATTGAACTGGTATGTCGTAAAATGTTATAAAGTGTATCAGGCAATCTCTCCTAAAGACAAAGTTATGTCTTGCAAAGAAGAGAAAGCTAGCGTTATAGTATCAGTAGTATTAATTTTCATTCAGGTTCCGGATCTGTTTATTGGAGAATTCAATAGCAGCTTTTAAGTATTTCTCTACCGTTGCAAGTTCCGTTTCAGTAAAGTCATTATACAGCTGTTTAAGATCCTCCTGCATCGTCATAAAAGCTGGTCCGATACGTTTGAATGCTTCTTCTTGGTCCAGGACTACTAAAACTTTTCTTCTGTCATCAGTTTGACGCTCACGTTTCACCAATTTGCTTTTTTCAAGTCTGTCAATCATTGCGGTTACCGCTCCCGTAGTAATGCCACTTAATTCAGCAAGCTGTCCGGCAGTCATAGAACCGTGTTGAAGAAGTAAGTCTATATATTTATGATCTGTACCGACAAGGCCGGCCTTTTGTGCAATTGCCTGATGCATGAGTACTGTAACCGTAGAGAATTCTCTGGTCAGGTTGTTAATAGTTGTCAGATGCTCAATTTGTTCTGTTTTTTTTTTGCTGTTCATAAAAATAATTTATCTTTGTCATTAAGATATTTAATGATGTTAATAATTTGCTTTACGGTAAAGATACTTAAATACTCTATTATATAAAACCAAAAATATTAATAAATGGAAATGACCAATACAACTTCACGAGCAGATAATTGGCTATATATCGCTACTGCACTTTATTTTGTAATGAACGGAGCGCAATTGTGGGAAACTGCAATTATGGTTCCTGCATGGACGGCGGGACCACCTGCATCCTTATTTTTCTTTAAGACCGCTTATGGCTTAGATTTCAAGCTTTTTTGGATAATAGTTCATTCTATTCATGAGATCTTTCTGCTATTAGCTCTTTTTTTTAATTGGCGTTTCAAACAGAGACGAAACGCTATGTTATTTTTATTGCTTATCCATATAGGTTTAAGAGTCTGGACTTTACAGTATTTCGCACCTACTTTGATGTCATTTATGGCCATGAAAGTCAGACCGGTTGTAGATCCCGGCTTATTGAAAGAAGCAATAGCTTGGAAAAACTTTAATTATGTACGTGTTGGGTTATATATATTGGTAAATATAGGTTATGTATATATTTCAAAACTTAAAACGGATGATGGATCTAAAAAAATGTATCATGAATAATAAGAAAGTAATGATTGTTGGAGCCGGAATTGCCGGTCCGGCATTAGCAATTGAACTGCTTAAAAAAGGAGCTTGGGTAACAATTATTGAAGCCCGTTCCAGGGAAGAAATGACAGAGGGGCTGTTCTTAGGAATATCACCAAATGGATTGAATGTCCTTGCTAATCTTATTGATATTTCCAGGATCTATGATGAATATGTTCCCGGAACACTTCGTTTTTACAATTCGAAAGCAAAACAGATTGCCGAATTGGATGCTTCCTATCAAAACGATGCTTATGGAATAGCCAGTATCCAGGTGAAGAGATCGGCAATAAGTAATTTATTACATGAAATGCTAATTGAATTAGGATGTTTTGTAGAATATGAGTGTAAATTAGAGTCTATTGAGTATTTTGGAGAAAAGATAAATATAAAAACCAGTAAAGAAAACTATCAGGGTTATGATTATCTGATAGGTGCAGATGGTATTCATTCAAAATGCAGAAAACTGCTCTTTCCGGATTCACCGCAACCCAACTACACAAAAATGCTATCTACAGGAGCAGTTGTAAAAATTCCCAATCAGGCAACACCTTCAGAAGCTATAAAAATGATGTTTGGCAAACAGGCGTTTTTCGGGTTTTCAACGACCAATACGGGAGAAACATGGTGGTTTAACAATTATGATGCTGAACAGGAGCCACATCGCCCGGTTTCGGATGACGAGTCTCAACAACTCAAAATAAAAAAAGATCTTTTGGAGCTGCATGCTCAAGATCACAGAAAAATCAGTGAGATTATTACGGCAAGTAATGATTTATTTGCTTATCCTATCTTTGATATGCCTGTGCTGGAAAGATGGTACGCCGGAAGAGTTTGCTTAATAGGGGATGCTGCCCATGCTATTTCACCACATACCGGACAGGGAGCTTCATTGGCTCTGGAAGATGGTGCGGTGTTGGCAAAGTGCTTAATCAAATATGATGATCCTGAACTTGCTTTTTCCCGATTTCAGCAATTAAGATCCGGCAGAGTAGCAAAAATTATTGCGCAGGCAAGAAAAATCGGTAAGGCAAAATCAAAGCCTAATTGGGTAATCAATTTATTCAGAGACAGTATGTTAAAATATTTTATTAATATGGAAAAGAAGAAGATGCACTGGGTATACGGTTATGATGTAAACAAATTGGATATATAATATTTGTTTTGTAGAAATAGAATAGAAGGATTTCATCTATTTAAATCAAATTTCTTAGCCGTTAAAAGATTGTGAATGTTTGAAAATATAAGAATGTATGAAAAACTTTATCATCTCATAAATCTGTGTAATTTTATGAAAAAATTTCATTACATCTGAAATTTCTATATTATGAAAAATCAGGATTTTAAATTGCATAATGAAAAATAGCATCCATTTACTTGACGAATATATAGTAATTCATGAAAAAGGAAAATAAACTGAAAGAACTTGCACGTATTTTCCTAAAGTTAGGGATTACGGCTTTTGGAGGACCTGCTGCTCATATTGCCATGATGAGGCAGGAAGTCGTAATAAAGCGTCAATGGATGACCGAGGAACATTTTCTGGATATGATAGGAGCAACCAATTTAATACCCGGACCTAACAGTACAGAGATGGCAATCCATATCGGGCAAGACAGAGCTGGCTGGAAAGGACTTATTGTAGCGGGATTATGCTTTATAGGTCCCGCAGTTCTCATTACTTTATTTTTTGCATGGCTGTATAAAGAATATGGACAGCTTCCGGAAGTTCAGCCTTTTATTTATGGGATAAAACCTGCGATTATATCGGTTATTTTAGCAGCCATTTATCCTTTGGGCAAGAAATCACTGAAAACATTACGGCTCTGGTTTGTTGGTATAAGTGTGCTGATTTTATCTTTATTGGGGATCAATGAAATTTTTCTCTTATTTGGAGCAGGTCTGTTAGCTGTATTATTGTATCTTATCAATAAGCGGAGTGAAGTTCATTCCTTTATTCCGGCGGTATTATTACAAATTCCGGATTCCGGTTTTCTATCATCTAAAAATTTTCATCTTTTTCTGGTTTTCCTTAAAATTGGTGCTATTCTGTACGGAAGCGGCTACGTTTTGTTTGCTTTTTTAGATGCTGAATTGGTATCAACAGGTTTGCTAACACGCCAACAACTGATAGATGCTATTGCAGTAGGACAATTTACACCAGGTCCGGTCTTTTCTTCAGTTACTTTTATAGGCTTTCAAATTAACGGTTTTTCAGGCGCTGTATTTTCCACCATTGCTATTTTCCTGCCTTCATTTGTATTCGTGGCAATACTTCATCCGTTGATGAAACGAGTCCGCAATTCAAAAATTTTATCCACATTTTTAGATGCAGTAAATGTTGCTTCAGTAGCTATTATTGTAGCTGTGTGCTATGAAATGGCAAAAGACAGCGTTGCGGATTGGCGTACTATAGCCATTGCAGTTATCAGTCTGATTTTTGTCTTCAGGTTTACCAAAGTTAACAGTGCTTTTGTGGTGTTAGGAGGAGCTTTATTAGGTTTTCTGCTATTCAGAATTTGAAACCTGAAAGAATCTAAAAATTTTCTTACAGCTGTCTTTTTTATCAAAATAAGACTAGGTTAAAATATGGACCTAACAAATCATAAAATTCATTAAAATATCATAGAGAGTAATTTTTTGAAATTTTAGTGAAACTGAAATATATTAATATTTTTTAAAACTTGCTATGGTGAACTAATTAAAATAATTTGTATTTTTATAAGACCAACCAAATATTAATAAGCATTTATATGAAAATTTACTTTGTTTTAAATCCCGTTTTTCATTCTCATACTGGCTAAGAACAGTATATAAACAATCAACAGCAATTGGAAGATTCTGCCAGAGAAAAGTTAGCTCAAATTTGAACATAGAATACTAGTACTGGGATTATCCCTCTGTAGAGTGTTATGCAATTAAGAGTTTCAGATTAAAATTCTTTCGTTCAATTTTCAGAGTATAGCAAACATTATTTTAATGCTATAAATAGTGGTATAGGGAAAATGGTAATGTAGTGTATTTCTTCGTCCTTGTTGATGTTATAATTTATTTCTGGATTAAATTTGGATAAGATGTTATGTACATACAAATTATACGATTTAAAAAAATAATACCGATATGTTTTGTGCTGTTTTCTGCAAATATCTTTTGCCAGAGTGTTAGTCTTCAGCAATGTATCAATAATGCAATAAAAAATAATTCTGCAATAAAGCTGGCAGAGCAATCTTTGGAAACCCGGGAAAAGCTTGTACAGTCCAATAAAAATAATAATTTACCGAAGGTAGATTTACTTGGAGGTTATAACTATATCGGAGAACCTATTAAAATTAATCTTCAGCAGGTAAAAGGCGGAATCGTAGAGGGATCGGCACAACAGAGCGTATCTTCTGCCAATTCCGTTTATCAGGAGATTACGGGAAACGCTCTTCCCCAAAGTGTTCAGGATGTTATTTACCAGACTTCCAAAGATATTATTAATGCGGTATATCCCAATTACAACCCAGCGATTGCAAAACAAAGCTATTTTTTAGCCGGTGTTTTCGTAAGGCAGCCTATTTATCTTGGTGGTAAGCTGAATGCTTCACAAAAACTTTCGGAACAGCAGGTGGAAAGTGGAAAAGCCAATCTGAAATCTTCAAAAGATCTTATAACTTATAATATAACATTACAATATATTCAGATCATGTATCTCAATTCAATGATTGAGAAACAGCAGAAAAGTGTGGCATCTCTTCATCAGAACGAAAAATATGCTGAAAATCTTTTGAAATCAGAAATTATCCCGCCTTATCAGAAAAATTGGGCAGATATTGCTAAAAAACAAGGAGAAACCAATCTTAAAAACCTGAATCTTGAAAAAGAAAATGCGTTGCTTGCCCTTAAAGATTTAATGGGAGTTTCACTAGACGAACCCTTGGAAATTACTGAGAAGCTAACCGAAAACACGGAACTTCCGACATTTTCCAATTCAGAAAATAATGCAGATATCAAGCTCCTTCAAAGCAAAAAAACAGAAGCAGAAACAGGTCTTATGATTACCAAATCTCTTTCGAAGCCGAATATTTTTGCCATTGGGAACTATCAGTTTTTCAGAAAGGACCTTCCTTTGATTACACCTCCCTGGCTGGTCGGGATAGAAATGCAATGGACACTCTTTGATCCCGAAAGGAGATCCAGAAATCAGGCGTCGGAATCTGTTATAAAAGAAGCTGATATATTAATAGATCAGAAACAGAAAGCTGTAAATCTTGCGACCAGAATAACACAAAATAAGCTTATCAGTCTGAAAGAACAGAGTGAGACTTTTGATGAATCAAGGAAACAGTCTTATATAACTACTGAAATGGTAAGAAAACGATTGGAAAACAGTCTTGCTTCTGTGAAGGATGTTAATGATGTACTTCAATTGCATTATGAAACCGAAAAGCTGTATTACACTTCGCTAGTTGCTTATCAGACGGCATTAGCAACCTATTTTTTTATTAACGGAACCCCTGAAAACATGATCAATTATATTCCATAAAATCAGAACAAGATGAAGAACTTTATAAAAAATTACTGGGCGGTTTTTATTCCTTTGATTGTTTTGGCTGTTGCGGTTATATACCTTCTTAGAAATACATCTTCACAGGTCGATAAGGATGCCGTTATAGGGATGGTTGATGCGGAATTTGTGGATGTATCTGCATCTTTACCCGGAAGAGTGGTCGATTTGTTGGTAAAACAGGATGATGAGGTAAAAGAAGGACAGATTGTTGCCCAAATGAAAACTTCAGAGATAGAAACCATTCAGTCGCAGGTTTCCGAAGCAGTAACTATTGCCCAAAATCAGCTGAATAAAGTTGATCGAGGTGTGGAGCCTGAGGTTTTGGCTTCGGCAAAGAATCTTCAACAGATTGCACAGCAGCAAATGGATTTAATGAATAAAACCTATTCGCGTTTCCAGAATCTTTATTCTGAGGGCGTGGTTTCGGGACAGGAAAGAGATATTGTTTATTTTAAATTTAAAGCGGCCCAAAAAGAGCTTGAAACGGCAAAACTGAATGTACAATTGCTTGAACGCGGAAGTAATGATGAGCTTAAAAATTCTGCAAAATCAATTCTGAATCAGGCAAAAGATGCGGAGAAACTTACCGAACAGATTAAAGATAATGCTTCTATAAAAGCTCCTGCTTCAGGAAAGATTTCCACCGTTATTTCGAATAAAGGCGAAATGGTAAATGCTGGATATCCTATGATGACCATTCAGAAGGATAATTCCTATTTTGTAAAATTCAATCTCCGCCAAAGTCAGATGAATAAAATAGATAAAGGAACATCTGTCACAATGAAAATTCCTGGATGTACGCCGGAAGAAGTGAAGGGTGTCGTATCGGAACTGGCTCCTGCATTAGGATATGCAGATTGGGTGCCCGAAAAACAGAACGGAGAATTTGAACTGAGAACTTTCCAGATAAAAGTAAAACCTGAAAATCTGAGTTCAATTAAAGGACTTCGTCCCGGTATGACTGCACAACTGATTTTACCATAATATTATTTTAATTCAATTTGAAAACCATTAGCCAAATCATGCTGCGAGAATGGAAACGAATTTTTTCGATTCCTAACTTTTATGTGGTTTTACTGGTGATTCCGCCAATTATTTTTCTTTTTTACGGTTTTATTTATCAGAAGCAGTTTGCTAAGGAACTTCCAATGGCAGTTTGGGATGAAGATCGCTCTTCAGTTTCCAGAATGCTTACAGATATGATGGAGCAGAATGAGTATATACATTTTACCCATACAGCTTTCAGTAATGCAGAAATCGAAAGTCTGATGAAAAAAGGTGAAATTTTTGGGGCGGTCCATTTCCCGAAAAATATGGAAGCGGATGTAAAGAAAGATCATCAATCCAATATTACGCTGTATACGAATGGAGCCTATCTTGTCCCTGCGAAGATGATCTATAAAGGAGCTGCGGAAGTCATCATCAAAGGAGGACTTGCTGTAGTTCTTCAAAAAGCGGAAAAGCAGGGAATGCCTGCTGAAACAGCGAATACTTTGGTTCAGCCCATTAAGTTAAATACAACAACTTTATATAATCCTGATTTTAACTATCAAATGTATCTTACACCGGGTCTGATAACCGTAGGTTTGCAAATGGCATTGATCGTGGCGTCTGTTCTCATCCTGAATTTGGAGTTTAAAAGAAGTACCATTGATGAACTCTTGAAGATTTCAACCTCTTCTTCACAGATCTTTATAGGAAAAATGTTTGCACATCTTTGCATTGCATGGATTCTTTTTTTACTGGTTGCTTTTTTGGTGTTTCCTGTTTATCATTTAGGAAAACCCGGGACCTATTTTAATTTCTTCATCATGTATACTTTGATGTCTCTTGCATGCATCGGTATAGGGATGATGGTTTCTGCAATTTCAAACAATCTGCTTTTGGTAACGGATATTGCACTGTTTTTTACTTCCCCGGCTTTTGTATTCAGTGGGTTTACATTTCCAAGAACGGCAATGCCATGGTATGATCAGTTTTATGCAGAAATAATGCCTTACACACACTTTCTGGATGGATTTATTAAGATTTATTTTATGAAACTTCCGATATCGTATGCAATGCCGGAAATTTATAAGCTTTTGCTGTTTATTGGAGTTACTTTTTCAATTGCGATCCTTTTTTTCCAAAATAAAGTGGATACTTATCTTAAAAATCAAAAGGTGTGAAAGAAATATTCCAAATCATAAAACGAGAAGCTCAAAGCGTTTCAAAAGATTCAAGTCTGTTTATGATTTTACTTTTGGCGCCTATTGTTTATGCCTTTATGTATGGAAGCATTTATCTGAACAAAGGAGAGGAGAAAGTGAAGTTAGCCTTGATTGATGCAGATGGAACGGCAATATCAAGATTGTTGACAGATCAACTCAATTCTACTCCGATGATTGATATAACTCCTGTTTCCGATATTTCTGAGGCTAACGAAAAACTATATAATGGAGAGGTTGAAGGATATTTTTATATTCAGAAGGATATGGAAAAGTATATTCTTTCCCAAAAGCAGGTCAATGTAAATCTTGTTTTGAATGCTTCGCGATTTTTGCCTTCCAGCGATTTATTAAGCGCAGTTACCAAAGTTTGTCTTACGGTTGGAGCAGGTGTAAGAAAAACTTATTTCAACAAGCAAGGGATGAATGATGATCAGTCGATGAAAATGACCAATCCAATTAATATGGATTACCGTCCGTTGTACAATTCAGGGATGACGTATGGGGCTTTTTTATTACCTGGATTACTGGCCATAATTTTACAACAGACTTTGCTGATAGGTGTTGCAGCTAGTTTTGCCTCTGAAAGAGAAGATAAAAAGCTTAGTAATCTTTATCAACTTTCAGGACGCAATATTTCTAAATTACTTATTGGAAAGAGTAGTTTATATTTCATTGTTTTTATGATTTTCGGTTTGTTTTTTGCGACCATAAATTTTTCGGTCTTCGGAGTGAAAATAAGAGGGAATTATTTGGATTTGTCTTTATTAATGGCTCTTTTTATAGCTACAATACTGGTTTTTGGGATGTTAATCGGGAGTTTTTTAAAATCTAAGCTTTTCACATTTCAGGTTATGGTTTTTTCGTCTTATCCGATATTTTTGATAACGGGATATTCTATGCCATATCAGGCTTTACCTAAATTAGTACAATTTTTTTCAGATATGCTTCCAACAACACCTTTCCTAAAAGCGTATCTTTCAATAGTTCAGGCAGGAGGTAGTCTGGCAGACAATTTACCGTCAATACTTCACCTGACAGTTTTATTATTAATTTTTATGGTTTTATGTATGCTTAGATTTAAATTTATTATCAATTATAAATCAGGTAACTAATGTAGCGAGTGAGAGCTGTTTCTCCTGTGATATGCGGCTATAAACCTGTTCCACTTGCCGAGTGCTTCATAGCCACTTAAATGAACAATTCTCTTCACCTTAGTCTCAAGAATAACTCTTTTGTAACTTTCTCCAATGATCTTATAATACTTGATCTGATCCTGCTGTTCATAATTAGGAAGAATCATACAATATACAGCATCTGCTTCCGAAAAGGATACTGCTAAAAATCCAATAGCAGCAGTTGCTTTTAGACGTTCAATCTCCATCTTTCTTTCGGGATTGCTGCTGATTAATGTTACCGTATGTCCTTGTTTGATTAATTCTTGGCCTAATGGCTGCCCGATGTTCCCTAAAGAACCTGTAATTACTATTTTCATTCTTTTTATTTTTTATAGTTACAAAGTTCTTAAGGATCGAAGCGGCAATTGTATCCAGATCTGTTTTTGTTGTATCCAAAGCGGATATATAAAGTTTTCAAGGGGAGGGAATATTCATTGCTTTTTAATTAACCAATTCCCTTAAATTATAATAGTAGTAAATGAATAATAGATGAAAAAATATTTTTAAATTGTTTTCAAAAATAGATAATCATTAAAAGTAAAAATAGCTAACTTGAGTCTAAATAGATTTTATAGTTTAAATAAGAAGATAAATGATTGATGAAAATATTTTAGGAATTGCTGCCGGAACTTTAACTTCCGTTTCAATGCTACCTCAACTTATAAAGGTAATAAGAGAAAAAAATGTTGATGATTTGTCGTGGGTGATGATTCTGGTGCTTATCTTAGGACTCTCATTATGGGTGTGGTACGGGTTTCGGAAAGATGAATTACCCATAATTTTATCAAATGCCTTTGCTATATTGGTAAATGGAACTCTCTTCATCTGTTACTTACTATATAAAAATAATGCTGATTGAACGCTATTTTTATTTTTATACTTTGTTCAAAGTAATTTCTAAACAATATTATGCATAATCAACTCATCCAACTTATTTCAGAACGTGCACAACTTTCAGATATTGAAAGAGAATTATACATTCAGTATTTTGAACCCGTCCTGTATCCCAAAAACAGAGTGATTGAAGAAGAAGGAAAAGTTCCTCAATATTTATATTTTGTGGTTTCAGGTTTTGTACGGCTGTTTCATTACAATGATAAAGGCGATGAGGTAACTACGCACATCAATTGTCCTCCGGGTTTTATTACTTCTTATTCCAACTTTACAAATCAGACCCGATCAGATGAAAATCTGGAATGTATTACGGAATGCGAACTTTTACGTATTACAAAGACAGATCTTGATCTGCTTACTCAAAAAAGCCCTGCATTTAAAGATTTCAGTTTTTTAGTTTTTCAGAAATCGTTATCCTACAATGAGAAACGTGCGAAAGAACTGGCAACACTTACTGCAGAAAAGCGCTATTTAAAATTAATGACAGAACATCCTGAGTTGTTACACAATGTTCCTATGCAGTATATTGCTTCTTTTCTGGGCATGAATCCCAAAAGTTTGAGCCGTATCCGCAAACAGATTTTTAAGTAACATTTGTGAAGTGATTTTGAATAAGCAAGGATGAACTTTGCAGTAGTATTTAAAATCAATAAAATGACAAGTAAGAATTTAGTATTAGTGTCCGGAGCAAATGGGCATTTAGGCAACAATCTGGTAAGGTTACTCATTAAAAAAGGATTTCAGGTTCGCGCATCCGTTCGTAATATCAAAAATAAAGACTGTTTTAAAGATTTGGACTGTGAAGTGGTGCAGGCAGATATCACCGACAAAGCTTCATTTGTAAAAGCTCTCCAGGGAGTTCATACATTTTATGCTGTAGGTGCTTCATTTAAATTGTGGGCCAAAGATCCTAAAAAAGAAATCTACGATGTCAATATGGAAGGAACCCGTAATACGATCGAAGCCGCTGCTGAAGCGGGGGTAAAAAGAATTGTGTATGTGAGTTCCATCGCAGCTTTAGATTATACCAATCTCCCTACTAAAGAGAGTAATGGATACAACCCGGACAGAAGAGATATGTATTATAATTCTAAGAATGATGGCGAAAAGCTGGCTTTTCAGCTCGCTAAAGAATTAGGAATTGAATTGGTGTCCGTAATGCCCGGAGCAATGATTGGTAGTGAAGCATTTCTCCCGTTGAATATCTCTTATGGCGTACTGGGATTAATTTTAAACAAGCAAATACCGATGGATACCAAAATAACGCTGAATTGGGTAGATGTAAAAGATGTTGCGGAAGGTTGCTATCTTGCCGCAGAAAAAGGGCGATCCGGAGAGCGTTATATTTTAGCCAACGAAAAATGTATGACCATTACCGATACTACCAAACTGGCTCAAAAGCTTTATCCGGAACTGAAAATCAAAGTGCCTGGTTCTGTTCCTAAATTTGTCCTGTATGTAATTGCAGGTGTAATGGAACTTTCAGCTAAAATCAGTGGAAAACCTCCGGTACTAAGCGTTAAAGATATTGCAATGTTTTCAGGATTACAGCAGAACTTCGATATTTCAAAATCAAGAAACGAATTGGGTTTTAATCCTAAGAGTCCGGAACAAACGGTAAAAGAAGCTTTAGCCTATCTCATGGAACATAAAAATTTGCTATAAATATATAATTTGTAACATTTTTGAACATAAATTGATTAATTATAAAATGGCTATCAACAGATAGTCATTTTTGTTTCATAAATAGATATCAAGCATTGGGCAAATTTTTTCTTTTTTGAATAAATATCATAAGGTTAAATGTCTTGTATTCAGATATTTTACGTAAATTAGAACAGCTGAAGAAAATTTTTTATGAAGTAGTGAAGACTTTGCCGTCAACATAAATCATTTACATTTCTTTTACGCAGAATTTCCCGAAGCTACTGATAAAAATATAAACACGGACCCGCCGAACACCGTATTGCAAAGTAGGCACTAAAAATTTATTCATTATGCCCAATCTGTTAAAATCATTCAGAAACTCTGTGAAGCATTGGTATGTTCCTCTGATTTTGGGAATTATTTTTATCGTTTGTGGACTTTATGTATTCTCTTCACCTCTTGGAACTTATGTGGCCCTATCACTATTATTTAGTGTATCTTTTATCGTTTCAGGAATATTCGATATCTTTTTTTCCATTGAGAATCGAAAGTCGATGAACGGGTGGGGATGGTATTTGGTGAGTGGACTTTTATCCTTAATTATGGGTGTTTACTTAGTGAGTTACCCTAAAATATCAATGGCAATACTTCCCTTCATTGTAGGGCTTACAGTTATGTTCCGCTCTTTCCAGTTATTGGGGATTTCTTTCGATTTAAAAGATGCTCATGTTCTTCGTTGGGGTAATCTTGCTATTTTCAGTATTCTCGGGATTATTCTTTCTTTCCTCCTTTTGGCTAATCCTATATTTTCAGGAATGTCGCTGGTGGTGGTTACCGGATTATCCTTTGTTTTTGTTGGAGTAGCTTCTGTTATTCTAGCTTTTGATCTTAAAAAACTTAAAAATTTCCCTAATAAATTAAGTGACGAGATAAAGCAGAAAATAGAAAATCTTCAGGAAGAAATTAATGAAAGAATGAAATAAAAGTTTTTATATAGATAAACAAAGATAAACTGCATTCGGTCACATTATATTAACCATTATTCACTTCAACTGAATCTAATATGACACGTTTATTTAAGTAATTTTTCAGCGTTCTAATGGGAAGATAAGTAAACAATACCGAAAGTATTCCGGCTAAACTTCCGACCAAAATAGCCATTGCTGTCGGGTTTAGTTTATAATATTTTGATAAAATAAACTGGGCAAACAGCAAGCTGGATAAAACCAATACACCTGTAACCAGTCCGTTTAAAATACTCAGTTTAGTCAGTAATTTTTTTAAATTAAGCTGATCATCGACTTCAAACTCAATTGCTTTTTGATGTGCTGCATCGGTCACTCTTTTGATAATATCAATCGTAAGAACAACCGGTAAAAAAATAGCCATAGGTAAGGTAAGGCGAGCTAAACTCTGTGTACAGGCAAAAAAATGAGTATAGCCTAATTCATTAAAACTGGCATAAGCAATGATAAAATTAAAAAATACGTTCGGAATCAAATAGATAAGCATCCGCTTTTTCAGAAAGCGGTTGAGTGTTGTTTTTTTGAGTGGTTTTGGTTGAGCTTTTTTTATTTTAAATTTCATGACGTCAGGAGCTCAATAGCTTTATCTTTTATTTTTTTTGCATCTTCTTTCGGAAGAAAATCTTCATTAGACATAAAGGTGAAATCCATTTGCTGATTATAAGTCGTTACTACTAAAGTATTGGAATTCAGCCACGGAAATGCAACTGTCGGGCTGTAAATGGTTTCCAGCTTAAAATTTTTATACTCATTCGGAATATCTATTTTACCCATATTCGACAACGTAATATCATGTCCGCCTTTGCCGGATTTTAATAATGAAATCATACGATCAACAACCGGATGCATATTTTCACCCATCCACAGCAATTCCCTTGCTTCCGTCTTTCCTATTTTTTCAACTAAATCTTTCTTGATCTGTTGCGCATTTTCAAGTAAATTCTGCCCTTTTTTCAAAGACAATTCAACTGTCGGCGCAAATGCAAAGATATGATCTTGCTTGATTTCCGGAATAAAATTTCGAACATCTACCGGGCTTATCACTTTTCCTTTTGCCTTTTTACCCTGAAATTCTTTGAACGCTTCCATAAAGGCCGCACACAACAAAGAATGAACGGAAATCCCGTTGACTTTACATTTATCAACTATTTTTTTGGAAATAACAGTGTCAAGTTTTCTGTGAAGAGCGTAGTTTTTTCCGGAATTTCTTTTTTTACTTTTAGACTGAATGAAAAAGAATAATTTGGCCATAATTAAATATAATCTAGCTTTTCGCTGGTTTTTTTTCAGATTGAAATCAGCAGGCAGAAAATCATCAACGGAGCTGAATGTCTGATAAGAGCCCAATTCTGCAGAAGGATCATCCAGTAAAGAACAAAGTTCTCGTAGTAAGTTGATACCGGTTGTTCCATCGCAGATAGAATGGGGCATTACCCAAAGAATTTCAGAAACAGCTGATCCTTTTACCCAAACAATCTGGACCAGTGGTTTTTTCGGATCTTCAAAAATTCTGTACCATTCATTTTCAGATTCGGACAGCCAGTCCTGATCTGTTTTTCGTTCAACAATACGGAGCGGAATTGGTAAAATATCATTTTCTTCAACAAAGAAGGGATATTTTGCGTTTTTATGATCAATATAGGCTCTTAGTAATGGATGTTTCCGCTGGATTTTATCTAAAGCAATTTTAAAATGATCTTCAGAAATTACCCCATTAATTTTAACTGTAAATACACAATTTACAGGAGTTTTAGAATCAACGTACATGATTCTTTCTACCATCATTAGTTTTCGTTTAATCATAGGCCGCTACAGATTCCAGTTTTTGTTTTATGATGGTAATGACTTCGTCACGAATTGCCAAAGCTTCAGTTTGAGGTAAATACCCTTCGCTTCCCATGAAAGCAAAATCCATTTCTCCACGGAATGTGGAGGTTACCATTGTTGTTGTATTTCCCAAAGGTCCGATGACGGACGGACTGAATATGTTTTCCAGTGTAAATTCCTTGTATTCATGAGCAATTGGAATGCGACCCAAATTAGAAAACATACAATCATTGGTAGATTTTCCGTTTTTCAATAATTTAGTAAAATTCGTCAATGCATCATGAGCAGATTCCATGACCATCATCGTGATGTAGGGATTTAATTTTGATGTTTTTTTCTCAACAGCTTCCTGCATCAGTTTTAAGTTTTCTTCAAAACCTAATTTTTTGTTTAAAGAGACCACAATCATCAATCCAAAAGCGAAAATGTGATCGGCTTTGATCTGATCAGCAAAACGTCTGATATCAACAGGGCATGAAACCTTATTAAAAGCCTTCTCTTTTCTGGTTTTTTGAAATGCTTTTAAGATTGTTGCACAGAGAAAAGTATTGACAGTCACTTTTTGAAATTTGCAATAATCAATCAGTTCTTTACTTGTCTCTTTATCAAACTTCCAGTTGATCAAATAATCGCTTTGTCGGTCAGTCGTTTTTTTATTAACAGGGATATATTTGATAGCCGTTGCAGCCAATCGCCCAATCATTTTTGCTTTAAATTGTTGCTTACGGTTGTTCAAAATTTCGTTGGGAACTACGTCATGAATTCCCAAAATCGGATCTTCAACGCCAATGTCGTAATTCGGATCGTCCAGTACTTTTAAAAATTCATCCAGAACAGCCATGGCAGAACCTCCATCACATAAGCAATGATGGAACACAAACATCATATCTGAAATTTCTTCACCTTTGATCCAGACAAATCGCATGAGTGGCTGTTCTTTGTAATTAAACATTTTATACCACTCTTTTTTCGATTCTTCCAGCCAGTCATTTTCATCTTTTCGGGCTAAAATCCGGATGGAAATTTTTACTTTTTCTGAAACCTCAAACCACGGAACATTCTTTTCATCATGTTGAATAACAGCCTTTAACCAAGGATGTTTATTCTGAATCTTTTCTAAGGCATACTGAATATCTTTCAAGACAAATGCTCCTCTTAACCTGAAAGGGATCACCGTGTTGAAGGGCTCAGTACCGTCGCCAAGCAACATTCTTTCACCAAATAACAATCTTCTTTTCATATGTAATTGTTTATTGTTTTTTAATGGCCATATGGAATCGCTTATCTTTGTTATTCATTGTATCTAAATTGGTTAAGGGCGATTTCATAGGCTTACACAGGAACTAAAGTGGATTGTTTTACAAAATTTTCCAGCAATTCTACTGCGCGATCGTTTCCGCCGGCGTCAATTAAGCTTGATTGAACTTCTTTTGCAGCATTTCTGTATGCTGGATTTTCCAATAATTCAAAAACAGTCTGTCGAAGTACATCTACACGCAATCTTTTATATCTTATGCTGATTCCGCAACCTGCTTTTTCAATCAGTTTTGCAATGTGAAAATGATCGTAAGCAATAGGGGTAATCAACATGGGTAATCCGTTGGTGAAAGTATCATTTACGGTATTAAAACCACCATGACAAATCACGGCATCCATGTGAGGCATCAAAGCCGATTGGGGCACGAAACTACTTACAATAAAGTTGGAAGGCCATTCTTCAAAAATTTCCGGTGGAGTAGCGGCAATGATGGTTACGGGTTGATCCGCAAACGCCGCAATCACTTTTTCGAAAAATGCTTTTCTGATATCCACCAATAATGTTCCCAATGAAACGAATATTTTAGGTGTTGTCGATGCATTCAGTTTATCCCAGTCAAAAGGTGCCGGATTTGGACGCCCTTTTACAGGCCCTACAAATTTCATGTGAGAAGGAACCTCATCAAAATCAGCAAATTTTTGGGAGGTAAAGATCAGATTCAAATGATGAGAATGAATGAAAATTCCCTCATCTTCAATTCCGACTTCTTTTTGAAGCTGCTTAATCAAATTCTGCTGCCATTCGAAAATTTTCGGGGCACTATTTTCTGTATCGCCCATTACGTCTGGGGGAACCGGTGTTGTCGTTACACACGGAATACTATTTTTGTGGGCAAATAAGGCTCCTCCGAAAGTGATACAATCGTTCACGATAACATCGGGTTGCCATGCTTGGGTCAAAGTTTCCAAGCCGGGCATCATTATTTTGGCAAAAGGAGCGTAGGTTTCTTCCAAAGCCAGTTTCATGACTTCAGGACCTGAACAGGCAGGACCATCATCCTGTCTTTTTAAAATTCTGGCAATTTCATCCTGATAAGGAACTAAATCTTGTTCCGGATAAAAGTAACTTCCGCCTTCCGGAATATGTTTATTGTCTAATGGTGTAATTCCAAACCATTTTACTTCGTGACCACGGGCAATTAAACTTGCTCCAACACTCAAAGTAGGACTAATGTGTCCGAAAAACGGAGGAACAACAAATAAAAATTTAGACTTTGGTCTTTCCATTGTAGAATTGGAAATGGTATTTTCCAATAAATTGGCTGCTGTTGCGCTTCCTCCGGCTTCAATGAAAGATTGGCGGACCATTTCCGCAGCTTTTTTATATTCAGGATTGGTTAAAATATTTTGTACGGCTTCTTTTAAATGATGCGCTTTAAATCTGTTGAAATTCAGACGTTCTCCCGCTCCGGTACGTACAACACGTCCCGCAACATGCGATTGATCATACGCAATCGGAATCACCACCAATGGCAAACCGTTTGACAGCGTTTCGGAAACCGTATTGTGACCACCGTGAGAAACAACGCCGTCTAAATGAGGTAACAGATCTAATTGAGGAACCTGCTGATAAACCATAAAATTTTCCGGCCGTTCCTCAAAAAGCAGAGGGTCTGAAACCACAACAACCGTTAAGTTTTCATCTTTAAAAGCATCAATAACCTTTTGGAAAAATGCTCTTTTATGTTCGTGGTCGAAAGTTGTTCCGATGCTGACTAAAATTTTTTTTCTTTGGTTGCTGTTGAATTTTTCCCAGTCAAATTCCGAAGAAACGCGACGCTCGGTAAGAACCGGACCTGTAAATTTGAAATTAGATTTCAACTCCATTTCACCAAAGAAATATTGGGAGGTTAAAACCAGTGTCAGTAAATCCGAACAATCCAATGCACGGTTTTCTTCAACACCTAATTCCTGTTGCAAAGCGATGATTTGTTTTTCCTCCCACTCATGAACTTTTGGAAGCTCATTCATGATTTTAATCGCAGCCGGAGCGGTTACCGTTGTAGCATAAGGCAAACCTAATTTTCTAGCCGCAATAGAAGCCGCAAACAACTGATGATCGCCAATAACCAAATCAGGTTGATAGTTTTTTAATAAAGGAATAATTCCGTTATAGCAATGCCTGTTCAAAGGAATCAGCACATCTTCGTAAAGAAATTTGATGCTGTCGATTCCATAGACTACTTTTTTAGAAATAATATCGAGATAATTTTCACTTTCTCTTTTTTCTTCGTCCGTCTGGTCGTACTGAATCAATAATAATTCACCGCCTTCCGGAAGTTTATTTTTTAAATTCTGGTCGAGACTTATCCAGGCAACCTGGTGACCTCTTTCCAGAAGAGTAGCACCAATGCTTAATGTGGGATTGACATGACCAGTTAAAGGGGGAACTATAAATACAAATTTAGCCATGATTTTGTGATAAGGTTTTTAATGATTTTGATAAAAAGCGGGTGATGGTTTCAGCAATTAAAACAGGTTCTTGAATCGGGATGTTGTGGTCTCCGGGAATTAATTTTAATTCAGATTGATTGATTTGAGTATTCAGCCATTCACCTGTCGGCCTGCAGTTGGAATCTTCACCGTACATCAGCATTGTTGAAGGTTTTAATTCCGAAAAATCAACTTCGCTCAGGAAATGCTTTTCTTTAATCATATCTGCCTTTATGCTGGTTTGATTAAACAAAAACTCATACATTCTGTGGTTTTTTTCCATCTGTCTTTTGCCCATCTGTACTTTTGTGGTGTCGGTAAAATTGGCTACATAATGCTCCAGAAACTCTTTGCTGTATTCATCAATAATATTTCTGGCTTTTTCATCCTGCGGGTCGGGTGCTTCGATGACAACCAGCTGCTCGATGCGGTTAGGTGCCTTTAAAGCTGTTTTTAAAGAAATTAATCCTCCAAAACTATAGCCGACAAGATGTGCTTTTTCGATTTTCAAAACATCCATCAGCACCAGAACATCAGAAGACATATTTTCCAGATCGTAGCCGTCGAGAAAACGTTCGCTCATGCCGTGACTTTTTAAATCAAACATCACCACATGGAAGTGTTTGGACAGAATCGGAGCAATATTAAAATAATAAATAGAAAGGTTGCTGAACATCCCGTGAATCAGCAACACAGTTTGTTCAGCCCCTTTGTTGAGTTCCTGAATATGAACCTTTTTATCGTTAACAGAGATTATTGGCATTCGTAGATATAGTTGATAATCATACTTAAATCTAGGTTAATCAGCTCATCCAGATCCATTGAAGACAGCCATCCTGTAAAATCGATCTGCTCACCAAAATGTGCTTTGATTTTTTCCGAAAAAGAAACGATTTCGATACTGTCCATTTCCAGATCTTTCGTGAACGAACTTTCCGGCGTAATGTCCATTTCTTCAACAAATTCTTCACCGATAACTTCTGTGATGAAACCTTTTAAAAGATCAAATAATTCTTCGTGATTTAATTTTGCTGTAGTGTTTATAGTGTCCATCCTATGATATAATTTTTATGTTTAATAGTTTTGATTTCTGTTTGGTTGATCCATAAAGAATCTTCTGTAATTTTTTCGACTTCGAACCGTTTCGGGTTTCCTTTTAATCCTGTTCCGACGAATTTCCCGTAGGCTTCTTTAGCTACCCAGAATTTGGTCGTCCATTCTGCCTGATCTTTTCCTTTTAATAAGGCTAATTCGTTATTGGTAAAGACCAAATCGTAGAATCCTGAGCTTCGTTCTTCAATAATTTCCATATCGATTCCGACAGATTTTCCGCTTTTTGCAATTCCGACCGCATCTTTTCCTTTATGTGCCAAAGAAATGTGTATATCTTTCGTAGCATCTCCGATTAAGAACGGTTTTCCGACCTCATCTTTTCCAACTTCAAAAGTGATCGGGAAGCAAGGGTGATTTTTTTCTTTTTTAAGAAGATTTCTCACGGCATCTTTCACCGCAACTCGGCTTACCATATAGCTTTTTCTCTTGTTGGGAAGCAAGGTTTGGTGATATCTTTTTTCGGTTTGATTGAAATATCTTTTCAGAATAAAATCCCAAGAAGCAACCCTTGAATACGCCTGATGGAAGAAAAATACTTCGGGAGCAATTTCTTCGGAAAGACGGTTATGTAAAGGCGACATCGATACATTCCATAAAGCTGAATCGATTTCCAGGCGGCGGTTTTGCCATCCTGAAATTTTGCACCATACTTTTCCGTTTCTGGTTAAAAGAATATCACCGATGGCAAATTCATCATTCATTTCAGTAAGGCTGCACGTACATTCGAAAATCCCGTCCTGATCCTGTAAATCTCCGAAAAATTCAATGTCTTTTATTTTTACAGGGAACGCGATTCTGTCTTTTGTTAAGGTTAACTGCAACCAAAGTCCGAATAATTGTCCTGCGTTATCCAATAACGAGCCTTTTCCGCCATTTCCTTTGATCTTTCCGATAATTCCTTTCGTTCCGACCTTTGAAACTTCCGTAATTCCCTGATATTTTTCACCGTGAAACATATGCATCTCGTAGATTTCTTCGGGAGTTCTTTCGATGGGTAATATTTCTCCGATGTAAAGATTGAAGGTAGGATTCGGTCTTGCTGTTGAGGTTAATAAAACTTCAGCATTGGCAAAATTTTCAATATCTAAATAAGCATGGTTTTCCGATTTCCATTCACCTTTGACGGTTTTTTCGAAAGGTTTTGCCACATTCATCCATTGAAAAACACTTATGTTCATGATTTTATGAACCTGAGTTCCTTCAATTTCTGCTTGAGCAATTTCTGCCAACTGTTCGAAAATCATAGTCATTGGAATCACGGGTTCCATATCGGCAACTTCTGTCCAGCCTTTTGGCTGTCTTAGTAAGCTGTGGTCGATAAGGTAGGGATGAGTTTCCAACGTTACATACAATGTTTTCTCAAAGTTCTTGCTTATCTGAGCCTGAACTTTTGGTAATACAATATTCGGAATTGAAACTTTCGGACGATTCTGGAATAAAGTTAAAACTTCTTCCTGCATACGGATCATATCTGAAATATTATCCTGAAATGCCTGAACCAGTGGATGCCCTGATTTTGCAACCGTTGCGGTAATCTTTTGATTCGGTGTATCAATTGATTTTGCTAATTGTTGAATCTCCTTAAAATCACGGATAATTGGTGAACCTAATTCAAGTTTTATTCCTTTTCCAGATGATTTTTTGAATTGAGTCTGAATGTCTAAAAAGTCAAGGGCAACCGTTTTTCCTTCCACGAATAACGCTGCAACTACTCGTTGAAATTGAGCCAATGCAGAACGCGTCGCAACGCTTGAAGCAATCGTGCTGAATGCTTTTCCTTTCAATGTATCATCAATAAACCCAATCAAACCACCGGTTCCAACTTGAATGAAAAATCTTGCGCCTTCTTCGTATAATTTGTCCGTCAGTTCACGGAAACGAACGGGTTCAACAAGATGTTCCGCGCTCAGTTTTCGGATAGATTCCTGATCAGCCGGATAAGGTTCCAAAGTCGTTGCGGACCATAATGGAATTTTCGTCTGCTGAAACTGTGCTTTTTCCATTCCTGCCAAAATCACATCTAATTTATCAGCGATAAAAGGCGAGTGAAAACCTGACTGGAACGGCAATATCTGATGAAAAATCTGTTTTGATTTTAATATAGGAACCAATTCATCCAAAGCTGAATTACTTCCGCAAAGAATCACCTGATTCGGGCAATTGTCATTAGAAATATAAATGTTAGGAATTTCTTCAATAATAGGTTTAATGGTTTCAATTCCTGCTCCGATGGCGATGAATTTAGAATCTTTTAATTCAAAAGTTTCAGGGTTTAAAACATCAATTAAGGCCTTTACGGAATTTACTTCCGCCAATTCAGAAGAATAACCTGCAAGCCATTCTCCCAAACTGTGACCCGCATTCATATCAGGAATAATTCCCAATTTTTTTAATGAATTATCGAGAATACTGCAGTTGTTGAAGATATTTAAAGCATCATTTAACAAACCTTCACCTTCTGTTTCAATCGGTGCGTTGATGTTGAAATAACGGCTTACACTTTCTACTTCACCTTTTGCTAATCCGTCTAATCCTGGAAAAACAAAAGCCACTTTTTCGCCGTTTTGTAATAGAGGAGTGTTGGTGTACCAAATATCCTGCTTATTACGCCACGGATTGTTTTTAGCAACAATTTTAGTTGCTTTTTCAATTCTCGCAGGAGTCGGTTCGAATATCGCTATACGGAAATTTCCTTCTCCTACTGTTGTCTCGTTATTTTGTAAAGCGGTTAATAATTCTTCATGTGTTGGTCTTGCTAAGATTAAAACCTTATCTTTTTTAGGCATATCATACCCTTCCAATACCACGTGTGCATTGATTCCTCCAAATCCGAAAGCATTGACTGCAGCAACCTTTGGCAACCCTGTTTTCGACCAGCTTTTCGCTTCCTGAACAGGCTCGAATCTTGTATTTTGCATATCCGGAGTAGGATTTTCGCAATACAATGTTGGGGGTAATGTATCATGATGTAAAGCCAGACAAGTTTTAATTAAACCTGCAATTCCCGCAGCGGGCATGGCGTGACCAATATTTGATTTTACAGAACCGATACCTGCAATTTTAGCCGATTCTTCTTTTCCAAAAAATTGGGCCAAAGTCTGCAATTCTGTCTTGTCACCAAGCGGAGTTCCTGTTCCGTGAGCTTCCAAATAACCGATTTTATTTTCATTTAAACCTGCATTTTCCCAAGCTTGTTGTAATGCCCTTAGCTGGCCTTTTACTGAGGGGCTCATCACGCTGGTTCCGTTACCATCACTGCTGATTCCAACCCCTTTGATAACTGCATAAATTTTATCCTGATCACGAATGGCATCTTCCAGTCTTTTTAAAACGACGAATCCGCAGCCTTCGCCAATCAATAAACCATCGGCATCGCTGCTGAAAGGCTTGATCTGCTGTTGACGGGACAATGCTCCTAACTGAGCAAAAATACTCCAGAAAGCGGCGTTTTGTCCGGTGTGAACACCACCAGCAATCATAATGTCAGAACGACCTCTTTGTAGCTCCTGAACGGCGTGATCTACGGCTAGTAAAGCACTTGCACAAGCTGCATCAACAGTAAAAGCAGCGCCTCCAAGATTAAAACGATTCGCTACTAATGAAGCAACCAGATTGGGAATTAATCCCATCGCGGTATCGGCTGCAAAACGTCCTTTTCTTTCCTGAAAAGCATGTTTTACTTTTTCAATATCGACAGAGGATACTTCCGGTAACAATTCTTTTAATAAAGAAGAAATTTGCTCTCCTGTTCTTACAATTTCGATGGCACGAGTTGCACCGGGTCCTGTGTAATTTCCTTTCCCGATGATGATTCCTGTTTTTTCCAGTGAAATATTTTTCTGAAAAATACCGGCATCGTCTAAGGCTTTTTGAACCAAATCAAGCGTTAATAAGTGGTCGGGTTCAGTTCCTTCAACCGCCAATGGTAAAATTCCGAAAGCAGTTGGATCGAATTCATAATCAGGGATAAATCCACCGCGTTGGCAATAAAAACGGTCAACTGGATTTGTACTGTCACTGAAATGAACAGGATCGATTCGGTCAGCCGGAGCTAATTGGGTAGAATCTACTTTATTGACAATATTCTGCCAAAAAGTTTGGGCGTCTTGTGCCCCCGGAAAGACACAAGACAAACCAATTACTGCAACATCTGTTTTTTTCATAAATTAAATTTAAAACAGAGATTACCAGTTACTTCCAGACATGATTAATACCTGACTTTCAGTTCCATATTTTATTTCATTCAGGAAAATTTCCTTCCCTTGATCCAATGGGATTAGAGATATACCTCTTCTTTCGTATTCTGTTTCAAGGGTTGGAGAAACCATTCCAGCTCCTTTCCAAGGTCCCCAATTGATGGAGATTACTTTTCCTTTTAATTTTTTATTTAAAGCATTCGCATAATCATCCAAAACGGAGTTTGCAGCTGCGTAGTCGGTTTGACCTTTATTCCCGTACACGGAAGCGATGCTTGAAAACAACACTACAAACTGACAATCCGTGCGAAGTTGTTCTGCCAATACACGAAGCGGTTTCACTTTAGTATCGAAAACACGTCCGAAAGAGCTTGTTGTTTTTTGCTTGAATAATTTATCTTCCAGCAATCCTGCACCGTGAATAACTCCATCTAAACGGTTATATTTTTCGTAAATAGAATTAATTAATTCAGACAAACCATTTTCATCACAAAGGTCTAATGATTGGTAAACAATCGTATTTCCCAATTGTTCCATATCGCGGATTGTACGTAGAATCTGATTGTTTTTATAAACTTTTATCGTTTCTTTTTCAATCTCAGAAGGTGAAGTGAATGTTCCTGATTTGATAAGATAGGCTCTTATTTCTTCCTTGGTTTTAAATGCTTCCAGTTCGCTGTTTGTCGCCTGATTTCTCGGATCTGCAGATCTTCCGACCAAAACATACGTACAAGGATAAGCCTGTGACATGTGTTTTACCAATTCTGAAGTAATTCCCTGAGCGCCTCCAAGAACCAATACAACGGAATTTGTATCCAATTGAATTTGAGCTTCGCTTAAACCTGTCGATAAAGGCGACGGAATGATATCTACTTTGTGTCTTTTGTCGTTTTTATAAATAACTTCGGCAGGTTTATCTTTCGTTAAAATTTCCTTTAACGTAATTTCAGCGATATTCTCAATTTGTTGAGGAGAAGTAAGGCTGATTAATCTGCAATTCGTCTGTTCAAACTCACGGGCCAGGCTTTTGAAAAGCCCCGGATGTCCTTTGTAATGACGCAAAAGAGTAGTATCTGTCAATTCCTGAACATGAGCCGGAATATCGGAAATCAGATAAATCCATTTTGCTTTATCAAGATCCATTTTTTTGATTAAATCAACATGGTCGATGATGTTGTGATTGGCGGAAGATGAGAATAAATCAAGAATAATTAACCCGTCAAAATCGGTTAAATCTTTATCAGAATCAATTAATTCCGCAATGGCACCATGTTTTTCAAGCTCATTTTTAATCGCTAATGTCTGATTGCTGTCATTTTGAGTGATGGCAAAACGTTTTCCGTGAAGAATTTCTGTGTTTTCCGTTAAGGAAATATCAGTCGGAGTCAAATCAAAACGAAGACGGGATAATGCACTTTGTTCCGGTTCAGAAGGCGCATTTCCGCTCATTTCATGAATCCAAGAAGCTAATCCGTTCAATGTTTTAATCGCAGCTAATTTTTCCATTAAATCATCCGCTTGTTCCATATCTCCACCGAAGCCGATTTTAGTTTTCAAATCGCCGATAATTTCCATACGTTTGATAGAATCGATGCTTAAATCTGCCTCTAAATCAAGGTCTAAACCTAACATTTCTTTAGGATAACCCGTTTTATCGCTTACAATATTTAAAATCGTCGTCTGAAGTTCTTCAAGAGAAAATCCAGCTTGAGCTTGAGAAGTTGAAGCCTGAGTTTCTGTAACTCCAACTTTTTCTGTTGTATTTGATGCTAATGAATGTTCTGTTAACCAGGAAACTAACCCGTTTAATGTTTTAATTCCGGCTAATTGTTCCATAATTGTATCTTCATTCGCTGTGTTTGAAGAGAAAGAGCCTAATTCAGCTTTCAGGGTACCAATAATTTCAACTCTTTTAATGGAATCAATACTTAAATCTGCTTCCAAATCCATTTCCATACCCAGCATTTCGTGAGGATAACCTGTTTTATCACTTACGACTTGTAGCAATAATGTTTTAATATCTTTTGTCGGAGCCTGTTTTGCAGAAACAGTAATGGTTGCTTGACTAACGTTGTTTGTTGATGGAAAAACCTCTTGAGTGGGAATATGCTGAGTTGGAATATTTTGAATCGGAGCTTGATAAACAGGAGTCTGATGAACCTGCAGATTCTGTCCCAGGAATGAAAGCATCACATCACGTTGCGCCTGAATCATCATTTTCATGCTGTTTAAATATTCCTGCAACATACGTTCTGCATTCGTCTGATTTTCAGCGACAGGTGTTTGGGTATTTTGAGTGAAATTGTTCATTTGAAGTGGATTTATGATGGGTAATGCACCATTAACAGGGAGTGAACCTGTCGTTGGATGAGCTGCCTGTCCGTTCACGCGCCAGATGGCAGGACTTTTCTTGTACAGTTCTGGCTGATCGATTTGAATGGATTTTGCATTTCGGCCATCAAAAAGTTTAGCAATGTTAAAACTTCGACCTGTCCCCAAATATTGGGCAAGTGTTGAAAGAAAATGTGTTAATTTATTCGTGTTATTATCTTCAACAAACAACGTCAACTGGTCTTTTTCCAAGCAAGATTTTGTTAATCCTGTCAATACTTTTCCGGGACCAACTTCGATAAAAATTCTTGCACCGTCATTGTACATCGCCTGAAGTTCTTCCACGAATCTTACGGGCTGTACCAAATGATCTGTTAATCTTTCTTTGATTTCGGAAGTGTTTGTCGGATAGATTTCTGCTGTCGTATTTGACCAAACCGGAATCTGCATTTCTTTGAAAGGAACGTTTTCTAAAACAGTTTGATATAAACCTTTAGATTTCACCAGTAAAGGACTGTGGAACGCACAGGCAACTTCCAGTTTTTTTGCTGAAATTCTTTCCTGTTTCAAAACTTCCATTAATTTGTTGATGGCTTCCGTAGTTCCTGCCACCACGCATTGAGTCGGAGCGTTGTAATTTACAGGATAACAACCTTCAACCTGTGCTAAAATCGGCTGCAAGTTTTCTTTCGTTGCGCTTACTGCAATCATAGAACCCGGATCGCCGCCTTCAACAGAGTTTAAGATCGATTTTGCTCTTTGAATACTTAAGTCAACCAATTTTTCTTCCTCAAAAACGCCTGCGAAACATAATGCCGGTAATTCTCCGTAGCTGTGTCCCGCTAACATATCGGGAACAATTCCGATGGATTGTAAGAATTTAGCCAAAGCCAAATCAACAATTCCTAAAAGCGGTTGCGCTAAACGCGTATCTTTTATGGTTTCTTTTTGTTGTTTTAAGGTGGCATCATCGAATGTTTTTGAAGGGAAAATTACTTTTTCTAATTCTGGATAAGAATCGATTAATTTTCGCATTTCAGGGAAGGCAACGAATAAATCGCGTGCCATATTGATACGCTGACTGCCTTGTCCAGGGAATAGGAAAGCTACTTTACCTTCTTTTTTATTAACGGTAAATGTGTCTTTGCTTTCAATTCCGGATAAAGCCAGTTCAATGTTCATCATCAAATGTTCTGTTGTATCGGCAACGATGCTCAACTGAATCTGTTTTTCTGAACTTGTCGCCAAGCTGTAAGCAATATCTTTTAAGGCAATACTGTCATTAACTTCAAGTAAAGATTTAATTTGATTTAATTGAATTTTAGCCTCATCATACGTATTTCCACGGAATACAAATAATTCCGAAGGCCAGGATTGTAATACCGCAGAATCATCTTCTTTAGGATGATTGGCGATTACTGTATGGAAATTTGTTCCGCCAAAACCGAAGGCGCTGATTCCCGCATAACGGTTTTTGTCAGACCAAATTCCGGTTTCTGCATTGAAAGCAAAAGGACTTGTTGTTGCATTGTAGTAGGCATTCGGCTGCTGAAGGTGAATGGTCGGAGGTTTTACACCGTGATAAACTGCCAGTGAAGCTTTAATTAAGCCTGCCAAACCAGCTGCACATTTTGTATGTCCGATTTGAGTTTTTACCGAACCTAAATGCGTCTGTCCCGGCAAAGCTCCTGAACGGCTGAATAAGTTGGTCAATGCACTCAATTCGGTTTTATCACCGACCACAGTTCCTGTTCCGTGAGCTTCAACCAAGCCAACCGATGAAGGACTGATTCCGGCTTGTGTGTAAGCTCTTTCCAGCGCACGAACCTGTCCGATTTTTCTCGGAGCAGTCAATCCAAGTGCTTTTCCGTCACTCGAACCACCGACACCTTTGATCACAGAATAAATTCTGTCGCCGTCTTTTACGGCGTCTTCATATCTTTTTAACACTAAGATTGCAACGCCTTCTCCCAAAGCGATTCCGTCTGCTTCACTATCGAAAGTAGCACATCTTCCTTTTCTGGAAAGCGCGTGTGTACTGGAAAACATCAGGTAATCATTGATTCCGTTGTGTAAATCTGCGCCGCCGGCCAACACCATATCTGATTTACCTAAGACCAATTCCTGACAAGCCAGATCAATCGCTGCCAAAGAAGAAGCACAGGCTGCATCTACGGTATAATTTCTTCCGCCTAAATCTAAACGGTTGGTAATTCTTCCCGCGATAACATTCGCTAAAATTCCCGGGAAAGAATCTTCTGTGGTATGTGGAAAAGCTTCCTTAACTTCTTCATGAAGCTCACCGAAAACCTGCTTGTAGTATCCTCTAAAACTATAGCTGTTGGCTAAATCATTTCCGCCTTCCGCACCGATAATTACGGAAATATTTTCTTTGTTAATATGTTTTTCGCCATACCCCGCATCGTCCATCGCACGTTTTGCTACCAATAAAGTTAACAGTTGTGTTGGCTCGATCGCAGCAAGAGATTGTGGTGGAATACCAAATGCTAACGGATCAAAATCGATTTTGGGAATAAATCCGCCCCATTTTGAATGGGAAACATCGGCTTCGTTAGAATCGGGATGATAGTATAATTCTTTATTCCATCTTTCGTCCGGAACTTCAGTCACGCTGTCTTTTCCAAGAACGATATTTTTCCAGTATTCCTCTAAATTTTTGGCATTAGGGAAAATACATTCCATTCCGATAATGGCAATATCTAAAGGTTTTTCTACCGAAACAGGAGCTTCCGAAAGCCCGGCTTCCTGAATGTATTTTTGATTTTGAATGCTTACATTTTCGTGTAGTTCATCCAGAGAAATTACTTTATCATGCATTGTCGCTACCTGACCGATCATATACATTCCCAAATCCAGTTGATCTTCTTTAGGAATATTGACCAATTGATCACCTTGACGTTCAACACCCTTTGCTGCAATTCTTAAACGGCCGACATTTAATTTTTCAAGCTGTTCCCAAACTTCTTTTTTATCGGTTCCGGCTGCGATTAATTTAGATTTTTCCTCATTAAAATATTTAGCAAAATTCGTGTCTAAGCAACGTGTTTCATGTCCTGGAGCAGTTTCCAGTAAAACGGTTTCTTTCGCCTGCATCGCCTGCAACTGGAATTCTTCCTGAATCGCGCCATATTCTACGGCTTCTTTCGTGTACAAATAGGCAGTTCCCATTAAAACTCCGATTTTTACACCTCTTGCAGCTAACGGAGCTGCCATAATGGAAACAAACGCAGTCGAAAAATCATTATGAATTCCGCCTGCAAAAAATATGCTGATGTTTTCAGGATGATCTTCTTTTAAGATTCTTTCAATCTGTTTTTCCCAAAGAACGATGCTTGAAAGCGGACCAACATGACCGCCACATTCACGACCTTCGAAAATGAAATTCGTAGCGCCTTCTTTAAGGAAAATATCCAAAAGGGTGGGAGAGGGAACGTGTAAAAATGTTTTAATTCCTGCTTTTTCGAACACTTTAGCTTGGGCGGGCCTTCCTCCTGCGATCAAAACGACAGATGGTTTTGCTTCTAAAATATAAGAAGTTTGCTCATCTCTCAGTTCTTGTGGTGCAAATCCTAAAATTCCGACACCCCAGGTTTTTTCTCCGGCTAAATTTTTAGTATCAAATACCAAAGATTTTGCGGCATTACCTTTTAATAAAGATAGAGCAACAAATGGTAAAGCTCCTGATTCGGCAACTGCATTGGCGAATGCAGGGACATCACTCACACGGGTCATCGGACCTTGTGCGATGGGATATTTTAAGTTGAGATCTTTTGCTAAAATATTTTCCTGATTGATAATCTGAAGTGATTTTGCCTGTTTCAGATGACCATACATGGCTTCTTTATATGCAAAAACTAATCTTTTCAGATTTTTAAAATCTTCATACAGATCGATTGCTAAAGAAATATCCTGTCCCATAGGAATATAGCTCTTATTTATATCAAGATCTTTGAAATATTCTGTAAGTTCTTCGGATGTAATATTTTCCGGTAATACAGGGGAATTTGGTCTTATCAAGACGCGGTGACTGGCTATAATTTTTGTTTCCGTACCGTTTAGTTTTGAACACAGGTCTTTGATTTCCATAGGAACAGAAGTTTCCGGAAATAAGGCAAGCTGGCTATCCAGAACTATACCGGCGGCTCCAAGAGATTTTGCAGCAGCAGCTGCGTGAAGCCCGATTCCGCCCTGCACCCAGACAGGAATGGATTTTATTTCTCTAATCACGCGCTGGAAAAGTACAAACGTCGATTCGTATCCTATCAATCCGCCTGCTTCGTTACCTTTGATGATGATACCTTTTGCTCCTAATTCCTCAGCTTTTTTTGCATCCTCTAAACTGCTCACCTGATAGAGGATTGGCAGATTCCATAAAGGATTTGCGGGAATTTGGATAGGCTGAATCACAAACTGTACCTTTTCCGAAATGTTGAGGGATGTTAGGTTTTCATTTGAAATATGAATACCATAATATGGTATATTGTTTTTATCAAGTAGATCAAGTGATTCCTGAGAAATCACCAACTCATGTCCTAAGCTTAAGACAGGGAACGCATCTGCTTCATAGAGTTTAATAATAAGATTAACATCCGGTTTTTCAAAAGGAGTTAATCCAATAATGGTTAAGTTTTTCATTGTGTTGTTGGTATTGAAATGATGGAAGGGGGATTTCACAATAAACATCAAAACTTACCTATGGATAAATTGATAGTTTATTATGAAAGCATAAAAATAGTTAATTTTTATTATATTTTCAATAATAAACAATATTTAATAATAATTTTTTAACATTAATGAAATATGACATTTAAATATCTGATAATAAATTGTTTGTATTTATTTGTTCCTTTTTATTTATATATATATTTATTATACATAGAAATTTAATTTCTGATATAATTGCTTTTGTATGTCTTTAATTAGCGTCTTTATTAAAATTAAATCCTTTTTTTTCATTAAACAGTGATTAAAAGTAGCTGAGATGGAAGAATTTATTTCTGATATATTTATAATAATAAAGGTTATTTAATAATAATTTATTAACACAAGAATAACTATCTATATACTGAATGTGTATAGTTTATAGTCGATTGTCAGAATTAAGAATGTCGTTTAGTAGGTATGGTAAACAAATATATAAATAAAATAAAAATATTTCAATGTTTTGAGAGTTGTTTTTAATTTTAAAATATATGATACGTAAGCTTCATAAAGATTTTAATAGTTTTTTTACATCTATCAGATGTAATTTTTAGCTTTTTAGGGCTTTATTTTGATAGAGATTTATCAATTTTTTAAGCTTCTGTTTCATTTGACTATGAAAAATCATCTTCATAAAAGATCTCTTCATTCAATTACATTGTTCCATTGAAAGAGGTAAAACCAATGTATTGAATCGTGCAGTAAGGTATTATAAATTCGCTGCTAAAATCAATAGAAAAACAATACTAAACCAATAAAATAATCTACTTCTTTACATTATGTATCTCATTGAGGCATCAAGCGTAAAAAAGTATTAATAATTCTATAATAAATAGAAAAAAAGGGTTTGTTACTGATATATTGCAAATCAAATTTTGAAAATAAATTTCATGTAGGGACATGACAAGGCAGCTAACCTTAACTGAAATAAAATTTTAGATTTAACGGATTCTAAAATTGATAAACAAAAGCATTAATATTCATTCCTGCACCTACAGAAGCAAATAAAACTACATTTCCTTTTTCTAATTGATGTTCTTTCAATTCTCCCTTTAAGATCATGGCGAGTAGAGAAGGAATGGTTGCCACACTGCTATTTCCTAATTTATCAATTACCATCGGCATTATATTCGGTGGCAGTGGTGTATTGTACAGTTGATAAAATCTTTCTACGATCGCTTCATCCATTTTTTCATTGGCCTGATGAATAATGATTTTATCTAAATCATGAATTGAAAATCCACTTTTATCCAGGCATTGTTTCATTGCTTCCGGAACATTGGTAAGAGCAAATTCATAGATCTTTCTGCCATCCATTTTGATGTATTTTACATCCGGACAGTTTTCATTATTATATGATTTTCCAAAGTATAAATAATCTTTTTCTTTATAGGTAAAAGAAGCAGACAAATGAGATTGAATTCCGGATCCGTCTTCAACGGATTCTAAAACAACGGCACCTGCACCATCTGCATAGATCATGCTGTCTCTGTCGTGAATATCAGAAACTCTGGAAAGTGTTTCGGCTCCAATAACCAGACATCTTTTTGCTATTCCGGATTTGATAAAAGCATTGGCCTGAATTACCGCTTCAATCCATCCCGGACAACCGAATAATACATCATAAGCAACACAAAAATTGTTTTTGATTTGTAAGGAATGCTTCACTCTTGAAGCCAGGCTGGGAACCATATCTGACTGAATTGTACCAAACTTTACATCTCCAAAATTATGGGCAAAAATGATATAGTCTAAGGTTTCAGGATCTATACCTGCATTTTCGATAGCCTGTTGAGCGGCAATGAGACCCAAATCCGAAGTCACTTCATTGCTGTGAGCATAGCGTCTTTCTACAATACCTGTTATTTTTTGTAATTTTCTGGTGATAGAAGCGTTATCTTCTTTTAAAGCATCTCCTTGCTCATTTAGGAAAATATGTTTGTCGAAAAATAAATTGGTAATGGTTTCTGAAGGGATGTAATTACCTACGCCGATGATTTTGCTTGTCATTAAATGTAAACTTTAACTTTTCGTCTTTTAATAGGGTGGTTAAGCGAATAATTAAGTAAAGATACGAATTAAAATAGGTGTATTGTATTTTTAACTAAAAATTAAATAAAATTAATAGAGTTTTGCATAATATTATTATTTTTAATAAATGGTTTTTAACAGAATTTTATTTTTATTGAAATTTTTAAAATTTAAAGATGATTGTTGTTGACTTTTTAATAGAGAATATAATGGATAAAAAATAAAACCACTGCAATTAACTTAATTACAGTGGCTTCGTTGAATATAGTAAGTGAAATTATTTCTTTATTGTTTCATATTGGCTTTTATTCTTTCTTCCAACATTCTCCAGTCATAAATATGAAAGACTTTGCCGTTACTCATGGCTACAAAAATTCCTTTCGGGAATTTTGGGCCCAGATTTACATTTGTGACTTCTGAACCATCACTTTCCTTTGTAGATACCGGAATTTCGGCAATTCTTCCTTTCTCAGGATTTTCTCTTAAATAAACATTAAAAGTATCTTTCTGCTGGTTTGATACTAAAATATAGCCTGTTGTTGAAGAGGTAGGATATATTGAAATTCCCTCGACATCTGATTTGAAATCTCCTTTTCCGAAAACGGCAAGTTCTTCATTCCCTTTTGCCGGATCGGCATAATATTGATGAACACCAAACATTTCATCAGAATAATAAATATATCCTGCCTCATCATCAACAGCAATACTTTCGATTTCTTTTAAACCACTGTATTTGCCGAATTTTCTAACCACTTCTCCCGTGATTCCTCCATCTTTTTCAACTAATTTATACTGCCACAGATAACCATCTTTAGGCCCTGATTTTCTTCCGACTACTGCAAAGATTTCTCCGGTTTGAGGATTTTTGTACATGGAGATTCCCATTGGTCCACGTTCGGTTTCACCGTCAAATACTGAGATTTCTCCAATTTCTTTTAAATCGGGAAGCATATATAATTTTACCTTATTGGTTTCTCTTTCGGTGGTGGCTGCAAGATCAATCTTCTTTCCGTTCAGATCAAATCCGTATTCAATGTCAACATTATTAGGGCGTTTTAATCCTAAAATTTTATGAACAATTTTTCCATTCAGATCGAAAACATACAATCCGCCATTCGTATCCTTATCTGTTCCGATAATTAAGCTTTTTGAGGCATCCTGAGGATTGATCCAGATGGCAGGATCATCTGTATCGTACATTACGGTTTCGGTAACAATAGAAGGCTTCAGTTTTTTTCCTAATGAGCCCTGTCCTGCACAACTTAGTATAAAAGGCAGAATGGATAAGGCGATGATATAATTTACTTTTTTCATTTAAATGCTCTAACTGTAAAAAACGTATCGTTGTAAAGATGATTAAAAATCGAATTTCACTCCGACATTAAATTTAGGTCTGTAATATTCAACCTGTGCAGTTCTGTCCTGAATTCCCTGATAATATCTCAAAGGCTGGTTGGTTAAATTATTCGCTTCAGCAAAAACTCTCAGCTGGCTTGTAATTTTATAGGAAGCATTTGCATCCAGAAAGAACTGTTTGTCATAATAACGGTCTTCAAAAGAATTTCCACCCAATTCATCAATATAATGAGATGCGTAGTTCATAGAAATTCTTGCTGAAAAACGCTTGTTTTCCCAGGAAAGCGATCCGTTGAACATATGTGGGGCTGTTCCCGGAAGTCCTACATCTGTTCTTTCCAAACCGTCTTCATTGGTGATTCCTTTTGCTTTGGAATGGGTGTAAGTATAATTTACATATACTCCCAAACCTTTCCAAAATGCACCCGGAATGAAATCAAGCTGTCTTTGCAAAGCAACTTCAAAGCCATAAAGATCAACATTGTTACCATTTCTCTGCTGCGTAAAGAGCCAGTTGTTTTCTCCTGCAGGAATAGGGTTGGTTTGCCCTGCAAAATCATTAGCAAAATCTGTTGCGGAATAATTCTTCCTTGAATAGGTGTAAATGAAATCTTTTAAATTCTTATAAAATACACCTCCCGAAAGAATACCTACTGATTTGAAATGTTTTTCAGCCATGAAATCAAAATTATAAGCATAGGTTGCTTTCAGATTCGGATTTCCTGCAGAAATGGTTTCATCTCCTGAAATGACATTAAGATAGGGAACCAGTGCATAATAATTTGGACGGGCCAAAGCTGTGGTGAAGGCTGCACGAAGCACTAAGTTCTGAGCCGGAACGTATTTAAATGATACATTCGGAAGAACATTGGTGTATGTATTGGTGTTGGTGATTTTTCCTGCCAATTCCTCTTCGTCTAGTACATAATTCCCGGTATAATCAATTCTTGTTGTTTCTACACGCGCTCCGACAATCATTGAGAACTTATCGCTGAAATCCTGATCCCAGCGAACATATCCGGCATAAATATTCTCTTTTGCATTGTAATTGCTTGAAAGGAATTCTTCAGGTTTGGATTCTGAATTGAATAAATTAGGATTAAATAAATCCAGGCTTCCCAAATAAGAAGTGCTTACAAATGTTCCCGGAACATAATTTCCCGGCTGAAAATTGTGTCCGTTGAAATAAGTGGTGGGAACATTCAATAAACTTCCCATATCATTGATCGGCTCAAAAGCGAAATAATCGTTTTCTCTTTCTTTGGTTTTTAATCTTAAGCGGGCTCCTACACGAAGTCTCCCTTTCTGATCTTGAATAACGGAGAACGGGAAACGCAAATTAACCTTTGCTCCAAATTCTTTTTCCTGAGTAAAGCTGTTGGAATCCGAAAGGTCGCTCAATTGATAGTCTCCAAGATTATCAGGAGAAGTAGGAAGAATCATAGGCTTTCTCGGATCGATTAAATTTGATGAGAAGCTCAGATCTTCATTTTCAAATTCAATATATCTTTCGTGAGGTTTTTTTTCACTGGCTATAGCATAGTTCATTGCCCAGTCCAGATCTATTTTTGAACCTAAAAGATGTTCTCCTCGTAAAGCATAGTTCTGAACTTTCTGCCTTTCCAAACGAGTGTTGTCATTGTTGTAATCTCCCGCTTTATCTTGTCTGGTGATACTTCCTTCCCAATCGGTAATCTGGCTTTTGTCCGCACTATAAACGGGCTTTATTTTATATCCTAAAGCATAGCGGTTTTCTTTATCATTCCTGAAATTGTACATTGCAGAAGCATAGATTTTGTTTTTTGAATTAAATTCGTAGTCCATATTCAAATCAAAACTGTGCCTGATACGGTGTTCATTATAGTAGCGGATTCCCATTTTGCTTACATAAGCTGTTTGTGCAGCATCTTTGGCAAGGCTCCATGTCGGTTCTATATTGTCGGAACCAAAATTGTTGTTATTATAGGAAAAGCTGAATACGGCTCCCAATTTTTTATTCAGAAAGCGATCTCCATATACCAATCCTGCAGTATAATTTCCTTTTTCACGAATAGGACTGTAACCTCCAGCAACCGTTGCAGAAATTCTCTTTCCGTTTGAAGAAACCCTGGTAATAAGGTTCACGGAACCACCAATGGCATCGGCATCCATATCAGGAGTTAAAGTTTTATTCACTTCGATTGTGGAGATCATATCGGAAGGAATCAAGTCCATCTGAACATTCCTGTTATCTCCTTCTGCGGAAGGAATTCTGTCACCGTTTAAGGTAACGGAGTTCAAATTTGGAGCAAGGCCTCTTATGATCAGGTTTCTAGCTTCACCCTGATCGTTTTGGATCGTTATTCCGGGAACACGTTTTAATGCATCCCCTATATTGGCATCGGGAAAACGCCCGATCTGATCTGATGAAATGACATTGGTGATATTGGCGTTATTTTTTTGCTTATTTAAAGCTCTAGCTTGATTTTTTAACGTGGTTCCGGCGACAACAACTTCTTCAATGGTGGTCTCTTTTCTTGCGAAAATGATATTTTGCTGGGTATTTTTATCAGATTCTACAGTCACGTTGTATTCTCTGATTCCATATCCAAGATAGTCGACTTTCATGGTGTAGCTTCCTGCCGGAACATTTAAGAAAACGAAATTTCCGTGGTCGTCAGAAGTCGTATAGATATTTCCTGGAGTCAGGGAAATTTTTGCTCCGGGAAGGGCAATTTTAGAATCATCATTAATGTTTCCTGAAACAGTACCTGTTTGTGCATAAAAATAAATAGAGGCACACAAGAGAACGGAGGTAAAAATTTTCTTCACTTTCTTTAGATTTAATCTTGGCAAAATTAAATGCTTGTTTGGAGAATGCTTTGAAGGGAATTTTAAGATTGTTTTAATGATTTGTTACGGTAGATAGGCTGTTTTGAGGCTGAAATTAAACTATTGTTAATTTTTTATCAATGGTTTTTCCTATGGGTTTTTATTAGTAAAGATGATTTTAGACAGATTATGAAAAATGATTTGTTATTGTAGGCATAATTAATTTTAAACTGATATTTTTGCAGAAGTGAAATAAGTTGATGGGAATTTAAGGGTAAGACATTTATTTTAATCAATATAAAAAATGATCCAAAAACCTTTGCACAATTTCCATATTCCCGTAATGGGTTTGGCGTACACCATAGACAGTCCTATTCGTGTAGCGCAATACGGCATTTCTTCCGTAGTTTCTATAATTGATGATGAGATTATAGAAAAAATGAAAAACTTTTACAGCAAAAAGTTCAATCTGAAGTATCCAAGTATTTCAACAAAGATTGACGACTATCGTGCTAAGAGAATTACAGATTATCTGGACATGATGGATGATATCGTCAATGAAAAGTTTGAAGCTTTTAAAGAGGAAATTTCGAAGAACAAAACCGCTTTAAGAAACTTTATGGAAATGCTTCCCGGTGCTTCAGAGCTTAAAAACGGTCTGCAAAATCTTCTGACTAAAAAGGATGATTTTGCTTCTTCTGTTAAAATTTTTATTGAAAATCATCTTTCTCCCGGAAATATCGATGTCAATATCATGACAAAAGTCGATAAGGATAATTTTTATAAAAACGAACAATTACCGGTGATGTATAATGATGCGCATGCTTCATTACGGGGGTTTGCGAAAAGTAAATTGTCATCCTCTATGGTGCTTTCTGCAGGAATGAATCCCCGCTTATACAGCTATATCGAAGAATTTGATGATTTTTTTCCTGATGAAAACGGTTTTCTGAAAAAGAAAATCATTCTGAAAGTGAGCGATTTCCGTTCAGCCATGATTCAGGGGAACTTCTTGGCTAAAAAAGGACTTTGGGTTTCTGAATACAGGATAGAATCCGGATTGAATTGTGGCGGTCATGCTTTTGCAACAGAAGGACTATTGTTGGGACCGATTATGCAAGAATTCAAGGAAAGAAAAAATGAGCTGATAGATTCTGCTCATTCTTTGATGGTAAAAGCACTTGAGCAAAAAGGAAAATATACAGTTGTTCAACCTTTAGAAATGAAAATTACCGTTCAGGGTGGAGTAGGGACCGCTGAAGAACATGAGTTTCTTTTGAAAACTTATGAAGTGAACAGTGTCGGTTGGGGATCACCGTTTCTTTTGGTTCCGGAAGCTACAGCTATGGATAATGAAACCAGACAACTACTTGCAAAATCAAAAGAAAATGATTTCTATTTGAGTAATCTTTCTCCATTAGGAGTTCCTTTTAATACCGTGAAAGGAACTTCAAACGAAATTTTTAGACGAAACAAGGAATCTAAAGATTATTATGGAAGTTCATGTCCTAAGAAACTGCTGGCGCTAAGTAAGGAATATTCTCCAAAAGGAATTTGTACGGCCTCTAAAAAATATCAGGATATAAAGCTTGGAGAGTTGGCTCAGGAAAAGGAGCATCTGACAGAAACACAGTTTCAGAAAAAGAAAGAAGTCATTACTGAGAAAGCTTGTCTTTGTGTAGGTTTGGTAAATTCGGTTTATATGGAACATGATTTAGACATAAAAGGGGAGAAGCAGGGAGTAGTTATCTGTCCGGGACCGAATTTAGCTTTTTTTGATAAAGAAGTTTCTCTTAATGAAATGGTACAGCATATTTATGGCAATAACAATATTATTTCTTACGAGAATCGACCGAATATACTGATTAATGAATTAAAATTATATGTTGATTATCTGAAGAAAGATATCTGTGATTTTATAGGCAAAATCAGCAATTCCCAAATCAAAAAATGGAAAGTATTTAAAGAAAACCTTTTTAGTGGAATTACTTATTATGAAGAATTGTTATCGGTTTCGGATTTCTTTAAAACAGATGTGAATACAATTAAACAACAATTAAATGATTATAGGTTGTTATTAGGGAAAATTGAAATTCCTGAAAGTTAAAATAAAGAGTCCTTCAACTAGAGTTGAAGGACTTTGTTTATAGATGTTTATTTTACAATTCTTTTTGGATTGATAGTCTATAAAATAGACCTTTTCTGGAATAAATTCAAAAGTAATATTTTTTTCTAAAAATAATTTTGTCAATAGTAAAAATAGTTCTATATTTGCACCACTGAAAACGACGATATAATCGGAGTTTATGGAGAGTTGGCAGAGTGGTCGATTGCGGCAGTCTTGAAAACTGTTGACTGTAACAGGTCCGGGGGTTCGAATCCCTCACTCTCCGCCAGGTTAGAAACCAAAATAAGCTAAAACGCTGTAAACATCAATGTTTATAGCGTTTTTTTGTTTTAGCGCAGTATCAAAAAAAACAAAATAGGGTCACGATTTATATGTCCTATTTCGTGTCCCATTCAAGAAATTACAAAAATGGGCCACAAAAAATCAAGGAAGACCCGACCAATAAATAGGCTGTCTAATGATTGTACATCTTGCAAAAAGTGTTAACAAAAAGTAATTTGTTAACATATTATAGTTTTTATTCGGAATTATTTTTTTAATAAGCTATAAAACTTTATCGTTTTTAATTTTAAACATCGTAATCTGCTGTTTTCTATCAGATGTTTTGATTTGTAGAAAATTAATAAATCATGAATAGGTTCTTAGAATTACTACAATATCTATGTCTTTATAGGTTGTTCATAGAATTTAGAGTGTTAAACTTTCTATTTTAATTCTTTAAAAGCTGTTAAGTACAAATTATTTTGTATTGAAATTGAATTATTTGGATTTGTTCTTTTTATTCAAACTTGTAATATTCTATTGATATAAATATTTATTGATATATTATTTATATCAATATTTTATTTTTTTTGAATATTTGATAAATGTATTTTTTTCACATAAAAAGGATTTATGTTTATTTTTTTACGTTTGTTTTGGTTAAAATGCAAAATATACTTTAAAATGAATTATATTTGTGAAATTTTTTAATCAAAATCGCTTATTGGTATTGTTTTTGACAAATGTTGTTTGTTTAAAATTATTTTCTATTTTATGATTTTTATATATTTTAATATCATAATCTGTTTATGAAATAATCAACATATTATCAATATGCAAACGAATAAGATAATTATGAAAAAATATTATAATTATTGGAGTATGTGATTAAATAAATTAATTAAAACATGAAAATATTAAAAATACTATATAAATAGAGGTGTAAATATTTATACTCTTTCAAGTTTCTATTAATTTAAACACAATTTTATGAAGTACACAGGTACATTAATTCTTACTTTTCTAATGTTCATGAAAATGTTTTCTCAAGTGGGAATTAATACAGCGACACCTAAATCTACGTTAGATGTGAACGGAGATTTAGCATTAAGAAAAGCACTAAGTGTGGGAGGAACGGATGTTGTAAATGGTGATAAAGGCAGTGTGGATCAGGTTTTAGTTTCGAAGGGAGCCGGACAGCCTCCGGTTTGGAGATATGCAAATATTCCTTTTATGGAAAATTCTCAGTATAAGTTAATAAATACTTATCTGAAAACAGATCAAACAGGTATTACAACTTTGTCAAATAGCGTAGCTGCTTCTTCTCCTGTAACGAGTAATCTGAATGAAGATTTTGATCCGGCAAAATGGGCTAAAATAACTGGCTTGAGTATTCCGGTGGAAATTAAGGCATCTCAGAATAAGATAACGTATCAGGTGCAGTCAGGGGTTGAATTAGTAAATAAAGTAGCAGGTGCGGGTTCTTCTGTAGATTTTATTTGCGGTATTTTTAAGAATGATAAGCTTGTTGCATTAAGACCTGATGGTATTGCAGCAATTGATACTGCACCAACGCAGAGTATTTTCACATTAAATTATACAGAGGAAAATGTTCCCATAGGTAATTATACAGTGGATGTTGCTTGTAGAAAGATTTCTTCCTCGGATGTAACCAACAATTATTTTAGAATTGGTGTTAATATTCCTACTTATGGTCCCACGCCAATTTTGACTAATAATTCCTCAAATGCTTTTAGCTTGAGATCTTTACTTAAAATCGATATTGCAGAACTTGTTACCTATACCAATTAGAATCATGAAAAAGACATTAATATTTTCAATTACTCTGATCTCAACTTTATTATGTGCACAAGGCAATGTCGGGGTGGCTACAACGAATCCTAGAAACAATCTCGATGTAAATGGAGACATCAATATAGGGAAAAAATTATTTTTAGATAATGGTACGGGTACACTTGTTCCCGGGAGTGTAGGACAGGTTTTGGTTTCTAGAGGACCGAATACTTCACCAACATGGAAAACATTCAGAATTCCGGAATATTTAACGAATAAGTATTATCTTATCTTTAATGATTCTTTTAGGGATTTAAATACTTCAAATGCAACAAATCAGGGACCTTCTGGAAAAACCGGTCAGGGAATTACATTCACGAATGCAGAAACAGCAACGGCTGTAGTCCCCGCAACAGATTTTGCTCAGGATACGCCACTTACATCTTTAACGGTGGCTGGGAAAAATTTTAAGACAATACCAGGTTTGTCTCAAAATTTTACGGTTAATAGTACGCAAAATAGTACTTATCTGCTCTTCGAAACTGTAGTACAGCAAAATAATACAGCAGGGGACGGATCTAATATTAAATTTGCATGTGGTATTTTTGTAGATGGGTTACTAAAAAGTATAAGAATCAATAAGGTTACCGCGAGTCCTAATGCGAGTACATTTATAACTCATACTCAGATTGGAGGTGTTGAAAATCTTACAACGGGTACCCATTCAGTGAGTGTTGCTTGTTCAAGGCTAACGAATCCTGTATCAGGATTAACTTTGGGTATTGGAGTTCCGGCAACCACATCTATAAGCAATTTAAATAATTTCATGACACAATCTTCTCTGAAAGTTGATGTTTATGAAATCCCACAGAATTTTTCACCAATAGTAAATCCATAAAAATGAAAAATATTTATATAATAGGAGTTTTCTTTGCTGCCATCTGTAATGGTCAAGTAGGTATTAATACCAATACTCCTGCAAAAACCCTTGATGTAAATGGTACATTAAATGTTAGAAAAGAAATTCGAACAGGAGGAACTCCTACTACGACGGGTGCTGAAGGAACTACAGGGCAGATATTTTCTGTAGCGGGTCCAACATCGGATACCTGGAAAACTTTTCAAATAGCCAATGGTACGGGAAGTCTTTCATTATATTATTTGAATACGGTAAAGGATAATGTCGGAATAGAATTTACCGAGTCTGGAAGTACAGGAATTTATACTATGGATGCTCCATATTCTGCTACTGATTGGTCTTACATACCTGGTATAACAGATAGTTTTGTAGTTACCCGTACAGATAATAAATCTAAGGCAATATTATCTTTTCAGACTACTGTTCAGATCGCCAGACGTACAGGTTTGTCCTGGACAACAGGTTCGGCAAGTTATGCATGTGGTATTTTCGTAGAAAAGGATGGTGCTCCCGGGGTTTTAAAAGCTGTACGAAATGATGTTGTCCGTGGTGTTCCGGGGAGTTATCGGATTTATAATTTAAATGTCACTTTGGATGCTTTGGCTGCCGGTTCATATGTTGTAAAAGCTGCCTGTACGAATAGAAATTTAGGCTCAGGAAGTAATGAAGCTAATTTAGGAATAGGAAGGGCTGTTGATACATCCAATTTGAATAGTGCGATGTCACAGTCTACATTAACAACTTCTATGCTTCAGACTTACTAGTTTTCGTTTATAATATTGTAAAGAAAACATATAAAATTTAAACCTGAAAATTAATCATTTTCAGGTTTTTTATTAGTGTAAAATAGCTCCAAATGATCTCTCAACAAAAAAAGTGACTGTCTAAGAAGACAATCACTTTCTACGAAAAAAATTAATTTGATGAAAAGAAATTAATAGCCTGGATTTTGGGTGAATTCCTTGGAAACGTCAAGAGTTGCCTGCGGAATAGGGAATATTCTTCTGTAGGGCTGAGTCGCAGGTTTTGCTGTTCCTGCAAGGTCAAATTTCCCGAATCTGATCATCGCTTTCCTTCTGTACATTTCCCAATACAGCTCATAGCCTGATTCTTTAAATAATGTATTGGCATCCAATGAAGTAAGCGCAACACCTGGTGTGTTATTCTTTAAAGCATCATTGGTTCTGCTTGTTCTTAATTTGTTCACGTCTGCCAAAGCTGCAGTTACATTCCCGCTTCTGAAATAGGCTTCTGCTCTCATCATATAGATGGTTCCTAATCTGTACAAGGGTACATCCATTCCGCTGGTTCCGTTGTTTCCGTAACCAGGATCAAATTCAAACTTGAAGTTTCTTACCCCTCTGTTGATCTGAGCCTGTGTAAATACTGCTTCCGCAGGATTATCAAAATTAAGTTCAGGTGTGAAATCGGCAGCAAGGGTTGTATTTTTTTCTGTGAATAATTTATAAACTTTAATTCTTCCGTCAGCAGTCATATCAAAATTACCATTGGCAAGAATTTTCGGGCCATATTGTTGACCAACCTGTAATCCTCTGTTGAAATGAAACCACGGTTTTCCTGTTCCTTCCACTTTACTTGTTGATGGTACACTTACATCGGTTCCATCATTTCTAAACCAGGTTCCGTCTTCATACTGATAGGTTCTCTGAAAACGGGGGTCATCATGATTTCCGTTCCATGAATAATAGAATTCGGGAGTAATGCAGGAAGCGTTTGTTCCTCTGTTATCCGGTGATGGTTTCTGAATTCTTTCCATCGACATATAGGCAAGGTCATTGTCCGCATTTCTAAGTGAATTTTTCTTCTGAACAATCGTGAAAATCAATTCTTTGCTATTGTCATTATTAATATCAAAATTGTGGAAATAATTGGATTCTAAGCTGAAAAGCCCTCCGTTAATCAGTAGATTGGAATATTGAATAACTTTATCCATATCTGTTCCGCCTCCATTAATTGCCTGCTCCGTAAAATTAAACGTAGCCGCTGTCTTATTTTTTAGAACGGCTCTGTTCAGGTACATATCTGCCAGTAAAGCATATGCTGCCTGTTTGGTAAATCTTCCGGCATGGGTATTTTGGGTTTTAATATCCGCTAAATTGGGAATAAGCCCTTCAACTTCGGTAATTAAAGCATCAATCGTAGTTTCTGCTTTCTTAATTTCGATAGGTGCATTCAGATTATCTGGATCCCTGTAAGGAGCCTGTCCGAACAAATCGATCGTTGTGTAGGTATAGTAAGCTAACAAACCTTTTGCTTCGGCTAAGAATAAAGCTTTATTACTGATATTGCTTTGGTTGATGCTTCCGATAGCGGTTAAAGATTTGGTAATCCCTAATGTCAGTTGATTGAACGTTGTTTTTACCACATCGTTATTAGGATCCCAGGTAAATTCGTGCATTGCTCTCCATTTTCCTCCATCTCCCCAGTCGCTTCCTCTGGTAGGTAAGATAGCTTCATCTGTAGAGTATTCCTGTAAGGCGAATACACTTCCGTGATCTACAAAAGTTCCGTCACCAAGCTGTCCGTAAGCGGCAGCCAAAGAAGCTTCAGGATCTGCAGCTACGGAACTCGGAACTTCGTCAAGCAGCTTTTCATCCAAATTGGTACATCCTATTAATGATATTACCGCTACCGATAAAACTATTTTATTAATATTTAAAAATGTTGATTTCATGATTTCTTACTTAAAATTTAACAGTGGCTCCTAAAATGAAAGTTTTTGCAGAGGGGTATGTTGTGTAATCAATTCCCAATGACTGGTTTCCTTCTACCTGTTTACTGGTATCGACAAGCGGATCATAACCTGTATAGCTTGTAATTGTTAGTAAGTTCTGCGCACTTACATAAAGATTAATACTCTTTAAAAACTTCAGTTGGTTGATATCAAAAGTATAGCCTAGTCTTACGTTGTTCAGACGGATAAAGTCTGATTTTTCAAGATACAAAGAAGACAATTGCGGCTGATTGGTAAAACTTGCTCCAGAATCGTAGAAGTTTTTCAAAACGTTTCGGTCTGAAGCCAGATTGTTGATATTTAAGTCCAACGCTGTGTTATTGACCAGGTACCCTCCTGTTTGTCCGATAAAAGAGAAGGAAAAATCAAATTTCTTGTACTTCATATAAGAATTGATCCCGAAAGTAAATTTTGGAATGGGCCCCTCAAAGATCTTTTTGTCTTTTTGGCCAATCGTTCCGTCGCCGTCTACATCTTCATAAATATATTTACCGTTGGCATCAATTCCTAAATAATGATACATATAAAAAGATCCCGCCTGGTAACCGTTTTTATATACATTGGCGGTAACCCCGGAAAGTCCCGGTCCCGATACTGATCCTGAATAAATTTCTGAAACAGGAAGCCCTGTAATTTTATTATTTACTGTAGCTCCGTTTACATCAAGGTTCCAGGTGAAGTTTTCATTTTTAATAATTTCGTAACCTAAAGAGAATTCAATACCTTTATTTTTAATTGTTCCGTCAGAATTTCTCCAGATCATAGGAGTTGGGCTTAATACTGGAGATGGAATACGCAGAATCGCGTCTTTTGTTGATTTATTATAATATTCAAGAGACCCGTATAATTTATTTTTCAGCAAGCTGAAATCCAATCCTATGTTCGATTGTTCTACCGTTTCCCATTTCAGATCCGGATAGGCTGTTCTGTTAATCAAAACCCCATTGATAAGATTCAAATTATCATATAAATAATATCCTGCAGAGGCTGCCAATGAATAACTTGGTTTTGTGATCTTGTTCTGCACCTCCTGGTTCCCGGTTTGTCCCCAACTTGCTCTTAATTTTAATTCATTAATGACCGGATTTCCTTTCAGGAAGTTCTCATTGGAAATCGTCCAGCCTACAGCAACTGAAGGGAAATATCCGTATTTATTGTTGTCTCCAAAACGGGTAGAGCCATCTGCTCTTAAAGAAGCCGTTAAGAAATATTTCTTGTCAAAGTTGTAGTTTACCCTTCCGAAATAGGACTGTAATTCATTCTCCTGATCTGTCCCAGGCTGTGGAATAAAAACATCTCCGGAATATCCGGGATTAATTTCAGGTGGAATTCCAGCTCCCTGAGCCAAGAAGTTTCTTACTCCCCAATATGTAGCTGTTGCTTTAAATTTCTGATAGGAAAAACCTGCTAACCAATTGAAATTATGTCTGCCTAAGCTGAAATCGTAAGTCAGATAATGTTCTAAAAGAATATTGTAGGCATCCAGATTGGCCTGGGAATAGATTCCTTTTGGGCTTCTGTCAGTAATATTCGGGAACATGGTTGTATTTCTTTCCGATAAACTCCTGTCGATCCCTAAATTGAATTTATAATTTAATCCCGGTATAATTCTCAGTGTAGCTTCTGTATTTCCTAAAACTCGGAAGGTGTTGGTTTTATCCTGATATACACTCAATAAATACAAAGGATTGTAATGAGCGTTCATATTGAAATTGGTATAGTTTCCGTTTTCATCGTATACTGAACGGGTAGGATTAGCCATTAAAGCGTGGATAATCAACTGTCCATCAGATCCTGCAGTTCCTCCATTCGGAATTCCTGTTTCTCTGATATCACTCGCGGTAAGGTTTACTTTAACTTTTAATCGTTTATCATCAAGGAAAGATTCTTCTGCATTGATACGGGCTGTGGTTCTTTTGAAACTGCTGTTCAGCACAATACCGTCCTGGTCCATATGAGAAAGCGATGCAAAATAGCTTCCCGTATCTGTGGCTTTTGAAAACGAGACCGAATGATTGGAAGAAACGGCATTTCTGTAGATTTCATCCTGCCAGTCTGTATTTCCGCCGTGATCGTAAGACTTGTCTATTCCTGCTGCTCTGTATTCATCTGCTGTTAACAGATCTAATTTTTTGATCACGGAAGAAAAACCTAAATAGGTATCATATGTAAATAAAGGTTCTCCTTTTTTTCCTCTTTTAGTCGTCACCAAAACAACCCCATTCGAACCTCTTGCTCCATAGATTGCGGCAGCAGAAGCGTCTTTCAAAACAGTGATTGATTCAATGTCACTGGTATTTAAAAAATTCAGTGGATTCTTTGCGGCGGTATTTCCCAACCCGAAATCAGGGCTTGATGCGCTTACCGGATCATTATTCAATGGAACGCCGTCTACAACGAACAGAGGAGTACTCCCGCTTCGGATGGAACCGATACCTCTGATGGAAACATTCACCCCAGCTCCCGGTTCACCGCTTGTCTGTACAATACGTACACCCGCTACTTTTCCCTGCATCAAATTATCCACGGAAATATTCATTCCTTCTTTGAAATTCGCTGCTTTTAATTGGCTGATTGCTCCTGTCACATCAGATTTTTTCTGAGAACCATATCCTACCAAGGTAACCTCTTCAATGGAAGTTGCCCCTTTTTTAGATTTCAGACTCACAGAAACTGAGCTTCCTGAAATTTTCAGGATCTGTGTCGTATATCCTTCATAAGAAATAGATAAGGCCTGCCCGATATTGGCAGAAATCGTAAAGTTCCCTGATGCATCGGTAGTAGCAGTCTCTCCGGTTTCTACGACAGTAATTTTCGCGCCTTCTATGGCAGAACCTTCCTGGTCTTTTACGCTTCCGGTGATAGGTTCCTTAACCTGAAAAGAAATGGGAGAGTGTTTAGAAAATCCTTCTGCATGAGCCTGGTTGGCAACCAGGAAAATCAATGCAATCGGAATTAGCTTTTTAAATTTAAAAAAATTAATCTTGTGGTACATATCATTAAGTAAAGTAATTGTTACTATTGCTAGCTTAATAAAAAGCCGCTGTTGTTCCCGCAACAGCGGTATTTTTTTCTCATCTTTCGTGTTTATTTTTCAGATGCAAAGTAAAAACGTTTAACCCAAATCTATTTTAACATAACATTATCATAAAATCAATAAAATATAAATCTCTCTTTTTGAGAAAATGAAATACACTTCATTATCAGGTACTTATAAATACAGGATTTTTGATATTCATATAATCTTAAAAAACACTTAATATACTGTACAACAAAGCTGAATAAAGACTTCCTAATTTCGCGATTACAAAAAATTGAAGTCATGAAAAAGGCAATATTCTTAGGTTTGTATGTTTCTTCATTAAACCTTTTTTGGGCGCAGTATCAGAATCTGAACAACTTAAAGATTAATGAGATTCAGGTAATTGGTTCGCACAATTCTTATAAGAAGGCCATTCTTCCGGAGGTTTACGAATACCTGTCTAAAAAGGATTCACTGAATTTTCTTCCGAGGATTCAATACGAACATATCCCGGTTCCTCAACAGCTGGATCTGGGATTAAGAAATCTTGAAATAGATGTATATGCAGACAGTAAAGGAGGTAAATATGCTCATCCGAAGATTTTAGATCTGGTAAAGACCAGTCAGCCTTTTGATCCGGAAGGAAAAATGAAAAAGCCGGGATATAAAATGATCCATATTACCGACATTGATTATCAGACACATTATTATACGCTGGAAGACTGCCTGAAAGATTTGAAAAAATGGTCTGATGCGCATCCTGATCACGATCCGGTTTTTGTTACGTTGGAACCTAAAGACGGAAAAGCCAACCAGTTCGGAACAGAACCGGAACATTATACTTCAAAATTATTTAACGATCTTGACAATGAATTAAAAAACTACCTGGGTAAAAATAAAATCATCACACCGGATGATATCAGGGGAAATTATACAACATTGAATGAAGCGGTTTTACACAAAAACTGGCCGAAAGTAAAAGATGCTAAGGGAAAATTCCTTTTTGTACTGGATAACAACAGTGAGAATAGAGATTTGTACATGAAAAGTCATCCGTCTTTAAAAGGAAGAATGGTCTTTACCAATTCCACTCCGGGAACTCCTGAGTCCGCTGTTGTGTTCATGAATGATCCAGGTCCGGAGATTGCGGATTTAGTAAAACAAGGATATATTATCCGAACCAGAGCTGATGCGGATACGATGGAAGCGAGGAGAGAAGATTATTCAAGATTCGAAAAAGCAAAAAAGAGCGGAGCACAGATCATCACAACCGATTATTATCAGCCGAGCAAATTATTCAAGTCAAACTATAAAATTAGTTTTGATAATAATACCTATGAAAGGAAAAATCCTTTAAACTGATAAAGAACATTTTTTACTTTTAGATTTACAATAGAAAAGGCTGTTAATTTGTTGACAGTCTTTTCGTTTTTATAATCAATAGTCGAAAAAGTAAAGGGTGAAAAATTAAAGTTTGCGGATCTTCTGTTTTTTTAAATCTATTTCAAAATGATCTGCCGGATCTCCGTGGGAAAGTAACTTTATGATTTTAAAAACAGATTGTAATTGTAATAGGAAAGGGTCCTGTAATTGGTTTTGCTGATACAGCTTTTCCAAGATCTCATATTGCTGTAATCTTTCTTTTGGAATATCTTTTTTTGCCAGTTCATCAGCCGACTGAAATTTATAGAGGTCTAATATAAGATCTTCAAAAGTCCATGTTCTGTAGGTTGTTGAGCGGATGTTCCTTTCTTTTAATTGATTTTGATCAAGAATTAACAATAACAGGTCTTCTCCGGTCAGGTGTTGGGCTTTTTCAATAAAATCTTTCGGCCAGTCATCGGGAATCATCCTGAGTCGGACCAGTTCTCTCAGATGGAACAGCATAAAATCGTGATAGGATTTTGACTTCAGGATATCCCTGTTCCAGATGATTTTATTTTTGTCTTTTTCTAAGGTTTTGTATTCCTTTTCGTATAAAGGAAATAACATATCAAAATTTGGAACCTCATTTAAAACTTCTGTTCGCACTTCCATCAGATCAGGAGATTGTATAGTGAGCACTTTATAAGCAGGAAGATAAGCGGCCAGTGAAGGAACCTGGATATTCACCAGTATTTTGTTATCTTTTTTTCTGATCCCTGTATCGTTGATGTGCATATGTCCTGCAAAATGAATCTGCAAACCGTTTTCAGCAAAAACTTCCGCGACTTCTTCTTCGGGCACCCTTTCCAGCTGCCATTTTTTTTCGCCTAATAATTTTTTGATTTCGTTAGTTGCCCCGTCATTAAAATCGATCATCGGGTAATGGGTGAAAGCAATCACTGTTTTTCCATTAGCTTTTGCTTCCTGCATAACCTTTTTTATCCACTTGATTAGATGTTTTTTATGAGTCAAAACATTGTTGTAACCGATACTTGCTCCTTTATAATTAGAAGGAATATCGGGATTTTCTTTTACATTTTTCGGGATATAGGTATTTCCGTCAATTGCCACCATCCAGATTCCTTTTACAGGTTCAACAACATAACTCATATCGGGAACGGAAAATCCTTTTGAAACTTCGTACATCCTTTGTGAATAATCCGCACTCTGTAAAGCTTTTTCGTAAGAATAATTTTTAACCGATTGAAACCCGAAAGGCGTACTCCAGAAGAGATTTTCTTTTTTGGGATAAAAACCAAAATCTCTTAATTCATGCAAAATTTCTATATAACCGGATTCTGCGATGTCTTTGGTAATGATTGTATTCTTTACCTTCCCCATATTTTCCTTACTGTAAATTCCTAAAGGATTTCCGTCTTCTCCGAGAAAGTCATCCTTTCCGGCATCCTGGCGAAACGGACCTACAGGATCGTGGTTTCCTGTAGTGAGGTAAAAATCGATTCCGTATTGCTTATGATATTGTTCTAAAATCTTGTGTAATCCCCGAAGGTTATAGGCCTGTCCATCATCCGAAAAATCACCCGGCATGGCTACAATTTTAATTCCTTTTAAGGCAATATCATCCAACGCCTTTAAAAAAGCAAAATAATTTTCATTGAAAATTCTTGTTGAATGTAGCTGAGAGTCCATGGTTCTCAAAATAGTAGGTTTTCCAGTTTTCGGATTGAGAATTCCTTTGAAATCCTGATCTGAAAAGCTTCCATATAGATCCTGAAAATGGACATCTGAAAGAAAAGCGATCTGCACAGACTTTTGCTGTGCCGGTAATAGCGAAAATATAAAAAACAAAAACGGTAGAATTCCTTTGTTCATCTTAAAAAGAAAACAAAATTAAAAGAAGATTGCGTGTTCTTTTTTAATTAAATTTTAAATAATTGTAAAGGTTTTGACCTTACCGGTAATCAGAAAATATTTTTATTTTTGAAAAAATCACTTTAATGAATAAAATAAAAATAACGATTCCTATAATACTGCTGGTGTTCAGCACTTATGTTGTTCTTCATGCAGTAGGGGCTTCTGTTTTTCACCCAGACAGTACGGTGCGATCAATTGGTGATATTGATTTGATCCGTGCGGAATACAAAAAAATCAATGCGCTTAAGTTAAGAGCTCTGCAATTTAAATATGAGAACCTAGAGTGTGTGGATGAAGGGGAGACTACGTATTATTTACAAGATGATAAAGTGCGGAAAATTGTAGAAAAGTTCATTAAAGGAGATGGACATACCTTAACAGAATACTATTTTAAGGATCATAAATTTATTTTTGCTTTAGAGATCGTAATTGGAGGTCCTGCAATAGGCCCGGAAACTAAAACCGAATACCGCTATTATGTGAAGAATGATAAAGCGTTGCGACAGATGGAAGGGAGAAAAATTGTGGTACCTGACACCAAATTTACGGAGGTGCTTACGAATGCTTATAAGCTTCTAAAGGCCAGAAATGCGAAGAACTTTAATGAAGTAATATGTAATTTTGAATGACATACCGAAGTTGCTTACTTATTACTCAAGAGAAATTTATAGAATATTGTAAAAAGCAGGAAGATTTTCTTCCTGCTTTTTATTGATTACGGAACCAGAACAGCTCTTCCTTTTATTTTTCCGTTTCTCATACGGTCGTAAACCTCATTAGCCTGATCCAGTTTATACTTTTCAATTTCTATATGGATCTTCTTCTGACGGGCCAGTCCCACAACTTCCATCAGTTCCACTCTGGAACCCCAATAAGGATTGGTCATACTTACGCCAAATGGTAAACCCGACATGCTGTATTGATAATGTCCGCCGCCTAATCCTACAATGGTAAGATCTCCGTCCAGACTCACGATTTTGGTTCCAAGCTCAATAGTAGAAGTGGCTCCTACGAAATCGATGACTACTTTGGCTTTTTTGATGCCGGTAATCTTTTGGATCTGTTCAGCAGCATTTTCATCCTTGGAATTGATCGTGTAGGCAGCTCCTAGCTCTTTTGCAAAAGCAAGCTTTTCTTCTGTAACATCACATGCAATAATAGTACTTGCACTAATTTCTCTTAAGATCTGTATGGCAACATGTCCTAAACCACCAACACCGATTACAACAACAAACTCATCAGGAGTTAATTTCGAGATTGATCTTTTAATGGCTGAATAAGGAGTAAGAGCGGCATCGGTAAACGGAGCTGCAATTACCGGATCTAAATCAAAAATAGGAACCAACAAGCGGGAAGAGGGGACAAGCATATATTCTGCCATGCCTCCATCAAGTCCTAAACCTCCTCCATAGGCCATCTCAGACTGATGATCACAATAGTTTTCTTTAGACTGCTGACAAGGTTTACAATGTCCACATCCCCAAGGTCCATATACCAAAACGGCATCTCCCTTTTTGTAATCTTTTACATCAGATCCCCACTTCCTCTATCCAGCCTGCATTCTCATGTCCTAATGTAAATACGGAGTCTCCTACGGTACCTTCATCAATAATATGGAGATCGGAATGACAAACTCCTGCGCCTCCGATTTTTAATAAAACTTCATCTCCTTTAGGAACAGGTTTTTCCATGTCGTTTATAACACGGACATCCTTATGACCAAAAAAACGTACTGCTTTCATAAGCTTAATTTTAGAGTTTATATACTTTAAAATTAAGGAATATTCAACAGACAGAAATTATAAAATAATATAAAAAATGACAAAGCTTCATAAATATTAACGTAATAAATCGATACTTGTTTTTTTCGTGTCCCAAAATATAAAACGAACAGGATTCAATTCTAGAATATAATTTTAATGTATGGATTTTAAGATATTTGTATTTTTTTTAAAAAAAATATCCTTTTTCATGAAAATGAATGTTTAAAATTTTTACTTAAACTAATAAATTAGCTAATTTTGTGTTTTTTTAATTTTTAAAATAAAATACAATAACTATGAAATTTTTAATTACTGTAAATTTGTTTTTTTTGACAGTAATATGCATATCTGCACAAAATCTGGAAAATTATAATCTTATTTATTCAAAAACCTTCCTTGAAACTTCCCAAAAAGATTTTAATAAAGCATTAAGCATAGCGGATTCATTATTTTCAATTTCTGAAACACCAACTTTGAAAGCAAGAAGCTTAATGTTATCAGCTTCTTTATACAAACAATCTGGCGAGATAAAAAATGCAGTGGATTATGCATTAAAAGCCGAAAGTATTATAAATGGAAATGATGATGTTTGGTTAGCCAAAATCGATGGCTTTCTTGCTTCTCAATATCGTTCCTTAGGACTCCTTAATAAGTCTTTAACGTATGCCAATAAAACAATTGACGTCATTAAAAGAATTAATAATCCTGTTATTGAAAAACAGCTGATGGGCTTTGTATTACAGGAAAAGGCTTACTATGAATACGGGGTTGCCAATTATCAAAAATCTATTGCTGCAATTAGAAAGTCTCAAAGTTATTTCGATAAAAATACCCAACAGAATTATGATTTCCTAACAGCAAATAACGAACAGTTATTGGGGCTCAATTATACGGGGTTAAAAGACTATGACAAGGCACTTTTTTATTATAATAAAGCACTGCAGAAACTTAATGGAATGCCGGATAATTTCCTCAAAGCATTGGTTTATAATGGGTTTGCTCAAGTTTATATGGGTAAGAAAGATTTAGTAAAAGCAAAAGAAAATCTGGATCTTGCCGAAAAAATTTCAGAAACGTCACAATATCTTGACCTTAAAAATGAAATTTATAAAACCTCAAAAAAATACTATCTTTTGAAAGAGGACTTTAAAAAATTGTCGGAAGTGACCATGAAAAATGATTCTGTGTCAGAAAGGATTGAGAATAATTCTAAATCTTTTATCAATGATTCATACAATAATCTTGAAAAGAAAAATAGGGAAGTAGAAAAAACAGCCGAATCCAAAAATTCGCTGATTTTTATTATTGGAGGCTTACTGATTGTAATGGTTGTTTATTTTATAATGTATAGAAAATACCAAAAAAGAAAAATTGATAAAATTAACCAAGTAATAAAGGATTTAGAGATAAATGCAAAGTCTTTTGATCCGGATTATGTAACCAGTAAGAACGAAGATGAAGATCATATAGATGAAAATGATCATGTAGTTGTAACTGAAATAAAGGATGAGAATTCATTAATGACAGAAGCGACTGAGATGATGATTTTAAAAAAGCTTGAGAAATTTGAAAAATCAAAACAATTTATCCGCAATGGAATTTCTTTACCTTTCCTGGCGTCATACTGTAATACAAATACAAAATACTTATCTTACATTATTAACAGGGAAAAGAAAAAAGATTTTAATAATTACATTAATGAATTGAGAGTGCTTTTCATTATTGAAAAAGTAAAAAATGACCCTGTATATCGTAAGTTCAAAATTGCAACCTTAGCTGAAGAAGCAGGTTTTTCTTCCCAAAGTAAATTTTCAACAGCTTTTAAGAAAGTAACAGATGTTTCTCCTTCCGAGTTTTTCCGGCATTTTTTACAATCTATTACTGAAAATTCAGAAATAATGAATGAATGAAATACTGAATTAATGAATGAAAAGAGAGATATTTCGCTCAAATATTTATAAATAAAAATAATCCTTAAAATCTTTGTAATTGGTTGTTTTGTAGTGTTTTATTTTTGTTTTTTATTCACCCTTTTTCAGGAATTCGTAATTACTATTATTCGTTTTAAGGAGGTAATCCATTTTATTTTTGCACTGGAAAATTCTGAAAGTACTTGCTTTTATTTTCCGGTTTAATTCTTAAACATTTTAATGAGCCTCTTTTCATTTTTGGATAAGCTTTTTTTAAGTTGAAGTAGCTATTAGAAAATTGCTATGAAGGATCGGAGATATTATATTGGATTAATGACAACGAATATAAATACGATATTGAATGAATAATTACGGTTTTTTATCTAGATTATTAAAGCTATTTTTTCTAATACTCATATCTTCTACAGTACAGGCTCAATACTGTGTGTCGGGTTGTAATCCCAATACTTTTGTAAACAGTGCCGATCCAAATACGATAGAATATGACAACTTGATTTCTGTTTTTCATGCTTCTTTGGCGAAAGAAAAGGACGGATCTTTTAAGGTTTGGGGGCAAGTCAGTAATAGTAATGGAACTTCAGATTTATTAAGCCCGACATTAATAGCACCAAGCAATGGATTTAATTATATAGGAACCCCGCTAAGAGTGGCAGCTGGAAGTGTCAGTAACACAGGACACCAGTTTGCTTTATTAACCACAGACGGGCTGTATGTTTGGGGGACAACAAATACTTTGGTAAGCTCAACAATTAAGACTACATCGGCTTTCGGAAAAATCACTATAAATGGTAAGACTGACGGTTTACCAGCAGGAGTAAATCCTTCAGATGTAAAAATGATGTTTGGGTCTTATCGTACTTTGGCTATTGTTACCTGTAGCGGAGATGCATGGGTATTATCATTTAACGGATCAAAAAATGGTGATGGGACAGCAGAGGGTACAACAAACAATGTGATTTGGCATCGTGTAAAGACCTCGTTGGCAGGAAATCCTAACCTTGACAATGTTGTTGCAATGAGAGGGACACCGAATGCGCTTTTTGCTTTAACTTCGGACGGAAAACTCTATACCTGGGGTACCGGGACCTATATTAACAGCGGAGCCGCAGCAACCAGAAATTATGCTACAGAAGTTTCTGCACCTATAGGGGCTACCCCAAAAATGATAGGGATGACACAAGGTGGTGCATCACTCTTGCAGACATATTATCTTTTAGCTACCGATGGTAAACTCTACGCTATGGGGGATAACAGCAATAAACAGCTGGGGGATGGAAGTACAAATACAAGTACAGTCTGGAATGAAGTGACAGCGGTTTCAGGAAGCAATACGTTAGGTGGAAATATCGTTTGGATTTCTCCTAATGAACACTCCAACTATGCTAATTCTGCTACTATTAACGTGTTAACCAACAATAACAAGCAATGGGCTTGGGGGGCTAATAGTGGAAATATGATCGGACAGCCTACAGCATCTGCTTTTTATGATCCTATCTACATGCCGGGGAATAGCACTGCAGCTGATGGTCTCAGCCTTACCGATGAAGTAATTGCCGTAGAAACAGGAGGGCATACTACAATTAACGTTAAAAAATGTTCCCAGAACTTCGGATACGTAGGGCATAGAACTAATGGAAGTATGGGAGATGGAACTGCTACTAACAGTAATCCAACATCTTTTACGTATTCAACATCGGTATTGATTGTTTGTGGAACAGACTTAGGACCTAAATCAAAAGATTTAAAAATTTGCTCGGGAACTACAGCGAATTTAAATAACGCAAACTTGGAGATAAATTCTTCTGAAGTGGAATGGCATGCAACAAATGATGCCAATAGCCCGGTGATAACTAATGTTACTGCAATGGGACCCGGTACGTATTATGCTTTCTTTACTGTGGCTTCAGGTAAATGTAGATTAGTAGGTACTATAGTAACAATTTCGTACTATCTTCCAACCGATCCTGGGAATCCATGTGCGTGTTATAATCCTGGAACCATTTCAGGTACAGCACCTGATACTAAATTGGGAATCACCCTGCTAAAACGTGCCGGTACCAACTCTCCGGATAATTGGCCTATGGTAAGGAAATCTGGACATATTGCATTAGAGTCCAATACCAAGGGATTTGTAATCACAAGAATGTCTTCCACAGAAATTTCATCAATACCTGCTCCTCAGGAAGGAATGATGGTTTATGACAAAACTGCCAAATGCCTAAAAATATATTCAGACGGTGTATGGTCGTGTTTTTCTAACCCGGCTTGTCCATAATAATTATAATTAATAAATCAACCACTGTCATCTTATTTAAAAATATGATGATGGACATGATATTGACTTAAAAATATAAAAAAAATGAAGAAGATATTTTCCATTGTGGCTATTGCTTTATCTGCATGTGCATTTTCACAGGTTATTTTTGGGGATGCAATAGGTACCGCATCAAATAAGCAGTCTGTTCTTGTAGATTTTGCTGCTGGACAAAATAAAGGAATTATTATACCATATGTGAGAACTGTTCCTTCAGGAGCAGGTTTAGCAGAAGGTACTATTATATTGGATGCATCTGATCAGACAAAAGCTAAAGTTAAATTTTATAACGGAGTGATAAGTGCAGATTCTCCTGAAGGATGGGCGGACTTGAGTAACGGGCATGGCGCAGATATAAATGCAATAATGACTGCACAGCCGGTGTTGGCAGAAGATACCGGTGCAAAGGTAATCATCGGTAGTAATAGTTCCACAGCCGATGGCGTTTTGGTTTTGGAGTCGGATACGAAAGCAATGATTCTTCCTATGGTACAGGATACCAATGATATTTTAAATCCTGCCCCAGGTATGATGGTGTATATAAATAAAACAGGAGCTAAAAGGCTGGCTGTGTATAATGGAGAAGGGTGGACCTATTGGAAACCCTAGTATGATTCTAAAAAACAAATGAAATGGGTTATGGTTATGGGAAGATGGATAAGGTTATCTTTTCCCATGGCCATTCTTATTGTATGAATGTTTTAATGATAGTGTCATGAATCGGTTGAAATAGAATCTTGACAAAGTTGATATATTGTACTATTATACTAAAGTAAAAAGATTAAAATGATAAAGATTAAGCGAAAGTTTTGCTATTTGATAGGAAAAACAAAAGAGAATATCATTTCAAATTTTGGAAAGAATTATGTTGAATCGGATAATATACTCTATTATACAATCAATAGGACCTGGTTTACGAAAGGGGTAACATTATCAATAAAATTTGACCAGCACGATAAAGTCAAATCAGTGTCTACAATGAAAAACAACTATACATTAATATGGCATAGTGTTTTTGACAGATAAATTTATTTCACAATTCAAAAGTGTTTTTGGGTAATTAGTACGTTCAAAAGTAGTCTTTTGGTGCAGAATGCTTGATTAAGTATTTCATGTTTGGTTTGTGTAGCCTCTCTTTTGGAGAGGTTTTTGTTTTCTTATATTTAGTTCAATAAATACAAAACTTCCCCGAAGGGAAGTTAAAAAACACAAATGATGAAAAAAAATCCCATACTAATGAGATATTGCTAAGATAAATAATTTAATTTAATTTGTAATGGCCCAATTGAGTTTATTTGATGCTAAAGAATTTTATGAGTTTCCAAAGGATCTTTTGGATTACAGAGAGAATTTTCTCACCAGGGAAGAAGCCGATCTGCTTAAAAACAAATTATTAGATACTGTTCCCTGGGAACAATGCACTCAAAAGATGTATGATAAGATGGTGCTGACTCCACGGCTAACGGCTTGGTATGGTGACTCACAATATAATGAATCTGAAGAAAATAAACAGCCAGCAAATCCATGGACGCCTGAGCTGCTTTCTTTAAAAGAAAGGATTGAAAAAGAATTTGGCTATCGGTTTAATGGAGTTTTATTAAACCTATATAGAGACAATAATGATTCAGTAGCATGGCATAGAGACAAAGAAAGCCGCTACGGAAAACGGCCTGTCATCGCATCGATCAGCCTTGGCCAGACCAGAAATTTTGATTTCAGGAAAAAAGATCATCACCAGAGTAAATACAGCTTACCACTTCCACATGGTTCATTGCTTATTATGAAAGGCGATTTGCAAGAACATTGGGAACATAGAATTGCTAAGTCAACTATTTCGATGAAGGAGAGAATCAATTTGACATTCAGGTTAATTAATGAATTATAATATAGAGAGGTATAGTTCATTATAGTCTTACAGATTTCGGGAAAAGTTTCGTACCGATTTTAGAAGCAATATAAAATTTTTTGTGCATTTGTAGCTGGTTATTTCATTATTTAAAATTATTAATTTCCTATTTTTGTCTACTATGACTTCAAAATTAGCACATTACAGGCGTAATAAAGGATTAAGCCAGCAACAACTCGCAGATGTTTCCGGCGTGAGTGCAAGAACGATACAGCGAATCGAAAGCGGAAAGGTTGAAGCTCATCCCGCAACGTTAAAGATGCTTGCGGACTCACTCGAAATAGGAACTGAAGAACTAATGGTAAACGATCAGTTACCAAAATCTCTGGAGATCAAAAATGAAGATAAAATAAAACCGTTTTTTCATATATTAGCTCTGATCGGTCTTTTTCTTCCTGTTTTCAATATAATTCTTCCCGGACTTCTTTGGTTTTTTAAAAAAGATGAAGACCAGGCTTACGACCTTGAAGGGAAGTTGGTAATTAATTTTCAGATCACAATGTCGCTTCTCCTTGTACCGTCTGTTGTATTAATGGTCTTTGTATTTTCCGTTGGATTTCCGTTGGTGATGATCATCTATTTTTATGCTCTTGTCATTTGTGCTATCAATATTTTCAGGAGCATCAATAAAAAAGACAGCTTCTATCCTTTAACCTATCGATTTTTGAGATAAACCCCTTAAAAGCCTTTTCCAGAGCCAAATGGCGTAAACTTGTCGTGAAAGAGACCTGATACATTATAGCAATTTGCCGTTAAATTTGTCACAAATATTTCTCTCATGAAAAAACTCTTCGCCCTCTTATTCTTAATCTGGATATTGCCTTTAGTTGCTCAAAAAAATATCAAGATCAGACATCTTAACGGAAAAACAATCGATTCTCAAATTCTTCAGCAGCGGTTGTCACGTTTAGTCGATAGTGCTAAAATTGCCGGTTTGCAGATAGCCATTGTCAACCACAATAAAGTGATCTATTCATCTAGTTTCGGATATAAGGATATTGAAAACAAACAGAAGCTGAATGACAATACAGTAATGTACGCAGCCTCACTAACCAAGCCTGTGAGTGCATACATTTTTATGCGTCTGGTTGAGAAAGGAATATTCAGTCTCGACCAGCCTGTTTACAAATACTTGAAAAAACCGATAGGAGAGTATGCGAAATGGAAAGATCTGGCAGAAGATCCTGAATCTTTCAATCTAATCACACCCCGAATGCTCTTAAGTCATAGTTCAGGGCTTCCGGTTCTTCGGCAATTGTATGATAACAAAGTCAATCTCATCGCCAAGCCGGGCGAAAAGTTCTATTATTCCAATGAAGGGATTAACCTTTTGGGATTTATTATAGAGGAATATACGGGAAAAAAGCTTGAGGATATTGCACGGGAAGAAGTATTTGGACCTTTGAAGATGAGCCATACAGACATGATCTGGCAAAATAAATTTGAAAATAATTTCTCCAATGCCTATTTCAAAGATGGAAAAAAATACGGTTCGGAAAGAAGAGAAAGCAGCAGAGCAGCAGGTTCAATGTCCACCACAGCGAATGATTACGCAAATTTTATGATCAACCTGATGAAAAAGAAAGGTCTATCTGGTAAAGCTTATATTGAGATGCTAAAGCCGCAGATCATGGTGAAGAGTGAGAGAGGGTTTGGTCCTTTGAAAGACTGTATCACCAATGAGAATGATGCTATTAATCTTGCCTGGGGATTAGGAGTGGGATTGTTCAGCTCGCCTTTTGGTAAGGCTTTTTTCCATACAGGACACGGTGAAGCCAATCAGAATTACGCTGTGGCATTTCCGGAAACTGGAACAGCTGTTATCATCCTCAGCAACAGTGAGAATTTTGAAAAGAATAATGCACAGATCTTAAAGCTTTGTATAGGAGATACTTATTCACCATTGAAATGGTTGGGGCATCTGGATAAAGCTTCGGAATAGAAATAATAATTTTTTATTGTGTAACCGCCTGCCGTTGATGAGAATGATTCATCAGCGGTTTTATTATTCAGATAGAATATAATTTTATGGGATTCAGACCATACGTATTTTGTGATCCAAATATTTGTTTTTTTGAAATAATTTTACTTTTTTTGTTTAATTGCTGTATTGAAATTGGGGTTTATTGGTTTATTTATATGATAAATTAAATAAATGCCATTAAAAATAAAAGGGTGTTTCTGTAGAATGGTAAAAATGATGTGGTGGGATTGAGTGGATTTTTTTGTAATCATCCTATTAAAAAAACTATGCATGAAGAATTGATGATCAATGATCAGGTTCATATTTCATCAGATGCTTGGGCAATTTCGTAAGTAGGCTTCGTTTTCTTACAATTTTTATAAGACTCAGGAGATTAATATTGCTAATTAACTAATGATTAAACATGATGAAGATTGTATCTTTAGAACATCCAAGCAAACTTTTATTTGTTGAATCACTGGATTATAATAATCCGTATGATTTTACGAAAATACACAAGCATGATTATTTTGAGATCCTTTTTATTCAAAAAGGAGGTGGTTCTCAATTAATAGATGATCAAAGGTTTAAACTCGAAGATCTTTCTATATTTATGATACAGCCCGGGCAGGTTCACTTGCTTAACAGGGATCTTGCTGAAGGGAAGATTGTTCAGTTTGGGAAAGATATATTTGCCCATATGTTTCCTTTAGAATTTCATCATCTTTTATTTAAGCAGCCTAAAGTTGAGATTTCGGAGACGGATTTTTTTCATTTGTATTCTTTGATAGAGCATATGGATAAAATAATTAAGGAGGAAGGAGCATCCAGCATGGCTATTTTCAAATCTTACAGCTATCTCCAAATTATTCTGATACACTTGATCGAAAAGCATAATGTAACCCAAACAAAGAACACGAAGCTTGCTGCCCGTTTTCTGGAGCTGCTGAGTGTGCACATAAAAGATAAAAGAAATGTTGTGGATTATGCCAATATGCTGTATGTAAGCGTTGATACATTAAACTATCATTGTAAACTGAATTTTGGGAAGACTCCGTTGAACCTGATTAATGAAGAAGTCGTTAAAGAAACAAAAAGACTGATGTTGCTGGGTACGCATTCTATTGTAGAAATAGGATATGAATTAAACTTTAACAGTCCGTCTAATTTCAGTTCTTTTATTAAGAAAAATACCGGAAAAACACCTAAGCAGCTTAATATAGATATTAAAAGCATTATCTGAATAATATTTCAGGGAATTGATAAATCCGTTCGGGAAATTTGAAACTTTTATACAAAAATTCAGCGTAGTTTTGGTATATCAAACTAAAGAAATATATGACTGACCATTGATAAATTTATCCTTATTAAAAGGACTGAAATGGAGGGGAACCATTTACTGTAGCAGTCTTTTCATTTCTGTAACCCAATAAAAATCTTGATTATAGCAAGAGATTTTTATAGATTAGTTAAACACGAGACGGAATTATCCGTCTTTTTTATTGATTTAAGTTGTATATAAAAAGCTGTTTATTCGGAAAATCTATAAATCTGATCAGGAAATTTGAAATTATAGAAAGAAAATGACCGGTAATTTTGCTTAGTAAATAAAATAATAAAATAAAAATGAGTCCAACGCAAAGTATATAAAGGTCGGATTATTATATCGTAATTGATATTCATTCTGTCAGTTCTAAAATACTTTACGGGTATCAAGAAAATAAAGATTTCGCTTTATAATGGTACAGGTATGTTATATTCTGCTTTTAACGGATCTGATAAAAGGCAATATTTTTATTTAGGTACCGGGAATATACATTAAAGTTGCAAAGATGAAGTTTTTATCTTTTTATTAGTCGAGACGGGCTTGTCCCGTCTTTTGTTGTATGCTATTCATTTAAATATAATTATTAAGAAAGTAAAGTAGTGAACTGTATTGAAGATTCTAAACTTCTTATACTACTATGGGAAATAAAGAAAAGCCTTGCAGTGAAGTACATATACTTGCTGAACCGGATATTTCAGGGAAACCCTTGAGTCACCTGAACCAACCTTAAGAATTGATTTATCTTTATTATAGCAACAGAATACTAAGATTTCCTAGTATTCTGTCTTTTGTTATGATATTACTATGAGTGTTTACTCTTTGATAATCTTTTTGGAAACTGTGCCCTTATCTGTTTTTACTTCTACCATATAAATTCCTTTTGTATAAGATGAAACATCAACCGTTTCCTTATCATTACTGATGACTCCGCTTTGCAGCTTCTTGCCAGACAGATCATACACTGTAAAAGCTGATTTTCTCTGAGCTTTTAAGATATTAATGATGTCTTTAGTAAGTGTTGGAGCAATAGTGATTTCATGATCTGAGCTTGCGATATCTTTGGTCCCCAATACTTCGTTAAATCCGGTGACGATAATAGAGTAGTTTTGAGGTGCAGAAGTTCCTGAATTATTTACCAATGTCCCTTTATTGGTAACCTCTATTCTGTAACTCCTTCCTGCTACAGGAGCATCCAATACAACCTGTTCAACATTATCCACGGTGTTGTCTGCTTTAGTAGCCGGTGTCATCGGACTATTGGCATTAAGCCTCCATGGATAATAAACAGTATTGTCTGTTGTATCGATTATTCTTACATCAAGATCGTTAACAAGCCTGGATGTTCTATTGTTAAAAACATCAGATACAGACTGGAAATTGATATTATATTGAGGATCAATCCAGCTGATTGTTACCTTCAGAGGTTCTGAACCTGAAGCTTTAACCGTTGTAGAATTTTTTCCACCACTTGTTAACGTTTCATCTTTAAAGATCACTGTGTTATTAGATTTTCCAATAAGCAGTTCAGCGCCTTTTTTGGCATTGATAAAACCCCAGCCAAAATGAGGATCCGGCCCGAGATTGCCGGCTTCTGATGCAGAGTGAATAGTAAGTACTTTTGCTGAAGCAGCATTAAGTAATGCATTATTGAACAATTGCTTATGGATTTGGGTCCAGAGTCCGATAACACCTGTTACAATAGGTCCTGAAAAAGAGGTGCCGCTGCCTGCTGCCCAGGTCGAATTTCCGGCACTGTTAACGGTTGCGGCATAAAAAACGTTTGTTCCTACTGTAGAAATATCCGGCTTTATTCCTCCGTCATCTCTTGGTCCCGCACTGCTGTAGCTGGAATGAACGACATCAGCGGCGGTACTATAACGGTTGTTATTGCCTGTTATTATATTGGTGGCTCCAACTACGATGATGTTCTTTGCCAGGGAACCACTGCCAATGCAATCGTACCCTAAAGCACAATTGTTTTGGGGTAATGTATCTGTACTACTAAAAGAAACTGTTCCTGCTCCTGTTCTGTAATATTTGGGAGCTGTAGAGCCGGTTCCTCCGGGGCCTGATCCAAAAGAATTTCCTGCAGACTTTACAATGATATAAGCTGGATTATTATAAACAATCATATCATAGTTCCGATCATCGGTGTTGTACGTTCCCTGGTAATCATAGAATGTGTTGCCGGACTTAAAGCCGTTGTACAGAAAGTAATCCAGATTTCCGCTGGCATCATACTCTTCGATCCATCCGGTATCAATTCCATAAGAATGATTGGAAATATTGGGCTGGGCGATCAGTATTTTCTGAAATACCGTACTTGTTGTGCTATTCCCCGGTAAAGTGGTGGTGTCAAACATATAACTGTCTATTGTGGAATTGACGGCAACTCCTCTAGCGTTTCCTACCGGGACATTATTACTCGATAAAGTCACATCTCTTCCGCCGATAAAGCTACTCACTCCTGTGGCATGGTCGGAAAAACTTTCTGTAGATGCTTCTTTATTGGTAATTCTTCCGGATGCATTATTGAAAGATACGTGCGTGGAATACACCCGTCCTCCGTCAAATACGGTATATTTGATATTTTCACCATTGAAAGCTCCCGCTAATCCGGTAATGTTTCCTGCTGTATTCAACAGATCGGAATTGGCGTTAAGGAGCTGCCGGGTATCATGAGATTTCAGAAAGTAAGGGATTCCGAAATTGAATCCGGCTAGAGAGGCTCTTAGCTTTCCGATCTCTTTTTGCTCTTCAGGATTAATGCTTGTTCCATATACTCTTGAAATATAAGCGTCAAACTTTTCGTTATTTTCTTTGTTTTGCCTTGCAAATTCTTTTTTTAAAGCTTCATTATTCTGTGCACTGATTAAAGTAACAGCTAATGTGCTTATTAAAAGTAAATGTTTCTTCATAAACTTAGTTTTTTAGAGGGTTAGTATAATTATTAAATTCATTGTTTAATCAGTTCTCTGATAAATAGGGCTCCATTTTTAATTGTGACAATCATTTAATTTGAGGGGATGTTTTTTTAATGGAGCTTTTATTTGTTAAGGCTAAATTACAGGTCATTTTCTTTCTATAATTTCAAATTTCCTGATCAGATTTATTTATTTTCCGAATTAATCAATAATATTTTATTTCTGTAATTAATAATTAATTAAATATTGTATTTTGTTGTTTATGTGTATAGTAAAAGCCACCCAAATTGGATGGCTTTGATAAAATATACTTATGGCTAATCCCAGTAATCTTCCTCGTAGTCATAATAAAAATCTTCCGGATGGCGACTGATCGGGATATCTTTTATAATACGGATTTGGACTCTTCCAAGATCAATTCCGACTAAGAATGACGGAACTTCCGGTGAAAATCTCCATCTTCCGCGATCCTGGAATACATAGCCTCTGCGGTAAGGGTCATAAAAAGTATTGTAATCCCTGAAGTACACGTGATGGCGTGAATCATATCTGTGGACTTCTGCCCATCTTGGAAAACCGTGTTTATGGCCTTCTTTATAATATTCCTTTCTCTCTTTATAAGCCTCTTTGTAATACTTATCTCTTTCTTTATTACGTTCCTTATAATATTTATCCCTTTCCTTATCGGCCTCCTTACGGACTTTCCAATACCTTTTATCATCTTCATGTCGCTGGGCGTTGAAGGTGCCTGTTGTTGTCACAAATAATCCGATTGACATGGCCATTACTAAACTTACATTTCTCATCTTTAGATATATTATTTCATCTACAAAACAATTTTAAAACCAATTTATTTTGTGATGCCTGACATTTTAAAAGTAATAAACTTTAAAACAATTTAAAAAACACTTGAATACTGTAAGAAATTAAGCTTTTTATTGCTAGAAAACTTCTTGTAATATTTCAATATCTTATGGTTTGAGTCATAACATAATAAAGAAATGTATATATCCAAATATATATGATATTCAGATAATGTAAAATAATTATCTGAAAAACTTAAATACAATAGAGTAAATATCTGTAATTAGTAGTTGGTCGATAGACTATATATGTTTTTATCGTATTTTTGTGTGGTATTGATAAATCCTCTTTAAAGCACTTTCTTAATTTTTTATATCTAATGAGAAAATATTTCAGCTTATTTCTTTTTTTGATTTTTTTTTGTAATGCTTTTGCACAAAATATAAATTCAGCAGGATCATTATCCGAGGAAATGATTGATAAGAAGCTTCAATATCTTAAGAATGCTGATCCTTCAATAAGTTTAAAACGGCAAGAAGATATGTTACTTCAGTTAAAAGTGATATCTGAAAAATTATCTTATGAAAAAGGAATTTTCCTGAGTAGTGATTTCTTAATGACCGTGTACAATAAGCAGGATAGGAATAAAGAAATTATAGAGCTGGGAAATCAGTTGAAGAAAATAATTGATAATAAAAAAGAAGATCCTACTGGAGTTATATCGAGTATCTACCAAAAACAAGCACTTGCCTTAATGTATCTAGGACTTGATGATGAGAGCAAGAAAGATATTGAAATAGCCATTAGGTTTGCAAAAACAATAAAGAATCCAGACAGAAGGTATTTAAGAATGGCTCAGTCTTATATGGATATGCATTCTTATTATAATAATATGAACAATATAGATGAGAAAAAAATATATAAGGATTCAACTTTATATTATCTTAATCAATCTCTGGAAACAGCAGAAAAAATCAGAGATAACAATAAAGAAATTCCTAATAACCTTAAATATAAAGAGATTATTGACACCTATATTAGATTAGGTATATTTTATTTAGAATATTCTAATGAAAAAGGAAACTTGGCATTGGCAGAAAAAAACCTTTTGAAAGCCAAAAATCTTCAGGAGAGTAAAAAAGTTATATCTCCACGCGAAGAAACTACACTTCAAAATCAATTAAGCTGGCTTTATCTTGAAAAAAAAGAGTATCAAAAATCAATTGATTATGCAAATTATGCATTGCAATTAGAAAAAAAACAAAAGCGTCCTAGTTCTAGAGTAGAATCTTTTGAATTTTTGGCTACCTCCTATATGGAAATTGGTGAAAAAGAAAAATCAAAATTCTATATGCGAAAATACGCTAATCTTAAAGATAGTTTAAATATTGCTAATAGATCAAATGCCAATACCACCATGAAAAAAATGGTAAAAAAAGTAGAGGATGAAAATAAAGAAAGCGCAAAAAAGCAATGGATCATCACCGGAGTTTTAGCCTTGGTTGCAGGGCTTATTACTGCTATTCTGTGGAGAAAGAAAAATAATGCGCTTCGAAGAAAATATGAGCAGATTATGATAAACCTGAAAAATGAGAAGGACGTTTATATGAAAGAGGACAATGAAGGAATAGACTTGGACAATATAGAAGAATCCAACGACGACTTACAGGCTATTAGTAATAAAAATACTATTTCTGCTGATACAGAAGCTAGAATCCTGAAAAAATTAGCTGCCTTTGAAAAATCGGAGAAATATCTTAAAAAAGATCTTACCATCAGCTCATTGGCAGCCCAGTTAAACACCAATACAAAATATCTTTCTGAGGTTATTAAAAATAACACATCCCAGAACTTTAACCATTACATCAATAACTTAAGGATCAATTATATCGTTCATAAGCTGTATAATGAACCGAAATACAGGGAATACAAGATCAGCTATTTGGCGGAAGAATGCGGGTATGCCTCTTCACAGGTTTTTGTCATAGCTTTCAAAAAAATCAACGGATTAACACCTTCCTATTTTATACAGAATCTGAAAGAGGATAAGGTGAATATTCCGGTATAAGCCTGAACTGTAATTAATTAAACCGTTTTTTATAATCTTCTAGAATCAAATCTCATGAGAAAATATTTATGCTTCTTCCTTTTTCTCTTTTCCTCTTTTATGGTTTGGGCTCAAAATACCCCTGCCGAAGTTGCCATTAAAGATAAACTAGACAAATTTTCATTAACATCAAATATTGATCCTAAGCAAAAAGAAGCTCGATTACTTGAGCTAAAAGCAGAATCCGAAAAGCTGGGCTACGATCTTGGGATTCTGATTAGCGGCAATTACCTGATCAAACTATATGGAAGGCAATACCGATATAAGGAACAGCTTAGATTGGGAGATCAGCTGAAAAAAGTAGCCAAAAATAAAAAAGATACTTATGGATATATTTCTGGGATATACCAAAGTACTTCGCTTGCACTGGGATATTTAGGGCTGAATGATGCGAGCTTGAAAGATCTTAAAAAGGCAATCAGTTATGCAGAGACCATCGAAGATAGGGATACAAGGTTATATCAGCTATCTGTATGCTATGAGAATATGGCGTTAAATTATGAACTCAAGCGAGGTGGTGATATTAATTTGTTAAGGGATTCATTGCTATATACTTATAAGAAAAGTCTTGAAATGGCAAAACAGGTCAGTGATAACAGTGAGGCAATAAGAAAAAACGTGAAATATGATCATATTGCCTATACTTATATGCGTCTGGGAATGTTATATCTGGAACCTGAGGATACTAAAGAAAATTTAGAATCTGCGGAAAAATATCTTTTAGAAGGCTTAAAAATACATGAGAGTAAAAAATATGAGATTCCTGCAGACAATAGAATAATGATGCTGAACCAGGTAAGCTGGTTGTATCTGGAAAAAAAAGAATATCATAAATCTATTGATTACGCCGAACGTGCGCTGAAATTAGAAAATGTAAATAAAAATCCTGCTCACCGGGTAGAATCCTTTGAATTTCTTGCTGACTCCTATAGGGAAATAGGGGATAAGGAAAAATCAGGATTCTATATGGACAAATATACCTATCTTAAAGACAGTCTCTCTTTAGCGGAGAAAAAAGAAGCTGATATCACCATGAAAAAAATGGTAAAGGAGGTAAATGATGAAAACAAACAAAGCTCAAAGAAACAATGGATGATCACCGGAATTTTAGCGTTGATTGCCGGGCTTATTACTGCTATTCTGTGGAGAAAGAAAAATAAAGCACTTCGAAAAAAGTACGAAGAAATGTTGGTAAACCTGAAAAATGAGAAAAAGGATCAGGTTGAAGAAACAAGTGAAGAAACAGATCTGGACAATACAGGAGAAGAATCCAACGATGACTTGCAGTCTGTTATCGATAAGAATATACTTTCTCCTGATACGGAAGCAAAAATCCAGAAAAAATTAACAGCTTTTGAGAAATCGGAGAAATATCTTAAAAAAGATCTTACCATCAGCTCGTTGGCAGTTCAGTTAAACACCAATACCAAATATCTTTCGGAGGTTATTAAAAACAAAAAATTCCAGAATTTTAACCATTACATCAACAGTTTAAGAATTAATTATATTGTTCATAAGCTGTATAATGAACCCAAATACAGGGAATACAAGATCAGTTATCTCGCAGAGGAATGCGGGTTTGCCTCTCCACAGGTTTTTGTTATAGCTTTCAAAAAAATCAACGGGTTACCCCCTTCCTATTTTATACAGAATCTGAAAGAAGATAAGGTAAATATCCTGATATCTGAAGACAGTCTTTTATAAAAGCATAAAATAAATAATAAAAGCGAAGCCTAATTGGCTTCGTTTTTTATTTGATAGGATTATCTCACTACTTTGGTTTTGTAAGCACTGACACAGGCAAAAAAAATTATGGAATAGCGTCATGCACTTCATTCTTAAGCTGGTCTATAAAATGAGAGGGAGTCATGCCCATTTCTTTCTTAAAAGCGATCGCAAATACCTGTGGAGAGGCAAACCCGCATTCCTCAGCGAGATAACTGATTTTATAGCCCCTGTAAACTGGTATTTCAGTTAGTTTATTAATAATATACCGGATACGGAGCCCGTTGATATACCCGTTGAAGTTTTTACCCGTATGGTTTTTGATGACTTCCGAAAGGTATTTGGTATTCGTATTCAGGTGATTGGAGAGCCAGGTAAGATTGATGTCTTTCCTTAAGAACTTTTCAGATTTCTCGAATTTGTTGATTTTTTTTATAATAGCATTATAGGTTTCGGCAGAGATGGAATGAATCGTTCTCATGGGATTGCTGGAAAGGTCAGTAGTCTGGGAATCCTGTAAAGAAACATTCTTATCATCACTTTGTTTTTGAAACAGATGAGAAATGTATTTTATAATGATGGATGAACCTTTTTCCTTCACCCGATAGGCCAGAAGCAGTACAACAAATAATAACCCCATAGAGCACAGGCTAACCACTTTAGCCGTTATCTTAGGAGCATTATTAGAATCTCCGGTAATAAAAAAAGTTAAGGGAACTACTAGACTATTCTTTTCATGCGCTAAAAGATAGGGGGAAGAGCCAAGATTCTGGGCCTGTACCTGAAAAGAACACAGAAAAACTGTTAAACCTAACAGGAAGGCTATGCGGAGTAGCAAACGGCGATGTATTTTTCCTTTGATAAGAAAAAAATCCTTTAGATAAAACAGAAAATGACAGTACATAGTTCTTAGTGAATAGTGTTGGTGTAGAGCAAACGGAATAGATCAACTAATTTTGCAAGCCAAAAATAACACCCTCAATAGGTATTACGGAAAACCTACATGGAATTTATTCTGAGATAATTCCACGATTATTTTATGTAAAGAACTAAAAAACAGTATTCTTTATTTGTAAAATAGCCATTTACAATGAATTGTTGTCTACAGGATTTTCCACCATTGATTTCTGGGATTATTCCATACTTACTTTCGCTTTTCATACCTTAGAAATTATCTTTGATGGTTTTTAAAAGATGGGGATAGCAATGAAAAATCCCTTTATCAGGATATATACTCAAAAAGTGATGGGCTAATTTATAGGTAGACTAAACATGATTATAGAAAGATTTTATTTCTAATAAAAAATTGCAAAGCGATTTTTACTTCTCACATATGCAGACAATAGATTTCGGTATTATTTACTACATAACGGTTACGGGCCGCCATTCTTTCAGGTTAATGAGGTTAAGATTTTAATATTCAGATGGATATGATTTTTAAATAGAGGTTTTTTAATGAATGATTTCAGAAAAAATGGCATCATTTCTTTTTTTTCCGGCAAATATCCGTGTAATATTGCTTCACTTCATAAGGAGATATGTTCCCTTCTTACTTATGATGAAAAACTGTAAAACCACTTGTAATGAGAAAAAATGAGAACCCAAATTTCATCAATGTGAGGCCGGAAGGTATCCCGTGGAAATTGGGTTTCTTTTTTTTGTGGGGATTCCTTCTCTTTTCGAATCCATTGTTTGCATTTGTGGCAACAGATTCGGAGGCATTAGCCGATTCCATAAATGTCCAAAAAGAAGCTCAGCCAGAAGCTGTTCTGTATATTCAGAAAGGAGCTTTCGTATACGGAATGGAAAATATCACACAGACCATTACCGATTCTCCTGTTACGGAGAAAATCACTCCCAAAACATTCCCTAAAAAGAAAAAAACGGCAGTTAAAAAAAAGGAAGCCAGGCAAAAAGCAGAAACGAAACTTCCAAAGCCTGAAATCTCTGTAGTACTTTCCACTCATCCTTCGGAAGAATCTTTCAGCCTGGGCAAAAACACATCTGCAGTAGCAACAATTACGGTACATCAGACCTTAAAACTGGGCGTACAAACTCATGTTACAGACGTCTTGATTGTTCCGTTTTTAAATACAAATCCGCCCCATTCCTATATACCATCTTCCATAAAAGATATTTTTGAAGAGCGTATTCTTACCCGTCCTCCTCCTTATTTTAATTTTTAAGGTAAGAGAATTTACAAAATCATCAGCAGTACAGGAATCACATAAATAACAGTATGTAGTGGGTTAGTCTAAAACTTATCCTATCCATATTGTGTCACGCATAGAGAATTTACTGGCTGATATCCTTGTATAACTTATCTATTGTCATTTATCATAAAATTCTGAATATAAGTTCTGAACTATTATCTGTCTTATGTCTAGATGATTAACTATATAAAACACAACACAAATGCCTATTTTACACAAAATTAAAGCATATCTATACGATAACTTTCTTACTAAAGATAATCCCAACGATTTTATAGCCCGCACTGTGAGCGAGCGTTCACTCAATGTAAAACAAATCTGTGAAGCTGCAGTTAATCGTGGCGGGGCTGATGTAACTGCTGCAGCGATGGAGCATGCTACCGAGCTGTTCCTGAAAGAAATGGCGTACCAGCTTTGTGATGGGTATTCCATTAATACAGGGTATTTCACGGCAGGTACACTGATCCGTGGAGTATTTGACAGCCCTTCCGAGACCTTCAACAGTGATAAACATACCATTCTTTTTCAGTTTAATCAGGGGGAAAAGTTAAGAGCAGAAATTCCGAATATTGAAATCAATATTCTGGGAGTGGCAGACTCATCTTCTATCATTCTGCAGGTGACTGATGTTAAAAGCGGCACGGTGAACGATCTTCTGACACCGGGAAAAAACCTGAAAATCAGTGGAAACAAGATTAAAATAGCAGGAGAAAACCCGGCGAACGGGATATTCTTCGTGAATACCTCCACCAGCACTCGTACACAGGTAGAGATAAATGATATCGTTACCAATAATCCTTCCGAGCTTATTGTAGTAATCCCGGATCTTCAACCGGGTACTTATCAGTTGGAAGTCGTTACTCAGTATTCAGGGGGAAGTAATTTACTGAAAGAGCCTCGAACCACAGAGTTGAAAAAAGAGCTTACTGTAGAATAAATCTTCATCATCCAATATGCTGCATTCGCTCGATACAAGAACTTGCATCCGGGTTGTACTAGAGGGGCCACTCGGGCGATACTAAGGGCTAAAGCAGGACGGTTTTAATAAATATAATAATAAACCATGTCATTGGAACCATATCATCCCGAGGAACCGAGGGATCTGTTGAAAGATATTTCGACAAGCTCAATATGACAGAGGTATCCATCTCAGAAAGGAAATTTCTTAAAGAGAGACCCTGTCATCCCGAGGAACCGAGGGATCTCATGATGGAAAGATGCTTCCTTCGTCAGCATGACAAAGCGATAATAAGGTAACCCCCTGTCATCCTGAGCGTACAGCGTAGCGGAACAGCCGAAGGATCTATAAAAAAGAAAACCATGTATAAAACCAAAGGAACACATAACTACTATATCTACATCCTTACCAACAAAAACAAAACGGTTTTATACATAGGTGTTACCAACAGCTTGAAAGAAAGGTTATACTGGCACCAAAACCCAGATCCGGTTACCCGGCATTTCACGCACAAGTATAGCTGCTGTCATCTGATCTACTATGAAGATTTTAAAGATATAGATGAAGCTATCAAGAGAGAAAAGCAGCTGAAAGGATGGAGAAGAGAAAAGAAAGAAATACTAATCAATGAATTTAATCCTGAATGGAAATTTTTAAATAATGAAATATGAGAATTAACAAGGTAAAAAAAGGTCTTCAATGGTTCAATAAAATAAGAGAATCTCCGGCATAATGGGTTGCCATCCATAAGCTACTTTCATCTGAGGAAAAGAACTCTTTTAAAGAGCACTCTGTCATCCCGAGGAACTGAGGGATCTCATGAGAAAGATATTTCGACAAGCTCAATATGACAGTCGTGTCACCCTAGGTAAGGAACTCTTTCAAAGGACACTCTGTCATCCCGAGGAACCGAGGGATCTCATAACGAAAAGATGCTTCCTTCGTCAGCATGACAAGACGGTCAATAGCAAACCCTGTCATCTCTAAGCGTGCAGCGCAGCGACACAGCCGAAGAATCTGTTGATGAAGAAAAAGATATTTCGGCAAGCTCAATATGACAAGCGTGATCCCGGTAAAAGAATTCTCTTTAAGAGATATTCTGTCATCCCGAGGAATCGAGGGATCTCATGATGAAAAGATGCTTCCTTCGTCAGCATGACAAAGCGGTAATAAACAACCCCCTGTCATCCTGAGCGTGCAGCACAGCGGAACAGCCGAAGGATCTGTTGATGAAAGGAAAAGATATTTCGGCAAGCTCAATATGACAGTCGTGTCATCCCGAGGAATCGAGGGATCTGTCTATAGAAAAAACAACATTAAAATTAATAATCAAAAGTATGAAGAAACAAAACCTCTTTTTAATCGTATTGCTCTTTTTGGGGAATATGATTATTTACGCACAATGTAGCGTAAATGCAGGGGGAAATGCCACAATATGTGGTACTTCCTACACCTTACAGGGAACCTCGTCGGGCAGTACGAGCGGAACACCGGTCTGGACACTCGTCTCCAAGCCTTCGGGGGCACCCGATCCGGTGTTCAGTAATGTAAACTCCCTTACGCCCAATGTAACAGGAATGACATTCCCCGGAAATTATGTATTTCAGGTGGCGCAGAACTGTAGTCCTTCCGGTACGGTAACTTCACAGGTGACCATTACGGCGCCGGGAGATGTATCTACCTTTACCGCAGGGCCGGATATTACCGGAATACCCGCAACTACGGGGGTAGCTACACTTAATGCTACCATTCCGGCAGGATACACCGCTTCATGGACGTATTATAACATTTTCAGTTATGAATTCAACGGTAATGTTAATACAAACAATGCTATCATGAGCAACACAACAACAGCAACTCCAACATTAACGCTTACCAATAAGTCTGATCATACCATCGACCCTGCGTACCGTGCTGTTTTAAGAATCACTTCGATTAATAACTCTTCATGTTGGTATGAGGATGATGCGATCGTCAGATTCACTCCCAATCCGGATATGGTATTTCCGACTACTTATAATCAGTGTATAGCACCAGGTACTACGGGCGCTTCGTTTTATTATGATGCCAGCTCAACTTCACCCAAATTTTCAACATCAACTACTAACTCGTCGGGAAATACTTCTTTTGGAACAACAGTTACCATGGCTGTGGTAAGTCAGCCAGCTGGAGGAAATATTCAATATTCCCGTATGGAGAACGGTAGACTTTATTTCTCGGGAATTACAGCTACGGGATCTTATGTATTTGATCTTACCATTTCAAACTCCATAGGCAGTTTTACAAAAAGACTTACTTATAACTTTAACGGTTATCAGCCTAATGCCATAACTTTCGTAGACCCTGCATATCCTAACCAGACAGAACTCTACAGTGCCGGTAGTTCGGGAGGTGTGGTATTTTGTAACATGGCAGGATCTACGAGTCCTATTACTTTTTACTATAAACTCAACTCTGCAGATCCACCTACACTTACAGATGTTGTAGCGTCTTCCGGAACAATACCTGCAGGAGGTGCACCATCAATTGTACAAGGTGGAGCGGGTACTGCAAATAGAAGTGTAACCCTTACACCACCGTCGGGAGGATGGAGAGTAGGAACCTATAGATTTAGTATTACTCTTTCTGCGGCCGGAGGCTGTACAAGACAGCATCTTTTTTATGTTCATATTTCAGATAATGCCCGTCCTGCAGTAAATGTAGACAATATTACAGTATGCTATCCGGGTTCAGGTGTAGTATCAGCAACTGTACCATTACCAGCAGCTTATATAGCTCCAACGTCTAACCCAAGTTATCTTCAGGGGTATGGAGGGCGTTATGATTTCACTGTAGTGTCTACGCCAGCAGGGGCTGCTGCACCAACTTTTGAGGCTACCTCTTTCAGAACACTTACCAGCACATCTACTGTGATAAGTAACCTAAACAAAGAGGGAGAATATGTCTTCAAAATAAAGGCCATAGGTAATGGTTCCGGAAAAATTTTGACCGATGAATATGCATGTTCAGGAACTTCGTTAGAAGATACATTCTCCGTATTTGTATCAGCACAAGTGGGAGCCAATGCCGGATCTGCACAAACTTTGGTGGGAACAACCCAGACTACTTTTAATGGAAACAATCCGGGAGTTGCTACGGGGACATGGACACTGCTGACCAAACCTGCAGGTGCTACCGATCCGGTAATTGCAACGCCATCGGCCTACAATACCAATGTTACGGGCTTTAATACTCCGGGAACCTATACCTTCAGATGGACCGTGACTACAGGTACTTGTAACAGTACAAGTGATTTGACAGTGAATGTCATGACTGCCGCCGCAGGTGGTGTAGCTGGAGCAGATTTCTGGGTGAAATCAGATGATGCGGGAACTATTGCTACAGCATGGAAAGACCAGTCTGTGAATGCAGATGATATCCCCAATGTAGGAGGGATTACCCTTTCTCCTGCTGATAGAGCGCATAACTTCCATCCCTATACGACCGGATATTCTGCTTCAAAATACTTTTATAATACAAATAGTGACCTAAATTCAACTAATAACTATTTGGATCCGTCAATGAGAAGCTCGGTTTCTGTATTCTCGGCAGTTAGACCGACATCTGCGAATGGAACAGGTCGTATTACAGGAATTGATGACGATGCGAATGCCTCTGAACCAGGGATTTCTATTAATTCAGGAAACCCTCACATATACAAGTATTTTGGAAATGGTGGACCCCAGGCAAACAGTAATACGATGAGTGCTGCTAATGCGTTTACGGTAAATAAAACTTCAGTATTTTCTGCAATTCAGGATCAGGCACTTAACTCAGGAGCAGGAGAAAGACGACTTGGGTTAGACGGAATCTATGAAACCTTTAATTTGGGTACTACAACAAATACTTTTAATGTACTTGGAAAACACCTAAAAATAGGGTATGCTGGTTGGGATTCTCCAGGTGCTTTTCCTGGTGACATTATGGAAGTTTTATGGTTCAAAAGAGCACTTACAACTAATGAGCAATCGAGGGTTAATTCTTACCTTGCTGTAAAGAACGGTACTACCTTAAACGAAAATTATCTTTCTACAGCCAGCAACGTAGTTTGGGACATAACTAATAATACCGGTTATAATAATAATATCTTTGGTATTGCAAGAGATAATATTACAGCGTTGCATCAAAAGCAATCAGGAAGTGTGAATGATGCACAAAAACTTGTGATCTCTACAACTGGATTTGCTGATAGCAATGCTGCTAACAGTGCAGGATTGGCCAATGACCTGCAATACCTGATGGCAGGAGATAATGGTTTAAAGCAAAGCTTAACAATACCATTGGCTTACGCGGCAGGTTCTAATGGGACAACTAACTACCGTTTTGAATCGATCTGGAAAGCACAGAATACAGGAAATGTAGGAACCGTAACTGTGGCATGGCCTAAAGGCGTGAAAAATCTGTACCTGGTACAATCTCCGGATGCGGCTTTTGACGGAACAGATACCTTTACTCCAATGGTTACGGAAGTTACTGTAAACGGAGTGGTATACAATACAGCTAATGTAACATTATCAAACGGGCAGTATTTTACTTTTGCAGGGTATATGTATGCTCCGGGAGGAGTATTTTCAGCAGCTTGGTATAGAGCTGATGCAGCCAATACTTTGTTTTCGGATGCTGGTACTACCAATGCAACAGATGCTTCAACAGTACAACAGTGGAATGAGTTCAATGGTAAACCATTCCCATTATCTCAGGCTACAGTAACCCTAAGACCTGAGTTTTCAAATGCTACAACATTAGTAAACTTCAACCCTACTGTAAATTATACAACAGCTAATAAATGGTTGCAGTATGACGGAAATACACTGGGAAATATCATAGATAGAAGTACAGGAACATTATTTTCTGCAGGGAGTACAACAGGTACCACAGCCTTTTTTGGCTTTGGAGTGTCGGGAGCAACAAATACAATGGATGACCCGGGATTATATAATTTTACCGGGAACAAATTTTTATTCTATCCGATACTTGGAGAATATGACCCTGTTAGTACCTACACGATTAACGGCCCATATATTGGAGGAGGTACCTGGCAAAATGGCGCAGGTGTTGGCGGAAACAATGCGGTTGATATTACCTTAAACGGTTTCCATCAGACGTACAACACGAATATTTCAAATGTAAACATAGCAGCTAACCGAAATGCATTGATGGCAGGAGGAGCAGAAACATCAGTAGCCTTCCAGCAAAATGAAATGATCGTATTTCCAACCAAACTTACCGATGTAGAAGTAAATAAAGTAGAATCTTATCTTGCTGTGAAATATGGTCAAACTCTCAGCAAGGAACAGAACAGAAATTACTTGAACTCTACAGGCGCAGTGGTTTGGGATGGATCTGTCATCGATTACTATAATAATGTTTTCGGAATAGCAAGAGATGATATTTCAGCATTACACCAAAAACAATCCCGAAGTATAAATGATGGGCAAAAGCTTATTATAGGTGCGGGAAGCTCATTGACTAATACCAATGCGGCCAATACCAACAGCCTTGCAGAAGGACAATTCCTGATGACGGGGGATAACGGTCTTTTCCAAGGGCTAAAAACGCCGTTGGCTTACACTGCAGGTTCTAATGGAGCAACGAATTACCGTTTTGAATCGATCTGGAAAGTACAGAATACAGGAAGTGTAGGCTCCGTAACGGTGGCATGGCCTAAAGGCGTGAAGAATCTGTATCTGGTACAATCTCCGGATGCTGTTTTCGACGGAACAGATACTTTTACTCCTATGATTACAGAGGTTACTGTAAATGGAGTAGTATATAACACCGCAAACGTTACGCTGGGGAATGGACAATTCTTCACCTTTGCAGGTTTCGGAAATGCTCCTGGAGGAGTTGCCAACGGATTATCTTACTGGTACAGAGCTGATAAAAATGTGGCCAACACAGGTGCTGCAACAGACGTTACCGGATGGACAGATGTTTGGAACGGAACTACAGTAGCGCAGTTAGGAACAAATACCTTACCGAAATATGTATTGGGAGCATCCAATTATTTCAACTTTAACCCGGGAATTAATTTTACAGCAAATACACAGACATTAGGAAATAACACCGTACGTACATTGACGAGTTTAAATTATGACGTATTTACTTTCACTAAAGAAGGCTTAACTGGATCAGGGTTTCCAAGATTATTTAGTACCGGGATGGACAATACCACAACCAATGATCAAAACTGGGATGGGTTTGGTATTTGGCCGGCAAGCACTAACCTTGAAAGAAGACCTTATGGTGGGGGGACACAATACCCGGCGGTAGCTCCCGCTTTCAGTGCAACTATACCAAGCATTATGTATTTTAGAAATACAAATACAGCTACCAGCAAAGGCTTGAATGGTGCTGCTATGGCGACAGCGACTAATTTTAATGCTGTAGGAAATATGTTTGGCGGACATATTTTTGGAGACACACGTTTTTCATCAAATGGAAGTGATAATTCAGGATTTACGGGACATATAGGAGAAACTATCGTTTACGGAGCGGGTACCCTGTCTGATATAGAACGGAGAAGAGTTGATTCCTATCTTGCCATTAAGTATGGTATTACCTTAGGACAGGTAAATACAGACCATTACCTGGATACTGACGGAAATATTGTATGGAACGGAACAACCAATACAACATACAATAATAATATTTTCGGGGTAGGAAGAGATGATATTGAGATTCTGGAACAGAAAGTTTCAAAAAGTGTTAATGCAGGAACCATTCTTACGGTGGCAACAACCAATGATTTCATCAATCCAAATCAGGATGCGGCACGTACAGGATTTACCAATGATAAGACGTATTTGGTATTAGGAGATAATAACAATACGAATCTTGCAGTAAACAGCATTACGGTAAATGGCTATACAGGAGCATCACGTATCCAGAGACAATGGCTGGCACAGCCTACCAATGCTGTTGGTACAGTAAACTTCGGGGTAGACCTTAGTTCTTACGGGGCAGGTTTTGGAAGTGGTGATCACGTAAAAATGATAGTGGCAGATGATGCTGCATTTACAGCTAATGTAGTGTATGTGAGTGGAGCCTACGATGCCACCAGTGGAAAATGGGTACATCCTTATAGTTTCGCAGCGGGGCAAAATAAGTATATTACTTATGTAACAGTAGACGAGACATCTTGTACAACAGGCTGTAATGACAACGCCTACCTGACTGCTAGTGACCCGAATACCATAGAGTATGATAACATTGTTGCATCTGAAGTAGCTACTATAGCAAAACAAAAAGATGGTTCGTTTTACATTTGGGGATATGGAGTTTCACCTAATGTATCTGCTTCAAACTCTAATGTCGTTTTAAATCTTCTTACTCCAACGAAAATTGACCCTGCTACATCACTTTCAGGTTCAGGTTCAGGTTTCAACTATACCGGTACGCCGTTAAGAGTAACAACAAACGGTGGTAATACTAGTGGTGTTGATGCTTTGGTTATGTTGACTACTGATGGGCTTTATACTTGGGGACACGCTATTCTTCCTTTGAATTTAAGAAGCACGGGGGACTTAAGGTTTGGTAAGCAATCGGTTAACGGAAAGGCAGATGGTCTGCCACCGGGAGTTAGCCCGACTAATGTAAAAATGATGGTTGCTAATCAAGGTTCATTAACTATTACAACCTGTAGCGGTGCAGTATGGAACTACAATTCAGGTTATTACGGAGATAATGCTCCTGTCAGTACGGCTAATAGTACAAGATGGCACCGTGTGATGAAATCGGCTACCCAAACGCTGGACAATGTAGTTGCTGTGCGTGGTATCTGGAATACTAAATTTGCTTTGACTTCTGATGGAAAGCTATATACCTGGGGTGCCAGTACTTTTCATGGTGATGGTACTAATGTTATAGTATCTAATTATGCAACAGAAGTTATTGTTCCAACAGGAATAACCCCAAAAATGATAGGGATGACTGAGGGAGTGAATGAAGGAGAAAGTTCTTATTATCTTTTATCTACTACCGGTAAGCTCTTTGCTATGGGGTATAATGGCCAAAAACAGTTGGGTGACGGTACTTCTACCGATCGTACGAGCTGGGTGGAAATAACAGCTACCGATACGGATGCTAATAGTGTTACTCATTCTTTGGGTGGCAATATCGCCTGGATCTCTCCGGCCGAACACACTAATGATTATCCATCTATAAATGTATTGACTACTGATGGAAAACAATGGGGATGGGGATACAATCTTCGTCAGCAATTAGGCGGGGTTAGTAATACTAGTGGTATTGTCCCAAGATATATGCCTGGTAACGGGACCTCTGCAAACCAACTTTCCCTAAATGATAAGGTAATCGCTGTAGAAGACGGAGGTTATCATATCATCAACTTTAAAGAGGGTTCCACAGAATATGGTTTTATTGGATTGAAAACAAATGGATCTATGGGAGACGGTTCTTCTACTGGGGCTACTTTGAATACATATACTTATGTATCGCCTCTTGATCTATGTGGGATAGCAGTTTCAGGCCTTTGCTACAAACCGGGTATCTTAACAGGGACTGCGTTAGATACTAAAATGGGTATTACCGCTCTTAACAGAGCAGGAACCAACTCTGATAACTGGCCAATGGTAAGAAAAGGAGGCTGGCTGGCATTGGAATCTAAAACCAAAGCTTTTGTACCGAACAGGGTAGCGTTCTCAGCAGGTAATCCTGTAGGAATTGCACCGGCCAACTTTGTAGAAGGAATGATGGTATATGATACCACCAACAAATGTATGAAGATGTATACCTCTACGGATAACGGGGCTACATTTGGCTGGTATTGTATATCTACACAAACCTGCCCGGATTAAAGCAGAATGATAACGGTTAATAGCCGTAAACCAAACCTCATAGGTTTCAAAAACCTATGAGGTTTTAAAAAAACAAATTGTCTGTAGTCTGTCATCCCGAGGAATCGCGGAATCTCATAATGGAAGAGATGCTTCCTCCGTCAGCATGACAATTATTGTTTGGATTACTAATGAGTAAAACATTAAAAAATGAAAACAACAAATATTATAACATCTGTACTGGTATTGGCCGGAATAACGGCGAAATCCCAGGTGGCTGTTGGGAAACAGGCTGTGACCAATACATCAGTCTCTTTAGAGTTTGCCAATACGGAAAACAGAGGCTTAGTGCTTCCGTATATAACCGATAAAAGCGGTATAACAGCAGAAGGAAGTATGATTTATGATACCACAGATCATAAAGTAAAATACCTGAAAGATGCCGGAGTATGGGTGAACCTTAGTGAAGATGATGCTACATCAGCGACTATAGGCACTGCTGACCTTTCTATACAGGGAGCAAACAAAACAGAGCAATCCACTGCAAAAACGGTGATCGGGGTTAATGGGGCAACGGATACCACTAATGGTATTCTGGTGCTATCTGACACCAATAAAGCAATGATTCTGCCTAAAGTAGCCAGTCCTCACCTGAATGTAATCAATCCTTCACCAGGAATGATGGTCTATGATACGGTAAAAAAACAACTTGCGGTATATAACGGTACGGTATGGAGCTTTTGGAAACCATAATACTGTAAAGGTGCCAAATGCGCTTTGATGAAATGATAAAGCCGTATATCTGAACGATATACGGCTTTTTATATAAATAGTTATGAAAACGAGTCCGGAAGGTATAATATCTTTTAAGGTATAAATTATATTCCTGTAATTTCATCATCTACAGCATTGATGATTTCTCTGATGTTTGTCATTTGCTTTTCGGAGAGAAGCCCCAAACGGAAATAAAAATTCTTTACCCCATTTCCTCTTTCACTTCCACGGCTTATTTCCAAATAATACACAAAAAATTCCCTTGCTATTTTAAATGACTTCAATTTATGTAAAGGAATTTCTAAAGCAGGCAGTTCATATTGGCTTTTTTTGAGCGGATGAACGTATTTTATCAATAACGTATTCTTCGATATTTCCAAGAGAATAACTTTTAACAGGCTTATTCTCCAAATCACTATTGAAATGCTTAAAAACAATAAGATGTAAAAATGAAGATCTTGAATATATAATAGGTTTTTCAGAACAAGCAGGATTGAGATACTGATCAAAAGCAGCGTAATAAGAATACCTAATATATTAGTGAAATTTTTTCTCGAAGGAATTTCATAATATGCTTTTCTTTCAGCTTCGGAGGTGTACATATAACTTCTTAACAAAAATTCTTTTTTCCGTATTTGTCGATCCATTGGTAAGAAATTGTTTTAGAATTCTCAGTGTTTATTCAATGTTTCATCAAGGCATTTTATCTGCTTTACTTGATCAAATATTTCTTTTGCTATTCATCAGAAAAGAAGATTTCTTCATGCTCATAGCAGCTGGAAATTTATATATATAGATTCATCATAGTGTTCTAGTTTTAGAAGGGTAGCTTTTTTATTAAGCTACCCATGACTAAACCGTGTATTTAGTATCCCCTACTAAAAAACATATCATTTCGCTGCAAGATTACTTATAGTAAATGATTTAGACAACTATAGCATTGAAGGATTTCGGAAAAAATTTGAATAAAATTAACAGATTATAGAGCATGTAATTTTAGAGAAAAAATCTTTATTTCTTCTGCTTATTTTGTGTATAAAACATAGAATAATTACCGTAATCATTCTATTGATGACTTGAAAGTGAAAAACGTTTTTTATAAAATTGCAGACGATTTAGTAATATAATCATCAAATAAGAATATAGAAATATAAAAAATACAGTACATACACAAAGCGAGTATTTTGGTAATTAGTAACTTCTTAAAATACACACCCGATCTCGGGATTTTTCATGTTTTTGTGTGAACCTCTTTCTTTTGAAGAGGTTTTTTTTGTTTATTGTGGTAGTGTGTACAATGTTAATTTAAAATCATTCTTAATGGAAGATTTTATAATTTTGGTAGTGTGAGAAAGCTGATTTCCATTATTGTTATCATTCTATTTGGTTTCTACAACTGAACTGTACCAGTTTTTGAAAATGCCGCTTCTTATAGAGCATTACCTAAAGCATAAAAACTTAAATCCTGAAATGTCGTTTAATGCTTTTCTGAAGGCTCATTATGGTGACCCGGTGAAGGATAATGATTCTGATCAGGATAAAAGATTACCTTTTGTATCACATAACCATCTGCTTTCGGTAGTTTTTGTTATCAATTCAATTTTAGACTTTCATTGTACGGAGAAAATAAGCTGTTTTTTTGACGTCATAAAAACACTTTATAAAAGTATTTTCTATCACAAAGAAATCCTCGATTTTATCTGGGAGCCCCCGAAAATTTAGCCAATTTAATTTGTATTTCCAATCAATGATTGGGAAGTTGTATCGGCCTTTGAATACATCTGTAAATTGCAGATGTATCAAACCTTATATTCAAAGGTTTATTTTTATCCCAGTTAAAATTAATCAACAATAAAATAATAAATAATGAAAAAGTCGTCTTTAATAATAAAATCAATAGCAATTATCTTTTTGTTATTGCTTGTCATTCAGCTTTTTGATACTGATAAGAATATATCAGCCACTCCTTCTGAAAATGCAATTGAAAAACATTATCAGGTGTCATCCCACGTACAGGGCTTATTAAAAACAAGCTGTTACGATTGTCATTCTAATAATACGGCATATCCCTGGTATAGTAATATACAGCCGGTAAAATGGTGGTTGGCAGATCACGTCAATTCAGGGAAGAGGCATTTGAATTTTGATGAATTTAATACCTATACTAAAGAAAGAAAATTGAAGAAATTAGATGAAGTTGCCGAAACCGTTAAAGAGGGAGAAATGCCGCTTAGCTCGTATACAATAATCCATCATAATGCAAAATTATCTTCTACGGATAAATCGGAAATAGAAAAATGGGTGGTTCAGGTTAAAAAGGAGATCAGATCATCAATATTATTCTGTTATGACAAAAACATTCAGTAATTTTAATACTACATCCATTTCACATGAATTATAATATCCCTGAAAATCTCAAAGGTCTTACAGAAGCGGAAGTGGAAGCTTCCCGAAAAAAATACGGATATAACCGGCTGGAAGCAGTTAAAAAAGAAACATGGGCAGATATGCTTATTGATATTCTGAAAGAACCTATGCTTATTTTATTGATATGTGTTTCACTTATCTATGTAATCATAGGTGACTATGGTGAGGCATTATTTATGTTGGTCGCGATAATAGGAGTTACGGCTATTTCTTTCTATCAGGATAACCGAAGTAAAAAGGCCCTGGAAGAACTTGAAAAATTGAACGAGCCTTTAAGCACGGTCATAAGAAATTCAAAGATTATTAAAATACCCACTTTTGAAATTGCTGTGGGAGATCTCTGTATTACCGAAGAAGGTAATCTGATCAATGCAGACGGTACAATTGTACATAGCAATGATTTTTCCGTTAATCAGTCTTCACTTACAGGGGAGAGCTTCTCTGTTTTTAAAGACAGCAAATCAGAAGATAATAAAGTATACAGCGGAACAATTACTGTTTCCGGTCTTGCAGTTTTTGAGGTAGAACAAATAGGAAAAGAAACGAAAGTAGGAAAAATAGGGCAGTCTATACTGGGAATAAAAGAAGAAATATCTCCTTTACAGCTTCAGATCCGGAATTTTGTAAAAGGTATGGCGATTATTGGATTGATGATCTTTATGGCGGTATGTGTTTTCAGCTATATTAAAACAGAAGACTTTGTGACCAGCTTATTAAGTGGTTTGACTTTGGCAATGTCTGTACTTCCTGAGGAAATTCCTGTAGCTTTTACCACCTTTATGGCTTTGGGAGCCTGGAAGCTGATGCGGGAAGGAATTATTATCAAACGAAGCAGTATTGTCGAAACGTTGGGAAGTGTTACAGTGATATGTACAGATAAAACGGGAACAATTACCGAAAACTCAATGCAGCTAAAACATCTTTATGATTATAAGTCTGATACGATTTATGAACAGGAGAATTTCAAGACAAAAGAGCTGGATGAACTTATTGATTACGCGATGTGGAGCAGTGAGCCAGTTCCGTTTGATCCGATGGAAATAACCTTGCATAAGATTTATGAGCAAACTCAGGATTCTGACGACAGAAAAAATTATCAGTTATTTCATGAATATCCTTTGGAAGGAAAACCTCCTATGATGACCCATCTTTTTGAAAATGAACAAAAAGAGAGAATTATTGCGGCAAAAGGCGCTCCTGAAGCAATCCTTACTGTTTCTGAACTTTCAGAAGAGGAAAAAAATAAAATCAGAAATATTGTAAAAGAATTTGGTGAAAAGGGATATCGGGTTCTTGGAGTTGCCAAATCTCATTTTGAAGAAAATAATTTCCCTGAAAACCAGCAGGATTTTAGTTTTGAATTTTTAGGACTGACCGCATTTTATGACCCTCCTAAAAAAGAAATAAAAAAAGTGCTTCAGCATATTTATAATGCGGGGATTAAGGTAAAGGTAATTACGGGGGATAATGCGGATACCACAAAGGCTATTGCATTGCAGGCCGGGATTATCAATAATGCTCCGGCTGTTAATGGGAGTGAGGTCACCGCAAGTTCAGAAGATGATTTAATGAAGCTTTCTGAAAAAACGACTCTGTTTACAAGAATGTTTCCTGAAGCAAAGCTTGAAGTGGTGAATGCGCTGAAAGCACAGGGTAACGTAGTGGCCATGTTGGGAGATGGTGTGAACGACGGACCTGCATTAAAAGCTGCCCATATAGGAGTCGCAATGGGAAATAAAGGAACCGAAATTGCCAAATCAGCAGCAGCACTCGTCATTACGAATGATGATCTTGAAAAGCTGGTAGTAGGAATTGCTGCGGGAAGGAGAATTTATGCCAATATCAAAAAAGCTGTTCAGTATATTATTTCTATTCATATTCCCATTATCCTTACAGTTTCTTTGCCTTTATTCCTGGGATGGGTATTCCCTCACATATTTACCCCGGTTCACGTTATTTTTCTTGAATTGGTAATGGGACCTACCTGTTCTATTGTATATGAAAATGAGCCTATTGAAAAAGATGCAATGCAAAGGCCTCCAAGAGTGCTTACAGATACATTTCTGAACTGGGGAGAGCTTATGGTAAGTATTATTCAGGGATTGGTTATCACAGCAGGAATACTATGGATATATCAACATTCTGTCCACCTGGGGAATGATGAGCCTACAACAAGAGCTTGGGTGTTCAGTACTTTAATATTTGCGAATATTTTACTGAGTTTGGTAAATCGATCTTTCCATTACAGTATTTTTGAAAGTTTTAAAAATCGCAATTATTTATTAGCAGGGATTTCCGCGTTGGTTCTTGTATTATTGTTTGTTATTCTATATGTGAAGCCGGTATCAGGATTCTTTAGTGTAGCGCCTCTTACAGTAAAAGAATTAGGATTAACATTCCTTACTGCTGCAGTTTCTGTGCTGTGGTTTGAGATCTATAAGCTTCTAAAAAGGCTTTTGGAAAGGAAATAAAAAATAATCATTCTTAATAAAATATTTTATAATTTTGATTTGTGAAAAAATTGATTTCCATACTGTTATTGTCACTGTATTTAATTTCAACAACTGAAGTATATCAGCTGTTGAAAATTCCGACTTTGATAGAACATTATTGGGAACATAAAAAGTTGAATCCGGAAATGTCTCTTACAGCGTTTCTGAAAACCCATTATGAAAATCCTGTTAAAGATGGAGATTATGGTAAAGATCAGAAACTGCCGTTTGTAATTCATTCTGCACCATTAACTTTGATATTCACGATTCACCCAGGCTTTTATTTTGAAGCAAAAGCTGAAAGTTTCAGACCATTACAATCTCATAAAATTCCTTCAAAAGATGAAGATTTTTGTTACAAAGGATTTACAGGGTCCGTCTGGGAACCACCGAAATCTTTGTCCATATAATCTATTTAATTTGATTGATCTGCAATCAAACAACATCATTATTCTCTAAAATCATTATAAAAATTAAATAATGAAAACACTATTTTCAGCCATATTAATGGTTCTATTCGCTGTTGGCATTCAAGCGCAGAGTCGTTGGGAAAGTGCCAAAAAACTGGCGTCCCAAAATAAAGAACTTATTTTACTGAACTTTTCAGGTTCAGATTGGTGTATTCCATGCATCAAACTTCATAAAAATATTATTGAAACCGATGAATTTAAAAAGCTGGAAACAGAAAATATCGCTGTTTACATCAATGCAGATTTTCCAAGAAACAAAAAGAATCAGCTTTCTCCGGAATTGAAAAAAGAAAATGCATCGCTTGCTGATCAATATAATCCGAAAGGACTTTTTCCTTACACCCTTTTATTGAATTCGGAGGGAAAGGTTTTGAAAAGCTGGGAGGGACTTCCATCTGAAAATGCTTTAGCTTTCACTAAAGAAGTACGGGATATTAAAGAAAACCAAAATAAATAAGATCATATGTTGAGAGAGTTCAAAAGATCTCAGAAATTAATGGGGAACGCTTTTGAAATTACCGTTGTAAGTGACAATGAAAATTTGGCTAATCAGCATATTGATGCAGCTATTGACGAAATTCGGAGGATTGAAAGACTTTTAACTACTTTCAACGACGAAAGCCAAACCCATTTTATCAATAAAAACGCAGGGATAAAGCCTGTGAAAGTAGATGGGGAAATCTTTGGTCTAATTGAAAGAAGCTTGAGAATCAGTAAGATTACAGACGGATATTTTGATATTTCTTACGGTGGAATCGACAAAAGCTTCTGGAATTTTGACCGGCAGATGCAACAGCTTCCTGATCCTGAACTGATCAAAAAACATCTGAAATTGGTTAATTATCATAACATCATTCTTGACCATCACAATCAAACAGTTTTCCTGAAAGAAAAAGGAATGAGAATAGGTTTTGGGGGAATTGGGAAAGGCTATGCAGCGGAGATGGCAAAAAGACTTCTTCAGAATAGAGGTGTAGAATCAGGAATTGTAAATGCATCAGGGGATTTAACAGCCTGGGGAAATCAGGCAGACGGAAAACCTTGGACGGTTGGAATTGCTGATCCTGATAACGCCGGAAAGCCATTTTCTTACATGAATATTACTGATATGGCGGTAGCAACATCTGGGAATTACGAAAAATTCGTGGTCATCAATGGGAAAAAATATTCTCATACCATTAATCCAAAAACAGGAATGCCTGTTTCGGGGGTGAAAAGTGTTACCATCTTTTGTCCTAATGCAGAAATTGCTGATGCAATGGCAACTCCTGTAAGCATTATGGGAATTGATGCGTCACTTAATATGGTAAACCAGATCAATTATCTGGAATGCATCATTATCGATGATCAGGACAATATATATTCCTCTCAAAATATTAATTTAAAATGAAGTTTTAGATTTCATTTTATAACTAAAACAAATTCAATTCAAATGAAAAATTTTATAAAAATAATAATAACAGGCTTTTTTATTTTCCTGGTTGGTTCGATGTATTCTTGCACAACCGTAAAAGAATATGAAAAAAATAAACTTAATGATGCTGAAATGGTGTTGGGAAACAGAACCATTGAAAAAACAGAACTCAGCTTTCAATCTTACAGAGAAGGTTCTTCGGGAGCCAATGCAGGGAAAGTAGGAGGTGGATGCGGTTGTAATTAAAGTAAAATTTAAGTGTGATTAAAATGAAAAAAATTATAATAAGCATTTTCGCTCTTTTCGGAATTTTCAACGCAAAAGCACAGGAAACGACCAATAGTGAACAGCTTAAAAAACTTAGTTTTGATGAAGCTAATTTGGTATCCAGTTATTATAAGCAGGATGGAAATAACTCGGCGGTTACGGGCGGAATAGGAACAGAAAAATTAACTGACATTTCTAATACCATCGATGTAACAATGGTAAAATATGATAAAAAAGCCAGAAAAAATAAATTTAATTTCAGCGTGGGGATAGATCATTATACATCTGCTTCTTCTGATATGATAGATTTAAAGGCCAATTCATCCGCTTCCCATGCAGACAATAGAATTTATCCTGCTCTTAGCTGGAGTCGGGAAAATGATACGAAGGGAACCACTTTAATGGCTGGAGTTTCGTTTTCAACAGAATTTGATTATCAGTCTTATGGCGCCAATATCGGCTTTTCGCAAAAAACAAAAAATAGAATGGGGGAGTTTACAGCGAAATTTCAGGCTTATCTCGATCAGGTAAAACTGATTGCCCCGATTGAGCTTAGAACAAATGGAAGCACAGGAGGGGAACACGAAAATTACGGAACCAGCGGAAGAAATACTTTTGCACTGTCCCTATCTTATTCACAGATCATTAACCAGAATTTTCAGGTTGAATTTTTGGCGGATGGAGTTCAGCAGACAGGATATTTAAGTTTGCCTTTCCATCGTGTTTACTTTGCGGATAATTCAGTTCATCAGGAAGCTTTGCCTGATAAACGATTTAAAATTCCTTTGGGGGTAAGAGCGAATTATTTCCTGGGGGATAAAGTTATTCTGAGAGCGTATTATCGTTATTATACCGACGATTGGGGGTTGAAGTCCAATACATTCAGTCTGGAAACACCGGTGAAAATTTCGCCTTTTGTTTCGGTAAGTCCATTTTACAGATATTATTCTCAGACAGCAGCTAAATATTTTGCGCCTTATCAGCAGCATACTGCTTTTGATGACTTTTATACGAGTAATTATGATCTTTCGAAATTTAACAGTCACTTTTATGGAGCAGGAATCAGAATCAGTCCGAAAAATGGTTTATTTGGAGTGGAAAGGCTGAATATGCTGGAAATCAGATATGGGCATTATACAAAATCTGTTGGAATGAAATCAGATATTATTTCATTAAACCTGAGATTCAAATAGGTTAATTAATGATAAAAGATTTTATAAGTAAAAAAAAAATCAGCTCTCATTTCTGAGAGCTGATTCTACTTTAAAAAGTAATCGTTGTTATGATTTCTTATTCCTTGATGAATTTCTTCTGTGCCGAAATTGAGCCATCCTGAATATCGATCACATACATTCCGTTGATTAACGCATGGACATCTACTTTGTTATTTAAGATGATTCCACTTGAGATCAATTGACCTGCTGCACTATAAATCTTATAGTTAGCACGTTTGCTGATATTCTTAACATTCAATACTGTACTTACAGGGTTAGGATAAATCAAGATATCATTCTGATTCAGTAAGTTTGTAGCCGGTTTCTTAGAGATTCTCACTGTGTAATCTTCCACTTCTCCATTGTCGAAGTTGGTACAGTTTACTGGAATTCCTCCTTTCATTAAGGCTACTCTCATCACTACATACATGTAATCTACATTGCTTACAAAAGCATCAGACGGTACACTGAATGTTGTTGTTGCTGTCGCTGCAGTACTTGGATTAGATACCAAAATTCTTTCATTGATGTCAAATTCTCCGTTTCTGTTGAAATCGATCCATGCTACCACTCCTGCATCTGCGCTTACTACTTTATCAATTGTTAACTGGTTGTTCACTGAACCTTGGATCAATTCGATCTGAGCAAGAGGATCGGTCGTATAATCGGTATATGTTGAACCTGCAGAAGCTTTTATCATCTGCGGTTTTCCATTAGGAACCACTGTCACTTTGGAGATATATTCTCCTGATGAAGTATTAGCTCCCATGTGGCAATAGATCACTGTTGGAGTGGTAAAATAGTATGGTAAAGTAAAATTACCCGGTGTACCGCTACAAACGTTAGCTACTTCCATTTCATACTTAGTCATCTCTAATAGATCCGTAAGAATATAGATATTATTCGATACCTGAACAGTAGTCCATCCAGGAATTCCTACTTTTCTGTATCTTAAAATATATTTACCTGTTGCATCCGGTCCTACATAAGGATCCCACTGTACTTTAGCACTTGTTGGCTTCAGTTCAAGAATGGTTAATCCCGGCGGCGGAATCTGGCAGGTTCTCTCTGTAGTAAATCTTACCAAACTTGACCAAGGGTTAGGTGTTATTGAACCTACACATGTACTTCTTACCTGAACTTCATACTCTGTATAAGGATCCAAAGGAGAAAGTGAATAAGAATTAGCAGGTGGATTAGGTAAAGGAGTCATTGAAGTCGGCCATGGATCACCAACTTTTCTCCATCTCATTTCATAGGTAGCGCTTGCTGCCAATGGCGACCAGTTAATCATTGCTGAATTTGCGGTAATACTCGTAATGGTCACGTTTGGTGGAGTCGGGTCACATTTGGTGGTAAATTCATTATGTGAGTAAGATCCCATATTAGTTGTTCCACAAAGAGCCACGACTTCTACTTCATATAAAGTGGCTGGATCTAATCCTGTAAGAGGCTGAGAGTGTAATGCTCCCGGTAGTAATGCCGCTACAGCTATTGGCCCTGCAGCAGGTAACCAACTTCCAGAACCTACAGGTCTGTATCTGAGTTCATAAGTATTTGCACCTATTGCATCCTGAGACCAGTTAACACTTGCTGAATTATGAGTAATTGAAGCCACTGTTACCACAGGGGTAGGAGTAGTACAAGGTTGTACATTGACCAAATAATCATGGGTTTCACCATAAGAAGCATTAGCACAGGCATTAACATTGGTAGTACTATATACTACACGCACACGCATTCTGTGAACACCAGCCTGAGCAGTAATCGGAATAGCAATATTAGCCGTAGCAAATGAAGGGCTGGTTACCAACGAGAGATCCGTCAGTAATTTTTCAGCAGCATCAAACACTCCATTATCGTTGAAATCAATCCAGATACTTGCTTTTTCGTAAGATGGAGAAGTATAGGTGGTATTGATTTGTACCGGATAAGATTGTCCGGCTATAAGATTCACAGGAGTGAATGCGGCAGTTCTATCATAATAACCTGATCCGTTACAACCTGTATTCAGATCGCTGATCGTAGAAGTACCTGCTCCCGTAATTACAAAGCTGTTTAGATTATCTCCGGAGCTACAACCATAGGTGTAAGTAGGGGTACAATAACACTGGGTTACTGGATTTTGCCCTACTGAAACAGTATTGGATGTAGCACTTTGGCCGGAATTGGTACAAGTAACCACACAACGGTAATCAGTAGCAGAAGTTTGGCTGGCAACAGTATAGGAGATGCCTGTTGCTCCCGCTATATTGGTAAAGGTATTAGCTCCTGCAGGCGAACTCTGCCATTGGTAAGTAACTCCTAATCCGATTGTAGCACCAGTAAGAGTTAAACTAACTGGTACACCTACGCAAATACTTGCAGCAGATGCTGATGCCGTGCCCGCTGTTACCGAGCCGGAACAAGGGATACCCGGAGCAACAGTAATGTTATAATCTTCAGTTTCACCAGATCCGAAACTGGTACAAGCATCCGTAGAAAGATTTGGATTGCCGTTTCCTCTGGTTCTGATACGCATACGGGTGATTCCCGCAACAGCTGTTACCGGAATAGTAACAGGTACTGTTAATGTTGTTCCGGAAGGAATACCGGCAGAGCCACTTCCCGGTCCTACATAAAAATGTTCGGTGGAGCTTAATGTTCCATCCTGGTTCCAGTCAATCCATACTGAAGTTATCGCGCCGGTATAAGTTCCTGCAGGACCTATTGTTACACTTATATTCTGAGTAGTTCCCATTGCTACAGTGGTTGTAGCAGCAGGATAATAAGTATAATAAGGAGAAGCCGTAGGCTGAGAAGCCGAAGAATCATTATTAATAGTACCAAACTGCACTTTATTAATGAATGTGCCTGTTCCTCCTGCACTTACGGCTGCACAATAATTAAGACAAGCCATACCTGAGTTTTGTCCTACAGCAACAACACTGGAGTTTTGAGTACTACCACCATTGGTACAGGTTACAATACATCGGTAATCGGTAGCTGCCGTTTGATTAGCTACTGTATAGGAAATAGAAGTTGCTCCCGCTATATTGGTAAAAGTATTTGCTCCTGCAGGCGAACTTTGCCATTGGTAAGTAATTCCTGTTCCCATTGTAGCACCGGTAAGCGACAAATTGAAAGGTACATTCGCACAAGCATTAGTGACTGAAGACACTGCTGTTCCTCCCGTTACCGTACCTGTACACGGAGCAGCAGGAACGTGGGAAAATGAGATGAACGGTCTTCTGTAATTTGAGCTGCTTAAAGAAGTACCTAGTGTTCCTGTTGTATTATTGATATACTTGGTCGTATTATTATTTGTCGTAACCACGCAAGGTGATGAATATTCATACTCCCAGGTTGTATTAACCGTATTTCCCGTATTCGTATATTCCATCAAAACCATAAGATTCTGTGCCCCTGAATACGTGAAATTATTTGAAAAGATAAACTGCTTCCAACCTGCTGCTCCTGTAGATGCAGCTACAGGATTGGAGTCATATACCAAAGTAGCTCCTGTAATGGTTGTTGCCCAGTCAATGGCTGCTGCTCCGAAATCCAGACTTGAAGTCTCTTTTAGATAAACTTTGAAATTAGGAGTTCCGGTCATGTTACCGGTAGTCATCTTTTTAAAATATATTCCGGTCAAAGCCTGACCGGCTACGCCTGTAAGCTGTGTAGCGGGATAAATTACGGCGACTCTGCTTGTAGCACCAGATGTTGTTGTACTGTTCATAGGCCCATAAGTATTGGTTCCTAAGGTCATTGTACAGGTACCTGCCACCTGATATTGCTGGGCAAAGCTTTGTATTGATAATAAAACTGCTAAAAAAAATAAGTAAATTTTCGTCATAGTATACGTTATTAATTAAACAATAATTTGATTAGATTATTAATCAAACTTTTTAAGGTATAATCTATCGGATAAGACATATACAGTAATATGTATATCATTATCCAGATTAATAATAGTCTGTAACACTGCGATGTGTTGGTCATGTTAAAAATTTGTCATAGGCAATAATATTTAATGTTAATAGATTTAAAGATTAATGATTTGAAAAATTTGAGAAAAACGACTGTGTTTAAAAAACACCTTCCAAAATTTAAGGATAGGGTTTAAAGAAGGAAGGTGTAACTATAAGCATATCTTTCAAATCTGAACAAAATTTGTTCATTAATATTGTAATTAGGAATTGCTTAAGATATTAACCAATTAAATTCCTGAATAGACTTGAATATTATATTGGTTAATAATTAATTTCAGACAGAATGTTTTTCCTGATCATCAGCTTGTAGATTTCTGATGAACTCAACCCTAAAATCGTTATTCTTATTATGATTAATATGAAAAGATTTATTAAAAACAGTAAAAATATATTCCCTATTTAGTGTCGGTGCGGTTTCAGCAACAGGTATTCCAAAAGATTTGTGCCCTTGGACGTTTAAGGAATTAAAAGTTTTGGAAAGTGGAAAATAGCTTAAATAAAGAAAAAATAGGAAAAAAATAGATTTATACATCATATGTTCGTGGTTAGGTGTTAATTATTCAAATATAGATAAAAATTACTTTGAATATCATAAAAAATGAAAAATTTCACATTTTTTTGATTAATTAATAAGAATAGCAGTGAATGGTTTTCATATTGTAACCCATTAGTAAGTAGTAAGTTATTGATTTTTTTTTCAATTCTTTATTTTGAGAATAGCATGTTATTTGTAGTCGTTGTAGAAACAAACAACATGGAAAAGGAAACCAAAAAAAAGATTAGACCCCTGCAGAAACAAAATCGGCCGGGGTCAGAAACAAACATGATCCCCGTTCCAGAGACAATGCCGTTAGAATACCCGAAAGAAGGAAAATTAAAAGGCAAAGTGGCACTCATTACAGGAGGAGATAGTGGAATAGGGAAAGCTGTGGCTTTGTTATTTGCAAAAGAAGGGGCAGATATTATTATTGCCTATCTGAGTGAAACAGAAGATGCAAAGCAGACTCAAAAGGAAGTTGAAGCTTTTTCCGGGAAATGTACTCTGATAAAAGGTGATCTGGGAAAAGAAAACCACTGTAAAAAAGTAATTGAGACGGTTATAAAAATCCATAAGAAGATAGATATCATTGTGAATAATGCAGGACTTCACTGGGAAGCAGAATCTATTGAGAAAATTACAACAGAGCAACTGCTGACGACTTTTCAGAATAATTTTTTCTCCTATTTCTGGATTACAAAATATGCAATGCCGTATCTTAAGAAAGGCGCGAGTATTATCAACACTTCTTCAGTGACTGCTTACAGAGGAAGCCCTAAACTAATTGATTATTCTGCAACGAAAGGAGCGATAATATCTTTTACCCGGAGCTTATCCGCCAATCTTGTGGATAAAGGAATCAGAGTGAATGCTGTAGCACCGGGTCCGGTGTGGACTCCGTTAATTGCTTCCTCATTTGATCCCAAAAAAAATTCCGAATTCGGGAGCGATTCACCTATGAAACGTGCGGGAATGCCCAATGAAATTGCACCTTGTTTTCTATTCCTGGCTTGTGAGGATTCACGGTTTATCAGTGGTCAGGTTTTGCACCCCAATGGCGGGGAAATTGTAAATGGATAAATTGTTTATAACAGTTCGGGAAAAACTTATGATTGTAATCATAAATTTTGAAAATGTCTTTATCTATTTTTGAAACTCGATAAAACGTTATTGTTGAATTAATCAACGATTGCATGGCACATCAATGTAATTCTAATGTTTTTGTTTTATAATTAATAATAAAACTTTTTAGCCTTCAAAAATGATATTTAATGAAGAAATTTTGCTTTCATTAGGAGCAGAAATGCAAACTTATAAAGCAAATGAGGTAATATTCACGGAAGGTGGACAGCCTAATTATTTTTTTCAAATAAAACACGGTAGTGTAAAACTGAATAATTACCATGAAGATGGAAGAGAATTTATTCACAGTGTACCTTTTAAAGGGCATTGCTTTGGAGAGACATTTTTATTTTCGGAGCTTCCATATCCTATCAATGCTATTGCCATTGAAGATTCAGGAATATTAAGGGTTCCTAAACTTAAATTTCTTGAATTTTTAAAGAAGTGTCCAAAATCCTTATGGACTTTATATATGCATACGGCCGAGAGAATGTACTACAGACATATTATGCTGAATAATCTTTCGGTAAGTAATCCTTTATACAGAGTAAGACAGGTAATGGATTGTTTAAAGGCATATCATCAGTATGAAGAGCCTTTTTCCTTTCAGATTCCGTTTACCAGACAACAACTGGCTTCACTTACAGGACTAAGGATTGAGACGGTTATAAGAGTGGTGAAAAAAATGGAAAAACAAAAAATGGTAAAAATAGAACTCGGTAAGATATTTTATTAGCCTTTAAAGATAAGTTAAATATTATGTTTTGTATTTTTTAGTCGATTTTTATGATTAAGATCATAAGATAATTAAAGAAAATTGTATTAAATTTGAAAATCACACCGCAAAATTTAATATTATGAAATCATTATATTATTCTCAGGGATACGTTTAATTATTGCTGAATAATAAAAATACAATATAGAGCGCATCTGTTCGAATGCAGTTATTTATACAGATGTCAGACTACAAGACACTTGATAATTTGGAATAGATTTACTTCTGTATCTGAAGTTTACCAAAAAGATTCAATGATTCATAAAAGTGATAATAAGTCAGATAATTTTTCTGAATATTTTAACTTTTATGTAATTCTTAGCCTTTATTTTTATAGCCTCTGATAACTTTATTTAATGTTGAATTAGATTGAGTTATAAGTATTTGGTGATTTGGTTTTTTTGATAAGGGTTATTGATAATGAGTAATTGCAATTATGATTTATGATTTTGATAATTAGGGTTTTAACTTTAATTAACAGCATGAAGGTTTAATATTTGTACTCATTACTCAAAAGTTCCCTGCATTATTTTAAAACATTAAAATCATTAAAAAAATTGTTATGGTTATTGAAGAAAATCTGTTGTATTCAATGGGAGCAAGTACTAAAACATATGCGGTCGGAGAGACAATCTTTCTAGAAGGTGACTGGCCTGCGTTTTATTACCAGATTGTAAAAGGAGAAGTAAAACTTAATAATTACAATGAAGAAGGAAAAGAGACTATACAGATCATGATAGAAGATGGTCAGAGTATAGGAGAATCTTTATTGTTTATGGAAAAGTCTTACCCAATGAATGCGGTGGCGATCACTGAATGTGAAGTCATTAAGCTCCCTCGAAAAGCATTCATCAGTTTATTGAAAGAAGATGCGGAAATTTCTTACGAAATGAACAAATGTCTTTCTCAAAGATTGTATTTTAAGCTGATCATGACTCAAAATCTTTCTTCACAAAATCCTATACTAAAGCTTATTGCGCTTATGGATTATCTGAAAAGTTTTGCAAAGGATCAGAAGCAGTATTCATTTAAGGTTCCATTGACCAGGCAACAAATGGCAGGACTTACCGGACTCTGTGTTGAAACCACAATACGGACCATAAAAGGGATGGAAAAAAGCCAAATCCTTAAAATAGAAGATCGTAAAATCATGTATTAATCTAAATTAAAATTAATAACTGGAAGTAATGAAGATAAAAAGCTGTATGAATATCGAAGAATCACTTTTGTATTCATTTGGTGCAGAGACAAAATTTTTTAAAAAAGGTGAAGTGGTCTTTAGGGAAGGAGATCAGGTTCTGTATTATTTCCAGGTCGTGGAAGGAAAAATAAAGCTGAACAATTATAACGAAGAGGGTAAGGAATTTATTCATAATATTTTAGGAAAGAATCAAAGTTTTGGAGATTCTCTGATTTTTTTAGACAAACAATATCCGATGAATGCAACCTGCTTATCTCCAACCGAGCTTATAAGACTTCCTAAAAATAACTTTTTGGAAATGCTGGAGAAAAATCCGGATATTTCAATTGAAATGAATCATTGCTTATCGCAACGGTTATATTATAAAATGGTAATGATCCAGAATATGGCGTCCTCGAACCCTGCAGTAAGATTGAAAGGATTATTGAATTATCTTAGAAGTTTTCATCATGATGATTGTGACCATTGCTTTTCTGTGGAGCTTACCAGACAGCAGATTGCCAATTTAGTGGGACTTCGTGTAGAAACGGTCATAAGAGCATTAAAGAAAATGGAGCAAGAAGGAGTCATTAAAATTCACAACAGGAAAATTTTATATTGATAAATCCGATATGACTCAAGTCATAAATAAGTGAATTATTAAGCCGTATATTAGATTACTATTTTAAAGCATTAATATAATACACACCACTTAAATATAGTAAAGTCATATAGGTTGTATTCTATATGACTTTTTTTCTGACTATAGATGATAAACGAATAGAAATAGAATCCAAATCAATTACTTAAAAAAAGAACGCGATGGAATTTCATAAAAAACTTCTGGAATATATTGGTCAGTCACTAATGACTGCAGATGAAACAATTTCGGTTGCCGAAAGTGTAACCTCGGGATGTTTACAGCTGGCTCTTTCTCAGATACCTAATGCATCATTAATTTATAAAGGAGGAATGACAGCCTATACTTTACCCATGAAGGTAAACTTACTGAACGTGGATCAGGAAGAAGCGGAGAAATGCGACTGTGTTTCGGAAAATATTGCAGAAACAATGGCCCTGAATGTTGCAAAACTCTACGAAACCGATTGGTCGATTGCCACAACAGGCTATTGTACGCCTATCAGAAATTCATCCTACAAAATATTCGCTTTCTTTTCATTTTCTTACAAAGGAGAAATCATCCATACCGGAAAACTGGAACTGCACCCCAAAACCCAAGCCCTGAATGCCCAATTATATTACACTGAATTTATTTTGGGGTGCTTTAAAACAGAAGTCAGTAAAGCTAGGGATGTACAATCAAGATTACAATTGAAAATAAATGGAAATGAAAGAATTAAAGTTAGCTAACAAATCGGTTCTTATTCTTTTAAAATAAAGCATTTATACTAATTTAATCAATTTGGAAAGGGTTTTGTACTCTACCATACAAAAAAATAGAAAATATGAGAGCGATCTGGAATGGAGCAATAGGTTTTGGATTGGTAAATATACCGATCAAGCTGTACTCGGCCAGTGAATCGAGTACGTTGGATCTGGATATGCTGGATAAAAAAGATCTCAGTAATATCAAATACAAAAGAGTCAATGAAAACACCAACAAAGAAGTCGCCTGGGAAAATATTGTAAAAGGCTACAAAATAGAAGATAAATATATCGTGTTGGAAGAGGAGGACTTTGAAGCAGTAAGTCCTGAAAAATCAAAAATTCTCAGCATTTTACAATTTGTAAAAGAAGAAGAAGTGGATCCTGCTCTTTTTGAAACTCCCTATTTCCTGGAGCCCCAAAAAAACGGCGAAGCGGCTTACAAACTTTTACTTAAAGCTTTAACAAAAACCAGAATGGCAGGAATAGGCTCCTTTATTTTGAGAGAAAGAGAAATTCTGTGTATGATTCGCCCTTATCAGGATGAGATTCTTATGGTGAACAGGATGAGGTTTCCTGAAGAAATGAGAAATTATGAAGATTTGAAAATCCCATCAGGAAAAGCACCGAAAACAGAAGAACTGAAAATGGCTGAAGCACTGATCAAATCGCTCGCTGAGCCTTTCGATCCTACAAGATATAGAGATACTTACAATGAAGACCTTTTGAAAATTATACGACAGAAAGCAAAAGGCAAACGGGTAAAAACTAAAGAAATAAAAGAACCGGCAGGAAAAGCTACGGACCTTATGGCCATGCTAAAAGCCAGTCTTGAGTCAGGAAAGAGAAAAGCAGGATAAATTTTTTTGTTTAAACTTTAAATTTTTTAACATGCCATTAGAAGAATATCATAAAAAGAGAGATTTTAAGGCAACTTCCGAACCGGAAGGCAAAGAAAAGGAAAGTAAGGCCAAATTAAAATTTGTAATCCAGCGGCATGCGGCATCGCGTTTACATTATGATTTCAGATTGGAAATGGATGGAGTTCTTAAAAGCTGGGCCGTTCCGAAAGGTCCATCCCTTAATCCTGCTGATAAAAGATTAGCCATGATGGTGGAAGATCATCCGTATGAATACCGGACATTTGAAGGAAGCATTCCCAAAGGAAATTATGGAGCCGGAGAAGTTGAAATCTGGGACGAAGGAACCTATGAACCCATAGAAAAAATAAAAGGCAAGACTGATGATTTGGTTATGCGTGCAGAACTGCACAAGCAATCTCTGAAATTTATCTTACATGGTAAAAAACTGAAAGGTGAATTTGCCTTGGTAAAAATCAAAAACAGTACAGAAGAAAACGCATGGTTGCTCATCAAGCATAAAGACCGTTATGCTGTCGATGAAGACTATGACGCTGAAGAACATACTTCTAAGAATTCTAAAGTTACCGCTTATCTTCAGGAAAAGAGCAGTAAAAAAAAAATGATACCACCGAAAGCCTGAAGCACTATAAAAATTATACAAAAGCACTTTCTCTGGACAGGAAATTGTCTGATTTTATCAGACCAATGCTCTGCAAAACAATCGAAAAACCTTTTGACGACAAAGACTGGGCTTTCGAAATAAAATGGGACGGCTACAGAGCGATTGGAGATATCAGGAATGATGAAATCCGGCTGTATTCAAGGAATGGAATGGATTTTTCGAAATCATTTAAAAAAATTGCTGATGCTCTTACAATTCAGAAGCATGATATGATCGTAGACGGTGAAATTGTTGCTTATGATGACAAAGGAAAACCTAACTTTCAGTGGTTGCAAAGAATCGCTGAGAAAAATACGGATTTGGTTCTTATTTACCAGATTTTTGATTTGTTATGGCTGAATGGCCATTCTACAGAAAATCTTTCTTATCTGCAACGAAAAGAACTGCTGAAGGAAGCATTGGTAGAAAATGAAATTATCAGATATCATGACCATATTCTTGAAAAGGGAAAAGACTTTTTTCAGGCCGCTGAAAATATGGGACTGGAAGGAATTATTGCTAAAAAAGCAGACAGTGAGTATAAAGAAAATACCAGAAGCTCAGAATGGCTGAAAATAAAAATTCATAAGAGCGATGAAGCCGTAATCTGCGGTTTTACAGAACCTAAAGGATCAAGAAAACAGTTTGGATCACTTATTCTGGGGAAATATCTGAATAATGAACTTGTTTTTTGCGGACATACCGGAACAGGTTTTACAGATAAAAGCCTTAAAGAGATCTACCAGAAAATGGAACCCTTTATCACGAAAGAATCTGCATTTGAAGTCACTCCCAAAACCAATACAAAAGCAACATGGCTAAAGCCTGAATTGATTGCTGAAATAAAATTTACGGAGCTTACCAAAGATCATATTTACCGACATCCTGTCTTTTTAAGATTAAGAGAAGATATAGATCCTATTGATGTAAAATTTGATACTGACTTACCTGAAAAAAACCCGGAAATGAAACCCAAAACCTCCACAAAAAAACAACCTGCAGCGGACCGCGTAAAAAAAATAGGAAAACAACAGGTGACCCTTACCAATCAAAATAAGCTCTATTTTCCTGAAGATGATATTACTAAAGGAGATGTGATTGATTATTATCAGAAAATCGCCAAATTTATTCTACCTCATCTGAAAAACCGTCCGCAGTCGCTTAACCGTTTTCCGAATGGAATTGAAGGGCTTAGTTTTTACCAGAAAGATGCGGATGAGCATACTCCGGATTGGGTAACATTACAGAAAATATTCTCCGAGAGTAATGACAAATACATCAATTATATTATTTGTAATGACAAGGAAACTTTAGCCTATCTGAATAATTTAGGCTGTATCGAACTCAATATCTGGACAAGCCATATACCGAAAGTGGATTATCCGGACTATTTGGTCCTGGATCTTGATCCTTCCGAAAAAAATACATTTGAAGATGTCATTGAAACGGCATTAGCGGTAAAAGAAGTTTTGGATAAAGCAGGTATTGTTGGTTATCCGAAAACTTCCGGAAGTTCCGGCATACATATTTATATTCCTATGGGCGGAAAATATACTTATGATCAGGTAAAGGATTTTGGTCATGTACTGATGCAGCTTGTTCAGCAGGAGCTCCCTGAACTTACAACACTGGAAAGAAGTCTTCAAAAAAGAGATAAAAATAAGATTTACCTGGATTACCTGCAGAACAGAAGAGCGCAGACTTTAGCAAGCGTGTACAGCTTACGTCCTAAACCGGGAGCACCGGTCTCTGCGCCATTAGACTGGAAAGAAGTGAAAAAAGGACTTCTTCCTACAGACTTTACCATACACAATATGCCGGAACGATTGCAGGAAAAAGGGGATCTGTTCAAACCTGTGCTGGGAAAAGGGATTGATCTTTTAAAAACCATAAAGAAATTAGAAAACCTAGAATAAAAATGAAACCAAAATCATTGAATTAAATGAATAGAATCCTGGGTGAAAATATACTTTTGTGCTTCAGGAAAATAATTATTCGTATCTAGTCCGGTGAATGTGCTGAAAGCCGGTAAAATCAATTGATTTTCTGTCACAACATAACAGGGGAATTTTAACTTTCTGGTTGATGACTGTAAAACAACTCCGGGATGAAGATGTCCGGAAATGACAAACTGACTTTCATTTTTTAAATCTTCATGACTGAAGATCAATTCATTTTCCTGATAAACAGAATAGATGTCTGAAATTCCCAGTTCAAATAATTGTTTTTCTGAAATCCGGTCATGGTTTCCTTTTACTAAAATGATTTTTAAAGCCGGAAACTGAAGTTTCCAGTTTTTGTAGATTTCAAATTCCGAATTTTTTCCGGCGTGAAGAAAATCACCTACTATAATTATTTTTTCCGGATTGAAATGATCAATTAAATTTGATAGTCTTTTTAAATCTTCCAATATAATATCTGAAGGTAAAGGAATGCCATTTTTTCTGAAATGGGCTGTTTTTCCCAGATGCAGATCAGACAAAATCAACGCAGAAGCTTCTTTCCAAAACAAAGCCCGTTGATTGGTCAAAATAAGATTTTCTTCTTTAATAGAAATAAACTTTTCTATAATCTTCATTTTCTTCTGTTTTTCTTTTTCAAATTGGCTTCCTGCATCTTATGAATTCTTGAAGCTAAATCTTCACTGGATAAGGATTGTCGCAGGCTATCCACTTTTATAGGAAAGCTCAGAGGCGTAAAGCGGTCGGAATGAATATAAATGATTTTACTCTGATGAATCCTCTCAAAAGCAGCGGTCAGTCTTACTTCTTCCAATTGCTGATTAAAGACTTCAGTATAAGCCTGGCGAAGCAATAAATTTTCGGGATCATAGTCTTCTAAAACAGAAAAGATTATGCCTGAAGAAGATTGCAATGATTTGTTGTTTACCTGTCTTCCCGGCATTGTTTGAATGACCATTCCGGAAATTACGGCAATATCGCGAAATTTTCTTCTTGCCATCTCCGTTGAATTAACGCTGCTGATCACATCTTGCATCAGATTTTCCTTGGAGAGAATAAGATGAAGTTCATCTTTAGACAATTTAATTTCTTTATCCGAAAATAGCTCAAAACCATAATCATTCATCGCCATTGAAAAACTGATAGGATATAATTTTGAAATTCTATATGCTATCAGAGCAGCCATTACTTCATGTACCAAACGACCTTCAAAAGGGTAAAAGAATAAATGATTGCCTTGCCGGGTTTTGATCTGTTCCACCAAAAACTCGTCCTCCTTCGGAATATGTGAATTTTCATTTTGATTCACCAATAAAGGGTGTAGAAATTTCAACTCCTTTTCTTTAGAATGAGGAGTTAAAGATTCAGCTAACTTTTTTCTTAAAAAGAAACTAAGATTGGAAGAAAGCGGTAATCTTCCGCCTAACCAGCTTGGTGTAATGGCTTTACCACTGGATAGTCTTACATATACCGTCATTTCTTTCAGCATTACATACTCTAAAATCCGACCTGCCAGAACAAATTTATCGCCTTTATGAAGCTTTGAAATAAAATATTCTTCAATCATTCCAATATAACCACCCGACAAAAATTTTACCCTCAGCATCGAATCACTGACGATAACGCCAATATTCATGCGGTGAAGCATGGCAATTTTTCTTTTTTCAACAACCAGTTTTCCATCATCCTCCTCAACAACTTTATGAAATTCTTCATAGTTTTTTCCCGTTTTTCCACCTTGTGTAATGAAATAGATACACCATTGCCATTCTTCTTGTGTAAGTTCGGAAAAAGCATAGGTGTTTTTAATGACAGGAAATAGTTCATCAGCATAAAATCCACCTCCTAAAGCCAGTGTAACAAGAAACTGTACCAAGACATCATAAGCTAGAATGAAAGGTTCACGTTTTTCGATTATTTTATTTTTTACTGCTTCTTTCAATGCCGAAACTTCAATGAGTTCTAAGGAATGGGTAGGTACGAAATAAATGGTAGAGGTTTCAAACGGTGAATGTCCGCTTCGTCCTGCACGCTGCATAAAACGGGCAACTCCTTTGCTGGAACCAATTTGAATTACGGTATCTACAGGTTTAAAATCCACCCCCAGATCCAAAGATGAGGTAGAAACAACTGCTTTTAATGCACCTGAATTAAGGTTTTCTTCTACCCACTGTCGTAAAGGAGCCTCAATAGAACTATGATGAAGTGCAATCTGCCCCGCAAAATCCGGGTATGCTTCTAACAATAACTGATACCACATCTCTGCCTGACTCCGTGTATTGGTAAAAACAAGTGTGGATTTTGATTTAAGAATAACAGGAACTACTTCCTGTACCAGTTTGCCTCCCAAATGTCCTGCCCATGGTAAAATCTCAACTTCAGGAGGATATACGGATAAAATATCAATTTTCTTCTTTTCTTTAGCTAATACTTTTGTTCTCTTTTTAGAATCAGGAATCAGAACATCTAAAGCTTCTTCAAGATTTCCGATGGTTGCAGTAATGCCCCAAATTCTGATCCTGGGATTTCTATGTTTTAAAACAGCCAATGCCAGTTCTACCATCACGCCTCGTTTGGTGCTCAACAATTCATGCCATTCGTCAACCGCGATGCATTTTGCATTTTTAAAAAAGCGCTGATTGTCTTTTTGAGCCATCAGAAGATGCAGGCTTTCGGGAGTTACAAGCAAAATATCGGGCATTTCCTTGCTTTGTCTTTGCTTTTGTTTGGCATCAGTATCACCGTTTCTTACTTCCACGATCCAGTCTAAGCCAATTTCATTAATAGCCTCTTGCATTGCTCTTGCCAGATCTTTTGCCAAGGAACGAAGGGGAGTAATCCAAAGGAGCTTTAATCCTGTCTTATAGTGTTCAGGATGATTAAAAAAATCGATAAGGACGGCAATAAAAACTGAGTACGTTTTTCCAAAACCTGTCGGAGCAACCACCATTCCTGAATAGCCGTTGGAAAAGCGTTGCCATGTCTCTTTCTGAAAAGAAAAAGGCGACATTCCTTTATCATTCAGCCATTTTTGAATGAGCCGGAAACCTTCGGATTGCTCAAATTTTAATGTCACGGAATGAGTTTTTTGATGTCTTCAATATCATCTATTTCATCTGCCTTTTTATCTTTTCTCCATCGTAAAATCCTTGGAAATCGAAGGGCAACTCCGGATTTATGACGACTGCTGTAGCCTATACCTTCAAAAGCGAGTTCAAAAACTAATTCTGGTTTTACAGTTCGTACCGGACCAAATTTTTCCAGGACATTGTTAGAAATAAATTTGCTGACTTCCTGAATTTCTTTGTCCGTTAAGCCCGAGTAAGCTTTGGCAATGGTTACCAGCTTTCCTTCTTTTTTCACGGCAAAAGTATAATCTGTATAATAAGCGCTTCGTCTTCCGCTGCCTTTTTGAGCATAGATAAGAACCGCGTCAATGGTCAAAGGATCTATTTTCCATTTCCACCAGTCGCCTTTTTTTCTACCGGTATGATAGGGCGAACTATGGTTTTTCAGCATTAAGCCTTCGCTATTGATTTCACGGGACTTTTCCCTGATTTCAGGAAGCTGATTCCAGTCTTCATAAGAGATGATAGGGGAAAGAATAATTTTTTCGGAGGGATTGTTTTGTAAAAGTTCTTCTAATTTTTTTCTTCTCTCCGTAAGTGGTTTATGACGGTAATCTTCCCCGTCAAATTCCAAAAGATCATAAGCAAAAACAACTATGGGAATTTCTTCTAACATTTTTTTTGTTAAAGATTTTCTGTTTAATCTTTTTTGGAGTTCATTAAAATTGAGAACGATATTGCCTTTGTATGCCAGAATTTCACCATCTAACACAAAATTTCCTTTCCAGGTGGAAAGTTCCTCCTCGATTTCGGGAAATTGTTGAGTGACCAGTTCTTCACCACGAGACCAGATAAAAATTTCATCTTTTCTTTTGATCAGTTGTCCACGGATGCCATCCCATTTGTATTCGATCTGCCAATCCTTGACAGGTCCTAAGTCATCCAGACTTTTTTCCATAGAATAAGCAAGACAGAAAGGGTAGGGTTTAGACAAATTAGTATTCGTATATTCCCCTTTGATTAACGCATCAAAATCCATTTCCAAAGGATTCCAATCCCCCATAATGCTGTGTGCAACGGCAGTAGATTCTAAATGATAATGTTTCGCTATTGTATTAATTAAGGTTTTAGACGATACTCCAATCCGGAAACTCCCACCCAGTAATTTATTGAAAATAAAACGTTCTACTGCATCAAGACTTCTCCAAGAATCCAAAATAAATTGCTTTTTTTGCTCCTCAGAACAGTCTTTCAATGCTATGATTTTGCTCATCCATTCAGAAAGTGATCGTTCTTCAGTATATTGAGGTTCGGGAAGTAACAATGCAATGGTTTCGCCGAGATCTCCCACGGAAGAATAGCTTTCTACAAAAAGCCATTCAGGAATATTGGCAGCTTCCATCACCCATTGTTTCATAAAGGAAGAATTAACGTTCCGTTTGGGCTTTTTACCTGTAAATAAGGCCAAAAACCACATTTTATCTTGTGAAGGAGCGTCTTTCAGAAACGTCAAAATAGCTTCCTGTTTCAAAGAAGTTTTGTTGGTGCTGTCAAGGGCGTTAATTAAGTTGGCAAAATCTTTCATTCCGGCTCAAATTCTGTGGTTTCTTCGTCGTTTCCGTATTCCGTTTTCACTTCATCAGCGAAAATTCCTATTTCATTTAAATATTTTGAGAAAACAGCAGTTTGTCCATGGGTAATATGCACTTTTTCCGCTTCTGTAGCTTTAATAGCAGAAATTAAACCCTGCCAGTCTGCATGATCGCTTATGGCAAAACCTGCATCTGCGCTTCTCCAGCGTCTTGCTCCGCGAATCTGCATCCATCCCGAACAAATAGCATACGCTAAATTCGGAATTTTCTTCATAGCAGGATTATCAATAAGAGCAGGCGGAAGAATCACTATTTTACCATCTAAATGCTTTTTATCCTCACGCAGATCAATGGTATTGTAATCAGGCAATTGTACACCAACACTTTCGTAGGCTTCGTTGAGTTTGGCAATTGAGTAATGAACATTCAGCTCATCCAAGCCTTCCAACGCCTTCATAATTCTTTGTGATTTTCCTAATGAATAGCCTATAAATACGGAAGTTTTGCCGTTGGTTTTATTTTGTTGAACCCAATTTCTCATCTGCTGTTCCTGGGCTCCTACTGAAAGCCAATTATAAATGGGAAGTCCAAAAGTGCTTTCAGAGACAAATTCATTGCATCTTACGGACTCAAAAGGAGTGGAAATCCCATCATCCTGAATTTTATAATCTCCTGAAACTACACAAACATAGCCTTTATACTCCATACGAATTTGCGCGGAACCAATGATATGCCCTGCAGGGTGTAGGGAAACTTTTACTCCGTTAATATTCAATACTTCACCATATTCCACACTCTGACATTCAATTTCTTTTCCAATCCTGGAATGCAGAATCGGTTTGGTGAAATGATGACACAGGTATTTTTTCATTCCGTTTCGCGCATGGTCTGCATGTCCATGAGTGAGCACTGCCAAGTCTACAGGCCGCCACGGATCAATATAAAATTTCCCGGGAATGCAATAAATACCTTTTGACGTGAATTTTAGGAGCATTGAATGTTTTTTTATGATTTATAAACAGAAATCAGACCTCTAATTTTCCTTCTATACCACCATCTTCAATAGATTTTCCTGTAATAGCAGCAAAAATCATTTTAGACATTGCTATGAGCTTATTTTCCTTAGTTTGATAATAATACCCGTCGTTTGGAGCAACTTTTATAACACTAATGGACGGATCATCTTTCCCATCGAACCATGCATTGGCAAAATTGGTCCAGTATTTTTCAATCAGTGCTTTATCTTGTGATATGGTAGCTTTTCCTTTAATGAACATATATTCATATTTTGAATTATTCATAAAGTAAAGTTCTACTTCTGAGTCTGAGGTAATTTCATGGTTCTTGTCGCTGTTTATATCGCTCAGGAACCATAGATTTCCTTCAGCATCTACATCCTGTAAAGCCATGGGACGGCTTTTGGTGTCAGCATTTACGCGGGTTGAGAAAAAACAAGTTCCCGCACCTTCTGTAATATTCTTAATTTTTTCAATTGCAGCAGAGCCGCTCAAATTTTCGTGAGGTGAAATGGCGTTTGACATAATAATAAAATTTGTGATTAGTTCTTGTTGTCAATCAACTATTATGCCCTTTGATTTTTTAAAAGCCTTTCCAATTTTAAGTTTTTGATTAATATCTTCTAACCCTACTATATATAAAATCCTTTTCCGGTTTTCGGAAAAGGATCATTCACTAAAACTAAGAAAGTCTAAACAATAAACAAAGATGCTATCGCTTGTGCATCACTTCCTGTAAGGATTTCATCATAAGCTGCTGAACCCGCTGCAGCTCCAAACGCTGTAGAGGTATTGAAGCCTGCCTGATTGATATTGCCTTCTCCGGCATACACCGGATTGGTTGCGGAAGGCATATTTCCTCCATCTGCCAATTCTATCCAGCCCTTGTTGGCTCTCATTCTGCGAACCTGCGAAGCATGTCTTGCTTCTACTGAATGTATTTGTAAGGCAGCCTGCAGAACAGCTTTATTAGACATTACGTTTCCTGCCTGTCCTTTATAAGCTCTTACTCCTGTATCTTCAAAAGCCTGGGCAAGAATTAAAAATTGATTATAATCTGTAAAAGGAGTGAAATTCCCTCCTGCGGTAAAATCAAAAGTTGGCTTTGCTCCCGGAGTGACTCCCAACGACGTCAATGTATTTTTTAAAAAGGTAACATGAGCGGATTCATGTTTTGAAATCTGCATAAAAACAACCCTGTCTGCACTTGGAATTAATGTTCCGGCAGCTAGTCCCATGGCGTAATATTCATTTTCCAGATATTCTAAAACAAGGGCCAGTTGTAATGCATCTGTTAAAACAGATTTAAAAAATGTAGTATTGACGGTTGTCGTTGTTTCAGCTTTTGCCGGAGTCGATACCAAAGTTCCTAATCCTAGAGGAATAGAAGCAACGGCTGCTTTCTTCCCGAATTCTGAAATGTTGGTTAATGTTTCTAATCTTGTAGCTTCCGTAGTGAAGAATTTATCATTTGAAAGTTTATCGAGTAATTTAAGAATATTCATAATAGTAGATTTTGAAGATGAAAATTAATTGATTCCCTGTTCTTTCCAAGTGAAAGGCGTTTTGATAAATCCTCCCGCAGTCATTACAATATCTTTTGGCTCTTTGGCAAGATCCAATCCGTTACCGTCTATTACATCATCTCCGGAGAATGCTGCCGTTCCCGGATTGATCAAATTTCTTATCGCTGAAGCATGTCTTGCCTCTACAGAAACAATTTTTCCGGCAATTACCAGGTAATCAGTATTGCTAATGTATTTACCGGCTCCGTTATAAGCTGCCACTCCTGTATCTTCAAGTGCTTTTGCCGTTGCTAATACAGAATTTCTGTCATTGAAATTTACATTTGGATATTGGAATTCCAGTTTGGGAAGGACATTCATCGTTGCTCCGCTTATTGCGGCTTTGAAGAAATCCCTGTGGATCACTTCGTGATGGTAAAGATCAGTGAATAGTTCTTTTTCAATGCTTGAAATTCCGGTATAAAAGTTATTAACAACCTTTGTATAAAAATCAGCCTCAAGCTGTTCCAATGCATATGCATAGTTCAGAACCCCGACATCGCCAGTACCCAGGTCAAATACTTTATCATTGGCCATATAATCAAACTCATTATCATCACAGCCTATCAATGTAAGTCCTGCCATTGCCAAGCCGATGCCACTTAGCTTTAAAAAATTCCGTCTGCTTGTATCAAGAGTAGCTCCCTGATTAGAAACATGAATAGTGTTTTTCATAATAATTATTTTTTTGTGTTAGATTATTTAATGAATTGAATCTCTTTTACCAAAAAGGAAAAACAGCATATAATAAAATATGCTGTCTACACCACAAAACACTACGGCATCAATACCGTATCAATGACATGAATCACTCCGTTGGATTGGTTAACGTCAGCGATTGTTACTTTTGCATTATTTCCTTTTGAATCTCTTATGTACAAGTCTTTTCCTTTTGTCCAGAAAGTAAGATCCTCGCCTTCAACAGTTTTCATCATAGCTTTCCCGTTTCCTGCTTTTACTGCTGCCCAGATTTGCTTGGCATTGTATTTTCCTGCAAGAACGTGATAAGTTAAAATCTTGGTAAGCGTTGCTTTGTTTTCTGGTTTTACAAGATTCTCTACTGTACCTTTCGGTAATTTTGCGAACGCTTCATCTGTTGGAGCTAATACGGTGAAAGGTCCTGCTCCCTGCAAAGTTTCTACCAAACCGGCTGCTTTTACTGCTGCAACCAAAGTTTTATGGTCTTTGGAATTTACAGCGTTTTCAATAATGTTTTTAGAAGGATACATTGGTGCACCACCTACTATTACTGTTTTTTCTTTTGACATCTGTGCAGCTGCATTTCCACTGAAAGCAAATGATAATACCATCATTCCTAAAACTGCGATTTTTGATTGTGTGTTCATTGTTTTGATTTTAATTGTTATTGAATTTGATTGTCTTGTTAAAATCATCTACGACTTTGGTTTTTATTTAGATTTAAAAATTTTATTTTTTTTAGTAAATAGCTGTAATTCAATTAATTAATTTTTGTTATATTCGGATTTTTTAGAGGTTGAATTAATATATTGATGAGAAAATCTTATAAATATTGAAGAATGTGCATCAAACTGTTTGATTAATTAATTTTTAAATGTGATTTGAAATAGATTTGATATTTATTTTATTTTACTACATTTGGAAAAAATATCCCACTATTAAAACAACCTACTCGGAAGAACAACTTATCGTTTTACTGAAAGAAAGAAACGAAACTGGTTTTCATCATTTGTATGACAACTATTCCGGTGCATTGTATGGAGTGATTTTACGGATTGTTCAGTCTAAAGAATATACCGAAGAAGTTATTCAGGATGTTTTTGTTAAAATCTGGAATTCTATCCATCAGTATGATTCATCTAAAGGTAGGTTCTATACATGGATGATCAATATTGCAAGAAATACAGCGATAGATTATTTAAAATCAAAAAGTTTTCAAAACGAGTTAAAAAACCAACCGCTTCCGGATTTCGTATATAACTCCAAAGAACTTTCAATCACTAATGATTCATCGGATTACATTGGATTTAATAATGTGCTTGAAAGTCTGGAGGTAGACAAGCAGGAACTTATCGATCTCGCCTATTATCAGGGATATACTCAAAATGAGATATCCGATAAACTGAAAATACCGCTGGGAACGGTGAAAACCAAAATGCGGAATGCGCTGATAAAATTAAAAGACTTGTTAAAAGATTATCAATAAATTGAACACTAAAGAATACATATCATCCGGAATAATAGAATCTTATATTCTAGGTCTTGCTTCTCCTGAGGAAGCAGGTATTTTGGAGTGTGTGATGAAAAATAATGCAGAAGTAAAGGCGGCTGTTGAAGAAGCTCAAAAAACATTGGAAGATCTTGCTACTGCACAGTCTGTAACGCCTCCGGCAGATTTAAAAACAAAAATCTGGAATAGGATTCAGCAGGAACAGACTGTTGAGGAACTACATCCTGTGGTTTCAGCAGATATTCCTCCTGCAAAGTCTCAGGAAGAAATTAAAATTCAGGGAAATAGCAATTGGAAAGCTTTTGCAGTTGCTGCATCAGTATTGTTTTTAGTGAGTGTGGCCGGAAATCTTTTCTGGATGAATAGCCAGTCTGAAGCTAAAGAAAGGCTTGCAAAAATGGAAACTGAAAAGAAAAATCAGGATCTTGCGATGCAGAAAATGCATGAAAAAATAGAAATGGTCTCCAATCCTGATATGAAAATGGTTATGCTGAAAGGGGTAGAAAAACATGCCGACTCCAAAGCGATGGTTTTTTGGAACACTAAAACAAAAGAAGTGTATCTGAATGCCGATAGTTTACCTAAAGCTCCTGAAGGAATGCAGTATCAATTATGGGCCATCACAGACGGGAAACCTGTGAATGCAGGAATGTACACGGAAGATAAAGACAGTAAAATAGCGATCGCTAATATTCCCAATGCTCAGGCTTTTGCCATTACTTTAGAAAAGCAGGGAGGAAGTCCGACTCCTACTATGGAAAATATGTATGTAATGGGTGGAGTGTAGATCATAATTTCAATAAGTTAAGACAGAATTTTATTAAATACTTAAAACTAATTAGTTTTATAAAAAACGTTCAGTTGTATATTACAACTGAACGTTTTTTGTTACAAGCTTGTTCTAATGCCAATTTTAATTTATAGAAACTAATAAAAGGATATTTATAACCTTTATTTATTATTATTTAGTATATTTGTGTACTAATTTATAAGTTTATGCACTATTCAATTGTAAAAGATGTTCTCAACTTACTTGAAAAATTTGAGATCGAAAATGAAAGTCATGCTTATTCTTCGGATATAGAAGGTTTTAAAACATGGTTGTGTAAGAATGAGTCCTCAGAGAAGAAAGAGAATGAACCTTACTGGGAAGGCAAAGAAAATGGAAGAAGTCCGGAAAGTGTGATAAGCACTTCGCTGGTACATCTTAACAGATATGCAAAATCATATTCGAAATCTGCGATCTGGGATTCAGATTTTGCGACACAGGAAGATTTTATTTATCTGATTACGCTCAAAACATTTGGAGAAATGACCAAAATGGAACTCATTAAAAAAAATATTCACGAAAAACCGGCTGGAATGCTGATTATCAACAGGCTTATCAAGCAGGGGTGGATAGAACAAAAGGAGTCTGAGAAGGATAAAAGAACAAAAGTGATAAACATTACGGACTCAGGAAGAGTTTCACTGGAAAATCAGATGAGCAGAATAAGAACGGCTACCAATATTGTGGCCGGAAATCTTAACCATTCGGAAAAAATGGAGCTGATAAGAATTCTTGAAAAGCTGGAAAAATTTCATCATCCGATCTTCAGCCGTCATCTGGAATCCAGAAACCTTATCGATACCATTAGCTCAGAATATTCATTCCTAAAAAACTAATCATGAATAAAAAAATAGCCATTATCGGTTCAGGATTTTCCGGTTTGTCTTCAGCTGCTTATCTGGCAAAAGAAGGGAATGAAGTTCATGTGTTTGAAAAAAACAGCAATGTGGGTGGAAGAGCAAGACAATTCAGAACTGAAGAAGGCTATGCTTTTGACATGGGTCCGAGCTGGTACTGGATGCCGGATATTATTGAATCGTTTTTTGAGGATTTTGGAAAAAAATCATCTGATTTTTATGAACTGGTCAGGTTGGATCCTCAGTTTGAAATGGTCTTTTCTGATGGAATCATGAGTATTCCGGACAGTTATGAGGAAATGGTTGTTTTATTCGAAAAAATGGAAAAGGGAGCAAGAAAGAGGCTCGAGAGTTTTATGAAAGACGCTCAGGTTAAATATGAGGTCGGAATGAAAGATTTCGTTAATAAACCGTGTCATTCATGGCTAGAATTTGTTTCCCCAAAAATGGCAGCAAATGCATTAAAACTGGACTTGCTAAGTAGTTTTAGCAAGTTTGTGAGGAAATATTTCAAACATCCTAAGCTCATCGCGTTGATGGAGTTTCCTGTCATCTTTTTGGGAGCGGCACCATCAAAAATTCCTGCGCTGTATAGTCTTATGAACTACGGAGGATATAAACTGGGGACCTGGTATCCAATGGGAGGTTTTTCAAAAGTGACCGAAGCCATGATGCAGATAGGAAAAGATCAGGGAGTACATTTTCATTTTAATTCGACGGTTGAAAAAATTAATGTTGAAAATGATAAAGCTCATGCAATACAAGTGAATGGTGAAGAACAGTATTTTGATATTATTATAGCTTCATCAGATTATCATCATACGGAAAGTAAGCTTCTTCCTCCGAATAGCAGAAATTATGCTTCTTCCTATTGGGAAAAGAAAACATTTGCTCCTTCTTGTCTCATTTATTATTTAGGAATTAAAGGGAAAATTCCTAATCTGAAGCATCATACGCTTTTCTTCGAAAATGAGCTTGAATTACATACTCATGAAATTTATGAAGATAAAAAATGGCCCACAAAACCATTATTCTATTCTTGTTGCCCGTCCAAGACCGATCAAACGGTTGCTCCTGAAAACTGTGAAAATGTATTTCTTTTAATGCCTGTAGCTCCCGGAATAGAAGATTCTGAAGAAATAAGAGAAAAATATTTCCATGAAATGATCCGAAGGCTGGAAAACCATACCGGAAGTTCTGATATCCTGTCAAGAATAGAGTATAAAAGAAGTTATTGCATCAATGATTTTAAAGAAGATTACAATGCCTACAAAGGAAATGCTTATGGTCTAGCCAATACGTTATCTCAAACGGCAGTTTTAAAACCTTCAATCAGAAATAAAAAAATTAAAAACCTGTTGTATACCGGCCAACTTACAGTTCCCGGACCCGGAGTTCCACCATCTATAATTTCCGGTAAAATAGCAGCAAATGAAGCCCGCAAAATAAATTAACTATGAAAAAATTGTTTGACGACCTTTCTTACAAAGTGAGCAGAGAAACAACCAGGCTGTACAGCACAAGCTTTTCTCTGGGAATAATGGCACTTTCGCCTAAACTGAGAAATCCTATATATGCCATTTATGGATATGTACGCCTTGCCGACGAAATTGTAGACAGCTTTCATGCTTATGATAAGCAAAAGCTTTTGTCACGGTATAAACAGGAGACTTTTCAGGCTCTGGAAGATGGAATCTCACTCAATCCCATCTTACAGTCATTTCAGGAAACGGTGCATAAATATAAAATTGATCACAGTCTCATTCACCAGTTTCTGAAAAGCATGGAAATGGATCTCCAGAAGATTGATTATAATTCTGATTTGTATAAGGAATATATTGTAGGATCTGCTGAAGTTGTAGGACTTATGTGTCTTCATATTTTTACAGAAGGAAACCCCAAAGAGTTTGAGCGGTTGAAATCCTATGCAATGATCTTGGGATCAGCATTTCAGAAAGTCAATTTTCTTAGGGATATGAAAGATGATTATCAGATCTTAGGACGATGCTATTTTCCGAATGTGGATATTTCTTATTTTGATAATACTGTAAAAGCTCATATTGAAAAAGAAATAGAAGAAGAATTCCAAATAGCATTGCAGGGCATTAAAAAGCTTCCCAGCTCTTCAAGATTCGGTGTTTATCTGGCCTTTAGATATTATACTTCATTGTTCAGAAAAATAAAAAGAACTTCTGCCAATGAAATGATCAACCGAAGAATAAGAATATCCAACGGGAAGAAGCTGTCTGTAATGATGAGCAGCTATTTCCAGTACAAAACTTCTTTTTTATAATATAATACCTTAGTAAAGCCATGGTACATACAATTTATAAAAAACAGCAGCTGAATTGTGATATCGAAGAGGCCTGGAAATTTTTTTCTTCAGCAAACAATCTTGCGATCATCACACCACCTGAAATGAATTTTACGGTGCTTACCAAAATGGAAGATGATGAAATTTTTGAAGGGATGATCATTGATTATTATGTTTCGCCTATAATGGGAATAGAAATGAAATGGAAAACGGAAATTACCCATGTTGATTTTCAAAAAAGCTTTACCGATTTCCAGAAAAAAGGGCCGTATAAACTTTGGAACCACCATCATGAGTTTATAGTTAATGATTACGGAGTATTTATGAAGGATGTTGTAAAGTATGAGCTTCCTTTCGGCTTTTTAGGCGAAATTGCCCATAAATTATTTGTCAGAAAAAAGCTTGAGCATATTTTCAATTACCGATATAAGGTCTTAGAAGAACTATTTAATACCAAAAAAAATTATGAATTTACTGATCGTTCTTAGTACATTTCTCATCATGGAAGGAATGACGTGGTGTATTCATAAATATATTATGCATGGTTTTTTATGGAGCTTGCATAAAGATCATCACGATCATAGCAACCATGGTCCTATGGAAAAAAATGATTACTTTTTTCTGATCTTTGCGCTGCCTACCATAGCGCTGATGTATTACGGAACTTTACAGAACTTTAATTTTTGGTTCTATATAGCAGTAGGTATAGCATTGTACGGAATGGCTTATTTCTTTGTTCATGATATTTTTATCCATCAGAGGCTGAAGATTCTTCGAAATACCAAAAATCCTTATCTGCTTGCCATAAGAAGAGCCCATAAACAGCATCATAAACATACAAGAAAAGAAAAAGGGGAGTGCTTCGGCTTTCTGTGGGTTCCTATACAGTATTTTAAAATGTATTTTAATAAAAGTAAAGCCTGATAATGCAGCAATATACCTATCTTTTAATTGATTTTTGTACAGTAATTATCTGTTTTATTTTTTCATTTCATCCTAAAATAAAGTTCAACAGACACTTTACCGCCTTTTTGAAAGCTTCGTGTATAGTGGCTTCAGTATTCATTGTATGGGATATCTGGTTTACACAAAAAGGAGTTTGGTGGTTTAATGATACTTATCTTTTAGGAATCCGGATATATAATCTTCCGGTTGAAGAGATTCTGTTCTTTTTCTGTATTCCCTTTTCATGTATTTTCACCTACTTCTGTATAGATAAATTTTTTACGCTAGATTGGAATCCTTTGCCTGAAAAAGCTTTTGTTTGTCTATCGATTATTTCTTCACTGTTCATAGCTTTCTATTCTCATGATAAGATTTATACTTTAGTAACTTTTGCTTCCACGGCGGTTAGTATTTTTATCCTCTATTTTGTGTTAAAGTCGAGGTGGATTGGTAAAGCATCACTTATATATCTTTTTCTGATGCCTGGTTTTTTTGCAGTAAACGGAATACTTACGGGAACAGGTCTGGAATCTCCCGTTGTCAATTACAATCCACAGGATTTCCTGGGTATCAGAATGCTTACAATACCCATTGAAGATACAGTGTATGGATATGAAATGATTTTATGGAACATCTTTTTATTTCAAAAATTTAAAAATAATGAGCAAGATTAATGTTTTCTGGTTCAGGAGAGATCTTAGGCTCGAAGATAATGCGGGGCTGTATCATGCTTTACAATCAGGAAACAAAGTGTTGCCTGTATTTATATTTGATACGGAGATTTTAGATCTTCTTCAGGATAAATCCGATAAAAGAGTAGATTATATCCAGCAGGCTTTGAATAGTTTAGATAAAGAACTGAAAATCTATAACAGTGGTCTTAAAACATATTACGGAAAACCTATTGATATTTTTAAACAGCTTACAGAAGAGTTTGAAATTGACACCGTATTTTGTAACAGAGATTACGAACCACAAGCTATAAAAAGAGACAAGCAAATAGCGGATTTTCTTCAAAAAAATGGAGTTGGATTTTTAGATTTTAAAGATCAGGTGATATTTGAAAAAAATGAAATCCTCAAAAGCGACCAGTCTCCATATACCATTTTCACTCCCTATTCAAAAAAGTGGAAGGAGAACTTACAATCTGTTGATGAATACAGATCTGACTTCAGCAATTTTATTCAGTTGAAAAACTCTTTAGAGATTCTCAGCCTGGAGGAGATTGGTTTTAAGAAAACAGAAGTAAACTTTACAAAACCTTCAATTGACAGAAAGATCATTGATTCTTATCAGCAATACAGGGATTTTCCGGCTTTAGACCATACTACACATCTAGGGATTGCCCTTCGTTTTGGGACGGTTTCTATAAGGAAATGTGTGGAATTTGCTCTTGAGCATAGTGATACTTGGCTTAATGAGTTGATATGGAGGGAGTTTTTTATGCAGATTCTATTTCATTTTCCTGATGTGGTGGCTCATTGTTTCAAGAAAAAATACGAGAGCATCAATTGGCGAAATAATGAAGAAGAATTTAAAGCCTGGTGCGAAGGAAAAACCGGTTATCCTATTGTGGATGCAGGAATGCGTGAGCTTAATGAAACGGGTTTTATGCATAACAGGGTCAGGATGATTGTGGCAAGCTTTCTTACCAAACATCTGCTCATTGACTGGCGATGGGGAGAAGCTTATTTTGCACAAAAGCTGTTAGATTATGATCTTTCTGCCAATAATGGAAACTGGCAATGGGCGGCAGGATGCGGATGTGATGCTGTTCCCTATTTCAGAATTTTTAATCCCGAAGAGCAAACCAAAAAGTTTGATAAAAACCATGTCTATATTAAAAAATGGCTAACAAATTATGATCAGCCAGCTCCTTTAGTTGAGCATAAATTCGCCAGAGAACGTGCGTTGGAAACCTATAAGAAAGCCCTTACTTAAGCTTATTATAACAAAACCCCTCTATTGAGGGGCAAAAAATAATAATGCTGGAAATAAAGTGATGATATTGAGATTAAAGTTAAAACAAGATGTAAACTTCCTCCTATGATTCAAATCATAAGATGCAATAAAATGAATAAATATCTTTGCATAAGATAAATTTTTTGTTGGAGGAAACTCTGATTAGACAGGCACTCATTAGAGTGCTTTTTTCATATATCAGAATCAGCAGGTAAAATACCTCCTCAGAAGAGGAGGATAGATAGATAATGCTGGAATAGATATGAATGATATTTATAAAGGTAAATAGATCATAAAGGCAGAGTTTATGATTCAAGTCATAAACAAAAAGATTATTAAAGAAATATCTTTGAATAAAGAGTTACTGTTGATGGTGACTTAATAAGCTATTTTAAAATTATAGACAAGACCATGTCTTTATTCATTGTATAACTTTAAAAATTTTAGATTATGAGAAGTGTATTATGGTTAGTAGCAGTCATTTGTATTGCGGTATGGCTTTTAGGGATTTTAGGAATCATTCCGGGAATCAGTACGGGATATTTAGTACATGTATTATTAGTAATTGCAATTATTGTGATTTTATATAATATTATCACAGGTAGAAAACCACTTGATTAGATACTGAGATTATCCATAAAGAAGAAGATAATGGGGTACTCAAGTTAAAATTAATTCAAAATTAAGCAGTTAGGAATGCTTCTGTTTCAAAAGTATTAAGCCTGGTGAACCCGACCTTCTGTTGAAATGATGTATTCTATTAAGTTGCAACACACACTTTAACCACTAAAATTATAATATGAAAAAATCAATGTTAGTCCTTTTATCAGCCGTTGCTATGATGGCTTGTAAGAAAAAAGAAACCACGACTGTTAATCAGTCTGCAGACAGTTCTACAGTATCTGCTCCGGCAGAATCGGGAATGACTGTTTCTGATTCTGTTAAGATGTCTAATGAACATGATGTAAATAATCTGCTGAGTGATCAGGACAGGAAGTTTGCAGAAAACGCATCAAGAGGAGGAATGATGGAAGTAATGATGGGAAAACTGGCTGCTACCAATGCAGGCAATGCTGCAGTAAAAGCATTAGGAGAAATGATGGTTAATGATCACACCAAAGCCAATGAAGAGCTCAAAAAATGGGCTTCGGGAGTAGGATATACATTGCCTACAGATTTGGATGATAAAAAACAGAAGAAGTATGATGAGCTGAAAACTAAAAAAGGAATGGAATTCGATAAAATGTACACCGATTTAATGGTAGATGATCATGAGGAAGATATAAAAGACTTTAAAAAACAAGCTTCTGACGGTTCAGAATCTGCCTTGAAATCGTTCGCAAGCAATACACTTCCTACTTTAGAACATCATTTAATGGAAGCCAAAAAGGCAAAAGAAGCAGTAAAATAATATTTGTCTTAACCTATAAATAAAGTTATTCCGAAAAGAACCGACGGTGTAAAATCCTGAAACTTCTTTGGAATAACTTTTCTTTTTTATATGATTAAATTTTTCCTTGAATAATTTTTGCCACGATTGAACATTTGTTTTAAGGCAAAAATGTTTGTTATATTAAGTTTTCTTTAAAAATTGAATCAGTCATTCTTCATTCTAACGTATTTTCATAATTATGTACAATGAAAAAGATGAAGAATATATTCTTAATACTTTCTGCGATAATCTTATCTCAGGGAGTACTGGGACAGAATAAAATACTTGCGGAATTAGAAAATCATAAAGTAGGTTTACCTAATGGCTGGACATTAACCCCTGTGGGAAATCAGGTGGTTTTGGGTGATCTTCCTCTCAATCTGGTCATCAGTCATAACAAAAAATGGGCTGCCGTAACCAATAATGGACAAAGTACACAGACCATTGATCTGATGGATATTGAACATCAAAAAAAGACAGATAGCTCAGTTATTGCAAAATCCTGGTACGGATTGGCTTTTTCTTCAGATGATACTGTTTTATATGCTTCGGGAGGACATGATAATATGATTAAGACCTATTCTGTTAAAAAAGGAAAATTGGCATTGCTGGATTCTATTGTTCTGGGAAAGCCATGGCCTGAAAAAATTGGTATTGCAGGGCTGGATGTTGATGATAAAGTTCAGAAACAGCTGTATGTGGTAACCAGAGAAGATAAAAAATTGTATGTAATTGATCTTAACAACAAATCAATACAGTCTAAGGTTGATCTGGGAGCAGAAGGTTATACCTGTAAACTGTCACCAGATCTTAAACAATTATACATCAGTGTTTGGGGAGCTGAAAAACTGTTGGTTTGGGATGTTGTTTCTAAAAAAATAACAAAAGAGATTGCTGTGGGAAATCATCCCAATGAAATTACTTTCAGTAAAAATGGAAAATGGCTGTATGTTGCCAATGCCAATGATAACTCAGTTTCAGTAATCAATACCAAAGAGGGTAAAGTTGTAGAAACTCTGAATGCGGCGCTATACCCTAATGCACCAAGCGGTTCCACAAGTAATGGAGTTGCCCTTTCTGAAAATGGAAAAACCTTATATATTGCCAATGCAGATAACAATTGTCTTGCTGTTTTTGATGTAACGAATCCCGGGAAATCAGTTTCCAAAGGATTTATACCTGTAGGATGGTATCCTACGAATGTCAAGGTGGTAGGCAATGAGATTTTGGTAACCAATGGAAAAGGTCTTTCTTCCAAAGCCAATCCCCGAGGACCGAATCCTACAGATAAAAAAGAGAAGGTTGATCGCCATTCTGGAGATGCTAATAAACTTAAGGAAATACAATATATTGCCGGTCTGTTCAAAGGAACGTTAAGCTTTATTGAGAATCCGGAACCTGAAAGACTGGCTATTTATTCACATGCTGTCTATCAGAATACACCTTACTCGAAAGATAAGGAACTGAATGCGGAAGGCGAAGCCGGAAATCCCATTCCCATGAAGATAGGTGAAAAATCGCCCATTAAATATGTTTTTTATGTCATTAAAGAAAACCGGACCTATGACCAGATTTTAGGAGATCTTCCGCAGGGAAACGGTGATCCCAATTTATGTTTGTTTGGGGAGAAAATAACTCCGAATCAGCATAAAATTGCGAATGAATTTGTATTGTTAGATAATTTCTATGTGGATGCGGAAGTAAGTGCAGACGGACACAATTGGAGTATGGGGGCTTATGCAACAGATTATCTGGAAAAAACATGGCCTTCGAGCTATGGAGGAAGAGGAGGAAGCTACGGAGGTGAAGGAGAAAGGGAAATAGCCAATAATAAAGGCGGATTTATTTGGGATAATGCGAAAAGGCATAATGTAACTTACCGAACATACGGGGAATTTGCAGATAAAGGAAAACCAAATGTAAAATCATTGGAAGGACACGTAGCGACAGGCTATACAAGCTATGACTTAAGTGTATCGGATACCACTCGTGTCAGACAATGGAAAGAAGATTTCGATGCGCTTATTCGAAGCGGTAAAATGCCTCAGTTAACCACTATTCGTATCAGTAATGATCATACGGAGGGAATGAGAGCAGGTAAAAAAACACCTTATGCTCACGTTGCGGATAACGATCTGGCAGTAGGTCAGTTTGTTGATCATATAAGTAAAAGCCCTATCTGGAAAGAAACTGCTATTTTTATTCTTGAAGATGATGCTCAAAACGGTCCCGACCATGTGGATGCCCACAGAAGTCCGGCTTATCTGATAAGTCCTTATGTAAAAAGAAAATCTGTTGATCATACTATGTATTCCACAGCGGGAATGCTCCGTACGATTGAATTAATCCTCGGAATGAAACCTATGACCCAATATGATGCAGCAGCAGTTCCTATGTGGCGATCATTTACTAATCAGCCGGATTTTGCTTCATTCGATCATGTTCAGGCTAATATAAATCTTAATGAACGAAATCCTGAAAAAGGCAAATTAGCAGAGCTGAGCGCGAAGTTTGACTGGTCTAAGGAAGATGCCGTTCCTGATTTGGTATTCAATGAAATCCTTTGGCAGGGAATCAAAGGAGAAAGCGCGCCTGCTCCGATACGTGCCGCGTTTCTGAAAACTAATGAGGACGAAGATGATGATTAATAGGTTGTATTTCTTAATAAAATAGGGGAATTTGATTCCAATCCCTAATTAAACATTATTTTTTTATAATCAGTTTTTCAGATAGAATGGTTTTTTCCTGATCATCAACCTGAACGATATATGCCCCACTTGAGAACGCAGAAGTATTGATTGAAACCTTAGTTTCAGAATATTTTTTATTAAATATCTTTCTTCCCGACATATCGTGAATGCTAATTGTAGCTCCGGCCGGAAGATGGTCTATAGTAACAAAATCTTTTGCTGGGTTAGGGTAAATTGAAATATTACTTTTAATTGTATTTCCATGGGTACCAAGCTGATTTCCTGCAAGTTTTATCACTAAGAAATCAGAGGTGACATTAGCTGTTTGTGTAAACCCTCCTATAATATATCCTCCGTCAGAGGTTCTTTGAATGGAGGACGCTCCTTGATTATATGTTCCACCATAAGAATTCTGCCATTCTACATTGCCTAAAGCATTAAGTTTGATCACTCCAAAATCAGACTGAGGAAAACCAGTGATCGGATCGTAAGAGTAGAAGAAGCCTGCAACAATACATCCGCCATCAGGAGTGCTGTCAAGTCCTACAGGTCTATCATCCATACTTCCTCCGAAAAAGTTCTGCCATAGTGTAGTTCCTGTGGAATTAAGTTTTACGATCCAAAAATCATAATCCGGACTTCCACCATCGCCTTGTAATATAGAATACCCGGAAACGATATATCCGCCATCTGTCGTTTGTTTCACCGATTGTGCTACATCATTCGTACTGCTTCCCAACGATTGTTGCCATTGAAGAATACCTGTTGCGGTTATTTTGATAACCCAATAGTCATTGGCACCATGATTTCCGATTACATAGCCATACGGTGAAGATGAATATCCTGCGACGATATATCCGCCATCTGTTGTTTGTTCTATAGAGTGCGCTTCTTCCCAGCCGGACGGATCGCCATAGGTTTGTTCCCATTCTATATTTCCTAAAGCATCTAATTTTATAATCCAGAAGTCCTTATTGCCTCCTACCAAAGTTGGAGGGGCCATACTTTTGTATCCTGCGACAATATATCCGCCATCAGTTGTTTGTCTTATACTGTAAGCAGAATCATCATTAGGTCCTCCATATGTTTTTTGCCATTGTATATTTCCTGAAGCATCCAGTTTTATCACCCAAGAGTCTTTGTAACCATAGTTTACGGAAACATCTCCATCGTGAGAAGCAGTAATTCCTGCAAGAATATATCCACCGTCTGAAGTTTGTTGTATGGAAGTTCCAATATCCAGGTAAGAACCTCCAAAACATTTTTGCCACATAATATCTCCAGTAGCATTTGTTTTTACTACCCAAATATCTCCGGAGCCATGATTTCCGGTAACATCTCCATTATTAGACGAAGATGAGCCAATATGAATATATCCTCCGTCTGAAGTTTGATGAAGGTTATTATGCAAGTCAGACTGGAGACCTCCATAGGTCTTCTGCCACTCAATGGCGGGAGCCTGTGAGTATAGATTGTTGCTGAGATAAATACAGAAAAAAGAAAGAATAAATATATATTTCATATAATTGTGGTCAATTTGATGATTATTCAAATATAATTAAAATTAATTTGAATGCTTAAAAAGCCGATGCATGTAACATACCACTTATAAAACTATTTTTATTTTATAATTACATGGGAATATTACTTTATTCTCCAATTATTCAACACTAAAGTTATGATTACATCATTCCACATTTCAAAATTCATGAGTTTGGGCTTGATCGGAATGATGCTTGTTTTCATCCAATTATCATGGCCAACAATAAACATCATAGCATCATAATTCAGTTCTTTATCAAACGGATTTTTAACTTCTAATACCATTTGCTCATGTTTTCTTCCCTCTACAGTTTGAGAGAATTTGATTTCAATGGTCTTTGCAGGATTTAAGTTTTCCTTTACAACTTTCATTGATGTAATTTTGTTTCCACTTATTTCAGTTTCGACATATAAATTTTCGCCAGGAAATATTTGCAGAACCCCTTCTTTCACAAAGTATTTTGATTTCGGAACTTCCTGTTGATAAAATTGGATCGAATCGACGGGGATTTTTAAGGTAAATTCTTCTCGATATTCTTTTTCATTTTGTCCAAAACAGAAATTTGAAAATAGACTGATTATGAGCAGAGAAAGTATTTTAATTTTAAGCATTTTAGAGGTATAAGAGATTGTTTTCAAGATGATATCTGATATGTTTTTTTATAGGTAATATTAATGGAAGTTACTTTCTAAACATTTAAAATTCTGTTTAATTGTTGATACGTCTTCAATTAATTTTTCTTTACGCTGTTCAAAAGTTGTGAATTTTTTTCCATAAGCTATCAGTATTTGAATTTCATATTTACTTTTTTCAGAAATATTTTCAAGAATTTTGTCAAGATTTCTATAACGAGAATCAAGTGAAACAAATTCTGAGACATTTTTTTCTACAAAATTTAGTTTGTTGCACAAGCTTTCGTATTCAAGATATTTATTTAATTTATTTTCTTCATTAGTTTCATCTAAAGAAAAATTTATTGAGACTCTTTGTGCACTTATAGAAGAACAAAATAAAAAAAAGAAAATCAGGGATAAATTTTTCATAATATAAGTTTCATATGGCTATAATAAATAAAATAGGTGCTAAATTTCATCTTCATAGTTACTTTAAATAAAGAATAAAAGTATTTTGGATTAATGTAAGAATACTTTTTGCATAATGGTTTTTAATTAACATGACGCTCAAATATACAAAGTTTTATCAGTCCATTTTTTCTTACAAAAAACTATTTTACTGTAGTTTTTGAAATGTATACCAATTTCTTATTATTCAAGATTCCGAATGATAAAAACAGCTGTTAAGGATAATTTTTATACATTTGTTGTAATGTATTTATTCAGATTGCTTTTAACATTCTATTTCGTGGCGTTGTCTATCATGCCATGCAATGATGTTGCTGCTAAGCAATTGAATGCTACTCCGAATTTTGCATACGTAAATAATCCACAGGAACATTCCCATTCAAGCAATGATACCTGTTCTCCGTTATGCTTTTGCAATTGTTGCCAGATGACGGTGACTTCTTTTAAAATTGAACCTGTCATTATCTTTCCGGAGCAGGTTCGTAGCTATTTTTCAAAGAAAATCTTTTTTCAGAAAAATGATTTTGCCTATTTGGTGTATGACCAGATCTGGCAACCTCCTAAGATTTAATTTTTATTGATTTTTGGTGGAAGACTCTTGTCTTTCATCAATTCGTTATGAAATCTTTGCAATTCCGTTGCATGGAGTTTCTTTTCATTTTTGTCCTTCTGCTTAACCATTTTAAGCAGACCGACATTCAATAAAAATTAAATTCAATGTTAGATAAAATCATAAGATTTAGCATCAAGAATAAGATTGTCATTGGAATAATGACTGTGGTGCTTGTCATCTGGGGCGTTTGGAGTGCCTCAAAATTACCGATTGATGCCGTACCTGACATCACTAACAATCAGGTACAGATTATTACTGTATGTCCCACATTGGCAGGGCAGGAAGTGGAACAGTTAGTAACCTTTCCCATTGAGCAGAGTATTGCCAACATTCCGGATATAGAAGAAACGAGAAGTATTTCAAGATTCGGATTATCCGTAATTACAGTTGTGTTCAAAGAGAACGCAGACATTTATTTTGCCCGTCAGTTAATCAGCGAACAGCTGAAGCAAGCCGTTGAAGAGATTCCCAAAGGCATCGGAACTCCCGAATTAGCGCCTGTAAGTACAGGTTTGGGAGAAGTCTATCAATATATTCTTCATCCGAAAAAAGGAAGTGAAAAAAAATACACGAGTAAAGAGCTGCGAACTATGCAGGACTGGATCGTTCGCAGACAATTGAACGGAACTCCGGGAGTGGCCGAAATCAACAGCTTTGGTGGAGAGCTTAAGCAATATGAAGTAGCCATCAATCCGGATCGTTTGAAAGCAATGGGAATCAGTATCACCGATATTTTTACGGCTTTAGAAAAGAACAATCAGAATACGGGAGGAGCGTATATTGATAAAAAACCGAATGCTTATTTCATCAGAGGAATCGGTATGGTAACGTCAATAGAAGACATCAAGAATATTGCTGTAAAAAATGAAACGGGAAGTGTCCCTATTTTTATAAAAGATGTTGCGAATGTTGGTCTTGGTCATGCTATCCGCTATGGGGCTCTTACTTATAATGGCGAAGTTGATGCAGTAGGAGGTGTTGTGATGATGCTGAAAGGAGCCAACAGCAATGAAGTCGTGCAAAGAATTAAAGATAAGATTCCGACGATTCAGAAATCACTTCCTGATGATGTTATTATTGAACCGTTTCTTGACCGTACAGATTTGGTAGACAGAGCCATTAATACAGTAGAGAAAAATTTAATTGAAGGTGCCTTAATCGTCATATTCGTTCTGGTTCTTTTTCTAGGCAATTTCAGAGCAGGATTAATTGTGGCTTCGGCGATTCCGCTTTCTCTTTTATTTGCTTTAGGAATGATGAATGTTTACGGAGTCAGTGCCAATCTGATGAGTTTAGGAGCAATTGATTTCGGTTTGATTGTAGACGGAGCGGTCATTATTGTAGAAGCAACCCTTCATCACTTAGGACTCAGAAAAACAACAGGAATATTGACCCAATCCGAAATGGATGAGGAAGTATTCTTATCGGCTTCAAAAATCAGGAGTAGTGCAGCTTTTGGAGAAATTATCATTTTAATTGTTTACATCCCTATTTTAACGTTGGCAGGTGTAGAAGGAAAAATGTTTATCCCAATGGCGAAAACAGTAGGTTTTGCAATTTTGGGAGCGTTGATTCTGTCGCTAACCTATATTCCGATGATGAGTGCTTTATTTTTATCTAAAAAAATAGCCCATAAAGAGACTTTTTCAGATAAAATGATGAACAGGCTGCAAAGAATTTATCAACCGTTATTGGAAAAAGCTTTAAAGATAAAATATGCTTTAGTGGGAGGTACAATGGCTTTATTTGTGGTTTCTGTCTTCATATTTAACAGAATGGGAGGTGAGTTTATCCCCCAGTTGCAGGAAGGAGATTATGCTTTTCACTGTATTCTCCCGCAGGGAAGCTCATTGAGCCAGAGTATTGAAACATCCATGCAGGCTTCAAGAATTATCAAGCAATTTGACGAAGTAAAAATGGTGATCGGAAAAACAGGTTCAGCAGAAGTCCCTACAGATCCGATGCCGCCGGAAGCTTCAGATCTGATCATTGTTTTAAAACCGAAAGAGGAGTGGAAAAGAAAAAAGTCTTATGACGGACTGGCTGATGAAATTTCCGAAAAACTGGAAACTATTCCGGGAGTATTTTTTGAGAAAAACCAGCCGATCCAAATGCGTTTTAATGAATTAATGACAGGAATCAGGCAAGATGTGGCGGTAAAGATATTCGGCGAGAATCTGGACTCATTGGCAATGTATGCGGATAAAACGGCAAAAATAATCTCGTCGGTTGAAGGAGCGACTTCGCCACAGATTGAACGGGTAAGTGGCCTTCCACAAATCAATGTGGAATATGACAGAACCAGAATGGCAAACTACGGACTGAATATTGAAGAGGTAAACAATGCTTTAAGTACCGCTTTTGCAGGGCAGGCTGCGGGGCAGGTTTTTGAAAACGAAAGAAGATTTGATTTGGTAGTGCGTTTAGACAGCCTCCATAGAACGAATATTGACGATGTAAATAACCTGATGATTTCAACCAGTTCCGGGGCACAGATTCCGCTTTCTCAGGTAGCGAATGTCGGTTATAAACTAGGACCTGCACAAATCAGTCGTGAAGAGGGAAAACGTAGAATAGTGATAGGGTTTAATGTAAAAGGCCGCGATGTGGAAAGTGTTGTAAAAGACATTCAGGCAAAGCTGGACAAAGTAAAACTACCATCAGGCTATTATTTCACGTATGGAGGTCAGTTTGAAAATTTACAGGCTGCAAGTCAGCGATTGATGGTTGCAGTACCTGTTTCATTATTTTTAATTTTTATGTTGCTGTATTTCACATTCCATTCCTTTAAACAGGCAGCATTGATCTTTACAGCGATTCCAATGAGTGCAATAGGAGGTATTTTTGCTTTAGTACTCAGAGATATGCCTTTCAGTATCAGTGCCGGAATAGGATTTATCGCACTATTTGGTGTTGCTGTTCTCAACGGAATTGTGCTGATCGGAACTTTCAATCAACTGGAAAAAGATGGCGAAACGAATATTATAAAACGGGTAATTGAAGGGACAAAAACCAGATTGCGACCTATATTGATGACGGCAACGGTAGCGTCTTTAGGATTTTTACCGATGGCTATTTCCACGGGAGCAGGTGCCGAAGTTCAGAAACCTTTGGCAACAGTGGTGATAGGTGGTCTGATTACCGCAACTTTTCTTACGTTATTCGTATTGCCGATGCTGTATATTATTTTTAATACAAAAATTGATTTAAAAAAGATAAAACCTAAATCATTAAGCGCAGTTATTGGATTAGGGTTTTTGTTCTTTGGACAGACTGTCAAAGCACAGCAGGGAAGTCCTTTATCTCCGGAACAGGCTATTCAAATGGCGCTGAGCAATAATGATCTTATCAGATCAAAAGATTTGGATATTAAAGCCAGCGAAGCCTTAAAACCTACCGCTAAAGAGCTTCCGAAACTGAGTGTGGATGCACAGTTAGGCCAGTATAACAGTAAAAAGTTTGACCAGTCTTTTTCGATCTCGCAAAATATTCCGTTTCCGACTTTGTTTAAAGCCAGAAAAGAACTGGTTGCTGAAGAAATTAAAGGAAAACAGATTAATAAGGAAATTTCTGCCAATGAACTGGCAAAGCAGGTCAGAACCTATTATTACCAGATTGAATATTTACAGTATAATCAGCTGCAGCTTAAACATCTGGATAGTCTGTATCAGGATTTTATAAGAATTGCTACGGTAAGGTTTAAAGCAGGAGATATTAAAAAAATCGAGATCAACACGGCTGAAACCCAAAAAGGAGAAATTAATCTGCTGCTGAAGCAGAATGAAGTATATCTTACCAATGCGTATAAAAACTTAAAAACACTGCTCAATACATCTGAAGAAATTACAGTTCCTTCCAATAAAAACTATTATCCTTTAAATGCAGAGAATGTTCTTGATAGTCTTTCGATTGCAAAGCATCCTACCGTAAAAGCATTCTATCAGGAAATGGAGATTGCGGAAAAAAATAAAAATGTTGAAAAATCTCAGGGACTTCCGGAATTTACCATCGGATATACCAATCAGTCTTTAATCGGTTTTCAGACTATTAACGGAATGGAGCAGTATTTCAATGGTGGAAACCGCTTTCATTCGGGAACAATAGGAGTTTCCATTCCTTTGACTTTCGGGGCGACAAAAGCGAGAATGCAATCCTGGGAGTTTCAGAAGCAAATGGCGGAAACCAACGCAAAATTCCAGGAAAAACAACTGGAGAACCAGTTGGAAAATGCTTTCAATCAATACCTGCAAAATATAAAGCGATATGAGTATTATATAAACCAAGCCATTCCTAATGCGGAAAAGATTATAAAAGCCGGACAATTAGGGTATAAAACAGGTGAAATATCATATGTGGAATATCTTTTTGCTTTGCAGGCCGCTACGAATATTCAGCTTAAATACCTCGAATCTATCCAGCAGGTGAATGAATCTGTAATTACTATCAATTCAATATTAAATAAATAAAATGAACATCAAATATCATATCATCAGTCTTGTATTTATCTCGCTTTTTGTGATAAGCTGTGGGAAAAAAGAAGCTGCTGAAAAAGCTGTGGAACCCAAAACAGAACAGAAAGAGGAAAATCATGAAGAAATTTCCCAAACCATTGCAGAACTTACGGAAGAACAAATGAAATCCGTCGGAGTGACGTTGGCGACGATTGAAATGAAAGAGCTTACTTCAACCATTAAAGCAAACGGATTATTAAGGGTTCCTAACAACAGAAAGGCTACGGTAACTTCGTTATATGGCGGAGTCATTAAAACGATTAATGTGCAGATCGGTGATTTTGTAAGAAAAGGTCAGGTATTGGCTACGATAAGCAATCCGGAATATATTCAGTTACAGGAACAGTATTTGACCATAAGCAGCCGAATTACCTATGCACAGCAGGAATACAGCAGGCAAAAAGAACTTTTTGATAATGATGCAGGAGCGAAAAAGAATCTCCAAAGTGCAGATGCAGAATTAAAAAGCTTAAGAACTCAGAGATCATCATTACAGAGACAGCTTCAGATGATGGGAATCAATCCGGGAAAAGTAACCAATGGTAATATGCGTTCGGGATTGGTTATTACTTCTCCAATCAGCGGAACGGTAAGTAACATCAATGCACAGATCGGAAGCTATGTAGATGTTTCTTCTCCCGTGTTAGATATTATTGATAACAATTCCATTCATCTTGATCTTCAGGTGTTTGAAAAAGATTTACCCAAAATGAAGATCGGGCAGATCGTCCATTTTAAGCTGACCAATAACCCTGAAACTGAATACGATGCAAAAATATACAGCATCGGTTCTTCCTTTGAAAATGAAAGCAAAACAATCTCTGTTCATGCCAATGTTACTGGAAATAAAGAAGGTTTGATCGACGGGATGAATATCACCGGAATTGTAAGCTTGGATAAATCGGTTACTCCTGCTATTCCGAATGAAGCAATTGTAGAAGCAGACGGAAAATATTATGTCTTTGTACAGACCGATAAAAAGACAGAAGAGCATGAAGAAGAAAAAAATCACGGGAAAGAAACGAAAGAACATTCAAAAACCATGAATTTTGAAAAAATTGAAGTGGTAAAAGGTTCAACAGATATGGCCTACACCGCGATTACTCCGGTAAATAATATTGCTCCCGATACAAAGATTGTGGTAAAAGGAGCTTTCTTTGTTAATGCAAAATTGTCCAACTCAGAAGAACACGAACATTAAATTTCCCAAGTGAAATTCTTCGAAAAGAATTTCACTTTTTTACTATTTATTTAAACCATTAAGAGCTATTGAGTTGTTAAGTTAATTAAGATAAAATCAAGGATTTTAGCAGGGGTAAAGCGAAGCTCAACTTAATATTCTGAAAAACTTAAAATATCTTAATGGTGAAGTTCATCCGTAATGAAAAATAAGAAGTAAATTTTTGAAAAGTATAACAAGTTTTCTATTAATTTTCAGAAATTTGGCGCCTCGTCCTACATTTTTAAAATCAGTTATCAGTAATGGAATTATCAGGAGAACACACACTATTCAATACCCATATCAGCACGCTTTCGGTGTATGACCTCTTGAAGCATACCCAAAACGGAAGTTTTATGGAAAAGAGAGATTTCCAAAATATTCTTCCCATAGCTCTTGAACTAAATGTAGGAGTTTTTACCAAAAGAAATTCAACGGTTGATTCTCCCATCGTTTCAGTAAGCCAGATCGGAAATGATATTATTTCATCCTGTTCCTGTGATCAGGATGATCAAAAACTTTGTGAGCATCAGGCAGAAGTCATTCATTGTATCCTCGAACATGAAGATTTCCGTATTTTCTATGATAACAACTTACGCCGTAAGATACTGGTGCGGTCAGCTAAAGGTTACGGTTTGGAAAACGAACCTAATCTCGATGCCTATTTTCAATTGAACCATACGGATGGAAAGCTGAGGATTGAAACTAAAATGAAAGAACTGCTTAAAATGGATGAGCAGGTTTTTAAGAAAGATCTTATTCCGCAACAGCAATCCCTCATCAAAAAATTAGCGGCCCAGGAGACCGATAAAAAGCAGATTCTCGTTATTGGTAGACACCGTTACTACAATCAGTTGAGCTTTTTGCTTATGGAAGCGGATATAACGCAGACGGGGAAAATTAAAAATCCGGTAAGCAGTACAGATCCGATGAATCTTATATGGAAATCTGAAAGTCCTTTGGCAGTTAAATTTTATACTGCCCTTGTTGTTTTTCAGAATAAATATAACGAAGACAATACAGATACAGAACTGGATGCTTTACAGCAGATTATTAAGAATCCATTAGAATTAGATACCTTTTTTCATGACAGGGAAATTTCTGAAACCATTTCTGCAAAATCTCTGATTCCTGTTGATATAAAAGTTTTAAAAGCCGAGATACAGTTAACTGTTTTTAAAAAAGAACCGTTTTTTGAAATTACAGGAGAGCTTGTTTTCAATGATACCTCACTTCCTTTCAGCAATGTAGTGATTCGCCATGAACACTTTGTGTATCATCAGCAGACTTTCCATTATGTAGATCATCCCGATCTGCTTCGGGTGCTTAAGTTTTTCAAGACCAACAATGAAATCTTATTGATTCATTCTTCCAAATATGAAGAGTTTTTTCAGAATGTTTTGGCTCCTTTGGAAAATCTGGTTCATATTAATTACAGTTATATCCGTAAAGCTACTTCGGGGGAGCTTATTGAGAAAAATTTTGAGGTAGAACGTATTGTTTACCTGAATCAGGAAGGAAACTTCATATCCATTATTCCCGTAATGAAATATGGAGAGGTAGAAGTTCCTGTTTATTCCAGAAAGCAGATATTTGATACTGATCAGAACGGAAACGAATTTAAAATAGAACGCGATTACAATACAGAAATTGCTCTCACTTCGGTGATCATGAATCAGCATTTAGATTTTAGCGAACAATTAGAAGGACACGAATATTTCTATCTGCATAAAGATAAGTTTTTAGACGAAAACTGGTTTTTAAATGCCTTTGAAATATGGCGGAATGAAGGGATTACTATTCTAGGATTTAATGAAATTAAAAATAATAAACTCAATCCTCACAAAGCCAAAATAACCATAGAAGTCAATAGTGGAATTGACTGGTTTAATGCTAAATTAAAAGTTCACTTCGGAAAAAAGAAAGCCACTCTGAAACAAGTACACCGGGCTCTAAGAAACAAAAGTAAATTTGTCCAGCTGGATGATGGTTCTCACGGAATTTTACCGGATGAATGGATTGAAAAAATTACCCGATATTTTCAGGCAGGAGATATTGATGAGGATTTGCTTAAAATTCCAAAGATCAATTTTACAGAAATATCAGATTTGTTTGAAAAAGAAGTGTTGAGTGAAGAAGTACAGAATGAAATTACGACTTACCACCAGCAATTTTCAAAGATAAACAGGAGTGAAATCCCGGTTCCTGCAGAATTGAATGCTAAACTCAGAGATTATCAGCGCGAAGGGCTAAATTGGCTGAATTTTTTAGATAATTTCAATTTCGGAGGACCGAGGCAGATTATGTCTATCTTATTGATCCTTGGTGGAATCCTGCCATCGAAAATCAGGCGATCGACCGAAGCCACAGAATCGGACAGACTAAACATGTAGTGGCAGTTCGATTGATTTGTACGGATACCGTAGAAGAAAAAATCATGAACATGCAAAAGAAAAAACATAAGCTGGCTCAGGATTTAATTAAAACGGATGCTTCTTTCTTTAATAGTCTGTCTAAAAATGAGCTTCTGGAAATTCTATAATAGGTAATTATTTTTTCTGCATTTTACTAATTTCTTTCAGATAGTTCTGATAATCGGAATAAGGTTCATAAGTCCTGCTATTGGGCTTAATATAAAGAATACCTTTTCTATTGTCCAGTATCACATTGAAATGATTTAAAACCTGATTGCCAAATAAGCTGGTTTTTCCTTTAGGCTTATTGGGATCAGCAGCGTTGGTAACAATGTCTTTAAAATAAACTCCGGAGATCGTTGCATCAAGACGTACTATTTTTTTATCATTAATGGTTGTTAGTGGGACCAGTTGTTCCCAATAATCCTTTTTTGAGGTGAAATCTTCCCCAAGGAGCATAGTTCCGTCTCTTCCGGTATCAAAAAGGAACCAGAAGTCATAATTTTTATTGTTGTGACTAAATTTTACATTAAACTTTGGTCTGTCCTGCTCATAAAAAACAGGCTGTTTTTTGAACCCTTTAGTGGAAAGAAGTTGAGAATGAATGATAAATTGTTTTTTATCGTAATCTATTTCAATAATTTTATCCTTGAAAAAACTGTTTCCAATGATAATATCTTCATAATCCTGCATATTCCTGACCTCGGTTAAAGAAATTCCCGTCCAGTGTAAAACTGCTAATTTCAACTCATTATCAAGGCTTGTCCTTGCTTGGTTAATTCCGTTTGTATTGTTTATAAGAGTCTGAGAAGTAAAAGAGAGTCCTAAACGTTCTACAGATTTTGTATTTATAACACTGGTTCCTGCTCCCAAATCGAATTGGACCGTAACTGATTTTCCATTAATAAGTCCATCAAAATAAATCCTTGAACCTATCAGTTTAAACGGGATAATTTGAGGAAAAGAATTCTTAGAAATTAAATGAGCAGGATTGGGCGGTTGTGTAGATGAAATCCTCACATGGCAACTGTCTTTTTTGTTAAGAACAACTATAAAATCATAGTTTTTTCCAGGCTGCGTACGAAAGGTTAAGCTTCCTTTATCTGTTTTGAAATGAACAACACTTTTCTTTAGCGGAATGTTAATAAAATAAGTATCCGGTTTTAATGCTGGATCCAGTTTCCAGTTGACTTCGACATATTTTCCGTCTTTAATATGTGCTTGTTCGTTAGAAGCTTCAATTACCGGAAGCTGTGATTGAGATTTTACAATTGAAGAAAATCCTGAAACGATAAGAATAATAAGGGCTGTAATGGTATGTTTAAATAAAACTAAAAAAGAATACAATGACTTCATAATTGTTGGAGCTAAATTTATGCAGCAAAGGAAATAGTAATCACCCAAAATAGAGGAAAATATACTCCGCCAAAGTGCCGCCAATCAGCCGTCACATATTATAAAATGCTGATATTGGGATAAATCCGTGGATTTTTGTCTTTACTGAGAGCTACAGCATTTCTGAGAATTATAATGATGTTGACCAATATCCAGACGATAGGAATCAGAAGTTTAAACTGAGTTTGGATTCCCAACCAATCAGTTAAGATAAGGATGACAATGAATAATAAAACTGCAATTATTGTCCATAAAATCTGAATGGAAATAATTTTTCGGGTAAGTGCATTATTTTGTTTTTTGAAGAATAAAATAAAGACCGGGATTAAAATATTTAATGGAGGAATAAATGTAAAAAGCAGTGATGAGAGATTGATTATTTTTGTCCATTGATGTTGATTGTTATCATCTTCAGTAATTTTGTTCCCGAGTAATTCAGCTTCATTAATTTCTAAAGCATTACACAAGGCTTTAAGGGTATAACCTTTGGGAACAGTTCCGGCTTCTATTCTCTGGATAGTTCTTACAGAAACTCCTGTTTTCTCCGAAAGCTCTTGTTGTGTAAGATTCAATTGTTCTCTTATTGCCAGTAATTTGTTCATGCCGTTTTTTGTAAAATTATAGATTTTATTCTTACAAATGAATTTTTATGAGAAGGATAAATTGTAGAAAATATAATTTTTCTGTCCGTATAATTTTTACCTTTGTCTCTTAATTTTATTGTTTTGAGCAAGATATTAATCATCGATGATGAAGAAAAAATCAGGGCCCTTCTTTCAAGAATTATTGAACTGGAAGGTTTTGAAATATTTCAGGCTTCTGATCTGAAGAATGGAAAAAAAAGACTGGAAAATTCAGATATTGATGTCGTTATCAGTGATGTAAAACTTCCAGACGGTAGCGGAGTCGATTTTTCCAAAAATATCAAAGAAAGCTATCCCTGGATTGAGGTCATTCTTCTTACTGCATTCGGAAATATTCCTGATGGCGTTCAGGCCATAAAGAACGGAGCATTTGATTATATTACCAAAGGTGATGATAACAATAAGATCATTCCGCTTGTTTACAAGGCGATGGATAAAGTAGGCTTAAACAGGAGGCTCATGCAGCTTGAAAAACAGTTGGGAGACAAGCAGTCTTTTGATAATATCATCGGAAAATCAAAAAGTATAGAAGCAGCCGTTAATTCTGCAAAAAAAGTTGCTGTAACGGATGCAACTGTTCTTTTAACAGGAGAAACAGGGACCGGAAAAGAAGTCTTTGCACAGGCAATTCACAATGCAAGTCATAGAAATAAACAGAATTTTGTAGCGGTTAACTGCTCTGCCTTTAGTAAGGAATTGCTGGAAAACGAATTGTTCGGGCATAAAGCAGGAGCCTTTACCGGAGCTGTAAAAGATGCTAAAGGAATCTTTGAAGAAGCTAATAACGGGACTGTTTTTCTTGATGAAATAGGAGAGATGCCATTAGATTTGCAGGCAAAATTACTTCGCGTGTTGGAATCCGGAGAATTTCTGAAAGTAGGAGATAGCAAGCCTACCAAAGTGAATGTAAGGATCATTGCTGCCACCAACAGAGATTTACAGAAAGAAATCGATAACGGAAGTTTTAGAGAAGATTTGTATTACCGAATTAATATTTTCAATATCGTCCTTCCCTCTTTAAGAGAAAGAATTTCTGATATCGAAGACTTAGCCGGCTTTTTCTTAAAAAAATATACGCAGAAAGTTGGGAAAAAGATTAGTTCTATTTCCGATGATTATCTGAGTATACTGAAAAAGCATTTTTGGAAAGGAAACATTCGTGAACTCCGCAATATTATAGAAAGAAGTGTTATTCTGGAGGACAGTAATGAGTTATCCATTAGCAGCCTGCCCTTCGATATGCAGCAGGTTTCAACTGCTCAATCTGCCACCGATAAAACTCTTTCTGCTTTTTCAATGGCAAGTGCAGAGAAACTTCATATTCAGAAAATCCTCAATTATACCCAGGGAAACAAAGCCGAGGCAGCCCGTTTACTGGAGATCGGTATTGCCACTCTTTATCGGAAAATTGATGAATATAAAATTTCATAAACGATTATCATATTGATAACGAGCCTATCATTTTGATAGGCTTTTTTGTTTCTATTAATCATTGTTTTAAATATAACTGTTTGAAATATAGATTGTTGTTTTGTTCTGTTTCAAAAGGGAATATAAATTGGCATTGATGATTCAAATCATTCTAAACATGAATCATACAGAAGCAATGCAGGAAATCCTTAAAGTAGTTCCTGAATCAGAAGAAGAATTTAAAGACACGTTCAGAACCAGAAATTCTTTTATGGTCATTAATGTTTTCACAAAACAAATCAGAAAACTCATCCGTAAAAAAGATCAGAAAGTTTTGGTTACCTGTCTTAACAAAATGGACGAGATGTATAAAAAAGGTGACCAAGCGTTGAAAAGTGCCATAGAATCTGTGTTTATCTACTCTTTAGACAGTCTCACATTTACCTGTGATAAGGCCTACAAAAATTTAATCTTTGAAAAGATCCCTTTGCCTTTAAAAAACGCGTATCTGCATCAGGTTTATAAATCAGGAATTTAAACTCGTAAAAAGATGAAAGTAAGAAAACAGGGAAGCTGGAAAGAATGGAAATCTTCCAGCGACAGACACAATCTTGAAATTTTAGTCATCAATGTAGTGGTCATTTTGGGAGTATTTGTAGTGGCCGCCATTATTCAGTGAATATTAAAAATTATAAAAATGAGCACTATTTTAATAATAACAGGAGCAGTTCTTTTTGCTCTGTTTTTTCTAACGGTAAAATACTTTGAGAAAATATGATCACCCTATTCATTATAGCCATTAGCGTATTCATTTATATGTGCTATGTGCTGGTAAAACCGGAGAAATTTTAACCATAATGGAAATTGAAAAATAATTCATCATCAATTTTCAGATTTTAATTAAAAACAATGAACTCAGAAATTTTAGGAATATTATTGATGTTCTTTTTAGCAGTAGGTCTTGCCATACCTTTAGGAAGATACATCGGAAAAATATACAGTAATGAAAAAACTTGGCTGGATAAGATCTTTAATCCCATAGATAAAATATTTTATAAGACAGCCGGTGTGAATGCAGACATGGAAATGACCTGGAAGCAACATCTTTTTGCTTTATTAACAATCAATCTGGTCTGGTTTTTAGTCGCCATGTTTGTATTGACCAATATGGGGTGGCTTCCGTTGAATCCGGATCATAATCCATCCATGAGTGGAGACTTGGCATTCAATACGGCGGTAAGTTTTGTAACAAATACCAATCTTCAGCATTACTCAGGGGAAACAGGTATGTCTTATTTAGGGCAGCTTATCCTTATGTTATGGCAATTTATCAGTGCAGGGTGCGGAATGGCAGTTGCAGCAGTGGTTTTCATGGCAATGAAGGAAAGAACAACAGAAAAACTGGGCAATTTTTACTTCTTTTTCGTAAGAAGCTGTACAAGAATTTTATTACCGATTGCTGTTGTCGTTGCAACTTTGTTAGCGTTTAACGGAACTCCTATGACATTTGAAGGGAAAGATACTCTTACTAATCTGCAGGGAGATAAAATAGATGTGAGCCGAGGCCCGGTCGCAGCATTTACAGCAATAAAACATTTGGGAACAAACGGAGGCGGTTTTTTTGGACCTAACTCGGCGCATCCTTTCGAAAACCCGAATTATTTTACCAACATAGTAGAAATAGTAACTCAAATGCTGATTCCTTTGGCGATGGTTTTTGCTATGGGGTATGTTTTGAGAAGAAAAAAACTCGCTTGGACTGTTTTTGGAGTAATGACCATAGGATTTTTACTCCTTACGATTCCTACAGTCATTTCAGAAGTAAATGGAAACCCAGCGATTGCTCATATGGGAATTTCTCAGAACATGGGAAATATGGAAGGCAAGGAAGTACGTTTCGGATCTGCAGCATCTGCCTATTGGAGTATTGCCACAACGGTGATTTCTACAGGAAGTGTCAACTCTATGCATGATAGTTTTATGCCTTTAAGCGGAATGAATCAATTGTTGGGAATGATGGTAAACTGTTTCTACGGAGGTGTGGGAGTTGGTTTTTTAAACTTCTATATTTTCATCATCCTTGCCGTTTTTATCAGCGGATTGATGGTAGGAAGAACTCCTGAATTTTTAGGAAAGAAAATTGAAGCCAGAGAAATGAAAATAGCCATGATTATCGCGCTTCTTCATCCCTTTTTGATTCTTTCAGGTACAGCGATGGCGAGTTATCTGTATTCTCAGAATCCTGAAACATTCGCAAGCTGGCTGAATAATCCTGGTTATCACGGCTTCAGCGAAATGCTGTACGAATTTACCTCATCGAGTGCAAACAATGGAAGTGGCTTTGAAGGATTGGGAGACAACACTCCTTTCTGGAATATCGCCTGTGGAATTGTCATGTTGATGGCAAGATACTTACCCATTATCGGTCCGGTTGCCATTGCAGGAAGTCTTGCCGCTAAAAAATACATTCCTGAAAGTGCAGGAACACTAAAAACCGATACTTCAACATTCGGATTGATGGTATTTGCTGTAATTGCTATTGTAGCAGCATTGTCATTTTTCCCGGCATTGGCGCTGGGACCTATCGCAGAATATTTTTCTATGTATTAATTATTAAAAAATGAAAGGAAATAATAACAACTTGTTTCAGGCTGAATTAGTGAATGAAGCATTGAAACAATCATTTATAAAATTGCATCCGGCAAAAATGTTCCATAATCCGGTTATGTTTATGGTGTATATCGGAACACTGGTAATGGCCGGAGTTTGTGTATGGATTGCAGCAGGTGAAACTTCCCAGGGAAGCCTTATCTATAATATCATTGTGACAGCAATACTGTTAATCACCCTTCTTTTTGCCAATTTTGCCGAAGCTATCGCCGAAGCAAGGGGAAAAGCTCAGGCAGATTCTTTAAGAAAAACAAGAGAAGAAACTCCTGCAAAAATGCTTTCGTCAAACGAAGAAATTACAATAGTACCTTCCAACCAATTAAGAAAAGGGGATGTATTTATTTGTGAAACCGGAGATATCATTCCTTCTGACGGAGAAATTATTGAAGGGCTGGCTACGATCGATGAAAGCGCGATCACTGGAGAGAGTGCTCCCGTAATTCGTGAAGCAGGAGGGGATAAAAGTAGTGTAACCGGAGGTACAAAAGTACTTTCGGATAAAATTAAAGTAAAAGTTACTACAGAGCCCGGAGAAAGTTTCTTAGATAAAATGATTGCTTTGGTTGAAGGTGCATCAAGACAGAAAACCCCGAATGAAATTGCTTTAACGATTCTTTTGGCAGGATTTACATTAGTATTTATCATTGTTACCGTTACGTTGAAGCCATTTGGTGATTATGCGAATACACCTATTACTATTGCAGCATTTATCTCCTTATTTGTTTGTCTGATTCCTACTACGATTGGAGGTTTACTATCGGCAATCGGTATTGCGGGAATGGACAGAGCGCTAAGAGCAAATGTAATTACCAAAAGTGGAAAAGCAGTGGAAACAGCAGGAGATATTGATGTTTTATTACTGGATAAAACCGGAACCATTACCATTGGAAACAGAAAAGCAACCCATTTTTATCCTGCTAACGGAATTGAGGAAAAGGCTTTAATAAAAGCAGCCGTTCTAAGCTCTATGGCAGATGAAACTCCGGAAGGAAAATCAATTGTAGAATTAGCAGGAATAAACCCATCAATTTATGATATGAAAGACCCTCAGTTCATTGGTTTTACGGCAGAAACAAGAAGCTCAGGGATTGATTATGAAAACACACGAATCAGAAAAGGGGCAACTGACGCAATTAAAAATATTGTTACCAATTCAGGCAATATATTCCCAGCGGAAGTTGAAGAAAAAGTCAGAGCTATTTCTCAAAACGGAGGAACACCACTCGTGGTTTCAGAAAATGAAAAAGCTCTGGGAGTGATCGAATTGCAAGATATTATCAAACCGGGGATTAAAGAACGTTTTGACCGTTTAAGAAAAATGGGGATCAAAACCGTGATGGTAACCGGAGATAATCCTTTGACTGCTAAATTCATTGCTGAAAAAGCGGGAGTTGATGATTTCATTGCAGAAGCGAAACCTGAAGATAAAATGAATTACATCAAAAAAGAACAGTCCGAAGGAAGGCTGGTTGCCATGATGGGAGACGGAACCAACGATGCTCCTGCTCTTGCTCAGGCAGATGTTGGCGTTGCAATGAACAGTGGAACACAGGCTGCAAAAGAAGCCGGAAATATGGTGGATTTAGATAATGATCCGACGAAGCTTATCGAAGTGGTAGAGATTGGGAAGCAATTACTAATGACCCGTGGAACATTAACCACCTTTAGTATTGCGAATGATGTAGCAAAATATTTTGCAATTGTTCCGGCATTATTTATTGCATCCATCCCTGCATTACAAGGGTTGAATATCATGAATCTACATTCTCCGGAATCAGCGATTCTTTCAGCAGTCATTTTCAATGCAATTGTAATTCCGATGTTGATTCCCCTGGCTTTAAAAGGAGTTGCCTACAAACCAATCGGGGCAAGTGCACTCTTAAGAAGAAACCTTTTGATCTACGGTTTAGGTGGAGTTATCATTCCATTCATCGGGATTAAGATTATTGATTTATTGGTATCGATTTTTATTTAAGTAAAAAGTAAAAAGCAGATTGTTAAACTTCTGACTTTTTACTTCTAACGTTTAACATCTTCATTATGAAACAAAATATATTACCAGCCATCAGGTTAACACTTTTATGCGCTGTGTTTTTTTCAGGAATCTATACACTTTTCATTTTTGGAATCGCTCAGGCCGCACCTAATAACGGAAAAGGAGAAGTTATAGAATATAATGGCAAAAAGTATTATGCCAACATAGGTCAGAAATTTGATAGAGATGAATACTTCTGGTCACGCCCTTCAGCAGTAGATTATAACGCAGCAGGAGCGGGAGGAAGTAATAAGGGTCCGTCTAATCCTGATTATCTTAAAACGGTTCAGGAAAGAATTGATAATTTTATGAAGCATAATCCTGAGATTAAAAAATCAGAAATTCCCTCAGATCTTGTGACAGCAAGTGGAGGGGGATTAGATCCAAATATTTCTGTACAGGCCGCAAAAGTTCAGGTAAAAAGAATTTCTAAAATCAGAAAGATCAATGAAAATAAAATTCAGGAATTAATAGCATCCAATACAGAAAAACCGCTTCTCGGATTATTCGGGACTGAAAAAATCAATGTCTTAAAACTCAATATCGCATTAGACGGTTTGAAATAAATTAAAAATGAAATCGAACAAACTTCGATATTTCAAATAGAAAAAATTATGGGTAAAAAAGTATCAATATTAACATTTTTAATGTTAGGAGCAGCTTCTGCATTGCATGCTCAGGAAGAAACAAAAAATCCTTTAAAAATAAGCGGTTATGCTGAAGTATATTATCAATACGATTTTAATAATCCAAAAAACAATACAAGACCAGGCTTTGTCTATAGCCACAGCAGAAACAATGAAGTTAATTTGAATTTAGGTTTTGTAAAAGCAAACTATGAAACTGAAAAATTAAGAGCAAATGTTGCTTTAGGCGTAGGAACGTATATGAATTCCAATTATGCGGCAGAATCAGGTGTTTTAAAAAACATCTATGAAGCGAATGTTGGAGTGAAAATTTCAAAAAACAAAAATCTTTGGATTGATGCAGGAATCCTTCCTTCTCATATTGGCTTTGAAAGTGCAGTAAGCAAAGACTGTTTTACTTTAACAAGAAGTATGTTGGCGGATAATTCTCCGTATTTCGAAAGCGGTGCCAAGATTTCTTATACCAGCGACAACGGAAAATGGTTTGTAAGCGGATTGGTACTGAACGGCTGGCAAAGAATTCAGCGTGTGGACGGAAACTCAACGGTAGCTTTCGGTCATCAGTTAACCTATAAGCCGAATGAAAAAATTACGCTGAACAGCAGCTCTTTCATTGGAAATGACAAGCCGGACAGCATAAGACAGATGAGGTATTTTCATAATTTGTACGGAAGTTTTCAGTTGAGTAAAAAATTTGCTTTAATTACCGGGTTTGACATCGGAGCCGAACAGAAGTCCAAAAGCAGCGATCAGTACAACATATGGTATTCACCGGTCATTATCGCGAAGTATTCTCCAACCGAAAAGCTAAGTTTTGCGGCAAGAGGAGAATATTACAGTGATGAAAAAGGAGTAATTATCGCTACCGGAACAGAAAATGGTTTCAAAACCTTCGGATATTCCCTGAATGCTTATTATTGGATCCTCCCTAATCTGGTTTGGAGAACGGAAATCAAAAACTTAAGCAGCAAAGACGATATTTTTATGAACAGGGATAATAATCTTAAGAATAATGATCTTATGGCAGTAACATCACTGGCGGTGAGTTTTTAATTGTTCAAATCACTAAAAAATCCCTGCCGGGAAATCGGTCGGGATTTTGTGATACGATGTACAATATGTGTGTAAATTTTCTAACTTTCCTTAAAAATATTTGAATGAAAAGATTCGACATTTTCAAGAGATACTTAGGGCAGCAGATTTACACGGCAAAAGAAGAGCACGAATGGGAAACGTATGGAGAAATAAAAGAAGGAGTAATCTTTAAAGGATTCAATCTCTGGATTTTGGGGTTTGCAATGATCATAGCATGTATTGGTCTTACCACAAATTCAATAAGTGCGGTAATCGGAGCTATGTTGATTTCTCCTTTAATGGGGCCGGTGATCGGATTTGCTTTCGGACTGGCAATTAATGACAGGAATCTGAGAATTGAGGGAGCCAGAAACGGGATTAAAATAACAGCAGTAAGCTTAGCTTCGGCAACTTTATTCTTCCTGATTAATCCTTTTGATCATTCTACGGAACTGTTGGAAGCTTTTCAAAAAGCTTCAATTTTCGATATTTTCCTGGCGTTTTTTGGTGGGTTGGCAGGTTTTATCGGGATTGTAAAAAAAGAAGGTGTAAAAATCATTGCAGGGGTTGCTATTGCTACAGCTTGTATGCCTCCACTTTGTACAGCGGCATATGGAATTGCGCATCTTGATTTTGCCTATTTTATTGGTGGATTTTACTTTTATTTTATTAACTGTCTGTTTATAGGCTGGGCAACTTTTTTGCTGTCAAGGTATTTTAAATTTGAATCTATTACTAAGACAAAGAGAAACCGTCTCTGAAGAATGTGCTTTTATGGGATTTGCTTCTGATTGTCATGCTGGTTCCCGGAATATGGATTGGATATCAAAAATGGAAAATAGAAGAAGATTCACCACCACAGATGACGGATTCAGAAAAAATACAGGCATTGGAAAAACGGATAGAAAGTTTGGAAAGGAATGTCAAAAAAAATTAAGCTAAAAACAATAAAAAAATACAATATGTCGGAAGACGGAAATTCTGCGGAAGACTTCCTTACTCTTATAAAAAATTCTAGAAGAGGAAAGTTTAAAGTATATATAGGAATGAGTGCCGGTGTGGGTAAAACGTACCGCATGCTGCAGGAAGCCCATGCTCTTTTAGAAAACGGAATTGATGTGAAAATAGGCTATATTGAAACACATAATCGTAAAGAAACCCATGCTTTATTGGATGGATTACCGATTATTCCTCGAAGAAAGCTTTTCTACAAAGGAAAAGAACTGGAGGAGCTGGATGTTCAGGCTGTGCTGAATCTCCGCCCTGAAGTGGTGATTGTTGACGAATTGGCACATACCAATATAGAAGGCAGTAAAAATGAAAAACGTTGGCAGGACGTTATGGAAATTCTGGATTCCGGGATCAATGTGATTTCAGCGGTTAATATTCAGCATATCGAAAGTTTAAATGAAGAAGTAAAAGACATTACTGATATAGAAGTAAAAGAAAGAATCCCGGATTCTATTCTTTCTATGGCAGATGAGGTTGTAAATATCGATTTAACAGCCGAAGAACTGATCAATAGATTAAAAGCCGGAAAAATTTATGATCAGACGAAAATCAATGCAGCACTGAATAACTTTTTTAAAGCTGAAAGTATTTTACAGCTTCGCGAGTTGGCTTTAAAAGAAGTGGCATCACAAGTTACACGAAAAGTAGAATCGGAAGTTACCATTCATAAAGCCATAAAAAAAGAAAGGTTTTTGGCGTGCATCAGTTCCAATGAAAAAACGGCTAAAAATGTAATACGAAAAACGGCAAGATTAGCCAATTATTACAATAGTCAGTGGTATCTGCTGTATGTTCAGATTCCCCGAGAAAGTTCAGATAAAATTGCTCTGGATAAGCAGCGTCATCTGATTAATAATTTTAAATTAGCTACAGAATTAGGAGCTGAGATTATAAAAGTGGAAAATACCAATGTTGCCCATGCTATTATGGAACAATGTGAAGAACGGAAAATTACAACAGTCTGTATTGGAAAACCTCATTTGAACTTATGGAAAATCATTCTGGCAACAGATACCTTCAATTCATTGTTGAATAAGCTGTCGCAGGAGAATATAGATTTGGTTATATTATCATGAAAATCAAAACAAAACTTAATATAGGGGTAGGCCTTTTGTTTATGATGATTATCGTACTGTCGGTTTTAAGCGGATGGTATATCAATCAGTTAAAACGGGATACCAATAACATTTTGGTAGCCAATTACAATACCCTGGAATATTCCAGAAATATGTTGTTGGCATTAGAAGAAATCAATTCAGACCCATTGGCTTTCGGAGTATTTGAAAAGTATCTGGCCAAACAGAAGAAAAACGTTACGGAGCCTGGAGAAAGAGAAGCAACAGAAGAAGTGGTCACTCATTTTTCAGCTCTGAAAAAAGATACTCAAAATGCTTCATTAAAATCCTCTATAAGAAAAGATATTGCCGAGCTCATGCAGCTTAATATGGCTGCTATTCAGCACAAAAGCGGCATTGCCGATGAAACCGCTAAAAATGCGATTGCAGTTATTTCCATTGTAGGAATGCTGTGTTTTTTGATGGCATTTATTTTAATGGTAAACCTTCCTTCCAATATCGCTGACCCGATTAGAATTTTAACACAGAGTATTAAGCAGATTGCCAATCAGAACTATAAAGAAAGAGTGCACTTTAAAAGCAACAGTGAGTTTGGCGAATTGGCAAGATCTTTTAATACCATGGCTGAGAAACTTCATGAATACTCAGAAAGTAAGCTGGAGAAAATTTTAAAAGGAAAAAAACGGATCGAAACCCTTATTGATAACATGCAGGATCCGGTGATTGGAATTGACGAAAATAAAAGAGTACTCTTTGTAAATGATGAAGCTTTAAACATTACAGGTCTTAAAAAAGAAAATTTTGTCGGAAAGCTCATCCAGGATGTTGCGGTTACCAATGACCTGGTGAGAAGTATCATCAAAGATATCATCCATCCGGATGGAAAAACAGAAACTGAAGCTATGAAAATCTATGCAGATGGAAAAGAGAGTTACTTTGAAAAAAATATTATTGATATTAATATTGTACCTACAGGAGAAGAAGACAGCCAGTTTATAGGGCAGGTAATTATGCTGCATAATATTACGCCGTTTAAAGAACTGGATCTTGCTAAGACCAATTTCATCGGAACAGTTTCTCATGAATTTAAAACGCCGATCTCATCAATAAAAATGGGATTGCAACTCCTCGAAAATGATAAAATAGGTGCGCTGAATGAAGATCAGAAAAACCTGGTCAATGGAATTAAAGATGATGCGAACAGGCTATTGAAGATTACCGGGGAATTATTGGATATTACCCAATTGGAAAGTGGCTCGATCAAACTCAACATAAAACCTTCCGAAGTATCCAAAATCGTTGAATATGCAATAGATGCCAATAAAGCTGCTGCGGAGCAGAAACAGATCAAAATTCTTGTGAACATCTCTCCTGAAGTTACAACTGTTTTGGCAGATAGTGAAAAAACGGCCTGGGTTCTTAATAACTTACTTTCCAATGCTATACGTTATTCTTATGACAACTCTGATATTGCCATAGAGGTAAAAAAGATAGAAGATAAAATTATTTTTTCCGTTACGGATACGGGCCAGGGAATTGAACCTCAGTATATTTCAAAAGTATTTGACCGTTATTTCAGGATTCCGGGTGTAAAAAAGGAAGGAACAGGTCTGGGATTGAGTATAAGCAAAGAATTTATCGAATCTCAGGGTGGAGAAATTTTTGTAAAAAGTGAGTATGGAGCAGGAAGTACGTTTGCTTTTATTTTAAAAGACCATTAAAAAAGCTTACTATAAGTAAGCTTTATATATAATTTAATCTGAATATTCTTTCAATAATTGCCTGTAGCTCATTAAAATTTTAGACTTGGATATAAATCCGACGAATCTATTGGTATCATCTACTACGGGTAAATTCCAAACTCCCGTATCATCAAAGACCTGGAGAATTTCCAAAGGACGGTCTTCCTGATGAATGAGTGCAGGAGGAGCTTTCATTATTTCGGTTATTGTTACAGGGATTTTTTCAGCATTGAATAAATAAGGTCTGATATCGTCCAATGTAAGAATTCCACGTAGTGTTTTTTGCTCATCAACGATGGCAAAAATATTTTTATCACCGTTTTTCACCAATTCAAAGAGATCATCAATAGGAGCATTTTCCAGAACCGACTGAGAATATCGATCAATAAACTCTTCTGTTTTTAAAGAAAATAAAATATTTTTATCATGCTTGTTGGTGAAGATTTTTCCCTGATCAGCCATTGATTTTAATTCTGGAGAAATAGGGGAGAACCATTTAGCAATAAGATAAGACAAAATGGAAACAATCATCAGCGGAATGAACAGATCATACCCGAAGCTGGATTCTGCTATCAAAAAGATTGCCGTTAACGGTGCATACATGACTCCGCTCATGGCTCCTGCCATTCCTACTAAAACGAGATTGGTGATCGGAACCTCTGTAAAGCCTATTTGCTGACAGATGATCGCAAATAAATAACCGACAGTTCCGCCTGCAAAAAGGGAAGGTGCAAAATTTCCTCCGTTTCCTCCGCTGAAAATGGTAAAAGAGGTGGCAAATGCTTTTAATAAAAGAACCAATACCAGAAAGATGATGATGGTAAGATCCTTAATCTCAAAATACCGGAAAAGACTGTTTTCAATAATTTTATGAGTATCTCCATTGGTAAAAGCCTTTACTGTTTCATAACCTTCTCCAAACAAAGGCGGAAAAAGTACACATAACAAGGAAAGAACAGCACCCCCAAACATGGCTTTTCTGAGACGGGACATCTGTAATTCTTTTATAAAATGCTCAACCTTCTGCGAAATAATAACAAAATATCTTGCATATAACCCAGTGACTACGCCTAAAACAAGATAATAAGGTACGTTGCGATAGTTGAAAGCCTCTCTTGCATAAAACCTGAAAAGGACGTCTTCCTGAAGTAAAACTCTTGATAACAAACTCCCGCAAACGGCAGCAACCACCAATGGAATAAAATCGGTAAACACAACTCCTGTCAGTAATATTTCAAAGGCAAACATAATTCCAGCAATCGGAGCATTGAATGCAGAAGCAATCCCCGCAGTTGCTCCTGCTGCTAATAAAAGGGTACGTTCTTTATAAGTAAGCCGGTAGGTTTGTGCGTAATTGGAGCCTATTGCAGCTCCTGTTACAGCAATAGGACTTTCCAGACCGGCAGAGCCTCCAAGTCCTACCGTTATTGCACTCTGAACAATTTGAGAATACATCTTAACCGATGAAACAATACTGGAGTTCTGTGCAATTTCGTATAATATGGCTCCGATCCCTTTTCTGTCCTGTCCCTTAAATAAAGTAAGGACAATACTTGTTGTCAGAACAATTCCTAGAAACGGAAAAACAATGTAAAATAAAATCTGATATTCAAAATGAACTTTAGTGGTAATAAAATGATGAATACTGTGAACTAAAGTTTTTAGTAAGACCCCTGCTAAACCGGCTGTGCTTCCTACAAGAATTCCTGACAAAACAAGAAATTGATTTCTGCTGAGCCTGTTATTTAGCCAATGAAGAATGAGTTCGTAGCTGCGTGCTTTTTCAAGTCCAAACTTTTGAAAGTCTCTTTTAAACTTTAAAAAGCTCAGTAATTTTTTTTTATTATGAATTTTCACCTGCTTAAATTTGGGGATATGCAATCAATAGAAATGTAAATGTAAGAAATTATATTTTTAATGATTGAACACTAAGATTTCAAATCTAAAATCTCCAAAATCAATAGATTTCGGAGTATAAGATAAATTATTGCTGGAAAGTTAGTTAAGCGTATAGTTAGAAATAACCAACCTCAAAATAAAGTGAACATAATTTTCTTCCGCTTCTTTTCTGTTAATCAGCTTATTTTTATATTCATAGGATGAGAGAACCTGTATTGCCTTTTGATACATTTCAAAATCTTCTCCTTTTATTTTGATTCTGCCGTTACCTTCCTTAGTTTGAATGAGATTATTGTCTAAAGTTCTGACTTTGAATAAGACATGATTGAGTTTTGAACGGGAACGCATTGAACCTGTATGTCTTTCAACAATATTCACTTTGAACGAATCAAATACGATGTTGTTAAAAACGACGTTTGAACCGGGGTCCTGCGTATTGAGTTCAAGTGTATAATTCATAAATTTTACTTTTTGCAAATTTACGTAGAAGCAAAAGATTTTCAAAATAAAATGAGAAAATCTCTTTCGTAATTTTTTAATTTAAATTTTAATTCCAGTGAAATTTTTTAATAAATGGAATATTGATCCCCTGTGAATGAAAAGTTTTTTCAATGCAAAAACTCGGGACGGTCAATACGTACACAGTGCTCGCTTCCCAGATATAAAGGGTTTCCATGCTTTTCAGACCAGAATCCATCTAGGATATCCTTACTGATGCAGCGGTAAACAGCTACGCCTTTGTATATATTGTGATCTTCACCTTTATAATTAAAATTGATGACCAAAATCTGATCTTTATAAAACCCTGTACCGTTTTGTAGCTGATCTCCAATCATCCATTGGGCAATAATTCTGTTGTTTTCATCAAGAGATAAAGTTAATATACCATGATAAGAAATAAGGCCGGTTTCTTCCTGATTGCTGCCTTGAACAGAATAACTGCCTACAAGATCTTCTACTGTCATTATTTGAATTTAAGTCCCCAAAGTTAGAAAATCTTATCTTGAAGTTTGAAAAAGCCCCTCATTTATTAATGCTTATTGAAGCGCAAATTGATTTTTTGTGAGAAAATTGGGAATTCAGTTCATAATATTAACCTTATTTAACGTTTAATGCATGTAACAAATATTCCCTTGTTGGTGTCTTATAATTGGAAAACATAACTATTAATGAAAAATATTATAGCGCCAATCGCTTTATTAATGGGCACTTTAGTTTTTGCCCAAGCTGAAAAAGACACTGTAGAATCAAAAGTAAAAGAGAAAGAAATAGAAACAGTCACTTTTGTGGCAAAAAAACCTACCGTTGAGTCTAAGGTTGACCGTACTGTTTTTAATGTTGCTAATAGCTCTATTCTTGCAGGGAACACAACCTGGGATGTACTGCGCATGACTCCTTTGGTAAGTATTGATAATAATGACGCAATAAAGGCGGAAGGAGAAACTGTCACTGTTTATATCAATGACAGGAAAACAGTCTTTACCGGTAAAGAACTGAAAGAATATTTAAAAACAATTCCGGCCGATAATCTGATGAAAATTGAAGTGATCACCAGTCCGTCTTCACGCTATGAAGCGACAGGATCAGTAATTAATATCGTTTTAAAGAAAAGAGATGATGAGGGGCTGAAAGGAAGCGTTACTTTAAATAACAGGCAGAACACTAAAAATTCTCAGTATGCCAATCTCAATCTGAATTATCACAAGAAAAACTTTACCCAGACACTTATCGGAAGTTATGGTGATAATACGAATGTGCAGAGCAATTCAAGTCTATACACCTTGTATAAAGAAAATTCAACCACTCAGATCAACTCAAAAACTATTGGAAGATACAGAAGTCCGTCTGTTTCTTCAACTTCGGAATTTGAATTAAATAACAAAAATACAATAGGAGTTATTCTGGAATATTACCAAAGTAACTCAAGCTCTACTTCTGAAGCAGACGGCTTGAAAAATATCAACGGAATATTTGATAACTCTTATAGTCAAAATCAAAACTCAAATGGACTTAACCGCAATCTGGGAACAAATGTTTTCTATAAATGGTATGATAAAGAAAAGAATAAGATTTTAGATGTAAACCTGGGTACGAATTATTATGGACAGTCGGATGACAGCTATTATATAAAAGATATGCTTTCTCTTAAAAATGACAATTTAGTAAGGGATATAAAAGACATAGGCGTACTTACCGATACAGAAAACAGAAATTATTATATTAAAGTTGATTATACTCAGCCATTTGGAAAATCAGGAGGGAATTTCGAGATTGGTGGTAAAATGGACTTCAATAATAATGTCATTCCGAATAGCCTTTATGGAAATAATCTGGAAGGTCTCAGTAAAAGCGATACTTTCCATTACGAAGATAATATAGGCTCGGTCTATGCAAACTACAGTAAAACGTTCTTTAAAAAATTAGAAACCAGAATCGGACTTCGTTATGAATATATTGATTATCAGATTCGTCAGGATATTGCCGGAACTTCAAGAAAAGATTCTTATGGTAAATTGTTGCCGAATATTTTGCTGAAGTATTCCTTTTCGGATAAATATGACCTGAGTCTGACGTATAATAAAAATATATGGCGACCTTGGTATGCAGAATTCAATCCGTTCCTGATCCCTAATAATGATGGGTTTTACAGCCGCGGAAATATGGATCTGGAACCGAATCCAAGTGACAGAGTGTATATGAAACTTGGAATTTTAAAGAAATACTTCATCTCGGCAAGATATATGTTTACCGATCAGGATTATTGGACGGATTATGTAGAAGGAACACTTACAGATGCTCAAAACAACGCCAAGAAAATTACCATTACCCAACCGTCTAATTTTGCAGGAAAGGTGCATAAATATTATCTATACGCAAATACAAACCAGACTTTCTTTAAAAATAAGTTTACAGTGAATCTTGGTTTGGGTTGGTATTATATTGATAACAGCGATTTTAATCAGAAAAACAAATTGGAAGGAGCAAACAGCTATATCAGTTATTTGAGTGCTTCCACCAATCTTTCATATACCAATCTATTTAATAAAAATATTAACCTGAGCGCATGGGTTGAAGTTTCCAACCAAAATAACGGGAACTCCACCACCAACAAGGCAAACGTTTTTCATAATATTTCTGTGACGAAAATATTCCCGAAAACACAAATGGAAGTCAGCCTGCAGCTGATGAATATCTTTCAGAGACCTAATTATGATGCTACAACGTATACGCAGGGAGGGACGTTCAGAAATGCTTCGAGATGGGATTGGTATGGTGCCTCCATTTCATTCGTAAAACGATTTGGAAACCAAAAGGTAAAAGAAAATACCAAAACCGATGTTGAAAAAAACGGAGGCGGAGGGAAATAGTTTCGTGTTTTCTAAATGAAGCGGATCATGATATATTCATGATCCGTTTTTTTATTTAAACTAAAATTAAAGTATAAATAGAAGTACTTTTCTGGCATTTATTATTTTGAAGACCTGGATGTAAAGAGCATATAGGCTAAACCTAATCCCATTCCGGCAAAAATAGACATAGTTGTTTTTCTTGAAAGTACGGGAAACATTGTTTCGCCATAAATCCGGTGAGGTTCTGATGATGGAGAGAGAACATTTCCGGATTCATCGGGAGCTTTTTTCACTTTCATTAATACTCTCATCGCTGCAGAAGCAGTGTTAATGATAGGTTTAGGAAATAATCCATATATATTTTTGAGAACCATAGATGTTAAATCCGGGAAAAGATCTTTTTGGGGATGTTTGGCAAGTTGAACAATACTTGCGGCCGTATCTCTCGGGTCTGCTGCAAATGGAGGTATCTTAAAATCTAATCCTGAATACTTCGCAGAATGCATATTTCCCGTTGATCTCTGAATTTGCGGATATAGATTACAAATATGGATATGAGGAAAATCAGATAGTTCTCCGTGCAGACATTCCATCATTCCGCGGATTCCGAATTTGGCAGAAGAATAAGCCGCACTGTAAGGAGCGGGCATAAAGCCGCCGATAGAAATATTATTGATTAGTATCCCTTCCTGTTGTTTTTTGAAAATAGGTAAAACACTATAGGCGCCATGCATATACCCAAACAGATTGGTTTTTATCACCTGTTCATTAAGTTCTATAGGGATTTCTTCAAATTTTCCGCTTGCCATTACCCCTGCATTATTGACCCAGATATCTATTCTTCCGTTAAACTGCAAAGCTTTATTCGTGAGATTTCGGACATCTTCAGCGATGGAAACATCTGTCGGTACTGCCATTGCTGCCACATCAAGATCCCGGCATAGACTTACAGTTTCATCAAGACCTTCTTTTCCTCTTGCGGCAACTACGATATTGCAGCCTTCTAAGGCAAAAGCTTCCGCAATAGCTCTTCCTATTCCGCTGCTTCCTCCGGTAATGACGACGGTTTTTCCTTTTAAACTTTTTTGTAATAGATCTGCTGATTTCATTTTGTGATTGTTTTGGTTGGTGTAAGAAATTAACCTATTATTATGCCATTTCAGTGTTTATAAGGAGTGATCCAGAAATCTGCAGATAAAATTTTATTATTTTTTCTTAAATAATCTTAATTATTTCTAAAAAAACGGATGATTAAATTTTTTGGCACAAAATTTTAATAACGAAATGTAACTCATGTTTAATTTGAGTTTTCATGGTTATTAGTTTTTATCCTCAGAATTTCTGAGGATTTTTTATTTATAACGGAAAAATAGAAAAAAGCAAAATAGTACTGTCTTATTTCTTTTTTATCCCGATCATTCGTAAAGCTGTTCGGGTTAAATATATTTCATCAAATGAAGTAAGTGATTCCACATCTTTAAAGGCTGAAAAACTAAGATCATTTTTATTAAAAGACAATTCAATGGAATTATTATAGGCTGCAACTATTCTTACCCGGGAATAGCCGTTGTAATCTACTTTAAAATCTTTAAACAAGCATTGCTGTTCGGCAGCCTGGTAAATTCTGTATTCTTCAAATGCGGTAATGTCATTGGTCTCACCTTTACTGTTATGTTCAAGAGCTTTCCACGAAGTGTAGTTTTTAGGTTCTTTTAAAACATTTCCTTGTTGATCTACCGGAACAAACATCCCTAGATGCAAAGTTTTTTTTAAGAAATTAGCATAGTTCTTCATCAGTTTTAATGTTTGAAGATCTGCATATCCTTCATGGGAATAATATTCTAAGACGAACATAGTCATCGGAATCAGCTTATGAGACGCATCAGGCTGCATAATTGTAAAGACATTTAAAAAAACTAAAATTAATATTTTTATTCATTTTATCAAATCTGATTGGCAAATAATACCGACTTTGTTTTAACTTATTGATTGATAATTGTTTATTTTTATTTTTTAAACCGCTAATGATCTGCATTATTTCAAAATAAAATTAATCCCTATTTTTGCTGAAATTCATCGGAAAATGAAGAATATACTAAGCTGGGTTTTAGTTTTATTTCTTACCGTTTCACTTTTAAACAATTGTCTGAGCCATAAAGTTCAGAAAGAAATCAGCCAAAAAAAATCTTTCATTGCAAAGCTTAGGGAATTGTACGCTTCTGGTGATACTTCAAAGTGGCCTGTTCCTATGCTGGATGAAGAGGCTAAACCTTATTTTTCAGAAATAGGACATCTTCCTGAAATACAGTTCCCGGCAGATAATATATACTCTCCGGAAAAAACAGTATTGGGAAAGACTCTCTTCTATGATCCGCGGCTTTCGGGTTCTAATCAGATTGCCTGTGCTTCCTGCCATGATCCTGAATTGGGATGGTGTGACAACAGGATGGTTTCTTTTGGACACGACAGACAACTGGGAACACGAAATGCGATGAGCATCTTAAACTCGGCGTATGCAACATCTTTATTTTGGGATGGACGCGCAAATTCTTTGGAAGAGCAGTCCCAGATGCCTATTCAGGACCAAAAAGAGATGAGTGAGCATATTGATATGGCGGTTGGAAAAATTGCTAAAATTAAAGGATATGAAATCCTGTTCGAAAGAGCTTTTGGAGACAAAACCATAACAAAAGAGAGAGTTACCAAAGCGATTGCTACGTTCGAAAGAAGTGTAAAAAGCCCTCCAAGTAAATTTGACCGTTTTATTGATGGCGAAGCTAATCTTTTTACAGATGATGAAGTAATGGGGTTGCACCTGTTTCGTACCAAGGCACAATGTATCAATTGTCATAATTCCGGATATTTTTCCAATAATCGTTTCGAAAATATAGGAACGTCTTTGCTAAGCTCAGAACAAGAAGATTTAGGAAGATATTTGGTAACTAAAAAACCTGAAGATGTAGGTAAATTTCGGGTGCCAAGTTTACGGGAAATAGTGAGAACCGGACCATGGATGCATAACGGAACTTTTACATCGTTAACAGATATTATTCAAATCTATAATAAAGGAAACCCGGAACTTTATAAACATCGGACTACTATATATAATGGAGCGGAATTGATTTCTCATAAATCTGATATGCTAAGGCTGCTTGATTTAACAGATGAGGAAATTATGCAGTTAGAAGTATTTTTAAGAACGTTATCAACAAAAAACCAGAGAATTTCACCCCCGATTCTTCCTCAATAAAAAAATAAAACCCACAATAATAAAATTGTGGGTTTTTCGTAAATAAAATATATAATTAAGATTTGGGTGCTTACAATTTATAAATTCAAATTTTGTCTTTATGTTTTATAAACTTAACTGTACAACACGGTGCAAATATTATGCCTGAAATCCCACAAATTTGTGATTTTTCATAAAATTAATTGGCGATTGGTTCTAACATGTTCATTTTCTGCTGGAAAAATGTGATGCTTCAATAATTAATAAGGCTATTTAGAAAATACAGGAAGTTTCCCGACTAATAGAAATGCAATGAAAAGGATAGAGGCGAGTAGGCTTACAAAGAGGCTCCATGAGGTTGCATGCAGCAAATATCCGGTACCGCTTCCCAGAATGCTTGAACCGGAATAATAAAATAACCAATACATAGAAGTGGCAGAAGATTTTCCATATTTTGCACGAATAGCAACCAATTGACTTGCCATGGTATGTGCAGAGAAAAAAGAAAGAGTAAATAATGCTAAACCAAATATTACCAGATAAATATTTTTTGAATAGAAAAGCAATAAAGAAGCAAACATAATTAAAATAAAGTATTTCAGAATATTTCTTTTCTCATAATGTTTTGATAAATAACTGGTAAGCATGGTTCCGAAAACTCCGAAAATATACATCAGGAAAATTAAGGCTATGAAATAGTGGCTCAACGAAAATGGTGGAGCTTCTAGCCGGAAGCTTAAATAATTATACATACTTACAAAAGTTCCCATAATGAGCGCGGCAATACAGAATAAAGATAAGAGAAACGGATCTGAAAGAAACTTTCTCATTTGCTTTATCTTTAAAGAATAATCTGTTCTTTGAGGATGAAAAAAACGGGAATTTGGAAAAATTTTCCAGAAGGTTAAACCTAATATGAGACTTACTATTCCAATAATCATAACAGCCGTTTTCCAACCGTATTCTCCAGCAAGAATTGTGGTAAATATTCTTCCGCTCATTCCTCCAATTGTATTTCCGCTCAGATACATACTGATAGCAAGTGCTACCGAAGATATTTCCACCTCTTCGGTGAGATAGGCAAGAGCGACTGCCGAAACCCCTGAAACTAAAAAGCCTTTTAAAAAACCAATTACAATTAAAATTTCAAGATTGGGGATCCAGGTAGAAATAAAAGTTAGAAGAGCAGAAGAAAGTAGAGAAAACACCATAAGTCGTTTTCTGGAATAAGCATCAGCTTTAAAAGCAAAGAAAAAAAGTCCTGTTGCCATTCCGATGGTGGAAGAAGATACTAAAAGAGAGCTGTTTCCCGCTCCCGCATTAAAATATTCACTTACTAAAGGAAGAAGAGGCTGAAAAAGATAAAGCTGGGCAAATACGGAAAGTCCGGATAAGAATATCCCTATTTTAATATATTTGAATCTGTAGGTGTTCTTGTTCGCCTTTTCTGAGTTGCTCATGATATCTTCTGGGTTCGGAATAATAGATTTGAAAAGAGCAAATTTCTTACTATTTTTTTAATGCTGAAAGTAGTAGAGTTTAATGAAATCTATTCATAAAATTGATTGGATATTTAATTTTTAAAGCAAAAGATTATCTAAAAGAAAATGAGTTAATGTTTGTGGAAAAAAATATTTATATATTTTTGTGAATTAAATGTAAATATATAACTATAAATCATATATTTGTATTAAATAACTCCACAAACTAATAACTAAAAAATGAACATAGATTTTACAACGGCAACTTTCAAAGATTTTGAAAATATTCCAGGTCTGGATATGATGGATCGTGCGGATGCTTATTATGATTTCTTGGATTATATGAAATCTAATGGACATCGTTACAGATTACAGAATAATACGGGATGTAGTTCGGTAATGAGTGTTACTACGGGAAATACTACTAAAGAGTTTATTAGTTTTGTTACCAGTGATTACTTAGGTTTTACACAGCATCCAAAAGTAAAGCAGGCAGCTATTGAAGGAATTGAAAAGTTTGGTGCAGGTACGGCAGCCACTCCTCTTATCGGGGGATATTATTCCTATCACAAGGATTTGGAAGAAAAAATTGCCTCTTTTTTTGGAAGATCGCAGGATGAAGCTGTAATTTTTACTACCGGATATACTGCAAATAGTGCCACATTACAGATTCTGCTTCAAAAAGAAGATATTGCCATTGTAGATATGGCTGTACATGCAAGTGTGTATGAAGGATGTATTTTAACAAATAGAAAAACATTTCCACACAACAACTTGGAGGCTTTAGAGCAAATTTTAAAGACCTCGGAAAGTCAATACCGTACCAAATTGGTAGTTATTGACGGAGTGTATTCTCAGGATGGAGATACAGCGCCAATTGAAGAAATATATCAATTAGTAAAAAAATATAATGCCTATTTAATGGTGGACGATGTACATGGAGTAGGGATTTTAGGTAAGACAGGTAGAGGTACCATTGAAGATACAGGTTTACTGAATAAAATTGATATTATAACAGGAACCTTCAGTAAGACATTTGGAAATCTTGGAGGATATGTCATTGCTAATAAAAAGCTGACTAATTTTATCCGGTTTCAATCCCGTCAGCAAATATTTTCGGCTACGACTCCGCCTCCTACCGCTACGGGAATTATTAAAGCCATTGAATTAATAGATGAAGAACCGCACTGGCGTTTAAAGCTGTGGGATAATATCAATTATTTCAAAAAAGGATTAGACGATATGGGATTAGATACAGGGACTACCTGTTCTGCTGTTATCCCTGTGAAAATTGGAGATCCGCATGTTACAGGAGATGCGGGGAAACTTCTTTTAGATCACGGGATTTATACCAATCCGATAATATATCCCGCAGTAGCGAGAAAAGATGCTCGTATAAGAATGAGTATCACTGCAACACACGAAAGAGAGCATCTTGACAAAACGTTGAGTGCATTTGAGGATATAAAAAATAAATTGCATATTGCAAAAAAATAATAAACATGCCTAGAAAAGTTGTACAAGGTCCTATCAGAGATAAAGAAAAGACCAAACAAAAACTATTAGCCGCAGTTGGAAAAATTTTAAGAGTAAAAGGCTATTCAGGACTGAAAGTGAGTAAAATTGCTGCAGTAGCTGGATTTGATAAAAAACTGATCTATGAATATTTCGGAAGCACCGATAAACTGATCGATGAATACATCAAATCTCAGGACTATTGGAGTAGAGTGAATCAGGAAAATGTTGAAGTTGATATTTCAGACGGAGGTAAGGAACTGTCTAAAATTGCTATTCTGAGTCAATACGATAATCTGAAGAAAAATAAAGAGCTTCAGAAAATCATCCTTTGGGGGCTTTCTGAAAGTAAACCTATCCTTAAGAAAATTGCGGATGAAAGAGAAGAAATGGGGGAGATGCTTTTTACGAATATCGTAGATCCTTATTTTGGGCCGGAAGATTCAGTAAGGTATAGAGCAATTGCTGCTTTACTTGTTTCCGGAGCTTATTATCTAAATCTTTATACAGGGCATAATGCCAGCAAATTCTGTGGTATAGATTTGAAAACAGACGAAGGAAGACAGGAAATTGAAAAAGCTATCGTTGATATTATTGATTATGCTTACCAGAAAAAAGAGAAATAAAATTATTATTTTCTAAGAATTTTGTGGATAATTTGAAACCTTTACCCTTTCAGATTAAAACTTTATTTCTTATTTTTGGCCAATGGAAAATTTTATTGTATCTGCAAGAAAGTACCGCCCGCAAGAGTTTGATACCGTTGTTGGGCAATCTCACATTACAGATACTTTAGAGCATGCGATTGAAGAAAATCAATTAGCTCAGGCTCTGCTTTTTTGCGGGCCCAGAGGAGTTGGTAAAACAACGTGTGCCAGAATTCTGGCTAGGAAGATCAATGAAAAAGATGGTTCTGTTTCAGAAGATGGCTTTGCGTATAATATCTATGAATTAGATGCAGCGTCTAATAACTCTGTGGATGATATCAGGGAATTGATAGATCAGGTCCGCTTTGCTCCTCAGGTTGGTAAATATAAAGTATATATTATCGACGAGGTTCATATGCTGTCTTCTGCTGCTTTTAATGCTTTTCTTAAAACATTGGAAGAGCCGCCTGCTCATGCAATCTTTATTTTGGCAACTACAGAGAAACACAAAATCATTCCTACGATTTTATCCCGTTGCCAGATTTATGATTTTAAAAGAATTACCATTGAAGGTATTCAGGGACACCTTAGGAATATTGCTCAGAAAGAGAATGTACAGTATGAAGATGATGCTTTATACTTAATTGCTCAAAAAGCCGACGGAGCGTTAAGAGATGCACTTTCTATTTTTGACAGGCTTTCCACATTTTCCCAGAAAAATATTACACTGGCGAAAGCTGCTGAAGTATTGAATATCCTGGATTATGATCAATATCTTAATATTGTTGATTTAGCCAAAGAAAATAAAATTCCTGAAGTATTATTCTCTTTCAACGAAATTGTAAAAAAAGGATTTGATCCACATATTTTTATTGCAGGTTTAGGAAATCATTTCAGAGATCTAATGATGGCTCAAAATGCCTCTACAATAGAATTAATAGAAGTGGGAGAGCAAACCAAGGCAAAGTTTGTGGAACAGGCCCAAAAATGGAATGCTCAACAATTAATAGACGCCATTGAAATTTGTAACCATGCGGATATTAATTACAAAAATTCTAAAAATCCTAGGCTTACTGTAGAGATCGCTTTGATGCAGCTAGCTTCTTTAACGGCTAATGGAGACGTTGCAAAAAAAAAAAGTTCATAATATTAGCTCCGTTTCTTGAAGAAAAGCAAGAAGTTAAAATTCCCGTACCGGCACAACCTCAGGAAATAAAAGAAACAAAGATAGAAGCTGTAGTTTCTGTTCAGGAGGAAAATGTCATTATTAAAACCTCTAAACCTTTATCAAAGCGCCCGTCTACATCAGGATTCAGCATTAATTCTTTTCTGAATAAAGAAGAAAAAACAGAAGTAGACGAGAATGTAGCGGTAAAAACCGAAAATCTTCCACAAAACCATTTTACAGATACCGATCTTCAGATGGAATGGAACCTTATGCTAAAACAATTGCAGAAGAAAGATTCATTCATTTTTAATGCGGTGAAAACATTCAAAATGTTTAAGTCAGCTGAACATCAGATTACAGTTTCTTATCCTTCAGATTCTGCAAAGGTTGAGTTTGATAAAGTGAGTGGTGAGTTTTTCAACCATTTTAGAAGGAAAGTCCATAACTATTCCATCGAGATTGAATATAAGAGAGACTTCGAAAATCTCAAGGTGGAAGTAATGACCAAAAGAAAAATCTTCGAAAAATTTGTAGAAAAAAATCCTCTTTTGAAAGATCTTGATGATTTAATGAGGTTTGATTTGACATAATTTTATATATTTGTCAAATATTTGAGCGGAAAATCGTTTTCCGGCAAATGGAAATTATTAAAGAATAGCTGAAAATAGACGTTTTAACAATGAAAAAATTGTTTACACCTTGCCAGTCTACTTTTGCACCCGCTGATTATTTTAGCGGTTATTTTAGCTTTTCGTTTACCTATTTTAGAAATTTCAGAAATTATTACCGATTTTATTGGTATTGCTAATCTGAATTTCTTTCTCAAAAAATACAGGAAAACTGAAATTTCTTTCATTTAAATCCTGATTCCTTTAAAACTTTAACGGCATTTTTTGAAAAGAATTATAAAGTAATTTTATAATGCATTTGCTATGGATATTAACTCATAAACAAGAATAAAATAGAATAAAGATATGAACTTAAAAGATTTACAAAACGAGTGGATTAAAGACTTTGCTCAGCCGATGATGATTGCAGGACCGTGTAGTGCTGAAAGTGAAGCTCAGATGTTGGAGACAGCCAGAAGAATTAAGGAAACCAATGCGCAGGTTCCGGTTTTCCGTGCGGGAATATGGAAACCAAGAACGAAACCGAATGGATTTGAAGGAGTAGGAGTGATTGGTTTGAACTGGTTGAAAAAAGTGAAAGAAGAATATGGATTCAAAACAGCGACTGAAGTTGCCAATGCACATCACGTTTTTGCAGCGTTGGAAGCAGATGTAGATATTTTATGGATTGGTGCCCGTTCTACGGTAAATCCTTTTACAGTTCAGGAAATTGCTCAGGCTTTGAGAGGAACAAATAAAATTGTGCTAGTGAAAAACCCGGTAAATCCTGATCTTGCTTTATGGATCGGAGCTTTAGAAAGGCTTTTAGGACAAGGGATTACTAATTTGGGAGTAATCCACAGAGGATTTTCTACCTACCAGAAAACAAAATACAGAAACAATCCGAATTGGCAGATTGCACTAGATTTCAAAAGCCAGTTTCCCAATATTCCTATGCTGATTGATCCTTCTCATATTTGTGGCAACCGTACAGGTTTGGCAGATATTACTCAGGAAGCATTAAATGTTGGTTACCAAGGTGCAATTATTGAAACACACAGTAATCCTGACGAAGCCTGGAGTGATGCTTCCCAACAGATTACACCGGAAGTTTTGGCTGAACTGATTGGTAACTTAAAAGTCAGAAATACAAACTTAGCAGGATTTGAAGGCGAAATGGGGCGACACAGAACGCTGATATCTGATCTTGACTTTCAATTGATAGAACTGCTTTCTCAGAGAATGAAAATTTCGGAGAAAATCGGTAAGCTTAAAAAAGAAAATGATATTGCAATTTTCCAGCCGGAACGTTGGAAAGTGATTACAGAATACGCAGTTCAAAAAGCTTTGGAAACGGGAATGTCTCAGGAATTTATTGAGAAAGTCTTCAAAGCAATTCATGAAGAATCTATTGAAGTTCAGAATAATATTATGATCAACAGATAATAGTTTTTAGATTTTTATAAGTAAGGCTTAGTTTTTAACAAATAGTTTGATGACAATTCTGTTTGCTAAATTCTAAGCCTTATTTTTCTATTGCCTAAATCCTTATATTTGCAGCAATATTGTCTATGAAAGGAAAAGTCATTAAATCTACAGGAAGTTGGTATCAGGTTTTAGAATTGGAAACCGGAAAAATTTTTGAAGCCAGAATTCGTGGAAAATTTAAATTGATTAAAACCAGATTAACGAATCCGCTTGCTGTAGGAGATTTTGTAGAATTTCAGCTGGAGCAGGATGATATCGCCTGGATTACAAAAATAGAACCCCGCAGAAATTACCTGATCAGAAAGTCGGTGAACCTTTCAAAAGAAGCTCATATTATTGCTTCCAATATTGATTTGGCATGCTTTATCTTTACCTTGAAACATCCTGAAACATCTCTGGGATTTCTTGACAGATTTTTGGCATGCTGCGAAGCTTACAATATTACCCCACTGATTTTATTCAATAAAATCGATGTACTCAACGAAGAAGAAATTGAAATTGTAAAAGATATAGAATTCCTTTACAATGAAATCGGATATGATTCTCTCGAGATTTCTTCCTATTCAAAACTCAATTTAAATCAGCTTCAGGATCTGCTTAAAGATAAAACTTCTGTCTTTTTCGGACATTCCGGATGTGGGAAATCTACTTTGGTCAATGCTTTACAGCCGGGGCTAAATTTAAAAACCTCTGAAATTTCAGATACCCACTTAAAGGGAAAGCATACGACAACTTTTGCGCAGATGCATTTTTGGGACTTCGGCGGTAATGTGATCGACACACCCGGAGTACGTGAATTTGCTATGATTGATATTGAAAAGGAAGAAGTACAACATTACTTTCCTGAGATTTTCAAAAAAAGAGAAGAATGTAAATACCATAACTGTCTTCATATTAACGAGCCGAAATGTGCCGTTTTGGATAGTTTAGAGACGGGAGAGATCCAACATTCCAGATATTCTACGTATTTAAAGCTTATGGAAGAGGCAGAAGAGTCTTCTTTAAAATAAATTTTTCGTTAATTTTTTTCGTTTCCTATAGTGTTATTGCTTTATAATGAAGCAATAATTGAATTATTGTATTTTAATAAATTAAATTTATTGCTGATTTCGCAATAAAAATATCTTTTATTTAATAATATAAAAAAACCCAGCCGAAGCTGGGTAAAAACTAATAACCATGAAAACTCAAATTAAACATGAGAATCGGAATAGAATAAACAATTACTGTGCCAAAAAATCGATTGCGAATTATTCAAAAAGTTAATTTTATGTTAAAAAAAATTAAAAATCAAAATCGAATATTTTTTTGTAATTTTGGGCACTTAAAAAATTATAACATTTATGTCTAACATTACATTCACTATGATTAAGCCGGACGCAGTTGCAGACGGACATATCGGTGCGATATTAGGTAAAATCTCTGAAGGAGGCTTTAAAATTAAAGCTTTAAAATTGACTCAGCTTACAGTTGCTGATGCTAAAAAATTCTATGAAGTACACGCTGAAAGACCGTTCTATGGAGAATTAGTAGAATTTATGAGCTCAGGTCCGATTGTAGCTGCTGTTCTAGAAAAAGAAAACGCTGTTGAAGATTTCAGAACTTTAATTGGTTCCACCAACCCTGCAGAAGCTGCTGAAGGAACAATCAGAAAAATGTTTGCAAGAAGCATCGGAGAAAATGCTGTGCATGGTTCAGATTCTGATGAAAACGCTCTTATTGAAGCTCAGTTCCATTTTTCAGGAAGAGAAATTTTCTAAGAAAAACTTTCAAAATAAAAAGTCCGGAGATTTTTCTCCGGACTTTCTTTTTATACAGACCTTACAAATTGTTTTCGATGGCTTTTACTTTTTCGCGGTACAATTCGACAGGTTTATCTAGTAAAACGGCAATTACAGTCATATTTTTATCCAATCTTTCTTTAGGGATATCAATATAAATAATTCCGGGTCTGTCACTCCAGTACAGTTTGTTGTAAATAGAATGATTGAGTATAGATCCTTCACCTACAATACGGATTCTTGAAATTCCGTTTTTAATTCCTTTTAAGGCAATAGGTCCTGTTGGAACTCCTTCTACAAAAAGATAAACCGTCTGCCGGTCCTTCGAAAGAGCACTCATTCCGGCATAATGTCCGTTTGGTAAACCTTTTTCTGTTTCAAATAGAGCTTCGGCATGCTTGCTGATCCAGCTCAAAATTTCCTGATTGGTTTTTAAATTTGTTGGAATTTTCATATTCAGGCCATCATTTGTTAAGCCTGAATTATTAAAAATATTTTTCCCTTCATACAATTGTTCCGCAATTTTGTATGTAGTATTTTTAGTATTTTGATCTTCTAAGATTTTTTGCAAGGTAAGATCCTCTTTTTTTATAACACTGGAGAACTTAATTTTTTCATTAAAACTAAGCTCTACAACCGTTACGTCCTGATCGAATTTTACGTTTGAAAAATTTAAATTTATATTTCCATTACTGTCATTTTTAAAATTGACTTTACCTGTATCGTCGCCAATGATTTTTGCTGATATGGGTAATAAATGTAAACCGTAAATTTTTGCAAAATCTTTAGCTTCCTCAAGGTAAAGGAATAATTTTTTACCGTCTTTCGAGATAGAAGACTTTCCTTTATAATTTTCAAAGGGCAATCCTTTTCTTGTTCCGTAAACCGCTTCTTTATGTTTTGAAGTCCATCTCCCAAGATTTTTTAAAATTTCGATCTGTTCTTCAGGAATGCTTCCGTCTGATTTAGGTCCGATATCCAATAATAAATTTCCTCCCATGCTGATTACATCTGTTAATGTTCTTACAATCATATTGGGAGTTTTATAATGAGCGTCAAATGGCTGAAATCCCCAAGAATCATTCATGGTATAACAAAGTTCCCAGAATTCGTTCTCTGGGCTGATTACCGGAATTCCCTGCTCAGGTGTTTCATAATCACCGTGATTATTAAGTCTTGAATTAATAATAATGCTTGGATTAAATTTTTTCAGATTTTCAAGAGTTTTGGGAGCGTGCCATTCTGCTGAGCTATGTTCCCAGTCGCCGTCAAACCATAAAAGATCGGGTTGATATTGAGAAGATAGTTCATTCAGTTGTGTTTGATAATATTTGATGTAGTTTTGCCAGCGTTCAGTATCGCTTTTTATGTCATATCTTTTCTCGGTTCTGGTCATAATGTCATAATAAGGATGGCTCCAGTCTGGAAGAGAGTAGTAGAGTCCTGTTTTTAAGCCAGATTTTTTAAGTTCACTTACGAAAGGAGTCAATACATCTTTTTGGGCTAAAGAGTTCTTAGGGATTGTTGTTGCTTTTTCTGCTTTGGAATTCCAAAGAGCAACACCATCATGGTGCTTTGTGGTAATTACCGAGTATTTTGCTCCTGAATTTTTAATCAATTTTACCCAATCTTCAGGGTGGTATTGTGAAGCGGAAAATCCGTTAAGCTGCTTCATGTAATTTTCGTGATTGATATAATTATTGAAAAAAGACCAGGATTCGGAAATACCATTGACTGAATAAATTCCCCAGTGGATAAAAATCCCCAGTTTAGCATCCTGGAACCATTCCATTTTTTTACTGTCAGATGGAGTATGTTGGGCATTGATATGAGAAGTTGTGAAGATTATGCTTAATAAAAAGATCTTGGTCAATTTATTTTTCATTGTTTATTTTTTGCTAAAATAAGGAAAGTGGTGATGTTGTAAAATAGGAGTATTTTAAACGTTATTAAAAAATACCGTAAAAATACGGCGTTGATTTCCGTGTTTTTACAGTGCTTTATATTAATATTTATTAAGAAATTTACACACGAATTATGATGGAAGTAATCTATAATTAATACATAAAACTAATGACGATATAAACTCTATTTTTTTGGGAAATAATAAAGGCAACCGAAAGGTTGCCTCTTCATTTTATAAGTAAAGTCAATTTAGACTTTTAATAATTCAATGGTTTTTTCAGGGTTTTCTGCTGAGAATACTGCGTTACCGGCAACTAAAACGTCGGCTCCCGCTTCAAAAAGTTTAGAAGCATTATCAAGGTTCACTCCTCCGTCTATCTGAATAAGGGCGGTAGAATTATTGCTTAGAATCAAATCTTTGGTTTCTGCGATTTTTTTGTAAGTGTTTTCAATGAATTTCTGTCCTCCGAATCCCGGATTTACACTCATTAATAGTACTAAATCTACATCAGCAATAATATCTTCAAGCATTAAAACCGGAGTGGAAGGGTTTAAAACAACTCCTGCCTTTGCGCCTAAACTTTGAATGTGGTGAATCGTTCTGTGAAGGTGTGTACAAGCTTCATAATGAACAGAAACCAAATCTGCACCGTGATTAATGAATTCTTCAACATATTTTTCAGGCTCAACAATCATTAAATGTACATCAACAAATTTTTTAGCATACTGTTGAATTGTTTTCATCACCGGAAAGCCAAATGAGATGTTAGGAACAAATCTTCCGTCCATCACATCTACATGAAGCCAGTCAGCCTGAGAATTGTTCAGCATTTCAATATCTTTTTGCAGATTCCCAAAGTCTGCAGATAAAAGGGAAGGAGCAATAAGCTTCGTTTTCATTTTTACTTTTTATACTTTACTTTTATTTCTTCTGTTAATGATACTTCAGTTTCATTTCCGGCTGTATCTTAAGAAGAGTTTCGTAGATAAGTTTGATCACGTTTCCTACATCTTCTTTAGAGACCATTTCTACTGTGGTATGCATATAGCGCAAAGGTAGGGAAATTAATGCACTTGGTACACCACCGTTAGAATGGGCAAAAGCATCGGTATCTGTACCTGTAGCCCGGCTTGCTGCAGCTCGCTGGAAAGGGATTTTCTTTGTCTTTGCCGTATCGATAATTAATTCTCTGATCGTATGATGAATGCTTGGAGCAAAGAAAATAACAGGACCCGCTCCGCATTTTTGATCACCCTCTTTTTTCTTTTCGATCATAGGGGTTGTTGTATCATGGGTAACATCAGTAACAATAGCAATGTTGGGTTTGATGGTATCAGCAATCATATCCGCACCGTATAAGCCGACTTCTTCCTGAACGGAGTTGGTAATGTATAAACCAAATGGAATGCTTTTTTTGTTTTCTTTTAAAAGTCTTGCAACCTCAGCAATCATAAATCCTCCGATTCTGTTGTCTAAAGCACGGCAGACAAAATATCTGTCATTCATTTCAAAGAATTCATCAGGATAAGTAATCATACATCCTACATAGATTCCCAGATCTTCAACTTCTTTTTTGGAAACAGCACCGCAATCAATAAAGATATTTTCAATTTTTGGTGTAGGCTCGTTTTGATTAGTACTTCTTGTATGAATTGCCGGCCAGCCGAAAACGCCTTTTACAATGCCTTTTTCTCCATGGATATGAACTACTTTTGACGGGGCAATTGTTTGATCTGAACCTCCATTTCGGATCACGTAGATCAAGCCATCATCTGTAATGTAATTCACATACCATGAAATTTCATCTGCATGGGCTTCGATCACTACTTTGAACTCTGCTTCAGGATTGATAATTCCGTAACAGGTACCGTAATGATCAACTTCTATTTTATCAACATAAGGACTAATGTAATCCATCCAGATTTCCTGACCTTTATGCTCAAAACCAGTCGGTGAGGCCGTATTTAAGTATTTTTCTAAAAACTTTAAAGATTTCTTTTCAAATTTCATAAAAAAGGAATGATTTTTGTAAGTAATTTTTGTTCTAATAAGTGTAAAAATAATGAATTTTAATAAAATTATTTGCCTTTTTCTTTTCTTTTTAGGGGTGAGTGTTTTCGGGCAAAAAGATTCTTTAAGGTATATTCCTTTAAGCCAGTATCCTCCTGAGTTGTTGAAAGTAGATGAATTTGGTAATAAATATTATTATGATGAAAGGCAGAAAGCCAAGTTTTATGAAATAAACGGTGAAACGGTAGTTGTAATGGATGAACTGACGTTATTGAACAAACCAAAGTTTAATAACCAATTGGATAAAAACTACTATTATTTCCTTAATAAAAAATTATACAGGGTCTATCCGTTATTTGTAACGGCTTTGGGGCAGTATCGCGATATTCAGAAGGAAATGACCAATATGGATAGTAAAGCGAAGAGGAAATATGTGAGAGAGCGACAGAATATGCTGGCTGATCAATATGAAAAGCAGCTGAGGGATTTAACGACTACAGAAGGCCAGGTTTTTGCTAAACTCATGAACAGAGCAACGGGTAAAAGCGTTTATGAGATTATTAAAGAACTGAGAGGTGGTTTTTCTGCTTTTATCTGGAATATAAAAGGTAAAATAGCAGATATTGATCTAAAGGATCAGTATAATCCTCATGTTAACAGAACAGATGAATTTTTAGAATCTTTATTGCAGTCTAACTGGAACTCAGGGTTTCTTCAGCCTTATCCGGGTGCTTATCAGTTTAAAGTTGGTAAATAATCAAAATAAAAAATTCCTGTAATATTTTTACAGGAATTTTTCTTTTAATTTATCAAATACAATTTTGTCAATAGGTAAAGGAAATGGATTGTGAGCCTGGTGAATATCAATCCATTCTGTTTTTTCGATACAAGGATCAAGAATAAGGAAGTCTTCCTCGTTGATAATATTTACAATATAATATATAGTAAGTAATTGTTCGTTTTCTCTGAAACGCGAAACTAAAAAGTCTTCCTGGGTATAAAAGTGTTCTACAATTTCGACTTTTACATTAAGCTCTTCTTCAAATTCACGATGAAGACACTCTAAAACCCCTTCTCCGTATTCCAGGCCACCGCCAGGAAATTTCATTAAAGCTTCACCTGCGTATTCTTCAAATAAGGTTAGTACTTTTTTGTCTTTAACAACACAAGCGTAGACTCTAATGTTGATCTTATCTATCATATATAATAATTTGTATAGCTAAAGTAAGGAAATTTGGAGAGAAGTTAGATTCTAGGTTAGAAAATATATTGAACTTTGCTTACATCTCTTGTCATGTTCTTTTACATTATAATTTAACTGCATTAATCATTTCTCTTTTTCCTGGGGGACCTTGCTTCTTTTCCACTTTAAAGTTCAGTTCCTGCAGGATTCTTCTTACACTGCCTTTTGAGGAATAGGTTGTTAAAAGCCCGTTAACTTCCATTTTATCAGCTACCATTTCAAATAAAGGCTTTTCCCAAAGATCTGGCTGTACTCTTGCCCCGAAACAATCATAATATACCAGATTTATTTTAGGTAACACAATGTTTTTCAGCTCAAAAAAGTCACATTCTATCTTTTTGAGGTTAAATCCTTTAGTGATTTCTACTGATTTTTCCCACTCTGTTAGATGAATTTTCTGATAAATATTTTTAAATTCCGGGTTATCAAAATGTTTAAAATAGGCTAAATCGTTAATTTCGGATTCATTTATGGGGTATTTTTCCAGTGAAAAATAATTGATGACATGATTTTTGTCAGTTTTTAAATATTCATTAATTGTCACTAAAACATTCAAACCTGTTCCAAATCCTAGTTCTAAAATATTAATTTCGTAATCATTTATTAGATTTAGTCCATTTTTAATAAACACGTGTTCAGCTTCCTGAAGAGCACCATGGTGGGAATGGTAGTTTTCATTTAATTCATTGATAAGCAATGTTTTGCTTCCGTCGTTTGTTGTTTTTATTTCTCTTTTCAAGCTATTTTTTCACAAATTTACTCTAAAATTTTTATATTTAGAAAATTATGTTAAATTTGTAGAACATCATAAAAAATTTTAGAAATGATAATTCAAAAAACTGAAAACTCCAGAATTTCTACATTCGACCCAAACAATTTTTCATTTGGAAATACTTTTATTGATCATATGGTGATTTGTGAGTATGAAAATGGAAAGTGGGGTGATGTGAAATTAGTTCCTTATGGTCCAATACCATTTACACCAGCAATGATGGGGGTAAATTACGGACAGGCTTGTTTTGAAGGCATGAAAGCCTATAAAGACAAAGACGGGCAGGTTTTCCTTTTCAGGCCTGAAAAGAATTTTGAACGTATCAATAAATCAGCGAAACGTCTTGCTATGCCTGAAGTAACGGAAGAAATGTTTTTGGATGGTTTGAAGGCTTTGGTAGATATAGACAGAGACTGGATTCCTCAGGGAGAAGGAATGTCTTTATACATTAGACCATTGATTTTTGCTACTGAAGAAGCGCTGAAGGCAAGAGTAGCTGATAAATATATGTTTGCAATTGTAGCAACTCCTGCGAAAATGTACTATACAGAACCGGTTTCTGTAAAAATTTCAGATCATTATTCAAGAGCAGCAAATGGTGGAGTAGGTTCTGCTAAGGCTGCAGGAAATTATGCGGCGTCTTTCTACCCAACTCAGTTGGCTATTGAAGAAGGATATGAGCAAATTATCTGGACAGATGATGCTACTCACGAATATTTTGAAGAAAGTGGAACAATGAATGTATTTGTAAGAATTAACGATACAATTTATACGCCTCCGACTTCAGAGAAAATTCTTGACGGGGTTACAAGAGACAGTTTTATTCAATTGGCTAAAAGGAGAGGAATTGAAGTGAAAGTTGAGCCAATCAAGGTGAAAGATGTTGTAGAAGCTCAAAGAAACGGAACTTTAAAAGAAGTTTGGGGAGTGGGTACAGCAGTTGTAACAACAGTTTTCCAAGCTTTAGGGTATAATGGTGAGAAACTGGAATTGCCGAAACTTTCTGCTGAAGAAAGCTATGCTGAAATTTTGAAAAAAGATTTAGTGGATTTACAGACTAACCTGTCTGAAGATACATTCGGATGGAGAGTGCTGGTAGACCACGTCTTGGAAACAGTTTAATTCAATTCAATAAAATCTATATGAAGTCGGGAATATTTCCCGGCTTTTTTGTTGGGTTTTGGTTTTTGTTATTCCAAAGGAAAAAGTAGGTTGAAGAATTTCTATTTTATCTTAGATTCTTCTTTTGTTAAATGACAGTTAAGGAATCTATGTACTTAAAAAGACTAGATCAATTTATGATAGAACTTTTGTAATTAATTCCCGAAATGTGTATTTTCGCAAATGTTTATGAAAAAAATACTCTTCATATCTGTATTAGGCTTATTGAGCTGTAATAGAAATCCACAGCAGGCACATCCTCCCGTAGGTGGTGTTCTGAGCAAAAGTGATCTGGATATTTCAAGGGAAAGAATGAAAAACCTGAACACGTTGGAAAGAAGCCAGATTCAGGATTGGATTGGAGGACAAACCGAGAAATTTTATCCGACACAGCTTAATTACTGGGTGAATGCTCAGGGTTTTGATAAAAGAGAAAAAAGAGCGGATGAAAGTCTGATTTCTTATTCTTATGATCTTTACGATTTTGATCAGACCAAGATTTACGATCAGCCCATTGCAAGAAGAGATGCTAAATTCGGACATTTTGATGAATTAAAAGCGGTAGAAAATGCTTTACGTTTTATACATGATGGTGAGGAAGTTACACTTTTGGTTCCCTCTTCTCTGGCTTACGGAACTTTTGGAGATGAGAAGAAAATTGATAACGATATCCCTTTAATCATAAAATTAAAAGCTTTATAATAAATGAAATTGTTTAACAAGAATATAATTCTGGCAGCGGCAAGTATTTCGCTGATGAGTTGTACCCCAATTTATAAAAAAATGAACGTAGACAAAGAAACTTACGAAGGTCTTAATGACGGACTTTATGCAAATCTTCAGACAACGAAAGGAAATATGATCGTAAAGTTTGAAGATAAGAAAGCACCTGTAACTGTAGCGAACTTTATTGGTCTTGCAGAAGGTAAAATCGATAACAAAGCTAAAGGGAAAGGAGTTCCTTACTATGACGGAACTATTTTCCACAGAGTGATTAAAGATTTCATGATTCAGGGAGGAGATCCTCAGGGAACAGGAATGGGAGATCCAGGATATAAATTTGAAGACGAAAGAAACGATCTTAAGCATACAGGAAAAGGAATTCTTTCTATGGCGAATTCTGGCCCAAATACGAACGGATCTCAATTCTTCATTACTGAAGTTGCAACACCGTGGTTAGACGGAAGACATACGATCTTCGGGAAAGTAGTAAAAGGAGAGGATGTGATAGATGCGATTGCCAATGTAGAAAAAGGACCGCAAGATAAACCTAAAACAGATATCGTTTTAGAAAAAGTTTCTGTTTTCAGCAAGGGTGATGAGTACAAAAACTATGATCCGGCAAAAACTTTTAACGAAGGAAAAGCTAAAATTGCAGAGAAAAATAAAGAATTCGCTGCTAAAGAAGAAGCTGAAAAGAAGAAAAAAGAAGAAGAATTTAAAGCGAATCAACTGAAAATGGTTGAAGACTTAAAAGCGGGAATGCAGAAAACTGAATCAGGTCTTTACTATAAAATTACAAAAACGACTACAGGAAAAGCTCCAAAAGCAGGTGATAATGTATCGGTACATTATGCGGGTAAGCTGGTAGACGGAACTGAGTTCGATTCTTCATTCAAGAGAAATGAGCCTATTGAAATTCCAATCGGGATGGGTAGAGTAATCAAAGGATGGGATGAAGGTATCCTTTTGTTAAAAGAAGGTGAAACTGCTACTTTATTGATTCCGCCAGCAATGGGGTATGGAGAGAGAGGAGCAGGAGGAGTAATTCCGCCAAACGCTTGGTTGATCTTTGATGTTGAGCTTGTAAAAGTACAATAATCGAATCTTAAAAATATTTTTGAAAGCCGTCGTTGTGGACGGCTTTTTTATTTAATTAAAAATCATTTTGTAACAAATAATCTTGATACTTCGACATATTTTCTTAAAGATACATTCAAAAATTAGTAATGATGAAAACCCAATCACTTTTATTTCTCTTCGCTCTCTTATCATTTATTTCTTTTGCACAGACAAAAGTGAATACAGATGATATAGCCATAAAGAAAAACCTTACCTATTTTGTAAATACAATTAAAACTAAAAAAATAGATCAGTCGGTAAATTGTATTTATCCTAAATTTTTTACCATTGTTCCCAAAGAGCAAATGACACAGATTTTGAATTTAACCTACAACAATCCTTTTATGAAGATTGATGTACAGGATTTGCAATTCGGGGATATTGAGAAACCGGAATTAATTAGTGGTGAATATTTCTCTATTGCCAACTATTATCTTAAGATGAAATGTAATGTAAACTCATTGAATGATGAAATGAAAAAGCAGATGAATGCAGCTTTAGTAAGTAAATATGGTAAAAATAATGTGAAATATTTAGCTAACGAAGGCTCATATCTAATCAATGCCAATATGAAAGCGTGTGCCGTTTCAAAAGACAGAAAATATTGGAAATTTGTAATCCTCGAAAAAGAATTTAAAACTGAATTAATAAAAATATTGCCGAAGAAAGTTTTGGATAAGATTTAATAATAAAAATCCCTCTCTTATTTTTAGGAGAGGGATTTTATTTGGAGCTTTTTTTATTCAGTCTGATCTAAATAAGTCAAATTTGATTCTTTTATAAAATCTTCAAGGGGAGTATTCTCTTTTGCACTTTTGTTGGTAAGCTCAATCAAATAGATGATTGTACTGTTGATTCTGTTATCTTTAAAAGTTAGCTTGAATCTTTTTGCTTTAGGGTTGGAGTTAGTAAATGTAAGTTCTTTAATACTGCTTAGTTTTACATTATTTACGTCAAAACCAGCACGAGGATCCTTCTGAAGCTTCAGGAATCTCTTTTGGGTTTTATCTGTGGTTTCAGCCAGGAATTTCTCCATTTGATAATCGGTCAGTAGTTGCGGATATATGAGACCTTGTTTAAGGATAGAAGCTATGGTCTTATCTGATTTGTCATAGAAAATAACCTTATCATCAAACAGTACCTGAGTATCTTTTACATTTATTTTCCCTTCGAATTTTTCATAGTTCTTCTTTTTATATTCTGTTTTAAAATGCTCAACAATTGCCTGATCTTTGGAGCTTAATGTTTCTGTTTTTTGCCCGAAAGAGTAAACAGATAATGATAAACAAAGACTTAATGATAATAAAAGTTTCATAATTTGAAAATTTAATTTTTACGTAAGAATTTTATAAAATATTTTTTAGACGGAGATATTGAATCAACATGATGGTTTTTGCATCTTTAATACCTCCTTTATCAATGAGATGAAGTGCTTCTTCAAAAGAAAGCTCCAAAACCTCAATATTTTCACCTTCCTCTTCAAGGCCGCCTCCATCGGTCATTTTCATCTGACTTGAATACTCAGCGATAAAAAAATGAAGAATTTCAGTAACTGAACCGGGTGACATATAGGCTTCAAATACTTTTTGCACTTCAGAAATCTTATAGCCGGTTTCTTCCTCTGTTTCTCTTTTTATGCATTCTTCAGGATGGTCATTATCTAATAATCCTGCACAGGCTTCAATCAGCATTCCGTCATCATTGCCATTGATGTAGGTTGGTAAACGGAACTGTCTGGTAAGAATAATGGTTTTCTGAGAAGTATTATAAAGGAGAATTACGGCTCCATTTCCTCTGTCATAGGCTTCTCTGCTTTGGATTTCTTCACTGCCGTCTTTCTTTTTAATACTAAAGGTTACTTTTTTCAAAGTATACCAGTTGTCGGATAATATTTCTGTGTTTTTAATCTTTATTTTTGGATTTTGCATCTGTAAATTTTATACTTTTTTTGATAATAGATCTTCTAAACTGTTTTGTAAATTGGGAAATTCAAACCGGAAACCTGCATTCTGGATCTTCTGTGAAGAAGCTCTGGAACCTTCTAACAAAGCGTTGGCAAGCTCTCCGAAGATAAGTTTTAATACAAATCCAGGAATCTTTGGCATGAATAAAGGCTTTTGTATTGTTCTGGCTATTTGTTTTGTTAAATTTTCATTAGTTGTATGCTCTGGAGAGTTCGCGTTGTAAGCACCATTTATATGTGAGTTTTTTAAGGCGAATTCATAGATAGAGCAAATATCTTTAATATGAATCCATGGCATATACTGCTTTCCTGTCCCAAGTGCTGAACCTATACCATATTGTATTGGAGGAAGCATTTTCTTTAAAGCACCTTCTTTTTCGGATAGTACAACGGCAGTCCTTATTTTTACTACTCTTTCTGCCAGATTTTGTATTTCGAATTCATCCGCAGCTCTCTCCCAAAGAACAACGACTTCGCTTAAAAAATCATTCCCTTGAGTGTCATTTTCTGTAAATATTTTTTCGGAAGTTAGTGTTCCGTAATAATTAATTCCAGAAGCAGAAATGAAAGATTTCAGTTTTATATTTTTTTTTCTTACAGTATCTAAAAGTAGCTTTGCAGAATCTACACGACTGGAAATAAGTTCTTTTTTTCTTTCCGCAGTCCATCGCTTTTCTGAAATATTGGCTCCCGCAAGATGTATAATATGAGAAACGTTCTCTAATGCAGATTCATCAATACTGCCTCTCTTTACATCCCATTCAAAATCATTTTCATGCTTTTTGTTTCGGGTTAGAAATCTTACCTCAAAATCATTGTTTATTTTTTTTGACAGCTCTTGGGCAATCAATCCGCCGGCTCCTGTAATCAGTACTATTTCTTTCATATAGCAAGTCTTTTATGCTTGATTTTTTACGATCAGTATATAGTCATCTTCCAGTATTTTGTATCCGTAGTCGTAAATGAATTTATATTCTGCTCCGTTTTTATACACTTTAATATTGGTAAAATAATTGAAATCAAACCCCAAGCCATCCAGTTTTGCTTTTGCGATTTTAGTTTTCCCTTCGGTATTTATCTCTGTCAGAATACGGTAATTCTTGCGTAACTTATTATTGACATTACGCATCAGATTGTTTGAATCCTTGTTCTGCTTATTGTTGTAGGCATTTCTACAAGCGTCATTGCAGAATTTTTTGTCAGATCTTCCGATAATTTTTTCTCCACATTCTAGACAATTCATAATTTTTATTTTTTCATTTTGTGTGGATGCGCGTGCTTTTTCTTTAATAACCTTTTAAACCTTGTATGGTTGGGATAACTTCTGTTAGGTGTTAAATTATTAAAAAACAAAGCAACAAACAATAAGATAATACAACCTGATAAAACAGGAGATAAAACATACCAATATCCTAATTCAGGAATTTTTCCTGTGGAACTTACCGCAATAAGTGCAGTTGCTCCTCCTGGAGGATGTAGAGTTTTGGTATACTGCATTAATACAATAGAAAAAGCAACGGCAAGTGGTGCTGAAAGCCAGATAATGTCCGGTACAATCTTATAAACTGTAACACCAACCAAAGCCGAGAGAACATGTCCGCCAACTAAATTCCTCGGCTGTGCTAAAGGACTTTGAATAGCTCCATAAATTAAAACACTCGATGCCCCAAAAGAACCGATAAGGAAAATGTTTTCAGTTGCAGGCAATGTGTGAGATTGGATAAAAGCAATGATCCCAATTCCAAAAAAAGCGCCTAGAAATGACCAGAAATGTTCTTTATAATCTACCAGTGTTTCTTTGTAGATTACATATTTTGATACTCTTAATGTTCTCTTAAGGGTTTTTCGCACAATTTTCTTTTTATAAGCTAAAGATACAAAATATCCGTTTACAAACGACTACAAATGAATTTAAATAATTTTTAACCGATTCAATAAACAGATTTTCAGAATCTTTGCAACAGAGATTTGAGAAAACAGTGAGCCTCTCTTATCTGATTGTTTAACTTATAAATTATAAAATCATGTCACTAAGAAACAAAGTAACATTAATTGGTTACACAGGAAAAGAAGTAGAAATTACAAATTTCGAAAACGGAAACATCAAGGCAATCGTGTCTTTAGCTACGAATGACCATTATACTAATGCAAAAGGAGAAAAGGTGGAAGAAACACAATGGCATAATCTGGTTGCATTTGGCAAAACAGCAGAGATTTTCCAGAAATATGTTCCAAAAGGAAAAGAAATCGCTGTAGAAGGAAAACTAACATACAGATCGTATGATGATAAAGACGGAGTGAAAAAATATATTACAGAAATAAGAGTAGATGAAATTTTACTTTTAGGAAGTAAATAATTAGCACGATTACCAAATCTTAAAATAATAAGCACAAATGAAAATTAAAGTTTTAAAAGTAAGAATTGCAGATGAGTTTTTGCGCATCGATCAAAAAAATATTGATGAGTTTCTGAATGACCATCAAATACTAAATGTTGAAACGGCTTTTGTACATGATGAAAATTTTTGGTCAGTTATCTTCTATTATGATGAAATTAAACAAACGGTAAACAGCGTAAAAGATTCTAAACCTGTAAAATATTCTGCTGAAGAAGAGATTTTAAGTGAAGATGATATTAAAATATTAGATGCTTTAAAATTATGGAGATCAGAAAAAGCTAAAGAGCAAAATCTGCCATCATATTTTATAGCGACTAATAAAGAACTGACTTCTGTTGCGAAATATAAACCTGCTAAGAAAGAAGAATTATTAGACATTAAAGGTTTTGGTAAACATAAAATTGAAAACTATGGAGAAGAAATTTTAGAAATTTTGGAAAGTATTTGATTAAATATTGATTCAATAAATCAAAACAACACAAATGATGATTTATTTTGAAGCCAAAGAATGTATTTCTTTGGCTTTTTGATTACAGAAAAGTCTTTGCAAATGCTTACTTTTGCATACACAATTATCAACTATCAATCATTTATAAAATGAAACCAAGTTTAGCGAAAGGAACTAGAGATTTTACGGTTTTAGAAGTTTCCCGAAGAAGATATATTATCAATATTTTGCAGAAGAATTTTGAATTGTTTGGTTTTCAACCGCTAGAAACACCTAGTTTTGAAAACCTGTCCACATTGACCGGGAAATATGGTGAAGAAGGAGATCGCTTAATTTTTAAAATTTTAAATTCTGGGGAATATACTTCAAAAGTAAATCAGGAAGACTGGGAAAATAAAAACCATCAGAAACTGACTGCTCAAATCTCAGATAAGGCTCTTCGTTACGATCTTACCGTACCTTTTGCAAGATTTGTTGCCATGAACCATGGAAAACTAACATTCCCTTATAAGCGTTATCAGATTCAGCCGGTTTGGAGAGCAGATCGTCCTCAAAAAGGAAGATTCAGAGAGTTTTATCAGTGTGATGCAGACGTGGTGGGGAGCGAAAGTCTTTGGCAGGAAGTAGAACTGATTCAGTTGTATCTGAAGTCGTTTTCACAGCTAAATGTTTCAGTAACCATTCATATCAATAACAGAAAAATTCTTTCGGGTTTAGCAGAATATGCAGGAATTACAGATAAGCTGATTGATTTTACTGTAGCTCTGGATAAGCTGGATAAAATTGGAAAAGATGGAGTGGTAAAAGAACTATTAGAAAGAGGGATTGCTCAGGATTCGATTGATAAATTGGATTTCCTTTTTAATCAATCGAATGATGCTTTAGAAAATCTTCTTCAGCTGAAAGAAAAATTCGCGGGTAACAAGACAGGTTTGAAAGGAGTAGAAGAATTAGAATTTGTTCTTACACAATCTGTTAATCTTGGGGTTGATATTCAAAATCTTGTTTTTGATATTACATTGGCAAGAGGTTTAGATTATTATACAGGAGCCATTTTCGAAGTAAAAGCAGATGAAGCGCAGATGGGATCCATTGGAGGCGGCGGAAGATACGATAACCTTACCGAAGTGTTTGGCGTGAAAAATGTCCCTGGAATTGGAATTTCATTTGGTCTTGACAGGATTTATCTGGTGATGGAAGAATTAAACCTTTTCCCTGAAGAGGCAACAGCGAATATTGAATATCTGTTTGCCAACTTTGGAGGTGAAGAAATATTGGAGTCTTTAAAGCTAATAAATCAATTACGGGAAAAAGGAATTTCTGCGGAACTTTATCCTGAAAATGCTAAATTAAACAAGCAATTTACTTACGCAGAGAAGAAGGGGATTAAAAATCTTGTCTTTTTAGGTGAAGAAGAAATTAAAACGAACACAATCCGATTTAAAAACTTAGAAACAGGCGAGCAAACCATAATTTCTCGGCAAGAGTTTTTAGGATAAGATTATTTATAGATCAAAATTAAATTCCGGCCATTCTTCTGCGAAGAGGCCGGAATTTTTTATATATTTTATTTACGTTTTCTTATGAAAGGAACTCAAAATCCTTTTTTTCCATGGCATATTTTTTATCCGAAAGGCCTTTACCGATTGCCTCAAATTTCCATTCATTATTCGTTTTAAGAAGTCTTCCTACGAGTAAAGTTCCTTTTTTAATTGAATCATTATTCTGTGGAATCTCAAACTGGCAATATGTTTTGTTGATGTGATGAATATTGCCCTCAAATATATGAACTGTTACAGAAGGTATCAGAGAAAAATCTATCGTATTAATCCTTTTTGGATTAATATGGAGGTAAAAAAAGATCTGATCGATCTCAGTATTAATCTTTTCCAGATTTATTTTTATTAATTTCTTATCGGAATTATTTAAAGAAGAATTATCGCTTTCCTGATGTTTAAAAGCTTCATCTTTGGAAGAAAGTTTTCCTAGCGGAAAATTATTCTGAATAAGCCAGCTGTTGTATTTGGGAGAATGGATCCAGTCGAGCCTGTTTCCATTTTTATCAAGCATGATACAAGTTAATTCAAGATCAATTTCGGTTAAACTTTTTCTGTTAAAAAGACTTAGATAAAAAGGGAGAGGCAATTTAACCTTACTCCAGCTAACTCCCAAACAGAAGTCAGTAAGGTTTTGTCCTGTATTTTTTTTTAGAGAAAAAAAGTCTCCTTTTTTTAAATTTAACATGAGCATGGTTTATTTTGAATAATGGTAATTTTAGTTTTATAAATTTTGATTAATGGCGTTTTCACAAATGTATATATTTTTTTGCTTATAAATCTGTGAATTTGTGTAAAAAAAATGTAAATTTTTACAACAACAAGAATTTTTTTCATTTAATTGTGATATATTTATTAAAATAATGAAATTGTAATATAAATAACACAATAAAAAATTATCTGGATGTTAATAGAAAATCTTGACATGCAAAAGTAGGATATACTGTGGAAGAATTTGAGAAAGAAAAATGGAGAATTTCTCAGTTCGGAAACAAGATCCCTTTAGTATAAAAGCAACAGAAAAAGCCATCATTATGATGGCTTTTTCTGTTGTGTATATGAATGTTAAATTGTTAAGTTAGTTAAAAGTTAGAATCCTGAACTTTCGCTTTAGTTTCTTCAACTTTGTCCTGAACCTGAGAAGCTACCTCATTAGCTTTATTTTTAATATCATTTCCCCACTTGTTAAGATTATCTTTTGCTGAATTGATTTTATCTTTTACAGCTTGCTGCTGCTCGGGAGTAGATTTCTTATATTTCCAATATGCTAAAGCTCCTAAACCTAATAAAGCCAATAAGCCATTTGTTTTATTTCCCATGATTTCCGATTTTAAAGTTAATAATTAAGATTTGATATTAGTATATCAGTAAATTACGTGCCAAAATGAAATTAGCTGTAATAAAATAATGTTAAAATTTTCTTTTTCCTAATTGCTAAGGAGTTTTGTTGAAAGTTTAATTTGCAACTAAATTTGTCATTATAGATAGCAAAAAGCAATTACTTAAATTTAATGATAAAAACTTTCAAAATAAACGATAGAAAGTCATATATTTGAGTGACATCCAAATTTTAAATAAATAGATTTTGAAATACCTATTTTCTGATGCTATTATTTCGAAATCGTTTGAATATGAATTCTGTTAAAACATATACTCTTTTTACGGATCATGATATTTATCTTTTTAAAGAAGGTAAACATTATCGTCTTTACGAAAAGTTTGGTTCGCATTCCGTAGAGAAAGAAGGGACTTCCGGAGTGTATTTTTCAGTTTGGGCTCCCCATGCAACGAAGGTTTCTGTAATAGGAGATTTCAACAAATGGAACTCAACAGATCATATCCTGTACCCAAGATGGGATGAATCCGGAATCTGGGAAGGTTTTATTGAAGGATTAGAATGGGGAACTTTATACAAATATGCCATTGAAACAGCTCATGGTGAAATGTTGGAAAAAAGTGATCCTTATGCTTTGAGCTGGGAACAGAATATACAGGCCGCTTCTCTAGTTTCTACCAACTGGTACGAATGGAATGATAAGGAGTGGATGAATAGCAGATGGAAAAAAAACAGCATAGAAGCTCCGATTTCTGTGTATGAATTACATTTGGGCTCCTGGAGAAAAAGCGAATTCAATACTTTTTTAAATTATAGAGATATTGCCGGAGAACTGATTCCTTATGTTAAAGATATGGGATTTACCCATGTAGAATTCATGCCGGTGATGGAATATCCTTACGATCCGAGTTGGGGATATCAGATTACAGGTTTTTATGCAGCCACGTCACGTTTCGGTTCTCCTCAGGATTTAATGTTTTTAATTGATGAACTTCACAAACACAATATAGGAGTTATTTTGGACTGGGTTCCGTCTCATTTTCCGGGAGATGTGAATGGCCTTCACAGATTTGATGGAAGTTATTTATATGAGCCTGAAGATCCCAGAAAGGGCTTTCATCCGGATTGGAAATCTTATATTTTCAATTATGGAAGGAATGAAGTAAAATCATTTCTGATTTCAAATGCCATGTTTTGGCTAGATCGTTATCATGTGGATGGATTGCGTGTAGATGCGGTAACCTCAATGCTTCATCTTGATTATTCAAGAAGTGAAGGAGAATGGGAACCCAATATTTTTGGAGGTAATGTAAATCTTGAAGCAAAGGCTTTCTTACAAGAATTTAATACTGCCGTTTATAAAGAATTTGGTAATGCCATTATCACGATTGCGGAAGAAAGTTCAGATTTTCCAATGTTGACCAAGCCTGTCCATGACGGAGGAGTAGGTTTTGGAATGAAATGGATGATGGGCTGGATGCATGATACGCTTGATTATTTTGAAGAAGAGTTTATGAACAGAAAATATCATCACCATAAACTTACTTTTGCCTCAATGTACATGTATAATGAAAATTATATGATGCCATTGTCTCATGATGAAGTTGTTCACGGGAAATCGAGTCTTATTTATAAAATGGTTGGGGATGAATGGCAGAAATTTGCCAATCTCAGGACATTATACGTTTATATGTATACCCATCCCGGAGCAAAACTTCTGTTTATGGGTGATGAATTTGGTCAGACCAGTGAATGGAATTTTACCAAAAGCCTGGATTGGGATTTATTACAATATCATGTTCATAAAGGACTACAGACACTCGTTAAGGATCTTAATTTTATTTACAGAGATATACCTGCCTTTTATGAAAACCAGTTTCAGAAAGACGGTTTTGAATGGATTGAAGCGGATGACTTGGAAAATTCGATCTATGTATATCTAAGAAAAGGAAAAAGACGGGATGATGTTTTTATGATCATTCTGAACCTTTTGCCTAAAGTTATCGATTACAAAATAGGAGTCAAAGCAGGAACACATTGGGAAGTGATTTTTAATTCAGATGATGAAAGATATGCAGGAAGCGGTGTGGAACCGGAAATATGGAGTGAGCAATATGAAGAGTATATGCGGCATCCCAAATCCATAACTTTAAAATTACCACCTCTTGCCGGAGTTATTCTAAGACAGACAAAAGACAAAAAATATAAGCACCACAGAAGTAAATTTAGAAAATAAGGTTCTAAATTAGATTAACATAAACATTATAGAAATTATATGACCATATATCATCTAAGTACAGAATGTTATCCTGTAGCAAAAGTAGGAGGATTGGCAGATGTTGTAGGCGCTCTTCCCAAATACCAGAACAAAATAAAAGGAGTTGATTCAAAAGTGGTTATGCCATGGTATAACAAATCTTTTATATACAATCATGAGTTTGACATAGTTTTTGATGGGTTCATTCATCAGGGACCGAATATGCTTCAGGTACAGGTATTGAAGGAGAAAACCAATGTGCTGGGATTTGAATTGTTCATGGTGAAGATCCCTGGACTTTTGGATCGGGAAAACCCTTACGGTTACGCTGATGAGAACTTTCAGTTCATTGCTTTTCAGCATGGGGTTTTACATTGGTTGAGTGCGATGGAAATTCGTCTGGATGTACTGCACTGTCACGATTATCATACAGGATTAGTACCTTTTATGACCGAACATTGTGCTGAATTTGCTTTTTTAAAAGGAGTAAAAACCATAGGCACAATACACAACGGTGAATATCAGGGGAATATGAACTGGGAAATGGCTAAATATATCCCTTCATTTGATTATTATAAATGGGGGCTGCTAGACTGGAAAGGCCAGATTAATCCATTGGCAGCAATGATTAAGTGTTGCAATGCATTTACTACGGTTTCAGAAGGCTATCTGGAAGAACTTTTTATAAGTTTCAGAGGGTTGGAAAGTCTGGTGCGTCAGGAATTTGGAAAAGCATACGGAATTATTAACGGAATCGATACTGAAGTCTGGAATCCTGAAACCGATCCTATGCTGGATTTTAATTACAACATAACAAATGCTCTTGAGCAAAAGAAAAAAAATAAAGAAAAGATCTGTAAAGAGTATAATCTGAAGCCGGAACTTCCTTTATTTGCTTTTATTGGCCGTTTTGCAGGAGAAAAAGGAGCAGATTTGTTACCGGATATGGTCTGGAGAAGCATAAAGCAAAGTTACGGAGCGTTAAATATTATCATTTTAGGATCGGGGGATCCTTATATTGAAAATAAATTGAAGGAATATGATACTACATATACCAATTTTGCACTAGATTTGGGATATAAGGAACAACTTTCTCATAAGATCTACGCATCGGCAGATTTTTTATTAATGCCTTCAAGGGTAGAGCCTTGTGGTTTGAACCAGATGTATTCAATGAGGTATGGGACAATTCCGGTGGTAAGATATACAGGAGGTTTAAAAGACACTGTAGCTGATATCTCTACGGGAGGAGCGGGGCTCAACTTTGCTTTTCCGGGAGTAGATGATATGATTCATGCTATGAACAGGGCGTTAAGTCTTTATAATCAGAAAGAAATAATGAAAGATCTTATTCATGCTAATATGAGTTTTGATTTTGCATGGGAAAAATCTGCGGAAAAGTATTTAAAATTATATAGTAATAGTTAAAAAAATACAAAATATATGAATCGTAAAGTAATTTCTATTGTTCTTGGAGGAGGAAGAGGCACAAGGCTTTTTCCGTTGACCTATACAAGATCAAAGCCGGCTGTTCCTATTGCAGGAAAATACAGATTAGTAGATATTCCTATTTCAAATTGTTTAAACTCTGGACTGAATAAAATCCTGGTATTAACACAGTTTAACTCTGCATCTCTTAATTCACATATCAAGAACTCATACCATTTTGACATTTTTAGTAAAGGATTTGTTGATATTCTGGCTGCAGAACAAAATGTAGAGAATGATAACTGGTATCAGGGAACTGCAGATGCAGTCCGCCAGTCGATGAAGCATCTGGAAAAATATGATTATGATTATATTCTGATTCTTTCCGGAGATCAGCTGTACCAGATGGATTTTAGAGAGATGCTCGACTTCCATATTGAAAAAGGAGGTGATGTTACTATTGCAACTATTCCTGTAAATGCTAAAGACGCGACAGGCTTCGGAATTTTGAGTTCTGATGATGAAGGAAATATTACTTCTTTTGTAGAAAAACCGGCTCTTGATGCTTTAGATAATTTAAAATCTGAAGTTTCAGAAGAAAATAAGCATAAAGGAAAAGAATATCTGGCTTCGATGGGAATCTATATTTTCACAAAAAGCATTCTTAAAAAAATGTTTGATGAAGGAGCAGGTGACGATTTTGGAAAAGATATTATTCCAAGCTCAATTGCGAAATATAAAATCATGAGTTACCAGTATGAAGGATATTGGACGGATATTGGAACCATTGAATCCTTTTATGAGGCTAATCTAGACTTATGTCAGGATTTACCTCAATTTAATCTATTTTCCACTTCTCCTATCTATACAAGGGCAAGAATGTTGCCTCCTTCAAAAATAAATGGTTCTTATGTAAGCAAAGCGATTTTTGGAGACGGATGTATCATTATGGCCGATAAAATTGAAAATTCAATCATAGGTAACCGAACGAGAATTGATAAAGGCAGTACAATTGTGAATTCTTACATTATGGGTTCAGATTTTTATCAAAATACAGACGAAATTCTTAAAAATAATAAAAAAGGAAGCCCCAATATGGGAGTTGGAAAGTACTGTTATATTGAAAAAGCAATCTTAGATAAGAATTGTTATATCGGAGATAATGTGAGGATTATAGGAGGAAAACATTTGAAAGACGGAGACTATGGAACCTATTCTGTTCAGGACGGAATTGTAGTGGTGAAAAAAGGAGCTGTTCTACCTCCGGGAACTCATATCGGATAATAATTCTTTAACATAAACAAGTGATCGAGCATATTGGTCACTTTTTTTATTTGTATTACATTTGTGAAATGCGTTTTTTTAAAATCTTAGCGGTAATTGTTATTCTTTTGGTGGGAGCTTATGCTGCTTCCATGTATTTTTTTGTAGAGGAAAATAAAAATTTTCAGATTGAAAAGGAAGTTGATTATCCTTTAGATAAAGTCTTTTCCCAGTTCAATAATCTGCAGCATTTTACCCGCTGGAACAATTTTTTTACCAGCTCTCAAAGTATGGATATAGACTATTATACACCTTATGAAGGAAAAGGGAGTTCAATAAGCTATGTAGATACGAAAAACGACAGGGAAGGAGAAATGTTTATCCGTTACGAAAACCTGAACAAAACTTTAAAATACCAGCTTTTTGAAGATAAAAATGAAAATCCTACGTTGGTTGATGTGAAATTTAAAGCGATTTCTCCTGAAAGAACTAAAATTATATGGTATGTTCATACGCCTAAGCTTTCGGTATTGAGAAGAGTTGAAAACTTCTGGACAGAAGATAGGTTTGCTGAAAATATTGATAAAAGTATGGCAAATCTGAAGAATGTTTTAGGGAATAAGGTAGAAAAAGACAATCAGATGGCTGCTATAAAATATGACAGCCTTATGGTTGAAAAAGAGGAAGAAAAAATATTACTGGGAATTAACATCAGTACCTCCAATAAAAAAGATGCTTTGTATAAAAATGTGGTCATGAACTATAATAAAGTTTATAACTATGTTACCATGGATTTGGGTAAAAAAGAAGATGAGTTTGGATACTCTGTGCTGATAACAGATGCAGACAATTACAAAGATAAAGAGGTTTCTTATTTTATTGGAATTCCACTGTCTAAAAAAGTTGGGATTACGGATAATAACTTTAGTTTCAGAACGATAAATCCCACACAGGATTATGTGGTCTACTACAAAGGAAATTATGCCGGAAGGATAAAAGCTATTCAGCAGCTTATTCAGAAAGCTAAAAAAGATGAAATGCGTTTTGGAGATATTCGTCAGACTTTCATAGAACGACCTACGGAAGATCAGAATGTGAATATGAAGATATCTTTATCAGTTTATAAGTAAATTACTGAAATTTATCATTTTTATAGTTATTTTTAATAAGTTAGCACTGTTTCACATCGGTTTTTTTATTAAATTTGAAGATTAATTCTACAAATAAATTTTAATAATAGATAAACTGTAATAATGGACAGATTTTCATTCCTAAACGCAGCTCATTCTCAGTTAATTGAGGATTTATACCAACAATATTTAAAATTCCCGGACTCTTTAGAACCATCATGGAAAGCCTTCTTTCAAGGTTTCGATTTTGCCTTGGAGAACTATGGTGATGACGAAAGTATTCAATACATTCAGACTTCAGCTCCATCTGCCCCTGCAGTGCAGCAAATTTCTCAGGCAGCAGCTAACGGAGAAGTTCCTGAGCATATCAAAAAAGAATTTAAGGTAGTAAACCTTATTGAAGCATACAGAACAAGAGGACATTTGTTTACCAAAACAAACCCTGTAAGAGAAAGAAGACACTATACTCCGACTTTAGACATCGAGAACTTTGGTCTTGACAAGTCAGATTTAAATACAAAATTCAACTGTGCTGTTGAAACGGGAATGAAAGGGCCTGCAACTTTACAGGAACTGATTAGACACTTAGAAAACATTTATTGTGATTCTATCGGTGTGGAATATATGCACATCAACAACGTTGAGGAAAAAGATTTCATCAAGCAATGGCTTCAGGTGAATGAAAACCACCCAAATCTTTCAGCGAATGAAAAAACTGAGATTTTACTAAAATTAAATCAGGCAGTAGCGTTTGAAAATTATCTTCATACAAAATTTGTTGGTCAAAAAAGATTCTCATTAGAGGGAGGAGAGACGCTAATCCCTGCATTGGATCAGTTGATCTCAAGATCTTCTCAACTGGGAGTTGATGAAGTTGTTTTAGGAATGGCTCACAGAGGTAGATTGAATGTATTGACCAATATATTCGGAAAATCTTACAAGCAGATCTTCTCAGAATTTGAAGGAAAAGAATTTGAAGAAGATGTATTCTCAGGTGATGTTAAATATCACTTAGGATCATCTAAAAAAATCAAAACAGCTTCCGGAGAAGAAGTTGCCATTAATCTGACTCCAAACCCATCTCACCTTGAAACGGTTGCTGCTCTTGTAGAAGGAATTTGCCGTGCAAAAGTAGACGATAAATATAAAGATTATTCTAAAGTTTTGCCAATCATCATCCACGGTGACGGGGCAATTGCCGGACAAGGTATTGCTTACGAAGTGGCTCAGATGATGACTTTGGACGGATACAAAACAGGAGGAACAGTTCATATTGTTGTGAATAACCAGGTTTCGTTTACGACTAACTATATGGATGCAAGATCTTCAACATACTGTACAGACATTGCAAAAGTTACAGAATCTCCTGTAATGCACGTAAATGCTGATGATGCAGAAGCTGTAGTTCACGCGATCCATTTTGCTGCTGATTTCAGAGCAAAGTTTGGTAAAGATGTTTATATCGATTTATTAGGATACAGAAAATATGGTCATAACGAAGGAGATGAGCCAAGATTTACACAGCCTAATTTATATAAAACAATTTCTAAACACCCGAATCCAAGAGAGATCTATAAAGATCAGTTGTTGAAGGACAGTGTTGTTTCAAATGATCTTATTGCTAAAATGGAAGCTGATTTTAAAGAGCTTTTAGACAAAGACTTTGATGCTTCAAAAGAAATTGAGAAAAACGTAATGGACGTTTTCATGGCAGAAGACTGGACAAACTATCCAATCGGTAAGAGAGGAGCAGTTCAGGAAGCTGTAGATACAAAATACGACTTAGAAAAGCTGAAAGAATTGGCAATTAAAATGTCAACACTTCCGGCTGATAAAAAGTTCCTGAATAAAATTACAAGACTTTTCGAAAACAGACTGAAAGCTATTGAAGGAAATTCATTAGACTGGGCTCTAGGAGAGTGGCTGGCTTATGCTACACTTCTTGTGGAAGGTCACAATGTAAGAATTTCCGGAGAAGATGTGGAAAGAGGTACCTTCTCTCACAGACACGCGGTTGTAAAAACTGAAGATACTGAAGAAGAATATATCCCGTTAAGACATGTTTCTGAAAGCAGGTTTGATGTATTCAATTCTCACCTTTCTGAATACGGAGTTCTTGGTTTTGATTACGGTTATGCAATGGCTTCTCCCAATACTTTGACAATTTGGGAAGCTCAGTTTGGAGATTTCGTGAATGGGGCTCAGATTATTGTTGACCAATATTTGGCTGCTGCGGAAGAAAAATGGAAAATTCAGGACGGTTTAGTAATGCTATTGCCTCACGGTTCAGAAGGACAGGGAGCAGAACACTCTTCAGCAAGACTGGAAAGATTCTTAACACTTTGTGCTAACGAAAATATGGTTGTGGCGAATATCACTTCTCCTGCCAACTATTTCCACTTATTGAGAAGACAGTTGAAATGGTCATTCAGAAAGCCATTGATCGTTATGAGTCCAAAATCATTGTTGAGACATCCAAGAGTGGTTTCTCCGCTTGAAGATTTCTCAAACAAAGGATTCCAGCCTATTTTAGACGATCCTACCGCAGATCCTAAAAAAGTGGAAAAATTAGTGCTATGTTCAGGTAAATTATACTTCGAATTATTAGCTAAAAAAGAAGAACTGAATGCTGAAAATATCGCATTGGTAAGATTCGAGCAATTGTATCCGCTTCAGACAGATGCTATTGAAGCGATCTTCGAAAAATATTCAAACAGAAAAGAAATTGTTTGGGCTCAGGAAGAACCGGAAAATATGGGTGCTTGGTCTTATATTTTAAGAAACTTCAGAGATACAGGAATCCAGGTGGTTGCTCCAGTTCCAAGCGGTGCTCCGGCTCCAGGAAGCCACAAGATGTTTGAGAAAAACCAAAATGCAGTGATCAACAGAGTATTCGATAGAAATGATGCTCCTGTAAAAAGACCTGTAACCGCTTAATTATAAATAATAATCAATAAAAAAATAAAAAATACGATATGTCAGTTTTAGAAATGAAAGTTCCTTCACCGGGCGAATCAATTACAGAAGTTGAAATTGCAACTTGGCTTGTGAAAGATGGTGATTATGTAGAAAAAGATCAACCAATCGCTGAAGTAGATTCAGATAAAGCGACTCTTGAATTGCCTGCTGAACAAAGTGGTGTTATCACTTTGAAAGCTGAAGAAGGTGATGTGGTACAGGTAGGACAAGTGGTTTGTTTAATCGATATGGACGCTGCAAAACCTGCGGGTAGCGCTGCTCCTGCTGCAGAAGCTCCAAAACAAGAGGAGGCTCCTAAAGCAGCTGAACCTGCTAAACAAGAAGCTCCAAAACCTGCTGCTCAACCGGTAGCTGCTGCAACGCAAACGTATGCAACAGGTACTCCTTCTCCTGCAGCTAAGAAAATTCTTGACGAAAAAGGTATTGATGCTTCTCAGGTTTCAGGTTCCGGAAGAGACGGAAGAATCTCTAAATCTGATGCTGAGTTGGCTGCTGTTCCTGCATTCGGAGGAAACCCGGTTACGGCTACAGGATCAAGATCTACCACAACAACTAAACTTTCAGTTCTTAGAAGAAAAATCGCTCAGAGATTAGTTTCTGTAAAGAACGAAACAGCGATGTTAACTACTTTCAACGAAGTTGACATGTCTGAGATCTTTAGACTAAGAAAACAATATAAAGAAGAGTTTGCTCAAAGACACGGAGTAGGACTTGGTTTCATGTCTTTCTTCACAAAAGCGGTTACCAGAGCATTACAGATGTATCCTGATGTAAATGCATCTATCGACGGAGATTTCAAAGTAAACTACGATTTCTGCGATATTTCAATTGCAGTTTCAGGTCCTAAAGGATTAATGGTTCCTGTATTGAGAAACGCTGAAAACATGTCTTTTGCAAACGTTGAAGCAAACATCAAAGATTTGGCCATCAAAGTAAGAGACGGAAAAATCACTGTTGATGAAATGACTGGTGGTACTTTCACGATTACAAACGGAGGTACTTTCGGATCTATGATGTCTACGCCAATCATTAACCCTCCTCAATCTGCTATCTTAGGTATGCATAATATCATCCAGAGACCAGTTGCGGTTGACGGACAGGTTGTTATTCGTCCAATGATGTATGTTGCAATGTCTTATGACCACAGAATTATCGACGGTAAAGAGTCTGTAGGGTTCCTTGTTGCGGTAAAAGAAGGTATTGACAATCCTGTAGAAATTTTATTAGGCGGAGACGAAAGAAAAGGTCTTGGATTATAATTTACAGTATTATAAAAATATTTTACGATCTCGTCTTGAAAAAGGCGAGATTTTTGTATCTAATAAATAAAATGAAAAAAAATGTTTTCTAAAATCACATCTAATATCAGAGTTTCAGTAGTTCCTGAATATGATAGTAAGAACAGTTATCCCTCAGAAAACCGCTACGTTTTCAAATATAACATTGTGATTGAAAATAAGGGAGATTTTCCTATTAAGATTCTTAAAAGAAAATGGTTAATTTTCGATGTTGGCTTTGGCTATACAGAGATTGTAGGGGATGGAGTAATCGGCTTAACTCCGGTAATAGAACTTAACGAAAACTTCGCTTATTTTTCGAATGTAATGCTTCGTTCCGGAGTAGGTAATATGAGTGGAAAATACCTGGTAAGAAATGAACAGACCAAAGAGAATTTTGAAATTGATATTCCGAAATTCAACCTTTTGTCTGAAGTCTTGAGCAATTAGTATGAAATTATTGTTCAACTTCGATGCAAATTTGTGTAAGCACTAAAAATCAAAGTTTTTTGATCTTAGCTTTCATGTATTCCGAAATTTCTTCATTACTGGTGAGAAACAATTTTTCAAAAGCTAATAAAGATATTTTTGCACAAACCTCTGCATCGTCTCCTGCTCTGTGATGGTTGAATTTGATTTGATGGTATTCCGCCAAATGCTTTAAACCATATCTGGGAAGATAATTCCATGATTTTTTTGCCAACTGAATACTACACAGATAGTTTAATTTCGGAGTAAACATTCCGTAATAATCTAGGCAGCCCCGCAAAACATTTGCATCAAAACTTGCATTATGGGCAATCATTAATGTTCCGTACATCATTTCTTCCACTTCATACCAAATATCTTCAAAAGTGGGAGCGTCTTTCACGTCATCCGGTAGAATCCCGTGTACATCAATATTTCTTTGACTGAAATAGGGGAAGCTCGGAGGTTTGATCAACCATGTTTTCGTTTCTACGATTTTTGAATCCTGCACTACGCAAATTCCCAACTCACAAGCGGAGTGTCGGTCAAAAGTAGCGGTTTCAAAATCTATTGCGCAGAAATCCATCGTTTAAAATTGTCTTGTTAAAGTATCTACTTTTTTTAATAGAGTGGGGATTCTATGTTCTCCATGCATCTTTTTAATGAGATCATAAGCTGTATTCATATCAATTCCTACACTTGAAATATATAAAGGGGTATCGCTGTTTCCTCTTTTTAATGGTAGTTTATACCTTTCCACAGTGGCAAAGTTTGTTTTTGCTACACCGATTATAGGGATTTCACTATCTAAAGCATCATATAAGTGTTTTCCTAAACCGGGTTTCATATGATCATCAACATACACAAAACCGTCAATAACAATGCAGGAAATATCTTCGATCTGAGTTTTAACCTTCTCTAAAAGGCTTAAAATACAAGGGAGTTCTCTTCTGTAAAACTGTCCCGGAATATATTCTTCAACACCTTCTTTTATTTCGGAAAATTCGTAATCAGGAACTGCACTTTCCCAATTCTCAAAAGCCAAACAGATGGTATTGGCTTTATCATGATCAAAATAATAAGTATCGAAAACTAAATTCATTCCTTATAAAAAGTGTTTAAAGATCAACCATTTTGATTGATAAAAATTACTTTTTTGATGCTTTTGTCTGCGTTTCCAGGTTCCTGAAGCCTGAGCATAAAATCCAAAATGAGCTCTTACAACTGCCCAAAGATGAGGAAAGCCTTGTTTTAAACCAAAATAAATTCCGGCAACTCCATCCAAACACAATCTGAAAAAGATTAATCCGATTAGTTTAGGAAAAGGCAGATTTTTAAGCATCATAGAAAGGTTATTTCTAATGTTTAAATATGTTTTCTGAGCACTTTGTTTGTTTAAAGTTCCGCCTCCAACGTGATACACTTTAGATTTTCCGGTATAAAAAATCTTTCTTCCGGAGTTAATTAATCTCCAGCAAAGATCAATTTCTTCCTGATGGGCAAAAAATCTTTCATCAAAACCGTCCTGATCCCAAAAGTCCTGTGAACGAATAAAGAGAGCGCATCCTGAAGCCCAGAATATTTCCGTTTCATCGTTATATTGACCTTTATCTTCTTCCACCTCATCAAAAACTCTTCCTCTGCAGTAAGGATAGCCTAAATTATCAATTAGACCACCTGCAGCTCCGGCAAATTCAAACTTATTTTTGTCGTTATAAGAGAGAATTTTAGGCTGTATAGCGGCAATATCAGGGTTGTTTTCAAAGAGATTTAAAACAGGTTCGATCCAGTTTTCAGTTACTTCTACGTCAGAATTCAATAAACAATAATATTCTGCATCGATTTGTCTTAAACCTTCATTGTATCCACCTGCAAAACCGGAGTTTTTAGAATTTATTACAATTTTTACGGATGGAAAATTGAGCTGTAGAAATTTTACAGAATCATCTGTTGATGCATTATCAATAACATAAATATCAGCACCATCAGAAAACCGAACTACGCTGGGAAGAAATTTTTCCAGCCAGTTTTTTCCGTTCCAGTTTAAGATGACAACCGCAAGTTTAGACTTCATCATTTTTATATTTTTTCGGCATCAAAAGTTTTGATGGAATCCTGATATTTCCATTTTCTGTGGGACCAAAGATAATTATCTGGATGTTTGTGAATGGTATTTTCTAATAATTTATGAAATTTTTTGACCACCTCATTATTAACAAACTTTTCTCCATCCGGATAGATTCTGTGATAATTTACCTGATAAAAACCTCTTTTCACCTTTTTCATCTCACAGTAAATGAATACCAGATCCATTCTTGTTGCCAGTTTATCATATCCGATAAAGGCAGGAGTTCTTTGGTTAAGGAATTCAAGACCGTAATTGACATGAGCAATATGCGGAGTTTGATCGGCCACAAACATATAAGCAGAATCGCCATCGTTTTTATTCCTGAAAATATTCATGATGACTTCGTTGGCTTCTAAAGCTTCATTGCCAAATTTGTTTCTCACTTTCTTCATCTGGTCTTCCCAGAAATTGCTGTTTACTTTTCTGTAAACAGGATGACAGTGTTTTTGAGGAATTACTTTTGCTAGTGCATTGATCCATTCCCAGTTAAAGACATGACCGGCAAGTAAAATAATATTTTTACCTTCTGCTTTTGCTTCATGAAATAAATGTTGATTGATATGCTGCATTCTTACTCTGGATTCCGTTTCGCTGATGCTGAAAGATTTTACAGTTTCTACCAGATAATCAGAAAAGTTGAGATAGAATTTCTTTAAAATAACCTGAATTTCCTCATCCGTTTTGTCAGGGAAAGAATTTTTAATGTTTTGTAAGATGACTTTCTTTCTGTAGCCTACAATATAGTAGTTTAAAAAGAAAATGATATCCGAAAAAATATACAATATCTTAAGCGGGATCTTTGAAATTAAATAAAGTATTTTGATTAAAAAATTCATAAGGTATGCAAATTTAAGGATAATAAAAATATGGTTTCATTTTTGCAGGTAATAAGTATTATTTTTTATTTTTATAGTATGAAAAAAATGTCGTTAATAGCTTTTGTAGCCCTAAGTAGTGTCATTTGGGCTCAGAATGCAGAAACCAAAGAGGTTCCCGGAGTAAGATATTCGGGAGATAAGGCTTTGTTGGTGAAAAATGATGCTGCAGAATTGGAAGCAAAGAAGAAAGCTGCGGCAGAAGAAAAGGCAAAACTTCCTAAGCCTTATGATCCAAAAGCTGATGCACAGGCAGATATTAATAAGCTGATAGCAAAAGCAAAAAAAGAGGGAAAAAACATTATGATTCAGGCAGGAGGGAACTGGTGTATCTGGTGTTTAAGATTTAACCAATATGTACAGACTACTCCGGAATTAAAAAATATCGTGGACAAGAACTATATCTATTACCATTTGAATTATTCTCCGGAGAATAAGAATGAGAAGATATTTGCACAGTATGGCAATCCGGGTGATAAGTTTGGTTATCCTGTCTTTATTGTATTGGATAAAAATGGAAAAATGATTCACGTACAGCCAAGTGATGTGCTGGAAGAAGGAAAAGGATACAGCCTTGAAAAAGTAAAAGGGTTCTTTAATCAATGGGCTCCAAAGAAATTATAAAACTTAAACCGGGAAATTTTCCCGGTTTTTATTTTACAAAAATCTTTTGATCCAATTTAATTTCTTGTCTGAATAAGGAGGATATTTGATGTTGGGTTCTCCCCACGTTGCTTTTTCCAGTATTGCTTTTTGATGAGAGAAGGTTTCGAAGCCGAATTTCCCATGATAATTTCCAATTCCTGAGTTTCCAACTCCTCCAAAGGGAAGATTCTCATTTCCCAAATGCATGATCACATCATTGATGCAACCTCCGCCAAAAGAAATCTTTTTAATAAATGCTTCTTTTTCTTCATTATTACTGGTAAATAAATAGGCAGCAAGTGGTTTTTCGTGGTCTAAAATATCATTTAATATTAAATTAAAATCAGTAAAAGAAATTACAGGTAAAATAGGTCCGAAAATTTCTTCCTGCATAATCTGATCATTCCAGTCAATATTATGTAATATGGTAGGCTCTATATATAATTGCTCTTTATTATAACTTCCGCCGGTATAAATTCTATCGTTGTCGATTAAGTGAATCAGTCTTTCAAAATTCTTTTGGTTAATGATCTTTGTGTAATGACTGGAATTGGGGTGATATCTAAATTCCTGAATATATTTTTTCAATAAAGCTAAAAATTCTTCCTGAACAGTCTTTTCAACACATAAATAGTCCGGGGCAACACATGTTTGTCCTGCATTTAAAAATTTACCCCAGACTATTCTTTTGGCCGCAATTTCAAGATTAGCATCTTTAGAAATTATTGTAGGTGACTTTCCGCCTAGCTCTAAAGTGACCGGAGTTAGATTTTCTGCGGCGGCTTTGTAAACAATTTGCCCTACTTTTGTACTTCCTGTGAAAAAGATTTTATCGAATTTGAGCTTCAAAAGTTGTGTTGTTTCATCAATCCCACCTTTATAAACGTATAGATATTCGGAAGGGAAATTTTCATTGATGATTTTCGACATGATCTTCATGGTGTTTTCAGCAATCTCGCTGGGCTTCAAAATACAACAATTTCCTGCTGCCAAAGCTGCAATTACTGGAGATAGGGATAATTGGTATGGATAATTCCAGGCACCTATCACCAAAACGTTTCCCAGTGGTTCGGGATGAATTTTGCTTTTCCCAATTTGATTAACAAGATTGGTTTTGACTTTTCGGGGTTTGGAAAGTGATTTTAAATTTTTGAGGTAATAATTTATGTCATTTATTATAAAAGAAATTTCTGTGGTGAAAGTATCGAACTTAGATTTACCAAAATCTTTATCAATAGCTTCATATAAAAGATCTTCGTTTTCAAGGATTAAATTTTTTAATCTTTCCAGGTAATGTTTACGAAACTTAATACTTTTCGTTTGGTGTGTTCTGAAGAAATCTTTCTGTTTTTGAACAATTTTTTGAATTTCCATAAAGTAAATTACTAATTATCTTTAATTCTAATATCTTGTTAAAATAGTAATGATAAAGTTAAGGATATTTGAATGTATTGTTAATATAATAGAAATATTGCTATTTCATTGTTTTGTGATAAATAAAGCGTATATTTATATATCCCCAAATTACTAAAAATGAGAAAAATTGTACTTTTAGCTTTCATTTTTATCAGTTATGTCTTACAAGCTCAATGCACAGGCTGTACTGTCACAAATCCAACCGACCCCAACTTTCATTTCCCGGATAATGCAACGGTCTGCTTTTCTTCCAATATGACTTTTAATAATCCAACATTTGGTTCTAATGTAAAGGTTTGCATCGGTTCTGGTGTAACGGTAACATTTCAGAATAATATTGCAGGAGTCAATAATGCCATGACCTATTTTGATGTCTACGGAACTCTTCTTTTTAGTCAGGCTATTACCGCTGTTGCAGATCTTAATGTTCATGTTTTCAGTACAGGGAATGTATCCATGAGTTCAGGGAACGGAAATTTTACGATGAACGGGCTGCAGAATGTTATCGTTAATGAAGGAACTATAGAAATGGGAGTTTTACAATTTGGAGACAATACCACCAATACAGTAGATAATTACGGTACCTTTACGATTAATGGAAATATGAACATGAGCAATTCTGCTGTCACACATTTTAGAAATGAAAGAGGAGCTTTGATGTTTTTAAGTGGAAATTATACCAATAACGAGAACAGTATTTATATTAACTGTGGAAGCATTATTTCCGGCAATGGGTTTAATATTAATGGTGGAGCGATTTATAATACGGGTACTTTTGCTGCTAACGGAGATATTAATTTATCAGGAAATTCCAGTATGATTTATAATTTCGGGCTTTTTAGTTCAAGCGGAAGCATGAATAACGCGCCTTCAGATGCTGTTATTTACAATGAAGGAAAGATGGTAATTAATCAATATCAGGGAGGAAATGCTATTATTCAAGGGCCTTCATCATCTACTAAAAAAGGATATATAGAAGTTTTTAATCCTATCCAGGTAAATAATGCGGCAATGGGACCAAATCTTGATTTCAAAAGGTCTAGTGGAGTTTCCGACCCAAGTACTGTTTTTATGAATAGTAATCCGACTTTTCTCACCAATGTTACTTTTGATTGTGTATCTACCAATAGCTGTAGTGCTCCACTGGTTCTGAATCCCGACTTTTGTCCGGCAATTGATGGAGATCTTCCTCCGATGGCAGTGGATGATTCATATACAATTAATGCCGGAAGTACATCCACTGGAACTGTTCTGGATAATGATTTTGAAACGTATAACGGGCCACAGGCAACCATTACAAATGTTATTATATCTCAGATTTCAACATCAAATCCGAATGTTACATTAAACACAACTGACGGTCACATCACCGTTGCTTCGGGAACACCGGCAGGAACATATACTTTGGTTTATCAGATTTGTCAACAGGCGGATCCTACTAACTGTGACACTGCAGTTGATACTATAATCGTTCCCGGAGGGGGAGCTACACCTTGCTACAAGCCTGCTGTAAACACAGGAACAGCACTTCCTTCCAATCTGGGAATTACAGGTTTGGGAAGGGCTAATTCAGGAGATACAAACTGGCCAGGAGCCAGAAAAGGAGCGTGGATGGTGCTAGAATCTAAAACTAAAGGTTTTGTTTTAAACCGGCTTACAGATACTCAGGTTGCAGCCATTCCTGCAGCAGATCTGAAAGAAGGAATGATCGTTTACAATACTACCCAAAATTGTCTTCAGGTGAATATTGACGGAACTTCTACAGGGTGGAGATGTTTCAATAATCAAACATGTCCGGATTAATTAAAAATTAAGTGAAAATGAAAAAAACGGTTTTAATAATAGGATTAATATCTTCTGTTTCGCTTTATTCACAAGTTGCGATTGGAAAAGCAACAGCTGAATCAGCATCTTCTTCAATAGAATTTGGTAATGCTAATCGTGGAATAGTTTTGCCTTGGGTTACTGATGTAGCCAGTATGCAAAATGTTGCGAACGGAACTTTAGTTTTTGATCTTACGGACAAAAAAGTGAAATCTTATCAGAATAATACGTGGATTGATCTGTCTGTTGATGGGACGGGAGTTGTAGATTCAACCTTACAGGATACTTTGACTGAAAATCCGGCTGCAAAGGTGTCTATCGGAATACCAACAGCAACCTCAGGTATTTTGGTATTGGAAGACAATAACAAAGCGATGATTTTACCTAAAGTTGCCAGTCCGCATCTCAATATTATTTCTCCAGCAGCCGGAATGATGGTTTATGATACGGTGAAAAAACAACTTGTTGTTTTCAATGGTTCGGTGTGGACGTTCTGGGGAGAATAATTTTAAAGCTACATAATATTTCTCACAGCAATTTTCACCGGATGGTACAACAGCACAATAAAAGCTGTAGCCAATGCGAGCCAGAATAATCCCGTAAATATTTCCATATTGGAAAGTAAAATAGCCTGAGCATTGATTTTTGCTTTAAAAACTCCAGCAGTTACGGATAAAGATTGATTTACAGGAAGTTTAGATATATTGGCTCCGAACAGCTGATTCCATTGGGAATAGAAAATAGGATTGGTATCTGTTAATTGAGAACTTAAAGCATCAGAATGTTTTAATGTTAGAAATAGCATTAAATTTTGCATTAAGGCGTATCCTATGGCTGTTGTCCAGAAACGTGTTGCAGTTCCTACTGCTGTCGCATTGGAAACATATTGTTCAGGCATTCCTGCAATTAAAAAAAATACGAGCGGGGTAAAAAGTAAACCTTGACCAACTCCCTGAAGAAATAAAGGCGGACAAATCGTCTGAAGAGTAGTATCGGGATAAAATGTGTAAGTAAACCAAGCCGAATCAATGGCGAGAATCAGAAACCCGGTAAAGAAAACTAATCTTGAAGAAGCTCCTCTTGTAATACATAGCGCAGAAATAATGACGCCCAAAAGGCTTCCTGCAATATTCCAGTACTGAATTTTTACAATATAATCCCAAGGCCATTTCCAAACTGTTGCCATTACACTGTATACATTATTAATAGAAGCTCTCAGAATGTAAAAAATAAAAAAAAGGATAACTCCGACAATTACATTTTTAGAGCTGAAAACTTCAAAATGGAAAAAAGGGCGCGGCTGGTTTCTCTGTTTTAGCATAAACAATCCGCCGAATAATAAGAAAATTAAAAAACAAAGAATAATAAGATCCGATTCGAACCACATCAATCTTTTTCCATAGATTAATGCATATCCACCTGCCTGCAGACAAACCCAAAGCAAAAACCAGCTGGTAATATCCAATTGGTATAACGGCTTCTTTGGGAAGAATCTGTTTTTATTGAAAATGGCAAAGGCAATGATTAGTACAAAGACATGAAAATAAACCATCATTAAAATCATATGCTTGAAATCATAATCCTCAATACTTGATTTTAAAAGAGAAGTCGTCAGTGTTCCTCCCGTAAGAATAATGGTATACATGAAGAGATAGGCAATTTCTTTAGCATGTTTTGTCTTGAGTTCAGCTATAATTAAAGGTAAGAAAATAGCACCTTCCATGACTCCGAAAATTCCTTCCAGAAAGCGGATAACTAAAATAATATGATAATCATTGGTGACTGAAAGTCCGTAGAGAATAAGTATTGAAACGGAAGACATCAGCAATGTATAATATTTCACACTGAAATAAGCCATAAACCGCTGTATAACTAAAAGGGTAACCACAAATGTCCCATACATCAAAATCATTAAGTATTGGATATCGTCTGAATCGACATCCATAAAAGAAGATGTGAAGGCACTATTGGAATGCAAAAGTGACAACAACATCAGGTGGGGAAACAGCGCCAGAATAAGAAGCGGCAGTTTCAGCCATTGTGGTACCCATTTATGATAAATTGTATTATGTTGCATGATTTTCTTGGTGAAAAGCTAAGAAAGAGAGAATATATCTAAAAATGCGAAAAGACAAAGGAACAGCATGTAAAAGTAAAGGTAAGATGGCAATATTACACTCTGCCTTTTCGCTAAAATAATTTAATGGTTGTTTTAAATTTGAGAATGAGGAAATTGAAAAAATTAAAATCTAATATACATGCCCTTCTACATCAATTCTCAATTCCTCGGCTTCTCAAATCTTATATCTTTTTGGCACTTACCAGAACATTCATTCCGGAAAGTAATTTTTCATTGTGCTGATTATTATTAAGAATGATTTTTACGGGAAATCTTTGTTCTATTTTCACAAAGTTTCCTGTTGCATTGTCTGGTTTTACTAAAGAAAACTGCGAACCGGAAGCGGGGGAAACGGAAACAATTTTTCCTTTGAATTCTATATCAGGATAAGCATCTGCAGTAATGATCACTTCTTTATTCTGATCGATTTGCCCTAACTGTGTTTCTTTATAATTGGCAATAATCCATTTTTCTTTACTTACGATCTGAACCAAAGCCTGACCTTCTTTAATCAGCTGACCTTCCTGAATGGTTTTCTTTCCCACCCACCCGTCATAAGGAGCCGTAACAACTGTATAAGAAAGGAAGAGTTTAGCGTTATTCAGACTGGCAGAACTTTGCTGGATCTGACTTTTTACAGGAGCAACTTTCGTTTCCTGCTCATTCACGCTTGCTCTCACTGCATTTTTCTGTTGTTCCAAAGCTAAAAGATTAGCTTTTGCCTGCTCATAGGATGCCTTTACATTTTCAAACTGCTGCTCGGTTGCGGCATCTTCTGAAACTAAGTTTTTATATCTTTTGAAATCCTGTTCGGTTCTCCATATATCAATTCTTGCGGAAGCAATTTTCGCATCGATGATTTTAGTGTCACTTGCTTTGGTGTTTACGCCACTTTCAATCGTGTTGATATTCTCTGAATTGGCATTAAGACTGGCTTCGGCCATTTTTACCTGATTGATAAACTCTCGATTATCGATCACAATTAAAGTATCTCCTTTATGGACAAACTGATTTTCGTTAAACTTAATGGTTTTGATGAAACCTGAAACTTTACTGGAAACAGGAGTAATATATTGTTCGATTTGTGCATCGTTGGTGGTAACATTTTTTCTGGAAAAAAGATAGAAACTTATCATTCCTGTAATCCCACTTACAATTAGGATCCAAGCAAGTAAAGTAATTGTTTTGTTGATTCTTTTTTCCTTTTGTGTTAATTCTTTCTTTGCCATAGTTTTTATAGGTTTCCAATCGTATATTGGAGTTGGTAATATTTAAGTTGTCGGTTAATTTTTACGGAAATAAGATTTGATTGGGCTTCCAGATACGCGTTATCAGCGTCAATTAATTCTGTGATCAGGCTTAGCTTATTGGCATATTTGGTTCTTACTATTCTGTAGTTCTCTTTTGCCTGGGTAATTGCTTCTTCAGCAATCTTTACCTTTTGATCCGTTTCTTCGAATTTTTTATAAGCTTCATAAACATTATGTCTGATATTTTCTTCATTCTCTTCAATCTGCAGTTTTGCCAGATGGATGTTTTCTTTAGCTTCCTGCATTTTGTATTTGTTCTTATACAAGCTTTCAATAGGGTAGGTGAGATTCACTCCGATCATTCCTAAACGATACGCATAAGGTTCGGGAGGGAAAAACATCATGTTTGGATATTTCATAAAATATTCTCCGCCTGCTGTAATTTTTGGTAGATAATTCGCTTTTGTGATCTTTTGATCCAATTCTTTAAGCGAAAGGTTTTTGTTAGCCACTTCAACAGACTCATTTTTATATAAAGCTGTTTCTGTTAGTTCGTCTAAATAAGGAATTTCTGCATTTTCAGAGATCAGATCTTCCGTGTTTACATGCATTTCCTGGCTTTCAGGAAGGGAAAGAATTGTTTTCAGTTTGTGTTCTGCAATCTGAATATCATTATCAAGCTCTGTCCAGCTCATTTTATGATTAGAAAGCTGTAAAGAGGTTCTTAAGACTTCATTTACGGTTACAATTCCATTTGCTTTCAATGCTTTTACCTGCTTAATGTTTACGGAATCTTCTTTCATTTTATCATTAATCAAGTTTTGCTGCTCTTTTAAATGATGGATTTGAAGAAAAGCTGTGATGATTTCCATCGTCAGTTGTCTTTCATCCAGATGGGTCTTTAACGAAGAAATTTGGGTGTCTATAGCTGCTTTCTTTTCAATATATTTAATTTTCCCACCCATATAAACCGGAATTGAAGCCGAAAGGGTAAAATCATACATTCCATTGATGACATCATATTTTGTGGCTTTTCCAAATACACCATTTTCATGTTGAAAAAGATTGGTAACCTGGTTGTAGCTTGTATGGAATTCAATATCCGGAAGTTTTTCCATTGTAAGGTCTTTTTCCTTCGTTTCGGACATTTCATTTTTTAGATGACTGATTTGAATATTTTTGTTATTCTTTAGCCCAATCTCAACAGCCTGCTGCAAACTGAGATGCTGATAATCGATCATTTGTGAATATAAAAGATTGCTTATCAATAATAAGCACAACGCTATACAGTGATATCTGCGTGCGCCAAATATCATTTTCATAATTTAATTAAAGGTTTTTTGCTAAATTGATTTTGATACTGCAAAGTTACGCGGTCAAGCATAGGACGTAATTTGTGAAAACAGAAAAAGATTTGTTCATTTACGCCAAATTAAAATTTTCTTCATACCTTTATTTTATGAATGACAGTCATTTTGGAGCGGTTGAAGAAGTTGATGCTGAATTTTATGTTTACCATGTGCTTACCGGGAATGTAAAAACAGAGATTCATCATCACAGTTCTGCACAATTAGTCTATGCAGAAGGCGGTATTGTACATGTGTTTACAGATTTGAAACACTGGTATTTGCCGGCAAGATGTTTTATGTGGATTCCTGCTGGAACGCCCCATTATATTTTTTCGACCAGCCCTAAAGTAGATTTATATAATTTTTATTTTAAAAAAGAAGAAAATGAAAGTGGCTTTTTTGATGAAATTAACATTTATTCCGTAAGTCATCTTCTTAGAGAGATGATTTTATATACCAAAGACTGGGATGGGAAAATCACAAAAAATGATGGTCCTAAATATTATTTCCTTAAAGCTTTAAAAGGAATTTTACCTGAGAAAAGAGATAAAAAATTAGCATTCCCAGTTCAGCATCCTTTTCCTAATGACGAAACTTTATTGAAGGTGGCACAATATATTCATGCGAATCTTGAAAAGCCATTAACGATTGAATCTACGGCAAAAGAATTCGGAATGAGTACCAGAACCCTTTCAAGGAAATTTAAAGAAATTTTGGGAATGAATTACGTCCGTTTTTTACGTGCTTTGAGGATTACACGCTCGTTGGAACTTATGTTGGAAGGAAAATACAATATGTATGAAATTGCAATGATGGTAGGGTACAACAGTCTTTCTTCCTTTAGTAATATTTTTAAAAAAGTGATTGGAGTTGCTCCTACGGAATATCAGCATAAACTGAAAGGAGACGTTTGATTAACTATATATAAAAGAAAAAACCACTTCCAATGAGAAGTGGTTTTATATGTTGAGAAAATCTCGTCTTGATTAAGCTTCTTCAGAAGGAGCTTCTTCTTTTTTAGCAGGAGCTGCTTTTGGAGCTTCTACCGGAGCGTCAGATACGATATCGAATTCGAAGTTGTACTCAACGTTTCTGTGCAATCTGATGTTTGCAGTTACTTTACCAGTTCTCTTAATAGTGTTCCCTGGGATTTTGATGTATTTCTTCTCAACAGAAACTCCAGCTTTTTCTAGAGCTGCAGAAAGGTCTGCATTGTTGATAGATCCGAATAATTTATCACCAGTACCTACTTTTGCAGGAATAGTAACAGAAGTTTTCTTTAATTGCTCAACTACAGCATTTGCAGCAGCGATTAATTTAGCTTCTTCTTCTTTTCTAGCCTCCAAAGTAGCTTCTAAAGCTGCAATGTTTTTAGGAGTAGCTAAAAGTGCAAATCCTTGAGGGATTAAGAAGTTTCTTGCATAACCAGGCTTTACGCTTACTGTGTCGAATTCAAGACCTAAGTTTTCTACGTCTTTTTTTAGGATAATGTTCATTGTTGTTGTCCTTTTTAGATTTTAGATGTCTAAAATCAAGTTAGAATTAATTAAGTATTCAGCAACAAAAGAAGAGATTGCTCTCTTCTTTTATTTATTTTTTTGTCTTATTTTAATAAGTCAGCTACGTAAGGCATCAAAGCAAGGTGTCTTGCTCTTTTGATAGCAGCAGAAACTTTTCTTTGGTATTTCAAAGAAGTTCCAGTGTATCTTCTTGGTAAAATTTTACCTTGCTCGTTTACGAACTGTAATAAGAAATCAGCATCTTTGTAATCAACGTGCTTAATTCCGTATTTTTTAAATCTACAATATTTCTTTTCAGATTTTGTGTTGATATCAAGCGGAGTAAGGAATTTTACTTCTGATTCTCCTCCAGCTGAGGCTTGTTTAGCCATTTCATCTATTGCCATGTCTTGTCTTTTTAAAAAATTGGGTTAATAATTAAGCTTTAGCTGCTTTTACTTTTGCTCTTCTTGTTACAGCGTACTCTACAGCGTGTTTGTCTAGTTTTGTAGTAAGGTAACGAATTACTCTTTCGTCACGTTTGAATGCTAATTCTAGATCAGCAACTACAGTACCTTCTCCTTTAAATTCGATTAAAGTGTAGAATCCGTTCTTTTTCAATTGGATCGGATAAGCTAATTTTTTTAATCCCCAGTTTTCTTTAGCAACGATTTCGCAGTTCTTTTCTTTTAAAAGGTCTACAAATTTGTTCACTGCTTCCTCTACCTGTGACTCAGATAGAACGGGAGTTAAAATGAAAACAGTTTCGTAATTGTTCATAATGTTAAATGAATTTGTTAATTATTTCGAGGTGCAAAAGTAGAAAATATATTTGTAATATGCAATATTATATTGGTTTTTGTTGGTTGAGGATATTCGATTTCTCTAATTTCCTCAAGTGGAAAATTAGATTCTTAGTAATTATCTCCAAATTCTTTGAAAATTTCAAATATAATTTTTAACCCGAAGAAAGCCCAAAGAATTAAAATTGGACTTGTGACAACTATAGTTAAAGTAAAGTATGTTTATTTTGATATTTTTTATTTTCTGCGACTGTTTTCCAGAAAATAACAATTGCAATTATTAATAATATAAACATGCAAGGAAAAAAGAATCCAATGTTAAATGCAAACTCGTAGGGTGCATAGCCTTTTATTACACCAAAATATTCTCTATACTATGGAGTAATTAGAATCAAGATAAAGAAAACTAGATTTAATATGCCGTGTTTTAATCTTTTCTTTTCAAAGTTTTGGGGTTCATAGTTCATTAACTTAAGTTTTACACTTATTATATACTATAATTTAAATTGAACTGAATTTGTTTATCGTCTCAGTTCTTCTAAAAATCTCATTTTTAAAGCGTCATATAAAGAATGCCTGCTTACTAAAATCGAAGCAATGGAAGAAACCATTCCAGCCAACATCAAATGGAAAATTAATGAATGCCTGTCAGTCATTTCCAGAACGATAATCGCTGATGTAAACGGAGCTCTCGTAATTCCGGTCAGAAAAGCGACCATTCCGGCGAGAACAACTACATTGGTTTCGTTGGAACTCAGATGAATAAATCCGGAAATTACAGATCCGATACTTGCTCCGGCAGTTAGGGCAGGAGCGAAAATTCCACCGGCACCTCCGGAAGTAAAAGACAGGGCAGGACCCAACATTCTTAACACTGGAACATACCAGTCTTCATGTTTATCTTTTGTGAAAAGCACCCTCTCCATGATCTCTTTTCCTGAACCCAGAATTTCTCTATTGATAAAGAAGGCGATTGAAGCAATAATTAAAGCACTAATGACCAGGAAAACAACATTAGTTCTGTCAGTTTTTAGTTTTCTTTTCTTCCAGTCGTTCATCTTTAGCATAGTGACAGAAAGCTGACTGGCTAAAATCCCAGCAGTTCCTGCGACTAAAATAATTGGAAACATCACCATTAATGAAACATCATTCGTTTTTGGATAGCCTAAATATAAATAGGAACCGGCTAAAGTCTGGGCAGTTAGCCCGGCAATAATAACCGCAGTAAATAAAGCTGTTTTAAAATAATTGATATGAGTTTTAGAAAGTTCTTCCACAGCAAATACAATTCCTCCAAGTGGCGTATTAAATGCAGCTGCAAGTCCGGCTGCAGCTCCGGTCATAATCATATTTTTCTTGGAAATTTTTGGCCACCATTCCGGAAGGTATTCATTTACTTTTCTGAAAACGGAGCCCGCCACCTGGATGGTGGGACCTTCTCTACCAACTGCACCACCACCAATGACTAAAACCACTGATGAAATAATTTTAAAAACAATTATTTTTAAACTTAAAAGACTTCGGATTTTTTTATGTTCTTTCGGATTAGCCAATTCTACAGCAGCCATTACCTGTGGAATTCCGCTTCCTTTGGCATTGGGTGCAAATTCTTTGACCAGCCACCACGACAATACAAAACCAACCGGAGCAATGATGAAAATCATCCAGGAATGCCAGTCGAGAATGAAATGTAGAAGATTTTCTCCCCACGCAAATATTTTGGCGTACATCACAGCAAAAAAACCGGTAATCACTGAACCAATCCAGAACGGAATGGCCTGAAGCAGGTTGTGTTTCAGCTGTTCGTTTCGGATGTTGTCGAAAGATTTTTTCAGAGATTTTCGAATGGGTGATAAAAATTTCAACATTTGTTAAGTTTAAGGCTTAAAAATACATGATTTTTATGGATTTTGCGTTTTAACAAATGAGAAGAATTAAATTTTAGTTGAGTTTTATGTGTTGTTACCGGTTTTAATTTTGTGCTCCCATTAATCAATCTTCAAAAACAAATATTATATAGTAAATGGATATAGTTGTATTATTGATTTGTTAAATGATTTCAATTTAAATTAAATTATTCTTAAAATTTAAAACTTAAATTTGGTAGTTTGAGGTAAAGAATCATTCTTAGGTGTAAATGCAAAAATCCTGACTTTCGAAAGGATTTTTACTGAATGAATTTATATGTTTTTGATTAATTTCTTTGAACCTGAATACCATTGATCTTTTCAATCATATTTTTCGCATTGGTATTTTGAGGATCTAATTCTAAAGACTTTTTATAATTTTCAAGAGATAGGGTGTAGTTTTTTGCCAAAAAATAACCTTCTCCTAAACTGTCAAAAGCACTTCCGGATTGAGGATGCTCTACTGCATTTAATTTAAAAACTTTAATCGCTTCATCCATCCTTGAATTTCTCATTAAAATATAACCGAGATTATTTAGGGTGTTTTCAAAATCCAGTTTTGGGTTTTTAGATTTGATGGTAAAATAGTTTTTTTCAGCATTTTGAATGTTATTTTTTTTAGCAAATTCAGCTATAATGGATTCTTCAGCCAGGGAATAACTATCTGTCAGGTTTTTATCCATTATTGCAGCAATGTGGTTGACCATGTGATATTGTGCAGGGAAAAAATTATACCCGTTCGATAGCATGATTATCGCCATATTATTCTGTGGAAAAAACCTGTAAGCACTTACATTTCCACCGGAAAAGCCATAGGACAGAATGTTGTTGGCTTTATTAATTTCCCAGCCGTATGCAAAAACATCTTTTTCATTTCCATATTCAAACGGTTGCCACATGATATCTTTCGTTTTTTGATGTAGGAAATCTGTTGTGCTTAAATGGCTGCTCCATTTTAAAAAGGCAGGTAGAGTAACGGCTATTCCATTTCCCGGATATGCCTTTTTCCCTTCAACATCTGTAGACTTTACATATTTTTTTGTTTCCGAATTGTAATTATACTTTGTAATACGATTGGTAATTTTTTCAAGAGCATTTGATGAATAAACAACTTGATTTTTTTGCATCAGAAAATTGATTATTTAGAATAAAATCCTCAAAAGATTGTCCGGTAATTCTTTCAATAATCATTGAGAGAAGCATATAATTCGTTTGATTATATCTGAATTCATTCCCAGTTTTAAAGTCCATTTTCTCTTTGCTCAAACGTTCAATGGTTTTAGGACCAGAATATTCGGGCAAAATATCACTGAATGCAACAAAATCCGGCATTCCCGAAGAATGGGTCAAAAGGTTTTTTACTTTTACATGCTGCCAGTCTTTGGGAAGATTGTCAACATATTTCGAAACATTATCTTCCAAAGAAAGTTTTCCCTGTTCAATCAGTTGAAAAACGCCTACATCGGTCATTAATTTTGAAGTGGAATATATCCTGAACATTGAACTTGGACTGACTTTTTTAGCATCTTCTAAATTTTCTGTACCGTAATATTGTTCAAAAATGACTTCGCCATCTTTTATAACACCAATCGCTAAACCGGGAATTTGATTTGTTTTGATAGCTTCTTGTACGTAATTATCAATTAGTTTAAATTGATTCGTTTGCTGCGAAAAAGCAGTGGCAGAAATATTTATAGCTAAAGCGGTCAGGAGAATTTGTTTCATATATTTTAAAAATTGTGATTCATATTTTATTTAAGACAGGTGAAAAAGTATACTGTTACATGGTTTGTTAGTGATTGTTGTAAAATGTTACAGATTCTTTCAATAAAAAACCTCCGAAAAAATCGAAGGTTTTGTATTGTAAAGATATTCAGATAAGTTTAATATGACAATCAAAATCATTTATAACTCATCATTCATTGTTTATAATTAAATTTCCGTATTCAGATCCCAGTTTTCAAGGTAATCGTGAACGTGTTTCAACATCATTCCACCCAGAGATCCGTCTACCACTCTGTGATCGTAAGAATGAGACATGAACATCAGGTTTCTGATTGCAATTACATCACCATCAGCTGTTTCAAGAACTGCAGGTTTTTTAACGATAGCTCCGATTGCTAAGATCGCAACCTGTGGCTGAGGAATAATCGGTGTTCCCATAAGGTTTCCGAAGCTTCCAACGTTAGAAATCGTGTATGTTGCTCCCTGAGTATCTTCAGGTCTCAATTTTTTGTTTCTTGCTCTGTAAGCTAGATCATTAATAGCTTTTGCCAATCCCGAAAGTGACAACTGATCTGCATTTTTAATAACAGGAACAATAAGGTTTCCGTCTGGTAAAGCGGTTGCCATACCAATATTGATGTTTTTCTTTTTAATGATGTTTTCACCATTCACAGAGACGTTGATCATTGGGAAATCCTGGATTGCTTTTACAACAGCTCTCACGAAAATAGGCATGAACGTTAGTTTTTCACCTTCACGTTTTTCGAAAACCGCTTTGTTTTTGTTTCTCCATTTTACAACATTGGTAACATCTGTTTCAATGAAAGAAGTTACGTGTGGTGCAATTTGTTTAGCTTTCACCATGTTTTCAGCGATGATCTTTCTCATTCTGTCCATTGGAATGATTTCATCACCTGCTGCAACAGGGATTGTAGAAGCCGGAGTTGAAGAAGCTGTCGGTTGTGGAGTAGAAGCTACTTGTACCGGAGCTGCTTGTGGAACTGGCTGATTTCCTCTGTTTTTAACGTAAGCTAAAATATCTTCTTTTGTAATTCTTCCTTCTAAACCGCTTCCTTCAATAGTTTTTAGTTCAGGTTCAGAAATATTTTCTTGTTGTGCAATTGATTTTACAAGTGGGGACAGATAAAGATCTCCCGAAAATTCTGTTGAAGCAGCTACCTGAAGAGGCTGTTCAATTGTTTTTAAAGTTTCAGCATCCGGAGTTGCTGCCGGAGTTTCAGTTTGTACCTCTTCTACAGCTGTATTTCCGCCTTCTCCTTCAATCTCTAAAATAGCAATAGCTTCACCTACCTTTGCAACTTCATCCTTCTGTTTCAAAATCTTTACGATTTTCCCCGAAACCGGTGTCGGAACGTCTGAATCTACTTTATCTGTTGCAATTTCTACTACGGAATCATCTTCCTTTACATTATCACCTTCACTGAATAACCAAGTGATAATAGTAGCTTCCATAACACCTTCTCCCATGGAAGGAAGCAATAATTTGTACTCTGCCATTTTTAATTTTTAGATTTTGACAAATATATAAAAAAAATCGGTTTTTTTATGAAATGTATAATTTTAGGAAAATTCGATATAAATGTTCTCTCCTACGTTCATTCCAAACAGGCTTTTTGCTCCGTTTTTCTTGCTTCCTTTATAGATGGTAAGCTCCAAAAGCTGACTGTCATTGAAGATTGCTGCCGACTGACCGTGATATTCCGTTTCTCTTTCCCAATCCGAAACGACTTCCGTATGACTGGAAAAAACTTTTGAAAGGGCTAAGTTCCTGAATTTGATCGTGAAGTTTTCATATCCGTTTCCTACACTTTCAAAAAAATCTTTACTGATATTTGAAATGATATTTCCGAAATTATCAATATATGTTACTTCTCCAATGATCATCTTTTCAGATTCGTTATATACAGGTTTCGGGAATAAAAGCTGCTTTGCGGTATCAATTTTTCGCCCGATCACTCCGGGAAGTCCTCCGTTCGCCAAATGTACTGCTGCAGGAACGAAAACATCTGTTGAAGTGAAATTAACGATATCATCAAACCTGTTATTTAAAGTAATTTCAAAAATTGCTTCGGGTTTGATATCAAAAAATATTAAGCTTAAAAGACCGTTATCCGCTGCAATAAAGTAATGACCATCTGCTTTGTATAAAATATTTTTTCTCGATTTGTGCTGAAAACTATCGACAGAAATGATATGAATACTGCCTTTCGGAAAATGTTTATAAGCGTTTCTTACAATATATGAAGTCTGAATAAGGTTGAAAGCCTGAATATCGTGGGTGATATCAACAATATTAACCTTCTGATTCAGAGAAAGAATACTGCCTTTCACAGCGGCAACTCTGTAATCCAAATTTCCGAAATCTGAAGTAAGGGTAATAATTGACATTGATTGTTTGTAGAATAATAGAACTGCAAATTTATCTAAAATAAAAAGAAAGCCCGAAATATTCTAGCAAAGAATTTGATAAAAATTTCAAAAAAAGCTTTACATTTAAAATCTAAAAATAAAAATACTGCATGTTTGAATTGACATATGATTTGGAAGATATCGACATGAAAATCTTCTATGGAGTTAATAACCAATTTTTCAATTTAATAAAATCAAGCTTTCCTACTCTTAAAATCACAGGAAGAGACCATTTTATCTTTGCGATGGGGAATCAGGAAGCGTTGGATATATTTAAACAGAAGCTTGATGATATTGTTAAGTTTATTTCGAAAAACAACTTTATCGAGCTTAAAGACGTAGAAAATATTCTTAATTTAAAAGACGAGAATGAAAAACAGCTTGTTTTTGATCAGGATATTATTGTAAAAGGGGTAAATGGTAAAGTGATTAAAGCGAAAACCACCAATCTTAAAAAATTAGTGAAAGAAACTGAGAAAAAAGATATGGTTTTTGCAATCGGACCTGCTGGAACAGGGAAGACTTATACCAGTGTAGCTTTAGCAGCACGAGCTTTAAGAGATAAGGCGGTAAAAAGAATTGTATTGACCAGACCGGCTGTAGAAGCGGGGGAGAGTCTAGGGTTTTTACCAGGTGACCTTAAAGAAAAACTGGATCCGTATTTACAACCTTTATATGATGCGCTTAGAGATATGATTCCTCATGAAAAACTGGAAGGTTTTATGGAGAAAAAAGTAATCGAGGTGGCGCCACTGGCTTTTATGAGAGGACGAACTTTGGATGATGCTTTTGTAATTCTGGATGAAGCACAGAATACAACACATTCTCAGATGAAAATGTTTTTAACGAGAATGGGAATGAATGCGAAGTTTATCATTACAGGAGATCCGAGCCAGGTAGACTTGCCACCCAAACAACAATCAGGATTGAAAGAGGCTATGAGAATTCTGAAAGATGTTAAAGAAATAGGATTTGTTCATCTAACGGAAGAAGATGTAGTAAGACACCCTGTTGTTAAGAAAATTATCCTGGCTTATAATGAAGAAGAAAAGAGGCAAAGAGAATAATTTTTCATAAAATTTTATAATTCCTTTGTAAATCAGCAAAAAGTGATATATTTGTCCGCTAATTTTTTATAAAAACAAGTATATCATGAAAAAACTTTTACTTATTGCAGCAGTAGCTGTCATGGGAAGCAGTGCTTACGCACAGGAATTCAGATTCGGACCAAAAGCTGGTTTTGCAATGTCTACCTTAAAAATTGATGAAAAGCAGGATGATGCGGGAAAAAGAACTATGGATCCCAAATACACTTTTTACATTGGAGGTATGGCAGAATACAAAATCAACGATAATTTCGGATTTCAGGCTGAAGTTTTATACTCTCCGCTTGGAGCAAAAGAAAAAATCGATGGAATAAATGCAGGAATCATTTTCGTAGGTGAGCAGACTAAGGTTAACTTAGGAACATTACTGATACCGGTTTCTGCAAAATATTTTATATCAGAAAATTTCTCTGTTGCTGCAGGAGCTAATTTTGGAGTTATTCTTTCCGCTAAGCAAAAAACGGTAATAGGTTCTGATTTTGCCGACATGGAAATTGAAGGAGATTCTGGAGAGGTAGATATTAAAGATGATATCAAGACATTAAACATCGCTCCATTTGTAGGTGTAGAATATATGTTTGAGAACGGATTCTTCATCGATGGAAGATACAGTTTGGGAGTATCCAACCTTTCTAATGACGGAAGCGGAGGAAAAGTAACGAATAGCTTTGCTCAAATCGGAGTAGGTTTTAAATTTGGAGGTAACTAAGACTCATTTTAAATTAATTATAAAAAAAGCAGGAATTTTATCCTGTTTTTTTTATGAACGGCATTTAGTTTGCTATACCTAAATTTTTATAACAACATTTTAAATTTTAAACAATGAAAAGATTATTATTACTAGGTGCTTTTGCACTGTTTGGTGGTATGGCTCATGCACAGGAAGGCTTTAGACTTGGAGGTCACATTGGTGCTCCGCTAGGTGATGCTGCAGATGCTGCAAGTGTTACGATAGGTATAGACGCTGCTTATATGTGGAATATTACTAAAGGATTGGATATTGGTGCTACTACAGGGTATTCTCATTTTTTTGGAAAAGATCAGCTGGATGACTTTGGATTTATTCCTATTGCAGCATCAGGGAAGTATAAATTTGATAAAATTCCACTTTTTGTAGGGTTGGATTTGGGAGCAGCAATTTCTACCAGAGATTATATTAATAGCGGATTGTACGTTGCGCCAAGAGTTGGTTACCAGATGAAAAATGCTGAATTATATTTAGGATTCCAGAATATCAGCAGCAAATATAAAGATTATGGACCTTACTGGCATAATGACAGATTTAATTTTGGAGCTATTAATTTTGGTGTCAATTTCTTTTTAAAATAAAAAAATAAAATATTGATCGAAACTTCGTCCATAGACGAAGTTTTTTATTTTTCGGATATATATATTTAAGCATATACTTTGTTTTATCAAAAGAATATCGGCTTATTATAAATTATTTGTTAAAATCATAAATACAGCTTGGTTTCCGAAGCCGAAACATGATTGGAAACAATCTTTTTTCTTTTTGGTTGATAAATTATAACTTTCTTATTCAAAATATTGTGAAAAAATCAAAAACCTATATATAATGGGATTTTTTTTGGGAAACTGCGAAATTTTAACAGTGATATTAATCATGTTAACAAATTTTAATATTAAAATAGACCATTATACATTTGCAGTCAGAAAGTATTAAAATTATTAAAATGAAAAAATTATTATTAGCAAGTGCTATTGCACTTTTCGGTCTATCTAATGCACAGATTGCTAAAGGAACAACTTACCTATCAGGATCTGTAGGATATTCTCAAGTAGAAACTAACAACGGAAACAATAAAACAGAAAACTTCAACGTATTGCCAACAGTTGGATATTTTGTAGGAACAAACTTAGCAGTAGGTTTAGGAGTTGGATACCAGACTCAAAAAGAGACTAATATTTCAACTACTACATTATCAGGTGCTACAATCGTAAACACTAACGAAGTAAAAGAGCCTGCTTTCGTTGTAGCTCCTTTCGTAAGAAAATACTGGACATTATCTGATAAATTATATATTTTCGGTCAATTGGCAGTACCAATGCAGTTTGGAAAAACTGAGGTTGAGAACACTACTGTAGCTACTTCAGGTTCTACTACTACAACAAATTCAACTTCTACTGAAGCTAAATACACTCAGGTTGGTGTAACTGTAAAACCAGGTTTAGATTATTTCCTAAACAAAAACTGGTCTATTGAAGCTACTATCGGTGAGTTTGGGTACAACAACTACAAACCAAAAGATGGTGATGCTACAAACAACTACAACTTCGGTTTGAACTTATCTTCTGTAACTTTCGGAGTTAAATATGTTTTCGCTAAATAATTTAAGCTAAAAAGCATTAAAAATAAAAGTCCTAAGTTTTCTTAGGGCTTTTTCTCATTATTAAAAACTAATTCATGAAAAAAATCATATTAACATGTGCTATTGTACTTTTCGGGCTTTCTAATGCCCAGATTAAAACAGGAACGGTATATGTTTCAGGACAGGTAAGTTATTCTAAAGAAGAGAATAAAAATATTAATACTACAATCAATGACTTCAAAATAATACCTACAGTAGGAGTATTTGTAGCTAAAAACTTAGCTGTGGGAACAGGTGTAGGATTCACTAACAAAAAAGAAGAAGATAGCGAAGTTTACAGTGGCGGCTCTTTTACTACTTTTGTTGACTATGCAGGAGAAAAAAAGGCTGTTGTGGTAGCTCCTTTTGTAAGAAAATACTGGACTTTATCAGATAATTTATATATTTTTGGCCAGCTTGAAATTCCAATGGAATTTGGAAAAATAAATCAGGATGCTTTGGTTACCTATGTAGATGAAATGTATGGATATATAGACCATCAAACGCTATCTGTTGAAACAAAATATACTTCAATCGGAGTAACTGTAAAACCAGGTCTAGATTATTTCTTAAATAAAAACTGGTCTATTGAAGCAACAATAGGAGAGTTCGGGTACAAGAACTTCAAGTATAAAGAGGAAGATGCCAAAGCTCTTAACAATTATAATTTTGGTTTAAACTTATCTTCCATCTCTTTTGGAGTAAAATATGTTTTTGCAAAATAATAACAAATAATAAACTTTTTTAAAATTAAATACTATGAAAAAATTATTACTAGCGGGTGCAGTTGCACTTTTCGGTTTGTCAAATGCTCAAATGACTAAAGGAGACTGGGTAATCAGTGGAAATACTGGTATGGGTTTCAACAGTGTTGATACAAAAACTAAAGTGGAAGGACAAAGCTATGATGGAGCAAAGGTAAGTACTTTCTCTGTTACTCCTTCTGTAGGATATTTCGTAATTGATAAATTAGCAGTTGGAATCGATTTAGGATTTACAAGTATTACCACAAAAGAAGACGGAGATAAGTCTACAATTTCCAGTTTTTCTGTAATGCCAACAGCAACGTATTATTTTGCGAACAGCAGTAAGCTGGTTCCTTTTTTAGGAGCGGGTATTGGATATGCATCTAACAAAACGAAAGAAACTTATTCAGGAACTACAGATGAATACACTGCAGATGGTCTTGCTTGGAAAGTGAAAGGAGGAGTGACTTATATGGCTACTCAGTCTTTAGGGGTTAATTTAGGAGTTTCTTTTGATCAGTTTTCCAATAAAGACACTTTTATGGGAACAGAATTTAAAAATACAGTAAACACTTTTGGTGTAAATGTAGGTTTCTCTTATTTCATCAAAGCTAAGGCTCAGAAAGGAGATAAATAATCTATATTTTAAGATAAAAAAGAAACCTACTCAAATTTGAGTAGGTTCTTTTATTAAGGTCTTATTTTTAATTTTAAAACCATTCTTTTTGATTTTGAACGTATGTTCTGTCGAATTCCTCATCCGATTTTGTAAGGTAAATGATTCCTTCTATAAATCCTACAATTCCAACAATTCCGCATGTTACAATCCCCAAAACTAACTGAATGATTCCTGTTTTTGTATATCCTAAGTAAAATTTATGAATAGCAAATGTACCCAATAAAATACCTAATAGACCTGCAACAAGCTTTTTCTCAGATTTGTAAGGCTGTTGATTGTAATTGTAATTTTCTTGTTTTTCGTTAATTTCCATAATAATATTTTTTAAATCGGTTTTTGTGTTTTTTATTTCCCAAACATTCCGCCCATTCCAGGCATATTTGGCATTTTGCTCATCATCTGCATCATTTGTTTTCCCTGAGGTCCCTGCATCATTTTCATCATTTTACCCATTTGGTCGAACTGTTTCATCAATTGATTTACATCTTCAATCTTTCTTCCCGCACCTTTCGCAATTCTGTTTTTTCTCTGAGTATTGATAATGGAAGGTTTCCTTCTTTCTTCAGGAGTCATAGAGTAGATGATTGCTTCAATGTGTTTAAAAGCGTCATCGCTGATCTCTACATCTTTAATTGCTTTTCCAACTCCCGGAATCATTCCCATCAAATCCTTCATGTTACCCATCTTTTTGATTTGATTGATCTGCTTTAAGAAGTCATCAAAACCAAACTCATTCTTAGCGATTTTCTTATGAAGCTTCTTAGCTTCTTCTTCATCAAACTGTTCCTGGGCTCTTTCTACCAAGGAAACAACGTCTCCCATTCCCAGGATTCTGTCTGCCATCCTTTCCGGGTAGAAAAGATCCAAAGCTTCCATTTTCTCACCTGTAGAAATGAATTTGATTGGCTTTTCAACTACCGAACGAATTGTTAAAGCAGCTCCACCACGGGTATCACCATCCAATTTAGTTAAAACAACTCCGTCAAAATTCAAAGCATCGTTGAATGCCTTTGCTGTATTTACAGCATCCTGACCTGTCATTGAGTCAACAACAAAAAGGGTTTCGTTGGGTTTAATGAAATAATGAACCGATTTAATCTCGTTCATCATCTGCTCATCAATTGCCAGACGACCTGCAGTATCGACGATCACAACATCATGACCATTTGATTTGGCAAAATTGATGGCGTTTTCTGCAATGGTAGAAGGATTTGTAGAACCTTCTTCCGTGAAAACAGGAACCCCGATCTGTCCACCCAAAACTTTCAGCTGGTCGATTGCCGCGGGACGATACACATCACAAGCAACCAAAAGAGGTTTTTTATTTCTTTTTGTCTTTAAATAATTAGCTAATTTTCCAGAGAAAGTAGTTTTACCGGAACCCTGAAGACCTGCAATCAAAATTACAGAAGGTTTTCCGGAAAGGTTGATTCCCTCCTGAGAACCTCCCATTAAATCTACCAATTCGTCATGAACAATCTTCGTCATCAATTGTCCCGGAGTTAGGGAAGTAAGAACATCCTGCCCTAAAGCTTTATCCTGAACTCTTTTAGTAAGATCTTTTGCAACTTTATAATTAACATCGGCATCTACCAATGCTCTACGAATTTCCTTTACGGTCTCCGCAACATTGATTTCCGTGATCTTTCCACGTCCTGAAATATTATGAAGCGCTTTGTCTAATTTATCCTGTAAACTATTAAACATATTGATTTGTAAATTATAAGTGTGCAAAAATAAGGATTTTTTTAGTATATCAACCTGTATAGCACGTAATATTATATAGGATGTAGAATATTTTAAGCATTAAAGATGCCGCGATAAGATGATAAAAATCAAATCATGAAAAAATACGATAGAAAAAGTCTATTTTTGCGATTAGTTAAAATTAACCTAACTAGTGTTAGACGAAAATAAATTTTAAAATGAAAGCTAATCCAAATATTCTGGTTACAGTATTGTTTTTTTTAACGTTTCTCATTCATTTCTCTTTATGGAAATTTGTTTTCCATCTGGATGTAATTGTTATTGTGAAATTTTATTTATTCCTGAGTGTAATGTTCATGATGATGATTACTCTTATTGTTTTAATTAACAGAGTAGTGCCAGAATTTTTGGGGTTGTCCGTTATCGGTTTGATCCTGCTGAAATTTGGTTTGATGTTCTTAATCAGAAAGAAATTAAACTTTGAAGCCATCCCAGACTATAAATTTCATTTTATTATCCCATATTTTGTCCTGACAGCACTGCTTACATACTATGCAATAAAGCTAATTAATCATGATAAAAAACAGGAAAATTAATTATTGAAAATAGAAAAAATATCATATTTTTGCACAACGAAAAAAACCTATCAATGTTTAAGAAATTCGCAGTTTTATTCTACAGTATTTTTGTACTAAACTTAGTATCTGCACAGCATGGTGAACCCACTGCTGAAGGAGTGTCAGCTACTACAGAACTTTCAGAGAAAGACAAAGTAAGTAAAGAAAACAAAGAGTTCATCGATCATCACTTATTGGATGCGCATGATTTCACATTGATGGTAGATAAAGAAGGTCATCACATTGGTTTTCCTCTTCCAGTTATTTTTTATGATAATGGTATTCGTGCTTTCATGAGTAATAAAGAAGGATTCATGCATGGAGAAACTACAGAGGTTGACGGATCTTACTATAAACTACATCACGAAAAAATTTACAAAACTGACGCGGCTGGAACTTTAGCTTTTGATAAAGAAGGTCACGTTACTTCAGAAAAAGTTTTAGACTTATCAATTACGAAGAGTGTCCTTATTATTTTATTGACTTCAATCTTTATGTTAGTATTGTTTACAGGAATGGCTAAGTCTTATAAAAAGTCAGCAGTTCCTACAGGTGCTACAAGATTTTTAGAGCCTTTAGTAATTTTTGTAAGAGACGAAATTGCTATCCCAAACATTGGGCATAAATATAAAAGATTCATTGGTTACCTTTTAACAGTATTCTTTTTTATTTTATTCTTAAACGTATTAGGATTAATGCCTTTCGGAATTAATGTTACAGGTAATATTACAATGACATTCTTCTTGGCGATCCTTACTTATTTAATTACTACATTTTCGGCTAATAAAGATTATTGGAAGCACATCTTCTGGATGCCTGGAGTTCCGGTTCCAATGAAATTGATCATGTTGCCAATCGAATTGCTAGGAACAATCACTAAGCCCTTCGCATTGATGATCCGACTTTTTGCAAACATGACTGCAGGACACATCGTAGTAATGAGTTTGATCGGATTGATCTATGTATTTAAGAACTTTGTAGCAGGTGTTGCATTCCCGTTCCTTACATTGGTAATCTATTTATTGGAAGTATTGGTTGCATTCCTACAGGCTTATATCTTTACCATGCTATCAGCCTTGTTCATCGGAATGGCAGTGCAGGAGCACGAGCACGAACACCACGCTGCTCACTAATTGAAAGTTTAAAAATATTATTTAGAAACAAATTTTTTAAAATTATATATTATGGAAATCCCTAAAATTGTAGGTGCTGGTATCGTAGTACTAGGTGTAGGTATCGGTCTTGGTAAAATCGGAGCTGCTGCTCTTGAAGCTATTGCTAGACAACCTGAACAATCTGGAAAAATCCAAACAGCTATGCTTATCGCAGCTGCACTTGTTGAAGGTGTTGCGTTTGCTGCTCTATTCGCAGTAAACTAATCAAACAAAAACCACTATCCTTAACGGTTGGTTACAGATAGTGGTTATTTAAGAAAAAAAGTAATAATTATTTATACATTTATATAATGGAATTAATTCATCAGTTTTCGTCAGGATTATTTATTATCCAGTCTGTTATTTTTCTAGCATTATTATTTTTGTTAGGTAAATTCGCTTGGAAACCTATCTTAAAATCTATCAATGATAGAGAAACGTCTATTGTTGACGCTCTTAATCAAGCTAAATTGGCTAGAAAAGAGATGGAAACTTTAAAAGAGGATAACGAAAGAATCATTCGTGAAGCTAAAATCGAAAGAGATGCGATCCTTAAAGAAGCCAGAGATATTAAAGATAGAATTGTAGCAGAAGCTAAAGATGCTGCTAAAGCTGAAGGAGATAAAATGATTGAATCTGCTAAACAAACTATCAATGCTGAGAAAAATGCTGCAATGGCAGATATCAAAACTCAAATTGGTACAATTTCTATCAATATTGCAGAATCTATTCTTAAGCAAAAATTAGACAACAACGAAGCTCAAAATGAGTTGGTTCAGAATTATTTAAACAAATCAAATCTTAACTAAGAATGCTTACATCTAAAGTAGCTAAAAGATACGCACAGGGTTTGCTTGACTTTACAAACGAGACAAACCAGACAGCTGCTGTATTTTCAGAAATGAAAGATGTAGTAAAGGTAATGGCAGAGTCTAAAGATTTGAATAAATTCTTCCTTACTCCTTACATCGATTCTAAAAAGAAAATTGAAGTAGCAATAGAAATTTTTAAGGGATTATCACAGTCTTCTCAAAACCTGATTAAACTGGTTATTAAGCAAGGTCGCGAATCCCAACTAAAAAATATCGCTCAGGAGTTCATCAACAAAGTTGAAGATATCAATGGAGTACAGAGGCTTACTCTTACTACTGCAACTGAAATATCTGATGCTAATATTGAAGAAATCTTAAAATCAAGTAACCTTGTTAATACAAGTGCTAACTTCGATTTAAAAAGAATTATCAATCCTGAAGTTTTAGGAGGATACATTTTAAGAGTAGGAGATCAGCGGATCGACGCCTCTGTTAAAACTAAGCTTAACCAAGTTAAAAAGGGTTTTCAATTAAATTAAGAAAAAAACAACCATACAATGGCAGAAATAAATCCGGCAGAAGTATCTGCGATCTTAAAACAGCAATTGGCCAACTTCGATACTCAATCAAATGTTGAGGAAGTAGGTACAGTTTTAACCATCGGTGATGGTATCGCTCGTGTATACGGGTTAGAAAACGTACAATACGGAGAGTTGGTGAAATTTTCTAGTGATGTAGAAGGTATTGTACTAAACCTTGAAGAAGACAACGTAGGTGTTGCTTTGCTAGGTGAAAGTAAATTAGTAAAAGAAGGAGATACAGTAACAAGAACAAACAGAATTTCTTCTATCAAAGTAGGGGAAGGGATGTTAGGAAGAGTAGTGGATACTCTTGGTAACCCTATCGATGGTAAAGGTCCTATTACTGGGGAATTATACGAAATGCCATTGGAAAGAAAAGCTCCTGGAGTTATCTACAGACAACCTGTAACTGAACCATTACAGTCAGGTATCGTTGCGATCGACTCTATGATCCCTGTAGGAAGAGGACAGAGAGAGCTTATCATTGGTGACAGACAAACAGGTAAAACTACTGTTGCGATCGATACGATCATCAATCAAAAAGAATTCTTTGATGCAGGTCAGCCTGTATATTGTATATATGTAGCTATCGGGCAAAAAGCTTCTACAGTAGCACAAATCGTTAAAACGCTTTCTGATAAAGGAGCTTTAGCATATACGGTAATCGTTGCCGCTAACGCATCAGATCCGGTTCCAATGCAGGTATATTCTGCAATGGCAGGTGCTGCAATCGGTGAGTTCTTCAGAGACACCGGAAGACCAGCGCTTATCGTTTATGATGATTTATCTAAACAAGCAGTTGCTTACCGTGAGCTTTCTCTACTATTGAGAAGACCACCGGGACGTGAGGCTTATCCTGGAGACGTTTTCTATCTTCACTCAAGACTATTGGAAAGAGCTGCGAAAGTTATTGCTGATGATGAAATCGCTAAGCAAATGAATGACTTGCCAGAGTCTCTTAAGCCAATCGTAAAAGGTGGTGGATCATTAACCGCACTTCCAATTATCGAAACTCAGGCGGGTGACGTTTCTGCATATATCCCGACTAACGTAATCTCTATTACAGACGGACAGATCTTCTTGGAGTCTGATCTATTCAACTCAGGGGTTCGTCCTGCGATTAACGTAGGGATCTCTGTATCAAGGGTAGGAGGTAACGCTCAGATCAAATCAATGAAAAAAGTTTCTGGTACACTTAAGTTAGACCAGGCTCAATATAAAGAATTAGAGGCATTTGCTAAGTTCGGATCTGACCTTGATGCGTCTACTTTAGCAGTAATCTCTAAGGGGGAAAGAAACGTAGAGCTTCTTAAGCAGCCGGTAAACTCTCCACTTCCGGTAGACAGCCAGGTTGCTATGATCTATGCAGGTACCGAGAACCTATTGAGAAATGTTCCATTGAACAAAATTAAAGATTTCCAACACGAGTATATCGAATTCCTAAGATCTAAGCATCCTGACACTATGGCTGCTATCAAAGCTGGAAAAATCGATAACGATATTACGGGAGTTCTTAAGCAGGCAGCTAATGATTTAGCTTCTAAATATAACTAATCAAACATTCAATGTTTAAGGTTTAGAATTTCAGAGTTTTAAACCTTAAACTTCAGACCTTAAACTTTGAACCTAAATTAATGGCAAACTTAAAAGAAATACGAGGTAGAATCAGTTCAATTTCATCTACGATGCAAATTACACGTGCTATGAAAATGGTTTCGGCAGCGAAGCTAAAGAAAGCACAGGATGCTATCGTAATGTTGAGACCATATTCTGAAAAGCTTCAGGAGATCATCCAGAATGTAAATTCAAGTTCAGATCCTGATCAGGTTTCTGTTTATGCTCAGAAAAGAGAGGTGAAGAGAGTGCTTTTTATTGCAGTAACTTCAAACAGAGGTTTGGCAGGTGCTTTCAACTCATCTATTGTAAAAGAGCTTAACAACCAGTTCCAGAATAATTCTCAGTACGAAATTGAAGTTCTTACCATTGGTAAAAAAGTTTTTGATGCTGTAAGAAAGAGCAGAACGGTATTTTCTAACGAAAGTGCAGTATATGATAATCTTACATTTGACAGAGTTGCTAACGTTACTGAAGGAGTAATGAAGAGCTTCAGAGACGGTAAGTTTGATGAAGTTTATTTGATTTATAATAAATTTGTAAACGCTGCAACGCAAGAAGTAACTGCAGAACAGCTTCTTCCTATCTCAATGCCTGAAACAGAGAAATCAGCAGTGGAAACTGATTATATCTTTGAACCTAACAAAAATGAGATTTTGGATAATTTGATTCCTAAATCAATTAAAACTCAGGTGTTCAAAGCTGTTTTAGACTCTGTAGCTTCTGAGCACGGAGCGAGAATGACCGCAATGCATAAAGCAACAGATAATGCACAGGCATTGAAAAATGATCTTGTAATTTTCTACAATAAAGCGAGACAGGCTGCTATTACAAACGAAATCCTTGAGATCGTTTCCGGAGCTGAAGCTTTAAAGAGCTAATACAAGAAATAGCATTTATCTATCAAATCTATAATACAAAGCATCGAAAATATTCGGTGCTTTTTTATTTTTTGGAATTCCGTATACAGCATCTTGTATTTTACATTAAGGCCAGTGCTACCAGTAGGTAGTGCAATAATAAGAACAGTAGTAATCCTTAAAAAATATATTAAATAATTTTATTCATTTAATTGTTAAACAGATAATTAAATTGATTTACTTATAAAATTGTTTAAGAGGTAAAGTAATAAAGGTAACAGGATTACATATTTGCATCTTTGTAAATAAAAGAACGATTCTCCTGGCCGGTTGTATGATTTCTGGAAAATAGGACGGATTTAATTATATTATTTTGTATATCTTTGTATAATAAATTTATATTAATTTCTAAATGGATTCGGACATAGTCAGGCTTTTGTTGGCCTTATTACTTGTTTTACTTAATGGCTTTTTCGTAGCCGCAGAATTTTCAATTGTTAAAGTTCGTTATTCACAAATACAGCTAAAAGCCGCGGAAGGTAATTCTATGGCAAAGCAGGCAGAGCATATTATCAAGCATCTTGATGAGTATTTATCTGCAACACAATTAGGAATCACCTTGGCTTCCCTGGCTTTAGGTTGGGTAGGAGAAAGTGCATTGCACCACATTGTGGAAAATATTTTTGACTCTTTTAATATCAATCTTAGTCAGTCATCCATTACTTCGGTTTCATTGATTATTAGCTTTGTATTGATTACCATTATGCATATTGTTTTTGGTGAGCTTATTCCTAAGTCAATTGCCATCAGAAAATCAGAAGCTACTACAATGGCAACGGCAGTTCCTTTGAGAGTTTTTTATACGATTTTCAAACCGTTTATCTGGTTGATGAACTCTATGTCCAATGGTTTCTTAAGACTGATTAAAATTCACCCGGCATCTGAACAGGAAATCCACTCTACAGAAGAGTTGCAGCTTTTGGTAAAACAAAGTGCAGACAGCGGGGAGATAGAGGAGGAAAACTATGAGATCATTAAAAATGCGTTCGATTTTACAGATCATTCCGCAAAACAGATCATGGTTCCGAGACAGAATATTACTTCTATCGACTTTGAAGAAGATATCAATGAGATTATCAATAAAATTATGGATAGCGGATATTCCCGTATTCCGGTTTATGAAGATTCAATAGATAATGTTATTGGTATTTTCTATACTAAAGAAATCATCAGGGAGTTTGTAAAAAGAAAAGGTGAGCTCAATCACGAAGACCTGAAAGAACTGATGCGTGATGCTTTCTTTGTAGTAGGAAGTAAAAAGATTTCGGATCTACTGAAAATTTTCCAGCAGAAAAAGCAGCATTTGGCCATTGTAATTGATGAATTCGGAGGAACTGAAGGAATTATCACCCTTGAAGATATTTTGGAAGAGCTTGTAGGGGAAATTCAGGATGAAGAGGATGATGAAGATAAGATTGTCGATAAAATGGGAGAAGATATTTACTGGGTTCAGGCCACGCAGCCTTTGGATGAAATTAACGAGTTTTTACCTAAGAAACTGCCTCTTTCTGAAGAAAGTGAATACAATACATTAGCAGGGTTCATTCTTCATGCTTTAGAAGATATTCCGGAAGAGAACCAGGAATTTGACCTGGATAATTATCATTTTAAAATTCTGAAAATGAATAATAAGAGTGTGGAGCTTGTAGAATTGGTATATGAACAGCCCAATAATATCAATGAATTGGCAGATAAAATAGGTGAAGTTTAAAATTAATAAATATGTTTTTTCATAACCATATAAAAGATTACGAAAATCCTAAGCGTCAGTATGAAGAAGAAGTGCTCGTACTAGATGATTTGGATGAAGTGTACAAACTCGTTTTGCATAACGATGATGTACATACTTTTGATTATGTTATAGATTCATTGATAGAAATATGTAAACATACGTTGGAGCAGGCCGAACAATGTACAATATTAGTCCATTTCAAGGGCAAATGTACGGTAAAAACCGGCTCAATGGATTTATTAAAGCCGATGCATGAAAAATTACTTTCAAGGGAATTAACAAGCGAAATTGTGTAAAGAATTTAAATCTTTACTATTATAAAATAAAAAGAGTTCAGAAAATCCTGAACTCTTTTTATTTTTATATTTTAAAATTGGAAATCTGTCATTTCGACGAAAGGAGAAATCTAATTTTGTTCTTTTATTTATCAATAGGATTCATTTTAGAAACTTTTAATTTATAGACTTCTTCAATACTTACCTTGCTTTTTTGAACAGAATCGATATCTCTTCCTTCTTTAGTCCATAGATAAGGATAAAATATAAAAGCTTCGTTTGTACTTAAATCTTTAAAATCTTTTTCCCAGTTTTTCCATCGTAAATCTTTGTAAAACCCGTCTACATTTCCATTAAAACAGAAATTAATAAAATCAGAATATGTTAAATCCAGAGGTTCTGTTTCCAAGCTGTCAGGCGCAAAATAATAAACTTTTCCTAAATCGCTTCCCAAGTCGCCGCCATTTAAGAGAAAAAAGCTTCCTATAGCATCATCAGCAATGATTAAGTGGCCTGGCTTCTCACCAAAATTTTCAAAGGTTTTTCCTTTGTTCCAATCAGGTAAATTTCGGTCCAATTTATTATTGCCAGATCCATAAATTCTAATCCAGCCATCATTAATTAGAATTCCTCCAGTATGGAAAACTATTGCTCCCATAGGAGAACGAGTTGATATTTGAATATTAAATAATGCTTCTTTTGATTTCAGAGAATCTTTTTCTAAAATCTGAACTTTATTTCGGGCACTTTTTTTCCATGTTTGGATTAAGGTTATTGCATCTTCATTTTTATTTATTAGATCTTTTAAATCTTTCATTTTTGTTTGGGCGAAAGACAGGCTTAGGAATAAAGTTGATGCTAAAATTAGAAATTTATGTTTCACGTGTAAATCGTTTACCAGTTTTTATCAATCATATAAATAAGCTGTGTCATTACTGTTGCACCAAGAAGTAATTCTCTTCTGTTGACTTTCTCAAAAGTATCTTCTTCTGTATGGTGAATGTCAAAATATCTTTGCGAATCCGGAACAAGTTCTGCAGCAGGAACTCCCATATCCCGAAGTGGATAAATGTCTGTTCCTGAATATTTATTTTCAAAATCATAGGCTCCGTAAGGAAGGAACAAAGGTTTCCAGCTTTGGATCTGTTTTCTTTTCGTTTCATCCATTTCCAGAGCAATTCCTCTCGGAGTAAAGCCACCCGCATCCGATTCTATAGCAAAAAGGTGTCTCTCATTGTTTTCTTTAGCTGTTTTTCCATATTGTATACCTCCTTTTACACCATTTTCTTCATTAGCGAAACAAACCACACGTATTGTATGATTGTTTGGAATTCCCAGTTTTTTGAATGTTCTTACAACTTCAATACTCTGAACAATTCCGGCCCCGTCATCATGAGCGCCTTCACCGACATCCCAGGAATCCAAATGGCCACCGACAACGATAACACTTTTGTCTTTTCTGCCTGCAATTTCTCCAATAACAGAATGGGAGAGCTTTTCCCCTTTCATTCCGCAGTTGGAATTTAATTTTGCCATCACCTTCTGGGATTTTAAAAGATTTTCAAGCTCATCAGCAACGGAGCTCCCAATGGCTACCGCAGGAATTTTTTTATCATCCTGATAACGCATTGCCCCGGTATGAGGAACATCATCAAAAGCAGAAGAAAGTGATCTGATAATGGCAAATTTACCGCCTTTTTTTGCCGTTAATGAAGCGGCTGTTGTTCTGTATTTTGCCGCATCACTGTATCCTTTGAACGTTTCGATATAAGACTGACTGAATGGATAGTTAAAGAAAACTATTTTATCTTTTACCTTTTCTGGGGGTAATTTTTCATACTCATCCATAGATTTTACCATGATGATTTCCCCGGAAACATCTTTACCGCCTGTTCCTTCGGAATTTCCTAAAGAAAGCATTTTTAAGCTTTTCCATTTTCCGGTATCAGTCTTGATCTGCAAAGACTCTTTTCCTCTTTCCCAAACAGGAATCATCACTTCCTGTAGCCAAACCTTATCTGCTCCTGCATCACGAAGTTGTTGAGCGGCCCATTGAACAGATCTTTCATAAGCGGCAGAACCGCTCAAACGATGACCTATATTTTTAGTTAAATCTCGGAGTTCATTATAGGCTTTGCCATTATTTAAAATTTCCGTTGAAATTTTGTTGAATTGTATGGAGTCTTCTTTGCTTTGTGCTAGTAAGCATAAATTCAAAAGTAGAGTAGTTGTTGTCAGAATTTTTTTCATTTTTACCAGTTTTGATCAATCATAAGTACCATTTGGGTCATCACTATCGAACCTAAAAGAAGTTCACGTTTATTTACTTTATCATAAGTATCCTGAACAGAGTGGTGATAGTCGAAATATCTTTGTGTATCTACAACAAGTTCGGCAAGAGGGACATCCAGTTTTTTCAGGGGTGAAATATCCTGAATAGCATCCGTCTGGTCAAAGTCATACACTCCATAGGGAAGGAAATAGTTTTTCCATTCAAAGATTTGCCTTCTTCTTTGCGGAGACATATCCAATGAGAATCCTCTCGGAGAATATCCTCCTGCATCGGTTCCTAAAGCAAAAATATGTTTCTCCTCTTTCTTTTTTACGTAGGAAGCATACATTTCCCTTCCTTGTCCGCCATTTTCACTATTGGCAAACAAAACAACTCTTATGGTATGGTTGTTTTCATAGCCAAGTGCTTTTAATGTTCTTAATACTTCAATACATTGTACAACTCCGGTACCGTCGTCAATCGCACCTTCTCCGAAATCCCAGGAATCCAGCTGGGCACCTAAAAGAATTACTTTAGAATCTTTTTTACCGGGAATTTCAGCGATAACATTCGGATTAAGGGCTTCCCCTTTTGATTCCGCAGACATATTGATCTTTGCCGTTACCTTTTCCTTCTTCAGCAGTTTTTCAAGCTCATCAGCAGATTTTGCACCGATGGACATCGCCGGAATTCTTGCCTTATCATCCGGTTCATAATAGACCATTTTAGCATGGGGAATATCATTATAAGCTGTAGTTAATGATCTTATGATTAATGCTTTTGCTCCTGTTTTTGCAATTACGGAAGCTGAAATGAGCTTTGATTTAGCCGTAATTAAATAAGAATCACTGGTATTTACAATGGTGGGATCTAAAGGAAGGTTAACGAAAACAATTTTATCTTTTAGTTGTCCGATTGATAAAGCATTCAGCTCTCCGGTCGTATTGATTAAGACAATTTCGCCGGTTAGATCTTTTCCGTTTGTCCCTTCAGAATTCCCAAAAGAAAGCATTTTAATATTTTTCCAGTCACCATTTCCTGCTTTTATCTGCAAAGTTTCCCTTCCTCTTATCCAAATGGGAGCTTTTGCATCCTGCTTCCAGATGGTTTCAATTCCGATTTCCTTAAATTGTTTTTCAGCCCAGTCTACTGCTTTTGTATATCCGGGAGTGGCACTGAAGCGGGGACCGATTCCTTTGGTAAGTTCACCAAGATTGTCATAGGCCGTTCCGTTAATCATAATTTCGTCTGAGATTTTTTTGAACTCAGTATGGTAATTATATTTAGGAGTAGGAACCGTTTTTTTGACCTGCTTCTTTTGAGAAAATAAAAATCCACCCAAAAAGAGTGGAAATATGATAAGTAATGATTTCTTCATTTTTATACTGACCTATTTCTTTTCAAAGCATAAAAATAAATAAAAAATTATGAATTAAGGCTTCATGTCATACATTAATAAAGCTGTTACCAGTTTAGGTTCTATAAAGGTGCATTTTGGCGGCATACTCAATTTAAGATCCGAAATCTTGATCATATCATTAAAGCTTACAGGATAGATTCCGAAACCTACCTTACCTTCACCTTTATCAACACTTTCTTTCAGTAGTTTAATCCCTTCAATATTTGAAGTTCCTTTGATGTATAAGATTTTATCTGAGCTGTCAGAATCTTCAATGTTAAGGATATCCTTGATAATATATTTATCCAAAAGATGATGATCCAGATTATCCAAAGACATTTCCTGGGAACGAAGATCATGCTTTACGTGAAGAGAATAAAACTTTCCGTCAAGATACATAGAGATATGGAACTTCTGAGAAGGGTAGTATGGAGTCTCTTCTTTTTCGTGAATTAGGAAATACTTTTCAAGTTTTGACAGGAATTCTTCAGAGCTCAAACCATTCAGATCACTGATAATCCTGTTGTAATCGTGAATTTTTATAGATTGGTTGGAAACAATGAAACTATATACAAAATTATAAGGTTCAGTCCCGTTATGTTTCTTGTTTTTATCTTTCAGGCGTTTTGCATTCAGGGCGGTAGATCCGATCCTGTGATGTCCGTCTGCAATATAAAAAGAGTCGATCTGATCAATAACTTCCTTGAATTGCTGTAATTTCAGACGATTGTCGATTCTCCAGATTTTATGACGGATTCCGATACTGTCTACATGATTGAAAATAGGTACATTTTTCTCTTCATGATTCATCAATAATTCTATTTTTGAATTAGAAGGATAGGTTAACAATACCGGTTCTGCCTGTAAATTTACTTTCTCAAGGTAATGAGCCAGTTTTTCTTTCTTTTGTGGAATGGTACTTTCGTGTCTTTTGATTTTTCCGTTCCAGAAATCCTCAATACTGCTTAAACCTAAAAGGCCTCTAAATACCTGTTTATTAGGGTATATTTGCTCATAAAGATAATAAGCCGAGTTATCCTGTACCAGGACTTTCTCATTCAGAAGCTCTTCGAAAGTAGTTCTTATTTTCCTTAAATTCCTGTCTACATCTTTAGATTTACTTACCACATATGGTTTGATCATATTGATGTAAGTGTTTTCAACCTGTGCTTTTTCAGCAATTTCAGATTGGGTAAAATTATCTAATGGATGAGTAGGAAAAGTGGCTTCATAATCTTTATGAGGTCTTATTCCACGAAATGGTTTAAAAACAGGCATATTTCTTTATAGTTCGTTTTTTATCTTAATAATTTGTTCTGCAAGTTCCAGTCCTATTTTTTCCTGTGCATCTACCGTATTTCCACCTACATGAGGTGAAAGTGATAATGCAGGATTCATCAAAAGTGGTAATTCAGGATTAGGTTCGTTTTCAAAAACATCCAAAGCTGCACCGGCCACTTTTTTAGATTCAATGAAATCAATTAAAGCCACTTCATTCAGGACACCGCCTCTTGCAGTATTTACAATATAAACGCCGTCTTTCATTTTTTCAAACTCTGGCGTATCTATAATATATTCGTTCGTTTTAGGCGTATTGATACTGATGAAATCCGCTTCTTTTAAGAAAACATCCATATCGTTGGTAGAAGTGACTTCAAATTTCACCGACTGTCCGTCGAAAAAATTCAATGTAAGGATCTCCGTTTTAGGTTTTCGGGTTAAAACTTTAATTTTCATCCCTAAAGAGATTCCTATTTTAACCACTTCCTGGCCAATACTCCCAAAACCAATAACTCCTAAAGTTTTTCCTGAAAGTTCATGTGCATTGCTGAAAGACTTTTTCATCGCGTTGAAATGCGTTTCCCCTTCCAACGGCATTAATCTGTTGGATTCGTGAAGAAATCTTGCTAAAGCAAAGAAATGTCCGAAAACCAATTCCGCAACCGATTTTGAAGAAGCAGTCGGCGTATTGATAATGTATTTTCCCTGTTCAATAGCATATTCAACATCAATATTGTCCATTCCAATGCCTCCTCTTCCGATAATTTTCAGATTCGGACATGCATCGATAAGATCCTGCCTCACTTTCGTAGCACTTCTTACCAAAAGAACGTCTACGTTATTCTCGTTGATGAAATTGATTACGTGATCTTGAGCAACCCTGTTGTCCAAAACTTCAATTCCCGCATTTTTTAATGCCTGTTCTCCTGCTTTCGAAATACCGTCGTTAGCTAAAACTTTCATGGTTTCTTATTTGATTTAAAGATTAAAAAATTTAAATATTTAAAAATTCTAAATCGGGGTCGCAAATTAAGAAAATTTAAAATAATGGTAATAATCTTTTAATCGCTGATATTTTTTAATCTTTAAATTATTTAATAGATTTCATTACATCTACTAAAACCTGCACACTTTCAATAGGTAACGCATTATATAAACTTGCTCTGTAACCTCCCAAACTTCTGTGCCCATTCAATCCGCTGATTCCTGCAGCTTTCCAGACATTGTCAAATTCTTCTTTTTTGCTTTCGTCTGTAATTTTGAAAGAAACATTCATTAATGAACGATCTTCTTTTACACAGAACGTTTCAAATAAGGGATTACTGTCAATTTCATCATACAAAAGTTTTGCTTTTGCTTCATTTCTTGCTTCAGCAGCAGCAATTCCTCCGTTATTCTCCAAATGCTGTAAAGTAAGCAGAGAGGCATATACAGGGAAAACCGGTGGAGTATTATACATTGATTCTTTAGCAATATGTTGAGAGTAATCAAGGATTGAGAACATGTTTTCTCTTCCTGTTTTACCTAAAATTTCTTTTTTTACCACTACCAAAGTTACTCCTGCAGGTCCCATATTTTTCTGAGCTCCGGCATAGATCAGATCAAATTTAGAGAAATCCAGTTGTCTTGAGAAAATATCTGAGCTCATGTCGCAAACCATTAAAGTGTCAACTTCCGGGAAAGTCTTCATCTGGGTTCCGTAGATGGTGTTGTTTGAAGTACAGTGGAAATAATCGTATTCTGAACCTACCGTATAATCTTTCGGAATAAAAGAGTAGTTTTCTTCTTTTGAAGAACCTACGATGTCTACTGTTCCAACTTTTTTAGCTTCTTTAATAGCTCCTGCAGCCCAAGTTCCCGTATCCAGATAAGCCGCTTTTCCGCCAACTTTCATCAAATTGTAAGGTACCATGGCAAATTGAAGACTTGCTCCTCCTCCTAAATATAAAACTTCGTAATCATCTCCTAAATTCATCAGTCTTTTTACGATGGCACGTGCTTCGTCCATTACCGCAACAAAATCTTTGCTTCTGTGCGAAATTTCAAGAAGCGATAATCCGATTCCGTTGAAATCTAAAATTGCCTGTGCGGATTTTTCGAAAACCTCTTGAGGTAAGATACATGGTCCTGCGCTAAAGTTGTGCTTTTTGCTCATATTTTTATTTTTTGATTTTGTAAACGTTTCTGCTTACAGTTGTACTTTTAGTTTTACTTGGGATATTTGGTAAAAAAAACCGTCTCATACATCATGAGACGGTGTATGTTATTCACCGTGTAAGAATGCTTTTTTATTAAGCAATGCTTCTTCAGATTCTACATGATCCTCATCCGGAACACAGCAATCTACAGGGCAAACTGCTGCACACTGTGGCTCTTCGTGGAAGCCTTTACATTCTGTACACTTATCGGTTACAATGAAATAAACATCATCACTTACAGGTTCCTGTGGTGCATCCGCATCTACTGTAAGACCTGATGGTAAAGTTACAGTACCTTTCAGTTCAGTACCTTCGGAAGCTTTCCAGTCAACTGCTCCTTCATAAATTGCATTATTTGGACATTCTGGTTCGCAGGCTCCGCAATTAATGCATTCATCAGTTATTTTAATAGCCATCGCTAATTTTTTTTAAATTTGCACAAAATTACAAAATATTCCCCAATTTAAAAGTAATTATGAATATTGAAAATCAAGTTTTAGGACTTATTAGACTTAGCGGATATCTTAAGGAGTTTTTGTTAAAGAAAACGGAAGATTATAATGATAATGATGTGGATTTTGAATTATTATTAAAAAAGTCCGAAATTGAAAACCCATGGTTCACGATTGAAAATCATAAATTTGCTCTGCAGCAATGGGCCGATTTATTGACAGAAGATCATATAAAGAATTGGCTGAAGGAATACACTCCTTCTAAAATCCAAAAAAGAGTGGGGTTGATTTTGGCAGGAAACATTCCTTTGGTTGGACTTCATGATGTGATTTCTGTTGTGCTGAGCAATCATATTCCTGTCATTAAGCTGTCCTCAAAAGACAGATACATGATTCCGTTTCTCCTTAAAAAATGGAATGAGTTTTCGGAAGGGAATGTTCAGTTTGAGTTTGTTGAAAAACTGGAAAATTTTGATGCGGTAATCGCGACAGGAAGCAATAATACGGCAAGATATCTTGAATATTATTTTAAAGACCGGTTGAATATCATCCGAAAAAACAGAACTTCAATCGCGGTATTGAAAGGTGATGAAACAGATGAGGAATTACAATTGCTGGCAAAGGATATTTTTCAGTATTTCGGACTGGGATGCAGAAATGTGACCCGATTATTTATTCCGCAGGATTTTGTAATCGATCGTCTGTTTGAAAACTTTTTAGGGTTTCAGGATATCATTAATCATAATAAATATGCAAACAATTATGATTATAACAGGGCTATTTATCTTTTAAATCAGGAAAAATTCTGGGATAACAATTTTGTGATGCTGAAAGAAGACGATAAGTTATTCAGTCCGCTTTCTGTAATTAATTTCAGCAGGTATTCCTCTTTAGAAGATGTAAAAAAGTTTATTGTAGAAAATGAAGAAAACATTCAGTGTATAGTGGCAAAAGATGAATTAGGACTGGATTCTATCCAATTAGGAGAGGCTCAAAATCCGGGATTAAATACTTATGCTGACAATGTAGATACAATGAAATTCTTAGAAGTTATTTAATTCTTTGTATCTTCATCACTTTAATCAACAAAATTATATGAAAAAAATAGTTCTTGTATTTGCTGTTTTCTGTATTCAGCTTGGGTTTGCACAAAAAGTGACCAGCCTGAAGATTGAAAATACCGAGCAAAAAGAAAAGCTTATAGAATTAAGTAAGAATCAGCTCACGTCTTATAATAATAATTTTTTAAAATTCTTGGCCGGCTTAAAATCATCGGATCGTAAAGTAACGGATGGTCTTTTGTCTGCTAAAGCTAAAGAAATTGTAACAGATAAGGTCTATAAAAAGCTTTCTGAAGACATTCATTTTAATAAAACACTGGAAATATTTAAATCAGGGTATAAACCTATGATTGACGGGAGTTCTTATCCTATGATTCAGTACAAATATTCAGATGATAAATCACAAGTTCCAACAGAATTGGTGACTGTAGTATTTGAAGAAAGTGGAAAGATTCTTGGAGTAAAACCTTTTAAGAAATAGATCAGAATTTTTAAAATTTAAATTAAATAAAAACATACTATGATGACAGATGCATTAGTCGCTCATTCTTCAGAGATAGAGCAAGCGGATTTTTACAAAAAAACTTACCTGCACGTTGCTTTATCCATTCTTGCATTTATTGGGGTGGAAACTGTATTGCTAAAGGTAGTTCCTGTGGAGCTTATCGCCATGATGTTCGGACAAAAGTACACTTGGTTATTGATTATCGGTGTTTTTTGGCTGGCTTCTGTTTTGGCTAATAAATGGTCTTTATCCCAAAGCAGATCAACCCAATATTTAGGGCTAGGATTTTATATTTTGCTTGAGGCTGTGATCTTTCTTCCCATTTTATATATTGCTACAGGGTATTCGGGAGGAGGAACATTAATATTTCAGGCAGCAATGCTTACTATCGCGATGTTTGCAGGATTATCTCTGGTAGCTTTTACTTCAAAAAAGGATTTTTCTTTTTTAAGAAATATCATTATTATCGGTGGTTTCATTTCATTGGGATTAATTGTTGCCGGAGCAATTTTCGGATTCAACCTAGGACTTTGGTTTTCTGTAGGAATGGTAGTTTTAGCTTCTGCAAGTATTTTGTATGAAACAAGTAAGCTGAAAAATGTATATACAACCGGTCAGTATGTAGGAGCTTCTTTACAGCTTTTTGCTTCCATTATGTTGCTGTTCTGGTATATTCTTAGAATTCTGATGAGTAGAAGAAGCTAGTTATGATGAATTAAGTTATTAAACTTAAAAATTCATTTTTATAAACCCAAAAAATCCTGATGTCTTTTCATCGGGATTTTTTATTGAAAATATAGGGAAACTTCGCGCGAAGTCTGTGTTTTTTTTAATAATTGAAATTTTTGAATTCTTCAATCTTTCAATCTGATTTACTTGTCAATAGATCCTAAAACCTTTTGTGCAAATGAGTTTAAAGCGTCCTTTTCACTCATTCCGTTTTGTACGTTGGCATGAACTTCCAAAGCTCCGCAGATATTGGTAATTAATTCTCCTGCAACGTTTAAATCTTCTTCACTTGTTCCTCTGAACTCGCAGAAACTTTCCAAAACTTCTAATGTCTTTTCAAGGTTTTCAGGAGTCTGGTTTTGATAAAATTGTCTGATTATAGGTAACTTCATAATTACAATTCGTTAAATAAGTTAATTAAACTTTCCGCCTGGTTAGACTGAACCTGATTCACCAATTCACCGTTTCTGAAAATGGCAAAAGTAGGTAAGTTGTCAACTTTAGCTAATTTTCGGCTTTCCGGTAATTTTTCAGCGTCTACATACAGGAAAGGGATGTTGTCGTTTTCAGAGGCCAGTTTCTTGAATTTCGGCTTCATGATTCTACAGTTTCCGCACCAAGTAGCACCGTACTGCACAACAACTTTTTCATTATCATTTACAATATTCTGTAACGTATCTTCTGTTAATTCTGTATACATAATTTTATTTGAAAATTTGAGAATTTATTAATTTGAAAATGTCAATAAATAGAGAATGAGATAATTTTTAACTAATCAATGCGATTAATTGTCAAATTATCTCATTTTCAAATTAACACATTGTATTAGTTCTTAGACAAATACTCAGCTGTAGAAGTTCTGTCAGCCTTCATCGCTTCTTTTCCTTCTTCCCAGTTTGCAGGACAAACTTCACCGTGCTTCTGAACATGAGTATAAGCATCGATTAATCTTAAATATTCTTTTACGTTTCTTCCCAGAGGCATATCGTTTACAGACTCGTGGAAAATTTTTCCAGTTTCGTCGATAAGGTAAGTTGCTCTGTAAGTTACGTTAGAACCAGTGAAAACTTCTTCACCTTCTTCATTGTATTCGAAATCCTGGTCTACAATTCCTAAAATGTTTGCCAATTGTCTGTGAGTATCAGCTAAAAGCGGGTAAGTAACCCCTTCAATACCTCCATTGTCTTTTGAAACGTTCAGCCAAGCGAAGTGTACTTCGTTGGTGTCACAAGAAGCACCGATTACCTTTGTGTTTCTTTTTTCGAACTCTCCTAAAGCTTCCTGGAAAGCGTGAAGCTCAGTCGGGCAAACGAAAGTGAAATCTTTCGGATACCAGAACAAAAGAACTTTTTGTTGGTTTTCTGTAGCTTCCTGGAATACATTGATTCTAAGATCATCACCCATTTCAGACATTGCGTCTACTGTTACATTCGGGAATTTTTTTCCTACTAAAGACATAATTTTCTCGTTTTTATATTTAAATTTTCTGATGCAAATATATAAATGTTTCATCTATCATTCAAATTGATTTTGATAAATAAAATCTATAATTGTTTTTGATTGATTATAAAGAAAAAAGCTCTGATTTCAGAGCTTTTCTTCATATTTAGTAACCAAATATTTCAGTTAAACTTAGCTTTTTCAGTTCACCTAACTTCTTCATATCCGCTTCGTTTACTTTGTCCTGAGAGGCCACGATACAATAGGTGTAATTTTTGCCTTTCATTTCCTTGTCATGGAAGCTGTTAATGTCCGTAAAAGAAAGTTTTGGAGCTTGTTCATATACATTTTTTCTGACGTCTGTACTGTTTCCAAGCTTTTGAGCTCTCAGGTAAGAGAAAATAATCCCATCCTGAGTAATTCTTTCGGAAGCAATAGATTTTTTCAATCCGCTTTTTGCTGTTTCAAATAACTGCTCAGATTTTGGAAGCGTTGTTAAAAGTTCATTCATTGCTGTGGTAGATTCGTTGAATTTATCAGCCTGAGTTCCTACATACGCTAAAACCATATTTTTATCTTCTTTCTTACTTGGTGAAGCAAAATAAGAATAGGTAGAATAAGCAAGAGCTTTAGATTCTCTAATGGTTTGGAAAACAATGGATCCCATTCCGCCACCAAAGTAATTATTGAATAAATTAACGGTTGGAGTTTCAGCAGCACTGTACTGATCTGCATTTCTTACCCAGAAAATTTCAGATTGTACCATATCATAATGTGCAAACAAAACTTTGTTCTTATCTGTAGGAACCTGTACAAATGTTTTTGTTTTTGTCAGTTCCTTAAGATCTTTAGGAAGGGTATGGATAGGCTTTAAAGAGGCTACAAGATCATCCCCTGATTTCGGACCGTAGTACAATACCTTATGCTTATAATTAAATAAATCATGAAGAACCTTAATAAGGTCTTCAGCTTTCAAAGCATCCAATTCTGCATCACTTAATACATTATTGAAAGGGTTCTGGGCTCCATATTGTGCATAGCTTCTTAAGCCTGCCATAATGGTTCCTTTATTTTGCTTTGCATTGGCTCTTGCCTTTTTCAGCCTGATCTTGTACGCGTCTAAAGCAGCCTGATCAGCCTGGCAGTTTTTAATAAGATCTTCAAAAAGACTAGCTGTTTTATCGAAATTTTCATTAAGTCCTTCCAGGGTAACATAAGTCTCCTCATTACCGGCGCTTACATTGAAGCTTGACGCCAATTTATAAAACTCTTTGCTTATGGTTTCTGAAGATTTATTTTTTGTTCCTAAATACTGAAGATATTCTGCAGCTAACGGAAGTATTTTATTGTTCCACTTTCCTGAATCAAAATGATAATATAATCTGAATAAAGCGTTATCTGTGTTTTTTACAGATAGTACATCAATATTTCCTAATTTGTTTTTGGTGATATCTTTATCATAATTCAGCCATACCGGAGCAATTGCATTTTCCGGCATTTCATCAATCTTCTTTAAGAAAGGCGACTGGTCTTCTCTGTTTACAGAAACCGGTGTAATAGTGGGTTTGTCAACTTTTACGATACTTTTGTCTTCCCCTTTTCTTTTATAAATAGCAACATAATTGTTTGCCTGCAGGTATTTTGCGGCAAAATCCATAATGTCTTTTTTTGTAAGCTTAGAGATCTCGTCTACATATTCCAAAGATACTTTATGATCAATATCGGAAGTAAACTCATCCATTAAAATACTAGCTCTGGAAGAATACTTTTCATCCTTCTGAATAATATTTTTCTTCTCATTATTGACAATGGACTCAATAAGATCGTCTGAAAATTCTCCTTTTCTTAATTTATCGATCTCCTGAAGCAAAAGATTTCTCACTTCATCTAAAGATTGCCCTTCTGTAGGTCTTCCCTGTAGTAAAAGTACAGAGTAGTCTTTCAATACATACGGGAAAGCATACGCAGCCAATAGTTTTTGCTTTTTTACCAGATCTAAATCAATTAAACCGGCTTGCCCGTTAGTAAGCATATTACCAACTAAATTAAGCAGTCTTGCGTCTTTAGTTGTTGCTCCCGGAAATCTGAAACCAAGCATTACGTTTTCAGGATTAGGACCCACTACTTCTTTTACAATAGGAGAGGTGATCGGTTTTTCCTGTCCGATTTTATATTCAGGAATCGATTTGGGCTTCATATAAGAAAAAGCTTTATCAATTTTAGCAATCACTTCATCCGGATTGAAATCTCCGGACATGATGATTCCCATATTGTTGGGAACATAATAGGTGTTGAAATATTCTCGGATAGCTTTAAGAGAAGGATTTTTAAGATGTTCTATAGTTCCGATGGTGGTCTGCTTTCCATAGTTGTTATTCGGGAAAAGGCTTGCAAACATCATATCATATACCTTGTCTCCGTCATCATCCAGAGATCTGTTTTTTTCTTCATATACAGCTTCTAATTCAGTATGAAAAAGCCTTAAGATAGGCTGTCTGAATCTTTCTGACTGTACCGTAAGAAACTTGTCTACAACATTTGAGGGAATATCTTCTGTATAAACGGTTTGTTCAAAAGAAGTAAAAGCATTCGTTCCGTCAGCTCCCATTCCGGCCATCATTTTGTCATACTCATTGGCAATGGCAAACTTTGCGGCCTCTCCGGAAACCTTGTCTATTTCTTTATAGATTTCTTTTCTCTTATTTTCGTCTTTTGTAGAATTGTACTTTTCGTAAAGCGCATCAATCTGGTCCAGAATTGGCTTTTCTTTTGCCCAGTCTTTCGAACCGAACTTATCGGTCCCTTTGAAAAGCATATGCTCTAAATAATGGGCAAGACCTGTATGATCAGCAGGGTCTGTTTTACTTCCTGCCTTTGTAGCGATATAGGTTTGTATTCTGGGATCTTTGTTGGTGGGGCTCAGAATAACGGTAAGTCCGTTTTTCAATTTATAATATCTGGCTGCAGTAGGATCATTCGTTACATATTTGTAGGTGTATCCGTTTGATGTAGCTTCTTTCCACTGGAAATCCTGTCCGTAAGCATAACCAACGAAACTTGCTGCAGCAATGCTGGTTACAATACTGATTTTTTTGAAAAAGTTCATTTTGTATTTTTTTGATTTTGTTTTTGTTTAACTGAATTGGTCTAATAAGTTTTTAATACGTTTCATGGCTTCTCTCAGTTCTTCTTCTGAAGCTGCATAGGAAAATCGGATACATTCCGGGCTTCCGAAAGAAACTCCGCCTACACATCCTACGTGAGCATTTTCTAAAATGAACATGGCGAAATCGTCAGAATCCTTGATTTCAGTACCGTTTAATGTTTTTCCGATATAATGAGAAATATCCGGGAAGAAATAGAAGGCTGCTTTAGGTAACAAAACTTTAAACCCTGGGATTTCTTTCATTAAATCATACACAAGATCTCTTCTTGTTTTGAAAGCATCAATCATGTATTTATATTCAGAAGGATCTGTTTTTAAAGCAGTAATGGAAGCTCTTTGAGCCACTGTGTTGGCACCGCTCGTCATTTGTCCCTGTACTTTTTCACAGGCTTTAGCCAGCCATTCCGGACATGCAGAATAACCGATTCTCCAGCCTGTCATTGCAAAAGCTTTAGACATTCCGTTGATAACAGCAGTTTGTTCGTATACTTCAGGAAACTGTGCGATAGAAGTAGTGGTGGTTTCGTAGTTGATGTATTCGTAGATTTCATCAGAAATAACCGTAACGTGAGGATATTTGGCAATCACTTTTGCCAAGGATTTCAGTTCATCGTATGTGTAATATCCACCGGAAGGATTACAAGGTGAACTGAATAAAATTGCTTTTGTTTTATCTGTAATGGCTTCTTCAAGCTGTTCAGCTGTAATTTTAAAGTCGGTAACATAAGATGTCGGAAGCATTACGGAATTTCCTCCCATCATTTTTACCATTTCATCATAGCTTACCCAATACGGATTAGGCAGTATAACTTCGTCTCCGTCATTAATAAGTGCTGCCAACACATTGATAATTGACTGTTTTGCACCATTGGAAACACAGATCTGTGTAGGTTTATATTCTAAATTATTGTCTCTTTTAAGTTTGTGGGCAATTGCTTCACGAAGTTCTAAGAATCCTGGAACAGGAGAGTAATGGCTATAGTTTTCGTTGATAGCATCAAATGCAGCTTGCTTTATATTGTCGGGAACATCAAAATCCGGTTCTCCTAATGTTAAACTGATAACGTTGATACCGTTGGCTTTCATTTCTCTGGCCTTGTTAGACATTACGAAAGTCTGTGAGTAACCTAGTCTATTTACTCTATCTGAAAGTTTGTTCATGAATTTTTTTGAATTTTAACAAATATATATAATAAAATTCTCTCGGGAAACAGAAATAAGTCAATATTAAGTTTTTTGAATATTAATCACTAGATTTGGAGATATTATAAAGATATTTGAAATGTATAAAATTTTATTCTTGCTCGTGACTTCTTTGTGTTCGGCCCAGAATTATCGTTTTGTGTATGAATATAAGATGAAACCTGATCGTAAAATAGATTCTCTTGTGACGGATTATATGAATCTGGATTCTGATGGGAAAAGATCTTATTTCTATAATGCTGCGAAATATGAAAGAGATTCCCTATACAATGTCACAAAAAACAGTGCAGATCTCTACAATGGTAAAAAATATGATCAGAACCTGGGATATATTATTGAGAAAAATTATGGTCAAAAAAACATAAAGTTTTATGATAAATATAAAACGGCCAACCTTTTAGTACTAGAGAATGAACCCCAGAAATGGAATATTGAAAAAGAATTTTTAAAAATTAACAATATCAATTGCCAAAAGGCAACAACAAACTACAAAGGAAGAGTTTGGGAAGCTTGGTTCAGCAAAGAATATCCCATCAACGACGGACCGTATAAATTTACAGGACTTCCTGGGCTGATTGTAAGTCTTAAAGACAGTAAAGGTGATCATAGTTTTCATTTAATACAGATTAAAAAAAATAAGACAGTTTTTGCCTTTCTTCCGAAGAATAGTAAAGAAATGAGTTGGAAAGACTACAGAAAAGCCTTAATGATCTATACATCTAATCTTGCCGATGATATAGAGGCTATGAGTGTTGACAAAATTATAGGAGCAATGAATATTCAGTTTAAAGATGGCTATATAGCGAAATTTGATCTTAAAGAATTGAAAAAAAGTAGTAACCAGGACGATGAAATTGCCAAAAGGCTTCGCAGAACTAATAACCCGATTGAAAAAGAGTAAAATAAATAAAAAGGCCGTTTGTTGATGGCCTTTTTCTATGAAATAGGATCGGGTGAAATTTAAATATTTGACCAAAGCTAATAAAAACTTATTTTTGCAGATTATAATAATTGATATGTCTACATCGTTAGTATTAAAATATTTTCCTGATCTTACTGAAACACAGATTGAGCAATTTTCCAAATTGGAAGCGCTCTATAATGAGTGGAACGAAAAAATCAATGTAATTTCAAGAAAAGATATGGAATCATTATATGAAAAACATATTTTACACTCTTTAGGAATTGCCAAGGTGATGGAATTTGCTCCGGGTACAAAAGTATTGGATATAGGAACGGGAGGTGGTTTCCCGGGAATTCCCCTGGCAATATTATTTCCGGAATCAGAATTTACGCTGATTGATTCGATCGGAAAAAAAATAAGTGTTGTCAATGCAGTTGCGGAAGGGGCCGGATTGAAAAACGTGACCGCTATACATGGAAGAGCTGAAAAACTGAAAGAGAAATTCCATTTTGTAGTAAGCAGAGCGGTTACCCAAATGCCTGAGTTTTTAAGATGGCTAAAAGGAAAGTTTGAGAAAGAGCAGTTCAATGCAAAACATAATGGTGTTCTTTATTTAAAAGGTGGCGATCTTGCTGAAGAACTTGCCGGGTTGAGATGTGAGATATTTAATCTTAAAAATTATTTTGAAGAAGAGTTTTTTGACACAAAAAAAGTAGTCTATCTTTCAAAAGGTAATTTTAATTCATAAATTTATAGTTCTAAATCAAAATTAATAAAATTGCTATGAAAAATTTTATAAATATTGGGGTTTCTGTGGTAATGTTAGGATTAATTTTGACGTCATGTAATGATGATAACGACTATCAAACTGTAGAAGCAGTAGAAAAAGTAAAAATTGATAGTGTAAAGATTATCAATGATACAATGGACGTTTTTACAGTTCAGAGCATTAAAACGTATTCGGTTTATCAGTCAAACTGTGAAGGTTTTTATGGGTATGATTATATTCATGATGACAATGTAACAAGATCTGTTACTGCATATAAATATAGAACAGACGGAGCTTGCCAACCTTCTACAAAGACGTTTGCCAGCCAAATTAATTTCAGCCCGCAACAGATAGGAACGTATACTTTTAAATTCTGGAACGGAGGAAATACATGGATCACGAAAACCATTGTAGTGGAGTAGATCAATGTTGAAATTTGTTATTTTAATTTGTTTTTCGCTTTCACTTCAGATATTTGGGCAGAAAATAATCTGGAAGGAAGATCTGAAGCTGAAATGGGAGAATTTTAAAAGTCCGGTTAACCGGAAAAGCAATCCCGATGTAGTCGCTTACACCCATTGCGGATGGGAATATTCTGTGGTAAAATCCAGCAATCCGAAAGCAACGATTGATTTTACTATAGAAACCATATTTAACGAAGATAAATCATGGAAAGATACCAAAAGAATCAATGATTATGTACTTTTACATGAGCAGAAACATTTCGATATTGCAGAAATATTTGCCAGAAAGCTAAGAAAAGAAGTTCAGGAAAAGATTAAGACCTCTTCAGATTGGGACAAATATTTTAAAGGAATTTATAGTGCGGTTTCAAATGATTATAAGAACTTTCAGATTACTTACGATAAAGTTACCGAACACGGTATTAATAAAGAAAAACAGGCGGAATACAACGAATTAATATCTTCAGAATTAGAAAATTTAAAAAACTTTAGAACCTCTTGAAGTTCCTCAATAAAATCATTCACGAATTATTAGCTCAAAGTTCTGACCTTTCGGAGTTTAATATTGTGTTACCCGGAAAACGTCCCATCGTTTTTATCCGAAGGATTTTAGAGGAAAATAATTATTCTGGCTTTTTGCCCAACTTTTTTACGGTAGAGGAGCTTATCAACCAGATTGCAGACAAACAGCCGATTCAGGGGATTTCTTTATGGCTTTTTGCTTTTGATATCTATAAAAGCCTTAATCTCATTCCAAGAGACAATTTTTCGGATTTTTTGAAATGGTTTCCGACCTTACAGAAGGACTGGGATGATATTTTGAAGTTTTCAGAGAGTGATCAGGCTGTTTTGCAGTACATGTTTGATGAAGAGAGAATTAAAGACTGGGCGCAGAATTTAGGAGAAGATGACGATGTTCCGAGAAAAAAATTCCTGAACTTCTGGAAGAATATGAACGTTTTTCTTCCGGTTTTGAAACAAAAATTACAGGAGAGAAACTGGGCTACTTCAGGAATGATTCATGAAACGGCAAAAGCTGAAATTGATTCTTTTGCCAAAAATACCAAAGAAAAATTTGTGTTCTGCGGATTCAATGCTTTTACTCCGGTTGAAGAAAAATTGGTAAGAAGCCTTTTACAATGGGATAAAGGGCAATGTTTCTTTCAGGCAGATCATTATTATTTTGATGATGAAAGGCAGGAAGCGGGTAAGTTTTTACGAAATCATAAAACATGGAAAGAATTCAACGAAAATAGGGCTTTCAACTGGATCGAAGATGATTTTAACCAGCCCAAAAATATAAAAGTATACGAAGTTTCAGGAAATATAACCCAAACCAAGATCTTACCTGAAATTTTTAAGGAAATTGAAAATAAAACCTATTCCAATACGGCTGTTGTACTTTTAGACGAGAATTTGCTTCCTGCAAGCTTAGATGTTATGTATGGAGTTCCGAACCTGAATATTACGATGGGATTTCCGTTGAAAAACCTGTCGTTTTCCAATGCAGTTAAGCAGCTTTTTTACCTTCAGAAACAATTAGAAAAAAATAAATCCTCTTACTACTACCGCGATGTTTTTCCTATTCTTGAAGAACTTCCGAAATCAGTTGAAGACGAATTGATTATCAATCAGTTCAAAGCAAAAGTAGAAGAGAGGAATATTGTTTATATCTCAAGAAAACTTTTACAGGAGCTTTTAGGAAAACTTTCTTATTATAATTTGCTTCAAAAGGCAGATTCCACCAATGTTTATCTGGATTCCTTAATTGATTTTTGCAAAAAAGTAAAATGGCTGGAAATAGATGATATTCAATATGAAAACGTCTCTCATTTCGAAAACTCCTTTAGAATAATAAAAAACCAGCTGAGTCCCTATGATTTTGAAATCACGATGGAAACGCTGGAGATTCTGATCAATCAGCATATCAATTCCGAGAGTATCGATTTTCAGGGAGAACCGCTAAGAGGCCTTCAGATTATGGGGCTTCTGGAAACCCGTTTATTGAATTTTGAGAATGTGATTCTCCTTTCTGTTAATGAAGGAAAACTGCCGCTCGGAAATTCTCAGAATACCTATATTCCATTTGATATCAGAAAGTTTTTTGATCTTCATACTTTCCTGGAGAATGACAGTATTTATGCGTATCATTTCTATCGTCTGATTCAGGATGCTCAGAATGTACATTTACTGTTTAATGCATTAAGCTCGGGAGTGAATTCAGGAGAAAAGAGCAGGTTTATTACGCAGATAGAAATGGAAAGTTCTCATAACATTGAACATTTAATTATTGAGAATTCATCGGAGCCTATTATTACAGAATCAATCGAATTTACTAAAACGCCTATTGTTTTGGAAAGGCTCGAAAAATGGAAAGAAAAAGTTTCCGCTTCTCACCTTACCAGCTATTTGTACAATCCTGTGGATTTTTATCTTTCTAAGATTTTGAATACTTCCGAAAACGATGAAATAGAAGAAGAATTATCTGTTAAAAATTACGGAAATTTAGTGCATTATACACTTCAAGAAGTATATGAAGTTATTAAAAGTAAAGTATTAAAAGAAAATGATTTAAAAGATTCAATTAAACAAATAGATAAATATGTTGATATTGCTATTGATAAGCTTAAACATCAGCCGGAATTCTACGAGAAAGGAATGAATTTTATTCATAAGGCTATTGCCAAGAAAGTGATAGAAAGCATTCTCAACTACGATCTTGATTTAGTAAAAAACGGAAATAAACTTGAAATTTTAGATATTGAAAAACGGTTTGAAAATGTAGATTTCTATCTTGACGCATCACAAAAAATCTCATTTTTCGGATTTATTGATCGTATAGACCGATTAAACGGAACGCTGAGAATTATCGATTATAAAACAGCAAAAATAAAAAATCTGATCGTTAAAATTGATCAGGATAATGTTGATGAATATTTCCATAACAGTGACAGAAAACAAGCGTTGCAGTTGTGTATTTATCAATATGTAGTTCAGAATCTTCCTGAGTTTTGGGGACTTCCGATTGAAACAGGAATATGGAGTTTTGCCGAAGCCAAAAAAGGAGTAGTTTCTCTGCAGTTTGAAAAAGGAGATATTGATGATGCCATGAAATCTATTAAAAGTTTAATCGAGGAAATCCTGAATCCGGATATTAATTTTATTGAAGAGATTAAGACTTATTCTATTTAATTTTTTCCTTTTATTTTCTACTATATAACTATAACAAGGTGTGCGCTTGTCATTTTGAAAGCAAGGAGTGTAGTGGAGATTCCTCCTTTGTCGGAATGACAGTTATACATAAAGTAAATAAAAAGCCTGATAAAGTTAATTTATCAGGCTTTTATGTTGTTTCTTCTAAATTCTTAGAATGCGTTAATTCCGGTAATATCTAAACCAGTAATAAGCAAGTGAACGTCGTGTGTTCCTTCATAAGTAATTACAGACTCCAGGTTTGCAGCGTGTCTCATCATCGGGAATTCTCCCATGATTCCCATTCCGCCAAGAATCTGACGGGATTCTCTTGCAATATCAATAGCCATTTTCACGTTGTTTCTTTTGGCCATTGAAATCTGAGCTGGAGTTGCTTTATGAGCATTTTTAAGATTTCCCAATTGCAGGCAAAGCAATTGAGCTTTTGTAATTTCAGTTAAAAATTCTGCTAATTTTTTCTGTTGCAACTGATAAGAACCGATTGGTTTTCCAAACTGTTTTCTTTCTTTTGAATACTGAACAGCCGTACAGTAGCAGTCAATAGCAGCACCGATTACACCCCACGAAATTCCGTACCTGGCTGAATTTAAACAAGATAAAGGTCCTTTTAGTCCTGTAACTCCCGGAAGTAGATTCTCTTTTGGCACTTTCACATCATTGAAAACCAGCTCACCCGTTTTTGAAGCTCTTAAACTCCATTTATTATGAGTTTCTGGAGTGGTGAAGCCTTCCATTCCTCTTTCAACGATCAATCCCTGAACTTTTCCTTCTTCATTTTTAGCCCAGACTACGGCGATATCGCAAAGCGGAGAGTTAGTGATCCACATTTTAGCTCCATTTAAAAGATAATGGTCTCCCATATCTTTAAAATAAGTTTCCATAGAACCAGGATCTGAACCGTGGTTTGGCTCAGTCAGCCCAAAAGAACCGATCATCTCTCCTGAAGCTAATTTTGGTAAATATTTTCTTTTTTGTTCTTCAGAGCCGAATTCATTGATCGGGAACATAACTAAAGAACTCTGTACAGAAGCTGCAGAACGCACAGCAGAATCCCCTCTTTCCAGCTCCTGCATGATCAAACCGTAAGAAATCTGATCAAGACCTGAACCTCCATACTCAACCGGAATGTAAGGACCCAATGCTCCTGCTTTTCCCAATTCTCTCATTAAGCCAGGAATATCTGTATGATTTTGTGCAGCCTGATCGATCTGTGGCATTACAAAACTTTCCACCCATTCTCTTATCGATTGGCGTATAAGTTTGTGTTCTTCGGTAAGTAAAGCATCTATTCCGTAATAATCGGGAATGGATGTAAGAGGATAATATGACATTGTAATTTAATTTTTCTAAAAATAATACTTTTCACTATTCCAGAAAAATTTTTTTTAATGCCTTATCATAATTGGTTTCTTTGACCTAATTCGGATTAGAATGGATAGAACTATTCTTCCTCTCCTTTATCATTTGAGATAGGATACTGATTGGCTGAATTGTGAACTTTGCTTTTGAATTTGTACAAATAAGGCGCTTTGTTGGCAGAACCATCATATAGTTTTTCCAGCCTGTCAAGAATGTTAAGGCTCAGTATTTTACGCTGAAAATTGTTTCTTCTGAACTTTTCTCCTAAAATGGTCTCATAGAGAGACTGTAAGTCTTTCATCGTAAACTTTTCAGGAAGTAAATTACTTGCTGCAACTTCGGTATTGATGTTCATTCTCAGATATTCAAGACCGGTTTCTATAATTCTGTCATGGTCAAATGCCATCTGAGGAAGCTTGTTCACTTCAAACCATTCACAGGTTTCATTAAAAGCATCCGGAAAAGTATTGGCAAGAGAAAAATCTATTAAACTGCAATATCCTACAGTAATAAACCTTTGAAAAATCCAGTGATCTTTAGGAACCTCAATTCCTTTGTTCCGAAGTAAGATTTGGTGTACATTGTTTTCCGTTCGATCTATTCTTCCAAATGTATGAAATTGTTTAAGGAACAGGTCTTTCAAATGCGTCCTTTCATATAAAACGCGCGCAGCAGCTTCTCTGAGATCTTCATCATTAAATACAAATCCGCCGGGAAGCGACCACAGATTAAGATCGTGATACTTCAAAAGCAATACTTTCAGGATATTATTATGAAAACCAAATATGGTGCAATCTACAGATACATGAGCTACAAAGTCTTTAGTATCAATAAGTTCCTGAAGGTTTTGTTTGTTTTTTGTGTCTTTGATTTTCATGGCAGTAAAAATAAAATTATTTTTCTAATGTTTTTCTACTCATACTAAAATACATTAAACTTATTGAAAATAAGACCAGTACAGCGAATAAAATATAGACCGAATAATAGTTGAGTAATTGGTTGTTAAATAATATCGACATTATAATAGAGCTAACAGAGCTTCCTAAGGATGAAAAAATAACGACTAAGGAAGTAAAAATATTCACTTTTTCCTTATCAATGCGGGTAATCATTTTTGAATTGATAACAGGGTAGAGCGGTGACAGGAAAAGACCTATTACAGGAAATAAGAACAATAATAGCCTTGAGTTTTCTGCGCCGAGAAATTGGATACCAATGATAACCAGCAATACAGAAACAATCAGTATAAGACATACAATATAATATCTGGATAAAGCAAATCTATGGATAATGTTGGAGGTAATCATTCTTCCGACATAAGAGAAAAGGGCCAGGAAGGATGAAGCCTGCAATGCAAAAAATGAATTGACTTTCAGGTGGTTTTTATAAAATGAAGGTAACCAGGAATTAAAACTCTGTTCAACAAAAACGATTGAAAACAGAACGAGCAAAAATACGAGAATAAAAGGACTAACAAACGTTGAAAGTTCTTTAACAAGATTTTCCTTATCTTTTTTTAAGGGTTCTGCAATTTCAAGTCTGGAGAATAAACAAATAGTGATTGCAGATAAAACGGAGATCATTATAAACCCAAACTTCCAAAATTGCGAGAACTGGCTTGAGATGAGCCATCCAAATCCAGTGTTTACCACAAAAATACCAATCATAAACGAAGCTTCTACGCTATTCATGGTTTTTGCCAGGGACTTTTCATCGGAAATATTATTACGGATCACCCCAAATACACATATTTTACCAATTGCAAAACAAGTTCCGATAATGGCAAACCAAAGCTTATAAAACCAGAATACTTCTACAAAAGGTAAAATAAGTGAGCAGATTCCCACAATGCTCAATGCTAAAATCAATGACTTTTTTGTCCCGAATTTGCTGATAAAGTTAACCGCAAAAAGTGAAATAAGTGCAACGGGAATATCTTTAAAGGACTCTAAAAATCCCAATTTATCATACGTGATTTTTGCCTCAGAAAGCTGCAAAATTACAATACCCATACAGTTTAAAACCATTGAAAAAATCAGGAAAGTTAGTTTCAGAGGAAGGGATATTTTCGAGAGCTTGGTAGTCATTTCAGGGATTTATTTTGTTCTGTTTTATAAAAAATCAAGGTTTATTTTAAGAAAAATTATGCCTTTGAAGTCCCAAAAATAAACGAAATATTAAAATAGTTATTAATAAAATGTTAATTATTTAAAAAAAAATATATTTTTATTGTCTCAATTTGAGAATTAAAAAACTAACTGTATATGAATGTAAAAATATCAAGAAGTTTAGGGCTGGTTGCAGTACTCTATTTTACTGCCAACTTCAGTGCCCAGAACACAAAGAAAGACACTCTCCCTAAAGAGCAAAAAATTGAGGAAGTGGTAATGATCGGTTATGGTACTCAGAAGAAGAGTAATGTAACGGGAGCGATTGCAAGTATTAGAGCCAGTGATATTGAAGCTATACCTGCAGGAAAGCCAGAACAAGTTCTTCAAGGGAGAGCTGCCGGAGTAAATGTAGTTTCAAATTCTGGACAACCTGGAGCATCAGCAACTATCCGTGTGAGAGGGGTTACAAGTTATTCTTCAAATAACGATCCGCTTTGGGTTGTTGATGGTATTGTTGTTGACGGTATAGGCTGGCTAAGTCAAAGTGATATCGAAAGTATTGAAGTTTTGAAAGATGGTGCTTCTTCTGCTATTTACGGAGTTTCTGCAGCAAGAGGGGTTATTTTGGTAACCACCAAAAAGGGTAAAAAAGGAAAACTTAGTTTATCCTACAACGGTTTCTTCGGGGTGAGTAATGCCGCAAGAAAACTGGATCTTTTGGATGCTACACAATATGCGACTGTCATCAATGAAGGTTTTGCAAATGACGGACAAGCTGTAAGATTCCAAAATCCGGCATCGTTTGGAAAAGGAACTGATTGGCAGGATGAAATTTTCGGAACGGGAGCAAGACAGAACCACGAGATCAGTATACAAGGCGGAAACGAAAAATCTACTTACTTTGCGTCATTTGGATATTACGATCAGACTGGTATCGTAATGAGTGATATTTCTTATTATAAAAGATTAACAGGACGTTTAAACTCAACTCATAAAGTAACCGATTGGCTGACTGTGGGCCAAACTTTTGCGTATACCAACCAAAAAAACCAAGGGATTAATGCTAATGGTGAGTTTGGCGGCCCTTTAAGTTCTGCGGTGAATTTGGATCCCATCACTCCTGTTGTCGTAACAGATTGGTCACAGGTAAATTCTGCTTTATATACCAATGAACATATTTTGAGAGATGAAAATGGGAATCCGTACGGAATTTCGCCTTATGTAAACCAGGAAATGTCTAATCCAAGAGCGTTTAAATATACACAATTAGGAAACACTAACTGGTCAGACGATTTTATTGCTAATGTTTTTGCAGAAGTGAAGTTTTTAAATCATTTTACGTTTAAATCTTCATTAAACGGTAAAAAAGCATATTGGGGAAGCCAGAATTTCACTCCACTTTTCTATTTAAGTGCTACGTACAGCAATTTACTTCTAAACAGTTTAAGTCGCACTACTCAAAACAAATTTGAATGGAGTTTTGAAAACACCTTGAATTATCAAAATAAATTTGGAGATCATAATCTGAATGTGCTTTTGGGAACAGGATACTATGATTACAATATTGGAAGTGGCCAAACTGTTACTCATAAGGGGCTTCCGATCAGCAGCTATGAAGATGCTTCCTTCAACTTTGAAGTTCCGTTGGCTAACCAAACTTCTTCAGCATGGGATAATCAGGAATGGAACAAAGCTTCTTATTTTGGACGTGTGATTTATGACTTTAAAAATAAATACTTATTTACAGGTACATTAAGATATGATGGTTCTTCATTGTTTGGAGCAAATCACCATTGGGGAGTATTCCCTTCATTCTCTTTAGGATGGAATGTTGATAAAGAAAGCTTCTGGCCGGAAAACGATGTGATAAATAGCTTAAAATTTCGAGGAGGTTACGGAACTTTAGGAAACGATGGTATTGAGGCTTATAAATTTTCAAAATTCTATATTTCTGGAGCCAACTATACTAGTGGATCAGGAGGTGTATTAATTGGGTATTTGCAAAATGGTCTAGAGAATAAAGATTTGAAATGGGAAACAACTACACAAACCAACATTGCAGCAGATTTAAGACTTTTTAAAAATTTTACTCTAACAGTTGATGTTTATGACAAAAAAACATCGGATATTCTAAGACCTGTTCAAATTCCAGGGTATGTAGGAGTTACAGGATCTTATGTGGCCAATATTGGAGATATGAGTAATAAAGGGATAGAGGTAGAATTAGGTTACAAAAAAACATGGAATGACTTTACAGTTTCCGTAAATACCAACTTTGCTTACAATAAAAATGAAGTTTTATCACTTGAGCAGGGAACGAAATATTTGGATGGAGCGGGCTTTCAGTCTATGGGACCAATACAGAGAATTGTAGTAGGAGATGCTTATAATTCTTTCTATGGTTTCAAAACTTTAGGTGTTTTCCAAAATCAGGCACAGATTAATGCTTATGTCAATTCTAAGGGGCAAATGCTTCAGACAGACGCGAAACCTGGAGATTTTATCTGGGCAGATTCTAATGGTGATGGTGTAATTGATGATTTAGATAAAGTGAATTTGGGAAGCTCAATTCCTAAATATAATTTCGGAGCTACTTTAAATCTAAGCTATAAAAATTGGGATTTTATGGTATTTGGACAAGGTGCCGGAGGAAACAAAATCTTTCAGGGGCTAAGAAGATTGGATATGTTAGATGCCAATTATCAAACCAAGATCTTAGACAGGTGGACGGGAGAAGGTTCTACGAATGAAAATCCAAGACTAACAAGAGCAGACGCAAATAAAAACTACTCAAGGCTATCTGACTGGTATCTGCAAAAAGGGGATTACTTCAGAATTAAATTAATCCAATTAGGTTATACACTTCCGCAAGATATCACCCAAAACTTTGGTGTAAACAAACTACGCTTCTATGTAACTGCCGAAAACCTAATTACTTTCACAAAATATACAGGGTATGATCCAGAAATTGCAGCAGGAGATTCTTTTGGTATAGATAGAGCGTTTTATCCTCAGGCAAGAACTTTTATGTTGGGAGCTAATGTAACTTTCTAATTTTAGTACAATGAAAAATAAATTTTTAAAAATATCAATAGCAGCTTCATTTTTAATAAGTATATCAACACTTAATGTAGCTTGTAATAACGAAACTTTAGAAGAAAAAGAATACAAAGGAGCATTTGCCGGAGATAACTTTTTCAGAAATGAACAAGAATGTTTTTTTGGTCTTATAGGTACATATGACGTAATGAGAAAATATGCAGGTGGCTTTGAAAATATGGTTACTTTTTTCAATGCAGCCTCAGATGATTTCTATGCGGGTGGTGGTAGTGCTACTGACGGAGCAGGCATTCAAGGAGCGTCAAGTTTTCAAATCAATCCAAATACAATGCCTGCAAGTTACTGGAAAGATTATTATCAAGGTATTGCAAGAGCAAACGCGCTTATCCTAAATGCACCTAATGCGGTGATGGATGAAACTTTGAAAAAACGTTTTATTGCAGAAGCAAAAACTCTTCGAGCTTTATATTATTTTGATTTGTTAAGAGTTTTCGGAAATATTCCACTTATTTTAAAACCTTTTGAAGCGACAGATGATTTTTATAACGTTCCCCAAGTTTCAAAAGCAGAAGTTTACGCTCAAATAGAAAAGGACTTGAACGAAGCTTTGCCTTATCTTCCGATGATGGTAAGTGGAGAGCAAAATGGTAGATTAACGCAAGGTGCGGCAAAAGCTCTTTTAGGTAAAGTATATTTATATGAAAATAAAAAAGCAGAAGCTGCTGCACAATTTGCAGATGTAAATGGAACTCCGGGTGGAACCAGTCAATATGGATATAAACTATTAGCAAATTATAATGATCTTTGGAAAGCAGGATTAGCAGCAAGTGGGACTGCAGATCCTTATGAATTTACTTCAGAATCTATTATTGAAGCATCCCATAGTGACCAAGGGAAATCTGATTGGAGCTTTTGGGGGCAAGGCAAAGATGAAGGAAATTCTATTTGCGTGATGACGGCGCCAAGATCTTATACCAGAGTTATTCAACAAAATCCTGCTGATAATGCGCCAGATATTGTTTCAGGTTGGGCTTTTAATACAGTTACTACAGATCTTTTTAATTTTATGCAAAATGATCCTCGTGTAAATGCTACTATTTTGAATATGAATACATTAAAAGCGCAAAATAAAGCAGATTATGCACCTGCTTATAAGGATACGGGTTATTTTCTTAACAAATACATGCCTACTGCTGATAAAAAATCAACCTTGGGTGTTACTGAGCTTAATTATCGTCAAAACTATATTGTTATAAGACTAGCTGATACATATTTGATGGAGGCAGAAGCGCTTAATGGGACAGGGGCTAGAGCCCAAGCTTTGTTAGATGCAGTAAGATCAAGAGTGGGTTTAGCGCCTGTTCCTGTGTCTATGCAAGCTATTAAAGACGAGAGAAGAAGAGAATTAGCAGGTGAAGGTCATAGATTTTTTGATTTAGTAAGATGGGGAGAAGCTGCCACAAAATTATCCTCTAAAGGATTTATAGCAGGTAAAAATGAAATTATGCCAATACCTCTCACAGAGCTTACAGGAACAATTTTGAAGCAAAACCCTGGTTACTAACTAAAACATTTAACAACATGATAACTAAATATATTAATAAATCCTTTTTACTAGGATCAGCAATATTCTTCTTGGCAAATTGCTCTCCGGATACTATTGATGGAGATGGCAATGGGCTTTCCCAGGGAGCTGTAGATGGTTCTTTTAAAGTTACAAAAACATCCGAAAACAGATATCGGCTGACAACAAACGCCACTAATTACATTACTACAAAATGGAATATAGATGATGAAGGTTTTAATATTGGAAAGAATATACAGGATATTTTTCTTCCTGATGCAGGAAACTATGTCATAGAACACCAAGCATATGGAATTGGTGGTATTCTTGCTGGTACGGGAACTCAGACTATCACAGTTCCTACATCAGATCCAATAGCAGGAAATATGATTCTTGGCGGTAGATTTGATACTCCCGATGAAGTTTCAAAATGGACAATTCACAAAATAAGTGCTTCTGGTGCACAATGGGTTTTTGCAAATGGTAAAGCTACTATTGTTGCATCGGGTGGTTCACAACAAGGTATTTATCAGGCTATAAATGTTGTTGCCGGACAAAAATATTCAATAGATATGGTTGCCTCATCTGATACGGCTTTAGTAGATACATGGTTTGAGGTTTATGTTTTAAATAGCATACCGGTTACAGGCCAGGATATATCGGGATCAGTTTACAGAAATATCAATACTTGGTCAGGATGTGGAAAGTCTGCATTCAAAGGGAAAGTGTCATCGGTAGGATGTGATGGTTCTAAAAATGGAGGTATTTATACAGCAACAACTACCGGAACTGTTTATTTAGAAATTAAATGTGGAGGATCCACTGTCAACAGCTTAAGTGTTGATAAAGTAGAATTTCGTAGAATGCAATAATTTTTTGCAATATTAATTTGATATGATTTCACAATATTCATATAGTTTCGTACTTAGAAGTGCTGCACTCTGCGGTGTAGCACTTCTTTCTTTTTTAAACTGCAGTAGTGCTGATGTGACCGGAAATGGTGATAATTCAGGAGGAAACGGAGATACCTCTGGAGATCCCGTACAAATGTGGTTAACAAAAGGAGATCAGTCGGTAAAACTGCAACAACAAAGTACAGCGTATTTTTCAGGTACTTCAAATACAGGAACTACCATTGAGGTAGATGCTTCACAGGTATTCCAGAATATCGATGGGTTCGGATATACGCTTACAGGAGGAAGTGTTCAGGTAATCAATCAGCTGAATGCCACCAAAAAGCAAGAGCTATTAAATGATCTATTCGGTAATTCAGGAATTGGAGTGAGTTATTTAAGAATCAGCATTGGAGCTTCAGATTTGAACAGTGAAGTGTTTTCTTATGATGATATGCCTGCAGGACAGACCGATCCTACACTTTCTCAGTTTAGTTTAGTGAAAGATCAAGCTGTGATTCAGATGTTGAAGGATATTTTGGCCATTAACCCTACAATTAAGATTTTAGCAACCCCATGGTCTCCCCCGGTTTGGATGAAAGATAATGGTAGCAGTATAGGGGGAAGTCTAAAACCTGAATTTTATGGAACATATGCTCAATATTTTGTAAAATATATTCAGGCAATGCAGGCCCAGGGAATAAAAATTGATGCCATTACTCCTCAAAATGAACCTTTACATCCAGGTAATAATCCAAGCATGTATATGTCTGCCGGAGATCAGGCAACTTTTATTAAAACTCATTTAGGACCAGCTTTCCAGGCGGCTAATATTAATACTAAAATCATTGCCTACGATCATAATTGCGACAATCCGGCTTATCCGTTGGCTGTTTTAAATGATGCTGTGGCCAATCCTTATGTTGATGGATCTGCTTTCCATTTATATGCAGGAGATATTTCTGCATTGAGTACAGTTCACAATTTATTTCCCAATAAAAACGTTTATTTTACGGAACAATGGACAAGTTCTACAGGAACTTTCTCTGGGGATTTGGATTGGCACATAAAAAATGTTATTATTGGCTCAATGAGAAACTGGAGTAAGACGGCACTGGAATGGAATGTAGCAAACGATGCATCGTTCGGACCACACACACCGGGAGGCTGTACACAATGTAAAGGAGCAATTACAATTAATAATGCCACAGGGTATGACAAAAATGTAGCCTATTATATTATAGCGCATGTTTCAAAATTTGTTCCCGCAAACTCACAAAGAATTGGATCAACACAAGGAGATAACCTTTCAACAGTGGCATTTAAAACGCCTGCAGGAAAAACGGTTTTGATTGTTCAGAATAGCAATTCGACGGATAAAACATTCAATATAAAATACAATCAGAAAACAGCTCCAGTAAAGATTACCGGAAACTCTGTTGCAACTTATATTTTTTAAAATCATGAAAAGAATTTATTTCTTATTAGCATTTACAGCGTTAGGATTAAATCTGTTTGGGCAAAAGACCATTGATCAGAAAGTCTCTGAACTGTTGTCAAAAATGACATTGGAAGAAAAGGTTGGACAGTTAGTTCAATACAGCGGATTTGAGTATGCAACAGGTCCTCAGAATTCGAATTCTGCAAATGTTTTAAACGAAATAAAACAAGGGAAAGTAGGTTCTATGCTTAATGTAGCCGGAGCGGAAGAAACCAGAAAATTTCAGGAATTAGCTTTAAAATCCAGATTAAGAATTCCTTTATTATTTGGTCAGGATGTTATTCACGGATACAGAACAACATTTCCGGTAAATATTGGTCAGGCTGCGAGCTGGGATTTAGGATTAATAGAAAAATCAGAAAGAATTGCCGCGACCGAAGCTTCGGCTTATGGAATTCACTGGACTTTTGCACCAATGGTCGACATTGCGAGAGATCCGAGATGGGGAAGAGTAATGGAAGGTTCGGGTGAAGATACGTATTTAGGGACGCAGATTGGTTTAGCAAGAGTAAGAGGCTTTCAGGGAAAAGGTTTAGGAAATCTTGATGCAATTATGGCTTGTGCAAAACATTTCGCTGCGTACGGAGCGGCAGTGGGCGGAAGAGATTATAATTCCGTCGATATGAGTTTAAGACAATTGAACGAAACCTATCTTCCTCCTTTTAAAGCGGCTGCAGAAGCAGGAGTTGCTACTTTTATGAATTCCTTTAACGATATTAACGGAATTCCGGCAACGGCAAACAAATATATTCTCAGAGACTTATTAAAAGGAAAATGGAATTATAAAGGCTTTGTGGTTTCAGACTGGGGAAGTATCGGAGAAATGGTTCCTCATGGGTATGCAAAAGACAATAAAGAAGCTGCGGAAAAAGCAATTCTTGCAGGAAGTGATATGGATATGGAAAGCCGGGCTTATATGGCCGAACTTCCAAAACTGGTACAGGAGGGAAAAGTGGACCCTAAGTTTATTGATGATGCAGTGAGAAGAATTTTAATTAAAAAATTTGAAATGGGATTATTTGATGATCCTTACAGATTCAGCAACGAGAAGAGACAAAAAGAGCAGTTAAATAATCAGGAAAACAGAAAATTCGGAAGAGAGTTTGGTTCAAAAAGTATCGTATTGCTTAAAAATCAAAACAATATTCTGCCTCTTTCAAGATCAACAAAAACGATTGCCTTGATTGGTCCTTTCGGTAAGGAAACCTCGGCTAATCACGGTTTCTGGTCGATTGCCTTTAAAGATGATAATCAAAGAATTATTACTCAATTTGATGGAATTAAAAATCAATTAGATAAAAACTCAACATTATTGTATGCAAAAGGCGCTAATGTTGATGATCAGGACAAATCGATGTTTGCAGAAGCCGTGGAAACAGCAAAAAAAGCAGATGTTGTCATCATGACTTTAGGGGAAGGTCATGACATGAGCGGTGAGGCAAAAAGTAGAAGCAATATCCATTTTTCAGGTGTTCAGGAAGATCTGTTAAAAGAAATCGCAAAAACTGGAAAGCCAATTGTACTGATGATCAACGCGGGAAGACCGTTGGTGTTTAACTGGGCGGCAGATAATATTCCGGCGATCTTATACACTTGGTGGCTGGGAACGGAAGCTGGAAATTCAATTGCAGATGTTCTTTTCGGGACGGTAAATCCGGGAGGAAAACTACCGATGACATTCCCGAGAACGGAAGGGCAGGTTCCTGTTTATTATAATCATTATAACACGGGAAGACCTGCAAAAAACAATACGGACAGGAATTATGTTTCAGCATACATCGATTTGGACAATGATCCGAAATTTCCGTTTGGATTTGGTTTAAGCTATACCCAATTTAAATATTCTGATATGAATCTGAGCTCGACTAATCTTAAGGGCAATCAGACTTTAAATATAAGTGTTAACGTTGCCAATACAGGAAAATATGATGGAGAAGAAGTAGTTCAGCTGTATATCAGAGATTTGTTTGGAAAGGTTGTAAGACCCGTGAAGGAGTTGAAGGGCTTCCAGAAAGTTTTTATTAAAAAAGGAGAAAACAAAACTCTTAATTTTACTTTAACTCCGGAAAATTTAAAGTTTTATGATGATGAGCTGAATTATGATTGGGAAGGCGGAGAATTCGATATTATGATCGGAACCGATTCTCAAAATGTTCAGACTAAAAGAATTAATTGGTCAAAATAATAGAATTTTAATGACTAAGAGCGGGATGAAACCCGCTTTTGGCGGTATAAGGCTTAACGTTTTAGTTTTGTCATTCTGAAAGAAGCGAAACGGATTGAAGAATCTCAACCATTGTTAGAGATTCTTCCTTCGTCAGAATGACAAACGTTGAAAATAATCATTATAAATTCAAAACATTGAAAATAAAACTTCAACATATATTCCATTTATTCATTGGCGGAACTTTAGCTTTTTCGTCATTGAATTGTGCTTCCAACAAACCTGATTCAAAAAAGAAATTAATTTGGAGCGATGAATTTAATTATAAGGGATTACCTGATTCTTCCAAATGGAATTACGACGTCGGTGGTCATGGCTTTGGAAATGAGGAATCTCAGTTCTATACAAAAGACCGGCTGGAAAATGCAAGAGTGGAAAAAGGAAACTTAGTAATAGAAGCACGGAAAGAAAACTGGGAAGGAAGTAAATATACTTCGGCAAGACTTCTTACCAGAGGAAAATTTGCATTTAAATACGGAACTATCGAAGTAAGGGCAAAACTTCCCAAAGGTCGCGGAACATGGCCTGCAATCTGGATGTTAAGCGAAGATCTGAAAAAATGGCCTAACGACGGAGAAATAGATATTATGGAACATGTAGGTTATCATCAGGGTTTTATCCATGCCTCAATTCATACAAAAAATTATAATCACTTAATGGCAACACAAAAGACAGATACCTTAAAAGTAGAGGATGCCAGTGAAAAATTTCATGTCTATAAAGCAGATTGGACTCCCGAAAAGATTGATTTTTATATTGATGAAAAAAAGTTTTTCTCTTATGAGAATGAAGCCAAAACCTATGAAACCTGGCCATTTGATAAGCCCTATTTTATCATTTTAAATCTGGCGATCGGCGGAATGTGGGGCGGAAAAGAGGGAATTGATGACACCATTTTTCCCCAGAAATATTACATAGACTATGTAAGAGTTTATAAAAATAATTAAGATTAAAATTACCCTCCTATGGAGGAGGGCGAAAATTCGGAAGAATTTTTGCCGGGGTGATTTTAATATATAAAATAAGAAAAGATATAATGAAGAGATTAATTGTAAGTTGCCTTTTAATTGGAATAGCTTTCAATGCAAACGCACAACAGTACTGGAAAAAGAATGCAGGCAAAACAGCAAAAGTTTACCTTACCAATTCTAAAACCAATGAGAAAATGGTTGATAAAGGAACGGTGAGATTTGAGAAATTTGGTCAACCCAAAGAAACAGATGCCTGTATCTTTGTAGATCCGGATTTTAAATATCAAAAGCTGATAGGAATAGGAGGGGCAATTACAGATGCAGCCGCCGAAACCTTTTATAAAATGCCAAAGGAAAAGCAGAAAGAAATTCTTGAGGCTTACTATGGCAAAAACGGACTGGGATATACGGTTGTCCGTACCAATATGAATTCTTGCGATTTTTCAAGCGATTCCTATACCTATGTTCAGGATAATGATACTTCTTTAAAAACATTCAATGTAGCGCATGATGAGAAGTATAAAATTCCAATGATTAAGGAAGCTCAGAAAGCAATCGGGAAAGATTTTACCTTTTATTTTTCACCCTGGAGTCCACCGGCCTGGATGAAATCTAATAAGAGCCTATATAAAGGAGGAAGGTTAGAAAACCAATATTACCAGACTTGGGCAGATTATTATGTCAGATTCATCAAAGAATACGAAAAACGGGGAATCAATATTTGGGGACTGACTGTTCAGAATGAGCCCATGGCAACACAAAGTTGGGAATCTTGCATTTATACTGCTGAAGAAGAAGGGGAGTTTCTAAAGAATAATTTAGGACCGACCCTCTGGAAAAATGGATATAAAGGTAAGAAAGTGATGATCTGGGATCATAACCGCGATTTAATCTATCAGAGAGCGACCACAACCTTAAGCGATCCTGAAACTTCAAAATATGCATCAGGAATTGGGTATCACTGGTATGAAACATGGAACAATAAAACCCAGCTTTTTGATAATTTGGCAGAAACGCAAAGAGCTTTTCCGGATAAGTTTTTAGCCTTTACTGAAGGTTGTAAAGAACAGTTTGATCTTTCTAAAATCTATGATGTAAAACTGGGAGAATTATACGGAAGAAATATGATTAATGATTTCAATAAAGGAACAGCTTTATGGACAGACTGGAACGTACTTTTGGATGAAACCGGAGGTCCTAATCATGTCGGGAATTTCTGTTTTGCACCCGTTATTGCCAATACTAAAACAGGAGAAGTTCATTATACCTATGAATATTATTATGTAGGACATATTTCAAAATTCATTAAACCTAATGCACAACGAATCGGGAGTTCATCCAATAGAGTAGCTCTTACTTCAACCACTTTTATGAATGAAAACGGACAGTTGGTTACCGTTATCATGAATGATACAGATAATGATATTGATGCTAACCTGTGGATTGAAGGAATGTCTGCAAAGCTGAGCGCACCTGCACATTCTATACAGACCGTAATTTTATAAATACTTCATATTAACATTTTTAATAAGTTTCGGCGGAGCCTTTGGCTCCGCCGAAACAATTTATAGAAAAACTTAAATAACAATTATTTTGAAAAAAAATCTTGTGGTATCTGATTTAATATTAATTTTAGTCAGCCTTAAATTAATACAAAATAATTATGAAAACATCAAGCACAAACGACGAGTTTATTGCTGGTTTACAGCATCTTCCCAAACCCCATTACCCCTTTCCAGATTTTATTCATCCCGATATGCAGAAATTGCGGGAAGAATATTATGACTGGATTGATAAAGAATATGCATTCCACAGTGCAGAAGCTAAAGAAAAGCATAAAAAGCATCATCTTACGGATATTGCTGCAAGAGGATGTCCATTTTTAAAAGATATTGCTGAATTGCGGCCTTTGGCAAATTATACGGCAAACGGAGCGATGATGGACGATTATTTTGATCGTTGTTCATATGATGAAATGTATCAGATAACAAACAGGATTATTGCATTATTATCCGGTGAGGATACTCAGGAACCTAAAGAAAACGGAATTTTCCATTTGTTTTGGGTTTTAAGACAGGATGCTATCAAGTGTGAAATCCCGGAAAAAATATATGCAAGATTTGTAAAGTCAATCAGGTATGTTTTTATGGGGTATTCTGAAGAGAAAGTATATTACAGGGAAAATCTGGTCCCTCCATTGGCGGTGTATCTCCTTAGTAGGGAAGCGACCAGCGGAGTACAGCCATACTGTGATTACGTAGTATTACAGAAAGAATACCGTAATCTTCCCGACGAAGTTTTTGACCATCCACATATAAAACGTATTTATAGTCTTTGCTCATTACTGATTGGGATACACAATGATATTATTTCTCTGCCCAAAGAGCTTAGAAGAGAAGGTGATACAATGAATATTGTAAAAGTAGTTCAGAAGGAAAATAATTTATCTTTAATTGATGCTTATCATAAAGCTATGGAAATTCATGATGAATATCTTAAAGAATTCTTAATCCTGCAGGAACATCTTCCTCCATTCGGTGAGTATCAAAACGAAGTCTATAATTACATACAGGATCTTGGTATTATGATTGCCGGAGTATATGCTTGGCATACAAACGATACTTCCAGATATGTAAACGGAGGATATGTGGAAGGTGAATTCTCCGGCTGGAATCAATAAGAAAATCTAAAAATAAAAAAACCATGCTGAAAGCATGGTTTTTTTATTTTAATACTATTCTAGTATATTAAAAATTTTCAGAATCATATTTACTGATTACTTTTTGAGTAACTCCTGAGCTGCTGAATCCACCATCATGGAAAAGGTTCTGCATCGTTACTTTTTTAGTAAGATCTGAGAAAAGTGTAACACAGTAATCTGCACATTCAAGAGCGGTTGCGTTTCCTAGTGGAGACATATCTTCTGCATATCCTAAAAATCCTCCGAAACCTTTTACTCCGCTTCCTGCAGTAGTCATTGTCGGAGACTGAGAAACTGTATTTACACGTACTTTTCTTTCTCCCCAATAGTTTCCGAAAGTTCTGGCAATACTTTCAAGATAAGCTTTATTATCAGACATATCGTTATAATCCGGGAATGTTCTCTGAGCTGCAATATAAGTAAGCGCTAAAATACTTCCCCATTCATTCATACAGTCTTTTTCCCAAGCCACTCTCATCACTTTATGGAAAGAAACAGCGGAAATATCCCAGCCTTTTTCCAACCAGTCATAGTTCATTTCTGTATAATGTTTTCCTTTTCTCACGTTAATAGACATTCCGATAGAGTGAAGGATAAAATCGATTTTACCAAATTTTGCTATTGCAGCGTCAAAAAGTTTTTCAAGATCTTCAACAGAAGTGGCATCTGCACCAATTACTTCAGAACCGGTTTTTTCTGCTAAACCGTTAAGCTCGCCCATTCTCAAAGCGATAGGAGCATTAGACAAGATAAACTCAGCACCTTCTTCATGACATCTTTCTGCAACTTTCCATGCGATTGATTGTTCATTAAGGGCTCCAAAAATAATTCCCTTTTTGCCTTTAAGTAAACCGTATGACATAATTTTTTAATGTTTATTTACCTACAAATGTAGCAATAATTTGTGTTTAGAGCATAATAAAAACGAAGCCTTCTGTAAAAAAGACTCCGTTTTCTTGAAAATATTTATATAACTGAAATTTTAGTTTGTTTTCTTATTCCATTCTGCTTTTACATCCTCTGCCGCATCTTTGGTTTTTTCCCACGCATCATTGGCTTTGTCTTTAATATCATCCCATGCATCGGAAACATTATTCTTCACTCTGTCAAGCCAGTCTTCTTGTTGCGCTTCCTCATCATTGGCTCTTTTTTCATTAATATAATCTTTTGCCCTGTCTGCCAATTCTTCAACTTTCCATTTTACATTATCTGCCGCATTCTTTAAAGAATTTTCAGTGTTATTTACTGCATTTTCAGCTTTGTTATACTCTGAATTGTTCATAATATTAATATTTATAGTGTTTGTTATTATGAAATAAACAATAACCATTCCTAAAACTATAGCATGATGTTAAATTTTTCATAAACTTTTGTTATCTTTTTACCAACAAACCTATCTTTAAGTTAATAAAATAAACAGTTATGGAAAAAATACGTTGCGGATGGTGCGAAAAAGATGATTTATATAGAAAATATCATGATGAAGAATGGGGAAAGCCAATATTTGATGACGAAACTATTTTTGAATTTTTAGTTCTGGAAAGCTTTCAGGCAGGATTGAGCTGGTATACCATTCTTACAAAAAGAGAAAACTTCAGAAAAGCTTTTGATAATTTCGATTATAAAAAAATTGCTGGTTATTCTGATGAAAAAGTAGAAGAATTGATGCAGAATCCTGGTATTATAAGAAACAGACTAAAAGTGTTGGCTACTATTACCAATGCACAGAAGTTTCAGGAAATTCAACAAGAGTTTGGAAGTTTTTCAAATTATATCTGGGGTTTTGTAGACGGCAAGCCAATTGATAATAATCCTAAAACATTGAAAGACGTTCCCGCTACAACAGAGGTTTCAGATGTCTTATCCAAAGATCTTAAAAAAAGAGGATTAAAATTTATGGGTTCTACTGTGGTTTATGCACATATGCAGGCGACAGGAATGGTGAATGATCATGTGGAAGATTGTTATTTGAGAAAAAGATAAATGAATATTTTCTTATTTTAAATTGTTATGTTTTTAAATTACTTATCAAATGAAAAATGAATAACATAATAAACTGTTTCATTAGAATAATGTGTTAAAAGTTGCAAATTCATAAATTTTCTTTATGTTTGAAAATGTAATCAAAAAAGATAAAACCTTTAGCATTAAAAAATTTTTAAATCAACAAATAACTATGAAACTTAGAATTCTTCTTCTCTTCATGTGCATAACCAGCACAAAATTCTTTTGTCAGCAATACTATGGAAAAAATGAGGCAAAAAATCTTCCTAAAGTTGAGTTTCTCTTGGCAGATGGCTCAAAAGTGAATGGCTTTTTCGTGGGATATACCTATCCTAACGGAACTTACCCTGGCTTTTTTGACAAAGATGATATCTATAATTTTGTTTATAAAAAAACTAAAGGTTCAGAAGATGAAAAGTTTGGTGCAAATGAGGTTAAATCAGTAAAAATATTTGATGATTATGATGATGTTACCAATGCAATAGAAAGACTTGATATGAAATATGTAGATAAAAACGGGGAGGTTACCGATAAAAAAAAGAGATCATTCCAGCCGCTGCTTTATGATGGGAAAATACAGATTTTCGGTTCAAATTTGAAGGTTTGTAGTGGTGCTGCCTGTAATTATGCACTTTCCAAATTTTATATTAAGAATGCAAAAGATGATTTCGCTGTAATGCCCGTAGACTATGACAAATTGAGTCTTTTTAACATAGGTTCCTTATATGATAAAATGATAGAAGCTTTTAAATATGCCGGCAGAAACTGCCCCGAATTTCAAAAATATATGGATAGCTTCAAAGAAAAACTTGAAGATAAAGAATTCAAAAAAGAAATTACCGCAAAGTTTAAAGGAATCAGAAAAAAAGCCTATGAAGATGGTAAAAAATCTAATTTGGGATATAACGGAACTCAGGATTTGTTAGGAGAATATATGCTTCAGGCATACTTAGAGTTTTATGGTGGTATTATAAGGGAATATGAAAAAAATTGTCCATATTAAATAAAAAAAGGATTGCAAAATGCAATCCTTTTTTTATTTAATAATTCTCTCCAGTACCCATTCAATCAGGTTCTTTTCAGAAGCATGATGGTCTGCTGAGAATTCTCCACGTCTTCTGTTGGCTATTACATTGTTTACGGTAATCGCTTTATGTCCTAAAAGTTTAGACAAGGCATAGATAGCGGAAGTTTCCATTTCGAAATTGGTCACTCCAAGATCATTTAAGGTTTCCAAAAATTTATCATCAACGGCTTTTAGACGAAGCTGTCTTCCTTGTGGTGCATAAAATCCAGGGAAAGTAGCAGTATTTCCATGATATTTTGCATCCTTATACAGTTCTCCCAATTCTTCTGCCCAGTCTGCAAAATAAAGCATAGGCTTGATTTTGGGGTATGGAAACTGCTCCAGGAAATTCCTAGAAAATTCATTTTCAAACTCATAATCCTGGTAAAAATGCATTAACCCGTCCAAGCCAACAACATTTTGAGTAACCAGCATATTATCGACCTGTACATCAGGATTTACACTTCCACAGGTTCCCATTCTGAATAACTGAAGCGCGGAATGTTCTGTTTTAAACTCTTTGTTTTTAAGATCAATATTCACCAAAGCATCAAGCTCGTTCATTACGATATCAATGTTTTCAGTTCCAATTCCGGTTGACATTACCGTGATTCTTTCACCTCTTAAAGTTCCTGTATGAGTATAAAATTCTCTTTTATTTTTCTTAATTTCTACCTTGTCAAAATATTTTGAAACCTTTGCTACACGATCCGGATCTCCAACAAGGATGATCTTTTCAGCAATATCTTCAGGTAAAAGATTTAAGTGATAAACACTTCCATCGTCGTTCAGAACCAGCTCTGAAGCCGCAAGTTTATTTAGCATACAACTGTTTTTTTATAGTTTAAACTGTAATTTGATTCAATCAATTTTAAAATCCGTCCCCAAATATCCTTCATCATTATTTTAAAACCGGTGTCGATAGAGAAATCGACCGCTCAAGTATAATGAATTTGATTTCGGGGTTTAAAATTAATAAAAATTCTTTTACAGAAAGACTATTTAAAATCTAAATACTTATCTAAAATATAAATATTAGTTAACCCAAAATTAAAATTGTTGTAATCTGCAGTCAATAGCTTTGCAGCTAAAAATTCATGAGATCCTATCCGCTGCTTATTGTGATTCTTTTAATCGGTTTTGCCATCATGTCATTCAATCCCGAATACAAAGGAATTGAAACTGAAAATACAATCATCAATAAGGGGTTAGCTGATTTTAGAACCAAACTTGAACAGCTGAAGTCAGACGCAGATCAGTTTTCTGAGGATAAAATTTCATTGGAAGCCCTTCAAAAATCATTAAAAGCGACAAGAAACTCTTTCAAAGAAATTGAATTTTATGTTGCTTATCATTATCCTGAATTTACAAAGTCCAAACTTAACGCAGCTCCTTTATTTCACATTGAAGCAGCAGGAACAAAATCATATACACTTCCTCCTGAAGGATTGCAGGTTTTGGATGAACTCATATTCTCTGATGAAGCGGGAGAACAAAAAGAAGAGATAAAGACGATTACCAATTTTTTATACAACAGCTTTGCAGGTTTTTACTTAAACTCAGTTAAAAATGGACTAAGTAAAGGTAATAACAGAACATTACCCTTAAGAATTGAGCTCATCAGGATTTATAGTTTGGGTGTTACCGGATTTGATACTCCTGGTTCACTTAATGTCTCTGAAGAAGCCAGTCATGCTTTTTTAGGAATGAAAAAATACATCAATGATGATGCTTATTTTAAAAACTATACGATTCAAAAGGCAAATTCAATTCTTGCAGAAGGTATAGAATATCTTTCTAAGAATAATAACTTTGAAACCTTTGACAGGATAGAATTTTACAAAAAATACATCCAGCCTTTATATGAAGAATTTGGAAAATGGGACGGAAGAAGTGACGATCTTAAAGAGTTTTCAGGATGGAATGTCAGTAATAAAAACTTTTTTAGCGGTGATTTTTTAGATCCTTATTTTTATACGCTGCTAAAAAAAGAAGAAGATAATGCTGACCTGAGAAAGCTGGGAAAAGAAATTTTCTATGATCAAAACTTAAGCAGCAATGGAAAAATGAGTTGTGCAACCTGCCATTTATCTGAAAATGCATTCACGGATTTAAAAGCGAAATCTCAGAGCAATGTAGAAGGAAAGACTGTTTTGAGAAATTCACCTTCTTTATATAATGCGGTTTTTGCAAAAAGATTTTTTTATGATTTAAGAGCTTTTTACCTTGAACAGCAGGCAGAGCATGTGATTTATAATGAAGATGAATTCAATACAAGCTATGAAAGCATCATTCAAAAATTAAAAACAAAAAAGGAATACAAAAAAGCTTTTAAAGCAGCTTTTAAAAATGGAGAGGTGAGTAAAGAAAACTTTTCCAAAGCGTTGAGTTCTTACGTAGCATCATTATATTCTTATGAGAGCGATTTTGATAAATTCATGAGAAATGAAAGGGAAATTTCTTCAGATGCCCAAAAAGGATTCAATCTGTTTATGGGGAAAGCCAATTGCGGTACTTGTCATTTTGCCCCGAATTTCTCGGGGTTAGTTCCGCCGTTTTTTAATGAAAATGAGTCTGAAGTTTTAGGAATCACCAAAAAACCGATCAGTCAAAAACCTTTGGAACTGGACACAGATAAAGGAAGAATAAATAGCCCTGTAAAAAAAGAAAACTCATGGATTTATGAGAACTCATTTAAAACAGTTACTGTAAGAAATATAGCCTTAACAAGGCCTTATTTCCATAACGGAGCTTTTAACACACTGGAAGAAGTTCTGGATTTTTATAACGAAGGTGGAGGAGAAGGTCTTGAACTAAAAGTAAAAAATCAGACTTTGGCTCCCGATAAATTGAATTTAACACCTACAGAAATAAAACAGATCATTGCTTTTCTGAATTCTTTAACGGATGTAAGCAAAAAATAAAGTCAATTATCAGTTTCTATTATAGTAAACAGCCTGTATTTTAATTCTAAATGCAGGTTGTTTTATTTTAAAATTCACAACGTTTAGATTTAATTAACACTCCGTTAATTTGATTAACATTAGGTTTTCGATTAATTAATATTAGGTGATGCTGATTTAAAGTCCTATTAATAAGGGCTTCGAAGCAATAAAATAGCTTTGCAGTGTCTAAAAAATCGAAATTTAAAAATGAAAAGAAAATTACTAACAGTTGCAGTTCTTGCATTGATGACGGGTACTGTGTTTCATGCACAGACTTTTGTCTTTAACAAAAATTCCGCTTGGAAGTACAATGATACTAATACGGCATTGGCAGATCAGTGGAAAGATACCAATTTTGATATTTCATCCTGGTCACAGGGGAATGGACCTCTTGGATATGGGGATCCGGTAACTACAACAATTAATAACAGTCTTATCACAGCTTACTTTGCCAAAGATTTTACAGTAAATCTGAGTGATCTTTCCGATACAATGGAACTGGGAGTGATGAGAGATGACGGAATCGTCGTTTATCTGAATGGTCAGGAAGTCGTAAGAGATAATATGCCGACCGGAACCATTGCATTCAGTACTTTATCCAGTACAACCATTGACGGAGCAGCAGAAAGTGTATACAATGTATTTTCTATCCCAAAATCTAAATTTGTAAACGGAAACAACAGAATCTCTATTGAATTGCATAACAGAGGCGCAACGAGTTCTGATTTAAGAATAGATGCTTACCTGAAAACTGTTGTATCAACAACTCCGGTACCATGTAATGCGAATCATATCAGCTGCTTTACTTCTATTGTTCCTACAGCTCAGACCAACAAATTGATTATTCCGGTAGAACATAACTATCAGCTGATTTTAAAAGAAGGCGATAACTATACAGAAGGCGGAGGGTTAGTAGGAGGACAAAATGACTTTACGGCTTATGTTCCGAAAAACGGAAGTTCTGCAGACGGATATCTTTCTGTAAATCACGAAACCAATCCGGGAGGAGTAACCATGGCTGAAATTAGTTATAATGCTTCTACCAAACTTTGGCAGCTAACAAGATCCAGAGCGGTAAGTTTCTCTGCTACAAGTCTGGTTCAGACGATCAGAAACTGTTCAGGAGGTATTACACCTTGGGGAACTGTAGTTACGGCTGAAGAGCAAACCACTTCAAGTGATGTAAACGGAGATGGAATGAAAGATTATGGATGGTTGGTAGAAATTGATCCTGCAACCGCTCAGGTAGTGTCTCAAAATGCTGACGGTTCTAAAGGTAAACTTTGGCAGATGGGAATCATGAATCACGAAAACGTAGTGATCAATAGTGCAGGAACAACAGCTTATTACGGGGAAGACGGAGGTACTCACATGGTATATAAATATGTAATGGATACGCCAAACAATCTTTCATCAGGAAATTTATATGTTTTAAAACTGGATCAAGGATTAAGTAACGGAGATCCTGTTGTAACTACAGCAACATGGATTCAGGTTCCAAATAAAACAAAAGCAGACCAAAATAATACAACGGCTTTAGCACAATCTCTGGGAGGAACTTCTTTTAATGGGATTGAAGACGTGGATATAAGTCCGATTGACGGCAAAATCTACTTTACGGCCAAAGGGTTAAATAAAGTGTACAGATTGCAGGATAACGGAACTACAGCTTCTCAGGTTGAAACTTTTGTAGGAGGCCTTACTACAAATTATTCATTTACAACGGCTCAGGGAACAAAAACGGAAGCATGGGGAGACGGAAACGATAACCTTACATTTGATGAGCTTGGAAACCTTTGGGTATTACAGGATGGTGGGAAAAATTACATCTGGGTAATTGCTCCGGATCATACTCAGGCTAATCCAAAAGTGAGATTATTCGCGTCTATGCCTGCAGGTTCAGAACCAACCGGTCTTACCTTTACACCGGATCATAAATTCGGATTCTTCTCTATTCAGCACCCGGATTCTACGATCTCTACAGATATTGATGCTACAGGAAATACAATCAATTACATTGGAAAATCTGCAACCATCGTAGTAGCACTTAAAAATAATTTAGGAACTGCCGGATCTTTAGGAACCGGTGAAATACATGCAGAAGCTGAAGTAACAGTTGCTCCAAACCCAACCTCAGGAATTGTGAAGATCAATTCTCCAAAAGGATTGAAGAACATGGCGGTAACAGCTTACAGTATGGATGGTAAAATTGTGTTCACTCAGAAATTCTCGGGAACAAACAATGCTTTAGATTTAGACTTTACAAAACAGCTTGAATCTTCAAGAGTTTTGATTTTAAATATCGAAGCAGACGGAGGATTCCAGAAAACACTAAAACTATTGAAAAAATAATCTTAATAATTCTGAGCTGCCGGTACATTAATTACCGGTGGCTTTTTTTATCTATGAAAAAAATCCTTTTTTCTGTTTTTATACTTATTCTTTCACAGGCAAAAGCACAGATTGATCCTGTAAAATATCCAACTTATACCAACTTGGAAGATGCTGTAAAAAGTGGACAAACCATTTATAGTATGAGCTTCAGGGGGAAAGCAATGTTCAATCTTCCGCCCGAAATTCAGAAATTAAACTCAATTTTCTTTCTGAATTTAATGGAAAATAAGTTCGAGAAAATGGATGAATCTATTTTTGCACTAAAAGAACTGACAATTCTAAACCTGAATGGAAACAGCATTAAATTCATTCCTGATGAAATCGCAGAACTTCAGAAATTGGAAAGCTTTTCGATCAATTTAAATGAACTGACAAGTATTAATCCAAATCTGGCGAAACTTCAGAAATTAAAAGTGATTCATTTGGATGCCAATAACCTGAACGTATTTCCTGAAGCGTTACTAAAAATTCCGAGTCTTGAAGAAATTAATTTGCAGGGAAATCAGATCAGTTTTATTGCTAAAGACTTAGATGAGATTAAAAATTTAAAATCATTAAACTTAGCCACAAACCAGATTAAAGACTTAGGAAACTTAGAACTTCCAAAGCAATTAAAATATTTGGAACTTCAGCAAAATGCCATATCAAAACTTCCCGAGGACCTGTTTCAATCAAAAAATCTGGAATTTTTAAATGTAAGTCAGAATAAGATCAAAGAAATTCCACCTCAAGTAAAAGGTTTGAAAAATGTAGTCAGTATGAATCTGGCCAATAATGATTTAAAAGATCTTCCAGCCGAATTTTCAAAGCTGAAAAACCTTAAAACACTCATATTAACGGGCAATCCAATGGAGAAATCAACCATTGAAAAACTAAAAGCCATGATGCCGGAAACCAAAATTTATTTCTAAAATTTATCCGCCGACTCTTTTAGTTTTATATCCCATTTCCTTAAGGATATTCATTATTTTATCACGATTATCCCCTTGAATAATAATCGTTCCGTCCTTTTCAGAACCACCTATTCCAAGAGTGGTTTTTATCTTTTTTGAGATTTTCTTAAGCTCTTCCTCACTTCCTTCCCAACCTTCAACAATCGTTACAGGTTTACCGTTTCTGCCTTTTTTCTCAAACTTGCACACCAAAGGCTCTTTCTGCTTGAATTGCTCTTCAGGCATCTCAAAGTCCTGCTCTTCGTGATCAGGAAAAAGGTTCTTTAATTGATCTCTTAAATCCATAATGCAAAATTAATAAAATTCTAAATATACACTTTTATTGAATTTTGTTTTAGTTATAATTGAAGAAAAATATTAAAAATTTAAATTAAAGATAAATATTATCTTAATCCTGATTGAATTTTAGGTAATAACTCATTCATTGTATTTTCCGCGAGTAATTTTCCAATTTCTGGGTATAGTGTTTCCATTTTTGTAGTTTCTTTAATTGTATGACTAACCTGATCATTAAAAGTTTCTGTACCATAGGTTAAATATACAATGTCAAAATTATCATTAAATTTTGAAACAAGATAAAACCGAACATTCGGTTCACTTGTTCCACGCTGAACTACAAACATACTTGTTTCGACAGATCTAGTCTCTTCACTAAAATTAGCATTATTTCCACCATAATTTAAAGAGGCATTAAGTGACTGTTGATAATTACTTAAAAATAAATTATGACATTCCTTGATGATTTCAATATTTGCTCTTTTCTTTTTATAAAATTCATCATTAAATAGTTCATCAAGTTTTTTTGAAGCATCAAAATCCAAATTTTCAGTTGTCATTGGTAATAATATTTTATTTAAATCTTCTTTAAGTTCACTAGCGGTTGAATACCGCAAAGAAACTTCATATGTGAATCCTTTGTCAAAAATTTTTTTTAATATATTATTTGAAAGAACTTCTAAATCTCTAACTTCAGACCTCTTATGTGGCTGTAAACCTTCTTCATTTAATAATATGTTTGGTTGATGTTTAGTGACTAAATAAAATAAAATACCAACTAAAAATGTTATATCTGATGCAGAAACAGTGACATCAGTTCCTTTTGCAAGTTCTGGGAGTCTTAGAAATCTATTACCGAGTTCAATTCCCTTTTTTGTTTTGAAAGAAGAATTGTCATCTAACCAACATATTCCAAAATCAATTATAAAAGGACGATTAGTAGTATTTTCTATAATTATATTGTCTGGTTTAAGGTCTCTGTGATATAGTCCGATCTTATGAGCTTCTTCTATTATTTCACATAATGATGTAACTATTAAAACACTGGTTTTTAGATCAAGAGTGTTTTTTTCAACAAATTCGTTTAATGTTAGCCCTGAAATAAAATCCATTACTATGTATACCTCTTCTTCACTGGAGTAATCATGAAGTTTTGGAACACCAAATCCGTTCATCAATTCTAGTGCTTTAATTTCTCTTTCTAATCTAAATCGTCTTTCTTTTGAAAGTGATACAGATTTTGGTATTTTAATAATATACTTTATACTATCTTTTTCAACTAAAAAAGTTACTGATTGACCACCTTCTGCATACTCTTTAATTAGGTTATATTTTTTTTGTAAATTTTCTGTTAGCATAATTTAAAAATTAAATTAATAATTAAGACTTTTGCTAAAATATAAAAAGAAAGTTTATTTCTCGAGTTTTCATAGTATGAATAAGAGTGAAAAAGATAAATAGATCTTTTTAAATTCTTCCATTCATTTCAAAATAAATAAATTTGTACTACAAAAGTTTACATAATGTCGAAAAAAGCAATATTGGCAATCCTTGACGGATGGGGATTGGGAATGAATCCGGACGTTTCAGCAATTGATAAAGCAAACACACCATTTATAGATAACTGTCTTAAAAATTACCCTCATACAACGCTTGAAGCGAGTGGTTTGGCGGTAGGTCTACCGGCGGGACAAATGGGGAACTCTGAAGTGGGTCACATGAATCTGGGAGCAGGAAGAGTCGTTTATCAAAACCTGGTAAAACTGAACATGGCGGTTGAAAACGGAACTCTGGGACAGGAAAAAATCATTCAGGATGCCTTTGAATACGCTAAAAAAGAGAATAAAAAAGTACACTTTATCGGATTAGTTTCCAATGGAGGAGTACATTCACATATCAATCACCTTAAAGGTCTTTTAACAGCAGCTCATGAATCTGGATTGAATGAAAATGTTTTCGTTCATGCTTTTACAGACGGACGTGACTGCGATCCGCATTCCGGAAAAGGTTTTATTGAAGAACTTCAGCATCATATGGAGTCTACTACAGGAAAACTTGCAACCGTTGTCGGAAGATATTACGCCATGGACAGAGATAAAAGATGGGAACGTGTAAAACTGGCTTATGATGCATTGGTAGAAGGAGTTGGAGAACAATCTACAGATGCTTTGGCTTCGATTCAGAAATCGTATGATAATAATGTAACGGATGAGTTTATTAAACCTATTATTCTGGTCAATACAACGGAAACAGGAAATGTAGTTCCGGTTGCTAAAATTATTGATAATGATGTGGTAATCTGTTTCAATTTCCGTACAGACAGAGGTCGTGAAATTACAGAAGTGCTTTCTCAAAAGGATTTCCCGGAATATTTCATGAGAAAACTTAATCTTTATTATATTACATTAACGAATTATGATAAGACTTTCCAGAATGTACACGTTGTTTTCGATGAAGAGGTTTTACATGACACTATGGGAGAAGTTTTGGAAAGAAATCATAAAACACAGATCAGAATCGCTGAAACTGAAAAATATCCTCACGTTACCTTCTTTTTCTCAGGAGGGCGTGAAGAAGAGTTTGTAGGAGAAAGAAGATTACTTTGTCCGAGTCCGAAAGATGTTCCTACTTATGATCTAAAACCGGAAATGTCTGCTTATGATATTACCAATGCTATCGTTCCTGAACTGGAAAACGGAACTGCCGATTTTGTATGCTTAAATTTTGCAAACACAGATATGGTAGGTCATACCGGAGTTTTTTCGGCAGCAGTAAAAGCAGCGGAAGTTGTAGATTCTTGTATCGAAAAAGTAGCTACAGCGGCTTATGAAAATGGTTATGCCGTTTTTATTTTGGCTGACCACGGGAACTCTGATGTAATGATTAACCCGGATGGAACTCCAAATACACAGCATTCTACTAACCTTGTTCCGTTTATCGTAATGGATAAAGACCATACCTGGAATCTGAAACCCGGAAAATTAGGAGATGTGGCCCCGACTATTTTAAAAGTAATGGGAATAGATGCTCCGGAAACTATGACGGGAGATATTTTAGTAAGCTAAGAATAATAATATTATCAAAAAAATGCCGTTATTGCTTTAATAATGGCATTTTTTATGATTAATATCAGAAAGAGTTAACATAATATTATGTCTTAAATAATAAATAATATCATATCTTTGTAAATTAAATTTAAATTCATATAATGTATCAAACGCTTGTAAGGAAAGAAGTCATGGGAATTTTGGGAAAAGAAGTAAGTTCTTTTCTGGATAAATTTTTAACGCCGATTGAAAAAATCTGGCAACCATCAGACTACCTTCCGGATCCTTCAAGTGAAGATTTTAAACATGACCTAGAAGAAATCCAGACTTTTGCACGTGAAATGCCTTACGATCTGTTCGTAACATTAATTGGAGACTGTATCACAGAAGAAGCTTTACCATCATACGAATCTTGGTTAATGGGAGTAGACGGAATTGATCAGGAAGAAAAAGAAATCGGATGGGCAAACTGGGTAAGAGCATGGACTGCTGAAGAAAACAGACACGGAGATCTTTTAGGTAAATACCTTTATCTATGTGGAAGAGTGAATATGAGAGAAGTAGAAATTACTACTCAATATCTTATTAATGACGGCTTCGATTTAGGAACAAGCATGGATCCGTATAGAAATTTTGTATATACCAGTTTTCAGGAAACAGCAACCAATATTTCTCACAGAAGGGTAGGTACATTGGCAAAACAGTCCGGGAACGGAAAATTAGCTAAAATGTGTGGAGTAATTGCAGCCGATGAAGCAAGACACGCAAAAGCTTATAAGCATTTCGTTGCAAAAATTTTGGAAATTGATCCTTCTGAAATGATTTTGGCATTTGAAGACATGATGCGTAAAAAAATCGTTATGCCTGCTCACATGATGAGACAGTCTGGTCAGAAAGCAGGAGAGCTTTGGGGACATTTCTCAGATGCTGCCCAAAGATGCATGGTGTACACAGGACAGGATTATATCAATATATTAAAAGATTTGTTGGATGAATGGAAGATTGAACATGTAAAAGGTCTTAATGAAAAAGCTGAAAAAGCCCAGGAATACTTAATGAAACTTCCTGCAAGACTTCAGAAAATTACAGACAGAATTTCAACACCTGACTTACAATTCCAGTTCAATTGGGTGAAAAGTTAGTTCCATATTCATTTAATTATAAAGTTAGGAGTGCTAAGTATTTTTTAGCACTCTTTTTATTTCTTATCTTTGCAAATCTAAATCATAATCGAAATGATGAATAATAAAAAAATTGCGGTTGATTTTGACGGAACGATTGTAGATGATGCGTATCCGGCGATTGGAAAACCGAAAATTTTTGCTTTTGAAACGTTAAAAAAACTTCAGGCTGAAGGGTACAGACTTATTTTGTGGACATACAGACACGGAAAGACTTTGGACGAGGCTGTAGAATTTTGCAGAAAAAACGGAATCGAATTTTATGCCGTTAATTCCAGTTTTGAAGGAGAGGTTTTTGATCAGGAAACACAATCCAGAAAACTAGATGCAGATTGGTTTATTGATGACAGAAATATAGGTGGTTTTCCGGGATGGGGAGAGATCTATAACATCATTCAGGAAAGAATAGAGTTCCGTGTAGAAGGCAAAGAGGTCTTGGCGTATTCAAAACTAAAAAAGGAAAAGAAAAAAGGATTATTCTGGTAGAATTATAGAAGTTAGAAGCTATATATTAGAAATCAGTTTTTAATGTTTAGCCTAATATGATTTATAATTTATGATCCGAATACAATTTTAGAATTGGAAGCTTAGAATAAAACTAACTTCTGACTTCTAATCTCTAACAGCTAAAATAAAAATGATTCAATTAAAAACAATAGACGAACTACGTCTTATGAAGCAGAGTGCCCAGTTGGTTTCAAGAACATTAGGAATGTTGGCCAAAGAAATCAAACCGGGAATTACCACTTTGTATTTAGATAAGTTAGCGCACGATTTTATTAAAGATCACGGTGCAGAACCTGCATTCTTAGGATATGGGGGGTTCCCTTATTCACTATGTATTTCACCAAACGAACAGGTGGTTCATGGTTTTCCCAGCAAAGAAGAAATTAAGGAAGGAGATGTGCTTTCTGTTGACTGTGGAGCTGTTTTAAATGGTTTCGTAGGAGATCACGCTTATACTTTCGAGATCGGTGAAGTAAAACCTGAAACGAAAAAATTACTTAAAGTAGCTAAAGAATCCCTTTATAAAGGAATTGAGCAATGCATCAGAGGAAAAAGAATCGGGGATATTTCTCACGCGATTCAGGCTCATTGTGAAAAAGAAGGATACGGCGTGGTAAGAGAGCTTGTTGGTCATGGTGTAGGAAGACAAATGCATGAAGATCCACAGGTTCCGAACTATGGAAGACAGGGAAGCGGAAAAGTAATCAAAGACGGTTTAACCATTGCTATCGAACCGATGATCAACCTTGGAACAGAAAAAGTAAAATTCCATAATGATGGCTGGACAGTAACAACGTTGGATAATCAGCCTTCTGCCCATTTTGAGCATGACGTGGCGGTCATTAACGGAAAACCTGTATTGCTTTCCACGTTCCAGTATATTTATGATGCTTTAGGTATTGTAAGTGATGAAGAAAAGCCATTCCAATTGGATTTTTAATGAAAAAAGTAACGAAGCTTTTATTAAATAAAATTCCGCGTCCCTTACTTATAAAAATGAGTATTTGGGCACGTCCGCTTATTTATCAGTTTTTTAAAGGAAACAAGTTTTATGATCCTATTGATGGCAAATCCTACCGTAAGTTTCTTCCTTACGGATATGGAAAACAGCGTGAAAATGCATTGTCTCCGGGAACTTTAAGTTTAGAAAGACACCGCCAGATGTGGCTGTATCTTCAGAACGAAACAGATTTCTTTACTAAGAACTACAAAGTTTTGCATATTGCTCCTGAACAGGAATTTTTAAGAAAGTTCAAGAGAATGACCAATCTGGATTATATTTCTGCAGATTTATTTTCTCCGATTGTAGATGTAAAGGCAGACATTTTAGACCTTCCTTTTGCTGATGAAAGCTTTGATGTTATTTTCTGTAACCATGTTCTGGAACATATTGAAGATGATGCAAAAGCGATGAGTGAATTATACCGGGTTTTAAGGCCGGGAGGATGGGGGATTTTACAGGTTCCGATGAAGAATTCTTTAGAAAAAACCTATGAAGATTTCTCCATAAAAGATCCTAAAGAACGTCAGAAACATTTCGGACAATATGATCATGTTCGTTGGTACGGGATGGATTATTTTGACCGCTTGCGAAAAGCTGGTTTTGTAGTAGAAGCTAATTTTTACTCTCAAAAATTCTCAGAAGAAGAAATTAAAAAATACGGATTAAGACACAATGAAATCTTACCTGTAGTTTCTAAAAAATAAAAAACGGCTTCAAATTTTGAAGCCACTTTTTATTGACTGAAGCTGAAAATCTATTTCTTGATAAACAATTCAGGTTTGAAATTCTCCACACTTAAAATATAATGTCCCTTTTGAAAATCGGTCGTATTTACTTTTAAGGCTTTATCAGGAGATAATGTTTCAAACAGGAGCTTTCCAGACATATCATAAATTTTAACCTTTAAATTTTTTTCTAAATTTTCAATGATTAAAAAATCGTTCACAGGATTGGGGTAGATGGTAAATGTTTTCTTAAGAGTAGTTTCTTTTATTCCTAAAAATAAAGAGTTGTTATAAATACCTGAGTTCCGGAAGGGTTTGTGACAATAAGAGTTTTTGAGGTTCCGTTAGTTAAAATCTGATAAGTATAAATTGTTCCTGGTAGAGCATAACTTATATAAAAATCGCAGTTTTTTTGGTCATATTCCTGAACGGCTGTCATATTTACTCCCCAATAATCGGCTAATGTACAGCCTCCGCCGATTTTAGTGAAGCTATTTACTGTAGCGGAAAATGTAATATTTATTTGTGCGGTATTAAAATATCTAGATGCAAAGTAATAATTAGGGTTATTTTGAATAAATGCTGATGGAGAAAGGGCATTTGCCATGGAAGGAGTCGTTACCGTCTGTCCATTGGTTACAATCTGTGAAATGTACCAATCATTGGTAAAAAGCTCCGAGTTTTGAGCAGATAAAAATATACTGCAAAATAAAAGGAATAAAGTTTTTTTCATGGTTAATAATTTTATCAAATTTAGAATAAAAAATGCATCTGATCAATAAAAAACCGCTTTCATAGACTGAAAACGGTCGTATTTTACTTTAATTATGGAAAATCATCTTTAAATTTAATGAGAAACTGCTTTCAGTCCGACCACAGAGCCGATTAAGGTAACAATAAAGAAAACCCTCCAGAAGCTTACCGGGTCTTTAAAAAAGAAAATCCCCATTAATGCGGTTCCTACAGCTCCAATTCCGGTCCATACAGCGTATGCGGTTCCAATAGGCAGAGTTTGTGAAGCTTTGATCAATAATACCATACTGATGGTCATCGTGATCAAAAATCCTGTAAACCAAAGATACATGGGAGTTCCTGTTGTTTCTTTTACCTTACCTAAACATGAGGCAAATGCAACTTCAAATAATCCTGCGATAATTAAAATAATCCAATTCATTTTCATTGTTTTCTGCTGCAAAGTTCAGGATTTCATCAGAGTTTACATTTTACATTTGTTAAAAAACAAAATAAATTTAAGCTACATTTTATTAAAAATCCTATTTGATTTCAGCCCGGATACGGCTCAGACTGACCTGGGTGATTCCGAGATAAGAAGCAATATAACCAAGTTGAACACGTTTTAAAAGATGGGGCTTGTCCCTCATAAGATCTTTATAGCGTTCTAATGCCGTTTTAAATTGTCTGGAAATAATTAACTCCTCAGTTTTTACTAGTTCTTTTTCTGCAAATCTTCTTCCCCAGTTGGCAATATGAATATCCTGGTTAAACAGCTCTTTTAAACGAATGGTTTCCAGCTTATATAAATCGCAATTCTCCAATGATTCTATATTTTCATATCCCGGCTTATCTTCCACATAGCTTTTCATCGAAATAACAGTTTCTCCTTCACTTCCGAACCAAAAAGTAATATCATTATTATCTTCAGTAGATGCATAGGCACGTACAATTCCCTTTTTAACAAAATAAATATAGGGAACGATTTTTTGCGCTTCCATTAAGCAGGTTCCTTTTGAATGGGAGACTTCTGTAATATTTTTTTTTAAGTTTTCCCGGGAAGAATCTGGAAGAGGATAGATGTTGTTTAGGATTTCATCAATATTCATAATAAGGACTTCAATATCATCAAAAATATTAGTTTTTAAAAAGAATTAAAAAAAATATTTACAATAATTGAAGATAAACGTTTAAGGTAAATTAGACATTTTAAAAATACGGATGTCGCCTTCTGGCTTATTATCAAAATAATGATTTTTTATTATATTTGTAAATAGGTGTTTATTAAGTATTTAATTGTGGGGAAGGAGAGGTTTTTAAAATTTGCGAAAGTACAATTATTTATTAAATACTCAAAGAAAATTCCTGTTGTTTATTAATAATTTAATCGAATATTTTTGTTTTTCCTTAAACTATATAATGAAAAGAGCTTCCATAAAAGATATCGCTAGAATCGCAGGTGTTTCTGTTGCAACAGTTTCTTATGTCCTTAATAAAAAAGAAGGCAGTAGAATAAGCCAACAAACTAAAGAAAAAATCTTAGAAATTGCAGATTCTATCAATTATGTTCCTAATAAAATTGCTAAAAGCTTAAAAATGAGCCGAAGCAAACTGATAGGACTAATTTTAGCCGATATTTCAAATGGATTTTATTCTACAATGGCTCGATGCATTGAAGATGAAGCCATAAAACTGGGATATACTCTTCTTATCGGAAGTTCCGATGAAAACCCTGAAAAATTCAAACAATTAACGGAACTTTTTGCTGAGCACCAGGTTGACGGAATGATTGTAGCTCCAATTATAGATTCTAATGATACTCTGAAAAAACTAATTAAAGATGAATATCCTGTGGTTACCATTGACCGTTATCTTAAGGATATTCATTTACCGGGTGTTCTGGTGAATAATTTTGAAGTCTCCGAGCAGGTTTTTGATTTTCTGAAAGCTAAAAATTTTGAGGAAATCCTTTATGTAGGATACAATACTGAGGTTCCCCATCTTCTGGACAGACAATACGGCTTTGAAAAACATTTTCCGGAAAGCGGAATCAGCTACAAAAAGGTTTTGGTAGGAATGGAGAACAGAAAAGAAGAAATACATAATGCTCTTGAAAAGCAGCTCGATCTTTCTAAGCGAACAGCCGTTTACTTTACAAGTAATAAGCTTGGAATTGCTGGAATGAGCTATTTTATTAAACATCACATTAAAGTGCCTGAAGATCTTTCGATGATTACCTTTGATGAAGCAGAAGCTTATGAGCTTTTCCCGATCGAGCTTACTTACGTTAAGCAACCATTAAAAGATATGGCAAAAACAATCATAAAATTGATTGATGATGAAATCACCTGTTATAAAAAAAATAGTGAAAGAGTTACCTTTAAAGCCAAGCTCATTCATAAAGATTCGGTGAAATAGAATAATTATTTAACAGTTTTTACAGAGAAGTTTTCTATTAATCGGGAAAGACGGTTTTGTTTTAGTAACTTTGCAGTCCGTAATATAATTTTTATGCACAAAGCAGGATTTGTAAATATAGTTGGAAAGCCCAATGCCGGAAAATCTACACTGCTCAACCAGTTAATGGGAGAGAAGCTGGCAATTGTTACCCAAAAGGCTCAGACAACACGTCACAGAATTTTTGGAATTTATAACGAAGAAGACCTTCAGATCGTATTTTCAGATACTCCCGGAGTTCTGGATCCTAAATATGGCTTACAGGAAAAAATGATGGATTTTGTGAAAGATTCTTTACAGGATGCCGATGTTTTCCTTTTTATTGTTGATGTAACGGATAAAGCAGAACCTTCAGAATTCTTAATTGATAAGCTGAATAAAATTCCAGTGCCTGTTCTATTATTATTAAATAAAGTAGACCAGACCAATCAGGAAGGATTGGAAAAACTGGTTTCAGAATGGCATGAAAGAATTCCTAAAGCCGAAATCTTACCTATTTCTGCATTGAATGCCTTTAATACAGATGTTATTCTTCCGAAATTAAAATCAATGCTGCCGGAAAACCCTGCGTATTATGATAAAGATATGTACACAGACAAACCGGAGCGTTTCTTTGTAAACGAAGCCATCAGAGAGAAAATTCTTTTGAATTATGAAAAAGAGATTCCATACTCAGTAGAAGTGGTCACAGAAATGTTCAAGGAAAAAGAAGGCATTATTTTCATTGATTCGATTATATATGTAGAAAGGGATACTCAGAAAGGGATTATCATCGGCCATAAAGGGGAAGCTATAAAAAAAGTGGGAACGGAAGCCAGGCTGGATCTTGAAAAGTTCTTTGCCAAAAAAATCCACCTGAATCTTTTTGTAAAAGTGAAAAAAGATTGGCGAAAAAACGACAGGGATCTTAAAAACTTCGGATACAGATAGACTAAAAATTCAATATTCATCGTTATATTAGAAGATTTTTATTATCTTTAAATTAAATTAATATTGAATGAGCTACTCAAACTCGAAAACTACTCCTATCTATGTAGACTTAGTTTTATTAGTTGTAAGAATATTTATCGGTTTTGCAATGCTATCTCATGGTTTTCCCAAACTTCAGCAATTGTTGGAAGGTGGCGAAATAAAGTTTTTTGACTTCATAGGACTTGGACCTAAAATTTCGTTAATTTTAACCGTATTTGCAGAGTTTGTTTGTTCCATTCTTATAATTTTAGGACTTTTTACAAGATTTGCTACCGGTTTTTTAATTTTTACAATGGCCATTGCAGCTTTTATTGTACACGGAGCAGATTTATTTGAGAAAAGAGAATTAAGCTTATTATATCTTTCTGTCTATTTATTGATTATTTCTTTTGGAGCCGGTAAAATCTCCGTAGATTATATGATCGAAAAAAGAAAAAGGTCTTCAGATTGGTAATCTTTAGTATAAAAATAGCAGAAGCAGGAAATCTTTCCTGCTTTTTTTATCTCATTAAATTCATTAAATTCGTGAAAAATGAAATTATAATGAAGATAAAGCTAACAATCTGTCTTCTTGCGTTTCTTAATTTCTATAATGCGCAGGAAAATATTACCTATCAAAAACCTTCACCGGAAATTTTAAAACTGGCTGATTATGAAAGACCACCAAGTGTTTTAATGAACAGCAAAAAAGACTGGATTGTTTTCACCTACCGTCCGACTTATAAAACTCTTGAAGATTTAAGCCAGCAGGAAATGAAATTGGGAGGACTGAGAATTAATCCAGTTACCAATATTTCAAGCAGTATTACGTATCTGAATAACCTTAAAGTAAGAAAAACGGCTGAGAAAAATGAAATTCAGGTAAAGAACCTGCCTTCGAATGCTAAAATTGCTTATACTTCTTTCTCTCCGGATGAAAAGAAATTTGCTTTTACCAATACAACCGGCAAAGGAGTAGAGCTTTGGATTGTTGATCTGGAAACAGCTACTGCAAAAAAAATCACAACAGATAATCTGAATGCTAATTTAGGTTCGCCATATGTTTGGTATAAAGATTCTCAGTATCTACTGATCAAAACGTTGCCACAGAATAGGGGAACTTTAATTGATTCCAGCAAAGATCTGCCAACCGGTCCCATTGTTTCTACTTCAGATGGAAAAGTTTCTCAGAACAGAACCTATCAGGATCTTCTGAAAAACCCTCAGGATGAAAAGAATTTTGAAATCCTTACATCCTCGGATATTTATAAAGTTGACCTTAATGGAAACCTGAATAAAATAAAAGAAAAAGATATGTACGCCGGATTGAGCTTTTCACCGGACGGGAACTACTTAATGACAACAACGATTAAAAAACCGTTCTCTTATATCGTTCCTTTAAGCAGGTTTCCAATGACTACAACGGTTTATGATAGCAATGGAAATGTGGTTAAAATAGTTAATGAAACTCCATTGAACGAAATTATGCCGAAAGGATTTTCTTCAGTAAGAACAGGAAAAAGAGATATGGGGTGGAGAAGCGATATGCCTGCAACTTTGGTATATGCAGAAGCTTTGGATGGAGGAGATCAGTCAAAAACTGCAGAATACAGAGACGAAATTTTCACTTGGGAAGCGCCATTCAGTGCCGCTCCGAAGTCTTTCTTCAAAACAAAACAACGATATGAAGATGTAAGCTGGACGAATGATCATTATGCAATTGTTCATGAATCTTGGTACGATACCAGAAATACCAAATCTTTCTTGGTAGATCTTAATACCAATGAATCTAAAGTGATTGATGACCGAAATTATCAGGATGTTTACAGTGATCCGGGGAATTTTAACACCACTAAAAATCAATTTGGAAGGACAGTTCTGGACTTAAAAGGCGGTAAAGCCTATTTAATTGGAGCCGGCTTTACAAAAGACGGACAGCATCCCTTCATTGATGAAATGGATATTAAAACTTTGCAGAAAAAACGATTATATACTTCCAATCTAAAGAATGAAAAAGAAGAAATAGTTGATATCTTGAACCCGTCCAAAGGTGAAATCCTTACGGTACAACAATCCGCGAGTCAATATCCGAACTATTTTAGACGTAATATCAAATCTAATAAAACAGAATCGGTAACCAACTTTGCCAATCCTTTTGAAAGCATAAAAGATGTCTATAAGGAAGTGATTACCTATAAGAGAAATGACGGTGTGACCCTTTCAGGAACGCTTTATTTGCCCGCAAATTATGACAGAAAAGCTAAGAAAGAAAAACTTCCTTTATTGATTTGGGCGTATCCTACAGAATATAAAGACAAAAACACAGCAGGACAGAGCACGCAAAACCCGAATGACTTTACTTTCCCATATTACGGCTCGTTTGTGTATTGGACCACAAAAGGATATGCTGTGTTGGACGATGCCGCTTTCCCGATTATCGGAGAAGGCAAAACAGAACCGAATGACACCTTCATTCCTCAATTGGTAGCGAATGGAAGGGCAGCAATAGACGCAGTAGATAAGTTAGGATATATTGACAGAAATAAAGTGGCAGTAGGAGGTCATTCTTATGGTGCATTTATGACAGCCAATCTTTTGACCCATTCTAAAGATTATGCCTGCGGAATCGCAAGAAGTGGAGCCTATAACAGAACACTCACTCCATTTGGGTTCCAAAGCGAGCAAAGAAATTACTGGGATATTCCTGAAATATACAATGCTATGTCTCCATTTATGAATGCCGATAAAATGAAAACGCCATTATTGTTGGTTCATGGGGATGCAGATAACAATCCCGGAACTTTTACTTTGCAAACGGAAAGATATTTCCAGGCACTGAAAAATTTGGGAGCTCCTGTAAAGATGGTTCTTCTTCCAAAAGAAGCTCACGGATATGCTGCCAAAGAAAATATTTTACATTTGCTTTGGGAACAGGATCAGTTCTTGGAAAAATGTCTGAAGAAATAATATAAATCATAATAAAAAACTCGTTCTTTTTGAGCGAGTTTTTTTATAAATAATCCAAAATATCATTAAGCTTTTCCAGTTCCATAAAATTGGAATGTTCTATATTAAGATCATGCTGTTCATGCACCCAGGTTACGTGATACGGAATATGAGCGGCAGATCCTCCAATTTCTAAAACGGGCAAAATATCAGATTTAATAGAATTCCCGAGCATTAAAAAGTTTTCAGGTTTACAATCGAGATGTTTCAAAAGCTTTTGATAATCACTTTCTTTTTTATCGCTCATAATTTCAATATGATGAAAATACTCTTGTAACCCTGATTTCTTTAACTTACGTTCCTGATCCAGTAAATCTCCTTTTGTGGCAACAACCAATCTGTAATTACCTTTTAAATGTTCTAAAGTTTCAGTAACTCCATCTAAAAGCTCAATGGGTTTTTGAAGAAGTTTGTGACCGATCTCAATCGTTTTATTAATCAGTGATAAAGGAGCTGTACCATTAGAAACTTTGCTTACCGTTTCAATCATGCACAGCATAAATCCTTTTACCCCATATCCGTATAAATGAAGATTATTCATTTCTGTTTTCAATAATTCCTGGGAAACGGAATGTTGTGGAAGATAGTCTTCCAATAAGATGCAAAATTCCTTTTCAGCCTCCTGAAAATAGGGCTCGTTGATCCAAAGAGTATCATCTGCATCAAAAGCAATAACAGTTATATTATTATTCATATTTAGTTTACTTTAGTTTTTGTAATTTTCGCTCACAAAAATCAGTATAAAAAACAAAACAGAAAAGGACATTTGTCCCGGCAAAATATGTTACGTACCAACCAACCCTTTTTAGATTATTTAGAAAAGCTTTATGAGAATCAGGATCATAAAGATAAGATTGTGTTAAAGTCTTTTGAAAAAGGAGAAAAGATCTTAACGCAAAATGAAGTTTCCACTAAAATAATGCTTATCAAAAGTGGAATTACGAAATGTTTTTTTGTTGAAGAAAACGATAAGGAATACATTGTAGAATTTTTGGGAAAAGGAGAAATTATTGGGGAAATAGAGGTTATTAAAAACGTTCCCTGTCTTTGCAGTATTGAAGCCATTACAGAAGTTACCGTCTATTCGATGACGATTCCATATTTCCAGTCTTTAATTAAAAATGATCTGACGCTGAATAATTTATTACTTGATGTTTTTGCAGACCGCATCTTCAATACATCAAGCAGAGCTTCTTACCAGCAGTTGCATACTACAGAACATACTCTGTCCCAACTTCTCGAAGTAAAGTCCAAAGAAATGAAAATTTCAAAAGAGGATATGGCGGCTTATCTGGGAATTACTGTAAGAAGTTTAAACAGGGCTTTTAAAGAATTAAAGGAGAAAGAACGCGATGAATAATTGGCTGCAATAGAACTCAAATCTTCGCGTATCTTTGCAAAAAAGGATCGTAGAATGGAAGAATTAACGTTCAGAAATGCAGCCATTGAAGATTTACCAAGAATCGTAGACATCTATAATTCAACGATTGCATCCAGAATGGTGACAGCAGATACGGAAGAGATTTCTGTAGAAAGCCGTTATAAGTGGTTTTATGAACATTCTCCTGAAAAAAGGCCTCTATGGATGATTGAAGATGATAAAAATAATGTGGTGGGCTGGGTAAGCTTTTCTTCATTTTATGGAAGACCTGCTTACAACGGAACTGTGGAAATAAGCATTTATATGGATGAAAGCAGCAGAGGAAAAGGCTTTGGTAAGAAAGTTCTTCAACATTGTATTGATAATGCCGGAAAATTGGGAGTTAAAACTTTGTTAGGCTTTATTTTCCTGCATAATGAGCCGAGTTTAAAATTATTCCGACATTTTGGCTTTGAAGATTGGGGAACACTTCCTAATGTAGCTGTATTGGATGGAGTAGAACGAACGTTGAAAATATTAGGAAAAAGGATTAGTGATTAGAATAATGGAAAAATTAATTCAAAAATAAAAGCTGATGCAAACACCAGCTTTGAAGATTTGTAAGATGCGCTCTTAACTTATTTAGGTCACGGTGGAATTCAGCTTTAAAATTGCTAAAATCTTTTTAAAAAAATATATAAATCTTAAGGTCGCGTTGTAAATTCTATTTTATATTCAGCAGTTCCAAATTGATATCCGTCTTCAGACTCAGTATTTCGATTGGTGATATAAAAATCATATGTTGTATTCGGTTTAAGAGCAACGGTTTCCAGAATAAGTGTGGTTTTATCATTTTCAAAACCAAGTTCTTTCTGAAGCGGAAAATGTTCTTTACCATTCTTTGAAAAGTTTAAAGAAACATTTTTCATTTTCTTCGAAAAAGTAATCTTAATTTGCTTAATTTCAGGATCTACATTTTTGCTCTGATTATCAAAAGGCTCAATTTTTACAACCTTTGGCATATTCGCCTCGTATTTTTTGATAATTTCGCCTTTATTGATTGTATTGCCAAAGAATTTAGACTTTTCCACAAATTCATCAATGGCTTTTTCACTGCCAAAATCTAATTCAATAATATCTTTTACTGCCTGTTTTTTATCGGGATGATTTTGATAATATGATTTTGAAATTTCATACCCTATAAAATACCCCAAATCAGGATTTTCCGATATTTTACCATTATAAAGCCATTTATCACTACGGTTAGAATACATTTCAGCTTTAAAATCTTCTTTTACCTTAGATAAATTCGATTTTCCGTATTCAATATAAGATGTTTTAATAGGCTTTCCCAAAACAAGTTCAGCAATAAAATCACACGACCCCTCTCTTATTGAATGTCCTAAAAGATTCACATAGCCGTCTTTCTGATTTGTATGAACGTATTCATGTACAGTAAGAAAAACAACATCTAAATATTTCCTATGCTTAAAAGTATTTTTAAGCCAAGCAGAACTTAATTCAGAAGTATCCGTATTAGGATTACCAACTAAAATTTCAGAACCGATTAATACCATATCAGAATTGGTTGTTCCGCCTGATGTTAATCCTCCAATGATAAAATAAATGTTGGCAGGCTTGAGTTCAGGATAAATTTTCTTGAGCTTTCTGATGTGCTTTTCAATCTTTTTTTGCTCGCCATTTATCTGTAGGGTTGAATTTCGTATTGAACTCCAGAATTTAGGCAATTTTTCAATATTTTTAACAAAGAGACTGTCGGTAAGGTCTCTCTTTTTCATGAAAGATTTTAAACCGTCAGAAGCTTTATCTATGTATAAAGTATTGATTAATTGATGTTTTTTATTGTTGTCATCAGTTTTTTTGATTTGGTCGTATGCTTCCCAATAATGGTCAATATCACTTGTAAAAATGTAATTGTTTTTCTGAGAATAAACTTTTGAAATACTTAAAATAAGTAGTGCAGAAATAATTTTAGATTTCATTTAAATACTTGTAAATAATTTCTGTAAAATTAATCTAAACCTCGGTGAAAATCATACAATATTTCCAATTAATTCAATAAATATTGATTTTTAAAATTTAAACTTTCCTTTATTGATCGCCATTAACAAAATAATTTTGATTCATCAACAACTACTAATCTTTCGTAGTATTTTTTAATCCTCTGAATAATAATGGGTTTTAATTAAAAACGATCCTTAAAAGGACCGTTTATTATTTTTATGGATTTAATTTTATTTTTTTTGCAGACATATTTAGGAATCGTTTTACGAGAAACAATGCTGAAATAGTAAGTCCTAATCCTAAAGCGATCCACATTCCGAATGCTCCCATTTTTAAGGTCACACAAAGAAAATACCCCAAAGGAATTGTAATCAGCCAATACGCAATAAATGTGTATATAGAAGGTATTTTTACATCCTGTAACCCTCTCAGTGTTCCTAATGCAGTTACCTGAATTCCATCTGACAATTGAAATAATGCTGCAATAATCATAAGTTTCGAAGCCAGACTAATCACTTCAATCTCTTCCTTTTTAGTAAAAAAAGTAGGAAGAATATTTCTGCCTAAGATAAAGACGATCCCACAAATACACATGAAAATAAAAGCTATTTTCAGGTTATTGATCCCGACTTTCCTTAGCTCTACATAGTTCTGTTCACCCAGCTTTCTCCCGATCATTACCGTGGAGGCAACACTAAACCCTACACATAAGTTAAAAGTAAATGAAGCCATGCTCAAAGCAATCTGATGAGAAGCAATATCATGTGCCGAAATCAATCCGCATATAAAGGCTGCTCCTGCAAAAGCAGTAACTTCAAAAAACATCTGAAGTGCAGTAGGAAGTCCCAATCTCACCATTTTATCAAACATTTTCTTTGAAAAAACTTCAACTTTTAAAGAAAAGGCTTTAATATACTGCTTTGTTTTAGGTTCTTTCAACAAGACAATATAAAGAAATACCACCATAAAAATACGGGCAATTAAACTTGCCAGTGCAGATCCTTTTACTCCCATCTCCGGAAATATCCAAAGCCCTTTGATAAAAACGTAATTAAGAACAATATTAATGACATTGGCAATAATAGTAGCCTTTGTTACTCCGATGGTATAGGATAAACCTTCAGAAACCTCTCTTAAGGTCTGAAACGCCATAAACGGAACAATACTGATCGCCATAATCGTTAAGAAATCTACTGTATCAGGAATAATTTTAGCAGGTTGCCCAGAATGATAGAGTAGTGGCATTCCCAAAAACAAAATTCCCATTAAAATAATCCCCACAGACATATTAATAACAAAGCCATGGCTGAAAACCGAATTGATAGTCTTATGATCATGCTGTGAATGGGCTTCGGAAACCAATGGAGGAATTGCAAATGAAAACCCCAATGCCAGAACAAACATGGAGAAAAAAACCGCATTTCCTAAAGATACGGAAGCTAATGCATCTGCTCCCAATAGTTTTCCTACAATGATGTTGTCAAATAAATTGACCGAGACCTGTCCTACCTGGGTCAACATTACGGGTAAGGCAAGTGCTAAAGTTTCTTTCGTATATTTTTTATTTAAAAAGCTCATAATTTAAAATTCATATAGTTTGTAGTTTGAGTTCAAAAAAAAATTGCAGTAACAAATGATACTGCAATTTTTATAATTTATATTAAGTAATAATCTACATTATTTCCTTACAAAACTTGCAACGTCTTCGGCAGACACAGTGCTTCCACCTAAAATAATTAACCTTTCTACAACATTTCTTAATTCTCTGATGTTTCCTGTCCATGAAAGCGCTTTTAGGGCTTCAATCGCTTTATCATCGAATTTTTTTGTTGCGGTACCGTGCTCATCGGCGATCATTCCTGAGAAATGTTCAACCAGTAATTTGATGTCTTCTTTTCTTTCATCTAATGGCGGTACATAAATTTCGATCACAGAAAGTCTGTGGTAAAGGTCTTCTCTGAATCTTCCTGCTTCTATTTCCTTCTGCATATTTTTATTGGTTGCTGCCAATACTCTTACATCAACTTTTATTTCTTTGTCACTTCCTACAGGAGAAACTTTGCTTTCCTGTAATGCTCTCAATACTTTTGCCTGAGCAATAAGGCTCATATCACCAATTTCATCCAGGAAAATAGTACCTCCATTAGCCTGTTCAAATTTTCCTTGTTTATCCTTGATAGCCCCTGTAAAAGATCCCTTTACGTGGCCAAAAAGCTCAGACTCTATAAGTTCAGAAGGAATGGCAGCACAGTTTACTTCAATCATCGGGCCTTTTGCTCTCTCACTTTGATTGTGAATAGCATGCGCTACAAGCTCTTTTCCGGCCCCGTTGGGACCTGTGATTAAAACTCTGGCATCAGAAACAGCAACTTTATCAATCATGTCCTGAATCTTCTGTAATTCTGCAGACTGGCCGATCATTTGATATTTTTTGCTTACTTTTTTCTTAAGCGTTTTATTTTCGGTTTGAAGGTTTTTATTTTCTTTCTTCAGAGACTCTTTCGTTAAAGCATTTTTAACGCTTGTAATCAGTCTGTTGATGTCTATAGGCTTGGAAATAAAATCATAAGCACCCTCCTTTAAACAGGAAACTGCAGAATCAATATCTGCGTGCCCTGAAATCATAATGAAAGTAGTTTCAGGCTTTAGTGCTAAACTTTGCTTTAAAAGCTCAGTTCCCGAAAGTTTGGGCATTTTGATGTCAGAAATTACCAATGCAAAGTCTTCTTTCTCTACCTGTTTATAGCCTTCAAGGCCATCTTCAGCGATTACAAATTCATAATCAGTAAGTTCATCTGAGAGGATACTGTGAAGAACTCCCGATATTGCTTTTTCGTCTTCTACGATAAGGATTTTTTGCATAGTTGCAAATTTAGAAATTTTTGATTGAATTATTAGCAAAAACCATACCTAAATGATCTATTTTGTATAATCTCTTCTTCCGAAAATGGCAGAACCGACTCTTACCGAATTAGCGCCACATTCTATCGCAATAGGGAAGTCATCACTCATTCCCATTGATAATGTTTGTAAAGATTTTTGCTTATCCAGCTCATCAAAAAGACTTTTTAATATTGAAAATTCTTTTCTGATCTGCTGTTCATCATCGGTGAATGTTGCCATTCCCATTAATCCTGTAATTTTTATATTTGAAAATGCTCCGTCGGTATATTTTTGGAATAAAGCTCTGGCTTCATTAGTTTCTAATCCAAATTTGCTTTCTTCTTCAGCAATTTTTACCTGAAGTAAAACTTTAATTTTTCTATCGTACTTTGCTGCCTCTTTGTTGATTTCTAACATTAATTTTTCAGAATCAACACTTTGGATTGTATCTATAAACTCGGCAATATATTTTACCTTATTGGTTTGCAGATGCCCGATCAGATGCCATTGAATATCTTTAGGAAGAAGCGGATATTTTTCCATTACTTCCTGAACTTTATTCTCACCAAAGACTCTTTGACCTAAATCGTAGACTTCCTGAATTGCTGAAACCGGATGTGTTTTGGATACAGCAACCAACTGTACATGTGCCGGAAGCTGGCTTTTTATTGTATTATAATATTCCTGAATGCTCATGATTGCAAATTTCTGAATTTTAAAAGCAAAAAACGAATTAATTTATAAATTTTAGAATCAGTTTAACGAATAAAAAAGTCAAAAAAATGATTGTCTGTCATTCTGAACGAAACTAATAGCAATGAAGAATCTATTTTGAATAAAGCTGAGATCCTTCCTTCGTCAGAATGGCAGACAACCAAGAATATTTATATTAATTCAACACTTCATTAATCTTAGGATATTCCGAAATTTTTCTGAAAACAAATCGATTGCTTTTCTGGAGCTTTTCAATAAACAAATCAAGTTCATTGATAGAATCAGCATCTGTTAGATACTGATCATGAGTAAGAAAAACAAGATGTCTTGAAGTCTTTTCCAGGTCATTGAAAAAAATACTGTCCACTTTTTTCAGCATAGCTTCATGATTGCCTTTCAGCGCCATTTTCTGACCGGGTTTCCATTCCAGATCCCAACCAATTACTTTATAGCCGGCTTCTTTAAGTTTATTGGCAGCTTCCGTAGAACTTTTAAGATCGGTTACATTCGTATGATTAAGTCTCCAAATATTCCTTCCTGGTGTTCTGGCTATTTTATCGTATAATTTTAAGCTGTCTTTAGCTGTATCAAAATCATGAACAACACCTGCCGGATTTTTATAAAAATCGGTATATTTATTATTGGCATGTGTAAAGCTGTGATTTGCAAGCTCTATCAGCGGGTCTTTTTTCAGGAGCTCAAAATCATTTTTCTGTGTTTTGCTCCCATATACATGTTTTCCAACTATAAAAGCGGTTGCGCAAACATTTCTTTTGTTCAGGATTTTCAGAAGATTTTTTGTTCCTTGATTCGGACCATCATCAAAGGTAAGATAGATTACTCTTTTGTCGGAGGCTACGTCTTCATCATCAATTTTAGGAACTGTTTTTGCGACGGGATGTTCCTGTGAAATCAGTTTTTCTGATTCTTTCTTGTCGTTTTTACGGTTGCAACCATGGAATAAAATTGAAGTTGCACTCACCAATGCAAACATCCCAAGAAAAGTCTTGTTTCTAGACTTTTCCGCAAAAGTTTTTTTCATAAAATCAAAAAGGAATTTAAATTGTTAAAAAGAGTTAATTTTTCAAAATTATTCTTAACAAATTATGTGCCGAATTTTGATTAAATTCTGTTTTTTAAGGATATTTTAATAACTTAATTTTACTCAAGTAATTCTTTTAAATATAAAGCGTTATTAATGGCCGCTGTTCCCCATGTATTATTGAAAAAGATAAATGTTTTCTTTTTCATATTTACAATATTTTCAGCAAGATCTTTAAGGAATTCTAAACTATATTCGGATTTGTAAAGGACAGGTTTCCCATGAAGTCTGTAATATAGAATTTCAGGATGATTAATGATAATCTCTTCAGGTAGATTTCCCGGGAAACTTACTCCGGAAAAAATGATATTATGATCTTTTAGAATTTTAAAAATCTCATTGTTCCACCAAGACTCATGACGGAATTCAATAACATTCAAACAGACAAGATTGATATTGTTAAGGATGAGATCAATATTTTCCTGTGTATTTTTGAAAGAAGGAGGGAACTGGTAGAGAAAGCCGGAAAGCTTTTCTTTTAAGTGATCCTGAATATGAGTACAAAATGCTGTAATATCCTCTTTACAGTCTTTCAGGCGTTTTTCGTGAGAAATTATTTTCGGAATTTTAATAAAAAACTTAAAATCTTCAGGAGTTTCATTTCTCCATTTCAGAAGGGTTTTAGCTGTTGGATTCCTGTAAAATGTTGAATTGATTTCTACACAGTTGAATTTTTGGCAATATAAAGAAAGAAAGTCTTTACTTTTTGCATCTTCAGGGTATAATGATCCTTTCCAATCATTATTGTAAAAGCCTGAGCAACCAATATAAAGACTTTCTTTCTTCATGTTTATTTAATATCTAAGTCGACCGAATTCAACCGGAGTGAATTCAAAATCACCGATAGTGAACTGAAGCTCATCGCTGCGGCTGCAATCATTGGTGATAAAAGAATTCCAAAAAAAGGATACAATAATCCTGCCGCAATTGGAACACCTAACACGTTATAAATAAAAGCAAAAAACAAATTCTCCTTAATGTTTCTCAATAGTTTTTCACTGAGTAATTTTGCTTTGGCAACCCCTAAGATATCACCTTTTAACAAAGTTATTTCTGCGCTTTCGATAGCGACATCGGTTCCTGTCCCCATCGCAATTCCGATATTAGCTTGAGCCAGAGCAGGAGAGTCATTGATACCGTCACCGGTCATGGCAACGATTTTACCTTGCTGCTGAAGTTTTTTGACTTCATTCAATTTATCTTCAGGATGACAGTTGGCTTTAAAATGTTTAATGCCCAGCTCTGCAGCAACCGCTTTTGCAGTATGTTCATTATCTCCGGTCATCATCATTACATCTACACCCTCGCTTAATAACTGCTGAACTGCTTTTTTAGAACTTTCTTTAATCTTATCTGTAAAACTAATAAACCCTAAAGCCTGATTTTCCTGAGCAATATAAGAGATGGTATGAGCTTTTGACTGTATTTCAATAGCTTTTTGTTTTAAGTTTTCTGGAACTGATATTTGACTGGAAGTTAATAAGCTTTCATTCCCCAAATAAACAGTTTTCCCATTAATAATTCCTTTCACCCCTTTTCCTGAAACATTTTCAAATTTTTCTACTTTTTCAGGAGAGATATTTTCATCTTTTGCTTTTTTAATTACCGCATTTGATAGAGGATGTTCAGAATTCTGGTTTAATGAATACGCCAGTTTCAGGATTGAATTTTTATCTGCATTAAGAGTTTCAATATATTTTACAGATGGTTTTCCTTCTGTTAAAGTGCCTGTTTTATCAGTAATTAGAACATTTACCTTATTCATTTCTTCAAGTGCTTCTGCATTTTTTATAAGAATTCCGTTTTTAGCACCTTTCCCGATTCCCACCATTAAAGACATAGGAGTAGCCAAACCTAACGCACAAGGACAGGCAACAATTAAAACAGCTACAGCATTCACAAAAGCAAACAGACTTCTTTTACCTTCCGGTCCGAAAAACTGCCATAGAATGAATGTTAAAACCGCAATTAAAATAACAGCAGGAACAAAAACTTTTGAAACTTTATCTGTCAGTTTTTGAATCGGAGCTTTACTTCGGCTGGCTTCATTCACCATTTTAATGATCTGTGAAAGTAGAGTTTCATCGCCCACTTTTTCAGCTTTCATAATGAAAACCTGGTTGCCGTTGATGGTTCCTGAAGATACTTTATCATTAATGCTTTTTTCAACAGGAATAGGCTCTCCCGTGATCATACTCTCATCTATATAAGAACTCCCTTCCGTTATTTTTCCGTCGACAGGAATTTTTTCTCCAGGCTTTACTTTTAATAAATCTCCGATTTTCACCTGTGAAAGCAGCACTTTCTTTTCTTCTCCGTTTACGATAAGATTAGCTTCATCCGGTGAAAGATTCATCAGTTCACGAATGGCGTTCCCTGTTTTTTTATGAGCGGCAGCTTCCATAAGTTGTCCTAAGATCACCAATGTTAAAATAACACATACCGCTTCAAAATATAAGGGTACTCCATGATTGTGACCCCGAATTTCATGAGGAATCATATTCGGAAAGGCCAAAGCGACAATACTGAAAATAAATGCTGCGGCAACCCCCAAAGCAATTAAGCTGAACATATTCAAATTCCAGGTTTTAAAAGAAACCCAGCCTCTTTTCATCAAAAACCAACCTGAATACAACAGGACAGGAAGGGTTAAAATAAGCTCAATAACACCCTGAACTTGATGTGAAAAGGGGAAATCAATAAACATTCCACCCATCGAAAGTATAAAAACAGGAATAGTAAAGGCTAAAGAAATAATGAATTTTCTTTTCAGAATGGTATATGTTTCATCTTCCTCATCGTCATTTGTATCAGGCATTCTTACTAAGTCCATTCCACAAATAGGACAGCTCCCGGGTTCATCTCTTATGATTTCGGGATGCATCGGGCAGGTATATTTTGCCGCTTTTTTTTCGGGATATTTCACCAAATCCATACCACAGACCGGACAGCCTACATTAGTATCGTATACTTTATCTCCCTCACAGTACATCGGGCAGTAATATTTACCTGCCATTTCATCTGTAACCTTCGGAGCTTGATGATGATGATGATGATGATCATGGGTATGGTGATGCGAATGAGTTTCTGCATTTTTTACCAAATCATCCGTAATTTCTTCCAAATGCATATGACAAACAGGACAATCGTCTTTCTCATTATACATCTTATCTCCTTCGCAGAACATAGGACAATAATATTTTCCGATATTATCTTTAAAATTTTCAGGTAAATGAGTAGAAGAGTAGGTAGGCTTATGATTAGGATCTTTTGCTAACTTTTCTTCGATAGGAACCAGATACATATTACAAACCGGACATCTTTTCCCCTGCTGGAAATAAACTTTATCCCCTTCACATTCCATGGGACAATAATAAACTGATGAGGGAGAAACTCTGTCTTGTGGTTTGACAAAAGCTTTTTCGGGATTATCCGGATCGTCTAATTTGTAGTTTCCTATTTCTTCCAATGCCCTATTTAAGGTATTTAATTCAATATCTTTTCCGGAAGTGATGGTAACCGTATTCGTTTCTAGGTTAACATCAGCTTTTACATCTTCAATACTGTTCAGTTTTTCAGAAATCTTTTTCTGGCAACCGGAGCAGGTCATTCCGAGTATTTTATATTGTTTTTCCATGATCCTTTATTTATAGTACAAATTTCCAACATGCAGCAGAAAGGTTGTTATAAATTTAAGGATAATGTTTATAGAATTTGGAAGAGAAATTAGAGTTTTGAAATTCATTTATAATCAAAACTCTAATGTTTTTTTATTTTCAGATAAGATCCAGCGGTTTTCGGTTGTGAACTTTCAGCTTTTTGAATTCTGTAGGAGTGAATCCTGAACTGTTTCTGAATTGTGATGACAGGTGCTGCACACTTTTATAACCGAGCTTTCCAGCTATTTCCGTCAATGTAAATTCATTGTATAAAAGTAATTCTTTCACTTTTTCAATTTTTTGAAGAATAAAGAACTGCTCTAATGTAACATTCTCATTTTGAGAAAAAGTTTTTGAAAGAGAACTGTAATCTTTATGGATTTTTGATGTTAAAAACTCGGAAAGGAGAAAATTTTCATCAATATCAAGCTCACTGATTTTTGTAATGATCAGGTTTTTAATCTTTTCAATAAGCTGATGAGCTGAGTCTTTTATTCTTTCAAAACCTGTTTCTGAAAGATGTTTTTCTATATTCTCAAGATCCTGTTCCGAAACATCAGATTCTGTCTCCACTTCACCAAGATTAATGGACTTAATTTTCACCTGAGCTTCATTGAAAATACTGGTAACCGCAGAAATACACCTGCCACAAACCATATTTTTTATGAAAATCTTCATTGCTGATCCTGATTGTTTAGCAATCTGTCTTTTACGAATTCAACTTTTGTTTTTCCGTGTGGAGCGGGATTTCCGTCCTCGTCTAAATTCACCATTACAATTCGGTCAACAGTAATAATGGTTTGATGCGTCATTTTATTTCGTACTTCACATCTTAAGGTAAGAGAGGTAGAGCCGAAAGCTGAAACTTCAATACCAATTTCTATAATATCACCTTGTTTTGCTGAGCTCACAAAGTTGATTTCTGATATGAATTTTGTAACTACTTTTTTATTTTCCAGCTGAATCACGGCATACAATGCGGCTTCTTCATCAATCCACTGTAATAGCCTTCCTCCGAAAAGTGACTGGTTTGGATTTAAATCTTCGGGTTTTACCCATTTTCTCGTATGGTAGTTCATATTTTTAATAATTTACAGCACAAATTTAGGGCTAAAAACTTGTATTTACAGCGAATTAACATATAGTTATCAAAAAACAATAATTTGTTTTCTCAATTACTAATAAAAGCCTGATAAATATTATTTTATAAGAATTAGATTTAACAAATTCAATATTAAGTGATAATTAATTATAAAAAAGCTTTGATTTGTGATTTTTAATTGTAACTTGCAATCGTTTATATTTGGAATCAATATTTGTTCATTAAATTTATGTTGTTTTTCTTTTATATGCCAAATTTTTATTAATTTTTTAATTTTATTTAAAATGAACATTTTTGTTTCAAACATCAATTACGCAACTAAAGAATATGAGTTGCATGACTTATTCGCTGAATTTGGCGATGTAACATCTGCTAAGATTGTAACAGACAGAGAAACTGGCCGTTCTAGAGGTTTCGGTTTCATCGAAATGGGTGACGAAGAAGGAGCTCAAGCTATTGAAGCTCTTAACCAAAAAGAACTTAACGGGAAAGTCCTTAATGTATCTGAAGCTAAGCCTAGAGAAGAAAAACCAAGAAGAAGTTTCGATAACAACAGAAGTGGAGGTTATGGAAACAACCGTGGAGGTAACGGTGGTGGTTACGGAAACAACAGAGGAGGTAACGGCGGTGGAAACCGTTGGTAAAAAAATATAAGCGGCTTTTCGGAGCCGCTTTTTTTATGTCTTACTTTCGGAATTAATCTTTTTTCTTCTTCTTTTTCTTTTCTTTGCCCTTCTTATCTTTTTTAGGATTCAGAATTTCTTCTGCATATTCTAATTTGGGTCCTTTTACTTTTGCAGGCTTCAGTTCTATTTTCAGATCAAAATACCCTTTCAGATCATTTTGAGAGATCAGATTCTCATTAAATAAAAAGTCTAAAACTTCTTTTCCTGAATTATTAAAGAAATTACGGGAAAGTTCTCTCAACAAAAATTTCCTGTATTCTTCCAATGGAACAAGAACAGTATATTTAAAAATTCTTCCTTCCTTTTCTGTAGATAAGTAACCTTTTTCAACCAATATTTTCAGGTAAGTAGAAACCGTATTCTGATGAGGTTTGGGTTCCGGATGCTGTTCCATAACATCTTTTAAATAAAAAGATTCCAGCTTCCAGAATAGCTTCATTAAGTTTTCTTCTGCAGCAGTAAAATGATTTATTTTCATAGTAGAGTCTTAATGTTGAAATTGTATATTGCAATATAGGTAAATAAAAGACACGATAAAAGCGATAAGAGCTCCCATGAATACTTCTTTAGGACTATGTCTTTTTAAAACAACCCTTGTAATCCCGACTAGAGCTGCAATTCCGAGCCATATAAGTCCTGCAACTGGATTGATCGCAAAAAACAAAGCTGCAACAAATATATTGAAGGCAGTATGCATAGAACTTTTAATAAAAAAATTACTGATCTGCAGGGCAAAAAGAAGAATCAGAATAAACAGCATAACAAAATCAAGATAGCCGTTTTTCACATAATTAAAAACAATATAAGTAATAATACAAGTCGCAATAAATATATAGAGAGTCTTCCTCTGCACCCTATTCGAAACATCCATATTGGTATATCTGCCGGTTTTTACATTCCAGACCAGCCAAACAATGACAGGGATCATTATGATCAACAGTATTGGCAAAAAGTAATATAAAGAATCTTTCAGTGAATAATTCTTTATGCTCATATATAGAAAGAATATAAATAAAGAAAGTAAGGGATTAAAGAAATCTGAGATTATTTTTGATGCTTTAAGGATAATTGAAGGCTGTTTTTCTTCCATATTTCAGTTTGATAATGTAAATATAATATTATAAGTAAAAAAACAATTGGTATGTATACAATAAAAACAAAGTTTTTTTTATAATTTTGCTCAACTATTTCATAATAAATAAGCAAGAGCTCAACACATGAAAGAATTTTCTAAAGAGGTATACCTGAAGTGGTATGAAGATATGACTATGTGGAGAAGGTTTGAAGACAAATGCCGTTCTCTTTATCTAAAACAAAAAATCAGAGGTTTTTTACATTTGTATAACGGTCAGGAAGCTATCCCTGCAGGTTTTACGCATGCAATGGATTTAACTAAAGATAGTATGATCACTGCTTACAGATGTCACATCCATCCGATGGCGATGGGAGTAGATCCTAAAAGAATCATGGCAGAACTTTGTGGTAAAGCTACAGGTACGTCAGGAGGTATGGGTGGATCTATGCACATTTTCAGTAAAGAGCACAGATTTTACGGAGGTCACGGTATTGTAGGAGGACAAATTCCTTTGGGAGCTGGTATTGCTTTCGCAGATAAATACTTCGACAGAAAAGCGGTAAACATTTGTTTCTTCGGAGACGGTGCTGCCAGACAAGGCTCATTACATGAAACGTTTAACATGGCTATGAACTGGAAGCTACCTGTAATTTTTGTTGTTGAAAACAATCAATATGCAATGGGTACTTCTGTTAAAAGAACAGCCAACCACGAAGATATCTACAAACTAGGATTAGGGTACGAAATGCCTTGTCTTGCTGTAGATGCTATGGATCCTGAAAAAGTAGCTGAGGCTGCTTATGAAGCTATTGAAAGAGCTAGAAGAGGAGACGGGCCAACTTTCATCGAAGCAAGAACATACCGTTTCAGAGGGCATTCAATGTCTGATGCAGAACCATACAGATCTAAAGAGGAAGTAGCGATTCACAAAAATGATGATCCTATTGAATTGGTAAAACAAAGAATTTTATCAAACGGATGGGCTACAGAAGAAGAATTGGATGCTATGGATAACAAATCCAGAGACTTCGTTGAAGAGTGTGTGGAATTCATGGAAAACTCTCCATATCCGGATGCAGAAAAAATCTACGAGTATGTTTACGCTCAGGAAGATTATCCATTCTTAGATAAATTAGAAAACTAAAATTAATAATTAATTTGACATTTGAATTTGAGTTTCCCTAATCTCAAATCTCGAATCTCGAATATCAAATCAATATATATTATGGCAGAAGTGATTACAATGCCACGTCTTTCTGATACAATGACGGAAGGAAAAGTGGCTAAATGGCATAAAAAAGTAGGAGATAAAGTAAAGGAAGGTGATATTTTAGCCGAAATTGAAACAGACAAAGCAGTTCAGGATTTCGAATCTGAAGTAGAAGGTACTCTTCTATATGTAGGTGTAGAGGAAGGCAATGCAGCAACTGTAGATTCTGTTTTGGCAATTATCGGTAATGAAGGAGAAGATATTTCAGGATTAACAGGTGGAGGTGGAGCTGCTGCTCCTGCTGCAACTTCTGAAGAGAAAAAAGAAGAGCCCAAAGCAGAAACACCTGCAGCTCCGGAACAGGCATCCGCTGAAGTTCCTGCAGGAGTGGAGGTGATTACAATGCCTAGACTTTCTGATACAATGACGGAAGGTAAAGTGGCTAAATGGCACAAAAACGTAGGAGATACAGTAAAAGAAGGAGATCTTCTTGCTGAGATCGAAACAGATAAAGCGGTTCAGGATTTTGAATCCGAATTCAACGGAGTATTACTGAAACAAGGCGTAGAAGAAGGAGGTGCTGCTCCGGTTGATAGTGTTTTAGCGATTATTGGCCCTGCTGGAACAGATATTACAGGAGTGGGTGCTGCAAAATCCGCGACTCCATCATCAGAAAAGTCTGCTGAACAAAAAACTGAGGCTAAAGCAGAAGAAAAAGCTGCTCCGGTTGTAAGTTCTTCATCTACAGACAGAGTTGCAATTTCTCCATTAGCAAAGAAAATGGCTCAGGATAAAGGTGTTGACATCAACAGCATCCAGGGTTCAGGCGAAAATGGAAGAATCGTTAAAAAAGATATTGAAAATTATCAGCCGTCTGCAAAACCAGCAGCTTCGGCTCCGTCCGCAAGTCCTGCCGCACAGGTTGCATTAAGTTTTGTACAAGGTGAAGATACAGAAACTCCAAATTCACAAGTAAGAAACGTTATCGCAAAACGTCTTTCTGAAAGTAAGTTCTCTGCACCTCACTACTATCTGATGGTAGAAATCAATATGGATAAAGCGATTGAGGCCAGAAAAGAAATCAATTCTTTACCGGATACTAAAATTTCTTTCAATGATATGATTATTAAGGCAACAGCCGTTGCTTTAAGAAAACACCCTCAGGTAAATTCAAGCTGGGCAGGTGATAAGATCATCCACAGAGGAAACATCAATATTGGTGTAGCCGTTGCAATTCCTGACGGATTGGTAGTTCCTGTACTTAAAAATACAGATCAAATGAACTACACTCAAATTTCTGCTGCGGTGAAAGATATGGCTTCCAGAGCAAAATCTAAAGGTCTTAAAGCGAACGAAATGGAAGGTTCCACATTCTCAATTTCAAACTTGGGTATGTTCGGAATTGAAACTTTCACAAGTATCATCAACCAGCCAAACTCCGCTATCCTTTCAGTAGGTGCAATCATCGAGAAGCCTGTTGTGAAAAACGGTCAGATTGTAGTTGGAAACATCATGAAGCTTTCATTAGCTTGTGATCACAGAGTGGTAGACGGTGCTACTGGTGCTCAGTTCTTACAAACCTTAAAAACGTATTTAGAGAATCCATTAACTTTGTTACTGTAATTTTCTAAAGGTATAAATAAGAAACGCTTCTCAATTTGAGAAGCGTTTTTTTATAATATCACAGTTTAGATAAGAATGCTTTCGACGAGGCTCAACATGACACTGCAAATATTCAGAGTAATCATTTTACTATTGTTAGAGAATTACTGTCATGCTGAGCGAAGGAGAAGTATTTCAAAGACACGAAATTTAACGGTATGAATAATCTTGAAATGGAATTTATCATATTATAATTCACTTTAAAATTATCTTATATCTCAAATCAATTTACTATTTTTGAATCATGATTAAAGCAAGAAATATCCATAAATCATATGGAAATTTAGAAGTATTAAAGGGAGTTGATATCCATATAAAAGTTGGAGAAGTTGTTTCTATTGTTGGAGAATCGGGAGCCGGAAAATCTACACTTTTGCAGATTTTAGGAACCTTGGATCTTCCTACCAATTCGAAAGGTTTTGATACGGAAATAACGATTGCTGGGGAGTCTTTTATTAATATGAATGATAAACAGCTTTCTAAATTCAGAAACCAAAATATTGGTTTTGTTTTTCAGTTTCACCAATTGCTTCCTGAATTTACGGCTTTGGAAAATGTGTTGCTTCCTACAAAAATTGCAGGCGCCAGTGAAAAAGAAGCGATAGAGAAAGCCTATGCTTTATTTGAAGATTTGAAAATAGAGCAGAGGTTACATCATAAACCCAATCAATTATCTGGAGGTGAAGCACAGAGGGTAGCTGTAGCAAGGGCTTTAATCAATTCCCCGAAAATTATTTTTGCAGATGAGCCTACAGGGAATTTAGATTCAAAAAATGCGGATGATCTTCACCGTCTTTTTTTTGATTTAAGAGATAAATATAACCAGACTTTCGTGATTGTAACCCATAATCCCGGTCTTGCTGAGATTACCGACAGAAAATTAGTGATGAAAGACGGAATGATTATCGAATAAACTTTCCAGCAAATGATGAAACCTTTTATTTTTTTATTTTTTCTTATTATTTCCTGTTCAAAATTTGAGTCTCAGGCTAGTCATGCTATTGATTATTTGCCAAAATCAAGAATTCTGGAAATCAAGAACTATATTAAAGGTAAGGATTACAATCAGGATTTAGCCGTTTTTATCAATTTCAAAATTCACTCAGGAAAGTACAGGTATTTCGTTTATGATCTGAAGAACGATAAGGTACTGCAAAAAGCAATTGTTGCTCATGGTGACGGTTCGGTTATTAAAAACTCACAAAGCCTTCAATTTAGCAATACAGATGGTTCTCATCAGTCATCTTTAGGAAAATACGAAATAAAGGAAAGTTATACTGGAAAATTTGGTAAAGCTTACCGACTGGACGGTTTGGATGAAAGCAATAGTAATGCAAGATCAAGAGCCATTGTTCTTCATTCTTACTACTGCATTCCGGATCATGAATCTAACAACCCTGCCTGTTTAAGTTTTGGCTGTCCGATGCTTTCAAAAAATGCGTTTAATAAAACTGCCACATACATCGATCAGTCAGAACAACCGGTTATTTTGTATGCTTTTTACTAATTTTATAATTCATATATAATTTAATTCTCAAATGTCTATTAAATTTCTTGCTGAGGACGACAGACCACGTGAAAAGTTTTTATCAAAAGGTAAGAACTCGCTTTCTGATTCAGAATTATTAGCCATTATTATGGGAAGTGGAAATAAAGATGAAACAGCAGTTGAATTAGCCAGAAAAATATTAGCATCCGTTAATAATAACTGGCATCAGCTAAGTTTACTTTCTTTAAAAGATTTAATGAAATTTAAAGGAATTGGAGAAGTTAAAGCCATTTCTATAGTAACCGCTTTGGAAATCGGAAGACGACGAGCCGAACAGCAGCTTCCTGAAAAACGTATAATTTCAGGAAGTAACGATGCATATCTTATTTTAAAAAATCACTTATCAGATCTGAGAACTGAAGAATTTTGGGCCATATTTCTGAATCAAAGCAATAAAGTTATTCATCTTACACAGTTGACACAAGGAGGAATAAACCAGTCTATCGTAGATATAAGAATTTTATTCAGAACGGCTCTTGATCATTATTCCACTGGAATAATCATTGCTCATAATCATCCTTCAGGAAACTTAAAACCCAGTACAGATGATCTTGATATCACACAAAAAATAAAAGAAGCTGGAAATATGTTAAGTATTCAGTTACTGGATCATTTAATTATTACACAAAATTCATATCTAAGTTTTTCAGACGAAGGATTACTATGATTAGAAAATTAAAGTATGAAAGTATCGATTTTGATAAATATACTCAATGTTTAGAGAATTCTGAGCAGAAAAACTGGCATGCTAAAAAAGAAATCCTGGACGAACTTTCAGGAAACTGGGAAATTTTGGTATATAAGGATTATGAAGCTGTTCTCCCTGTTCCATTAGTAAAAAAAATGGGAATCAGGCTTGTCATTATGCCGCTTTTTTGCCAGCAGCTGGGAGTTTTTTCATCAAGTGATAATCCGGAGATCAATGATCAGTTTTTAAAAGCTTTAAAGAAAAATTATAAAATATTATATTATTCTTTCAATCAGTATAACTTATTCTCTTCTGACACTGAAAAAAGAAAAAATTATATCATCCCAATTTCCGATTATGAGATTTTAAGAAGGAAAAAATATTTCAAAGGGAGGAAGTCTACAGTTAAATGTGCACAACATCTTACTTACCATGAAATAGAACTAAATGCTGCTCATATTTCATTTATTGAAAATAATTTTAAAGGGCTTTCGAAGATAAGTGATATCAAAAAATTTAAAGATTATCTCAACTTTCTTGACACTAACAATTCACTGAAGCTCTGTGCAGCGTATCTGGATCAACAATTAATAAATATTGCCGTTTTAGTTTCAGAAAAAGATGAATTTTCATTATTAGCTTTGATTAATGATGAAGCTTATAAAAAAGAAGACGGGGCCTCTTTTTTAATAGACAAAATTCTTAGTCATTATATTCATGAGAAAAGTTTTAATTTTATGGGAAGCAATATCCGGGGAATTGAAATTTTCTTTAAAAGTTTTGGCGCAGAGCTTTATGATTACAGCTTTATTCAGAGTAAAATACTGAAGAAATTTTTATAAAAATAAAATGTCTTTGTTCTTACTGCACAATCCTGTGTTTTTCAGAGATAAATTCAGAAAATATTAGTAATTTTGCTACCTCAAATTATGACAAATTTTTCAGGATATCTTCCGTATGCATTTGCATTAATTATTGCAATACCTTTCTTGGTTTTACTAAGACAGTTTGTATTTACTTATATCAGACTTAAAGAACAGGAAATCAAACTACTTTCTGTAAAATCAAATTCTGAAAATAAAACGCAGGCTTATGAAAGGATGACCTTATTTTTGGAGAGAATAAAGCCTTCAAACCTTGTTCAGAGGTTTAATAAAGACTTGGCCAGTCATGAGTTTATTTTCCTTACAGAAAAAACAATCAACGAAGAATTCGAATATAATTCTTCTCAACAATTATATATTACAAAAAATTCATGGCAAAACATTGTTGAGTCTAAAAATGCTGTAATAGATTTGCTTCATAAAACATATGCCGGATTGAATGGAAATACTAATCTTGAAGAATTTAAGACCATTTTTATCATGAATTATATGGAAAATGAAGACTATATTTCAATAACCATTGAAGATTTAAGAAGAGAAATTCTAATAATAGCTTAACTAAAATAAAAATTTTAATAAATGATTCCAAATTTTAAAGCACATCCATGGCATGGGATTTCTGCGGGAGAAGATGCGCCAAATGTTGTAAATGTTTTCGTGGAGATCGTTCCTTCAGATACTATTAAATATGAAGTAGATAAAGAAACCGGATTTTTAAAGGTTGACAGGCCTCAAAAATTCTCAAATATTATTCCTGCATTATATGGTTTTGTTCCTAGGACTTACTGTGACCAGGCTGTAATGAATTTAGCGGTTGAAAGAGGAGCAGACGATGTTACCATGGGAGATCATGACCCGCTTGATATCTGTGTTTTGAGCTCTCACAATATTCATTCAGGAGGTTTATTGATGGAAGCTATTCCAATTGGTGGATTCAAAATGATTGACGGAGGAGAAGCGGATGACAAGATTGTTGCTGTAATGATTGGAGATCACGCTTTCGGACACTACAGAGATATTTCTGAATTGCCTGAAGCGGAAGTAAAAAGATTAATGCACTATTTCTTAACGTATAAAAACTTACCGGATGAACCTGCAAAATGCAGAATTCAGGAAGTTTACGGAGCAGATCATGCGAAAAAAGTGATTAAAGCTTCTCAGGAGGATTATGCCAATAAATACGGAGGATAAAATTTCTCTTGTTTAATTATAAATTAAGGATAAATGAATTTCATTTATCCTTTTTTATTGAGGTTCCATTAATATTTTCATCCGGCAACATTATTTTCTTAAAATCCTTAGGAATTATTTATTATATTTAATTCTCTATTACCAAAAAATATTAAACTATGGACTTATTTGTGTTAGTACCAATTTTTGGTGTCATTGCTTTGCTCTATACCTTTATTCAAAGCAATTGGGTGAGTAAGCAGGATGCCGGAAATGACAAAATGAAAGTTATCAGCGGACATATCGCTGACGGTGCAATGGCTTTTCTAAAGGCTGAGTACAAGATTTTAACTTATTTCGTAGTAATTGTAGCTATTCTTTTAGCGGTGATGGGAATGAGCAATGCCAACTCCCACTGGAGTATCGGGATTGCTTTTGTTGTTGGAGCTATATTTTCAGCATCTGCAGGCTTTATCGGGATGAAAATCGCAACGAAAGCCAATGTAAGAACAGCAGAAGCTGCGAGAACTTCGCTTTCAAAAGCTCTTAAAGTTTCTTTTACAGGAGGTTCTGTAATGGGAATGGGCGTTGCCGGATTGGCCGTTTTAGGATTAGGTGCTTTATTTTTAATTATTAAACAGATTTTTGCAGCAAATGCGCCTGTAGATTCCCACGAAATGGAAAGAACCATCGAGATCTTAACGGGGTTTTCTTTGGGAGCAGAATCCATTGCTCTTTTTGCAAGAGTAGGAGGCGGAATTTATACTAAGGCTGCTGATGTGGGAGCTGATTTGGTGGGAAAGGTAGAAGCAGGAATTCCGGAAGATGATCCCCGAAATCCGGCGACAATTGCAGATAACGTAGGAGACAATGTAGGGGATGTTGCAGGAATGGGAGCCGATTTATTCGGATCTTACGTTGCTACGGTTTTAGCAACCATGGTTTTAGGAAGAGAAACCATATCTGAAGATTCTTTTGGAGGTTTTGCACCCATTCTTTTACCCATGCTGATTGCAGGGACCGGGATTATATTTTCTATTATAGGAACTTTATTTGTCAGAATTAATGATAACGAAGGTTCGTCTACTTCAAGCGTACAAAATGCACTCAATCTGGGAAACTGGGGAAGTATCGTTATTACGGCTATAGCTTCTTATTTTTTGGTGACTTATATCTTGCCTGATAAAATGGTTCTTAGAGGTCAGGAATTCTCTAAAATGGGCGTTTTCGGAGCAATTATGGTAGGATTGGTTGTCGGTACATTAATGAGTATCATCACGGAATATTATACCGCAATGGGGAAAAGACCGGTTTCCAGTATTGTAAGACAATCTTCGACAGGTCATGCCACCAATATTATCGGCGGACTTTCAGTGGGTATGGAATCAACATTATTACCTATTATTGTTTTAGCAGGCGGAATTTATGGCTCTTATCTATGTGCAGGATTATATGGCGTTGCTATTGCTGCGGCAGGTATGATGGCAACAACAGCGATGCAATTGGCCATTGACGCTTTCGGTCCTATTGCGGACAATGCAGGAGGAATCGCTGAAATGAGTGAATTGCCAAAAGAAGTCCGTGAAAAAACAGATATTTTAGATGCTGTCGGAAACACTACGGCAGCAACGGGAAAAGGATTTGCTATTGCTTCTGCAGCATTGACTGCTTTAGCTTTATTTGCTGCTTTCGTAGGGATTGCAGGTATCGATGGGATTGATATTTACAGAGCCGATGTTTTGGCCGGATTATTTGTAGGAGGTATGATTCCGTTTATATTTTCTTCCTTAGCTATTACAGCGGTAGGACAGGCTGCAATGGCAATGGTGGAAGAAGTCCGCAGACAGTTTCGTGAGATTCCGGGGATTTTGGAAGGAAAAGCACAGCCAGAATATGAAAAATGTGTTGCTATTTCTACGGATGCTTCCATTAGGAAAATGATGCTTCCGGGAGCAATCGCTATTATTTCACCTTTATTAATCGGATTTATTTTCGGACCTGAAGTATTAGGCGGTTTTTTAGCCGGAGCAACCGTAAGTGGGGTATTAATGGGAATGTTCCAGAATAATGCAGGCGGAGCATGGGATAATGCTAAAAAATCATTTGAAAAAGGAGTAGACATCAACGGACAGACGTATTATAAAGGATCAGAACCTCATAAAGCTTCGGTTACCGGAGATACAGTAGGAGATCCGTTCAAAGATACTTCGGGACCGTCCATGAATATTCTTATTAAATTGATGTCCATCGTTTCACTGGTTATTGCACCGACTTTGGCAACTTTACACAAAGATAAAATCGAAGCGAACCGAAAAGCAAAAATTGAAGCTTTAACGGGGATTTCAGGTCCGGGTTCTTCAATCGATACTCATAATAGTGCACTTATATTAGCTCCAAAAGAAATTAAAGGCTATGTAAATGAAAATGGTGATTTTGTATATGATACAGGAAATATCAAAGAAATTGAATTGAAAGGAGGAAAGAAAATTTCAATAGGAGAAGGAAGCCAATTATATCAGCTGTATAATTCTGTGAAACAAAAAGATCAGAAAGTTTTAGATCCCAATAATTGGTACACCATTGAAAACCTTTATTTTGAAACAGGCTCAAGTGATTTAAAAGCAGGTTCAGAAGCTCAATTATTAAATTTGGTTGAAATTATGACCGCTTATCCGGATTTGAAAATAAAACTGGGAGGATATACAGATAATTCAGGGAATGATGAAAGTAATCAAAAGCTATCCAATTTAAGAGCTCAAACTGCAAAACTAAAATTATTAGAATTAGGAATCGCTGCTGATAGAGTGGAAGCGGAAGGATATGGTTCTCAGCATCCGGTTTGTGCAGCTAACGATACTGATGAGTGTAAGGCGAAAAACAGACGAATTGATGTAAGGGTTCTCTCTTTATAATTAAACAATAAAAAAATAAAAAGCACTGCGATTGCAGTGCTTTTTATATATAATCCTGAGAATATTTAAAGGTTTTTTCTCAAATGCTCTAAGGCATCAATGATCAAATCATCTTTTTTGGCAAAACTGAATCTTATATAATCAGAATTTGTTTTGGAATTGTAAAACGCTGAAACCGGCAGACAGGATACTTTTTTCTCTACAGTCAGCCATTTTGAGAATTCTACATCTGTCATCGATTTGGAAATATTTCTGAAATTAACGATCTGAAAGAAGCTTCCCTGCGCTTTTTGCTCAACCTGCAATGGTGTATACTGAATAAGATCATTAAAAATATCCCTTTTATTTTCCATTGCTTTTCGGTTTTCTTCAGGATCAAATACCTCGAGATATTTGGCAACTGCATACTGAGCAGGAGCATTAGTACTAAAAGAAATGTACTGTTGATAGCTTCTGAAGTTTTTCAGCAAATCTTCTGCTGCAAGCAGGTAACTTACTTTCCAGCCGGTTGCATGAAACATTTTTCCGAAAGAAAATATACAAAAGGTCCTTTTTTTCAAATCCGGATGAAGAAATGAACTGTAATGTTCAATATCATCGTAACAGTAAATATCATAGATCTCTTCTGAAATCAAATAAATTTCCCGGTCTTTGATTAAATCATACAATTGATCCCAATCATTTTGAGTCCAAATTTTCCCGGTAGGATTTTGAGGGGAATTTACGATAATCGCTTTTGTTTTTTCTGAAATACAGCTCTTAAGATTTTCCCAGTTAATGGTAAAATTACATTCCAGATCATAATAAACCGGCACACCTCCGTTAAGAACAATTGACGGCGCATAGGTATAATAAGAGGGCTGTATTACAATAACTTCATCCCCCTGATTAAGAATAGATTTCAAAGAAGTATATAAAGCAAAAGTTGAACAGGGAACAATATTTACTTCTTCTCTTTTTACCATAATGCTATTCTTTCTTTTGGCATTGAATTTAATAATATTATCAATCAGTAAGGCATTTCCTTCAAGCGATTCGTAGCTGTGACTGATGCGGTCTGCAGATTCTTTAAGATAGTATCGTAACCTGCCGTCTATTTCAAAATCAGGTAACCCTAAAGACAGGTCGAAGCTTCCGTGCTTTCTGGAAAGCTCAGACATTTCTGTAAAAAAAGAATAATGATTAAATCCGTAAATTTCTACCATTCAGTTTCCATTTAAATCAAATATAATAAATTTTACATTTCAGCAAAGAATAAATATATTTTGCTATTTTTAAGAAAATTATTTTACATGAAAAAGTTAATCATTCCGGTGCTAGCTGCAGTTTTCCTTACAAGTTGCGGAGCTTCTAAAGTTTCTACGGAAACGTCCGGCTCATCTGTTGTTTCCCCTAAAACATATAATAAAGCCTTTCAGACTGCTTATAAGGAGATTAAGGCAGAAGATCTAAAGAAAAACTTATATGTAATCGCTTCCGATGAAATGGAGGGAAGAGATACAGGAAGTCCCGGACAGAAAAAAGCGGGTGAATACATGATAAATTATTATAAAAACTTAGGGATTTCTTATCCAAAAGCTTTAGGTTCATATTATCAGAAGGTTCCGGCTGATTTTATGAAGCAGAGAGGAGGAGGAAACCTTCCTGATTCTGAAAATATCCTGGCTTTTATTGAAGGAAGTGAAAAACCGGAGGAGATTGTTGTGATCTCCGGACATTATGATCATGTAGGAACAAGAAATGGAATCGTATATAATGGTGCGGATGATGACGGAAGCGGAACTGTAGCCGTAATGGAAATCGCAAAGGCTTTTCAGAGTGCTAAAAAAGCAGGAAAAGGGCCTAAAAGATCGATTTTATTTCTTCATGTGACCGGAGAAGAACATGGCTTGTTTGGTTCAGAATATTATACGGATAATCCGGTGTTTCCTTTGGCCAATACAGTAGTAGATTTAAATATCGATATGATCGGGCGTGATGATCCTGAAAACAGAGGGAAACAATACGTTTATGTAATCGGTTCAGATATGTTAAGCTCACAGTTAAAGGTCATTAATGAAGCCGCCAATAAGACAACAAATAATCTGGAGCTCAACTATAAATACGATGATCCGAATGATCCTCAAAGATTGTATTACAGGTCCGATCATTATAATTTTGCTAAAAATAATATTCCGGTAGCGTTTTTCTTTGACGGAATTCATGAAGATTACCATAAACCAACGGATGATGTTGAAAAAATTGATTACAACTTACTGGCAAAAAGAACGCAGCTTGTCTTTGCAACAGCCTGGGAACTGGCCAACAGAAAAGAAAGAATTGTAGTAGATAAAAAATAATCTACGGTCAGAAAAAGAGGACAAATTTGTTGAATAATACAGTTTGTCCTTTTATTTTAATGTAATACTATTAATTATGAAACAGGAAATCAAATCAATACGTCCTTTCATAGGTTCCGAAAACTTTGAGATCAGCCGTAGTTTTTACCGGGATCTGGGATTTGAAGAAATTATTTTAGAACCTAAATTATCCCTCTTCACATGGGATGACATAGGATTTTATTTACAGGACGCCTATGTAAAAGACTGGATTGATAATACCATGCTTTTTATAGAAGTAGGGAATGTTGAGAAATTTTGGGAAAATCTTCAGCAATTAAATCTTGAAAAGTATGAAGGAGTGAGATTAACACCGATCCGGACCATGACATGGGGAAAAGAATGTTTTGTTCATGATCCCTGCGGTGTATTATGGCATTTCGGGGAATTCTTCACTCAATAACATTATTTTAATTATGATTTAGATTCAAACTTTAGTAATCCTGACAAATGTCAGGATGTTTTTATTTTTATTAATTCTAAATAAACATAATTTTGTATCAACAAAAAAATATTAAAACACATATCTAATCATATCCATATCAATTTTTGTTTTTTGAACCGACATCCTATTTGTCGGTTTTTATTTATTTCTGATAAAGGGATCTTCGATATTCGAGGCCCCACTTAGCAATTTCATCAATAATAGGTTCAATAGTTCTGCCGTATTCGGTAACTTCATATTCCACCGTTACAGGTTTTGTATCCAGTACGGTACGTTTAATAAGATGATTGATTTCCATGTCCTGAAGCTCTTTGGAAAGCATTTTGGCGGCAATACCGTCAATTTCCCTCAAGAGGTCCATAAAACGCATATTTCCTCCCTGCAGTAAGGTTCCTAAAATATGAAATTTCCATTTGCCAGATAGAATTTCCATCGCATCTTTAATGGCATTCATCCTGTTTTTGCAAACTAATGTGGTATTTAGATTGGCTACTTTTTTCATTCCTTAAGTTTATTAAAAATCCTATTAAAAGATTAGAAGTTGTAAATGTATAAAAATAATCAGGTAGTTTCCTAGAGGAAACTAGTTTCCAAAATGAAATTTATTGTGAAAATGTAATGATTAAATGTTAGCTTTGCACTCAATAGTAAATCTGTATAAAATATTATCATGATTAAAAAAATGATAAACTACAAAATACTAACATTCTTGTTCCTTACTATGACTTTAGGCAGTTGCAAAGGACAGAACGATAAAAGTAAAAAAATGGAAAACAAAACTACTAACCCATTATTATGTGATCCTGCAACAGGGATCTGTGAAACACCAGGAGAAAAAAAGAACAATGGGCATGCTAAAACCAATGAAAAGCCAGTGAAAGTTATTTATTTTACCGATCCTATCTGCTCTTCTTGCTGGGGGATCGAACCTCAATTGAGAAAATTAAAGTTAGAATACGGAAACAGCGTAGAAATAGAATACAGAATGGGAGGTCTTCTTCCGGACTGGAGTTACAACAGCGGAGGAATCAGCAAGCCTTCGGATGTTGCCCAACATTGGGATGAGGTAAGCGGATATTACGATATGCCCATTGACGGAGATGTGTGGCTAAAAGATCCGTTGGATTCTTCTTACCCACCTTCCATTGCCTTTAAAGCAGCACAGCTTCAGGATAAATCGAAAGCATTGGATTTTATGAGAGAGCTTCGTGAAATGGTATTTTTAAAGAAAAAAAATATCGCAAAATGGGAACATATTGCTGTGGCAGCTGAAAAAGTTGGATTAGATACCAATAAACTAAAAGCAGATTTTGAAGGGAAAGCAAAAGACCTTTTCCAGGAAGATCTGAAATTAGCCCGAGAATTGGGCGTTCGTGGTTTCCCTACGATGTTCTTTACCAACGGAAACGGAAACAGAGAAACAGTATACGGTTCAAAACCATATGCATTCTATGAAACTGCCATCTTAAAAATAAATTCGGATACAAAAAAATCTGAATATTCTAAAAACTGGGAGAGCTTATTTGCAAAATATCCTTCTCTTACCGCAAAAGAATTTTCAGAATTATCAGGAACACCAAGAGTTGAGAGCGAGAGACTCTTAAATGACCTTGCCGCTAAAGGAACTCTTGAAAAATTTACGACAAAGAATGGTTCAATCTGGACCTTGAAATCGTAATTCACAATAATCATATTTAGCAAATTTTTACCGAAGGTTCTTATGGATCTTCGGTATTTTTATGATTACATTCCTGGCCAATACAGCACATTGAATGCATGTCCGTCGGGATCGGAAAATCCAAATGTATATCCTTCTTCTATTGTATAAGGTTCCGTAGAAATAGTACCACCAGCTTTCTCAACCATCTTTACCCATTCATCAACATCTTCTTTACTTGCCGCAGAAAGACTGAAAATGATTTCATTTCCGGATTTTACATCAGAAAACTTCATTTTAGTATTATTTTCAAGAATATCTTTCAGGAAAAAATTAATGATAAAGCTATTTTCTCCAAAAGAAAAACTTATCAGTTCATCAGATTTTACAGAACCGTTTAATGTAAAACCTAATTGCTCATAAAATTTTGCAGTTCTTTCAAGGTTAGAAACGGGTAAGTTTGCCCAAATTTGTTTTGTTTTCATATGATTTAAATTAGGATAAGGATGTAATGATAGAATGAAATTTTCAGACCAATTTCATTTTGGCTACATCAATATCCGTTTTGGCAACTTTAATCTTTTTATAAGTCCGGAATTTTGTCATGTAATTTTAAAACAATAAAAAAATGAAAACAATTTTCATAACTGGTGCCTCAACAGGACTAGGAAAAACAACGGCAAAATTATTTCAGAGCAGAGGATGGAACGTGATTGCAACCATGAGAAATCCGGAAGCGGAAACAGAATTGAATCAATTGGAAAACCTTACGCTTCTTCCACTGGATGTTACCAATTTAGAACAAATTCAGACCACAGTAAAAAAAGCATTAGAATTGAGTGATATTGATCTGGTATTCAATAATGCAGGGTATGGACTAATCGGACCTTTAGAAGCTTTAAATGATGATCAGATCTTAAAACAATTAGATACTAATTTATTAGGGGTTATTCGTGTTACCAAAGAATTCATTCCTTATTTCAGAGAAAGAAAAAGCGGAATGTTCATTACAACCACATCCATCGGAGGATTAATTGCTTTCCCATTAGGCTCAACGTATCATGCTACAAAATGGGCACTGGAAGGATGGAGCGAAAGTTTGGCGTATGAACTGAACACATTCGGAATCGATATAAAAACAGTCTCTCCCGGAGGAATCAAAACCGATTTCATCAGCCGTTCTTTGGATATGGGAACTCAACCTGAATATCAAACGATGATAGATACCATGTTTTCAAATACAGAAGCCATGATGGAAGGAGCCTCCGAACCTGAACTCATTGCTGAAGTCGTGTACGAAGCTGCTACAGATGGTAAAAGCCAGTTGAGATATGTAGCGGGAGAAGATGCCAAGGCATTATATGCGCAGCGTCTGGAAATGGGAGCTGAAGCATTCAGAGAACAATTCGGTAAGCAGTTTATTTAATTTTTACAGTTTGAGTATATCATTTGAAAACCTGATATACTCAAACTTAATTTTCTTTTTAATACCTTTAACTATGGAAAAGAAAGATAATTCTCCTTTAAAAATCTCATCAATTTCAGAACTTCATCAGATACTAAATGTTCCGAAACCGCTTCATCCGCTAATAAGTTTAGTAGATAATACAAAAATGAGTGTCAATAAGTATTATCTTGACCGAAGTTTCACACTAAGCTTTTATAAGATTTCTTACAAATTTTCAGAAAACGGAAAGATGGGATATGGACAGGGATATTATGACTTTAATGAAGGAGGCATGATGTTTACAGCACCAAACCAGGTTCTGGCAACGGATGAAAATGCCGAATATTTTGGATATACCTTATTCATTCATCCTGATTTTTTAAGAAATTATCCTTTGGCAAAAAGCATCAAAAAATATGGTTTCTTTTCTTATGATACGAATGAAGCTCTGCATTTATCCGAAAAAGAAAAGACTCTGATTGTTGGGATACTGGATAATATCAATGAGGAACTGAATACGGCTATTGACGAAATCAGTCAGGACGTTATTATTTCTTACCTGGAAGTTCTATTGAACTATAGCAACCGATTTTATAAAAGACAGTTCATTACCCGAAAAGTCGTGAACCATGATCTGCTCTCTAAAATGGAAGATGTTCTGGAAAGTTATTTTAATAAGCAGGAAACGCTAACAAAAGGGCTTCCTACAGTAGAATTCCTAGCCTCAGAGTTAAATTTATCTACCCATTATTTAAGCGACATGCTTCGAAATCTGACAGGGCAAAACACTCAGCAACATATCCATGAAAAACTGATCGAAAAAGCAAAGGAATATCTTACTACAACTAATTTTTCAGTTTCTGAAGTAGCATACCAATTGGGATTTGAGCATTCTCAGTCTTTTAATAAGCTGTTTAAGAAAAAAATGAATGTAACACCTTTGAGTTATAAACAGTCATTCAACTAGTTATAAAAGAATCCGCTCTTTAGGAACGGATTCAGTAGATAAATACATCTCATTTTTTTAATTAGACAACAATAAAAAAGCACAGCCGACAATGCTGTGCTTAAATTTTTATAAATTTAATTGCAATTTCAAAACTGAAAAAAGCAAAATATGTTTCCACTTTGGTAGTATTACATAGTAAATGTAGTAATAATTTTAATACGAAACATTAATTTAATGTTAAAATTAACAAATAACTAACAATTTATTGTGGATAATTTTCTCTTCTTTTTCCCAGGTACTTTTCAGGGTAAATTACTACAATGAAATTATAGGCACTAAAAAAATAATTTTAAGTTGAAATTTTTATATCTTTATTTCATTAAAATCTCTTTATAAATAGTATCCCAAATTTCAGAACAATTTGTATGGTCTGAAAACGTAAGGTTCAAATTCTTTGGACCCTATAATCTTTTATTTTACTGCAAAGCAACAAGATTAACCATATTGGTTTTTCTTATGTTTTGTAAACCAATAACTTTAAAGAAGTACTATGAAAAAAGATATGATCGCTGTAATCGGCGGAACAGGAAAATCAGGAAAATATCTTGTTCAACAACTTTTAGAAAATAATTATCACCTTAAGCTATTATTAAGAAATCCTGAGAATTTTACGCTTCAAAACCATTTGATAGAAGCCGTAAAAGGGGATGCGAGAGATTACTATTCCATTCTGAATTTAATTAAAGACTGTAATGCAGTGATCAGCACTTTAGGACAGCCTGCCGGAGAAGAATCAATCTTCAGTGATGCCACGAAAAACATCATTAAGGCAATGCAATTTCACGGAATTAAAAGATATATCGTCACAACAGGACTGAACGTCAATACACCTTTTGACCGCAAAAATGAAAAGGTGAAAATGGCCACCGAATGGATGTATCAACATTATCCGGAAACAACTGCAGACAAACAAAAAGAATATGAACTTCTCGCAGAAAGTGATCTGGACTGGACTTTAGTGAGACTTCCTTTAATTAATTTGACAGATGAGAGTTTCATGACAGAAACATCTTTGGAAGATTGTAAAGGAGAAAATATCTCAGCAACAGATTTAGGAAAATTTTTAGTTTCTCAGATTGATGATGAGACTTTTATTAAGCAAAGTCCATTTTTATATAATGTTTAACTTAATCATTAATTTTTAATGGTTATTTTAGAAGATTAAGTCAACTTTATATTTCGCTTAAAATTAGAATGCTCTTCTCTTAATTGAGCTTAATATCTTAAATTTCTTAATGGTTTAAATAAAAACAGAGAGTAAAAATTACTCTCTGTTCTATTTTAGTTTTCCAGCTTTTCCTTAATGTATTTCGCTGTATGTGATTTCTTATTTTTTGCCAAATCTTCCGGGGTTCCCGCAAAAACGACTTCACCACCGTATTTTCCTGCTTCCGGGCCAATATCAATGATGTAATCTGCACATTTAATGATATCCGGCTGATGCTCAATAACGATTACTGAATGTCCTAAATCAATTAATGCCTGTAAGGATTTTAATAATTTCTGAATATCATGGAAATGAAGCCCTGTAGAAGGTTCATCGAAAATAAATAATGTTTTGTCTGTAGTAACTCCTTTTACAAGGAATGAAGCCAACTTTACACGCTGTGCCTCACCACCGGAAAGGGTAGAAGAGCTTTGTCCCAACTGTAAATACCCTAAACCAACGTCCTGTAAAGGTCTTAATTTAGTAACGATTTTATCTTCATGATTATCTTTGAAAAATTCCAAAGCTTCATCAACGGTCATGTGAAGAATATCTGAAATGTTCTTCTCGTCGTATTTCACTTCAAGAATTTCATTCTTAAAACGAGTTCCTTTACAAACCTCACATTCCAGCTCAATATCTGCCATGAACTGCATGGAAACATTAATGACACCTTCTCCTTTACATTCATCACATCTTCCGCCGTCTACGTTAAACGAAAAATGTTTAGGTTTATACCCCATCATTTTTGCTACTTTTTGCTTAGCAAACAAATCTCTGATATCATCATACGCTTTCAGGTAGGTTACAGGGTTGGATCTTGAAGATTTCCCGATAGGGTTCTGATCGATCAGTTCAATATGCTTGATAAGCTTTTTAGGAAATTCCACTGAATCATAATCTCCTTTTTTGCCGCCCATTCCTAACTGGACCTGGATATCGTTGGTAAGAATTTCTTTCATTAAGGTAGATTTACCGCTTCCCGAAACTCCCGAAATCACAACAAGACTTTCTAACGGAACATCTACATCAATATTTTTAAGGTTATTCTGACGCGCCCCTTTAATATGGATCCATTCTTTGGCTTTTCTACGTTTCGCAGGAACCTCAATTTCCAGTCTGCCCGTCAGATATTTTGAGGTTAAAGTATCTGCATCTTTCAGCTCTTTATAGTCACCGGCGAAAACAAGTTCACCTCCTAAATATCCTGCTTCCGGACCAATATCAATAATATAATCGGCTGCTCTCATCACATCTTCATCGTGTTCTACTACAATTACCGTATTTCCCAAATCACGAAGATTTTGCAATACTTCAATCAGATTCTCCGTATCTCTTGAGTGCAGTCCAATTGATGGTTCATCCAGAATATAAATTGATCCTACCAAAGAGCTTCCCAAGCTTGTAGCCAGGTTGATTCTCTGACTTTCTCCTCCCGAAAGAGTATTGGAGGTTCTGTTCAACGTTAAATATCCTAATCCCACTTTTAATAAGAATTCAAGTCGGGTAGTGATTTCATATAATAGTCTTTTCGCTACCTCCTGATCGTGATCGGATAGCTTTAAGCCTTTTATTAACGGAAAAAGCTCATCTAAAGGAAGTTCAATCATCGACTGGATATTGTGTCCATCAATTTTCACCCAGCTTGTTTCTTCACGTAATCTTAACCCTTCACAAGTCGGGCAAAGTGTTTTACCACGGTACCTGGAAAGCATTACACGATACTGGATTTTATATAAGTTTTCCTCCAGCATCTGGAAGAAGTTGTTTACTGATGGAAATGTTTTGCTTCCGTCACCTTTCCAAAGATAAGCTCTCTGCTCTTTAGTAAGCTGATGGTAAGGTTTATGAATAGGAAAGTCTTTCGCTTTTTTTATAAAATCTTTTTTCCATTCGCTCATACTTTCTCCTTTCCAGGAAGCAACGGCATCTTCAAAAATGGATAATGTCTTATTCGGAATGACTAAATCTTCATCTATCCCGATTACTTTTCCATAACCTTCACAGGTAGGACAGGCTCCGTATGGATTATTAAAACTAAAGAAATGGACATTCGGTTCTAAAAATTCGATTCCATCAAGCTCAAACTTATTTGAAAATTCTTTAATTTTTCCGGTCTCAATATTCTTTAGAGCACAATAGCCTCGACCTTCATAGAATGCCATCTGGATGGAATCTGCTAATCGCTGAAGAAAACTTTCATCTTCTTCGTAAGAAAAACGGTCGATTACGAGATTGATCTCCATTCCTTTTTCAGGGGTAAAGCCAAAACTTTCCAAATCTTCAATTCCGGCAACATTCCCGTTGATTTCCAGTCTTGTGAATCCAGCCAGTTTTAAAACATTTAAGTTTTCTCCAAAATTTGCAATGTCATATTCATAGGGAGCCGTTAGTAAAAAAGAAGTATCTTTCTTAGAAGCTTTAATAAAATCCACTACATCAGAAACCGAATCTTTTTTCACTTCTTCACCGGAAACAGGAGAAAATGTTTTACCGATTCTTGCAAAGAGAAGCTTCATATAATCGTAAATCTCCGTTGAAGTTCCGACCGTTGAACGGGGGTTTGAAGAAATTACCTTCTGCTGAATGGCAATGGAAGGAGCCAATCCTTTAATGTCATCAACTTTCGGTTTTTCAAGTTTTCCCAAAAACTGACGTGCATAAGAGCTTAAACTCTCAACATAGCGTCTCTGTCCTTCTGCATAAATGGTATCAAAAGCCAGTGAGGATTTTCCGCTTCCGGAAACTCCTGTGATGACAATTAATTTATTTTTAGGAATGATTACATCTATGTGTTTCAGATTATTAAGGTGTGCATTCTTAACAAAAATCTGTTTTTTAATATCTATATCTGTAGTTGAAGCCATAGTAAAATTAAGACTAACAAAATTACGAATTTTTACGGGAATATCGTAACCACAAAGCGGATCTATTTTTTGTTTCAATTTTAAGATTTCTATAGCTTAAATAGTTTAATTTTAAATGGTTTTAAAGCCGTATGACAACAATCATTTTGTGGTGTAAGTAAACTCCGCTACTTTTGGGAACTTTTAAAAATGACCAAAAACTAAAAGTAAATACCGTTATGATTAAGAAAATAGGCAGTCTTTTCCTTATTGGATCTGTGTTTTTTGTAAAAGCTCAGGAAAAAACTTCTGATATTGAAACGATTGAAATTCAGGGGAAATTCATTTCTACACCTTATAAATCAGCCAATCAGAATATTACTGTCATTACGAAAGAAGAAATTACAAATTCACCCGCAAAAAGCATTGATGAAGTCCTGCAGCAGGTTGCCGGAATGGATATCAGAAGGAGAGGAGCGAATGGAGTGCAGAGTGATGTTTCTTTTAGAGGAAGCTCTTTTGAACAGGTGCTTCTTCTTATCAACGGGATCCGGATGAATGATTCTCAAACCGGTCACAATTCCCTGAATATTCCGGTGGATTTGGCAGATGTAGAAAGAATTGAAGTGATCAAGGGACCTGCAGCGAGAAGATTCGGACAGAATGCCTATGCAGGAGCTATTAATATTATTACAAAAATCAATCCCGGCAAAAAAGTAAAGATTAATGCCGAGGCAGGAGATTTTGAAACGTATGGATTAGGACTTAGTGCCCATTCAGGAGGGGAAAAGTTCTCAAATTCATTAAATATGAGTTCAAATTCTTCTCAGGGATATATGCATAATACAGATTATGATATCAGGAATATTTTTTATCAGAGTCAATTAAAAATAAAGGACGGAGATATAAGATTACAGGCAGGTTTTTCAGAGAAAAAATTTGGAGCTAATGGGTTTTACTCCTCCGCAGCTGCGACAGAACAGTATGAAGAACTTCAGGCTTCTATTATCAGCTTAGCCCACAGACAGAGCTTTGGGAAGTTTAAACTGAATTCTAATGTATATTGGAGAAGAGGGCAGGATATGTATCTATTTAACCGTCAGAAACCTGAAATCTATAGAAATATGCACATTGGTAATAATGTAGGTGGGGAAGTAAATTCCAGCTACGATTGGGGATTGGGAACAACCGGTATAGGAGTGGAATTAAGAAAAGAATTTTTGGCAAGCAATAATCTGGGAAACAGAGAACGATTTGTATCTCAGGTTTTCTTTGAGCATTATTTCTCATTCTTCGATAAAAAACTGAATATTTCCCCCGGAATTTCATGGGCCAATTATTCTAATGCCGGCAACTTTTTTTATCCAGGTTTAGACGTAGGATATAACTTCAACAGCAATAACAAAATCTACGGAAACATTTCAAAAGTTCATAGAGTTCCGACCTTTACCGATCTGTATTATGTGAGTAAAACAGAGCATGGAAATCCTGATCTGAAACCCGAAAATGCCTTGTATGCAGAAATAGGATATCAGTATCAGACAAGAGATATTTTAGCCAAAGTAAGTGGATTTCTAAGGAATTCCAGCAATTCAATTGACTGGACAAAAATCTCTTTAAATGACCTTATTTGGAATGCTCAGAATGTGGGAGATATGGAAATAAAAGGAATAGAAGTTGAAGTAAATCATCAGTTGTTAAAATGGTTGAAATATTCAGCAGGATATACCTATCTTGATAATGATTTTAAACAGCCTAAAGATCTTGTTTCAAGATATACTTTAGACAACCTGAAACATCAATTTATCGGAAAACTGGAAACCAAATTCCTGAAAAATTTTACCAATGAGCTTGTTTACAGATACAATGAGAGATTAAACAATAGAAGCTACAATCTACTGGACGAAAAAATAAGTTTTGCTAAAAAAGACTTTTCCGTGTACGTTTTAATCAATAACATCACCAATACAGAATATACTGAAACTTTTGGAGTGAAAATGCCAAAAAGATGGTTTCATCTAGGATTTACCTACAACATCAATATTAAGTAAATGTTAATTCATGATGAATTAAAGTTAATATTACGAAATTGTTAATTCAGTTACATTTGCAAAAATTTTTTCAAGATGAAACTTTTTCTAAGTCTTAGTTTATTTTTAAGTCTTACTTTTATTAAAGCCCAGGAACACATTTCCGGATTTGGTGCACTGACATTAACCTACAAGTTTCATCCGAAATTTTTTCTTTATGCAGAAGGTCAGGTGAGAAGTATTAATGAATTCACTTACCCTGATTATTACGAAATAAAAGGAGGAGTAGGATATAATCTTACTAAAAATCACAAGCCTTTCATTGGTTTAGGAAGATATGCAACATACACTGATCATGCGATCAACAAAGAAGAATTCAGAGTTTGGCTACAGGACGTTATTGACATTAAAAAAGGAATTGTAAAATTTGAAAACCGATTTCGTGCAGAGAAAAGCTGGTTTTATGAACCCCAGACTGATAAAAGCTCACAAAGAATGCGTTACCGTTACCGTTTGAATGTGAGTGTCCCTTTAAATGCTAAAGAGGTGAAAAAAGGAACTGTATTTGCCAATGCATATGATGAAGTATTCTTTGTAACACCTATGAAACCTACATTTGCAAGAAACAGGGTTTACGGAGGATTTGGTTACCAGATCGACAATAATTTGGGAGTCGCAGCAGGATACCTTTGGCAACGTGAATTTGAAGCAAAAGGAAATAAGAACTTACATTTTCTTTACCTTGCTTTAAATATCAATATAGACGGCACCAATCACCCTGTAAAAACGTTTGATTATCCCGGAGCAGACTAATTGTCTAAAATCTTACAATAAAATTATGAAGGCATTAAGAAAATTACTTCTTAATGCCTTTATAATTTAAAACTCTACCTTATCCAAAAAAGTTTAATACTTGTCAGTAAGATAGCGGTAAGCTTTCAGATATTTATTAAATCTCTTAATATCTTTGGGAGTAAGCTCTCTGTTCACTCTCCTCAGATCCATATTGTCCCGGAGATCATTCATTTTTACAGCTACAGCCAAAGGAGATCTTTCGGTTCTTTTAATAAATTCATCGTAATCTTCTTCCGGATCATATTTTGTCAGGCAGCTTATTGCGAAAATTATGTATTCGGGAAAGCCTTCATTCCTTAAATAATCCAGACTGAATTCTGATGGATGATCTTCGACAACATCATGCAAAACACCTACTATTTTTTCGTCGGTTGTTTTACCGTATTCCATTACACGCATTACGTGAGCTATGTAGGGAGCGTGATATTTATCGGTTTGTCCTTTATGTGCTTTAGTTGCTATTTTAATTGCTTTATGAAGCAGTTCTTCTTTTGTCATTTCGATGAAATAGAGTACAAAAATAAAAAATGCTTTAACATGTCGAAACATTTATGTTTAATTTTTTTCTCGGTTTTTCTACAATTTTTATAATGAATTTTTCAGTTTATATTTAATGTGAAAATTTCAAAATTGCTTATGTAGATTAAAGCAGAAAATATATTCATCTTCCCATAAAATACCAATCGTAATAATTAACAAATTCGTAATCTTAAAAACAATTTATTAAATGAAATATGTTAATTTTAGTTTTATATCCAAATTTTAATTATTTTTATATAAAACTTAGCCTATGGAGCCTGTAAAACATATCCTGAACGATATTTGGGATAAGTATCCGGAAGTTTTATCTAATCAGCATGTGGTAGAAACTATTCCTGAAATAGAGCGAATTATTGCCGAACTATTTACTTTAGGGCCGTTTTACTACTATACCTTGCATGTAGAAAATAGTACCCTGAGCAATTTCAGCGAGAGTATTTTACCTATGCACAGCCTGAATAAATATCCTCAACATTTAAAAGATATTATAGATCTGATCCATCCTGATGATCTTGCTTTTGTAATGGAAGCCGAAGCCTGGACCCTGGAAATGTATAAGGAAATCGGTTTTGAGCATCAAATGAGTTTAAAATCCGGGTATTGCTTCCGGATGAAAACAAAAGAAAACACCTACGAACTATTTCATCACCAAGCGATTCATACCTTAAAAGACAAAAATGGAAAACTATTGCAGACCATAAACATTCATACGAACATTCAGCATCTTTCCCATGAAAATAATTATGTTGTAACCGTTTCCGGCATTGGAACAAGACACGATTTTTATCAGAAAACCTTACGTCCTGAATGGTTTGCTTTAAATATAACCGACCGGCTTACCAAAAGAGAACTGGAAGTGTTTGTTTTATTAATAAAAGGGTACAGCGATAAAGAAATAGCGGAAACCATAGTAATTTCTTATCATACGGTTCGTACCCATCACAAAAATATTCTCAAAAAGACCAAAAGCAAAAACAGCAAAGAACTTATTAAAAAAGGCCTAATTCAAGGCTTTCTGTAATCTTTCAGTTTCATTTATAATTGAAAATTATTTCTTTTTTGAAAGAAGTTTTATTTTTTCAGGCGGTGTAGAATTTAAAATTTTATATTCTGTCGTATCCTTTCTCTTATCCTTCAGACAAGCATATATCTCAGGATTTTTCGGCTTTAGAACAAGCATTTTATACAAATCTTTTTGTTTGTTTTTTTTCGATGTGTTAAGATCAGCAATCTTTATATCTAAAGTATCTTTCTTCAGTTTAAGAGAAGGAACTTTTTTCTCAGTATTTTGGGCTGATAACGAAACAGAAATAAATATAATGGGAATCAAAAATAATTTCATGAGTTATGTTTTAAATAAGTTTTTGAATTATATTTTTTATAATTCAGCAGTTTTTATATAAGACAACTCGCACAATCTATTTATTACATTCAAAACTAATTTTTAACAATAGAAAACGTCCCATTTCTGGGACGTTTAAGAAATCAAATTTATATATTAAAAGACTAGTAAGCTCCTTTGTCAATATAATGAGCAGCAACTTTTTCTGTTAATGCCACTACATTCGGATGATTTGTATATTTCGTGAATCTTCTCAATCCTGAAAGCATCATTCTCTGCTCGTCGCCTTCAGCAAAAGAAATAATTCCTTCTTTTGCCGCTACGATGATTTTTTCAACTGCTTTGTAAAGGTTCAATTGAGCCATTGCAGCTTCCACAGAATCAGGAGAGAAGTGTTTTTCAGCTCTCAATACGGCAGACTCTGCCATGTAGATCTGGTTAAGGATTTCAGAAGCATTCAACAATAAATGTTGCTGTTTTTCAATATCCATCATATATTTTTGAAGAGCAGCTCCTGAAACCATTAAGAACACCTTCTTAAGATTGGCAATGATTGCTTTTTCTTCACTCATGAATGCAGAATAATCAGGAACTTCAAATGACGGAATTCCCATAAGTTCTTTGCTGATGGCCATTGCCGGAGATAATAAGTCTAATTCTCCTTTCATCGCTCTCTTGATCAACATTCCAACTGCTAAAAGTCTGTTGATTTCGTTAGTTCCTTCATAAATTCTTGAAATTCTTGAGTCTCTCCAAGCCGCTTCCATTGGCGTATCTTCTGAGAATCCCATTCCTCCGTATACCTGAATTCCTTCATCAGCTGTATGTTGAGCCAAATCTGAAACGAAAACTTTAAGAATTGAACATTCTACTGCAAATTCTTCAACACCTTTTAATTCTGCTGCCTGATGATCAAGTCCTCCTGCAACCAGTTCTTCGATTTTGTCTTCAATATTTTTTGCTGCTCTGTAAGAACCAGCCTCACTTACGAAAACTCCGGTCGCCATTTCAGCAATTTTCTTTCTGATCGCTCCGAAAGTCGAGATAGAAACCCCAAACTGTTTTCTCTCGTTTGAATATTGAATAGAGTGGTTTAAAATTCTTCTCTGAGCATCCAGACAAGCCGCTGCCAATTTGATACGACCAACGTTCAATGCATTTAAAGCGATTTTAAATCCGTTATTTCTTTCTCCTAAAAGGTTTTCAACAGGGATTTTCATATCGTTGAAGAAAACCTGGCGGGTTGAAGAGGCACGAATACCTAGTTTGTGTTCTTCCTCACCAAAAGTCAAGCTTCCAGGATTTTCCAGTTCCGAACGGTTGATTACAAAACCAGTAATGTTTTTATCATCATCAATTTTTGCAAATAAAGTGAATGTATCTGCAAATCCTGCATTGGAAATCCACATTTTCTGCCCGTTAATGATATAATGTTTCCCGTCTTCAGACAATTTTGCTCTGGTTTTTCCTGAGTTAGCATCAGAACCTGCATCCGGTTCAGTCAAGCAATACGCTCCGAATTTTGTTCCTGTTGCCAGATCCGGAAGATATTTTTGTTTTTGAGCTTCCGTTCCATAAAGAACGATCGGCAAAGTACCGATTCCTGTATGCGCCCCGTAAGCCGTTGCCAATGACCCTGTAACACCGGAAATATAGTCGCAAGCTAACATCGTTGTCACAAATCCCATTCCAAGACCTCCATAATTTTCAGGAACAGCAATTCCTAAAAGCCCCATTTCTCCAAGTTTGCGCATTGTTTCTTCCGTAAATGCATAATCTTTTTTCTCGAAACGTTCTTTCTGAGGTACCACCTCTCTATCTATAAATTCTTTCGCCGAATCACGAAGCATTTTTTGCTCTTCAGAAAGTTCTTCCAAAGAGAAGATATCATTAGCCTGAATTTCTTTTATTAAAAACTCACCTCCTTTCAGTGTTTTATTAAGTGTAGTCATTATTTTATGATTTTAAATTTTAGATTATAAATTTTAAATTATTGATTCCCTGTTATAAATTTTTAGATGAAGTTTTAATGATTTTAGTCAGAATATTGATGATGCTTTCAATCTCTATTAAATAAGAATCAATTTCGATTTGAACCAAATTTGAAGATTGGTAAAGTCTTAACCAATATCTAGTCTCTCTTGCTTCTTTGTTTGCAATTGAAAGCTTTGAAATAAAATCCTTTTTTGATTGGGCTGCTATTGCTTCTTCAATATTTGCTCCAATTGAAGTTCCACATCGAAGAATTTGTTTAGATAAAATAAATTCATTCTGGGCTTTACATTGAGTATAAAACTGAATAATTCTTAATGCAAAATCGAATGTTTTTAATTGAATCAAATTATCTTCTTTGTAGCTATTCATCTAAAATTTATAATTTAAAATCTATAATTAATTAAAGTAATTCAAAAATTGAAGCAGCACCTTGTCCTGTTCCAACGCACATGGAAACCATTCCGTATTTATTTCCGCGTTTTCTCATTTCGTCAAGAAGCTGAACGGTTAATTTTGTTCCGGTACATCCAAGCGGGTGCCCCAAAGCGATTGCACCTCCATTTACATTTAGAATATCCGGGTTTAAACCTAATTCTTTTTTAATAGCAACCGATTGAGAGGCAAAGGCTTCGTTCAATTCTATCAGCTCAATATCTTTTAATTCTAAGCCAGCCTGTTTCAATGCTTTTGGAATCGCATAAATCGGTCCCATCCCCATGATTCTTGGCTCTAATCCAGCTGCAGCATAAGCGACTAATCTTGCTTCCGGTTGTAATCCTAGTTCTTTTACCATTTCTTCGCTCATCACCATTACGAAAGCAGCACCATCACTCATTTGCGATGAATTTCCGGCAGTTACACTTCCTCCATTCGCGAAAACTGGTCTTAATTTAGCCAGACCTTCCAAAGAAGTATCTGCTCTAGGACCTTCATCAACTGAGAAATCAAACTTTTTCGTCTGCATTTTCTGGTTTTCATCCAGGAAATTATATTCAACAGGAATCGGAACGATCTGGCTGGCAAATCTGCCTTCCTGATTTGCTTTTAAAGCTTTCATATGAGATTCAAAAGCAAACTGATCCTGTTCTTCCCTTGTAATTTTGTATTGTTTTGCAACTTCTTCTGCAGTATAACCCATTCCCCAATAGTAATCAGGGTTTGTTTTGGCAATATCCGTTTCAGGAACTGGTTTGTACCCACCCATCGGAATGTAAGACATTGATTCTGTACCTCCTGCAATGATACAATCTGCCATTCCTGCCTGAATTTTTGCAGATGCAATCGCAATTGCTTCGCTTCCCGATGCGCAATATCTGTTCACCGTTACTCCGGGAACTTTATCAGTATTTAAACCCATTAAGGAAATAAGACGTGCCACATTTAAGCCCTGTTCAGCTTCCGGCATTGCATTTCCTACGATAAGGTCATCGATTCTGTTTTTATCTAATTGCGGAAGCTCAGCCATTAATTTTTCAATTACGGTTGCCGCCATTACATCGGGACGAGTAAAACGAAGGGAACCTTTAGGCGCTTTTCCTACCGCTGTTCTAAATCCTTTTACTATATATGCTTGTTTTGACATTTTAATTCTTAATTATTAGATTATTAATTTCTAAGCGGTTTACCATTCTGTAACATATACTGAATTCTCTCCAACGTTTTTCTTTCCCCGCAAAGCTGTAAGAAAGTTTCTCTTTCTAAATTCAATAAATATTGCTCAGTAACAACTGTAGGCTCAGAAAGATTTCCTCCCACCATTACATTAGCTAATTTATCTGCAATTTTCTTGTCGTGTTCAGAGATATAGTTTCCGGTTAGCATCTGGTCGGTTCCAACGTAGAACATACCTAATGCATCTTTACCTAAAACTTTTACTTTCTGCTCGATAGGTTGCGTATAACCCTGTTCAGCTAATAGTTTTGCTACTTTTTTAGCCTCTGCAATCTGTCTGTTTTTACTTACAGAAACGATGTCCTTACCTTTTTCAAGAATTCCCATGTCGTAGGCTTCATAAGCGGAAGTTGCCACTTTACCCATCGCAATGTTCATGAAAGCATCACGAAGTCTGTTGTTTTTCACATCGTCGTTATGGAATTCTCTTGAAGTTCTCAATGTCAACTCTTTCGTTCCGCCACCACCAGGAATTACTCCGACTCCGGTTTCAACTAATCCAATATAGGTTTCTGCTGCAGCAACCACTCGGTCGGCGTGCATTGTCATTTCGCAACCGCCACCAAGCGTCATTCCGTGAGGTGCAACAACAACTGGAATAGAAGAGTAGCGGACTCTCATCATCGATTTCTGGAAGTAAGCAATGGCCATATTCAAATCATCCCAATCCTGTTCGATCGCCATCATTAAGATCATTGCTAAATTGGCTCCCACAGAGAAATTTGCACCCTGATTTCCGATTACTAAACCGTCATATTCTTTTTCAGCTAAATCGATCGCTCTGTTTAATCCATCCAACACTTCACCTCCCAAAGAATTCATTTTAGAACGGATCTCAAAGTTGATAATTCCGTCACCTAAATCTTCGATTGCAGCCCCTGAATTGCTCCAAAGCGTTTTATTTTTTCTGATATTATCTAAAATAATGAAAGCATCCTGGCCCGGGATTTTGTTGTATTCACCTGAATTTTTATCAACATAAATGCTTTGTCCTTCCTCATTCACTTTATAGAAAGTCTCCACATTTTTTACCCAGTCTGAAACCTGATAACCTGCTTCTGTTGCCAATTCAATACCTTTTTGAACTCCAACAGCATCCCAAATTTCAAATGGTCCGTTTTCCCAACCGAAACCGGCTCTCATGGCATCGTCGATTTTGTAAACTTCATCAGAAATCTCCGGAACTTTATGCGAAACATAAGCGAATAATGCTCCCAAAGATTTTCTGTACAATTCTCCGGCCTTATCTTTTCCGCCAATCAACACTTTAAATCTATCAATCGGCTTGTCAATATTTTTAGTTAATTCTAAAGTTGGGAAAGAAGATTTTCCTTGAAGCTCATATTCTAAAGTATCAAGATTTAACCCATGAATTTCAGATTTTCCTTCCGCATTTTTCACTTTTTTGTAGAAACCTTGCTCTGTTTTTGAACCTAACCATTTATTATCAACCATCTTTTGGATATAGTCAGGAAGCGCAAAAACATCATTGAAATCATTTGCTTCGGCACCACTTTGGCGAACGCCGTTTGCCACCATCACCAAAGTATCCAGACCAACAACATCAGCAGTTCTGAATGTTGCAGATTTTGGACGACCGATAACAGGACCTGTCAATTTATCAACCTCAGAAACCGTCAAACCTAATTTCTGAACGTTATGAAGCAAATCCATCATGGAGAAAACTCCGATTCTGTTGGCGATAAATGCAGGAGTATCTTTTGCCAAAACGGTTGTTTTCCCTAAGAATTTTGCTCCGTAATTCATATAGAAGTCTATAACTTCCGGAAGCGTATCGTTGGTTGGGATAATCTCTAAAAGAGGAAGGTATCTTACAGGATTAAAGAAGTGTGTTCCTGCAAAATAGTGTTTAAAATCATCACTTCTTCCTTCCGTCAAAAGATGAATAGGAATTCCTGATGTATTGGAAGAAATCAATGTTCCCGGTTTTCTGAACTGTTCGATTTTTTCGTAAACGGACTTTTTGATGTCAAGTCTTTCAACCACAACTTCAATAATCCAGTCTGTATTTTTTATTTTTGGTAAATCGTCATCAAAGTTTCCAACCTTTATTCTATCCGCAAATTTGGGTGAATAGAGTAGAGCCGGACTGGCTTTTTTCAGTTTTTCAAAGTTTTCAGAAGCGATTCTGTTCCTTACCGCTTTATCCTCTTTGGTCAAACCTTTTTTCTGTTCTGCTTCAGTGAGTTCAAAAGGAACGATATCCAGGAGCGAAACTTCTACGCCAATATTGGCAAAGTGAGCCGCAATACCGCTTCCCATAATTCCTGAACCAAGAACTGTAACGTGTTTGATTCTTCTTTTCATTTGATTTATTATTTGTAATTGTTTTAATTCTTTTGGCATTCTGAAAAATTCTTCCTTCGTCTGAATGACATGACGTAAAATTTATTTCCTGTTGTTTAAGTCCGTGGCTATTTTCATGATTTCACACATTACTTCTTTAAATGTTTCCATTTTTTCCGGCGAAATCTTTTCCATCACTCTTTTATTAAAGTTTACAACAACCTCTTTAGATATATTTCTGGAATTAAGACCTTTATCTGTAAGTTTAATAATAACTTCACGCTTATCAGTAGTTGTTTTTTCCTTATAGATATATCCGTTGTCTTCCAAAAGTTTGATAATTCTTGTAAGAGAAGTTGGTTCAATAGCCATTTTAGGACCCAGATTCGTACTTCTTGTTCCTTCTTTAGGATCTATTTTAAGAAGAGTAAGGGCTTGTACAGCCGTAGAATCATGCTCTTGGGCCAATTCTGTGTACATTTTAGAAACAGCTAACCAGGTCTGTTTTAAAATTAAGTCTACATTTTCTATTTTATCCTTATTATCCATCAATATTTTTTTGTAATGGTTTTACCCAAATTTAGCAAATATTATGCATGCATAATATTTATTAACGTTAAAATTTGTTAATGCACTGAAAATAAAAGGGTTAAATTGTATGACAAGCATAATACTATGCATGCATAACATATGGATTTTATAAAGAAAAAGGGAGATTAGTAAATGGTTTTCACGAAATTAACGATTTCCTGGAAAGATTCGCATTGACATTGTAATGAGCTACCGGAAATCAACCAAAAGTTGTTTTGAAATTCAAAATTTAGAGCCGAAAGATCTTTTTGAAAGTTTTTTTGAAGTAAAGAATACAACATTTCTTTATAAAAATCAGGGGCAATGATTTTCGGAGCCACAAACTGATCGTTAATTTGAAATAGAGAAGCGTTCGTCAATTCTTCATGCTGCAGCAAAATATCCTCAACAACTCCTGAGTATAAATGTCCGTCTTTAATATACCAGATTTTGTCTGCAAACTCCTTCGCCAAACGCCAGTCGTGAGAAGAGAAGAGGATTAATTTATTCTGTTCCTGAGCTAATTTCCGAAGCGTTTTGAGAATAATAATCTTATTTTTTTCGTCTAAATGTGTTGTAGGTTCATCCAGAATAATAACCGAAGAATTCTGCGTTAAAGCTCTTCCAATAAAAGCTTTCTGAAGATTACCGTCTGAAAGGTTCTTAAGTAATGTGTTTTTGTACTGTACCAGATCAAGCTTTTCGATAATATGAAAAACTTCTTCCCGGTCTTTTTTACTGAGCTCAAAATAAAACGGATAATAGATATATTTTCCTAAAGAGATCAAATCTTCAACCGTGTAATTCTGCGGAACAATAGATTTCGAAAAAACAACTGCTATATTTTCAGCAATTTCTTTAACAGAAAGACTTTTTACATTTTTATTATTGATAGAAATCTCTCCGTTTAAAAGTGGAATCTGATGTAAAATAGATTTGATTAAAGTAGTTTTTCCCACACCATTATTGCCAATTAACAAGCATACCTCTCCCAAATTCAAATGAGCGTCTGCGTTTGAAATTAAGGTTTTGTTGTAGCCTATTTTTGCTTGGTTGATTTTTAGATGCATTTTCTTTTTTATTTCTCGCAAATTTTGGAGATTACGCAGATTTTTATTCTGTTGCTAAATTATATGTTTAAATTTTGCATTTAGTTTGTCAATGCTGGAAGCATCTCTACAAAATTAGTTTAGATTCCTGTGGAATGACAAACTGAGCGTTTTAAATTTAATAATAAAAATTATTCTCAATCATTTGCACAATCTGCCAAATCAGCGAGAGATTTTAAAATTAACAATTTACTCATTCAAAATTAACTTTCATACTTTATTCTGTCTTAAAAGCATCATCAAAATTACAGGAATTCCGAAAACGGAGCTTATTACATTTAAAGGAATCTGTGTTTTTTCTGCAATAATGGAAAAGAACAACATAATCAGCATTCCTAAAAACATATTTAAAATCCATTGTTGCCAAAGTTTAGCAGGATTATAAATTAATCTACAAAAATGGGGAACAATAATTCCTATAAATAAAATAGGACCTAAAAAAGCTGTGACTGATGCCGAAAGCAATGAAGAAGCAACAATGATGAATATTTTCAACTGATTCAAATTGACTCCTAAACTTTGTGCATATGAACTGCCTAATGAATTCCCAATTAAGGGTTTTATGCTTTTAAAACATACAAATAAGCCAAACAATACTAAAACAGATAACACATAGATCTGATTTCTTGTAACCATATTATTAGCTCCGAAAGACCATAAAATATAGTTTTTTAAACTTTGATTTTCAGCATAAAACTGAAGCAGAGAAACTATAGCTCCTGCAAAAGCCGAAATCAGAAACCCAAATATAATGAGATATGATTTATCCTGAAATTTATTAGACATTGATAATAAGATCAGCATCAATAATAAACTTCCTCCAATTGCGGCTAAACTTAAAAAACTGTTTTGAAGAAATTCAGGAATAAGAATGTCATGTGAAAAAAAGATATAAAAAGCGACGGATAAACTTGCTACTGAAGTGATTCCCAAAATATCCGGCCCTGCTAAAGGATTCTGAAAATATTCTTGCATCAGAAATCCTGAAGTAGGAATGGAAATTCCAGCCAAAAGCATTACCAATACCCGATTGACTCGGATTTCTGCAATTTGGCTATTGGCCGAATCCTGAAAAAAATCATGGAGATGTAAACTTAAAAATCCTGTGTTAAGATTGATGATCGCGGTTAATACAATTGCGACTATTAAAATTAAACACAGGATCTTAAACTTATTGGACATTATAAAAGTCTAAAGTTTTATTTTAATAAAGAATTGATCTTCTCGTTTAATTGTTCTTCACTGATCATTCCTAATGTTTCATCAGTCTTTTCACCTTTTCTCATAAATGTAAAAGGAATAGCATTGCCAGTCCACTGCTTAAAATTATTTTTGAAGAAATTTCCGTCCATAAGCTGTCCATCCACAAGAACTGTATGATCCTGAATTCCATGTTCAGCTACAAAACGGGGAACTTCTGTATTCCATGCTTCTTTCTGGTCTAAGCTTATAAAGGTAATTTTTATTGGTTTTCCTTTTAATTCGTCGATCTTATTTTTAAAATGTGGTATTTCTTTCACACAAGGTCCGCACCAAGTGGCAAAAAAATTGGTTACGTATAATGTATCATTTTTTTTGTTTAAATATTCTGAAACTTTATCCAGTGTAAGCATTTTCAATGGAGCAACCGCAGAAGCTGGTTCTGGAGCTGAAATAGAATCTGTTACCATAGCAGTTTCATCATTTTTCTGACTTTCCTTTTTGCAGCTTGCCAAAGCAAATAGAACAAGCGTGGATAAAATTATCTTCTTCATAAATTATTTTTTATCTATTTTTGATATTGAAGTATGGAACAACAAATCTATAAGGGGAAACTGACACAGTTTCATTGGTTAAAAATAGCGAAAAAGGTAGAACTTACCAAAAATACTTTCTCTCTGGAGTTTGAAATTCCCGAGAATTTAAAAGCAAATTTTAAGTTTGAAGCAGGACAGTTTGTGAGCTTAAAATTTCAGTCTCATGGCGAGGATGTTATTAATGATTATTCAATGACTTCTGCACCTTATGAGGAAAAAATATCTTTAGGAATAAAAGTAAATTCTCCCAATGGGGCAACTTCTCAATTATTCCAAAACTATAATGTAGGTGATGAATTGCTGGTAAGCGAACCAAGTGGAAGATTTACATTGGTTTCTAAACCCAGTGAGTTCAGAACAATTGTCGGTTTTGCTGCCGGAATAGGGATTACCCCAATTTTAAGTCATTTCAAGAATATTCTTCATAATGAGCCCAGAACAAGGTTATTTTTATTTTTTGGAAATAAAAGTTCGGAAGATTTAATTTACAGGGAACAATTGGACAGTCTGGCCAGAACTTGTGGTGACAGGCTACAGATTTTCTATTTTTTCTCACAGGAAAAAACTTCTAACAGCTTTTTTTATGGAAGACTGGATGAAAAGAAATTAGCCTTAATTATTAATCAAATTCTGCATTTGGATGATACAGATGAAGAATCAACGATTTGGGATGCCGTAGATGATGTTTTGATCTGTGGAAAGGGAGAGATGATTAAAACCTTAGCCAATGCCTGTTATCATCACGGGATTCCGAAAAAAAATATTCATTTTGAACTTTTCGAAGAGTTTAATGACGATATTTATCCTGTAGAAAAAGAGTTTCCGCTTATCGAAAATGTAGAAATGGAATTCAAAATATTAGGACAAAAATATGAAACTGAACTCCCTACCAATAAAGAAAAGATTCTGCAGCAGTTGCTTATTCAGAAATTCCCTGTACCTTATTCCTGTAAATCGGGAATCTGCGGAAGCTGCGAATGTATTTTGGAAGAAGGAGAAGTTGAACTGCTTGAGAACGAATATTTAACGGAAAAGGAAGAAGAAAAAGGGCATATTTTAGCCTGTATGTCTATTGCTAAAAGTAAAAAAATAAAGCTTAACTTTGATTTTAGTTGAGAATTTTAAAAAACATATATAAACTTTTTGTTGCGTCAATAGAACTTGGTGTTTTATTGATTATTTTAGCGAATGCCTGGGTTTTTGCTCTTACCAACGGAAGAACGTACACCAAAATTTCCAAAATACCACCAAGGGAAATCGCTCTAGTATTGGGAACTTCACCTAAGATGAGATCAGGAGTTTCCAATCCGTATTTTACGAAAAGAATGGATGCGGCGGCTTTACTTTATCATCATGGTAAAATAAAGAAAATAATCGTAAGTGGAGAAAAAAGTAAAGGATATAATGAACCTGGTGCTATGAAAAATTATCTGGTATACGAAGAGGGGGTTCCTGAAGAAATTATTATCGAAGACCCTAAAGGATTCAACACTTACAAAAGTATTTTACGCTGTAAAAATGTTTATAAAGGCAAACATGTAATCATTGTGTCACAGGGCTTTCATAACCTTCGTGCTTTATTTTTTGCAAGAAATAATAATATGAATGCACTGGGATTTGATGCTCAGGATGTAAATAAGCCGGAAAGCTACTACAGAAACCAGTTTAGAGAGGTTTTCGCTCGAACGGCTGCTGTAGTATATTATATTTTAGGAATCTCTCCGGATTAGAAAGGATACCCGAAACCAATATTAAATGTAGGCTTCAAAGGGTTAAATTCCTTAAATCTCCATTTTTCTCCCTGAGGTTTATTCGGATCATAAATTTTGTAGGCAAAGTCAAATCTAAGTTTGATATAAGCGATATTTAGCCTTATCCCGACACCGCTACCTACACCAACCTGTCCCAAAAATTTATTGAACTTAAACTGATCATTAAATCCGTTATCTCTTAGACTCCAGATGTTACCGATATCGGTAAAAACAGCTCCTTCATACATATCATTAAAAGGAACCCGGTATTCTATATTGGTAGTCAGTTTCAGGTTATCCATAACGTAAGTACGTACTTTTTCATCCACCTGAGAATCTGCAGGTCCTAAACCTCCGAAAACAGTCCAGGCTCTGATATCATTCGGACCTCCGTTAATATATGAACGAATCACCGGCATTGAAGAAGAGTTTCCATAAGGAATTCCTATTCCTACAAATTGTCTTAGTACCAATGTTTGCTCTCCAAACTTGAAATATTTTCTTATATCAAAATCAAATTTTACAAATTGAGAGTAAGGTACTCCAAATATGGTGCGTTGAGGGTTGGATGCCACAACACTTTCTTCTCTTTTCTGGTTAAAAATACTAGGAATGTTACCTGCCAATTCTACCTTCCCATTAAAATAGAATGGATTCTCATAGTCTTTTTTTGCAATTTCATTATAAATAAAATTATAAATCATTGAAGAAATGATCACATCCTGTGTCTGTCTGTCTTTATTGATCAAAGACTGATGGAAGCTGTTCAGATTATTTGCCTGCTCTGTACCAAGACTGTTTTTATAGTCGTTATTATTAATGATCATTCCCGAAACTTCATCCCCTGAAAGTAAGCCATTATCATACTTTTGTTTAGTATCGGGGTCAAATAAAAAGTAATCCTTAAATACTTCGTCTCTGATTATGGCATCATTTACGAAGTAATCGTAATAAGCACTTTTATTCTTGGTTAAACTCAATTGCAGATTAAATAATGTCAGTTTATGGGTAACCCTGTCATTCACATTGGCTGCATAATTAAGCCCTGTATTAAAGTTGATTCTACCCAATCCAATATTATTCTGAATAGATGATCCTAAAAGAATAGAAGTAGTAGGAGTGTAACGTTTAGGAATCAGCTTGTAATAATTGAAAGGAAGTAACAATCTGGGGAAATTAAGAGCAACCTGGGCCGTCAATTCATAAGCTAAAATTCTTTTATCCAGGTTTTTAGGATTTTTAACCGAACCGAAAGTTCCTGCCACACTGGTCGATAAGTTTTCTGCTCCTCCAAAAACATTCCGGGTGGTTAAATCTACAGATGGGGCAACCCCAAAATTCAAAATCGGTGAATAATTAACGTCTGTAGCTACTTTTATATCATATTTGTCAAGTGGTTTTAAAACATACAGAACATCAACTATACTATCATTCGGAGCAGTTCCGCCACCACGCCTTAAGGAATCCTTCGCTTTCAGAATACTGAAGTTGTTCATTGACAGGATATTCCTTTTTGTTACATCAAGCTGTTTCTGATCATAAATAGACTTCGGGGCTACAATAATTGATCTCCATAATGCAGGAGTTTTATACTGCTCATTTATTTTATGAAATCTTATTCTTCGTAAACTGTCTTTTTTTGTATTCTTGGGAAAATCGCTCATTCTGTCTACGATGGCTACATCTACATTTCCTATAGTTGCAATTTTATAAGGTGTATTTACAGAATCTTTATGAATTTCCAAGGTTAAAGGTACATTTTTAGTGCTCTTCAAAGAGTCTGCTACAAAGCTGACTTCTTCTCCCGAAACATTAAATTTATAATATCCCTGACTTCTCATTAGATCATTAATCCTATTGACTTCCTTTTCCAATATGGTCTGGTCAAGAATTTGTCCTGATCTGATAAGGCTTTTATTTATATTCAGCTGATAATTTGCTTTTATTCCCGGATCAGGAATGTTATAGTAATATTCTTTAATGAATGTAGGATCATTATGTTTAATATAATAGATTGTCTGAGCCTTTTTGGAAGTGGAGTCAGTTACATTTTTAAAGTTCACTTTTGCATCCCAATATCCTCTGTATCCCATTCTGTTTTCAATGGATTCCGCTCCTTTTTCCGTTTTTGTAGGATCTAAAATTACGGGCGCAGATCCCCATTTATGATATAATCTATCCCAAAATAAGCTTTTCCCGACACTGCTTTTCATATCATATTTCAAGAAAAGAGAATCTCTGAGTTTTTGATTTCTCATTTCATTGGGATAACTCATATATTCATTAAAAAACTCGTCATATTTCGGATCAGCAGCATTATACAGCCATAAACTCAACGGCATAAAAAGAAACTGCTTTTTATTAGGCTTTTGCTGTACATATCCCTTTAATTCACTATCAAAAGGCTGTTTTTCATCTTCAAACTCAAATGAATTTTTAGTAAGCAAATATTCTCCATCCGGAACTTTTTTGGTGGTACTACAAGCATAAAGCAACCCTACAAATGTTGCAAATGATATAATTTTATAATATTTTTGAGGAGAATTCATAAAATGCTTACAGCTCATACAATAAAAATTTTACAGTCTTTAGATAAAAAGAAGTTCAGACAAAAATACAATTTGTTTTTGGTTGAAGGTAATAAAACCATTCGAGAACTCTTCAATTCTAACTTTAAAATTAAAGAAATATTCTCTACCGATCCGCAAAAATTAGACCACGTCAATGTCCCTGTTACTCATATCTCTGAAAATGAATTGAAAAAAATAAGTTTTCTGATGAATCCTAAAGATTCTGTAGCTGTTTGTTATCTGAATGAAGAGCAAAATGAAATAAAAGATCAAAAAATTCAGCTGGTTTTAGATGGTATTCAGGATCCAGGCAATTTAGGAACCATTATCCGTTTAGCAGATTGGTTTGGGATAGAACAGATCATTTGCAGTGAGGATACGGTAGATTTTTATAATCCTAAGGTAATCCAGGCTACAATGGGCTCATTTACGAGAGTGAATGTTGTTTATACCGCTCTTACACCATACCTTTCCAATACCAAAAACATCAACGTAGGAACAGATATGATAGGAGAGAACCTTTATACTTTTGAAAAACCTGAACATTTAAATTTAATTTTAGGAAATGAAGGAAACGGGATGCGCCCGGAAACCGAAAAATTACTTCAAAAAAACATCACTATTCCAAGATTCGGAAAATCTCAGTCTACGGAAAGTCTGAATGTCTCTATGGCTGCAGGAATTATTTTAGGTCAATTATTCTCAAAATAAAAAAGAGGTCAGAAAATAGCATTTCTGACCTCTTTTTTAAATCAACTGTTCCAGACTTGAAACACTTTTATTTTTCTGGTATTCTTCCAGTTTTTTTCTTACCATTTTTAATGCAATAGGAGCAATATAGATTAGAGCCGCACCTATTAATTTTTTCTTCCAATTGGAACTTCCCATATTCTTTTTTGCGTAATTTCCTACAAGAGCGGTTACTCCCAGTTTTACCACACTATCCAAAGCGTTTCCTTTAAATGCAGAAGTAGCAATTCCTAAAGCTGTATTCTTATTCATAAATACATCTTTCACTTCAGTAGCAAGTTGCTTGGCAATTACATCTTTTCTTAAAACGATTTTCTCATCTCCATCTTCATCTACTTTCTCCTGCAGATACTGATCCGTAAGTCCGTTCGTAAATGCACTTAAACTTTCTTTTGTATTTTTAAAAGTTAATAGTCCTTCTAAATCATTAATTTCGTTTTTTAATAATTTTTTCTTGATTCTTAACTCCTGTATGCTCTCATATTTTGCACTCATGGTCTAATGATTTAAAAATTTTATTACCTTATCTGCTACAGAATATACTATTTTTTGTTTGAAAACTGCAATGAAGATCATAATAACAAAATAAAATGCAGCAACAATTAAAAAACCGTAAGAAGTATTATCCAGTGCTTTTCCTATAAGAAATGCTATTCCAAAATTAAAAAGAATAATGAAAAATGCAAAAGCAACCAGCATGATGACAAGATAAGTAATAATACCCGCGGAAAGCGAAGATTTCTCCGTAGCTTCCAGTTTCAGCAGATCTATCCTTTTCGATGCATATTCTTTAATAGTTTCTATCATTGTTTTTGTTTAAAGTTACAAAAAAAGGAACTTTAGTTCACAAAGTTCCTTCTTATAATTTACTCAAAAAATAAATTATTTATGATTTCAGATCATTCAATTCTGCTTCTACATCTTTTACAACATCTGTAGTTTTAGCAACTATCTGATCTTTATATTTATCATAGCCATCCTTTACAGTATGAGCTACACTATTTGCTGTTTCTTTAAAAGTAGACGAGATACTGCTATACTGATCTTTTACCTTTTCAGAAACTTCTCCGTACTTATTTTTAGCCTGATCTTTCAGATCATTTGCTTTATTTTTAATTTTCTTTCTTGTTTCTTTACCTTCTTCCGGAGCATAAAGCATTCCTAAAATAACTCCTGCAGCAGCTCCTGCAAGAAGTCCTGCTAAAATTCCAGCTGTATTGTTTCCTTTTCTAGACATTTCTTGTTTTTTTAATAGTTAATAAATTAGTTTTTACGATAAAAATAATTACAATTAACATACCAAAGGAAGGAAAAAGGCTATTAAAAATTGTTAAATCTTCTGAATATAAGCCAGTATACTTTCTATGGTCTGTTCTTTAGTAAGAAGACTGTTGTCTATGACAATGGCATCATCGGCCTGCCTTAATGGCGCAATTTCTCTTTCACTGTCTATTCTGTCACGTTCAATCAGATTGTCTTTTACCTGCTGCTCTTCAGCCTGTATTCCTAATCCTATAAGTTCCTGATATCTTCTTTTAGTTCTTTCTTCTATACTTGCTGTAAGAAAAAATTTGTAATCTGCATTGGGAAGAACCACCGTTCCTATATCTCTTCCATCCATAATAACTCCCCCTTTTTCAGCTAAGGAACGCTGAGATTGTAACAGAAAATCTCTGACTTCTTTCTGTTTTGCCACCAAGCTTACATTATCTGAGACTTCATTGGTTCTAATCGGTTTGGAAATATCAATATGATTAAGAAAAAGAACAAGTTCAGTTCCTACATTTTTAAATTCCAATTCAATCTGATCAAACGAAGAAAAGAGCTCGTTCAAATTGATTGTTCCATCTTCATTAAGGCAATTCTGAAGAGCAAACCAGGTTACTCCTCTGTAAAGGGCTCCCGTATCTAAGTGAATCAGTCCAAGTCGTTCAGCAATAACTTTGGATATTGAACTTTTTCCGGTAGATGAGTACCCATCAATTGCGATTACAGGTTTTTTCATACCGCAAATTTCAAGAAATTTTCTTAAAAAGCAAGAAACCCTAAGAGATTTTCTTAGGGTTTCTTCATATTTATATTTAAAATTTCGAATGCTGATTAATATCCGGCATGGCTTGTAAGGTCTACAGAAATTCCTATCTGATTGACATTAGAAGAGTTGTGGTATCTCACATGAGCGTAATCAATCCTGAATCTTGAAAGCTTAATTCCGAAACCACCTGAAAGACCGGAAAAGTTTCTCTGATCGGCAACGGCCAATTCGTTCCCTCTTTTTACATTATATCCTAATCTTATATTGAAGCTTTTTTCCGGGAAAAGTTCAGCTCCGATAGAAAAGTGATCGGCAATCTTTCTTCCGATATTTACTTCCTGGCCGTCTACATTATATTGAGAAGAGATATCAAACTGCTGGATGTCATGAGCCGTAATCGTAACTGCTAAAGGAATCGTCTTTAAAATCCTTGTATATCCTAAATCTATTCTGAAAGGGAGATTTTCTCTTGTTCCATTAAATGATTTGAACTGATATCCGAAATTTCTCGCCACCGCAGATACGGTTTCTTTGCTTTTTTTATTGTGATACGTAATTCCTGCCGTTCCTGAAATGGCAGAAGAGGTGTAATTATCAATTTTTGAAGTGATAAAATTTAGCCCACCTCCAATCGTCCAGTCTTCTTCAAACTGATAAGCATATCCTGCTCCAATTGCTATATCTGAAGCTGAAAACTCACCATTTTCAAAACCGCTTTCATCTGTTCTGGGAATATTGCCATAACTCATATAACGGGCATTGATAGTAGCCATATGACCATTCTCAAAATCTTTGGCGTAGGCAATGGTTCCATATTTTGAATCAGCAAGATAAGCTGCTCCGTTCACGGAAAGTTGTTGATCTGAATCTTTATTGAGTAATGCCGGATTTGCTATTGCAAAGGAAACATCATAATCTCTTATCGTAATTGCATCTCCTCCCAAAGCTGCTTGTCTGGCAGATACAGGAATATTTAAGAATGGATAAACATTTGTTCCTGTTTGTGCATAAGAAACAATTCCTGACAGAAATAATGAAAAAATGATAACTTTCTTCAATTCAATTTATAATTAATGCAAAAATAATTCTTTTTCGTATGTATCAAAATATTTAGAACATTATTTACACCTAAATATTTTTCTTTTTGCAATATTTTTAATGATTATATTTGCACCATCAAATTTAAAAGAATTTGGTTCTAAAATAAACTCTTAAAAATAAAAGATGAAATATAAAAGAATCCTTCTAAAACTTAGCGGTGAAGCCTTAATGGGAAACAGACAATATGGTATTGATAATGAAAGGCTGCAGGAGTATGCTTCGGAGATCAAAAAAGTGGTTGATAAAGGGTGTGAAATCGCTATCGTAATTGGAGGAGGAAATATTTTCCGTGGAGTAGCCGGAGCTGCGAAAGGAATGGATAGAGTACAGGGCGACTATATGGGAATGTTGGCAACTGTAATCAACGGAATGGCTCTACAAGGTGCATTGGAGGATGCAGGAATTAAAACAAGACTTCAGTCTGCTATAGAAATGGATAAAGTAGCTGAACCTTTCATCAAAAGAAGAGCGGTAAGACATCTTGAAAAAGGCAGAGTAGTTATTTTTGGGGCCGGAACAGGCAACCCATATTTTACTACTGACACGGCAGCTACATTAAGAGCTATCGAAATTGGTGCTGATGTAATTTTAAAAGGAACAAGAGTGGACGGAATCTACGACAGCGATCCTGAAAAAAATGAAAACGCCGTAAAATATAATTCATTATCTTTCGACGAAGTTTATGCTAAGAATCTTAAAGTAATGGACATGACTGCTTTTACTTTAAGCCACGAAAATAAATTGCCAATTATCGTATTCGATATGAATAAAGATGGTAATTTGGAAAGAATTGTTGATGGAGAGAATGTGGGGACTTTAGTGGATTTGTAAATAAAGAGCCAGGTAAAAAGTAGAAAAGGCCAAGTAGAATAGAGGTTATAAGGTTTGTAAGTAACTAAACTTTTTACTTATTTCTTTTAACTTGAACCTCATTATAATGTGTAATTTATCAAATTTTTATTATATAATGGAAGAATTAGATCTTATATTAGAATCTGTAAAACAGGACATGGATGCAGCAGTAAAGCATTTGGATCATGCATTTCAAAGAATTAGAGCAGGGCGTGCTTCTACAACTATGGTTCAGGATGTGATGGTAGAATATTACGGAGCAATGACTCCTATCAACCAGGTTGCAAACGTTTCTATTCCGGATGCGATGACAATTTCTATTCAACCTTGGGATGCAAAGGCAATTAATGATATTGAAAAAGCTATCATCAATTCAAATTTAGGTTTTGCACCTTCCAATAACGGAATCAATATTATCCTTAATGTACCGCCTTTAACGGAGGAAAGAAGAAGAGATTTGGCAAAACAGGCTAAAAGTGAAGCTGAACAGACTAAAATTGTGATAAGAAATGCAAGACAAGACGGTTTAAAGGAACTTAAAAAGCTTGATGGTGTTTCTGAAGATGTTGTAAAAGGAGTGGAAGCAGAAATTCAGGTGCTTACCGACAAATATGTTAAACTTTGTGATGAACATTTGAAAGTAAAAGAAGCAGACATCATGAAAGTATAACTTTCGCGATAGAATATAATCAAAAAAGAGGTTTTCAATTGAAAACCTCTTTTTTCTTTTTGTTTTAGCTATATTTAAACCTGTCGAAAGTCTGCCAGTATTTATCTTTATAAATGTGATATTCAATGTTTAATTGATCTGAATATTTGGTTATCATTTCGTGGGTAATCCTGGATGAATCTCTAAATTCTCTGCACGCAAAGAAAATTTCTCTGAGATTATCTGCAGTTTCTCTGCCTATATTTAAATAGCCTTCAGTATCGATAAGAACATCATTCAGCTCTTCTTCAAAAGCATTCATTGCATGCATATCTTCTGGATTTGGCAACCCGTTATTGTCTTTTCCTTCATAACGGATTTCGATCTTTAAAACCCAGGGGTGTGAGGCTTTATGATTCCATTCCAGAACAGTGGTATTGGCAATCGCAAAATAAGGTTTTCCATTACTGAGAGCCGCTTCGAAACTTCCCCAACTGTCTTTTTGGGCAGAATACCTTTTATGTTGGTATTTTTGTTCGAATTCGCTTTCTCTCCATACAAGATAGTCTTTCAGCTTGGCAATAGGAATAAGTTCTTCATTTTCCTGATCATTTCCTTTTATCTGTAAATGATCAATCATGGTTGCGGAAGATAATTCGCCCAAAAGATTATTCAGGTAGATATATACTCCGTTTATAATTATATTTTTTTCTGCTTCGCTGAATTTATCGTATACTATTGTAAGATCTATTTCGTCGGGATAATTATCATCCTGAGTCGCATAAAAAAACAGATTCTCTGTAGTAAAGGTGTGATTTTCTATTTTTATCTGGAATTTGGAAACATCAACTTCAGGTTTTAGTGCTGTAAATCTCCAATTATTAATATCAGGAGCTGATTTTATAAGATCTTCTACAAAGACAATATTCTTAATATTTGTATCAGCAGTTAAAATCAGTTCTGCAGTCTGGCTATCATACATTCCTGTATGAAAATAAACTCCGTCTTTGATCTGATTCAGCTTCGACATCATTGTATCAAAAAAGACTTCTTCTATCTTTTCTCCGTTATGTATTGTTTTCCAGAGTTTTTTCTGGTGGGCCATAAACCAATCCCAAAAATCTTTGTGGGTAACAATATTTTCGTACTTAGAAGGGAACATTCTACGTAAAAACTTCATCTATTTGTGTATCTATTTGTATTAAGACAAAATTAAGAAAGAAGTTTCTAAAAATATTCTTAATTATATTAAATTTTTAAATGTTTTTAATATTTTTTCATTGAAATTTTTAACACCCCCATTAAATATGAATTCTATTTACCAGCTATTAAGTCCGTTTTCTAAGGCTTTTTTATAATTTTCTTCATCAAAACTATACAAATCCGGAGATTTATAAGCTCCTCCACGACGCTGCTCATCCAGTTTTCTCAGGATGCCGAGATTTTTAATTTTTCGGTAGAAATTTCCCCTGTTCAGTTCTTTTCCTAAGATAGCTTCATATAATTTTTGCAGTTCAGGCAAAGTAAATTTTTCGGGTAGAAGATTATATCCGATAGGCTTAATAGAGATTTTTTCCCTTAAAGTAAGTAAAGCCTTTTCAATAATTTCACGGTGGTCCATTGCCAATTCTATCCCAGGAAGCTCACTTAAGTAGATCCATTCACAGGTTTCACTCATTTCATCAGCTACAGGATGAAGCTCAGTAGCATTATAAAGCGCATAAAAACCAATGGTAATGAATCTCTGTTTTTGAAACAATGTTTCATCAAAATCTTCAAAATAAAATTCGCTTCGGTTTTTTTTTCCAAAAACTCCAAATTCTTCAAGATAAGATACCGTTACCCCGGCTCTTTCTTTCAAAAGTCTTACAATTCCTTCATCCAAATCTTCATCTTTACGAATATAACCTCCGGGAAGCATCCACTGCTTTCTGTAGTTCATTTTAAGAAGCAGAACTTTCAGTTCATTATTATCGAACCCGAAGATCACGGGATCTGTCGATAAATGGGGCAGGAATATTTCTTTTGCTTCTGAAGACTTATCTAAAAATTGTTGTTTAGAGTCCATACTAAAATACTGGTATAATCTGAAGCACAAAGTTAAGATTTAATTTCCGAGATCATTCTAATTCTACTTCATAGTTTAGTGAAATTTATTTTTTTCTCACGAATCACATGAATATTTAATAAAAAGTTTGGGATTTAAAAGCATAAAATCAAATAAAAAGGCACTACCTTTAGCCTCTTTTTATTTTAAATGAATGATTATGACGAATGAAGTAAAAACCAAAAGCAGGAATTACACTGTTCCTCTTATTACCATTACACTTTTATTTTTTATGTGGGGTTTCATTACTTGTATGAATGACATCCTGATTCCTTATCTGAAACAGCTTTTCAAACTGACTTTTTTTGAATCCATGCTGGTGCAGTTTTGTTTCTTCGGAGCTTATTTTATAGGCTCATTAATTTATTTCCTGATCTCCACCTCGAGCGGGGATCCCATTAATAAAGTAGGATATAAAAAAGGAATTCTTTTTGGTATTTTCCTGGCGGCTTTAGGATGTATTTTATTTTATCCGGCAGCTACTTTTTCTTCTTACGGATTGTTTTTAGGAGCATTGTTCGTATTAGGATTAGGATTCACCGTTTTGCAGATTACGGCAAATGCCTACGTTTCTCTTTTAGGTTCAGAAGAATCTGCATCCAGCAGACTGAATATGACACAGGCTTTCAATGCATTCGGTACCACTATTGCTCCTGTTTTGGGAGGACATTTGATTTTTGAATTTTTCTCAGCCGCAGACGGATCTTTCAGTGCGGTTGCAACGAGAATTCCCTATTTAATTTTTGCAGCAATTTTACTTTTGGTGGCTTTATTGATTTCAAGAGTGAAGCTTCCGTCTTTTCAGACTTCAGAGGAAGAAATTGAAAAAGGTTTTGGAGCTTTCCAGTTCACTCACCTGAAATTCGGAGTTTTTGCCATGTTTTGTTATGTTGGTGGAGAAGTGGCAGTAGGAAGTTTTATCATCAGCTTTTTGGAACAACCTCAGGTCATGAACCTTAATGAAGTGGTAAGTAAAAACTATCTTTCCCTTTACTGGGGTGGAGCAATGATCGGTCGATTCTTAGGAGCAATCTCTTTGAATCAATCCATTAGTCAGGCAAAGAAAGCAATTTACATGTTGGCAGCAGCCACATTGGTTTTCCTTGTTATTTTCAGTATTGTAAATTTAACGTTTGCACAAATAAGTTTCTTTTTAGTATTCATCGTTCTTAATTTTATTGCTTTCTTTATTGGAAAAGCAGCACCGGCAAGAACGCTATCGATCTTTGCAGCCATCAATGTGATCCTGCTTATTTCTGCAATGGTAAATCACGGAGAAATGGCTATGTACAGCATTTTAGGAATTGGTATTTTCAACTCTATTATGTTTTCGAATATCTATACATTGGCAATTTCAGGATTAGGAAAATATACCAGCCAGGGTTCTTCGCTAGTCGTAATGGCAATTTTAGGTGGAGCGATTGTTCCTATTTTCCAGGGATATCTTGCTGATCATTTTGGAGTACAGCACTCTTTTATCATTCCTGTATTCTGCTATCTGGTGATTTTAATCTTTGGTGCGTACTGCACTAAATATTTAAGTCATGTTCAACATGATGCAGATGCAAAATCCGGACATTAAAATTTACTTTATAATAAAAAACCTGCTTAAAAGCAGGTTTTTTATTTATATCTGATTTACCTATAATCAAATTCGTTTGGTAGCTTTTAATTTAGAATAGAAGAATCCTGTCAACTTTCGAATTGCATAAAAAATAATAACTCCTAATAGGAAACCTGCAATACTACCACTAAGAGTTCCCACAAAAATTGATGTCTGCAAAGGCCAATAATGGGCAATTTTATTATAAATAATAAAACTTCCAATTCCTAAAATAGTACAGCCAATAGTAGATCCACCAATAATGAGAATTCTAAACCCTTTCAGAAATGATTTATTATAAAGTCCAACTAATATGGAACTGGAGACTAATCCTATTGCTATGATCCCAAACAATAACAAAAACAGCAATACAGCGATTACAATTCCGATTCCAACACAAATCAGAATGAACATAAGCATGAGAACCATAAAGATAAATAACCCCGGAGCTCCGTCATAATCTTCATCATATGTTTGATCAACACAATACAGGTTTTTAAAATCAAAAATTAGGGAATGTTCTTGTTGAGCAAAAACACATATAGAAGTAAAAAATAAAACGATAAAAAGTAAAACTTTACCTGTGTAATTCATCTGCTGGTTATTAGTTTTTTACAAATCTAAACTATATTCAATTGTTCACAAATAAAAAATCCGGGTTTTTCCGGATTTTTTATTATTGATATCTTTTGTGTTCTTTACTTTTTGAGAATCTTTTCGTAATAGGTTTCAGAAGAGATTTATATTTTTCAGCATCAAAAAGCTGGGAATCGGTAAGCGCTTTATAAGTCATCCAGACTCCAAAAGGAAACAGAACCATATTGGGAAGCCAGGAAGCCAGATAAGGGTTCATTTTTCCTGCCCAGGCTAAGTTTTCCATTCCAACATTAATAATATAGAAAATGATAAAAATAACGATGGCTATAATTACCGGTAATCCCATTCCACCTTTTCTGATAATAGATCCTAAACTTGCCCCAATCAAAAAGAATATGACACACGTAAAAGAGTAGGTTACAATTCTCTGCTGATACATAACTACTTTACTAAAGTACTTGATACTCGGATTTATTTCACTGTTTTTAGTTTCCAAAGTAGCTTTTAAGTTATCCATTCTGTTATAAGCATTAGAAATCATTTCCAGCTTTTTCTCACTTTTTACAGTATCCAGTTTTATCTGCTGTTTTGCGGCTATCTTAGACTTGCTTTTATCCATATAGGTGACCATAGAATTCACCTGATTCAGAACATCTCCATTTACAGTATTAAAATAAGACGAATTATCTTTTTTACTTTTCTGAATTGTTTTATTAAGCTCACTGTACGTCTGAAAACGGTAGTCGTCCGTGATCTGTTCTTCCTCAATTGCTTTATTAATAAGCTCGCTGACATCAAAGTGGGAAACCAAAGTATCAAACTTAATAACCTGATCCGGCTGTTTAAGTCTTACATTTTCTCCTTTACCGGCAAAATTATCTTCAGTTACATAACCATCATACAACTCAAGCTTCAGAAAGTTTTTATTGGCAGGAGTAACAAATTTTCCTTTTTTAGCAACAATTGTCTGTTGGTTTTCGAAAGTGCTTGCCTTTCTGTGAACAAAAACGCCCTCTATATCTTTTCCGTCTTCTCCGTAAATTTTATCGAACTTCACCATGTATCCCGGAAGCTGATCAATAAACTGACCGGGAGTGAAATTCAGTGCCGGCTTAGTCTGGGCAATATTGAAAAGCATATTTTTTGCCTTTCTCTGGAAATCGGGGATAATATCATTGGAAAAGAAATAGAGCATGATTGCGAGTACCGTAGCAACCCCTAAAAGCGGTGTCATTACTCTGGTTAACGAAATTCCTGCTGCTTTCATCGCTGCAAGCTCATAACGTTCTCCAAATTCTCCAAAAGACATGATACTCGCCAAAAGTATGGTAAGCGGTAATACCATACTGATAACACTTACTCCGAGATAAAACAGAAGCTTAACAATTTGAAAAGTGGTAAGCCCTTTTCCCATAAACTGCCCCAATTGTACCCAGATGATATTGACAATGAATATAAAAAACAATACACTGAAAATAAAGAAAAAGGGACCAAAAAAGGTTTTTATGATATAGCGGTCTAATATTTTAAACATTTGCCAAAATTAAAAAAAAAGCCACAAAGTTGTTCTTTGCGACTTTATATATTTTATAGATATTATAATTACAATTCTGTGATGATATAATTTTTGAACTTATTTTTATCAAAAACAAACATGTTAGGATCCAGAGTTTGATTTTCTTTATATTCTTTGATCGAAATAATGGCAATATCTTTATTGTTTCCGTGCTGTTCTAATTTTAACATCTGTTTCTTAGCAGAATTTACGAAAATGTAAACTGCTTCCAGTCCATTATTCTTTACAGGAGTCAGTTTTATAAAATCAGCACTTACTCCGTCTACAGTTTTTTTACCATTATAGGTTACATTATAATCCTTTCTGTACGTTGTCAGATAATTAATAGGGGAGAACATAGCACTGCTACCATTAGGCTTGGCAATGGTAACCTCCATATCTTCTGTATTGATATTATAGATTTTATTTCCGTCGAAAATCTGTTCCGTTTCCATGATTTTCAGTTTATACTTATCTCCGGCCACATAATAGATTCCAGGCTCTGTTTTAGAAATCTGTCCATTCACACCGCTACCAAAAGAGAATTTGAAATAAGAATTTTTCTTAGAATTATAATTCGCAGTAACATCATCGAGTATTTTTTTAGCCTTTGCATCAATTTTTTGTGCACTTGCCAATCCTACTGTTCCCACAACTAAACCACTCAGTATAATTTTTGAAATAATATTTTTCATTTTTTTAATTTAATACTATATAGATATTTTAGATTGATAAAGGTTAAACAATCGTTTTTCCTTTATTTACGCAGATCCTCCAAAAACTGTTCCAAAGAATGAAGATCCCCGATGATTACTTCTCTTGCTTTGGCCCCATTAAATCCTCCAACAATACCGCTTGCCTCAAGTTGGTCCATAATTCTCCCAGCTCTGTTGTATCCTAATTTCAATTGTCTTTGGAGCATAGACGTAGAACCTTGTTGTGTAGAAACGATAATTCTTGCCGCTTCTTCAAATAAAGCATCTTTTTCATTCGGATCAAAAGCTCCAACTGTGCTTGTTGAATCTTCAGAAACATATTCAGGAAGCATAAGCGCAGAAGCATAGCCTTTTTGTTCTCCGATAAATTCTGCCAGTCTTTCCACTTCAGGAGTATCTACAAAAGCACACTGAAGTCTTAAAATTTCATTTCCGTTAAAATAAAGCATATCTCCTTTACCAATCAGCTGGTCTGCACCCGGAGAATCCAGAATCGTTCTGGAGTCTACACTCGAAATTACCCTGAATGCTGCTCTTGCAGGGAAGTTAGCTTTAATCATCCCTGTAATAACGTTTACAGAAGGTCTTTGTGTAGCAACAATTAAATGGATACCAACCGCTCTTGCAAGCTGTGCCAATCTCGCAATCGGCAATTCCACTTCTTTTCCGGCAGTCATAATCAAATCAGCAAACTCATCTACTACCAAAACAATATACGGTAAATATCGGTGTCCGTTTTCGGGATTAAGCTTTCTTTCAGAGAATTTTTTATTGTATTCTTTTAAATTTTTACAAAACGCATTTTTAAGCAGATCATATCTGGTATCCATCTCTATACAAAGAGAGTTCAGCGTATTAATTACTTTATTGGTATCCGTAATGATAGCTTCTTCTGCATCCGGAAGTTTGGCTAAATAATGTCTTTCAATTTTTGAATATAAAGAAAGTTCTACTTTTTTAGGATCTACCATAACGAATTTCAATTCGCTAGGATGTTTTTTATAGAGTAGGGAAGTTAAGATCGCATTAATACCTACTGATTTTCCCTGACCTGTTGCACCCGCCATTAGCAAGTGAGGCATTTTTGATAAATCAGCCATGAAGATCTCATTAGAAATCGTTTTCCCGAAAACCACAGGAAGATCCATATCAGTATTCTGGAATTTCTGGGAAGCAATCACCGAACGCATGGAAACCATGGTAGGATTTTTTCTCGGCACCTCAATTCCAATCGTTCCTTTCCCCGGCATCGGAGCTATAATTCTGATTCCTAAAGCAGATAAGTTCAATGCAATATCATCCTGAAGCTTTTTAATTGCCGCAACTCTGATCCCTGCTTCAGGTACAATTTCGTATAAAGTAACTGTAGGGCCAATCGTAGCTTTAATTTCAGCAATTCCTACATTAAAGTTTTTAAGAAGGCCTACAATTTTATTTTTGTTTTCTTCTAATTCTTCCTTATTGATAGAAATTTCTTCATTTCCGTAATCCTTTAAAAGATCTACAGGTGGCATCTGGAAATTAGCCAGATCCAGTTTATGATCATATAGCCCATGTTTTTCTACAAGTTCCTGCGATTTCTTATCCGACTCGTCCAACACATCAATAACCGGAGCAACTTCTACATTAAATTTAATATTCTCATCACTTTGAGCTAAAGGTTTTGAAGGAGTAATATCAAAAGCTTCCGAAGGACTTGCAACAGGAGTTGAAGGTTTGGTATTAAGATTTAAATTGATAGACTGAGTGATTTCTTTATCATTTTCAAATGAAGTCTTATTGGGAGTAGAAATCGTTTCAATAACAGGAGAAGAAGGGATTTCTGTAAAATCTTTTGCCAGATCTACAGGTTCTTCAGGAAGTTTCGGACTTACCATTTCGGTAACGGTAATCGTGTTATTTTCTTCAATTTCATCCTCCAGTTCTTCATCCGCTTCAAAATTATCATCAGAACTAGGCATCATAGATTTTACTCTTCCGATAGTATTTTCGTTAATTTCATCCAATTTTGCTTTTACAGCACTCGGACGCAGATTGAATTCCAAAATAAAATATAAAGCAATACTTGCCGCTAATACCAACCACATTCCAACATCTCCAATAAGGGCATTCAAAGAATCCATGATCTGATAACCATAAACTCCGCTTAATACTCCTCCCTGATGTTTTGTAAATGCAGCGCCAAAGAAAATAGGAAGCCAGCAAATGAAAAACAAAGAATGTCCAATTGTTTTCCACGGCTTGAAATAATTCTTTTTCAAAATAAGAGTTCCAAAAACAAATACCAGAAATGCGATGATAAAAGAAGCAATCCCGATACTTTCAAAAATAAAAATATTGCCTAGCCAATCTCCAACTTTTCCAAAAAGATTAGATGATTTTATGGTTTTATCAAGCATGGTTCCTGCCTGACTCTGGTCTGATTTCCAATTCATCAGATAGGAGATGAACGAAAACGTAAGGATAATGGAGAAAAGTATAAATACAAGCCCGAAGAATATACGCGGCTTCGATAATATTTTGCCTTTATCAGGCGATTCCTGTGTTTTTGTTTGCGTCTTATTCATAATATCAATGTGGGCAAATTTAATGTTTTTTAGACATTAAAAGATAATTTTGATTTCTAAATTTTAGATTCTAATTTAATAGTATTTTATTAAAAAGACGTGCTTTTTTAATTGAAATTTGAATAGCTTTTATTCTTAAACATATAGACAGTTATAATAAGTCTCATAGCTTTTATTAATCATCATCAATAGGTTATTAATAATTAAATTTTTCTCAAGATATTTTTCACTATTAAGAACGAATCAAAATAAGGTTTTAAGGGCTTTGAACTGACAAATGACAGTTTTTTTTATCAACCTTTTCATTAATCATCCTTATTTTTGCATGTCAAGTATATAACATCATGAAGAAGATCCAGGATATTCTTATTTCAACCAGGACAATGGCTGTATTGCTGCTGGTTTATGCATTTGCGATGGCTTATGCAACGTTCTTAGAAAACGACTACGGAACACCTACAGCAAAAGCACTCATCTACGAAGCTAAATGGTTTGAATTCATCATGCTTCTGCTTATTTTAAACTTCATCGGAAATATCGGAAGATACAGACTTTGGAAAAAAGAGAAATGGCCGGTACTGGTTTTTCACTTAGCCTTTATCTTTATTTTTATCGGGGGTGCTATCACGAGATACATCAGTTTTGAAGGAACAATGCACATCAGAGAAGGAGAAACTTCCAACGAAATTGTGACCGACAAAAACTTCCTTAAAATTCAGATTGAAGAAAAAGGTGACGTTCTTAATTATCAGGATATTCCTTATTTAATGTCTCCTCTGCACAAAAATCTTGAAGCTACTTATGATTTTCACGGAAAAGAAGTGAAAGTGATCGCAAAAAAGTATGTTCAAAGAAAGAAAGACAGCTTATTGGCTGATGCAAATGGAGCAGAGTATCTACATTTGGTTTCGACAGGAAATACAGGAAGACAAAATATCTACATCAAACCGGGAGAAACAAAATCAATCAACGGAACATTGGTAACTTTCAACAGACCTATTGAAGGAGCGGTTGAATTTAAAAATGAAAACGGACAGTTATTCATTAAAACTCCGGTGGATGCAGCCTATATGACGATGGCGACTAAAGCTACAGGAAATACGGTAAAAGATCAGTTCCAGCCTCTTGCTTTAAGAAGCTTATACACCATCAATGAATTAAAATTAGTTGTTCCTGAAGGATTGAAGAAAGGAACACTAATGGCTATTGAAGGAGACAGAAAAAAGGACCAGAATGTTCCGGATATGCTTACCGTTGAACTTCAGGGCCCTAAAACAAAACAATTAGTAGATTTATCTGTTGAAAAAGGAAACCCAAATGCTTATAAGCAAGTGACTATGGATGGATTGAACATCATGGTTGGATTCGGACCAAAGATCTACAATACACCTTTTGCACTGAAATTAGATGATTTCGTAATGGAAACTTACCCTGGAAGTTCATCTCCAAGTGCATATGAAAGTCATGTAAAAATCATTGATGAAGGAAAAGAAACTCCTTATAAAATATATATGAACCACGTTCTTAATCATAAAGGTTACCGTTTTTTCCAGTCAAGTTTCGATCCGGACAGAATGGGAACTGTACTTTCTGTAAATCACGATTATTGGGGAACTCTGATTTCTTATATCGGTTATGCTTTATTGTTTGGAGGAATGTTCTTTATATTCTTCTGGAAAGGAACCCATTTCTGGAAGCTTAATAAAATGCTGAAAGATGTTAACAAGAAAAGAACTGCAGCGGTATTGTTGTTATTTTTAAGCTTAGGTTTCAATGCTCAGAAAATTGAAACTCACGGAACAACAGACGGAAGCAGAGAACACATGCACGTAGAAGGAGAAAATCATAATCACACTCCTACATCTGAAGCGGTTCAGCCACAAGGCGCACAGCCATTCAAAAAAATGAAAATGGTTTCTGCAGACGAGATCATTGCAAGAAATAAGATCAGTAAAGAGCACGCAGATAAATTCGGTTATCTTTTGGTTCAGAATATTGAGGGAAGAATTGTTCCTATCAATACTGAAGCCTTAGATGTTTTAAGAAAATTATACAAAAAAGACGAATTCAAAGGAACTGACGGAAAGTATCTGACGGCTAACCAATGGTTTTTATCTGTCAATACAGATACACCAAGCTGGACCATGGTTCCGATGATTAAAATCGGGCCAAAAGGAGGTGATGAATTAATGAAAAAAACAAAAGCCAATGAAGACGGCTATACTTCATTAATGAATCTTTTCCCGGCAGATGCCAATGGAAATTTAACATATATCCTTGAACACGATTACAACACAGCCTTCCGTAAAAAACCGGCAGAACAGACCAATTATGATAAAGAAGTAATTGCTGTAAACGAAAGAGTTCAGATTTTTAATGAATTCTTTAGCGGTCAGTTTATGAGAATTGTTCCTGTGAAAAATGATGCAAACCACACTTGGCATTCTTGGCTTGATCAGAAATTTGAACCGGATATGGAATCTCAGCAAGTAATGGGACCCTATTTTGCAGAAGTATTGCAAGCTCAGCAATCAGGAAACTGGAGTAAAGCAGATAAAGAGTTAGCAAAGCTTTCAGACTATCAGCAGAAATGGGGGAAAGCTGTAGTTCCTGCAAAATCTAAAGTAGATCTTGAAGTTTTCATGAATGAAGTGAATCTTAACTTCAAATTGTTGATCTTCTATACAATTATTGGAGGGTTACTGTTAATCTTAGGTTTTGTAGAATTATTCAAACCTAAAAAAGTTTTAAATAAAATCATCAAAGCAATTATTGCCCTTGGAATTATCGGCTACGTTTTCCATTTCTTAGGATTGGTGGCAAGATGGTATATTTCGGGACACGCACCTTGGAGTAACGGTTACGAAGCTATTATCTTCATTTCTTGGGTAGGTATTACTGCAGGTTTATTGTTATACAGAAACTCAAACGCATTGATTCCCGCAGCAGGATTTATGGTTGCAGTAATCATGATGGGATTTGCTCACGGAGGTTCAGCGCTTGATCCGCAGATCACTCCGCTTGTCCCTGTATTGAAATCATATTGGCTAATTGTTCACGTAGCAATCATTACATCAAGTTACGGTTTCTTTGCCTTATCAATGATTATAGCCGTACTCAGTTTAGTATTCTATATTATATCTAATAAAGAAACATACAAAATTCACCACGACACCACATTGAAAGAATTGGCAATTGTGTCTGAAATGTCTTTAACAATAGGTTTGTTTGCTTTAACGGTAGGTAACTTCTTAGGAGGAATCTGGGCAAACGAATCCTGGGGAAGATACTGGAGCTGGGATCCAAAAGAAACATGGGCATTTATTTCAATCATGGTATATGCTTTTGTATTACACATGAGATTAGTTCCGGGACTAAGAAGCAGATGGGCTATTCACGTGGCAACAATGTTTGCCTTCTGTTCAATGGTAATGACGTATTTTGGAGTTAATTATTACTTAAGCGGACTTCACTCTTATGCAGCAGGAGATCCTGTTCCGGTTCCGGCTTGGGTATATATAGGATTAGCAACAATGTTAGCCTTATCTATTGCTTCTTACTTTAAATTTAAAGCATTGACTAAAAAATAATTCTTAAAATCATCAATAAAAAATCCCGGGAAGTTGTCCCGGGATTTTTTTTGCCGGTGAGCTATGCAAATAAAAATTCAAGGAATATAAAAATTATTCAAAAATTAATAATACCTTTATGATATCAAAATAATATCAAATTAAAATTTACACCATGGAAAAAGTTTTAAAACCAATGTCCGGCTATTTAGCTTTAGTAATATGCTTAATACTTTTCGTAGCCGCTATTTATCTTTTCATAACAGGAGTTGACAGGAACATTACTTTCGTTGTCCTTTCTGTCCTTTGTTTTCTTGCATTTTGTTTCTTCATGAAAGGATTGATGATTATCCAGCCTAACCACTCAAGAGTATTGAACTTTTTTGGAAAATATGTAGGAACCGTAAAAGAGAACGGGTTGTTTTTCATCAACCCATTATATTCCTCTCAAAGAATCAGCTTACGTTCGGAGAACCTTCAGGGGCAAACTTTAAAGGTAAATGACAAAATGGGAAACCCGATTGAAATTGCCGTTGTTATCGTATGGAAAGTTGGAGATACTTACAAAGCTGCTTTTGATGTAGAACGGTATTCGGACTTTGTGAAAATGCAGAGTGAAGCTGCTGTACGTCATTTAGCGATGAGCTTTCCTTATGACAATCTGGAAGACGATCATGCTCCAATTACCTTAAGAGAAGGAGGAGACAAGATCAATTCAATCCTGGAGCAGGAACTTACAGACCGACTTTCAAAAGCAGGAATCGTCATTCAGGAAGCCAGAATTTCGCATCTTGCTTATGCATCAGAAATTGCAGGAGCAATGCTTCAGAGACAACAGGCAACAGCCATTGTAGCAGCGAGAACTAAAATTGTTGAAGGAGCAGTTGGAATGGTCGATTTAGCTTTAAAAAAACTATCCGAAGAAAATATTGTAGAGCTGGATGACGAAAGAAAAGCTGCTATGGTAAGCAATTTAATGGTTGTTTTATGTGGTGAGAAAGCGGCTACACCTATCTTAAATGCAGGAACTTTGTATAATTGATCTGTCGTTTCAACAAAAATCTGCATTAAGCCAATAATTAGAAAATTAAAAAAATGAAATCAGATAAAACTCAAGCTTCTTCCGAAAACAAAAGCAAAAAATCTTTTGTGATCAGGATAGATGAGTCTACTTACAAACTTCTGGAAAAATGGGCCAATGATGAATTCAGAAGTGTAAATGGACAGATTGAGTACTTGCTTCATCAAAACTTAATCAACTCCGGAAGAAAGAAAAAAGAATAAATTTTATTTAGACACTGACATTTCGACGAAGGAGAAATCCATTAAATCTTGAAAATTCTTCACTCAGGATGGCCAGAAATTAAAAATGTTTAATAAAGAAAAAGCAGAGAAAATTCTCTGCTTTTTACATTCCATATATCAATTAAATTAATCAAAAATTGTCGTAAAATAATTACTGATTACCGTCCAGAAATTTTTACCCAGAAAATAAATAAGGGTAGAAGTAATGATTCCCTTCACCGTAAAGAATATAATACCTCCGATTCCAAACTTCTTCACAAGACTTTTCCATTTGGAATTTTTCTTTACTTCTTCAGATTCTTTTACATCTTTATTATTTTCCATTTCTGAAACTCAAATATTTACCTTACAAAGATAATCACGTTTATAATTAGTCCAAATAAAAAATAAGTTAAAAAAAATTAAATTTTGAGTTCCGTATAATATTTTTATCTTTAGAGAAAACGAAAAGTAAAATTTTTATGTCTAAAAAAATAAAGGATTTCGGAATCGAAAAAACACTGAAAAACTTAGGAATTAAAGAGGAAAACAAAGGAACTTCGGTAGGCGGAAAATATTTCGCATCAGGAAAAACAATAGAAAGTTTTTCACCTGTAGATGGTAATTTGATTGCCAAAATCAAAACTTCCGGAGAATCAGATTATGATAAGGTAATTGAAACGGCAGAAAAAGCATTTAAAGAATTCAGGTTGATTCCGGCTCCTAAAAGAGGAGAAATTGTAAGACAACTGGGACAAAAGTTAAGACAATATAAAGACGACCTTGGGAAGCTGGTTTCTTATGAAATGGGTAAGTCTTTGCAGGAAGGCTTAGGAGAAGTTCAGGAAATGATCGATATCTGTGACTTTGCAGTGGGAGTTTCCAGACAGCTTCACGGTTATACGATGCATTCGGAAAGACCGGGACACAGAATGTACGAACAATATCATCCGCTTGGAATTGTAGGAATTATCACAGCATTCAACTTTCCGGTAGCAGTTTGGTCATGGAATACGGCTTTAGCATGGATTTGTGGCAATGTTACCATTTGGAAACCTTCAGAAAAAACGCCACTTTGTGCTATTGCCTGCCAAAATATAATGAATGAGGTTTTAAAGGAAAATAATCTTCCGGAAGGAATTTCAAGTGTATTGGTTGCTGATCATGAAATCGGGCAGAAATTAGTGGATGATAAAAGAATATCTTTAGTTTCTTTCACGGGTTCTACAAGAGTTGGAAGAATGGTTTCTACCAATGTTGCCCAGAGATTCGGAAAATCAATCCTTGAATTGGGAGGAAATAACGCTATTATTATTTCTAAAGATGCAGATATTGACATGTCGATCATCGGAGCTGTTTTCGGAGCAGTTGGAACCGCGGGACAAAGATGTACTTCCACGAGAAGACTAATCATTCACGAAAGTGTTTATGATGAAGTAAAAAACAGACTGGTAAAAGCTTACGGACAATTAAAGATCGGGAATCCATTAGATGAAACCAATCATGTGGGACCGCTTATCGATACAGATGCGGTAAACATGTATCAGGAAGCCATTAAAAAAGGTAAAAAAGAAGGCGCAAAATTCATTGTTGAAGGTGAAGTTTTAAAAGGAAAAGGATATGAGTCCGGTTGTTATGTAAAGCCTTGCATCGCTGAAGTGAAGAATTCTTACGAGATCGTTCAGCACGAGACTTTCGCACCGATTTTATATTTAATTAAATACAAAACACTGGAAGAAGCGATTGCCATTCAGAATGATGTTCCTCAAGGATTATCATCTGCAATCATGACGCAGAACTTAAGAGAAGCAGAATTATTCCTTTCTCATGCAGGTTCAGACTGTGGAATTGCCAACGTAAACATCGGAACATCCGGAGCAGAAATCGGAGGAGCTTTCGGTGGTGAAAAAGAAACAGGAGGTGGTAGAGAATCGGGTTCAGACGTTTGGAAATACTATATGAGAAGACAAACCAACACTATTAATTATACAACACAACTTCCTTTAGCACAAGGAATTAAATTTGATTTATAAAAAATTAATTTAACCGTTTAAGTTATTTAAAGATTTTAAAATTTATAGCTGAGTCTTTTTAATTTTTAAATCTTTAGATCTTTAAATCACATACAATATGGAACACACAACAATTGATATACAAGCAAATAAAGTAAAAGAAACCGTAGGAAAACATGTTTTGGCAGATGGCTTTGATTTCGTAATGGATATTGAAAAATCTCACGGTTCTTGGCTGTACGATAAGCTTACCAACAGAGAATATTTAGACATGTTCTCGATGTTCGCCTCGGCTTCCGTTGGCTATAACCATCCATATATCATTGAGAAATCAGCATGGTTAGGGAAAATGGCCGTTAATAAACCAACTTTGGCAGATGTTTATTCCGAAGAATATGCACATTTTTTAGAAGTTTTTGAAAGAGTCGTAATTCCTGAAGAATTGCAGTACGCTTTTTTTATTGAAGGAGGAACTTTAGGAGTTGAAAACGCAATGAAAGCTTGCTTCGACTGGAAAACCAGAAAGAATTTTGAAAAAGGCCTTAACCAGGAAGCCGGAATCTGCATTCATTTCAGACAGGCATTCCACGGAAGAAGTGGTTATACATTAAGCTTAACAAATACTTCAGATCCTAGAAAATATCAATATTTCCCGATGTTTGACTGGCCAAGAATTCTTAATCCTAAATTAACTTTCCCAATCACAGAGGAAAACCTGGAGGAAACGATCAAGAATGAAAGACTGGCTTTAATTCAGATTGAAGAGGCTATTCTGATGAATTCGGATAAAGTAGCCTGTATCATTATTGAGCCTATTCAGGCAGAAGGTGGTGATAATCATTTCAGAGACGAGTTCTTATTAGGATTGAGAAAAATCTGTGATGATAATGAGATTTTATTGATCTTCGACGAAGTTCAGACCGGGATCGGAATTACAGGAAAAATGTGGGCTTTCCAGCACTTCACAGCCAAACCGGACATTATTTCTTTCGGAAAAAAAGCACAGGTTTGCGGGGTTTTAGCGAATAAAGAGAAATTTGATGAAATACCCAATAACGTTTTCAGAGAAAGTTCAAGAATCAATTCTACCTTCGGAGGAAACTTTATCGATATGCTGCGTTTTCAGTTGGTAATGGAGGTGATTGAAAAAGAAAATTTAGTAGAAAACGCAAGAATTGTAGGAGATTATTTATTGGAAGAATTAAAAAAATTAGCAGAAAAATATCCTGATAAATTATCAAACGCAAGAGGAAGAGGATTGATGTGTGCTATTGATCTTCCAACTTCTGAACAAAGAAATATATTAAGAGATGAACTCTGGAATGACGGAATGATTATTCTTTCCTGTGGAGATCAGTCACTTAGATTCAGACCTCATTTAAATGTAACCAAGGAAGAAATCAAGCTTGCTATAGATAAAATCGAAAATAATATTAACAAAATTTAAAATCCGGATTTGGGATTTTAAAAAATTTGTCATATATTTAGATACTCAAACGGAAAAGAATATGGAAAGAAGCACAAGAGTATCAGTTTTTGAAAGTGACAAACCCTCAGAAATTCAGTTAATCAAATCTAAATTGGACGACGCGCAGATTACAAATGCGGTAGAAAACAATTATCTGACTTTTACGACAACGCCTACGGCAACTTCGCTAAAAGTAATGGTAGATTTGCAGGATGAGAAGAAAGCATTTGACATCATAGATGCTTATCTTCAACAAAGTGAAAATCAATAAAAAACAATTTCATAATTTTAAATTTTACTACTTCGAACCGAAAATTAATTTCAATTAGTTTTCGGTTTTTTAATTATTCAAATTTTAAAGTGGGTTAAATCATTAAAGATGCTTGCCGAAGTATCCCAAACACATAAACCAATAATTTTTTATTTAATTAAAAATTAATCTTTTAATTGAAATTTTCACAGCAATGAATTCAGAAATTAAATTAAGAAAGGCAGAAATTGAAGACAGAGATATAATCTGGAGTATTTTGCAGCAGGCCATTGAAAGACGAAGACAAGACGGAAGTACACAATGGCAGCAAGGTTATCCCAACCTGGATACGGTAGAAAGCGATATTGAAAAAGGATTCGGATATGTACTGACCGTAGATGGTGAAATTGCAGTGTACAGTGCGTTGATCCTTAATGATGAGCCTGCTTACAGCACCATAGAAGGAGCCTGGCTGAGCAATGGAGAATTTGTTGTGGTACATCGGGTAGCTGTAGATGAAAAGTTTGCAGGAGAGGGAATGGTGAAAAAGCTGTTTGACCACATTGAAGAATTCACTAAATCCAATGGTATTCAGAGTGTTAAAGTTGATACCAACTTCGACAATATTGCCATGTTGAAAATTCTTGAAGGAAAGGGATATTCTTATTGTGGAGAGGTTTGTTTGGCCGGCGGAATGAGAAAAGCTTTTGAGAAGATTATAATTTAATCAAAAAGTTAAATCAACTTTCATTGAATTTTTAAAAGGCCCAATATTGAGAAACTCTATTGGGTTTGTTCGTTTAGTTCTGAACTAATTTTTACATTTGCTCAAATTATATACCATGCATAAGAGTATAGAAATTGACGAAAAAATTTTTCAGGATGCTGTAAAGTTCTATGGCACCATTTTCAACGTACCTCCACTAGCTTCAAAAATTTATGCCTACCTGCTTTTCGATTATGAAAAGGTGGGGATTACTTTTGATGAATTTGTGGAAGTTCTTTCTGCAAGCAAAAGCTCGGTTTCTACAAGTATTTCTTTACTACTGAAAGCCCAGCTCATTGTAGATCATAATAAAATGGACGAACGAAAGCGGTATTTTTTCATCAATGACGAATATAAGAAGATAAGATTTGAAAAAATAGTTCAAAAGATGCAAGACGAATTAAAACTACTAGATGACTTAGATCAATTTAAAAAAAATCATGACGATGTGTACAATGAAAAAATAGAGGCTTACAAAGCGCTCTTAAATAAAAACATACTTAATATTCAGGAATCTCTTAATAAACTATAAAATGAACAGTAAACTAGTTATACTTTCTATTGCAGCGCTTTCACTCACTGCCTGCAAAAAAGAAGCTCCGAAGCAGGATGGTGCAAAACCATATCCTGTAGTGAATGTGGAGGCAAAAAATATAGTCGGATATCAGACTTTTCCCGCTACCATTCAGGGAAAAATAAATAATGATGTTCGCGCTAAAATACAGGGGTATATTACACAGGTTTTAGTAGACGAGGGACAGTACGTTACAAAAGGTCAGCCTTTGTTCCGTCTTGAAACCAATATTTTAAACGAAAATGCAGCCGCTTCTAAAGCAGGAATCGGTGCCGCAGAATCTAATATTGCAGCAGCTCAGGCTTCTGTGAATGCAGCTCAGGTGGAAGTGAACAAACTAAAACCACTTGTTCAGAAAAATATCATCAGTAATGTTCAGCTACAAACTGCCCAAGCAAATTTAGCTCAGGCTCAGGCTCAGTTACAGCAGGCTAATGCCGCTAAAAGACAAGCTGTTGCTAACTATAAAGGAGTAGAAGCCAATATCGAATATTCTATCATCCGTGCGCCTATTTCCGGAGTTATCGGGAAGCTTCCCTTAAAAGTAGGAAGTTTAGTAGGGCCTACCGATCAGACTCCTTTAACCACAATTTCAGATACTTCACAATTATACGCTTACTTTTCAATGAATGAAAAGGAGTATTTTGATTTCCTTGAAAAATCTCCGGGTGCTTCTTTATCTGAAAAGATTAAAAATCTGCCTATGGTAGAATTGCAATTAGCCAACGGAAGTATTTACGGAGAAAAGGGGAGAATTGAAACCATGACAGGACAGATTGATGCTACAACGGGTACCATTCAGTTCAGAGTCGGGTTCTCCAATCCTCAAAAACTGTTGAGTAATGGTAATAGCGGTACCATCAGACTTCCAAAAACCTATGAAAATGTTTTAGTAGTTCCTGAAAGTGCTACCTACGAACAACAAGGTATTGTTTACGTTTACAAAGTGGAAAAAGATACTGCTAAGAATGTTGTGGTAAATGTGATCGACAGAATCGACAATTTGGCCCTGATCAAATCAGGCGTCAACAAAGGTGAAACGATCATTGCTGCAGGTATCGGAGGTTTGAAACCAGGAACAGCAGTTATTAAAAAGCCTATAAAAATGGATAGTCTTGTTCAATCTATAAAACCGAAATTCTAAAATGATTAAAAATTTTATAAACAGACCGGTTTTATCCACGGTAATCTCAATCCTGATTGTGATTCTCGGGGTTTTGGGATTGATCTCGCTGCCGGTTACACAGTATCCTGATATTGCACCTCCTACAGTAAGTGTTTCTGCAAACTACACAGGAGCCAATGCGGAAACTGTGATGAAGAGTGTTGTGGTACCATTGGAAGAGCAGATCAACGGGGTAGAAGGTATGGATTACATCACTTCTTCAGCCGGAAATGACGGGTCAGCTCAGATTCAGGTATTCTTTAAACAGGGAATCGACCCGGATATTGCTGCGGTAAACGTACAAAACCGTGTAACCAGAGCAACTCCTTTATTACCAAGTGAAGTTACACGTTCCGGAGTAGTAACCCAAAAGCAACAGACAAGTGCCTTGATGTATATGTCTTTCTATTCTGAAAACAAAGATTTAGATGATGTATATCTTCAAAACTTCCTGAATATTAATATTATTCCAAACTTAAAAAGGATTAACGGGGTAGGTGACGCCAATGTTTTCGGAGGTAAAAATTACTCGATGAGAGTTTGGCTGGATCCTGCTAAAATGGCAGCTTACGGAGTAACTCCAACCGATGTTACCAATGCAATCAATGAGCAGAGTAGAGAAGCGGCTGCAGGTTCTATCGGACAGAACAGTGGAAGCTCTTTCGAATACATCATTAAATATGTTGGTAAATTCAACGATAAGGCACAATATGATAATATCATCATAAAAGCTCTTCCTGACGGACAAAACCTTATGCTTAAAGATGTTGCCAAAGTGGAACTGGCGGGTCAGTCTTACACAGGGATCGGTGAAAACGGGAACAACCCATCTATCAGTATGGGGATCTTCCAGACACCGGGTTCAAACGCTCAGGAGATCATTAAAAATATTAAAGCCTATCTAAAATCTGCAGAAGGAAGCTTTCCTCAGGGAATTAAATATACGTTCAACTTTGATACGAATGAATTCCTGGATGCATCCATCGAAAAAGTGGTTCATACCCTAATCGAAGCATTTATATTAGTATTTATTGTAGTATTTATTTTCCTTCAGGATTTCAGATCTACGCTGATTCCGGCAATTGCGGTTCCGGTTTCCATTGTGGGAGCATTTTTCTTCCTGAATTTATTTGGATATTCCTTAAACCTGTTAACGTTATTTGCCTTGGTATTGGCAATCGGTATCGTTGTGGATGACGCGATTGTCGTCGTCGAAGCCGTTCACGCCAAGATGGAACACGGTATTTCCGATGCTAAAAAAGCAACCGTAGAAGCAATGGATGAGATTACAGGGGCAATTATTTCAATTACCTTAGTAATGGCGGCGGTATTTGTTCCGGTAACGTTTATTACAGGACCAACCGGAGTATTCTATCAACAGTTCGGGATCACACTCATTATTGCGATTATCATTTCTGCGATTAATGCCTTGACTTTGAGTCCGGTTTTATGTTCCCTATTCCTAAAACCTCACGAAGCACATCATGCAGAATATAAGAATCTGAACTTCCTTCAAAAATTCTTCTATAAGTTTAATATTGCTTTTAAAACAGCTACCGAACGTTATGGAAAAGGATTTGTATTCTTATTGAGACATAAATGGGTGACACTAATCATTTTTGCGATAACTGCAGGAATCTTATATTGGGCAAGTTCTACCATGAAAAAAGGTTTCGTACCTACAGAAGACAGAGGGATCATTTTTACTGATGTTCAGCTTCCTCCGGGAGCCTCTATGGAAAGAACATACAACGCGTTGAAAACTCTTCAGGCAAAAGCCTTAAAAGTTCCGGGAGTACAAAACGTTACAATTTCTACAGGTAGAGGTTTCTTATCAGGAAACGGTAGTAACAACGGTCTTGCCTTCATCAAACTGAAGCCGTTTGAAGAGCGGAAAAAAGACGGGCAGACTTCTGAAGATATCACGAAAAAATTATTCGGAATTTCAGGAGCCGTTCCTGATGCAAAAGTAGTATTCTTCCAGCCACCAAGTGTACCCGGTTTCGGTAACAGTGCCGGTTTTGAGATGGTATTATTGGATAAATCAGGGGGAGAATATGCAGACTTAGACAATAAAATGAATGAATTCATCGGGAAACTGATGCAAAGACCTGAAATTGAATTTGCACAGTCTTCATTCAATACAAAATATCCTCAGTACGAAATGCAGGTAAATGTACCATTGGCTAAACAGATGGGAGTTTCCGTTAGTGATATCCTGGCTACTATGCAGGGCTATATCGGAGGTATTTATACTGCCGACTTTACCAAATATGGAAAACAGTTCAGGGTAATGGTTCAGGCTCTTCCTGATAACAGAAAAAGTATTGAAAACCTTAATGAACTGTATGTAAAAACAGGATCAGGAGTAATGTCACCGATTTCTCAGTTCGTTTCGATGAAAAAAGCGTACGGACCACAATCCGTAAGCCGTTACAACCTGTTTACTTCAGTAAAAATTACGGGAGCAAATTCTGCAGGATACAGTTCCGGGGATGCTATTACAGCCGTTCAGCAGGTTGCTGATGAAACTTTGAACCAAAATTATGCTGTAGAATTCACAGGATTAACGAGAGAAGAATTAAATTCAGGATCTCAGACCTTATTGATCTTCGGATTAAGTTTGATTTTTGTTTATTTCATCCTTTCTGCACAATATGAAAGTTATATTCTTCCGCTTATCGTAGTAATTTCTCTTCCTCTTGGGGTAATGGGAGCTTACTTCGGACAGAAAATCATGGGCCTGGAAAATAACATTTATTTCCAGATTGCCCTGATCATGTTGGTTGGATTATTGGCTAAAAATGCTATTCTGATTGTAGAATTTGCTGTCCAGAGAAGACACCATGGTGAAACGATTGTGATGTCTGCCATTAATGCTGCAAAAGCGAGATTAAGACCAATCCTGATGACCTCATTTGCATTTATCTTCGGTTTATTGCCACTGGTTTTGGCAAGTGGGATCGGTGCGGTTGGTAACCGTTCAATTGCAACCGGTGCAGCAATAGGATTGTTGATAGGAACTATTTTAGGATTATTCGTAATTCCTGTATTATACGTGATTTTCGAATACTTACAGGAAAAAATTAAACCTATCAAAAAAGAAGAAATCAATTTAGCAGAATAAAATTAAGTTCGTTTAAGGTTTTGTGTTCAAAGTTTAACGACCAGAATGCGAAACCTTAAACATAAAACTTTAAACTTTTAAAGAATGAAGAGTTTATTAAACATCATAAAAGGAATAACATTTTCAGTCGCAATTCTTGCTGCCGTATCATCTTGTATGGCAAGAAAAGAATACCACAGACCCGATAATGTTGTTGACGAAAAACTGTACCGCACAGATATGCTTCCTGCTGACAGTACAAACATTTCGAATGTTTCCTGGAGAGAGATCTTCACAGATCCTATTCTTCAGGGACATATTTCAAAGGCTTTGGAAAACAACCTCGATATAAGAATTGCTTTACAGAGCATCAATTCTGCAGAGGCTTATCTAAAACAAAGTAAAGCAGCTTATGAGCCAACAGTAACGGTTGGTCCCGGCTACACTTTCCAGACCCAGTCTTTGAATACACAGACCGGACAGCTATTCGGGCAGAGAAGATATATCAACCAGCTTGACCTTACAGCAAGTATCGGTTTTGAAGCTGATCTTTGGGGAAAATTAAAAGCCCAGGAAAAAGCTCAGTTGGCGAATTATTTAGGGACAGTTGCTGCCCACAAAGCCGTAAAAAGTGATTTGATTGCTTCTATTGCTTCTGCTTATTATCAGTTATTGACTTTTGATGAACAGAAAAAAATCATCACAGAAACCATTAAAGTTCGTGAGCAAAATTTAGAAACCACCAAAGCTTTAAAAGTCTCAGGAACTGTTACAGAAGTTGCTGTGCAACAGAGTGAAGCTTTAGTGTATAATGCAAAATCCTTATTAATTGACATCGATACCCAGATTCAATTATTGGAAAATACAATGAGTTTATTAATGGGAGAACCTTCTCATTCGGTTGAACGATCTTCTTTGGCTGCTCAGAATGTTCCGATTGATTTAAAATTAGGATACCCTGCTCAGCTCTTATCAAACAGACCGGACGTAATGAGAGCGGAATACAACTTAATGAACGCTTTTGAACTGACCAACTCTGCCAAAGCTCAGTTTTATCCGACTTTAAAAATCACAGGAAACGGAGGTTTGCAATCCATGGATATTGATCACCTTTTCAGTGTCAATTCTTTATTTGCTAGTGTTGTAGCAGGTTTAGCACAACCTATTTTAAACAAAAGAACCATCAAAACCAACTATGAAGTAAGCCTTGCCAATCAGGAAACGGCCTATCTGAATTTCAGAAAAACAGTTCTTACTGCCGGAAAAGAAGTTTCTGATGCAATTCGTGTATTCTCGGTTCAGGATTCTTATATAGAGCTAAAACAAAAAGAACTGGATTCCTATAAAAAATCTGTAGATTACTCCCAGGAATTGGTAAACTACGGGATGGCCAATTATCTTGAAGTACTCAATGCAAGTGTCAATTCATTAAATGCAGAGTTGAATATTGCCAATGCAAAATACAGCAAAATGAAAGCAGGAGTAGAGCTTTATCAGGCTCTAGGAGGCGGTTGGAAATAATTTCTGATATCTAAAGTAATTAAAACGTGTATTGATTAACTTCAATGCACGTTTTTTATTAATGAGAACTAAAATCAAATCGTCTGTCATTCTGAATGAAATGAAGTATAGTGAAGAATCTCACTTTATTTGTTATGATTAATTAAATAACTTATTATCAACATCTTAAATATAATTTTACATTTTCACTTGCATATATGTAGCTAACTACGTAGTTTTGTACGCAAATTAATACAATGTTAGAAATTAAAACAATAAACAATACCTATTCAGAATCAATCATTGATTTAATTTTGAATATCCAACAAAAAGAATTTAATGTTCCGATCACAATAGAAGATCAGCCCGATCTTATGCAAATCGAAGAATTCTATGTCACCAGTGGCGGAAATTTTTGGGGAGCTTTCATAGATGGAGAACTTGTAGGAACCATTGCTTTGGTGAAGTTTGATAAAAATGCTGCTGCCATCCGAAAGATGTTTGTAAAAAAAGAATGCAGAGGAAAAGAACATAATATTGCCCAGCAATTATTAGAAGTCCTCATTGCTTACTGTCATGAAAACGGAATAGAAGAAGTATATTTGGGAACCGTATCGATACTCAAAGCTGCTTTACGTTTTTACGAACGTAATCATTTTAAAATAATTAACAAGGAAGAGCTTCCTGCAAAATTCCCTTTGATGAGTGCCGATAATGTATTTTGTTTTCTTGATCTAAAATCATAACCTATGAATATTATAAATGAATCCGGAACCCTTGCGTTATCTACTCGTTTGCAACGCCTCAGTGAGCAGTTACGCAAAGACGGAGCCTTAGTTTATAAAGAATTCGGAATCGATTTTGAGCCCAAATGGTTTCCGGTTGTTTTTACCTTGCATCATAAACAGACACTAAGTGTTGTAGAAATTGCCAATGAAATAGGGTATACCCATCCTTCTACCATCAGTCTTTTAAAAGAGCTTGAAAAACAGCAAATAATTCAGTCTAAAAAAGATAAAACCGATGAACGAAAACGTCTGATAGAATTGGCTCCGAAAGGAATAGAACTGATAGAGAAAATGAAACCGGTCTGGGAAATCATTTCAAAAGTATTGGGCGAAATATCAGATAATGAAAATCATTTACTCAAAGCCATTAATGAAGCGGAAGAAAAAATTGCAAATCAATCGTTTTTACAGAGGGTTTTGCAATTTAAAAATTCCCAATAATAAAGCTGACAAATTGATAGTTAAATGATTTTCTTTTTGCTGTTTCATTCAAATAACTTTTCAAAAAATGATGATTATATAGTTAATAAAGCAACTTGTTAAAGAAAATTAAATAAAAAATTTGTATATGTAGTTTAAATACTTACTTTTGTACCGTTTCAGAATGTTGATGACAAATGGGGGATTGGCGCAGTTGGCTAGCGCGTTTGACTGGCAGTCAAAAGGTCACGGGTTCGAATCCCGTATTCTCCACAATTTTGAATTTATTTCATAAAACTTTTATTATACTATGAAGAAACTTTTTTTTCTCTTATTAACAGCTTTTTTATTTATCGGATGTAACTCGGATGACGACAGCATTTATGATTTTATCGGAACTTGGCATGGAACCTATGAAGGAAGTGATAAAGGGGTGTGGAATATTGTTGTTGCAGATGATGGAAAAGTTACCGGAACAATGCATTCTGATGTGAATCAGGAAAATTACAATATTTCCGGGAATGTTAGTTCTTCCGGAGACATAAATGCGGTGGTAGGTCTTCCGTCAGACGGAGAATTCAGAGGCAATCTTACCACTGATAAAAAGGGAAGCGGAACTTGGGTAAATTCAGTTCCTACCCCTGGAAGATCAGGAACATGGCAGGGTGAAAAAGATAAAAATTAAAATTTAAGAATATATATAAAAACCGGAAAATGATTTCCGGTTTTTTTTATTTTCCAAACTGTTTAATTTAACAGTTTCCGAATAAGATATAATACACTAAATTTATATATTTGCAATACATCATTAACAATCGGAAGCGCATGAAATTGGGATTACTTGAAAATCATCTGAGAATAAAGCAACTATCTGTTTTACTGATTATGTCCTCAATTATCATTTCCTGCGGAAGCTCAAAAAGCGCTGCTGAAAAAAATAAATCTGTAACAAGAACAGAAAATCTTAGAAGGCTTGATTCAAAATTTGATGGCAAAGTATCTAAATCCATCAATTCCCTCTTAAAAGATGCTGAAAAATATATTGGAACACCTTATAAGTTCGGAGGAAACACATCTTCCGGTTTCGATTGTTCAGGATTTACCGTAAAAGTATTTGAAGAAAACGATTTCAAACTTCCCAGAAGATCTTCAGATCAGGCTTTAGCCGGAGAAAAGATTGACATCACAGAAGTAAAACCGGGGGATCTTTTATTCTTTGCAACAGCAGGAGGAAGCAGGGTTTCCCATGTAGGAATCGTTCATGACATCGGAAATGACGGTGAAGTTAAATTTATTCATGCTTCTACCTCAAAAGGAGTGATTATTTCTTCACTCAACGAAAAATACTGGAATAAGGCTTATCTTCACGCTCAAAGGGTCTTATAACTCTACATTTATAAGATTGATTTTTTAGATAATTACATTTTTAATAAAACAGTAAAAAACGACAGAATATTCAAATTTTTATAACTTTCACGGTTCAAAATAAGATCAACTTTTTTGTATCTTTGGCGAAATTAATTTTAAACAAGAAACATGTCGTTACAACAAACTATTGAAAACATCTGGGACAACAGAGATTTATTGCAGAATGAAGACAGCCAAAAGGCTATAAGAGAGGTTATTTCTTTGGTTGATAAAGGAGAGCTTCGTACAGCTGAGCCTACGGAAAACGGATGGCAGGTGAATGAATGGGTGAAAAAAGCTGTCGTAATGTATTTCCCGATCCAGAAAATGGAAACTATCGAAGTAGGTCCGTTTGAATTTCATGATAAAATGCCTTTGAAGAGAAACTATGCTGAAAAAGGAGTAAGAGTTGTACCACATGCTATTGCAAGAGAAGGAGCTTATATTGCTCCGGGAGTTATTATGATGCCTTCTTACGTAAACATCGGAGCTTACGTAGATTCGGGAACAATGGTTGATACTTGGGCTACAGTGGGAAGCTGTGCACAAATTGGTAAAAACGTTCACTTAAGTGGTGGTGTTGGTATCGGTGGTGTGCTAGAACCGCTTCAGGCTGCTCCGGTAATCATTGAAGACGACTGTTTCATCGGATCAAGATGTATTGTAGTTGAAGGAGTTCACGTAGAAAAAGAAGCCGTTTTAGGAGCTAATGTTGTATTAACAGCTTCAACTAAAATTATTGACGTTACAGGTCCGGAACCTATTGAAATCAAAGGAAGAGTTCCTGCACGTTCAGTAGTAATTCCAGGAAGTTACACAAAACAATATCCGGCAGGAGAATATCAGGTTCCTTGTGCTTTGATCATTGGACAGAGAAAAGAATCTACAGATAAAAAAACATCTCTTAACGATGCATTGAGAGATAACAATGTAGCAGTTTAAATTCACAGTAAAACTATGGCCATTCCTAAACAGATCTTTCAGACTTTTAAAACCGATAAGCTGCCTTGGCTTACGAGGTTTCATATTAAAAGAATGCTTAAGAAAAATCCTGAATATCAATATCATTTCTATGATGATAAAAGGATAACCGAATTCTTTAAAGATGAATTTCCGCCTGAATATCTGAAAGCCTACAACAGGCTGACTATAGGAGCGGCTAAGGCAGATTTTTTCAGATATGCCATCCTGTACAAAAAAGGAGGAGTATATTTGGATATCGACAGCGGAATCAATATTCCATTACGAAAACTGATTCGCGAAGATGATACTGCATTAGTGACGGATGAAGATCCTCCAACATATTATGTACAATGGGGTCTGGTGTATGAAGCCGGACACCCATTTCTACAAAGAACATTGGAGAACATCATGGAAAACATTAAAAATAATCCATATCCTCACAATGTTCATAAAACCACAGGTCCAACTGTTTATACAGACTCAATTAAAGAATGTCTTAAAGAAAATCCAAATATTCCTCACCGGTTTTTGGGGCCTCACTATGACAATAAAATGCAGTTCAAGTATAAACTTGGTAAATTCTTCCTTTATAAAGACAAATCCGAACACTGGAAAAAGAAACAACTGACTCAAAACATCATAAGACCGGAGAATGAAGATAGCTTATGATGCAAAGCGTTTTTTCCATAACACATCAGGATTAGGAAACTATTCCCGCGATCTGGTCCGTATTTTATCAAAATATTTTCCGGAAAACGAATATATTTTATTGCATAAAAACAAATCAGATAGAGGCAAAGAAATTTTAGAAAATCCCAATGTTCATTTTGTTGAAACCTCCAAAGGAAATATGTCCCGACAGTTTAAAATGGGGAAGGATGCACAAAAACAAAATGCAGACATTTTCCATGGATTATCGGGTGAGTTATCCTTAAAATGGGATAAAAAACCGATCAAAAAAGTTGTGACGATTCATGACCTGATATTCGTTCGATATCCTCAATATTATTCATTTTTTGACCGGAAAATTCATTTTTGGAAGTTTAAAAAAGCCGCGAAATCTGCCGATAAAATCATTGCGATCTCAGAACAGACCAAAAGAGATATTATACAGTTTTTAAAAATTCCTGAATCTAAGATCGAAGTGATTTATCAGGGTTGCCATAAAGCTTTTAAAGAACAGCAACCCGAAGAATTTATCCGGCAAACAAAGGAAAAATTTAGCCTTCCCGAAAGATTTATTTTAAATGTCGGAACCATCGAAGACCGGAAGAATCTTTTAAACATTGTCAAAGGAATCAACGGAACCCATATTCCTTTGGTTGTAGTCGGAAAAAAAACAAAATACTTTCAGAAAATAGCTGGTTTTATTCAAAAGAATAAGATGGAAAAGCAGATTCATTTTTTAGAAGGTGTTTCTATGGACGAATTGGCTGTTATTTATAAATTAGCCGATATTTTTGTTTATCCAAGTTTTTTTGAAGGTTTCGGAATCCCTGTGATAGAAGCACTTTTCTCAAAAACGGTTACCATTACAAGCAATACAAGCTGCCTTCCGGAAGCAGGAGGGCCCGATTCTGTGTATATTGATCCTAAAAATCATTTGGATATTCAGTCAAAAATAAAATTTTTATGGGAGAACGAATCCGAAAGAAAACGCCGTGCTGAAAAGAGTTTTGAGTTCGTTCAGAAGTTCAATGACGAGCCTATTGCCAACGAAGTAATGACGCTTTACAGAAAAATTATTTCGTAAAATTCTTGCGGGATTAAAAATTAGTCCTACATTTGTACCACAAAATTTCAACAATGAAACCCAATTTTTTAACAGTACATCATTATTACCATCATATCTGCTAGACGGAATTGATTGAGATATACTATGTTAAAAATCAAAATAATTAAAAACCGTCTGAGTAAATAGACGGTTTTTTTGTTTCTAAATTTATCCCGGGAAATTTTTTCAATTCAACCATTTTTATTTGCTCAGACCCAACAAAAGTGAAATGAGTAAATTAAAAATAGCCATACAAAAAAGCGGACGGCTTTACGAAGAATCTCTTCAGCTTCTCAAAGACTGTGGGATTTTCATCAACAACGGAAAAGATCAGCTCAAAGTTTCTGTAGACAATTTCCCGATGGAAATCATGTATCTGCGTAATTCCGACATACCTCAATATCTGGAAGACGGAGTAGTGGACATTGCCATTGTCGGGGAAAATCTTTTAGTCGAAAAACAAAAAAATATTGAAATCATTCAGCCTCTTGGGTTTTCAAAATGCAGGATTTCTCTGGCCATTCCAAAGGAAATTGAAACAGATGATATCAATTATTTTCAGGGAAAAAAGATTGCTACCTCTTATCCAAATACCCTTAAAAACTTTCTTCAGAAAAATAATGTTTCAGCCGATATCCACATCATTTCTGGCTCAGTAGAAATAGCTCCCAATATCGGTCTTGCCGATGGAATCTGTGATATTGTAAGCTCAGGAAGCACCTTATTTAAAAATGGCTTGAGAGAAACCATAACACTTTTAAAATCAGAAGCTGTACTGGCAAAAACATCACAGTTAAGCCCGCAAAAAGTATCCATTTTAGAAAAATTTTCATTCAGAATCAAAGCGGTCCTAAAGGCGAAAAACTCAAAATATATCCTGATGAATGTTCCGAATGAGAAGATTGAACTCATTTCCAAAACACTCCCTGTTCTTAAAAGTCCTACTGTAATTCCATTGGCAGAAAAAGGGTGGAGCAGCATTCATTCGGTGATTGATGAAGAACGTTTTTGGGAAGTCATAGACGAACTTAAAGAAAAAGGAGCTCAAGATATTTTAATAATCCCAATCGATAAAATGGTCATTTAATATGCAAATTAATAAATATCCTGAAAGAAAATCATGGTCGGAACTGATAAAGAGACCGGTTATTAAGCGTGAAGAAATCACAGAAATTATATCTCAAATCTTCCAAAAAGTTAAAGAAAATGGAGATCAGGCATTAATTGATTTCAATAAAAAATTTGATGGGGCAGAAATTAAAAACATAAAAGTTTCTGAAAAAGAAATCGAAAATGCAGAAAGCCTAATCAGCAACGAATTAAAAGAAGCTATTCAGCAGGCAAAAGAAAATATAACAAAATTCCACGCTTCACAAATTACTGCAGTAGAAAAGATTGAAACTACGAAAGGAGTGGTTTGCTGGAGAGAAAACAGAGCTATTGAAAAAGTTGGAATTTACATTCCCGGAGGAACAGCCCCCTTGTTTTCAACGGTCTTAATGCTTGCTATTCCTGCTCAATTAGCAGGTTGCAAAGAAATCATTCTATGTACGCCTCCGGATAAAAACGGAAATATCAATCCTGCTATTTTATATACCGCCAAGCTTTGCGGAGTGACTCAAATTTTTAAAACAGGCGGAGCACAGGCAATTGCAGCCATGGCATTAGGAACTGAAAGCATTTCCAATGTGTATAAAATTTTCGGACCTGGAAATCAATACGTTGTAGCTGCGAAAGAATTTGCTCAAAACTATAATGTAGCGATTGATATGCCTGCAGGACCAAGCGAAGTGTTGGTCATTGCAGATGAAAAGGCAATTCCGGCATTCTGTGCCGCAGATCTGCTTTCGCAGGCTGAACACGGAAGCGACAGTCAGGTGATTTTTCTTTCCACAGATGAAGAAATTTTTAACCAAACCATTGAAGAAACAGAAAAACAGCTTAAAGAGTTGCCCAGAAATCAATTGGCAAAAGAAGCCTTAAAAAACAGTCATTTCATATTATTAGATACCGTTAATGAAGCTTTGGAACTCAGCAATTTATATGCTCCAGAACACTTGATTTTAGCATTGGAAGACTTTGAAAAGTATATCCCCAACATTCAAAATGCGGGTTCGGTTTTCCTGGGAAATTATTCCTGTGAAAGTGCGGGTGATTATGCAAGCGGAACCAACCACACCCTTCCAACCAACGGATTCGCAAAGAATTATAGCGGAGTTTCTTTAGACAGTTTTGTAAAGAAGATTACATTCCAGAATTTATCACAAAAAGGACTTCAAAATTTAGGAAAAACAATAGAAATCATGGCAGAAGCAGAAGGATTATTTGCACACAAAAATGCCGTAAGTATCAGATTAAAACAAGAAAATGAAAGAGTTTAATATCAATAATTTAGTAAGAAAAAACATCTTAGAATTACAGCCTTATATTAGCTTCAGGGATAACAATGAATTTGTCAATCCTGTTTTACTGGATGCTAATGAAAGTCCTTTTGGTGAGCTGAATCGTTATCCTGATTCTACTCAGAAAATATTAAAGCAGAAGCTTTCTGAGATCAAAAATATTCCTGTTGATCAGATTGCAGTAGGAAATGGAAGTGATGAATTAATTGATTTAATCATAAAGGTTTTTTGTGAGCCTAAAAAAGACTCAATTTTAATGATGAATCCATCGTTTGCAATGTATGGTTTTTATGCTTCTATTAATGAAAATAAAGTCATCAAACTAGATTTAAATGAAAATTTTGAGATCGTAAAAGATGATTTTATTGCCATTTCAAATGATATTAAATGCAAAATATTTTTCCTATGCTCACCAAATAACCCAACCGGAAATTCTATAGAAGACATTGAATTCTACATTCAAAACTTCAATGGTATTGTAGTGGTTGATGAAGCCTATATAGAATTCTCAGGAAAAAAATCATGTACTGAACTATTAGAGAAGTATCCTAATCTGATTGTTCTTCAGACTTTTTCAAAGGCTTGGGGAATGGCTGGAGCGAGGGTCGGGATTGCTTATTCCTCCCAGGAAATTATAAAGTTAATCAACACTGTAAAAGCACCTTACAATGTCAATTTTTTAAGTTTAAATAAAACAATTGAAATCATTAATAAACAAGAAGTTGTAAAATCAAATATAGAAAACACTTTAAATGAAATCGCCTGGCTTAAAAATGAATTTCAGTCTGTAAAATGTATTAAAAAAGTATATCCAACGGATGCCAATTTCTTTCTCATTGAGTTTGAAAACGTAGAAAAAGTCCATGGAAAACTATTGGAAAATGAAATTCTGACCAGCAAAAGAAGTCCACAAATTTCTAACTGTATCAGAATTAATGTCGGAAATCGGGAAGAAAACACTCAATTAATTCAAATTTTAAAACAGTTCGAAACCTTATAGGTTTTAAAAACCTATAAGGTTTGATAAAGTAAAAAAATAACAGATTGACAATTATTTAGAAATGAAAAAAGTATTGTTTATAGACCGCGACGGAACATTAATCATAGAACCGCCAACAGATTTCCAGGTAGATTCTTTAGAGAAACTGGAATTTTACCCGGGTGTTTTTCAAAATCTTTCAAAAATTGCCAAAGAATTAGACTTTGAATTGGTTATGGTAACCAATCAGGATGGATTGGGAACGGAGAGTTTTCCTTATGAAGATTTTATAAAACCTCATGAAAAGATGCTCCAAACGTTAAAAAATGAAGGAATTGTTTTTAGCGATATTTTGATTGATAAAAGTTTTGAAAGTGAAAACTTACCCACCAGAAAACCGGGAATCGGGATGTTGGGAAAGTATATCTACGGAGATTATGATCTTGAAAATTCCTTCGTAATCGGGGATCGGTTGACAGATATTCAGCTGGCCAAAAATTTAGGTTCAAAAGCGATTTTCGTTAATAAGGTTCTGAATGAAAATGCAGAATTAACAACTGAAAGCTGGACTGAAATCTATCAATATTTAAAGCAAATTCCGCGAAAATCTAAAGTCTCAAGAAAAACCAATGAAACCGATATTGAAATTGAAGTCAATCTTGACGGAAGTGGAAATTCCGAAATCTCAACGGGATTATATTTTTTTGATCATATGTTGGAGCAGATTTCGAAACACGGCAATTTAGATCTAAAGATTAAAGTAAATGGGGATTTACAGGTTGATGAGCACCACACAATCGAAGACACGGGAATTGTGTTAGGAGAGGCTATTTTAAAAGCGTTAGGAAAGAAAAAAGGAATTGAAAGATATGGTTTCCTGCTTCCGATGGATGATTGTCTGGCTCAGGTTGCCCTTGATTTTGGAGGACGTTCTTGGTTAGTCTGGAACGCTGACTTTAAACGTGAAAAAATAGGCGATGTTCCGACCGAAATGTTTGAGCATTTCTTTAAATCTTTTACCGATTCTGCTAAATGTAATCTCAACATCAAAGTGGAAGGAGAAAATGAACACCACAAGATTGAATCTATTTTTAAAGCCTTCGCAAAAGCAATCAAAATGGCAGTCAACCAATCTGATCATAATTTTAATTTACCCTCAACAAAAGGAAGTTTATAGCATGATAGCAATTATAAAATACAACGGCGGAAACGTAAATTCTGTACAGAATGCCTTGAACAGACTGGAAGCAGAATCCATCATTACCGATGATTTTGAGCTGATCAGGAAAGCAGATAAAGTAATTTTTCCGGGAGTTGGCGAAGCATCTTCCACCATGAAAAGCTTAAAGGAAAGAGGCTTGAATAAGCTAATTCCGGCATTGAAACAGCCCGTTTTGGGAATTTGCCTGGGAATGCAGCTGATGTGTAAAAATAATGAGGAAGGAAATACAGTAGGAATGGGAATTTTCGATATTAATGTAAAAAGATTTCCTGCAAAAGATGTCGTTCCGCATATGGGATGGAATACCATTTCGGGCATAAACTCAGGGTTATTCTCAGGGGTTGAAGAGAAAAGTGATGTTTATTTTGTTCATAGCTATTATTGTGAACTCTCAGAGAATACAACTTCGGTTTGTGATTATATTTTACCGTTCAGCGCGTCTTTGCAAAAAGATAATTTTTATGCAATGCAGTTTCACCCTGAAAAGTCCGGGAAAATTGGATGTCAACTTTTGAATAACTTTTTAAAACTTTAACCATGAAAATTATCCCTGCAATTGATATTATTGACGGAAAATGTGTACGCCTCTCAAAAGGAGATTACAAAACGAAAAAAATATACAATGAAAATCCGGTAGAAGTAGCCAAAGAATTTGAAAGTTTCGGGATTAAGTTTCTGCACTTGGTTGATTTGGATGGCGCAAAATCCAAGCATATTGTCAATCAGAAAGTATTGGAAAATATTGCTGGAGAAACTTCATTAGAGATTGATTTCGGAGGTGGTTTAAAAACCTTAGAGGATATTGAGATTGCTTTTAATTCAGGAGCAAAACAAATTACGATTGGAAGTATCGCCGTTCAAAACCCTGAATTTTGTTTTGATCTCATTAAAAAGTATGGTTCAGAAAAAATTATTTTAGGGGCAGATTGTGACAACAGAAAAATAAAAACTTCCGGCTGGCTGGAAGAAAGTAATCAGGATGTCATTGATTTTATTCTTAAGTATCAGAAAGAAGGTGTAAAAAATGTAATCTGTACAGATATTTCAAAAGACGGAATGTTGGAAGGAGCTTCAACCGATTTATACAAAGAAATTTTAAGTCAAACTTCCATTCAATTGGTTGCAAGTGGCGGAATTTCGAAGATTGAAGATGTTTATGAAATGAAAGAAATCAGGTGTTCTGGAACAATTATCGGGAAAGCGATTTATGAAGGAAGAATTAAATTAAAAGAACTGCAAAAATTTATTGAAAATGCTTAAGAAGAGAATTATTCCATGTCTGGATATCAAAGATGGAACGACGGTGAAAGGAATCAATTTTGAAGGGTTACGAAACGCCGGAGATCCCATAGAATTAGCAAAAAAATACGAAGAAGAAGGCGCCGACGAATTGGTTTTTCTGGATATTACCGCAACAATCGAAAAACGAAAAACTTTCGCTGAATTGGTGAAGGAGATTGCCCAGGAATTGAGTATTCCTTTTACCGTAGGTGGTGGAATTTCGACCATTGAAGATGTCAGAAAATTACTGGAAGCCGGAGCAGATAAAATAAGCATCAATTCTTCTGTAGTTAAAAATCCGCAGTTAATTTCTGACCTGGCGAAAGAATTCGGAAGTCAATGTATTGTTGTTGCCATTGATACGAAATTTGTCGATAATTCTGATTGGGTTCATGTGAAAGGAGGTCGGGAAATGACCAATTTAAAAACGTTGGATTGGGCAAAAAAAGCAGAAGAATTGGGAGCGGGAGAGATTCTTTTAACTTCTATGGATGGAGACGGAACAAAAAATGGTTTTGACTTGAGAATTACAAAATTGATTTCCGAAAACGTAAATATCCCCGTAATTGCTTCCGGTGGAGCCGGAAAAATTGAGGACTTTGAGGAGGTCTTTAAACACACAAAAGCAACCGGAACTTTAGCAGCAAGTATTTTCCATTTTGGAGAAGTAAAAATCGGAGATTTGAAAGATGGATTGAAAACTAAAAAAATTGCAGTACGATGAACATAAATTTTAATAAAGGTGGAGGTTTAGTTCCTGTTATTATTCAGGATGACAGAACATTGCAGGTGCTCATGTTAGGATATATGAATGAGGAAGCTTTTGAAAAGACAAAAAACGAAGGAATTGTCACATTTTTCAGCCGTTCAAAAAACAAACTTTGGACGAAAGGGGAAGAATCGGGAAATTTTTTAACGGTAAAAAGTATTGATATTGATTGTGATCAGGATACAATTTTAATTAAAACCGTTCCTAAAAATATAGTCTGTCATTCCGGAAGTTTCAGTTGCTTCGGCAACAAAAGCTATAAAGGCTTTCTATATGAATTGGAGGAAAAAATCAACCAGAGAATTGATGAAGAAATTGAAGATTCTTACACGTACTCATTATTTCAAAAGGGAATCAATAAAATGGCCCAAAAAGTAGGAGAGGAAGCTGTGGAATTGGTGATAGAAGCTAAAGACAATAATGATTACTTGTTTAAGAATGAAGCAGCAGATTTACTTTATCATTATTTGATTTTATTAAAAGCCAAGAATATGAGTTTAGAAAATATTGAGGAAATATTACTGGAACGTAACAAATAATATAAAGTATTTGCTGATTTTTTTCGGCGGGCAAAGCCCGCCGAAAAAAATCACTATTTAATTAAGAATTTTCTCACCGCAGTTTTATCTTCTGATTTGATAATGCCTAAATAAGCTCCCTTTTTCAACATTGAAACATTGATCTTTGTTTCATTTTCTGTTTTAAGCAAAGATCTTCCGGATAAATCCGTAATCTCAAAATTAAAATTCCTGATATCCTTAGGAAGCTCAATATTAAGAATATCTTTCGCAGGAATAGGATAAATTCTAACTGCATCAAGTTTATTGATCGTAATATCAGTTGTTCCCAATGTTGTACTAGCAATTGCAAAATGCTGAAGAGCACCCACCGAAGCTTTTCCTACATTATAAACATAAGTAGGATCCACATTCGCAAAAGTATCATTTACCGTATGTTCATTATGACTTCTTACCGTTTCATAAAAGCCGGTGATAATATCTCCTTGGTTTTCAAAAGGCATATAATCTGAAGAATAAGCATTGGACATATTCGTCAGGAGCGGAGAATATAACGTAGTACAAGTTGCCAATTGCTGCGTAAAAGAGAGAGACGCAGCATCATTTCCTGATTGGCCGCTCTGATCACTTTCACAATTAATCGTATTGTTTGTATTTCCAATTTTTCCACCTACCTGATCAATATTAAATACTACACGTAAGTTCAGCTGACGAACATTATTCTGGAATACCACATTATTTACATAGTGAGTACTTCCTACCAATCCCTGTTCTTCCCCTGAAAAGTGAATAAATTTAATAGAGTATTCCGTAGGAACATCTTTCAGGATTCTTGCCGCTTCAAGTATGATGGAAGTTCCGCTTCCGTTATCGCTTACACCAGGTCCTACGATCGTATCATAATGACCACAGATGATAACATAAATATTAGGATATAAAGTTCCTGTTTTCGTAATGATCAGATTTTTCGATGTAGAGCTTCCATAAGTAAAAGAATCTTCCGTAATCTGGCTTGCATTATAGCCAAACGATTGGTATTTTGCTTTTAACCAATTCAAGGCATCAGTATTCGCCGTAGAACCGGTAGTTTTTACTCCTAAATTACCAAACTCTTGCAAAAGTGTCGTAACATTCGTTTGGGAAACCTGATTGGCTCTCGTTTGATAAGCCTGTATAAAACTTTGTGCCTTACTGCAAAACCCGATAATTGATAAAAATAGGAGAGTACTGATCTTTTTCACTGGAAATTCTCGATTTTAAACTTTATTAATAAATGACAAATGTAGATAATAAAAAAATCCCGAGCAAAAAACCCGGGATTTATATTGATAACAAAAATTTTACATTATTTTACTTGATCTACAACTGCTTTGAAAGCTTCAGGGTGATTCATTGCTAAATCTGCTAAAACTTTTCTGTTAAGCTCAATGTTGTTCTTTTTAAGAGCTCCCATAAATTGAGAGTAAGACATTCCGTGCTCTCTAGCTCCCGCGTTGATACGAGTAATCCAAAGTGCTCTGAAGTTTCTTTTCTTCTCTTTTCTACCACGGTAAGCATATTGCATTGCTTTTTCTACCGCGTTTTTAGCTACAGTCCAAACGTTCTTTCTTCTACCGAAAAAACCTTTAGCTTGCTTAAAAATTTTCTTTCTGCGTGCTCTTGAAGCTACGGCATTTACTGATCTTGGCATAATTTAAATTGTTTTTTTGAAATGTGCGGTAAACTGTTTCATTACTCTTAGCTGCTCCATTTCAGGGTTAAATTGTTGAATTTGTTTGAATTCTTATAAACCGAATATAGATTTATAAAAACTACTTAATGGCTAATTGACGTTGAACGCTTTTCTCATCCACTTTAGCTACGTAAGAAGTAGTAGTAAGATTTCTCTTCTGCTTAGTTTCTTTCTTAGTTAAGATGTGGCTTTTGTAAGCATTTTTTCTTTTGATCTTACCTGTTCCAGTAAGAGCAAAACGCTTTTTAGCACCTGATTTCGTTTTTAATTTTGGCATTGTTTTGCTTTTTATTGTTTTGTTATCAATATCTGTCTTGGCTATTCCTAAACATTTCAGGAATAATAGTCTGCAAAATTAAGAAAAAAAAATGAGACTGAAAAAGAAATTTTCCACAACCAAGAATCCAAGATATGTAGAATATACAAAAAAGAGACTTCATTCAGAAATCTCTTTTGTATGATCTTTTCAGCAGTATGTTACTTCTGAAAATTGTTTTGAATTATTTAGCCGGCTTTTTAGGACTCATCATCATAATCATTCTTTTCCCTTCAAGCTTAGGAAGCTGGTCTACTTTTCCTACATGCTCCAATTCCTGAGCAAGTTTCAGAAGTAAGATCTCACCCTGATCTTTAAAGATAATCGAACGGCCTTTAAAAAATACGTAGGTCTTTAGTTTTGAACCTTCTTCAAGGAATTTTTCAGCGTGCTTTTTCTTGAATTCGTAGTCATGCTCATCAGTCTGAGGTCCGAAACGGATTTCTTTTACAACTACTTTTACCTGCTTAGCTTTAAGCTCCTTTTGCTTTTTCTTTTGCTCGTATAAGAACTTTTTATAGTCCAATACTCTTGCAATAAATGGTTCAGCCTTATCGGAAATTACTACAAGATCCAATTCTTGTTCCTGAGCAATCTGTCTTGCTTTGTCAATTGGATAAACTCCCGGCTCTACGTTATCGCCCACTAAACGAAGCTCTCTCACACGAATTTTATCGTTGATCAAGTGAGCGTCCTCTTGTACCGGACGTCTCTGTGGGCCCCTGTTGTTAAATCTTTGTGCTATTGTATTATAATTTTATTGGTTAACTTCTATTTTATTAATCATTCTGAATAAAATTAATTTTAAAAGTATTCGGAATGATATTTTTAGATTTAAGCATTAAACTCAAATCCTGTTTTTGATGCTTCTTTGAAATAAGTAACGAAATCTTCAATCTTCATTACTCCTAAATCACCTTCACCACGTCTTCTTACAGAAATTGTGCCATCATTTTCTTCATTTTCTCCCACTACAATCATGAACGGAATCTTCTTCAATTCTGCATCACGGATTTTTTTACCCGTTTTCTCATTTCTGTCATCAATTAGTCCGCTAATATCGTGATTTTCCAGTAATTGAGAAACTTTTTTAGCATAATCTACATATTTCTCACTGATTGGCAAGATGATAAATTGATCCGGAGCCAGCCATAATGGGAAATCTCCAGCTGTATTTTCAATCAAAATCGCAATAAACCTTTCCATAGAACCAAATGGTGCTCTGTGGATCATTACCGGTCTGTGCTTTTCACCATCGTTTCCTGTATACCAAAGATCGAATCTTTCCGGTAAGTTATAATCCACCTGAATGGTTCCAAGCTGCCATTTTCTGCCTAAAGCATCTTTCACCATGAAATCCAGTTTAGGGCCATAGAATGCAGCTTCTCCGTATTCGGTTACAGTATTTAAGCCTTTTTCAGTAGCAGCCGTTACAATTGCATTTTCAGCTTTCTCCCAATTTTCATCGGTTCCGATATATTTTTCTTTATTATCCGGATCTCTTAATGAAATTTGTGCCGTAAAATCAGCAAAGCCTAATGACCCGAAAACATAAAGAACCAAATCGATCGTTTTCTTAAATTCATCCATCAACTGATCCGGAGTACAGAATAAATGTGCATCATCCTGAGTAAATCCACGAACCCTTGTTAATCCATGAAGTTCTCCACTTTGCTCATATCTGTATACCGTACCAAATTCTGCATATCTTTTTGGTAAATCTCTATAGCTCCATTGCGAAGTTTTGTAGATTTCACAGTGGTGAGGACAGTTCATTGGCTTCAGCAAGAATTCTTCTCCTTCGTTTGGGGTTTTAATCGGCTGGAAGCTGTCTGCTCCGTACTTATCCCAGTGTCCTGAAGTTACATATAATTCTTTTGCTCCAATGTGTGGAGAAATTACAAATTCGTAACCTGCTTTTTTCTGAGCTTCTGAAAGGAAATTCTCTAATTTCTTTCTTAAAGCTGCTCCTTTTGGCAACCATAAAGGTAATCCCTGACCAACTTTTTCAGAAAAAGCAAAAATTCCCAGTTCTTTACCTAATTTTCTGTGATCTCTTTTTTTAGCTTCTTCTAAAAGCTCCAGATATTCTGTTAAATCTTTCTGCTTTGGGAAAGAAATACCGTAAACTCTTGTTAGCTGAGGATTTTTTTCGTTTCCTCTCCAGTATGCTCCTGCTGCATTTAAAACTTTGAACGCTTTTACAATGCTTGTATTCGGAATATGTCCTCCACGACAAAGATCAGTGAAATTGTCGTGAGTTACGAAAGTGATTTCTCCATCATTCAGATTAGAGATCAGTTCCACTTTATAAGGATTATCCGCATATACTTTTAAAGCTTCTTCTTTAGAAACAGGGTATAATGAGAATGTTGAGCCTTTCTTAGCGTTTTCCAACACTTTTTTCTCAATTTTCTCAAAATCTTTATCAGATAAACTCTCGTCACCGAAATCTACATCATAATAGAATCCTTTTTCTATGGCAGGACCAATTGTCAACTTAGCATTAGGATAAAATTCAAGGATAGCCTGCGCCAAAAGGTGGGCAGAAGAATGCCAGAAAGCTTTCTTTCCAAGATCATCATTCCAGGTCAACAATTGTACCGTAGCATCCGTGGTTATAGGTGTGGTCGTCTCTACTTGTTTGTCGTTTACAACTGCGGAGATGGTATTTCTAGCCAATCCCTCGCTTATAGATTTTGCCACATCTAGCGGAGTAACTCCCGCCTCGAATTCTCTGACACTATTGTCTGGAAGTGTAATTTTTATCATTGTTTACTAAGAAATTTTAAGATGCAAAAATACGCATTTTTTAGTTAAAATACTATATCCGCACCTACTTAAACCCAGAATTAATATTAAATAATGAAAAAAATATTTTTAGTATTCTCAATTACAATTTCCATATTCAGTTTTTCCCAGAAAAAATCATCAAAATTTTCAGTGACTTATAACAAAAATATTGAAACCTATTTTCTTGCAGAACCATTAAGTTTAAAGAATATTAAGCCACTTTGATTCAAAATCTATCTTAATAATGAAATCTTAACATTTTCAAAATTAAAGAATTACGTTTAAGAAATCAACGTCTTCTTTTATATCTTACTTTTTCCTTTATAATTTCAATCACATCCACATTTCTTACTTTGGATTTTACCCAACCGTGAATATCTATATAAAACAAAGATCTACGATAATATTCATTCTCAGCAAAAACCTCTAGCTTCTTATCAAATTCTTTAAAGGAATTCAATTGTTTGTCCGGGGTTAAATTATTCAGGTTTTTAAAGAATTTAATGCTTTCAAAATGAAACTCATCCGGCTTTTTCATTTTTTTTGTGAATTTTGAAGCCGCTTTTATAAACTCATCATAATCTTCATCATTACCCGACTCATGTTTTGCCATTAAAATCAGAATTCTTGTATGGAACAGCAGGTCTTCCTGCACATTTCCTTTAGATTCAATGACTTTTAATGAATATTTTATCGACTCTTTAAACTTCTTACTACCAAAAAACATGGCTGCCATTTTCAGGTAAAGAATCATGAAATGATGCTCATCTATTTTATCACGGAATCTTTCCATTTTAAGTTCAATTTCCGGAATCAGCTTAGAGCCGGAAAAGAATTCACCTTTCACAAAGTGAATGTTCATTAAGGTATTATAATAGGTCAGAAAGACAAGTGATTGAATATTTTCATTTTGAGCAAAACTTGAAGAATGAACAATTTCATTAAATTCATTGAAGCTGTCTTCCAGAATATCAATATTTCCATATAAAAACAGGATTTTCAGGAGGTAGGTATTTCCTTTAATGTACCATACAGGATGACTTACAATCATGTCCGGATTTTTGTGAAATAAATCCACCCACTGATAAGCATACTTTAATGTGTATTTATATTCCTGAAGCAATTGGTTCTTCCAGACATGCGCTTTAAAATACCATAATTTCTCAGTAAAATTCAGTTTTTCAAAATTAATCTTCTGAATCTGAGCATTAAATATTTCCATAATTTCAGCTCTGTCTTCATCATTTTTCACATAACCATGCGTCAGCATTTCACTGTACAATTTCAGTGACAGATTGGACAGTTCCGTAGCATAATGGTTTTGTTTACTGATTTCGGTAGACTGTTGGATCAATTCCTCTGCACGACCTTCAATACTTCGCGTAATAAACTGTGATTCAATTACTTTCTCCAGATTTATAATTTCCGAAGCAATACTTTTTTCGTCTAAACCTAAAGCCGATTGTTTCGTTTTATCTAAAATCTTCAGTGCTTGTTTATAAAGTCCTTTCTGATATAAAATATTCGCAAAATCAAGCTGCTCACGGAGTTGTATTCTATAGTTCTGATGACTGGGATTCATTCTTAAACTCACCAAAATCTGTTTATAAAGATGAGCTTTTAGATTTGACAGTTGCTGTTTGGTTGAAATTTTCTTCTCAATAATGATATTTTCATCATATTCCTTCATCTTATCAATCTCTGAAAATAAGAGAAGAAATTTAGCATCCACATTAATCCCGAGACGGTTTACATAGAGCTTGAATTGCCTTTTTTCAGAGGTTGTTAATGACTTAATCAATACAAATAAAAAATCTTTCTGCAATTCTGCCATTGTAAATTTATAGAATTTAAAGCACTGTTATTCAAATAATTAGATTTAAAAATCAATATTTTGAGTATTGTAATTTTTATAGAAACCGAAAATTAAAAACCTTTTCAACTTTCTAGTTTTGAATCAAAATTAAGTAAAAACTTCATTATGAATTCCGAAAAAGTCGAAATTTTTGATACCACATTGCGTGATGGAGAGCAGGTTCCGGGGTGTAAATTAAATACCGAACAAAAATTAATTATCGCTGAAAAACTGGACGAGCTGGGTGTAGATGTTATCGAAGCCGGTTTTCCAATTTCCAGCCCAGGAGATTTTCATTCGGTTTCTGAGATTTCAAAACTGGTAAAAAACGCGAAGGTTTGCGGATTGACAAGAGCCAATCAAAAAGACATCGATACGGCTGCAGAAGCTTTAAGATATGCTAAAAGACCAAGAATACATACAGGAATCGGAACTTCGGATTCTCATATTAAATTCAAATTCAATTCGAACAGGGAAGATATTATCGAAAGGGCTGTTCAGGCTGTAAAATATGCTAAAACCTTCGTAGAAGATGTAGAGTTCTATGCCGAAGATGCAGGAAGAACAGATAACGAATATTTGGCAAAAGTTTGTGAAGCTGTAATCAAAGCCGGAGCTACAGTGCTGAATATTCCAGACACAACCGGATATTGTTTACCCGAAGAATATGGGAAAAAAATAAAATTTTTGAGAGAGAATGTAAATGGCATTGACAAGGCAATTCTGTCTTGTCACTGTCATAACGATTTGGGAATGGCAACCGCAAATTCTATTGCAGGAATCGTAAACGGAGCCAGACAGATCGAATGTACCATCAACGGACTTGGAGAAAGAGCCGGAAATACAGCTTTGGAAGAAGTGGTAATGATTCTCAGACAACATACACACTTAAAATTATATACTGACGTTCAGTCCAAAATGCTCAACCCTATGAGCATTTTGGTTTCTGAATTGATGGGAATGCCGGTTCAGCCTAACAAAGCAATTGTCGGCTCAAATGCTTTTGCCCACAGTTCAGGAATTCATCAGGATGGTGTCATCAAAAACAGAGAAACGTACGAAATCATAGATCCGGAAGAAGTAGGGGTAAATGCATCTACAATTGTCTTAACAGCAAGAAGCGGACGTTCAGCTTTAGCCTACAGATTCAAGCATATCGGTTTTGATGTTACTAAAAACGAGCTTGATTTTTTATATCAGGAATTTCTGAAAGTCGCCGATATGAAAAAAGAAGTCAACAATGATGATTTAAGCTCTATCATCGAAAGAGTGACAAAAAAAATAGGGTAGGATAATTGATTTAAATGTGTTAAAATTAAAATGAACAACGATAAAAAAACTCTTTTTGACAAAGTTTGGGATGCCCACGTTGTAGAAACGATTCCGGACGGACCTCAAATTATATACATCGACAAACATCTGATTCACGAAGTAACAAGTCCACAGGCTTTTGCAGAACTGGAATCCAGAAACTTAAAAATATTCAGACCCAAACAGATTGTTGCTACAGCCGATCACAATGTTCCGACACTGGATCAGGACAAACCGATCCGTGATGATTCTTCTAGAAATCAGGTTGAACAATTAACGGAAAATTGCAGAAAAAATAATATCGAGCTCTACGGATTAGGACATCAATATCAAGGGATTGTCCACATCATTGCTCCGGAATTAGGCGTTACACAGCCTGGAATGAGTATTGTCTGTGGTGATAGTCATACTTCAACGCATGGTGCTTTTGGTTCTATTGCTTTTGGCATCGGGACCAGTCAGGTGGCACAGGTTTTTGCGAGCCAATGTCTACTGCTGAACAAACCAAAATCAATGAGAATTACTGTAAATGGTAAACTCAATAAGAATGTTCAGCCTAAAGATGTGATTTTATATATCATATCAAAAGTAGGAACTGATGGCGGAACAGGATATTTTTGTGAATATGCCGGAAATGTTTTCGAAGAAATGTCGATGGAAGGCAGAATGACTGTTTGTAATATGAGCATTGAAATGGGAGCCAGAGGCGGAATGATTGCTCCTGATGAAACCACTTTCAACTATGTCAAAGGCAGGACTTTCGCTCCAAAAGAAGAAGAATGGGAAGAGAAACTAGAATATTGGAAAACTCTAAAAACAGATGATGAAGCGGTTTTTGATGCAGAATTTTCTTTCGATGCTTCTGAAATTTATCCGATGGTAACTTACGGAACCAATCCTGGGATGGGAATTTCTATCAACCAGAGCATTCCGAATCCGCAAAATGAATCTGAGGAAAAAGCTTTGAAATATATGGGTTTAAAAGCCGGACAAGTTCTTTCCGATATTAAAGTTAATTATGTTTTCATCGGAAGCTGCACGAATGCAAGAATTGAAGATTTCCGTTCAGCAGCCAATTATATTAAAGGAAAAAGCAAGTCAGAACACGTTCAGGCTTTAATTGTTCCGGGTTCTCAACAGGTGGTAAAACAGATTTTTGAAGAAGGATTAGACAAAATTTTCAATGAAGCCGGTTTCCAGATCAGGCAACCAGGATGTTCCGCATGTTTAGCTATGAATGATGATAAAATTCCGGAAGGAGAGTACTGTGTCTCCACTTCCAACAGGAATTTTGAGGGAAGGCAAGGACAAGGAGCCCGAACCATTTTAGCAAGCCCTTTAACAGCTGCAAAGGTTGCCATTGAAGGGAAAATATCAGTTTTTGAAAACTAATGATAAAGTGAATTTATTTCTTCATAAGTGAAAGGTAAGAGGTGAATATAAAAACAATTAAAATTCACCATTGACTTGCAAAGCAAAATTCACATTTCACATTAATAATTTAACACAATGCAAAAATTAGTCATTATAAAATCCCGGGCAATTCCTTTGCCGGTTGAAAATATAGATACAGACCAGATTATTCCTGCCAGGTTTTTAAAAAGTATTGATAAAAACGGTTTCGGAGATAATCTTTTCAGAGACTGGCGTTATAATGTTCATACGAATGAGCCTAATCCCGATTTCGTTTTGAATAATCCGACATACAGCGGTGAAATCCTTGTAGCAGGAAATAATTTCGGTTGTGGAAGCAGTCGTGAACACGCTGCCTGGTCTTTAACAGATTATGGTTTTAAGGTCGTTATTTCAAGTTTTTTTGCTGATATTTTTAAGGGAAATGCTTTAAATAACGGATTATTGCCGGTAAAAGTTTCAGAAGAATTTTTAAAAGAAATCCTGAACGATATTACCGAAAATCCCGAAAAGGAAATTCTGGTAGATGTTGAGCAACAAACCATTACTTTCAACGATAAAAGCGAAAGTTTTGAAATTGATTCGTATAAAAAAATATGCCTGATGAACGGTTATGATGATATTGATTTTTTAATAAGCAGAAAACAGGCAATCCAGGAATTTGAATTAAAGACACAAAAAGTATATGAAAACTGATTTTAAAATTGCCGTTCTTCCGGGAGACGGAATAGGACCGGAAGTGGTGAACGAAAGCATTAAAATTTTAGATGCAATTGCTGAGGCTTTTCACTATAAATTCGAATTTAAATATGGATTGGTGGGAGCAGAAGCCATTTTTAAAACTGGAAATCCGTTACCGGATGAAACTTTAGAAATCTGTAAAGAATCTGATGCGGTGCTTTTCGGGGCTATCGGAGATCCTGCATTTGATAATAATCCGGATGCGAAAGTTCGTCCTGAACAGGGATTATTGAAACTTCGCAAAGAGCTTGGTCTTTTTGCCAACATAAGACCCTTGAAAACATATAATTCTTTGATTGAAAAAAGCCCTTTGAAAAAAGAGATTATTGAAGGAACAGATATTCAGATTTTCAGGGAACTGGTGAGCGGAATTTATTTTGGAGAAAAGTTTACGGATGAAGAAGTAGGGTACGCTTATGATATCTGTAAGTATAACCGTGATGAAATTGCTCCAATTGTTCATATGGCTTTTCAGGAAGCTCAAAAAAGAAGAAAAAAATTAACCTTAATCGATAAGGCCAATGTTTTGGATACTTCCAGATTATGGAGAAAAATCTGTAAGGAAATTGCAACAGAATATCCTGATGTGGAACTTGGTTTCATGTTTGTAGATAACGCAGCCATGCAGTTGATTTTAAATCCGAAACAGTTTGATGTGATTGTTACAGAAAATATGTTTGGGGATATTATTTCTGATGAAGCGAGTGTAATCGGAGGTTCTATCGGCTTACTTCCGTCCGCTTCTATTGGAAATGAAAATGCTATGTTTGAACCTATTCACGGTTCTTATCCACAAGCAAAAGGGAAGGGAATTGCCAATCCGATCGCTTCAATTTTGAGTACAGCAATGATGCTTGACTATTTAAAACTGGATCATGCTGCTGAAAAACTAAAAGAATCTGTAGAACATGCTATAGAAAATAAATATGTCACCATCGATCTCAATGCAGAACAGCCTTATTCAACCGATGAAGTAGGAAGTTTCATTGCAGATTATATCAAATATTCTGAAAAAACATATTATAATTTCGAGAATGTAAAACTTGGAAAATCTACAATCGTGTAATAAAGTGATCTGTCAATTTTGCTTCGTGAGTCAATAGTCAAATAGTTAGGGGTAATTCACGAGCGAAGCGAATTGACCACTGTCAGTTCATTACTATGTTTGACTTTTATTTTTATATTTTTTTTTGAAAAAAGGTTTGGTCTCCATGAGACCGAACCTTTTGTATAATTTAAGATTTCTCTTTTGTATTATCTGTTTTTCCGGATTTGTTTTTTGAAGATTCCTGAACATCTTCTTTATCAATATCAGGTGGGTTCGTTTTTTTTGACGAAGCAGGAATATTGGGAAAATCCTGATTTTGTTTCTTTGTTTCTGCATTGTTCGCAGATTCTTTTCCTTTTTTATTTTCTTTTGAGTCCATAATTTTTGAATTTTATAGTCCTAAAATACCCAGCTTACCGGTCTGGTCTTCTATACTATAATTCAAAGCCTTTGCCAAAACGAAAATATTATTCAGATTTTCCATTAATTGTTTATGCCCTTCGGATCTTAATTTATTCTGATCTACAGATTTAACGGCAGTTTCTTTTGCTTTCTGGGTAACGTTTCTGATATCTTTTTCAGAAATCCTGTTAAAAAAAGAGTCATCCAACGATTGAATCTCCACACTCGGTGTAATTCTTATATCAGCTTCCGGAAGATCTGTAATGACCAGTTTTTTATTAATGGAATCAACCTTAATCTTCATTTTATTAAGATCGTAAGAAACCTGCGCATTGGTCTTGGTATACGTAATAATGCTGTTGCTGGAAACTTCTTTTCCAAAAAATTCGTACCCCATTTTGGTTTTCTGCATGGAAGAAAAGTTCTGCTCGATCACCACCATTTTATTCATTTTGGAAATCTGATTGGTCAGAATGTAATAATCTGACTGCTCAGTTTTTCCGCCAAGATTCAAACAGGATTTCAATCCAAAAAATAATAAAACCATCAACAGGGCTCCTGCTATGAACGGTATTATGAATCTGGTATTTTTCAAACCTGTTATTTTAAAATTTCGTTGATTACAGACTGGTCATCTTTCTTCAGAATATTCACCAAATCTCTTTCAATATATCCTGTGGTTGGCATTTCTATGATTCTTCCGATTTCTTTCCCATATTTTTCAACAATAATCGTAGGAACTTTCTGAATATTGTAACGGCCTTCGTCTCCTGTTGGAGATTCTTTCTTACGATTCACCGCAATAATCGTCAGTTTATTTTCCGGATATTTTACTTCTTCCAGAATTTTCATTAGCCTCGGGAAATCTCTATGACTGTCCTCACACCATGTCCCCATGAAAACCGTAATATTATAAGAATTGATTTTATCCTTTTTAAGATCATTAATTGCTTTCTGATCCATTGCATATTCATCATGCTCTTTCACATACCAGTCTGCATACGGAGCTTTCAGGAACTGATCTTTTAGCTGGTTTCCTAAAAGCATTTTGCCGTCATTTGTTGTTTCAACCTCTCGGTTTACGACTACTTTTTGAGCACTGACCTGCTGAGCTGTAAAAGCCAAACAGGAAATAACGGCAACATTTGTAATGAGTTTTTTCATATTATTTTTCGATAATTGTCTTCAAATCAGCCGGAGAATAATATTTATTTTTCAGGACTTTATGATCTGCCTGTCTGTAAACATTAAATTTCTCACCCGATTTTTCATAAAATGATTCTACGTCTTTTGCTTTGTAAAACTCAACCGTTTCCTGTGCCTGTTCTTCATTATCGCAAGCTTTTGACATATTGGAACGCTGAACTTCGTTGAATAGTTCTACAAATTTGCTGCCAAGTCCGAATTCCAATACAGCACCACTCAAAACATATTGTAGATCGCATAATGCATCCGCAATTTCTACAATGTTGTTATCTGCAATCGCCTGTTTCAATTCGTTTAGCTCTTCCTGTAAAAGCTCAACTCTAAGATTGCATCTTTCCGGTGAAGGAATTTGTGGGGTATCTAAAATAGGGGCTTTAAAAGTGGTGTGGAATTCTGCTACCTGGTTCAGACTATCAATTTTATCCATGAATATTTTTTATTTAAAGCAAATATAAAAAACGATTTCGGAAAATATACAACATCTCTTGGAATAAAATCCCATCCTGCTGAATTACTGTATCTTCTAATTAAAAAAATCCACAGTTGTAAGCCGTGGATTTAATTAAATTATCTGATAATAATATGTATTGTCATTCTCAATGAAATGCAGAATCTTTTTGATAATAATTTAGATTTCTCCTTTTGTCGAAATGACAGAAAATTAATTCTATTTTAAATTATTTCCTGATATTCCCAAATGCCTGAAAGATTTAAAACCGTTAATCCCGGCTGTTTTTCTCCATAACTGAAAACCCCTATATAATTGGATTGACAAGATTCACACTTTGTTCCAAAATATAACGTAGGCAGCTCATTCACCGTTAATTCCCCAAAATGAATTCTTCCGGGTGATGTTTTCGTTACCATATTGTTCTTTAAAAGATCTATTTTAGGTAGTACTTTATCTTCATTATAGAGCTGAAAAATTGGGAATCCCGATTCATAAGGGGTAATGTCAACTGTATTTACATGACCACACTTATTGCACGTGAATTTCACTACTGCCGACGGACTCATCTCATCGTTGATAAAATAGTTTTTTGCAATAAAGGCTTTCTTGCCTAGAATTACTTTATTTGATATTGAATGCATTGGGCTTGTTTATTATTGTATCACCGTACCAACCAGGCTATTGTACTTTCCACTCGGACTTTTTTTTATGGTGATTTTTACATATCCTTCTTCCGCTAATTTATTCCATGTTTTTTGATAACCCGTTGTAATATCAATCGGAATTTTCCACATCGTCTGTTTTCCTCCTCCAACTTGACCAAACCAAGGGATAACATCAGCAGTTTGAGATTTGAAAGGTAATAAATTATTTAACACATCGATCTCGTAATAGAAATCATATGCGGTTTCAGGCTGGTTTAAAGCTCTTTGTGAGAAAGTATAGACATATCCGTTGATAATAGGGCTTGTAAAACTTCCTCCTAAAGTAGGAACTCCAGTTCCGTTATAAGTACCGACAGCACCGCTGTATCTGTCAAACTTTTGTCCTGCCTGAAAAGAAACATCATCAACAATATTATATCCTCCGTTGGCAGGTGGCCATCCTCCATTCAAATTATTAACTTTAAAAAGAGCCTCCAATTCTCCCCATTTCCCCTGTCTGTAAAGTTCAAATATATAGTCTCTTGTCTGCTGATCTACTTTTCCGCCTGTATCGTAAGTTGCAGCAAATTCGTTGGCACTTTTGTAGAATACGGTTTTAACAGGCGGGATATCCGTTTCTGCATCGTTATCCGAACTACAAGCTATAGAAAGAAAAGCCGTTGATAAAAAAAATAAATACTTAAATAAATGTTTCATATAAATGTTTTAAATTATGTAAATAGAAGAAGTGAGCCCTCAGCTCACCTCAAAGCTTGTCAAGAAAAGATTTCGTATACGGTTTCTTCTCCATTTTTTATAGGAGACGCTTTATATGCAACAGATTTTTCAAATCATTTGAAATGAAAGTGTATGGTAAAAATCTAAGAAAACAATATTACCTATTTGCTAAAAATATATTTTAGAACTTCCCTAAAAGACAAGTCAGGTAGGCGGTACAATAAGAATAATTCCGGCGATAAAATTAAATAAAAATTCATTCATCCGTGACTTTTGTTTGATGAAATTATAATTTTTATAGGCATAATGATTTATAAAAGGAAAATTCACATTTTCATTAACCTGATTATAAATCTATTAATTACAAGAAAAAGAAAAAAAAGATCTTTTATAAAATAAAAAAACTGCCTGTTTTCACAGGCAGTCACACATAATGTAATAATGGTATTAGTTTTTGATGAATCTTTTAGACACTTCACCAATCTGAATAATATAAGCACCTTTGATAAGACTGCTCACATTAACAGAACCTCTTTCAAGTTTTCCTGATTTAATTAGTTTTCCACCCATATCGAAGATTTTATAGTCTTCAGAAGCCGAATTTGAAATATTTAATACATCTCTTGCCGGATTCGGATACAGTTTAATATCAGTTATTATATCTTTAGTATCAAGTAAATCTCCTCTTCCTGACGAAACAATGTTCAAAGTATAGTCTTCAACTTGTCCATACGTATATGATCCACAAGACGATGTTGGAACAGAACTGTATTTCATCATCACTCTCATTCTTGTAGTTCCTAAAGTTGCCGTAGCAGGAATAGTAATTGATCCTGTAGCCGGACTCGTTGTAGAACCCGCTTTAGACCAAGCTAATTCTCCACTGTCTGCGAAATCGCCATCCTTATTGTAGTCAATATAAACTGCGTAAGCTTCACTATATTTTGTAGAAGTCCAGGTTGGAGTTACAGAAATAGTATATGCACTACCTCTTGCTACATTTGTAGAAACTGAAGTAAAGTCTTCATATCCTGCTGTTCCCGTAGAAGTATTATTAATGGTTCCGAAGCTTACATTTCCAATTCTTTCATCAGCTGTATTGGTTGCTGATGCTGTACAATAGCTTACTGAAGTACCTGCAAGAGTGGTAACAGAAACGGTGTTGCTTGCTGCTGAAACATTTCCTGCCGCATCTTTTGCCTTTACAGTAAAGCTGTAGGTTGTAGAAGGAGTCAAGCTTGTTACAGTATAAGAAGTAGATGTTGTGGAACCGATCAATGAAGAACCTTGATAAACATCGTAACCTGTAACCGCTACGTTATCTGTTGCTCCTGACCAAGAAAGATTTGTGCTTGTAGAAGTAGTGCCTGAAGCTGCTAATGTAGGGGCTGTAGGAGCCACAGTATCCGAAGATCCTGAACCTGCATTTACAGTAATATTTGCGTTATTTACATCGAAGAAAATATGATTGGAACCTTTCACCATGATTCTTCCTGTAGTTGTAGAAACATTCGGAATCATTACAGCTTCGCTTCCATCATTTGGAGTTCCTGCCAATAGAGTAGTCCACGTATTTCCGCTGTCTGTGGACCAAAGAATATCTACATTTGCTGCGTTTACATTGTTAGTCGTAGTTCCCGCTACATTCCAGGTTATGGTTTGAGAAGTACCTCCCGAATAGGTTGTTGCCGTATTTTGTGAACTCACACTGAAAGGTCCGGCTGTACTATTTACAGTAATTACTGCATCATCTGAATTATTTCCGGAACCTCCGGCTCTGTTGTCTCGAACCGTAAATCTGAAGTTATAAGTTCTTGCTACATTAGATAAAGCTTCCACTGTAATTTCAGAACCGGCAGTTGTAGTTGCTCCTGCCAATACAGAAGCCATTCTTGGAAAATATCTAGTTGGAGTTGTTTGTGGAGTCCAGGATCTGAAAGTCGGTCCGGAAGCTTTTGTTGCACTAGCAGCCGAACTTGCTCCTGTTTGTGAGGAAGAAGCATTATCCATTTGTTCCCAAATATAAGTCAATGAATCTCCGTTCGCATCAGTTCCTGCTCCGGTTAACATAAATGGCGTTCCTTTCGGAATGGTATAATCTGAACCTGCATTTGCTGTTGGAATTGAATTTCCTGTGGCAGTATTTACAGAGCAGGTTTTAGCTTTGATATTATTCGTAATCTGCTGGATACTGATGGCATGGAAGAAAGCATCCGAATGCGGCTGAATATCCTGGCTTGTAATTCCTGCATATCCCATAATCGTTGATCCCGATCCCGGTTCCATGTTTGCTCCCGTCCCTTCATTATTCATTGAGAAGGTATGGTTTCCACCAAACTGATGCCCCATTTCATGAGCCACATAATCTATATCAAAATTATCACCTGAAGGAATTGCATCTGCAGGAGAGGTATAACCGCTTCCTTTTGAACCATTGGTACAGATACAACCTATACAACCTGCATTTCCGCCTCCTCCGGAAGCACCAAACAAGTGTCCGATATCATAATTTGCCTCACCAATAACTGAAGTTAAAGTAGATTGAAGCTGAGAATTCCAGTTGCTCATTCCTGAGGCCGGAGAATATGGATCAGAAGAAGCGCTTGTATAAATTACAGCGTCATTATTAGCAATTAACACCATTCTTGCAGCAAAATCTTTTTCAAATACACCGTTGACACGGGTCATTGTATTATTCATTGCGGCTAAAGCAAGCGCTTTAGTTCCCCCAAAATAAGTAGTGTATTCTCCGGTACACGATAGTGCCAGTCTGAATGTTCTCAACACTGCATCATCTGCGTTCGGCCTTGCAGCAAGATTTGTTGTACCTGCAGCTCCTTTTTGAGCGACATCAATTACGGTGCATTCAAATTTACTCAGATCATCTTTTTTATCAGATTTTTTGTACACTACATAAGTAGAAAGATCTTTTGTATAAGGCTCGATGAAAACTGCAGATTTATCTCCGTAGATTTCCATTGAAGACAAGCCCAAAGGAGAAATACTAAAGTAAACTGTAGAATTAGGATCTTCTAAGCCCGTTCCTATATACGACTTGATTTCGGGGTATTTTGCGGCCAATGCAGGATCAAAATTCGAATTTTCTCTTACTTTAAAGCTTTCCATTTTTCCTTCAGAATTCGGGAAAGAAATAATGATTTCTGATTTTTCTCCTGCCGCCAGTCTCTTAGGGGCTTTTACAAGAGCGTTCTTCAGTCCGTTTATATCCAAACTGAAAATCTTGGGAGTCGTAATAGAAGACTTGTTTTCAAAAATTTCCGAAGTTGTTTTTCTAGAACTTTCAGACCAAAGACGGTCGGTCTGCGCAAAAGAAATTCCTGAGATCAGAAGTACTCCGATCATCGATAGTTGTTTTCTCATATAATCTTTATTTTGTTTGTGGAATATCAAAGCTAATAAATTTTATATTACGAAAAACAAATTTTTTTAAGAAATTTTTAGATTATTCATTTAAAATATTATGCAATGCATTAAAAATAGTTTAAATATTATATTCTCATAAAAAGAAAATAGCATACGTATTTTGCGTATGCTATTCAATTATAATAAGATAATTCTAAATTTCTAAGATTTCTAAGACTTGTCGTCTGCTGTTGGTCCGTATAATCCGGGAACTTTATTTCCTGTAGATCTTAAATAAACGACCAATTCTCCTCTGTGATGATACAAATGATTGTAAAGGAACGAGCGAATTACCTGAATTTTCGGCATAGGAGGGAAGAGTACGTTTCCGTTCATTTCCATTGTCCATTCGTTGAAATAAGTCCCTTCGTCTGAGTTTTTCAAAGCTTTCTGAGCTTTAGCTACATTTTCTTCAAACTTAGCCACAATATTTTCAGCTTTGGAAATATCTCCTTTGTCATATTGATACGTTCCCATATCAAAAACATCCTGATTAAAGGTATATTCAAACCAGTTATAGACCTCTGAAATATGAGAAGCCAACTGAGCTGCGGTCCAATTAATTTCAGACGGCCTCCAGTCTAAAGCGCTATCAGGAATTGCTTTCAAAAGTTTTCGGGTATTTTCTGCTTCATGCAAAAACTCACCCAACAAAGCCTGCTTAATCATTTGTCTATGTTTTAAATTATTTTGTGATATCTCTACCGATCACTAATCTTTGAATCTCAGAAGTACCTTCTCCGATGGTGCAAAGTTTAGAATCTCTGTAGAATTTCTCAGCCGGGAAATCTTTTGTATATCCGTATCCCCCGAAAATCTGAACTGCGTTATTAGCAATTCTTACACAAGCTTCAGAAGCATATAATTTTGCCATAGCTCCTTCTTTTGTCATTTTTTGCTTAGCATTCTTCAATGTTGCCGCTCTTTGAATCAAAAGTTCAGCAGCATCGATTTCAGTTGCCATATCTGCCAACATAAAATTGATAGCCTGGAACTCAGAAATTGATTTTCCGAACTGATGTCTTTCTTTAGCATATTTTAAAGCTGATTTATAAGCTCCTCTAGCTGTTCCTAAACTTAATGCAGCAATAGAAATCCTACCTCCGTCAAGAATTTTCATAGCCTGCTTGAAACCTTCACCCACTTCTCCTAAACGGTGAGAATCCGGTACACGAACGTTATCGAAGATTAACTCCGCAGTTTCCGAAGCTCTCATTCCCAATTTATTTTCTTTTTTACCGGAAGTAAAACCATGCATACCTTTTTCTAAAACAAAAGCCGTCGAGTTATTTTTAGCTCCTTTTTCACCTGTTCTTGTCATTACCACAGCAATATCGCCAGAGATCGCGTGAGTAATAAAGTTTTTAGCTCCATTAATGATCCAGTCATCTCCGTCTCTTACCGCTGTTGTAGACATGCCTCCTGAATCTGAACCTGTATTATGTTCTGTTAACCCCCAAGCTCCAATTACTTTACCTGAAGCCAACTGAGGAAGCCATTTATTTCTTTGCTCTTCATTTCCAAATTCGTAGATATGATTGGTACAAAGAGAGTTGTGAGCCGCCACAGAAAGACCGATAGAAGGATCTACCTGAGAAATCTCATCAAGAATTGCAACATATTCATGATAACCAAGACCAGAACCTCCGTACTGCTCAGGAACAACAATCCCCATAAAACCCATCTCACCTAACTGATGAAACAAATCTTTAGGAAAAGTCTGGCTTTCATCCCACTCCATAATATTAGGTCTGATATTCTTCTCAGCAAACTCTCTTGCTGTTTCCGCTATCATTTTAATGTTGTCAATAGTCTCTGTATTCATAATAGATAATAGTTAGTTCCCAAAGATAAATAAATTGACGGAACGCCCAAAAAAATTATTTCCTCCATAGTAATTTATAAACAAAGCTTTAGTTTTCAATTTTTTACATTCTAATATTTAATGATTTTTTAATAAATTTTTCTTAAAAATAAGTTTAATAATTTACTAATTTTGCTTCCCAATACTAAAACATGAAAAAACTTCTACTTTCTGTAATTTTGATTTCATCATATCTTGCAGCGCAAGCTCCTGCAGGGTATTATGATGGTACAACCGGATTAACCGGCTACGCACTGAAATCAAAGCTTCATGATATTATTTCTGCCAAGAATATCAACTGGCATTACAGTGATCTCACCAATTATTACAACCAGACTGATTTAGATAAATATTATGATTACGGCCCAAGCAATACGACTATTTTATTAGATATCTACTCTGAAATCCCTACAGGACCGGATGCTTATGAATATACAACCGCAAATATTATCGGAAGTGCAAGTGCAGAAGGACAGGGTTGGAACCGGGAACACATGATGCCCCAAAGTACATTTTACAGTAATTACCCAATGTATTCCGATTTATTCTATGTGGTTCCTACAGATGCGAGAATAAACCAATTAAGAAGCAATTACCCTTATGGAATCGTGGGTTCCACTATATATTATACATTTACCAACACTTCAAAAATCGGGAACTGTGCCATTCCCGGAATAACTTATACAGGACGAGTTTATGAGCCTATTAATGAATTTAAAGGTGATGTAGCCAGAAGTTTACTGTATTTTGCCGTAAGGTACGAAGGTAAATTAGGAACTTTTAATTTCAACAACAATACAAATCCCGCTTCTGACACTAATCCTCTGGATGGGACGGAAGAAAGAGGTTATGATCCGGCTTATATTGCCATGCTTCTTCAGTGGCATCAACAAGATCCGGTTTCTCAAAGGGAAATCGACAGAAACAATGCAGTATATGTTATACAGAAAAACAGAAATCCTTTTATTGATAATCCAGCTTGGGTAAATGCAATCTGGGGGCAAACTCCCGATACTGTGGCTCCGCAGGCTCCCACCAACTTAAGTGTAACACAAAACAGTGCTTATTTTACAACATTAAGCTGGGCTCCGAGTTCAAGTACGGATGTAATCGGTTATAAGATCTACCAGAACGGAACTTTGGTTGGAGCAACGAAAAACGCAACCTTTAGTGTAGATCATCTGACACCTTCAACAGCTTATACTTTTACCGTTAAAGCTTATGACAACGGATACCTGCTTTCTTCCGACAGTAATATTGCCTCTACCACAACCTTAGCTTCAGATATCTATGCTAAAGATCTGATGGTTACAAAATACCTGGAAGGAACTTCAAATAATAAAGGATTAGAAATTACCAATAAAACAGGACATCCTGTAAACCTGAGCGATTATAGATTATCTATTCAGTTTTCAAGCGGAAGCAACTATTATTTTCCCGACCCATACGAATTGGAAGGAATTGTTCAGAATAACGAAACATTCGTAGTGCTGCATCCTGAAGCTAATTTTTCCTGCTACAGCATCAATCAGGCAAAATTTGTAACAGCAGCTCCGCAAATGACCTATTCAGGAAGCCAGTACTTGGAATTAAGATATAAATCGGCAACCGTAGACGCTATTGGAATTTCAGGCACCAGCAATTCTTCAACTTTAGGAAACGTTTCTTTATACAGAAAGGCAAGTGTAACCCAACCTACAACAAGCTTTACTCTTTCTGAATGGGATTCCTATGCAAGCAATTATTGCCAAAATCTAGGATCATTATCAACTTCGGAACTCACTACTTCTCAAAAAGAAAATGAGTTTAAAATTTACCCAAATCCTGCCAATGAAAACATTTTTGTAAGCGGAAAAACTGAAGATATACAGTCAGCACAGATTTTAGATTTTTCAGGGAAAGTAATTTCTACGGAAAAAGCTCCATTTAGAAACAAAAAGAATATTTCTGTTCAGCATTTATCTACAGGCTCTTATTTATTAAAGCTTGACGAAAAAATATATCCGTTTATTAAAAAGTAGATTTATATTTTAATATATAACAATAAAAAAACGTCGGAGATCTTCCGACGTTTTTCAATTTAAAAATATCTAATTTTAGAAATCTAAGGTAATTGAAGCTCTTACAGCAGCACCCATAATAGGTCTCGCCATTCTGATATCTCCTGTTCCTGTAAGCGGAGATCTTGGGTCACCTTCTGTAATCCCGATCGTGTTGAAGATATTGGTTCCGTCAACTGCAAATCTTATTTTTCCTAACTGATAAGAAGTTCCCGCTCCGAATTCAGAAAATGAAGGCAGAATATTTTTATCCGTATTGGCTTCATCCTGGAAACGTTTACCATAATAATTCATACTTACATAAGCTCTCCATTCTTTTGTGATATTTACTGCCGGAGAAATATTGAAATAGAATTTCGGCATTCTTCTTACCGTATTTCCGTCGTAATCAAAGAAATTACCTGCAGCATCCATTCCTGTGAAGTTTTTATATTTCGGATTCTGAATTGTTCCATTGAAAGTCACTTCTAGTAAATTGTTGAATAATCTTGCATATCCTTCCAATTCTACCCCGAAGTTGGTGGTATTGGCGAATTTATTTTCAGAAGTTCCGTCAGAAAATACGTCTGTGAATGAAAGGTTTTTCAAAGTAGAGTAGAATGGAATCACCGCTAGATCAAATGTTCTTGAATAATATTTATACCCAACTTCCAGCTGATTGGTCGTAACTGGTTTTATTGCGGACAAATTATTCATATTATTATAGTACGCTTCTTCATTCGGAGATCTGAAACCATTAGAAAAACGGGCATAGACCGCATTTTCTCTATTGATCTTATAATTCAGAGCCGTTGTGAAAGATACTCTGTCTACATCGTAGTACCAATAGGTATATTTATTTCCTAACACCGCCATATTATCATCTGCTGTAGTTGTTAAGAAGGAATGTGTTCCATCTGTTGTTAATCCTGAATTGTTCAGGTTCGAAGTTGTCGTATTTACGCCATATCCCTTATAAGAATCTTTACTGTACCGAATTCCTCCATTGAAGCTTAAATTATCAGTGATATTATAATCTAAATTTAAATAAAGATCATTTAAGCTACCCTGAATTTGAGAATCCCTAACCAGGAAAGACATATCTGTAACTCCATTGTACGTCTTTGAATATCCTGTACTTGCCGGAGTTAATGAAGTGTCAACTAGGTTTAGAAGTTCAGGTCTGTCCGTTGCCGTTGTCAAAATATTACTCCAGTTCCAGTATTGATGAGATTTCCAGTTGGATTTATAAAAACCCGCCGTTACATTTCCTTTGTCAAACTTATAATTGAACTGTAAATCGTTGACAAAATTATTCATCTGTTTATCGATCGCCCAGAACCCTAATTTCTGAACATACGCAGGATTCACAATAGCTCCGTTGCTTACTAATGAATATTGATAATTATTTCCTGTAATTCCTTCTGACTTTGCAAAATCTGCCATTGCCTGAGGACCACCCGCCGGGAAAATCCCAGTGTAATTCATGTTAATATTCGTATATCGTGTTTTATTAATGACCGAGAAATTTCCTCCCAAGTCATATTTGAACTCGGCTCCTAACACATCAACTCTCGGATGAATTCCGTCTTCCAGATTTCTATTGAAAAATCCTCCTCCGGCTTGCGGAATATTCAATTGACTGATCGCTCTGTAGCTATATGTTCCATAGTTAGCATCAAAACCCGAGAACTCTTTCAGATCATTGCCATATTGCGACAAAGGAATAGGAAGGAAAAATGTATTTCGGTCATCAAGCTTTTTATAATACACTTTAGCATAACCTTTATCAAAAACATATTTAAGATTCATTCTGATTTGCCCGCCATTGTTTGCCTTAAAACCTGTTTTTCTGATTCCGTTGTCTGTTCTGTAAAAACCACCAACATTAAAGAATAGTTTATCCTGTACCAAAGCACCTCCCAGGTTGACATCAGTACGCATCAAACCATACGTACTGGTCTCCAGTTTTGCAGTTCCTTTAAAATCATTACCTCCTTCTTTTGTAATAAAGTTAATAAGACCTCCCGGAGAATTATTTGCATAAATAGATCCTGAACCGCCTCTCAATGCTTCCAGTCTGCTTACCGAATTATCTACACGGAAAAAGTTATCTGCATTGGCAAACTGCAAAGCCCCGTCTTCAAAAACAGGAAGTCCGTCTTCCTGAACCTGTACAAATTCATACGCTCCTGCAGAAGGAATCCCTCTCGCAAAAAGGTTGTTTCCGACTTCACCACCCGAAGTTTCCACAGCAAAACCTGGAACTCTCTGCAATAAAGCAGCCGCACTGATCGGATTTTGTTTCTGAATTTCCTTCGCTGTAAAAGTGGAAATTGCTGTACTGGATTCTATTTTCTTTTTGGGATTGGAGTTTCCTGTGATTACTACCTGATCAATAGATGCCGTTCTTGTAGAATCCTGTGGAGTCGTTTCCTGGGCATACGTATTATTAAAATAAAGTGTTGCAATGCCGGCAAGTAAGAAAATCGATCTTTTTTTCATAGCCTTTAATTTTTTATAGTTAGTTTAATTTTGATTCAATTTAAGATAAACACCATTCGTCCATCCGAAACCATCCTGATTAGGATATTCTCCACCTCCTGCAACAGTTTCTATATCTAATGCATTGTATTTCTCCATCAGCTTTCCTGTGTTTTTATAAACTCTTTCCACATTGGCGCACCAGTTATTTTTAATCTTTTCCGCCAAGTCATCAAAACCATAGTTTTTCATAGACTTAAAGCCAAGCCATTGATACGGTGCCCATGCATTCGGAAGATCCCATTGCTGTCCGGTTTTCTTCGTTGTGGTAACCAAACCGCCTTGATACAGAAATTTTTCTTCGATATTTTTTGCGACAGATTCTGCCTGCTTTTCATTGGCTAACCCAAGAAACAAAGGATAAAGAGTAGCAATATGTTCAGATGAGGTTGTTGCATGCTTTTTTGTATGATAATCTCTGTAAATACCAGAATTTGAATCCCAGAAATATTTGTCGATCATCTGTTTCTTGTTTTCTGCTTTTTCTTTAAAAACATTTTCCTTTTCTGATAAATTTTGAAGTGATGAAGATTTTGCCAATGTTGCTTCCAGATGCCACAACAGGCAATTCAGATCAACTTCAGCCAAGTTCAAAGTCTCAATCGTCTGTATATTTTCTCCATCTCCAAACCATCTGCTTGAAAAATCCCAACCCGATTCACAGGCGCTTCTTATATTTCTGTAAAATTCTTCGCCTGCATTTTCGGCATCCTCAATATCTATTAAATAACTTTCAGGACGGGGCTCATTCTCCGCGTCATAATACCTGTTTAAAATATCTCCGTTAATCGTTTTCAATACCCTTTTTGAACTTGACCCGTTTTCCAGTCTTTCAGCACCATTCATCCAGAAAGCATATTCTTTTTCTAAAGTATCATGATATTTGATATAAATATTTTTATCTTTTGTCGTTTCAAAAAGCAAATCCAGCATTAACGAAAAGTAGGGTGGCTGAGAACGGCTTAAAAAATGAGTCCGGCTCGCATTAGGTACAAATCCGACAGTCTGAATTAAATAAGAACAGTTTTCAATAATATTTTCCATCATTTCAATCCTTCCGGAAACCTGCAAGCCTAACATGATAAAATAACTGTCCCAATAGAAAAATTCATTAAAACGACCTCCCGGAACGACATAAGGTTTGGGAAGTTTCAGCAATGTTCCTTTTTCTTCGTAAGCTGTTCTGGTCAATTCATCCCAGAGTTTTTCTATATGCTCTTCAATCGGCAAATGGTCTTCTCTCTGAATGGATATTTTTGCTCCTAAAAAATCAAAGTTATATAGGACAAATTTTTTCAGATCAAAATTCTCAAGCTGCTTCTCTTCCTGATATTTTGCATTAATTTCAGCAATTGGAAATAACGGAACCGCATCGGTCATCATCTTCTGATCTTCGAAGATCTTTGATCGCTGAACATCATCAAAAAGAGCCTGGATTTCGTTGATATATAATTGTTTGTTCATATTTATTTTTTAGGATTTATTTTTAATTTATTCATAAAAACTGCCGAAATAATCAACAATGAAAGAGGAATTAATGATAGATAAAACGCCTTTTGTCCACTGAATTCCTGAAACACAAAGCCGGTAATAATTGACCCGATTGTTCCTCCGATTGCGGAGAAAACTACAATTAAACCTGACATTGCACTATGCAAATATTTTGGAATAGATGCTAAAATCACCGAATTGATACTTGGATAAATTGGTGCTAACAAACCGCCCATTAACGGAAATAAATACACAACCAACGGTGCATTTAACCAAGTTGTTTCCGCATTGATATTAATATTATGAGTCAATGGAAGTACCAATAAAATACTGATCGCAAACCCCACGACACAAAAAGAAACTACGTAGATCCAGCTAAACTTTTTCGAAAAAAAGCCCGATAAAAACCTTCCCAATGCAAAAGCTCCTGCCAAAACAGCTCCCGCCTGAATGCTCATAGAGGTCGGAACTTTTAGAATTTCTTTGTAAAATGTCGGTGTCCAAGTCTGGAAACTTTGTTCCACCAAAACGAAAAGAAAAGCACACAATAAAAAGAACAATACTTTTCTGTATCCAAACAAGCTCGCACTGTTTCTTAGATCTCCCAGCAAATCCGTCTTTTCGCTTTTCGCTTCCTTTTCATTCAGTTTCGTAAAGAACAAAAACAAAAAAGACAGTGTTGAAACTCCACCTAATACCCAATAAACATTCAGCCAATGGGTAGATCTTGGATTATGGTCATCTATGAACAAACTGAATAAAACATTTCCCATTAATACGCCGATCATAAAAAAGCCTTCCAGATAACCCATAAAGCTTGAATGTTCCTTATCTGTATTTGTCACCAGTCCAATAGAAGTGAAGACTGAAATTTTAATTAAAGCGAACGAAACTCCGACAATAGTAAATAATAGTTTAAAAAACCAGAAATCACTGGCGAAAGGCATTACAAAACACATACAACTCACTAAAAGCAAAGCAATCAGCATAGAGTTTTTAATTCCTATTTTAGGCAGAAACGATGCTAATATGAATGAACAGATCGCAATAGGCAGATCTTTAAAACCTTCCAAAACACTGGCATGGGATTTTGAAATTCCGAAGTTTTGCTGAACCTGCAGAATCACTGTTCCTACAGAATTCAGGAGAATTGCAAAAACAAAATAGTTTAAAAATAAAACCGCCTTAATATTGAAATTTTTCATTCATATAATTTCTTGTGGGCTAAGATAGAAGCATTTGACTTCACATTAATTTAACATTATAAATCAATATTTGAACTATATTAATATAATTATTATTTTAGGGGATAAAATTTGATTAACTAAATGAAAGTTACCTTTGAAAGGGTGATTCCCGATGAAAAGAGCTCTTTTCGCACGATTCACAACAATTCTCCCATTTCGGAATTTAAATGGGAATATCATTATCATCCTGAAATTGAGCTTGTATGTGTAATTTCCGGGAGCGGAACCCGACATGTCGGATATCACAAAAGCAATTATACAAATGGCGATTTGGTATTAATCGGCTCAAATATTCCGCATTCAGGTTTTGGTTTAAACTCCATTGATCCGCATGAAGAAATTGTCCTTCAGTTCAAAGAAGAAATTTTACAGTTCCCACAACAGGAAGTAGAGGCGAGGTCTATTAAAAACCTTCTAGAGCTGTCTAAATATGGAATTCATTTTCATGATGAAGTGCATAAAACAATGCTTCCCAAACTGAAATTAATACTGAGTTCGAAAGGTTATAAAAGATACTTACTGTTATTGGAAATCTTGTTTGAACTTTCAAAATGTGAAAACTATGAGCTTTTAAACAGGGAAATCATGCCTTATACCATTATTTCAAAAAACAAAACGCGTCTTGAAAATATTTTCACTTACGTTGAGCACAATTATGATAAAGAAATTAATATTGAAGATGTAGCAAAGCTGGCCAATCTCACATTACCTGCATTCTGTAATTTTTTCAAAAAAGCAACCCAGATCACCTTTACAGAATTTGTAAACCGGTATCGCATCAACAAAGCCTGCCTATTGATGGCACAGGATAAAAGCATTTCAGAATGCAGTTACAGCTGCGGCTTTAATAATGTGACCTATTTTAACAGAATGTTTAAAAAGTATACGGAGAAAACCCCTTCTGAGTTTATGAAGAACTTTGCTCCTAATAAAGTAAATGTAGATGTAAAGGTAGAGGATGAAGTGAAAAGTAAAGTGCTGTTTTAAGTATTTTAGGCATTTATAAATCAAAAAATCAGATTATTGATATAAGCAGATTCACTAATAATCAATATCTATAAGTGTTTCCGCTTATATTTTTTATTTATAAGTAATTATGCTTATATTTGCAAAATGATAGCGGTCATTACCGGAGATATTATAAATTCACAGCACGCGGAAACAGAGGTTTGGATCACCAAGCTTAAAAATCTTCTCGAAAATTGGGGAAGTGCTCCTCACACATGGGAAATCTACAGAGGAGATGAGTTTCAGTTCAAATGTAATATTGATGACGTTTTCTGGCGTTTCTTAGCCATAAAATCACTTATAAAAAGTCAGGAAAATTTAGATGTAAGAATAGCCATCGGAATCGGTGAAGAAAATTTTTCGTCTGAAAAAATTACCGAATCCAATGGAACTGCCTACGTACATTCCGGGAGATTGCTCAATGATCTGAAAAATGATGGTCATACCGTTGCCATTAAAACCTCTAATGATTCTGTAAATAAAGATTTAAATATACTTCTCAAATGGTCGTCTAAGGATTTTGACAACTGGACCATGGCAACCTCAGAAATCATTCACGAAATGATTATGAACCAAGATATTACACAAGAAGACCTGGCAAAAAGGTTTAATATATCACAGTCCTCGGTTAGCCAGCGACTGAAGCGTGCCAACTACGAGCTTATTGTGGAAACTAATCAATATTTTAGAAAGAAAATTTCAGAACTGTAAGATGATTTTTATTCAACTCATATTGGCACATTTACTTGGAGATTTTATTCTTCAGCCAAATTCTTGGGTTGCAGAGAAGGAAAATAAAAAACTAAACAGTAAATATTTGTACCTTCATGTTCTGATTCACACTGCTTTAAGTTTTATTTTTCTTTGGAATGTAGAACTTTGGTGGGTAGCTGTTTTGGTAGGAATTTCACATTTTATTATTGATGCTGCGAAACTCAGTTTTCAGACCATTAAAAATAAAAAAAGCTGGTTTTTCATCGATCAGGCTCTACATATTGCAGTGATTGCAGGAGTTTCTTTTTATTATAATGAATTCAATTTTGAATTTTTAAAAGATCAGGACTTCTTAAAAATACTGATGGCAGCCTTGTTTTTAACAACACCTGCTTCAATTTTTATTAAAATATTACTGTCTTCCTGGACACCCGTTCCGGAGACAGCAGGCAATATACAAACCGAATCTTTATCCAGCGCAGGAAAGTATATCGGGATTTTAGAACGTTTACTCGTTTTCACTTTTATCATGGTGAATCACTGGGAAGGCGTAGGTTTTATGGTGGCTGCAAAATCTGTTTTCAGATTCAGCGACCTGGCACAGGCTAAACAAAGAAAACTGACAGAATATGTATTGATTGGTACATTACTGAGCTTTGGAATGGCTGTTTTAACAGGAATTTTAATTAAATAATAAAATAAATCTAGTAAGAAATGGAAAAGAAAGAAATGTTGTACGAAGGGAAAGCAAAACAAGTATTTGCTACCGATAATCCTGATCAAGTAATCGTACGTTTCAAAGACGATGCTACAGCATTCAATGCTCAAAAAAGAGGTTCTGTTGATTTGAAAGGCGAAATGAACAACGCCATCACAACTTTGATTTTTGAATATTTAAATGAGAAAGGGATTAAGACTCATTTCATTAAACAATTGAACGAAAGAGAACAATTGGTAAGAAAAGTATCTATCATTCCTTTGGAAATGGTGGTAAGAAATTATTCTGCAGGAAGCATGGCTCAAAGATTAGGAGTGGAAGAAGGAATTAAATCTCCGGTTACCATCTTCGATATCTGCTACAAGAAAGATGAGTTGGGAGATCCGTTAATCAACGATCACCATGCAGTGTTCTTAGGAGCTGCAACGTATGAAGAGCTTGATGAAATGTATGAATTGACTTCAGACATCAACGAGATCCTGATCGATCTTTTCGATAAAATGAATATCATCTTAGTTGATTTCAAAATTGAATTGGGTAAAACTTCTGACGGTGAGATTATCTTGGCAGACGAAATTTCTCCTGATACTTGCAGACTTTGGGATAAAGATACGATGAAGAAGTTAGATAAAGACAGATTCAGAAGAGATCTTGGTGAAGTTACAGAAGCTTATGTTGAGATCTATAACAGATTGAAAACTGTTCTTAACAAATAAGATTTTAGATTTACATAAGATGCAATTCAATTTAACATAATATTAAAATTTGCATCCAAGTTAAAGATCTATCAAAATAAAATCTAGATTAGAAAAAATAGAAATGAAAAGTTTAGACGTTCATAAAAGTGAATATTTAAAACAGTTTGAAACTCAAACGTACGGAAGAAATCTTTTCAGAACGCAGGAAGAAGAAAGACTGGACGCTCCGAATGAGGAGTGTGGTATCTTCGGAATGTATTCTGACAATGATCTGGATACGTTTTCTCTTTCACAGTTCGGGCTTTTTGCATTACAGCACAGAGGCCAGGAAGCTTGTGGTATCTCAGTTTTAAAAGACGGGAAAATCACCAATATGAAAGATGAAGGTTTGGTTTTGGACGTTTATAAAGAGATCCCTGATCCTGAAACTTTTATGGGAAATTCTGCAATCGGACACACTCGTTATACGACTGCAGGAGATAAGAAGAAGTATAATTTCCAGCCATTTTTCGCGAAAAACGAATATGACCAGATTATTCTTTCGATTGCACATAATGGTAACCTTACCAACGCAAAAGAGCTGAAAGCTCAGTTGGAAGCTGAAGGTGTTGTTTTCAGAGCAACTTCGGATTCTGAGGTTATTTTAAGATTAATCCAAAAAAATCTTGACCTAGGACTTCGTGGAGCCATCAAAGCAACCATGGAGAAAATTGAAGGTGCCTATTCTGTGGTGGGAATGACAAGAAATAAATTCTTCGCATTCAGAGATTTCAACGGAATCAGACCTTTGGTTTTAGGAGCCATCAATGAAAATTCTTATGTTGTTGCCTCAGAATCTGTGGCCTTAGATGCTGTCGGAGCTCAGTATGTTCGTGATATTTTACCGGGAGAAATCATTTATACTAATGAAAATGAGCCTGGAAAACTTCATTCAATTATGGTAGATGAGGAGAAAGCTAAGCAAAGAATCTGTTCTTTCGAGTACATTTATTTTGCAAGACCTGACTCGGCTCTAGAAAATATTAATGTTTACGAAATCAGAGAAAAATCCGGAGAAAAGATCTGGGAACAGGCTCCTGTGGAAGCTGATTTGGTAATTGGAGTTCCTGATTCAGGAGTTCCTGCTGCCATTGGTTTTGCTAAAGCTTCCGGAATTCCTTTCCGCCCGGTGCTGATTAAGAACAGATATATCGGAAGAAGCTTCATCGTACCGACTCAGGAAATGAGAGAAAGAGTAGTGAACCTTAAATTAAATCCGATCATTTCAGAAATCAAAGATAAGAGAGTAGTTATTATTGATGATTCTATCGTTCGTGGAACGACTTCTAAAAGATTGGTTAAAATCCTTAAAGATGCTGGTGTAAAAGAAATTCACTTCAGAAGTGTTTCTCCGCCAATCATTGCACCTTGTTATTTAGGAATTGACACCCCGTCAAAAGATGATTTGATTTCTGCTAATATGACTACCGAAGAGCTTAGAAATTATTTAGGAGTAGATTCTTTAGAGTTCTTAAGCATAGATAATTTAAAGAGCATTTTAGGTTCTTCCAATCACTGCTTCGGATGTTTTACAGAAGAATACCCTGTAGGAAAAGGAGAAGAGACAGAATTATTTAACTAAAATAATTCAAAATAAAAATGAAAGGTCAGGTTTCCATTACAAAACCTGACCTTTCTCTATTGAAATCAAAACTGTTTAGTTGAATTTATATGCTAAACCTATTTGGAATACATTGTTTTTTCCTTCAGGTTGAACTCCTCCAGTCTTTTTAGCAACATCTGTTACACCAGCAACATATCTTGCTGTTACCCCAAAATTATCAGTAATATAGTATCCTGCACCAATACCGATTCCGAAATCAAAACCTTTGACATAATCGTTACCTTTTACTGATACAGACTGATATTTGAATTTAGAGTCTATTAAAAAACTGAATTGCGGTCCTGCCTCTAAATACAAGTTCGGAAGAGCATTATACTGAAACATTACAGGAACGGAAATGTAGCTTAAATTTACTTTTAAATCTTCCATTCCATCTGCTTTTGCACCTACTCCGTTGTATAAAACTTCTGGCTGAACACTAAAACTTGATGCAACAGGAATATTCGCAAATGCACCTCCATAAAACCCTGCTTTAGCTTTAGAGTCTCCCCCAGAAATAGTTGAAATATTAAGACCTGCTTTTACACCAAATGATACCGGTGAAGCTGAAGATTTTGCTTTTTCTTGAGCAAACGTTAAAGAGCTGATTGCGATGGCAATTCCCAAAATTGTTTTTTTCATAATTATTATTTTTTTAATTAATGATTTATATCATTTTCCAACTTCATTATACAAATATCCTGCCAAATTTTATTAATTTAATTTATTATTAATAATAAATGTGACATTTCCTATTCTAAAATAAAATCAATATTGTTTTCAGGTAGATCATCATATGAAAAATGTCAGACTTAAATTAAGCCTGACATTTTTTATTGAATTAAAATTTGTTTTAGATTACTTGAATTAGAATTTAAATGCTAATCCCACTTGGAACACATTGTTTCTTACAGCATCTCCATTGTTATTCTTATAGATATCTGTCGCTCCGGCAACATATCTCGCAGTAAGACCAATATTGTCCGTAAAATAATATCCTGCTCCGATACCTATTCCAAAATTGAATGTGTTGAAATCATCCTTATTCAATTCTGCTGTTTGAGAACCGTTAGAGTTTCCGTTGGTAGAACTTTTGAATTTATCCTTCGCGCTTACTAAGAAACCAAACTCAGGACCTGCTTCTAAATAGAAGTTAGGAACAAACTTATACTGGAACATTAAAGGTACTGTAATGTATCCTAAGTTTCTTGAAGATTCAGTGGTATAAGTATTTCCTAAAATAACATCTTTTGTAGTTACTTTAGCCCCTAAATCACTATACAAAACCTCTGGCTGAATGCTGAATGAACTAGCAACCGGAATATTAGCAAAAACACCTGCGTTAAAACCAATTTTAGATTTCTGATCATCCAATCCCTGATCTTTAGATAATGAAGCAACGTTCATTCCCGCTTTAATACCAAATTGAACCGGGCTAGATGAACCAGATGAAGATGAGGTCTGCTGTGCAAACGCCAATGAACTTGCCGTTACTGCTAATCCTAAAATTAACTTTTTCATAATTTTAATTTTTTAATACTACTATTCTAATTTTAAATTTTACTACCGTCTGAGTTTTTCATCAGACGCAGAGTATCTTTCAAATTGCTTGCCAAAAATGAAAACTGAAAAAATCCAATAAGAAAACCATCAAATTGCTTGACGGTTAAAATGTATATCAAACTGATATTCAGAAAAATAAATTCAATACCACAACAATCTTTAGAACATTTCTAAATTATATTTTTCATTAAAAATGCCTTAAAAATCTAAAGAAAATATCTAAGCATTGTTCAAATTTCTATAAAAATTCAAGGATTCTATTATATTTTTCTGGCTGGATTGATGATCAAAAATACAGGTTCCAATTCCGGAAAGTAAAGAGAAATTAATTTTACTGTCTACATTTTTCTTATCATTTAATAAGAGGGCAAAAATATCTTCATCTTTAAAATCACTGATATCTAAGTACGGATAATATTTCTGAATGCTTTCAATAATGACTTTAGCATCTTCTCCTGATAACAACCCTTCGAGATAGGAGAGATGTGCTTCACAGATCATTCCGGCTGCAACGGCTTCCCCATGAAGAATAGGATTTCCTTGGCTAAGACATAAACTTTCAATCGCGTGTCCGATCGTATGTCCAAAATTTAAGGTCTTTCGAATATTTTTTTCATGAAAATCCTGATCAACAACATTCTGCTTAATATTCATTGAAGTCTCAATATAAGGAGTCACACTTTCTGTATCCAGCTTATTGATATGAACAAGGTTTTCCCAATGCGCTTGGTCTGCAATCAATCCGTGTTTCAGCATTTCGGCAAATCCGCTTCTTAATTCTTTGAAAGGAAGGGTTTCTAGAAATTTAGGATAGATAAAAATCTGTTCAGGGAAAGTGAAGGTTCCTACCATATTTTTAAAATGCATTAGATCTATACCGGTTTTTCCTCCTATAGATGCATCACACATTGACAAAAGTGTTGTAGGAATATTGATAAACTGAATTCCTCTTTTATAGGTAGAAGCTACAAAACCTCCCATATCCGTAATTACACCACCTCCTAAATTGATAACCAATGCTTTTCTGTCGGCCTGCATTTCTGTCAGAATTTCCCACAGCTGATTGGCCGTCTGGATATTTTTCATTTCTTCACCTGCTTCTATCTCAAGAATTTCAAACCCTAAGTCTGTCTCCATATTTCCTAAAAGAACAGGAAGACAATATTCATGGGTATTTTCATCGACCAGAATAAAAATTTTACTAAACGATTTTTCGTGTAAGAATTCGTTTAATTGAGAAAAATTATCATTTAATATTGTTATCATTTTCAGATTTTCTGTAGGGTTAATTATAAATCTATATTGCAAAGTTATGATTCTTAATTTTTAACTCGTAACTAAATTAACTATCTTTGCACAAATATTTAGAATGAGCAGAGATAATAATAATTCAGAAAGACCAAAAAGACCAAGAATTTCAACAAGAAAAAATTCTGATGATTCTCGTGCTTCTAGATCTGGAAACTCTTCAGGATCAAGACCTTCTAAGAAACCTTTTCCAAAAGCAGGAGAAAGAAATTCTGATTCCAAAAGGAGTGGTGGCACAAGTTACCAAGATAGAATGGATAAGAAATTTGGAAAAACTGAACAAAAAGATTTTATTACCAATTCGAGTGAAGGGAAAAAATCGTTCGGAAAATCAGCTCCAAAAAGAGGCGGAAGCAGACCTAATACCTTTGATACGAGAGATAAGTATGAAAGAGGCAGCCTAAAATATGGCAGAAGACCGGGAAGTGGTGATGACAGAAACCAGGATGGTGCAAAATCTTTCGTACAAAAAAGAAGACTGAACAAAATTGAAAAAGATATCCACAAAGACACTATTCGTCTGAACAAATACATTGCAAATTCAGGAATCTGCAGCAGAAGAGAAGCTGATGAACTGATTACTCAAGGTTTAGTAGAAGTAAACGGAAAAGTGGTTACTGAAATGGGCTATCAGGTTCAGAAAACAGATAAAGTAGTTTTTGACGGACAAAATATTACTCCGGAAAAACCGGTTTATGTTCTTTTAAACAAACCGAAAGGATACATTTCTACTACAAAAGATGACAAAGCCAGAAAAACAGTAATGGATTTAGTAGCCAATGCTTCTCCATATCGTGTTTTTCCTGTGGGAAGATTGGACAGATCAACTACAGGTGTTATTTTGTTGACAAATGACGGACACATGACGAAGAAATTAACTCACCCTTCATTTGATGCTAAAAAAATCTATCATGTAACGTTAGACAAGAAACTCACCCATGAAGATATGAAGTTAATTGCAGAAGGAATTCGTCTGGATGAAGGAGTAGCGGTTGTAGATCAGATCTCTTTCATTGAAGGGAAGCCTAAAAATGAAGTGGGTATTGAAATCCACATAGGTTGGAATCGTGTGATCAGAAGAATTTTCCAACGATTAGGATATGAAGTGGAAGCTCTTGACAGAGTAATGTTTGCCGGATTAACGAAGAAAAATATCAAAAGAGGACACTGGAGAATCCTTACAGAACAGGAAGTAAATAATCTTAAAATGCTTTAAAATTTTAAGTTTAAAAATACAAAAAGACGTTGAAAAAATATTCAACGTCTTTTTTTTGTCATTCTGACGAAGGAAGAATCTATAATTAAGATCTTCACTACATTATTGCTCCGTTCTGAATGACATTGGGTATTATTATAATTATCCCAAAACAGTCACACCTTTTTGGATCATTTCATAAATAGCATCTCTTCCGTTTTCAGGTTTTACATTAACGGCCTTAGTTCCGTTAAAATGTAAGCAGGTAACATATCCGTTAGCTACAGCATCCAAACAGGTAAACTTCACACAATAATCCATCGCTAATCCTACAATTTCCAATAATTGAATTTCATGGTATTTCAGAAAGTCATCCAAACCAGTTTTCATGAAGTGATTATTATCCTGAAAACCGCTGTAGCTGTCAATTTCAGTATTTTTACCTTTCTGAACGATATGAGTTACTTTATCTCTGTTTAAATCTTTATGGAATTCCGCTCCAAAAGTGCCCTGTACACAATGATCCGGCCACATAAACTGAGGAATACCATTGAGAATAATACTTTCACCCACTTTTCTGCCATTATTGCTGGCAAAACTTTTGTGATTGGCAGGATGCCAGTCCTGTGTCAGTACAATCTGATCGTACTCATTTTCTTCCATCAGAAGATTGATATAAGGAATTATTTCATTTGCTCCCGGAACAGCCAACGCACCACCTTCACAAAAATCATTCTGTACATCGACTATTATTAATGCTTTTTTCATATTTAGAATTCTCGAATTTTTGATAAATTTACAAAAACTAATCTTCAAAAATTTGTCCAAATCTGAATTTTCGGCCAAATCGGCATTTAGCTACGAAGACAATCAATTAAGATCCCACTTCAATAGCGTATCTTTGTACGAAATCAATTTTTATGTCATTTGAATCTCTGGGATTATCATCCAATATTATCCGTTCTGTTAAAAAATTAGGATATTTAAAGCCGTTCCCTATTCAGGAGCAAGCCGTTCCGGTTATTTTGCAAGGTAAAGATCTGATGGGAATTGCACAGACAGGTTCCGGAAAAACGGCTTGTTTTGTGATGCCGATCTTAGAAAAACTACAAAATACCGAAGTTAAAAAAGACAGAAATGTTCAGGTTTTAATTTTGGTTCCTACAAGAGAATTAGCGATTCAGATTGATGAAGTTTTCAGAGCTTTTACAGAAAACTTAAAACGTGAAGTCCGTACCATGGCTGTTTATGGAGGTGTTTCCATCAATCCGCAAATGAAGGGTACATTTGGAGTAGAAGTTCTTATTGCCACACCAGGTCGTTTACTGGATCTTATTGAGCACAATGCATTGAGTATTTCCAGAATCCAGCATTTAGTGATTGACGAAGCTGATAAGATGTTTCAATTAGGTTTTGGTGAAGAAATGAATAAGCTTTTTGCCATGATGCCTGTAGCAAAGCAAGTAACGTTGTTTTCCGCAACATTAAATGATAAGATTTCTGAAATGAAGGAGCGATTGTCCATCAACCCTACGATTATTGAAATCAAAAAGCAGGAAGTTGAATTGGATAATATCGAGCAGTTGGCTTATCATGTTGCTCCGGAAAATAAAGGTCCTTTTTTACGGTATTTAATTAAAGAAAGAAACGTTGAAAAAGCTTTAATTTTTGTTTCCTCTACAAGGTCTGCAGATAACCTGGTAGAAAAGCTGAAAAAGAATAAAATAAAAGCGGTGGCCATTCACAGTCAGAAATCTCAGGGTGCCCGTAGAAATAATCTAGAAGAATTTAAAGGAAAAGGAGCTCAGATTCTGGTTGCTACAGATTTAATCGGCCGTGGAATCCATATTGATTCTTTACCTTATGTTATCAATTATGAACTGCCACGTTCACCTTTAGACTACGTTCACCGTATCGGTAGAACAGGACGTGCCAATGAAAAAGGAACAGCAATTAGCATTCTTACTGATGAAGAATTACAGCATTTTCGTGTGATCCAGAAAAAAATGGGGAAAAAAGTGACCTTGCAAAGAACAGAGGACATTAATCTACATGGTTATTAGTCTTTCAGATTAAATAAAAAAAGCTTCAGTTTTTATAGAATTGAAGCTTTTTTCATAGGTGAAGTTCTTGGATTTTTGATAAATTTACAGAAACTAAATTGTCCTAAATTATCGTATTTAAGAGACATTTTTTTTAATCAACAGAGTATTTATGAATGATTTAAATTTAAAAAAATTTCCAATAGGAGAGTTTCTTCAGCCTGAAAACATTAGCCGAGAAGAATTATCCGATGCTATAGATGTTATCAGCGATTTCCCTAAAAGATTAAAAAAACTGGTAGAAAACTGGTCAGATGAGCAATTAGATACTCCTTACAGAGAAGGAGGATGGACAGTCCGACAGCTTATTAATCATATTGCAGACAGCCATATCAACAGCTTTACAAGATTTAAATTGGCATTAACAGAAGATAATCCTACCATAAAACCTTATGAAGAAGCAAAATGGGCTGAATTGGCAGACAGTGTAACGATGACTATAAAACCGGCTCTAAGAATGATTAAAGGAACTCACCAAAGATGGTCTGTTTTATTAAAAAGTTTGTCCGAAGAACAATTTAACAGAACATTTCATCATCCGGAACAAAATATCAATTATACTCTAAAAAACTGTACTGCTTTATACGCATGGCATTGTAATCACCATTTTGCTCATATCGAAAATCTGAAGATCGAAAAAGGTTGGTAAAAAAAACGCTTCATAACAAAGTTTTTTTTGATGAAATTAAGTCAAGAATCAGCAATCTGTCAGCTGATTCCGAAAAAAAATGGGGTAAGATGAATGCTGCTCAAATGCTGTATCACTGCGATTTGGTATTGCAAATTCCTCTTCAGAAAATTGAACTTCAAAAGATTAATTATATTTTCAGAGCGATAGGAATTATCACAAAAAAAGAAATGCACATTTTTAATAACGGAATTCCTCACAATATGCCTACTTTTCAAAAACTAATCGTTAATTTTGAATGTAGTTTTGAGGAAGCCCGAAACAATCTTTTAAAAACATTGGATTTTTACTGGGATTCCTTTGAAAAACAGAGTTTACCCAAAGAACATATTCTTTTTGGAGCCATGAAGGAAAAGGATTGGGGTTTTTTGGAATATAAACACCTCGACCATCATCTTAAACAATTTAATGTATGAGTTTTTTTGATAAAATATTCGGAGGAAAAGAGGAAGCGAAAGAGCAAAAATCATTTTGGAAACCAATAGAATCCGAGGATGATCTGAAAATTGCCATTGACAATTCTTATGCCTATAAAGTTGCCATATTTAAACATTCAACAAGTTGTTTTATCAGCAAAACAGTGTTGAGGAATTTTGAAAAAGAGATAGAAAGTCTTGAAAATACAGATGATATAGCAGAACTTTATTTTTTAGATTTACTGGCCTACAGACCTCTTTCCAATAAGATTGCAGAAGATCTTGGAGTAAGACATGAAAGTCCACAATTACTTGTCGTAGAGAACGGAAAAGTAATTAACAACGCTTCGCATCAAAATATATCTATAAATCAGTTATCATAATGAAAAATATTAATACTTATTTAGCAAACATTCTCGAAGTTCCCGTAGAAAATGTAAGCGCATGCAGCCTTCATTATGAAGTAAAAAAAGTAGCTAAAAACGATTTCCTTTTGCGATACGGAGAAGTCTGCAGATATAACTTCTTTGTAGAAAAAGGCCTGCTTAAGATGTATTCTATCGATAAAAATGGAAAAGAGCACATCATACAGTTTGCACCGGAAAGTTGGCTGATTTCGGACAGAAGCAGTCTTTATTTCAATGAAAAATCAGTCTATTATATTGAAGCGGTGGAAGATTCCGAAGTGCTTTTATTACAGCCTGATTTCTTCAAAAAACTGGTAGAACAATTCCCTAATATTGCTCCGAAGAATGATATTTTGCTTCAAAAACATGTAAGAAGCCTTCAAAACAGAATCAATTCTTTACTGGGGGAGACCGCAGAAGAAAGATATCTGAGCTTTATTAAAATGTACCCGGATTTACTGTTAAGAGTTCCGCAGTGGATGATTGCTTCTTATCTAGGCATTACTCCTGAAAGTTTGAGCCGTGTAAGAAAAGAACTGGCAAAAAAGAATTTTGTAACGAACAAATAAAGCATGATGCTTTATTCGAAATATAAAATCATTTTCTTTTAGAGAATGATTTTTTTATGCACTGATTTCAAAACCAGAATGTTGCTTGTTTTCACTCACAAGGCTTTTGTAATATTCTGACGGTGTTTTTCCAATTATTTCTTTAAAATATCGGTTAAAGGACGATTTAGATTTAAAGCCGGCTTCATAAGCAAAGGATAAAAAATTAATATTTTCACCTTTCTCAATAGCCTTATCAACAATATTTTTGAAATATTCAATACGATACTCGTTGATATAGCGGTAGAATGGTTTATGCTTATAAGCGTTCAGCATTTCGCTGATCTGGTATTTGTTAATTTCGGTTTTCAGTGCCAATTGATCGAGATTCAGATCACAATCCCTGTACAATTGTTTTTGCCTTACCGACTGATCCATCTTTTGCCAAAGCTCACTGAATTTTATTTCATAATCAACCGTATTTAATATTATATCATTATTACTAAAGCTATGATTGACAAATAGTTGTTCTGCCTCATTTGAATCAGTTTGCTGAATAGCAACATGCTCGGTCTTTAAACTCTTTCTTACAATTAAAAGACAGATCACCAATAACAAAAAATATGCGGTAGCCCGTATTGACAGATTGATTATCTGAGCTTCTTCAGGATAGATATAAAGCATTGTTTTGGAAAGTATGACTCCGAATTCCATAAAAAGAATACAATAGGAAATTCTGGTAATTACATCATATTCAGCCTTTTCAATCTTAGTTTTTCTGACCATTAAAATACTTTTTAAAGGATAATACAGATTAATTGCAAATATTAAATACAGACTGAAATTATTGTATACATCAAGAAGCCTTTGATCTACATGGTTGAGAATAACAAATACACAGGAAATGGTAAAATAAGCGATCATGAGTACAAAGAGCGGAATGAAAATAAACCACTTACAGGCAACGGAAAACTCCCTTTTTGTTTTACTCAGAGTATATAGATAAATCAAAGGACCGTAACAAACCCCAATGAACGTATTCATCTGCTGTCTGATACTTTCATCAAGAATAAAATTAAAGATGACAAACTTAATCGTCAAATGAACAGCAATCGCTGAAAGCAGAAAAATAAACAGATAATTCGATACTGATTTTCTCTCTTTGAACTGTAAAAGCCAAAGCGCCACAACTGCCTGAAAAGCCCCAATAATAACTATATATTGCATTCTTCCTTAGGTTTTCACAAAATAAATACAAAATCTTTATTTCATCATTCGTAAGTCTGTTATTTATCTATTAAAAATCCTATTTACAATTTAATATTGAGTTCATAAATAAATAACAAACAGTTAAACAAATTTAAAATACTGTAAATCAAATATATAAAAGTACAATTCCAACGAGTGACACTTTACAGGAACTGATTTTTTCCCTCGGACGAAAACAAGTGATTGACATCCCAAATTTGCAACAAAAAAATCTATGAACAATTCAATTGGTTTTTCAAAACAAAAGTCAAGAATCATTCAGATATCTGCATTTTTCCTGATGGCTTCTTTGGGAACCATTCATGCACAGTCAATCAAAGGAACCATAGTAGGAAAAACAAACGGAGCACTTCCGGGGGCCAATATTTCAATTGTAGATGCAGATGCAAAAGCAATTTCATCATTAGACGGAGATTTTAACCTTCTTTCTCCAAGATTAGGAGAAATAAATCTGAAAGTTGAATATATCGGATATGAAACAAAAATTTTTCCTATTATCATAAAAGAAGGAACAAACGATATTGGCTACATTACGATTGCTCCTGAAGAGAAAAAGAATAAAGAAAAGGTAAGCGATATTCAGCAGGTGGTTATTTCAAGACCGAATGCTTTAACTCAGGCGAAAGCATACGAGATCAAGAAAAACAATAACGCGATCATGGAAGTCATTGCAGCCGATGCCATCGGAAAGCTTCCGGACAGAAATGCAGCTGAAGCCGTACAAAGAGTTCAGGGAGTTGCGGTTGCAAGATATCACGGTGAAGCAGATCAGGCTACAGTAAGAGGAACTCCTTTTGCATGGACTTCAGCACTATTCAACGGAAACAGGCTTCCCAGCGCGAATGTTTTAGGAAACAGATCTTTTGTTTTGGATGTTATTCCTTCTGAACTGATTCAGTTTGTACAGGTTTCAAAAGCAGTGACTCCTGACATGGATGGCGATGCTATTGGCGGAAGCATTAACTTTATTACAAGAACAGCACCGACAAAGAAAACTCTTAGCGTAAGTGGTGCAGGAGGCTACAATACTTTTTCACAGAATGCCACTTATAACGGATCTATTGTTTATGGTGACCGTTTTTTCAAAAATAAACTGGGAGTTATCCTTTCAGGGGCTATCTGGGACAGACAATGGGGAGCCGATTCATTTGATGTGACTTATAATACAGCCTCTTCCAACATTGTTCAAAAAAATTCTATCAGTACCATTATGATGAAACGATATATGGGAACAAGAAGAACAATCGGCTTAAATGGAGGTTTAGAGTATAAATTGAATGCGAATAATAAAATCTATTTCCGCGGAATGTTTAATAAATTTGACGATATCCGTCCGGTTTATGAATCTTATGTAGACTATAACAACAGCCGTTATCAGTATAATTTCAGATATTCTCATTATCAAACCGAATTATACGGAATGGAATTAGGAGGCGAGCACTCAGTTTCTAAAAAACTAAACTTAGATTGGATGTTAAGTGATTATCAGGCTAAATATTTCCTTGATACGCCTCCGACAAACGATATAAAAGGGCTTCCAATTGCTACTTTCAGACAAAAAATTACCGGAGGTTTTGCTAATCTTTCGAATGACGGAAAACGCTATTGGAGCTTTGATTCACCGAATGGAGTTGGTGGAGAATATTTGGATTATAGTTCAGATACTGCCAATCCGAATGAAGTGATGAATGCAGATAAATTATTGCTTTCCCAGCTGGTTATTGCGAAACTTGATAACAATGAGAGAGACAAAATAGCAAGACTGAACTTAAAATATGATATGAATTCAAATATCACATTAAAAATTGGAGCAAAATACCGTGAAAAGGATAGAAACAGTACCTATGGTTACAATGCTGTTTATATACCCAATGCGGCATTGGGAGTCCCAAATTCTCCGGCGCTATTGGCATTATCTCAGTTATCAACAGATGAACCGCCAAAAGGAACCGCCTTTCTGAACGGAATGAACGGAAATTACAGCTCATACATTATGAATGCACCAACTAAGGATCAGCTTTTCCAGATGTATTCTCCTGCATTCTTACAACAATATGGTTTCAGGGACCTTTCAAGCGCAGATGCCAATGCTACAAGTGTTTACAACGGAGAAGAAAACGTTTTTACTGCTTACGCCATGGCAGAAATTAAAGCCAGCGATAAATTTAAGATTGTCGGAGGCTTTAGAAATGAAACAACAAGGCTTACTTTATACGGCTCAAAAGCGACTAAAGAAAATGCGACTTCCACAGTAATCAGTCCGTCAACTGTAGAGAGTAATTATAATGCTTTTCTTCCGATGCTTCATTTACGGTATACTATTTCGCCCAAATCAAACATCAGGTTTGCCTATACAAGATCATTCATCAGACCGAATTTCGGAGATATGTCTCCGGGGTCGAGTATTGACAATACAACAAGCCCAAATAAAATCACCAGAGGAAACCCGGATCTGAAGCCTACTTTCAGTCACAATTTTGATTTGATGGGGGAGTATTATTTTGACAATATTGGTATTCTTTCAGGAGGTGTCTTTTATAAAAAGATCTCAGACATCGTTTTTCAGGACACCTCCATTATAAATATTAGCGGAACAGATTATATGGTAACCCAGGCTAAAAATCTTAAAGATTCCAATCTCCTTGGTTTTGAAATGGGAATCAATAAACGTTTTGATTTTTTACCCGGCTTTTGGAATGGTTTCGGGCTAGAGTTTAACTATACCTATATCGATTCTAAAGTAGATGTTTCAAGGAATGACACCAACGGAGCATTGATTACGACAGACCGCACATCGCTTCCGAATCAGTCAAAAAATTTATTTAATACAATTCTTTATTATGAGGGCAATAAAGTCATGATCCGTCTTGCCGGAAACTTCAGAGGAAAGTCTTTAGAAACAATAAATAAAGATCTTGGCCCTCAATATTATATCTGGTCGGATAAAAACTTCACCGTAGATTTTTCAGCAAGCTATGACATCAGCAAAAAAGTTAAATTATTTATTGAGTTAAATAATCTAAGTAATGAAAGCTTAAGGCTTTATATGGGGGATAATAAAAAGAGAATCACTTCCAATGAATGGTACGGAAGCAGAGGACAATTGGGAATTCGTTGGCAAATATTTTAAAATCATATGAGAAAATTAATCGTGACAATGGCTATTACAGCTTTAGGAACAGCATCAAATGCACAAATTAAAGACAGTCTTCGCAGAGTCGTAAAGATGGAAGGAGCATACAATTTCAGAGATACAGGAGGATATAAAACCTCGGACGGAAAAGAAGTAACATTGGGAAGAGTATTCAGAAGTGATGCTATCGATAAATTATCGGATAAAGATCTGAAAACTTTTAAAGATAAAAAGATCGTAACCGTAATAGATTTCAGAGGAATAGAAGAGGCTAAAAAAGCTCCGGACAGGCTTCCTCAGAATACCAATTATCTTATTTGCCCCGCGGGAAGCAATAATCTTCCTACAGCACAGGATATGGCAAAGTTTTTAAAAGACAAGAATTTCCTGTTTGATATGTATGGAGAAGGAGGACTCCCTTATTTTGGAGAAAGATACAGAGCTTTATTTGTGCAGCTATTGACTTTAAAACCGGATGAAGCCCTGCTTTTCCATTGTACGGGAGGTCGTGACAGAACCGGAATGGCATCAGCTTTATTCTTATATATTTTAGGAGTTCCTCAAGACATTATTGAAAGTGATTATGTAGCTTCAAATTATTATCTGGCAAAAAATCCAACGATGAGAGGAATGTATTCGGGGCTTTCAAAAATGTCGGGACTGACGGAAGCAGAAATCAAGCAGCAGATGGAGTTAAGACCGGAACTAATCAGAAACTTTTTTACAGCCATCAATAAGAAATACGGAAGCGTAGAAAATTTCTTCCAGGTTGAAATGGGGATGGGACCGAGAGAAATTGCCGTTTTAAAACAGAAATATCTTAAGTAATCGATTGTGAATTATCAATTCGCTTCGCTTGTTAATTTAAACTTGCTTTAAATCTATTCTTGACTTGCATTAGCAATTTACTATAAAAAATACTTAGTTAGATTTTTTATTAAAATAAGCCGTGCAGAATGTTCTCACGGCTTATTTATTTTCTGAAACTTTTAAATTAAAACTTTTCTGAAGATCACTCCATGCTCCGCCGTTATACACGTGTTTAAAGCCTTTTTCCTTTAAAATAGTTTCCACTTTTACACTTCTCAAACCATGTGAACAAACTGTGATATACGTTTTATTGGGATCAAGTTCAGTATATCTTTCTCTGATCGTTCCTAAAGAAATATTTTTTGATCCTTCAATATGACCGGTTTCATATTCTTTTTCAGTTCTTACATCCAGAATAATGGCTCCTTTTTTAATTAATCGATCCAAACCATCATCCAGCGTCTGGTATTTGTATACGCGATACACAATATAGATCAGTAAAGCGATTCCACAGAAAATCAACGTATTTTTCATAATCTGCTTAATATTTTTCTGTCAATATAAAATGTTCCGAACGGAATTATGCACGCTAAAAGCACTTTCCAGGTCGTTTCTTTAAACTTCCAGTTTTGTTCAACTCCAACACTTAAAGTATTGAATAAAAACAATAGAAACAGAGAACCGTGAATAGGTCCCATCATTTTCACAAAGGCAGGATTATCAAATCCATACTTCATGGGAACCGCTATAAATACTAAGGTTAATAATGAAATTCCTTCAAGAATCGCAATAATTCTTAAACGTCCGATTTTGGTTTTCAATAAATCAATCATAATTATCTGAAATAAGGTCTGTTAGCAAAAGGAGAGAACGGCCACGGAATGGCTATAAAAATGATGAATAAGGCAATAAGAAAGTAAATCAGCATCGTTTTAAACTTCTCTTTATCAGCTTCTTTTCTTTTCGAAATTGCAGATCCTACGGTAATTAAAATAATGGAAAGAAGCATCAGGAAAATATGAATCAATCCAAAAAATAAAAGATCAAAAGATTCTTTTGCTTCGTCAAAATTTTTCCAAAAGTATTTAATGATCGGACTTTGAGAATATAATATGATTCCCAGGACCAGTTGAATATGAGCAATAGTTGCGGTCCAATGTCTTACTCCATTATCGGTCTTTGAAAACACTTGTTGAGAAAAATATCCTTTGTAAGCCCTGAAAACCGCATACAATAAGCTCAGTAGAAGCAGCCATCTGAAAGTGGAATGTAGAAAGGTGAGTGTCTGATACATCATCAATTTTTATGAACAGAACAAAGGTATAACAAAAACATACTAATTGGTATGTTTTTAATGAAAAAATTATTTCAAAGTTTCAAAATAAGACTTAAGTCCTTTTAAATAAACAAGATAAACTCCTTTTGAATTTTCCAGTTTTCCCAGATTTCTTACTCCCCAATATCCTGATAAGACAAAAACGGCCACTTCTTTTGCATTCACATTAGCTTTTACAATACCGTTTTCTTTTCCCTTTTCAATAGATTCAATCATAGTGCTTTCCCATTGCTGAGAAAGAAGATTTAGTGCTTTTGTAAATTCGATATTCCAAGGAGCCATTTCCTGTGTAAAATTGGAAGCAGGACAGCCATATTCAACCTTTAAATTTTCATTCTCAATTAATAAACTGTACATTAAATTATAAATCGCATCCAATGGATTTACAACATTTTGAAAGGGTTCAATAAAAGTATTTTTGAAGCTGGGAATCATAAGCTCGTTGATGATAGCCAGTCCCATTTCATCCTTTGTTTTGAAGTGATAATAGAAAGCTCCTTTCGTTACCTGCGTTGTAGCAATAATATCATCCACACTGGTTGTTTGGTAACCATTGACATAGATCAGTTCAAATGCTTTCCGGAGAATATTAAGGCGTGTAGCTTCCGATTTTTTCATAAAATACCAGTTAGTCTTTTTTACAAAGGAACAAATATTTTAAGTAAGAAAAAAAAGAGTTGCATAAAAACAACCCTTTGATTTAGTTAGTAAACTCTTAGTCATCATCTCAACCATAGTATTTTTATTTTTCACTTCTAAACTGACTTGGTGATTAAAATACTTTTAACTTTTTACTTGGCTCTTTTTACTTAAAAACTGGATAATCCCTATCACATCATCTTTTCCCAAACCAGCGTCGTGTGCAGCCTGATAGGTTTCAATCAATGTTTTAGAGAGAGGAAAATCCGCACCTGCATTTTTTGCCAGTAAAATATCTTTCAGCATTAAATCCAACGCAAAAGCAGCAGGATAATTATCCTCAATCAGCAAAGGAGTCTTTACCTTTGTAGCACCGCTTCCACTTGCACTTTCATTGATGATTTCGAGCATATCTTTTCTTTCAATCCCCATTTTATCTGAAAACAGGACTGTTTCTGCCAATCCCTGATAAATGGTAGAAATAAAATAGTTAACGGAAAGTTTTGCAGCAATTCCTTTTCCGTTCTCTCCCAAATGCTTGATTGTTTTTCCTAATTTCTCAAGATAAGGTTTGGCACGTTGAAGATCTTTTTCTTCACCACCCACCATAATTATTAATGTTCCTTCAGCGGCAGGTTTTGTACTTCCGGCAACAGGAGCATCAATAAATCCTGCTTCTTTTATTTTTACAGCGCTGGATATTCCGCTTGTTGCTTCCGGAGAAATGGTACTCATATCCACAAAAAGTTTTCCTGTAACATTCTGGGTTAAAATTTCTTCATAAACAGCTTTTACTGCCTCATCATTGGTAAGCATCGTGAAAATAATATCACTGTTCTTCACAACATCGGAAACAGTATTGTAAACGATAGATTTTTCATTAAAATCTTCCGTTTTTTCTATGGTCCGGTTAAAAACATAAAGCGGAAAACCTGCCTTTTCCAGATTTTTTGCCATCGGATGTCCCATATTTCCCAATCCTATAAAGCCTATTTTCTCAGTATCCATATTCCGTTCTTATTTAAGATTTAAGATTTAAGATTTAAGATTTAAGCTATAAAATTACATTAAATACTCTTCAGTTTCTTCATAAATTCCACCATGGCAGGTCTGAATTCTTCAAATAAAGGATGCTTTTTGCTTTTGAGCATCACCTCTGTAAAAAGCTTTAAACCTAAAGCAAATTCATTGGATGTATTTTCGTCTTCAAATAATTTCTTCGACTTTATGACTTCAAAAATGTGAAACAGATCGTCATGATTTTCGAAATTGAATTCTAATGTTTTGTTTCCTTCCGATCCATCTTTTAATGATAATTCTTTAAGCTCAAGATAGTATGCATTATTTCTTTTTTCCATAATTTTTAAAATTCGTAAAACTTACGGAGATTTGCAAGAAAATAAATCAATGAAGGTAATAGATTTTGAAAGTTGGAACAGAAAAGAACATTTTGAATTTTTCTCAGGGATGAAAAGTCCGTTTTTCGGATTTACAACAGAGGTTGACTGTACAAAAGCCTATGATGAAGCCAAAGAAAAAGGACATTCTTTTTATGCTGTTTATCTTTATAAATCGATGGTGGCGATTAATACCGTAGATGAATTAAAATTGAGAATTGTTGATGGAAAAGTCATTTTATTTGATGAAGTCCATGTAGGCGGAACAATTGGAAGATCGGACGGAACATTCGGGTTTTCATTTTTCCATTATTCTCCGGATTTTGAAACTTTTAATGCCAATTTGCAGGAACAGATACAATCCGTTCACAATTCAACAGGTTTAGGGATCAGCAATGATGTTTTGCCGATTAATCATATCAGACATACAACAATTCCCTGGAATTCTTTCAGTGCATTATTACATCCGACAAACTTTGACCCGAAAGAATGTATCCCAAAGATTTCATTTGGAAAATTCAGTGTCAGAAACGGAAGAAAATTCATGCCTGTTTCCATAGAAGCACATCACGGATTGGCAGACGGACTTCATTTAGCGAAATATATCGAAGAGTTTCAAAGACAGCTTGATCTTTGATCAATAAAAAACGGGCAAATTTCTTTGTCCGTTTTCTATTTTTAATGCATTCAGTCATTATACGTTTTAAGATTTTTCATTCTTAGGAATATTATATGCTTCATTGAATAAGTGATTTGGCTTCAGATACACCACATTTTCCTGGAAGTCAATGATCGTATTGAAACGCTTCAGAACTTCACCACCTAAAAAATGAGTGCTAAAACCGGCTGGCTGACTGTAAGAATTGATTTGGGCAGGTACATTTTTCAAAACATACTTTCCAAAAATCAGTTTTTCATTAAGCACCGTTTCCACAGGGATTTCGTCTTTATTGGAATTGTACATCACAGTTTTTGCAATTACAGGTAATTCAGCTTTAGGATAACCGCTTTTCTTTATCAAAGCATTATCCAGCATCAGTGTTTTTTGAAAACCGGAATCAAATAAGAATCTGCTCTTGAATTTTTTATTATTGACTTCCATTTCGGCATTGATACAGAAATGTTCCTTCATAAGCTCCATTTCAAACTTTTCATAATCTTTGCTTATTTCAGGACGTTGAGAATGAACAATGATCATGTTCTTATCATAATCAATCTCTACAACCTTACCGTCAAAAGTATCCCAGCCAAACATTCCTTCGCATCCATGTCCGGTTGTTTCAATAGGATAGACCTGCTCATGTTGCCATTCCAGATTTCCTATTTTAAAGTCATTATCACTGATATCTTTCATTGTTAATTGCAGTCCGTTAGGGTTCAGATATCTTTTTATTGCATCCTTTATGAGATAAAAACCGGAAGCTCCTGTATCAAACATCAGGTCAACATCATATTTTTTATTAAGCTTACCCTTAATTTTTATATTATTCTGTTCTGTAAGAATAAAAGGAATCGTATCTTTTCTGGCAGGTTTCATTTTAGAAAAATTTCTGATCTCGGGACTTTCAAATCTGGTAAGGCAAGAGTCTTTACCTTTATACAGTACTATAAAATCAAATTTTTCGGTAGGTTTAAGTTTAACTTCAATAGAGTCTATGTCGGTTTTTAATTTTACAGTTTTAAATTTTACATTTTTTCCTGTAGTATAAGTATCCGGTTTTACTTTAGAATTCAGGAACCAGCTTGTTTTTATTTCATTGCTTTCAATAATTGTTACCTTTTCTGTATCAGACTTTATCACAGGTAAATTTTTCTGTGAGAAGAATAAGGTGGAGCTTAATATTAAAAGAGCGGATAATGACAGTTTCATATATTTTTGTTTACAAATATAGAACACAACTCACCTGATAAAGAAATAAATAATGTAAAATATATTAAAACTAAATAATAATTACAGATTTTTACAATAAAATTTCAACAAATTCAAATTTTATTCAAAATTTAATAGTTAATTTACGTTTTTTTAAAACTATGTCCTCAAAAAGTATTTCAACTCTAAACCAAAAGATTTTCAAAGGCAGATTTTCTGCTTTGTTCAGTATTTTAGCCTTATACATTTCATTATCGTTTTTAATAAGAACAGGCTTTCTTATTGTTTCAATACATGATGTAGATTTCAGCATATTCTCTGTTTTAAGAGCTTTCCTAACTGGATTTCTGTTCGATTTTACAATAGGATCCCTGTTTCTGCTTTTATATGCGACCTACCTTTTTATTCTTCCCAAAAGATTTATCGGTTCCGTTTTTGATAAAATTTTCAGCTATTTCTATTTTACGCTTATTTTTATCATCATTTACTTCAGCCTTTTGGCAGAGATTCCGTTTTGGGACGAATTTGGAGCAAGATTTAATTTTATTGCGGTAGATTACCTTATCTATACGTATGAGGTGGTAGAGAATATCAACCAGTCGTATCCTTTACCGCTTATTGCCGGAGTTTTGATCCTTTTAATCGTTCTTACCTTCGTTATATTTAAAAAACTAAAAGTTTTCAGAAATACTTTTGCAGATAAAAAACCATTTACCTCAAGATTAAAATATTACCTGCCACTTACAGTAGTAACCATTCTTTTAGCAGTTGTTTTGAAAAACAAACAGGCAGAATTCAGCAACAACCTTATTGTTAATGAACTGGGAAAAAATGGTGCATTTTCTTTTGTAACGGCTTTCAAATCAAACGAACTGGATTATCTGACTTTTTACCCTAAAGTCTCTGATCAGGAAGCTTATAAAACATTAAAACAAAACCTTTTACAAAATAATCAAACGTATACTTCTGCTCAATATGATGATATTTCAAGACTTACGAAAGGGGAAAATGAACAGAATCCCAATATCATCCTGATTGCTATTGAAAGCTTCAGTGCAGATTTTTTAACTGCTTTCGGAAATAAAAATAATCTTACGCCGAATTACGATAAAATGGCCAATGAAAGTATATTCTTCACCAATTTATATTCAACCGGAACCAGAACGGTAAGAGGGATGGAAGCATTGACGCTTTGTGTTCCCCCTACTCCGGGAAACAGTATTGTAAGAAGACCTAACAATCAGAATTTATTTTCAATCTCTACGGTGCTGCAATCAAAAAAATATCATCCTTATTTCATTTACGGAGGAGACGGCTATTTTGACAACATGAACAACTTTTTCGGAGGACAGGGTTTTGATATTGTAGACAGAGACAGAGGAAATCCTCTTTCTGATGAAATTAAAACCAAAAGATATGCTATCGAAGATAAAGAAGTTAATTTTGAAAATGCGTGGGGAATCTGTGATGAGGATCTTTATAAGCAGTCTATCAAATATGCTGATAAAAGCACTAATGAAAACAAGCCTTTCTTCCAGTTTGTGATGACAACGTCTAATCATAAACCTTATACTTTCCCTAATGGTAAAATCGATCTTCCACAAGGTGAAAGAGATGCTGCAGTGAAATATACTGATTATGCTTTAGGACAGTTTATTGCTACTGCCAAAACAAAGCCATGGTTTAAGAATACGGTATTTTTAATTGTTGCTGACCATTGCGCAAGCAGTGCCGGAAAATGGGAGATCAATATTGCCAAACACCATATTCCAGCGATTATTTACAACCTTAATCATATGCCGGAAAAAATAGATCGCCTGACTTCTCAAATCGATCTTATGCCTACATTATTCGGATATTTAAACTGGAACTACAAGACAAGCCTGTACGGAAAAGATATCAACCAGACAAAACCGGGAGAAGAAAGAGCTTTCTTAGGAAATTACAGAACGTTGGGATTATTAAAAAACAATGTTTTCACCCAGATCGATGACAAAAGAAAGGTAAAACAGTTCAATGTTACCGGAGCAGACCAGTCTTTATCAGAGGTAAAATCTAAGAACAACAATTTGGTTACGGAAACAATTTCTTATTACCAGACTGCAAGCGAAAGATTTAAAAATGGAAAAATGAAGCAAAAATAAGCTGATTTTTAATTATAAAAAAACTCTTCTCTGTATTTAGAGAAGAGTTTTTATTTGGACCTATCTTGTTTCTTTTTATAATAACCATCAAGGCATTAAGAAATTTAAGAGATACCTATAATGTTATAAAAATAGATAGTGCTTTTATCTTAATGATCCTTAATATCTTAATGGTTGAAATCTAAAAAATACCGTTCTTAATTTTAAACTTAAAGAAAACCAATTATATTAGGTTAAAATTCTATAAAGGCTTTATTCAGATCATGATACAATAATATTTTCCAGTGATTTTCTATCGCTTCCTGCTGCCATTTTAATCGTAGTTCCATTGCCTTTCTGCCATCAAAATCACTTTTATAGGCAAGATGATATTTTAAATAAGATTCCTGTGGAAGGTCATCAGCTCCGTAAAAAACAGTTTCGTTATTTTCCTTGATCCAGAAAACCTGCATAAATGGAGTATGACCTCCTACCACTTCAAAAGAGATTTCCTCTGTAATATTCCCTTTATTTTCATCCATCCAGACAATATTGTCTAATTCAACAAGTTTTTCCAGGGTATCAAAATCAAAAGAATGATTTCCTTTATTTTTCATTGCAAAATCAAGCTCACGTTTCTGAATATAGATTTCAGCGTTAGGAAAAGTAGCTTTAAATCCGTTTTCATTTCTGGTAATCACTGTTTCGATATGGTCTTTATGAAGATGTGATAATAAGACTTTAGTTACCTGATCCGGATCAATGTTTTCTTTTTTGAGAATTTCAGAAATTACCGTTTCTCCATTTTCATTTCTCCATCCAATTCCTGCATCCAGCAGAATAACATCATTTTCTGTAATAATTAAAAAAGCAGTGACCGACATTTTAATTCCTTTAACAGTGTCTTTGTTTTCATCTGTTAAAAGCGTAAAATCTTTGGTTTTATTGGTAGAAAAATTTCCTTCTTTTAATGGTATAATTTTCATACTGCAAAGTTCCTTATTATTTTTAAAACAGAAAAGCTTTTTCTCAATATGGATCATTGGTAAAACCGATGAACTCCTAATGAAATGCTTAATCTTAAAATGAGTATTTTTGTGTTGCAAAATTCAAAACTTACACAAAATTTATGCAGATGAATTCTACCAGCGGTATATCTCGTACTGTTATTTGGTTGATGTCCGTAATTTCCGGACTTGTAGTGGCAAATAATTATTATAACCAGCCTTTGCTGGCTCTTATTTCTGAAGATTTACAGATTCCGGAAGCTGCTGCGAGTAAAATTTCGGTTCTTACACAATTGGGATATGCAGCAGGATTATTGCTCATTGTTCCTTTGGGAGACAAACTTTTCCGTAAAAAATTAATTTTAATCGATCTGGTTTTGGTTTTTGCTTCATTGCTATGGATGACTTTTGCTCAGGAATTATGGATGCTGTATGTAGCCAGTTTACTGATCGGAGCTACTTCGGTGATTCCTCAATTATTCGTTCCTATTGCCGCAGAATTATCTTCTGATAAAGAAAAGTCCTCCAATATCGGTATAGTCATGTCAGGATTATTACTGGGGATCCTTTTATCCAGATTTGTAGGTGGAATTGTAGGAGAGATGTGGGGTTGGAGAGCCATGTTCGGAATTGCAGCCGGAATTATGGTTTTGGTATGGGTTGCAGTGTATAAAATGCTGCCTGATCTACAGCCTAATTTTAAAGGAACATACAGCGAATTGATGAAATCCGTATTCCATCTGGCAAAAACGCAGCCTGTTCTAAGACTGGCTTCTTTCCGTGGCGCCATGGCTTTCGGATCGATGTGTGCATTGTTTACAACCCTGGTTTTCCACATGGAAAAACCTCCTTTCAATGCAGGATCATCAGTGGTCGGAAGTTTCGGTTTGGCCGGGGCAGTCGGAGCTTTAGCCGCAGCAAAAGTGGGAAAACTTCAAAATTTTTTAGATCTAAACAGAATAATCTTTTATTCATTATTAGTGGTTTTAGGAAGTTGGGCATTTACTTACTTTGCAGGAGAAACTTACTGGGGATTAATTGTCGGGGTAATTTTAGTTGATTTAGGCGTTCAATCCAGCCATATTATGAATCAGACCAATTATTTTTTAATCAAATCCAATGCAGTTAACAGATTGAATACAGTTTATATGGTTTCTTATTTTATTGGTGGCTCTTTAGGAACATGGACAGCTTCGGTAGCATGGCAATATGCGCAATGGGATGGAGTTTGTCTGGTAGGTGCAGCCATGGGAGCATTAGCGTTAATAGTTCATATCATCTTTAGCAGAAAATTACGTTTAAACTAATTATTAATATAAATTCAAATAAAAATAAATACAATGAAAATAGAAATCTGGTCGGATGTAATGTGTCCGTTTTGTTATATAGGAAAAAACAATTTTGAAAAGGCTTTGGAAAAACTGCCGTTCAAAGACGAAGTGGAAGTAGAGTGGAAGAGTTTTCAGCTTGATCCTACTTTAGACTCGAAAGAAACCAAAAATACTATGGAATATTTCAAAGAGAAAAAAGGTTTTCCTGAAGCTCAGGCACAGCAAATGATTGGCCAGGTTATGCAAATGGGAAAAGGAGCAGGAATTGATTTTAATTTTGAAAAAGCTTTAATTACGAATACCTTTTCGGCTCACAAGCTATTGCATTTGGCAAAAAAATATAATAAAGCCAACGAAATGGAAGAAGCGCTCTTCATTGCTCATTTCATTGACGGGAAAAACGTGGGAGATCTTGAAACCTTAATTTCTTTAGCCGAATCTTTAGGTATTGACAAAGAAGAAGCACAACAGGCTTTAACCTCTGAAGACTTTGATTATGAGATCAACCAGGATATTCTGGAAGCAAGAAATAATGGCGTTTCTGGAGTTCCTTTCTTCGTCTTGAACGGTAAATATGCGGTTTCCGGAGCACAGCCTGTAGAACTTTTTGAAAATGCTCTTCAACAAACTTATAATGAAACAGTAAGTCCTCTAAAAAACCTTTCTGATAAAGGAGCTTCTTGTGATACAGACGGATGTGAAATTTAATTTTAGGAGGAAAACATGATAACAATAAATAAAGAACATCAATTTGCTCTTGAAGATATTCTTTTCGTTTTTGCCTTAGATTCTGAAGCGGGAAAGGTTTTTAACGATAAAAATAAATTAATTACAGGCATTGGTAAAGTAAATGCTGCTATGGAGCTTACAAAAGAAATCCACAGGAGAAAACCGAAACTAATCGTAAACTTAGGTTCTGCAGGAAGCAAAAATTTTCACAAGGGAGAGGTTATTTGCTGCACAAAATTCATTCAGCGTGATATGGATGTAAGAGGTCTTGGATTTAAATTGTATGAAACTCCACTTTCCGGAATACCTCCCGTTTTGGAATATGGACTCAGAAAACATGACCTTCCCGAAGGGATTTGCGGAAGTGGCGACAGCTTTGAAATGAACCATTCTGAAACCGATTATAATATTGTAGATATGGAAGCTTATCCGTTAGCATTAATTGCCATGAAAGAGAATATTCCGTTTCTGTGCTTAAAGTATATTTCTGACGACGCAGGAAGCGATGCAGCTGATGACTGGACGGTACAGGTTCATTTAGCTTCTGAAGCGTTTAACAAAATTCTATTTTCGTAAATTTAAAATCTGAAGACTTTTCTTCAGATTTTATTTTTAAATGATTTCTACAGTCCGGATTTTAAAATGAAAGTTAATTTCTACAAACCTAATCACCCGGTTCTTGAAAAATATATTGAAGGGTATTACTTTATTGCAAAAGATGATTCCAATGCAACATTGAATTATATCACATTTCCTGATAATTATTTTATTATTTCAGCTTGTGAAAATGTTTTGTTTTTTCGCGATCAAAACAAGGTGGAAATTTCTGCATCCAATGAGGAAAATATTTTTATTGACTTTGTTTCGCGTTGCAATTCTCCTGTGGAAATTCGTTACAAACAGCCCATCAATGAGATTACCGTTTATTTTAAGCCTTTAGGAATCTATCATTTTTTTAGTTCGGTTGAAAGCCGTTTTTTAAAACAGGAAATCATTTCATCAGATTGTAAAGAAGTTATGAAAACTATCTTGACTAAACAAGACAGAAAAAATCAGACTGATATGCTGGAAAAATACTGGCTTTCAAAATATCAAGAAAAGAACTTATCTACAATTCAATCCATTGTCAATGATTTGTATTCGGATTTAAAAATTGAGGAGATTGCGGAAAAACATACTATTTCAAGGCAATATGTAAATAAACTATGTACAAAATTTTTAGGTAAGTCAGCCTCTGAATTTAGAAAAATTCAACGGTTTAGAAATTCTGTTAGTTTAAATAAAAGTGTGAAAAATTTAACCGAGCTTTCTTATGAAAACCTCTTCTATGATCAATCACATTTCATTAAAAATTTTAAAAATTTAACGAAAATTCAGCCTCATAAATTTTTTGAAAATGTAAATACGGAAGATAAAAATCTTTGGTTTTTTATCTGAGTTTACATTTTTACAATTCTGACTTTACCCGTTCAGATATTTTTGTATCAAATTAATCATCAATGAAAAGAATAGGCTTATTAAGTTCGATCTTATTGTGTTCATTACTATTTGCACAAAATGATAAAACAAAAATACTCACTGAAATTTTGGACAAAATCAAAGAGAATTATATTGACGAAAAGGTTTTTAAAAGTCTAGATTCATTATTTCAAAGCGAAATTAAATCCGGACAATTATCTTCTTCATTAAATGAAAAAGATTTTGCTGAAAACCTGACTCAAAAATTAAGAGCGGCAACAAAAGACAAACACTTCTTCGTTAAATATTTGGCCAATTACTCTCCTCAAAAGAATATCAATGAAAAAGAACAGGAAAAGCAGAATAATTTCAGTAACAGCCTTGAGAATTTTGGATTTGAAAAAGTAGAAAGACTGAAAGGTAACATAGGATACATTAATTATAAAGGATTTGCCGAACTGAAATCCAGTAAAAAAGCTTTGGAAGCGGCCATGAATTTTGTTGAAAATACCAATTCTTTAATTATAGACCTAAGGGAAAACGGAGGCGCGGATAATGCGATGCTTGTTGAGTTTTGCAGTTATTTTTTTGATAAAAACATAAATTTGTATACCACTTATTTCCGGAATTCAGGAAAAACAGTAAAAAACAGAATACAATCAAACGTTGCAGGTAAAAAATATCTCAACAAAAACATTTATATTCTTACAAGCCCAAAAACATTTTCTGCCGGAGAGGCTTTGGCTTATTTTTTACAGGAAAGAAAATTAGCAAAAGTAATTGGTGAAAAAACCGGAGGAGCCGCTAATCCTGTCGATCCTTATTATATTCAGAACAAGTATCTTTTATTGGTTCCGGACGGAAAAATAACATCTACTTATTCGGGGAAAAACTGGGAACATATCGGAATCATTCCGGACAAAATTGTAAGTCAGGAAAATGCCTTGAAAACAGCTTATTTATTAGCTTTGCAGGAAATTATAAATCATAAAGCAAAAACTGAACTTTCAGAAAACGATATCAGAAATCTTATTATTAAATTAAACCAATAATGTCAATACAAATCAAAAAAGCAATAATAAAAGATTTAGAAACCTTACAAAACCTGGGTAAGGAAACCTTTTATGAAACTTTTTCTGCTTATAACTCTGAAGAAGAAATGCAAAACTATCTGGATAAAAGCTTTGCGACGGAAAAACTAACCGCAGAAATCAATAATCCCGATTCCCAATTCTTTATTGCCTGGGAAGAAAGCCTTCCGGTTGGGTATTTAAAAGTAAATTCAGGAAAGGCGCAGACAGAATTACAGGATGAAACTTCTCTGGAAATTGAAAGAATATATGTGAAAAGCAGTCATCACGGTAAAAAAGTAGGACAGATCCTGTACGAAAAAGCATTGGAAATCGCTCAGGAAGAAAATAAAAAATACCTTTGGCTAGGAGTCTGGGAAGAAAACCTGAGAGCGGTTAATTTTTATAAAAAAAATGGCTTTGTGGAATTTGATAAACATATTTTCAGATTAGGAAATGATGAACAGACCGATCTGATGATGAAAAAAACACTTTATTAAAAATATAAATTTAAAACCGTAAAAGTGCTTTTACGGTTTTTAAATGAAGCTGATTATAGTAACTTCCTGAGATTTTCAGAAAGAATTCCCACGCTTTTTTCCATTTCATGGGTATTCAGATTACCAAATCCAAGCCTCATTGCCGTTAATTCCTGATTTTGATATAAAAGAGTTTTAGGAATAAAAAGATTGTTCTGAATACAATTTCGGCTGAGCTGCATCAGATTAATTTTAATATTGAGTTCCATCCATATTGCAAGACCTCCCGCCGGTTTCTGAAAACGTACAAATTCCCCGAAGCTTTCCTGAATCAGGTGCGCAAAATGATCCCGCCTTTCCTGGTAAATTTTCAATGACTTCTTCAAATACCGGTTGATTTCTCCTTCTGCAATCATTTCTCCCAACACATGTTCCATCAGAATATCTCCCTGTCTATCGATAATTCCCAGATATTTCCTCATTTCAGTCATAAGATTTTCGGGAGCTACAATAAACCCGGTACGAAAACCCGGAGCCAGAGATTTCCCGAAAGAGCCTATATAAACAACCATTCCATTCGTATCTGCACTGGCAAGAGGAAGAATGGGGCTTTTGTCATAATGAAAGTCATAATCATAATCATCTTCCAGAATAATGAATCCAAATTCATGGGCAAGATTCAGCAATTCCAATCTTCGCTGAGCGCTTAACGTAACTGTTGTAGGATAATGATGGTGCGGAGTAAGATACAGCATTCTTATTGTTTGCCGTTTGCATATTTCTCTTACTTTTTCCACATCAATTCCTTCATTATCAATCGGAATTGTAACAATTTTAACACCCGTTTTCTGGAAAATCATATTCACTGAGAAATAACTTAAAGCTCCCACCAAAACGGTATCTCCTTCTGACAACAAGATCTCGGAAGCAATATAAATACTCATTTCTGTGCTTCTGGTAATAAGCAGGTTATTGTTGGAAATCGGTAATCCTCTTGATAAATTGAGATATTGGGAAAGGTGTTTTTTGAAAAACTCACTTCCGTCCTGATTATAACGTCCCATTTTATGGGCTTTTCTCTTTAAAGTCGAGCTGTAAATTCTGGACTGCTGATCGATTTGGGTTAAACGGATGTCAGGAGAGCCATCATTTAAAATAAATTCACAATCTGAATGCTCAAAAGGATTGTCTAAAATATTGGATGTTTTAAAACTAAATCCAGTGGATTTTGGATAGTTTTTGAGGTTTATTTTATCGAAATCATTAAAATCAATCGGTTTTTCATCATTTTTACCGATAATGAAAGTTCCTTTATTGGGCAGGCTTTCTACCCAGCCTTGAGCAAAAAGCTCATCATATACTGCAACAATGGTATTCCTATGAACTTCTAAAATCTGGCTTAACGTTCTGGTTCCCGGAAGTTTAGTTCCAAAAGGTAAAAAACCTCTCTGAATTGCATTGATTAACTGATTAGTGATCTGCATATAAATGGCAGATTCGGAATCTCTGTCAATTTTAATAAAACTTTTATAAGGAATTTCAACCGGACTATTCATAATATAAAAACTGGCACCAACTAACCATCCGGCAATATACTACTTTTGAACCAAAACAAAAAAGAATGGAACTTTATAATCTTTTGGAAAAAATAGTTCAGCATGATGAGATTCATTCAAAATGGCTGAACACACTTTCGTTCATTGAAAATGCCGGAGCAAGGAAAATTTCTGCTTGTGAACATCCGACAGAAGTTAGCTTAATTCAGCTAAAGCACGCCGCTGAAGAACATCGCCATGCTTATTATCTGAAAAAGCAAATCCTGAAAATCAATCCTGAATATTGTAAAACATATAACAGCAATGAGCTTTTAGCTTCCATAGCAACCAGACAATACCTTCATTCTCTTGACATCAAAGCCTGTAAATATCTTCAGCAGGCATTCCAATTAACAAAAGAAGAACTAAAATATGCGGCTTATCTTTTTGTAACCTATGCCATTGAAGTTCGTGCTGATGAATTATATCCTGTTTACCAGGAAATTCTGTCCAAAACCTCTTCAAAAATCATGGTAAAATCCATTATCCTTGAAGAAGAGGGACATTTGGAGGAAATGATCAATCAATTGGATGAATTCTCAGAAGACTGGAAAACTCATGCTAATACTGTTTTAACTATTGAAAAAGAACTTCATGAACAATGGATTAACGCTATTTCAAAAGAGATTTTACAGTTGAATTATGCTTAATCAATTTCTTCATTTTCAGGAAGCTTTAGAAAAAAGAAAAGAACACGGGACTTTAAGAGTTTTAAAACCTCAGCAAAAGGGAACCGATTTCTATTCTAACGACTATTTGGGATTAGCGAGAAATACAGATTTCCAAAATATCTTATTAAAAAATGTTCTAGAAAATCCTAATCTACTGAAAGGAAGTACCGGATCAAGGTTGATAAGCGGAAACAGTACGATTATACATGAAACTGAAGAATATATTGCAAAAGAGCAAGGATACGAATCCGCTTTGCTTTTCCCTTCAGGATACAACGCCAATCTTGCTTTGTTCTCAACACTTCCGACACGCCATGATACCATTATTGTCGATGAAATGATTCATCGTTCGGTACATGATGCCTGTAAAATTTCAAATGCAAAAAAACTGAAATTCAAACACAATAATATTGAAGATTTAGAGCAGGTTTTAAGAAAACAAACCGGACTTTGTTATGTTGCGATTGAAAGTTTGTATTCAATGGACGGCGATATTGCTCCCATTAATGAAATTGTTGAAATCACAGAAAAATACAATGCTCACCTGATCGTGGATGAAGCGCATGCTTTTGGAGTTTTCGGATATGGCTTGGTTAGTGAATTTCAACTTCAAAACAAAGTTTTGGCAACGGTTACTACCTACGGAAAAGCTCTTGGAAGTCACGGCGCGGCTGTTTTAGCCAATGATATGATAAAATCTTACCTCATCAATTTTTCATCTCCTTTTATTTATACAACTTCTGCCCATGACTTTCTCTGGAACAGCATTCGGGAAGGATATCAATTTTTAAATGAGAATAACGGATTACCCAATAAACTTCAGGAAAATATTAAAACTTTCCGGGATCAGAATTTAAGCAGTCCATCTTCAGAAAAAAGTCCAATTCAGGCGATCATCATTCCTGATAATCATCAATTGAGAAGTTTAAAGGAAACCTTATCTGAAAATAAATTTTTAACATACGCTGTTTTTAGTCCGACGGTAAAAGAAGGAACAGAGCGATTGAGAATTTGCCTGCATAGCTTTAATACAGAACAGGAAATTATCGGATTGACAAAGATCATTAAAGACTTCATTTAAAAAAACTTATCATTCCGAACGAAACATAGTGAAATGAAGAATCTATTCTTAAACAGATTTCTCCTTCGTGGAAATGACAAAATGGAAAATTAAAAGCAGATGAATATTAAAATCATGAATTTAGAAATTGAGACTAAAAACAATGGTCCAAAACGGCTTTTTGTTACCGGAATTGGAACCGAGATAGGAAAAACCGTTTGTTCAGCAGTTTTAACGAAATACTTCAATGCAGATTACTGGAAACCGGTACAGTCGGGAGATCTATACTTTTCTGACAGCCAAAAAATTAAAGAATGGGTAGGAGAGCATACCGTTTGCCATTCTGAAGCCTACCGTTTTCAGCTTGCCGCTTCACCTCATCAATCCGCAAAAGAAGAAGGAATCACCATTGATTTAAATGAATTTAAACTTCCTCATACCCCAAACAACTTCATCGTAGAAGGAGCGGGAGGATTGATGGTTCCTTTAAACGATAATGAATTTATCATTGATTTAATTGAAAAATTAAACATTCCTGCTGCATTAGTGGTAAGAAACTACTTAGGCTGCATCAATCATACTTTATTATCAATTTTAACTTTAGCCCAAAGGAAAATAAAGCTAGATTATTTAATCCTTAACGGAGATTTCCCGCAAGATACAAACAGAATTATCTGTAAAAACCTCCCAAAAGAAACAAAAATTATACGGATTCCCAACATAGAAAAAATAACAAAAGAAAGTATAAAAAACACGGTACAACAATTAGAAAAAATAGACTCATGAATAAAAAACAACTAAGAAACGACTGGACAAAGGAAGAAATAGAGGAAATTTACAATCTTCCGCTTCTTGAACTGATATATAAAGCAGCAACAATTCATCGCGAATGGCACAATCCTGAGGAAGTACAAATGTCCACTTTATTATCCATAAAAACAGGTGGATGTCCTGAAGACTGCTCGTACTGCGGACAGGCCGCCCGTTATCATACAAATATTAAAGTTCAGGCATTACTTCCGACAGAACAGGTAATTGAGCACGCAAAAAAAGCGAAAGAAGGAGGATCATCCCGTTTCTGCATGGCTGCAGCCTGGAGAGAAGTTCGCAACAACCGTGATTTTGACCGCGTGATCGATATGGTTAAAGGCGTAAATGATCTTGGAATGGAAGTTTGCTGTACTCTTGGAATGCTGACAGAAGAACAGGCAATTCGACTTCAGGAAGCCGGATTATACGCTTATAACCACAATTTGGATACCTCTGAACAATATTATGAAGAAATCATCTCTACAAGAACTTTTGATAACAGAATCAACACCATCAATAATGTAAGAAAAGCAGGAATTACAGTCTGTTCAGGAGGAATTATCGGATTGGGAGAAACTCATAAGGACAGAATTTCTATGCTCCTGACTTTATCAACAATGCCTAAGCATCCTGAGTCAGTTCCCATCAATGCATTAGCCAGAGTAGCAGGAACCCCGCTTCAGGATAACGAAAAAACAAATACCTGGGAAATGGTAAGAATGATTGCCACAGCAAGAATCATCATGCCATCATCTATGGTCCGTTTAAGTGCGGGAAGAATAGAAATGACAGAATTTGAGCAGGGATGGTGTTTTATGGCCGGAGCCAATTCCATTTTTACAGGAGAAAGAGAAACCCTATTGGTAACGCCAAACCCCGGAGTTTCGGAAGATATGCAACTGTTGCAGACATTAGGATTAAAGCCAATGAAAAGAGCAGCAGAAAAAGCAATGGATCAGTTTGAAACATGGAAATCAACTTGCTAATTTTATTTTTAAGTTTTGATTATGAATCTGCAACAACGTGATAAGCTTGTCAACTGGCATCCTTATACACAAATGAAGACAGCTGAAGATGCCATTCCCATTGTAAAGGGGAAAGGAGCTTATCTTTTTGACGATAAAGGAAAACAGTATATTGATGCGGTATCTTCGTGGTGGGTCACCTTACATGGTCATGCTCATCCTTACATTGCTCAAAAAGTTTCTGAACAACTACAAACATTAGAACAGGTTATTTTTGCAGGTTTTACCCATCAGCCGGCCATTCAGCTTTCGGAAAATTTATTGAAACTCTTACCAGATAATCAGGAAAAAGTGTTTTACTCCGACAACGGTTCAACCGCAGTGGAAGTCGCTTTGAAAATGTGTATTCAATTTGCTCACAACCAAGGAAAGAAAAAAACAAAAATTCTTGCTTTTAAAGATGCATATCATGGAGATACCTTCGGAGCCATGTCTGTAAGCGGAAGAAGTGTATGGACAAAGCCTTTTGGGGATATGTTGTTTGATGTTGCCTTCATTGATACGCCAACTTCCGAGAACTTACGGGGTCTACAATCTCAAATCTCACATATCGCTGACGAAATTGCCTGTTTCATTTATGAACCATTAGTTCAGGGAGCGGCAGGAATGCTGACGCATAATCCGGAAGACTTATCCGAATTAATGAAATTCTGTAAAAAACAAAATATTTTACTGATCCAGGACGAGGTTTTCACAGGCTTTGGAAGAACAGGAAAACTATTCGCAGCCGATTATCTTACGGAAAAACCTGATATTATGTGCTTCTCAAAGGGATTAACCGGCGGAACCATGCCCATGGGAATTACCACATCCTCCAATGAAATTTTCAATGCTTTTTTGTCGGAAGATAAGTACAAAACCTTATTTCACGGACATTCTTTCACAGCAAATCCATTAGCATGTACAGCAGCTTTGGCAAGCATGGAGCTTTTACTGAATAAAGAAACACAGGACAATATCCGTTTAATTACTGATAAGCATAAAGAATTTTCTCAAATTCTAAACCAACACCCGAAAGTTGAAAATGTCCGTCAGACAGGAACTATTTTAGCATGGGATATTAAGACAGAACAAGGAACTTCATATTTCAATACGATCGGAAAATTCTTTTATAAGGAATTTTTAAACAAGGGAATTATTTTACGCCCATTAGGAAATATAATGTATCTCGTACCTCCTTATTGCATTACCACTGAAGATCTGGAATATATTTACCAGACTATCTTACAGGTCTTGCAGATGAAACCGAATTAAAAATCAATACATGTCTCCAACTATACCGGAGACATTTTTTATATGATCTGATAGCTTTCTTTAATACTGTTCATCACAAAAATACTTTTCGTTTGGCCGATCCCTTCAATCTCGGAAAGTTTATTAATGAAAAACTCATGGAAATCATCCATATCTGCCGCCAGAATTTTAAGCATGAAATCAAACTCTCCGCTTATATTGTAAAATTCCACTACTTCCTTAAGCTTGCCAACCTGTTCAATAAAAGCACCTGCCGTTTTTTTGTTATGAACATTTAAAGCCACCATACAAATAACCATCATGCCTTTATTGATCTTCTTCCGATCCACAACTGTTGTATATCCTTTAATGATTCCCATTTTCTCCAGTCGCTTTATACGTTCATGAGTTGGTGTAGGGCTTAAATTGATTCTTACCGCAATATCACGAATACTCAGTTTTGCATCTTTCTGCAGGATTCGCAAAATGGACAGGTCTTTTTCATCCGGAGTGTATATTTCAGTTGCCATACGTTCTGTATTATATTATAATCACACATTAAAAAGGACAATTATTCTTTTAAAAATATAAATATAATAATACTGTTCTAAATTAATATTAAAATTTTATAAAAAGTTCTATTAAATTTAATTTTGCAACACAAAAATAGTTATAATGCAGCCTAGAAAAAACCTGATTTTAATATTAGCATCTATCGGAACATTTGTTGAAGCTTTAGATATTGCGATTATTAATTTAACCATACCTTCTATTCAGTCACAGTTCAACATCACCGCAAATACCGTACAATGGCTGCAGACCTTATACGTTCTTTTTTTTGGTGGTTTTTTAATTATTGGCGGAAAACTTTCAGACCAGATTGGACGTAAAAAGATTTTCATCATAGGAGGAGCAATCTTTATGCTCACATCTTTAGGAGCGGGAATGTCGGTTAATTTTCAGACTTTAACAGTATTCAGAGCACTGCAGGGATTAGGTGCCGCATTTATTATGCCTTCAGCATTATCCATTGTTACTCATACTTTCCAGAAAGATCAGGAGAGAAACCGTGCATTAGGTATTTTCAGTGCTTTTGCAGCCATCGGATCAGGAAGCGGTCTGTCGATTGGAGGGATTATTAGTACGTATCTAAGTTGGCACTGGGTGTTTTTAATTAATGTACCTATACTTTTTATTACCATTATATTGTCTTATAAGTTTCTTCCCTTGGATATACAAAACAAGAATCAGAAATCTACAGATATGATTTCAGGTATTCTTTTAGTTTCGGGATTATTACTAATGACTTATGGCACTCATGAATTCATTCACATTCAGGAAAAGCCCGTTTTAATTTTAGGTTCTGTTATTCTGTCTCTTGTCTTATTGAGTGCATTTATCTATCGTTTAAAAAATATTTCCAATCCGTTAATTGATCTTAAGCTGTTCTCTCACAGATCCCTGGTAATTTCTAATCTTGCTTTCTTTTCCCTGGGCGCTTTTTTCATCTCCTTTTTATTCCTCATTTCCCTGATGCTGCAAAAAGATATGGGCTACAGCGCTGCCGATTCAGGACTTATGCTTGTTCCTTTTAGTATTTTATCCGCTCTGATCGCCAAGTTTATTCTGCCAGCTCTCTCAAAAAAGCTAAATTCCGTACAAATTGGAATTTTAGGCTGGTCATTTATGCTTACAGGAGCATTATGTTTAATTTTTGCCATTTACCTTAATCACCCAACGGTTCTGGTCTTAACCGGAGCAGCCTGCATTTCCGGAGTCGGAATGACATTATGCTTTACGAGCTTATCCGTATTGGGAATTCGCGATGCTGAACCCCAACAGTACGGAGTCGCATCCAGCTTAACCAGTACCAGTTATTTCCTAGGAGCGGGAATCGGTTTATCACTGATGACATTAATGACGCAGTTTTTTCCTTCCGAATGGGCAGTAAGTACTTTATCTTTATTTATTCTTTTTCTATATGGTTTTATCGCTGTGGTTTTCCTACTGTTCTTTATTATAAAAGAGTATAAATCCGTACGAACATCTCTCCATTATTAACATAATTAATAACCAATAAGTGAAATAATATTTTTAATTTTATAGAAATTAATAGACTATGAAAAAGATTTTATTACCACTTAGTATTTCTTTGGGAGCACTTCTATCAGCTCAGGAAAAGTCTGAAGCCCCAATTATTGACACTACAAAAGCGTGGAGTATACAAGGTCAGAATACATTAATGCTTAATCAGGCTGCTTTCTCAAATTGGGTTGGTGGCGGAGCTAACAATGTGGGCTGGCTTGCCGGAGTCAACTACAATCTCACTTATGAAAAAGGAAAAGATCTTTGGGAAAATATTATCATTTTAGGCTATGGACAAAACAATACCAAAGGAGTAGGGACGAGAAAAACACAGGATGTTATCAATCTGTCCACCAATTATGGTAGAGAATTCGCAGAACACTGGTATATTTCCGCAGGAGCCAGTTTACAGACTCAGTTTGCAGCAGGTTATGAAGACGGCAATAATCCTGAAGCTCCAAAGATCTCCAACTTTATGGCTCCGGGTTACTTGAATTTGGGAGCAGGAGTTACCTATCGCCCGAATGACAATTTCACAATGACCCTAAGACCTGCAAATGCCAGATGGACTTTCGTACTGGATGAAGACTTACAATATGCAGGAACTTATGGGCTTAAAAATGATGGAGATTCTTCATTATTTCAATTTGGTTTTCTAGGCACTGCTATATATAAGGTAAAAATCATGGAGAACATCAATCTGATCAATACAGGATCGGTTTTTTCTAATTACCTCGACCATCCTGAAAGATTAGTTCTTTCCTATAGTGGTGTTCTTAATATGAAGATCAATAAATTTATCTCTACGAATGTTACTTTAGATTTACTGTATGATCATAACCAGATCGAGAAGACACAGCTGAAACAAACATTGGGAGTTGGGTTTGCTTACAATTTTGATAACGGAAAAAAGAGATCTGAGAACAAAGACAATCAATCCTGGCTCAAAAAGTAAAATAAACAGGCAACTAAAAGCTGTTAGATCTTCCCTGAAACAACACTTTTGTATCTATAAAAAGACGCTGTATTCCATTTATGAAATAGAAATTCAATTAGTAAAAAAAAATTAAACTTAAAAACAGCTCAAACTATACTTTCACATTTTTTAACATTTAGAAAATCAACGAAATAGCAAAAAAAGTGAAATTCACATAAAATATCAATTATATTAACGAAATATTAAATCATAAAAAAAAATAATTATTTTTTATAAAAAGATATAAACATATCATTATTATTCATATCTTAGTGATGTATTAATCATATAAATTACAATCACATGAAAAATTTGAAAAAATTAAACAGAAATGAGTTGAAAACTATTTCAGGAAACGGGCTACTAGACAACATTACTGGTGTTGTTACAGGTACTGTTGGTGCCGTAGGTGGTGCTATTGGTGGTCTAGGAGGAGTAGTTGGTGGTGTTGTAGGTGGCGTAGTAGGAACAGTTGGCGGTGCTGTTACAGGTACTGTTGGTGTTGTAGGAACTACATTATGCAATGTTCAGTGCGTTGTTAACGGTATTGTTACGATCAAAGTACTTGCTTGCGGATCTACTTGTTAAGAAAAAATTAAGTTTAGTATGGTATAACCGCTCTTTAAAAGAGCGGTTTTTTTATTATTAAAATTGGAGATGTCTGTTTTAGGAATAACCAGAATAAATTTTAAAAAAAATAAAAAACCTTCTTTAATGATTTTAAAGAAGGTTTTTGCTTTCATGGAGATTGCCTTATTGTTAGCTTTCTATAAACTCCAACAAATCTTTATTAATAGTTTCGTGCTCTGTAGTCGGCATTCCGTGAGGGAAACCTGGGTAGGTAATCAGTTTTCCGTTCTTTAATAATTTAATTGATTTTAATGCCGCATTCGCAATAGGAACGATTTGGTCATCTTCACCATGCATAACTAAAACAGGAATATCCACGGCTTTAAGATCTTCCGTTAGATCTGTTTCAGAGAAAGCTTTGATTCCGTCGTAATGAGCTACAATTCCTCCCATTAATCCTTGTCTCCACCAGTTTCTCTGAATTCCGTCTTTTATATTTGCTCCTTCTCTGTTATAACCGTAAAACGGGAAAGTCAAATCATAATAGAATTGATTCCTATTATTCATCGTCTGGTCTCGGATGTTATCAAAAACTTCAATCGGAACACCGTCAGGATTCGTTTCACTTTTTACCATTACTGGAGGAATCGCACTGATTAGCACAGCTTTTTTCGCTCTTCCGTTAGCATATTTGTTCACATAACGGATCACTTCACCCCCCCCTGTAGAGTGACCGATATGAATTACATCTTTCAGACCTAAAAATTCAACCAGTTCTGCAGCGTCAGAAGCATATTGTTCAATCGTGTGGTTATAAATATTCTGACTGGATCTTCCGTGACCTCTTCTGTCGTGGGTAACGACTCTGTAACCTCTCTGAAGGAAGAAAATAACCTGTGCGTCCCAATCGTCTGAAGATAATGGCCATCCGTGATGAAACATCAATACTGGTCCTTGGCCTTGGTCTTTGTAAAAAATCTCTGTTCCGTCTTTTAATTTTAGTGTGCTCATAATTTACTTTTTTTATTGTTGTGATTAATATTTTGTTGTCTTAATTCTTTAGCAAATGTAGGTCGGCTAAATTCAATGTATCTTAACCTAAGTTAAAATCGTTCATTTGATATAAAATTATTTGGGCAGTACAAACTGCTTAAAAGTCCTTTTGTGGTTAATCAACCGCATTCTCACGTATCAGCTGAAACAAATCCATCGCACTGCCGTTGAATTTATTACCGTTAACGAAGAATGAAGGTGTTCCGTTCACACCGCTCATAATTCCGCTTTCAAAATCCGAATCTACTTTTTCTTCCAGCTCAGCTTTTCGAATATCTGTTTTGAACTGAGAAACATTTAATCCTATTTTTTCTGCAAGCTCAAATAAGAATAGTTCATTCAGAGATCCCTGATTTTCGTAGATCGCATCGTGCATTTCCCAGAATTTTCCCTGAAGATTGGCGGCTTCAGCTGCGATTGCGGCAGGTCTTGCATATTGATGCATTTCCGACAAAGGAAAATTCCTGAAAACAAATTTTACCTGACTTCCGAATTCTTTCATTAATTCTTTCAAAATAGGATAAGCGGCTCCGCAATACGGACACTGATAATCGCCGTATTCTACAATCACAAGGTCGGCATTGTCGTTACCTTGGGCGTGGTCAGTTGTGCTGACTGATGGTTTTAGTGACATAATTATTTTGTGTTAAGATTTTCTAAAGCTTCTAATATTCCGTCTGCGCCGGGATTGATGGCGGTAGGAGATAGGTAGCTCCATTCGATAATGCCATCTTTGTTAATGACGAATAATGCGCGTTTGCATTCTCCTTCCTCATCATCGTAAACGCCGTATTTTTTTGCTGTTTCTCCTTTCGCTTCAAAGTCAGCCAACAATGGAAAATGTAAGTTTCTGGATTGTGAAAAAGCAAGATGACACCATTTGCTGTCCACAGAGATTCCAAAGAGTTCTGCGTCATATTTATGGAAGAACTTCAAAGTTTCGTTGTATAAAGCCATCTGGTCGCTGCAAACCGGACTCCAGTCTGCGGGATAAAAAGCGAGGATGACATTTCTTCCTTTAAATTCAGATAAAGTGACTTTCTGGTCTGGTGTTGCAAACAATGTAAAATCGGGAGCAACAGTGCCTTTTTGTAACATAATATTTAGTTTTTGGGTGTTATTGAATTGAAAATTAATCCTCTACAAGTTAGCAATAAAACTGCAGGTAAAAGCAAAATCCAGTTTTTCAATATACTTAGTAAGAAGGGAGCCGTCACAGCGCCTGACAAAAAGCCCATCCACAAAAGCAAGAGATAGATTGCATTTTCCTTAGCCTCGTTCTTCTCATTTTCATCATTACTCATCGTGAATATTGCCATATTTTTAGCAAGGCTGTTCAATGTTCCGGTTACAAAATCTGTATTCACTTTCAGGGTTCCGACAGATGTTACAATCGTATTCATCATTCCCATTGCAAAACCGATGATGGCAATCGAAGGAATCACAGGAATTTGACAGTAATAATTAATAAAAGTATAAAGAATCAAAATTCCCGAAACAATATAAAAAACGATGCTTTTAACCTTGCATTTTTTCCATAATGATAAACAGGCTCCGGCATAAATTCCAATTAAAAAACTTCCAATTACCGTGACTGATGTAATGATGACTCCGAATTTCTCACTGGAAAAAGCCGCTCCCAATTGCGTGGTATTTCCACTCATAAAGGAAACATAGGTCTTCCATTTGATCAATCCCGTTGCGTCGGTATATCCTGCGATGAATGCTAAAAAGATGGCCAATTTCTCCTGTACTTTGATTTCTTCGGAAGACAGAAGAGATTTTTCCGCAATCAAAATCGTTATTTTCTAGGTTGAATAAATATTTTTTCCGAAGGGAATTTCTCAATTTCGCCTTCCTTCAAACCAAAGTTCGTTACGACAACATCTTTCGGATTTCCGGCCAGCCATTCGCTTAGATCAATGGATTCATATGTTCCGCTGTTGAATCCAATCAATACTTTGCAGACCGTATCGCCTGTATTTTTGATGTAATGTCCGGCTCCCATCGGAACATAACCGACATCACCAGCGTTAAACTGCTCCGTAACAATCGTACCTTCCGCTAAGAAAACCGACATCTCGGCCTGTCCGGAAATAAAGTACTGCCATTCATCAGCATTCGGATGCCAGTGCATTTCTCTTAAAGCACCGGGTTGAAGCTCCAGAACAGAACCAGCCATTGTTTTGCTGATGGGAAACTCTTTACTCGTTACCAATCTCTGTAAACCTCCTCCGGGAATAATTCTTGGCTGCTGAGAATGCAGTGGATAACGGTGAAGATTGGTGAGTTGTATATCAGATTCTTCAGGTCTTGCTGTGGCCACAAATGACATTTCGTCCGGAACAATTCCTGCTGCGAAATAAACTTCTTTTTGTGGTAACGCTGCCACTTCTTCAAGGGTTAATCCTAAATTCTGAGCGGCAATTTCCGGCGGTACGCTTGAAACAAAATCTGTAACGCTGAACGTATGGTCTTCGGAAAAATTACCGTTATCAAAGATCAGAATGAAATGACATTCTTCCGTTCCTGTCGCCTGGATCGAGTGACCGTAACCTTTTGGGAAATACCATACATCTCCCGGTTCAAAATTATCGATATAACTTTTTCCGTCAGGATGAATGATGGTGGTACGCACTGTCCCCGAAATCACATACGCCCATTCTGCTGCGTTGGCGTGCCAGTGCAATTCTCTCATACTTCCGGGTTGCAGTCTCATAGAAACTCCGGCAATACCGATAGAAGCGGGGAAATCTTTTACAGAAGCACCTCTTGTAGTTCCACCGTCATTAGTACGGGGATTTTGTTTTTCCAACTCATATTTGAAGCTTAAAGTTGAAGTATTCATAATATTATTACTTTTTAGTGATTATCTCTTGTTCTTAATTTCTATAGTAAAGCTACTTCCAAATCTGGCTTTTTTCAGTTTCTATTCGGTGAACAGGCAAAATCAGTCGTTGAGTTTTATGATGAGACAGATGGTGAATCGTTGCATAAGAAATTGAAAGTTGTCGGGTTACAAACAGGATTGTTTTAAACTAATGTAAAATGCATTTGGTTTAAAACAGATTGCAGGAGATAAAACACAAAGTTATTTGGTTACAAAAAGGGTTGTTTTAAACTAATGTAAAATGCATTTTGTTCCAAACAAGTTTGCGGGAAACAAAATGCAAAGTTGTCTGGTTACAAACAGGATTGTTTTAAACTAATGTAAAATGCATTTTATTCCAAACAAGTTTGCGGGAAACAAAATGCAAAGTTGTCTGGTTGCAAAACAGTTGTTTTTAAACTAAAAAAAATCACTGGATGAACCCCAATGATTTTAATTAATATATCATGTTGATTTTAAAAAGGCTGATTGTATTTGCCTGTCAATGCTTTGTTTTCGATACTTTTTGCAAAGTTAGGTGTTTCTTCGTGGTTATGAGCGTCGGAAGCAGCTTGTCTTGATGCGGCTGCATCAGCAAGATTTACATTGTGTTCTTTTAGATATTCAAACATTTCCGGCGTTGCCGTTGCGTGAATTTCGTTGGTGTACAAAGTCGTGCTGTCATCAATTTTTGTCGCTTTCAGTTCCCATAAAACCTGAACTTTCGTTCTTCCGTTTTTGGTAATGGAATCGGAGATTGATAACATTCTGCAGTAATCCGGGCGATAAGCTGTGGCTACATAATGCTGAACCATCAAAGCATCTCCGATTGTTTCAACATTTAGCGAAACCGGTTCGCCGTCGAAAGTGGTAGAAATAGCTGCTCCTATGTGCTGGGTTGAGCATCTTTGATATTCGGCATCGGGTAAATTTAATAACCAATCTGCGATGTTAACTTTTTCGAATGGTGTATTGATAATAGCGGTTACGCTTGAGTGAGACAATGCGTTTTCCGGTGTTTGTAGAATTTCCATAATGTTTTGGTTTTAATTGTTTGTATTAATTGATGATGTAAAGCTACAGGCAACTCAATGGAAAATCAACTGGAGTTCGATGAACAGGCGAAAACTGTCGTTGGATGCGTACTTATATTTATTAACGAATAGAAAGAAATAGTAACTTTAATATATATCACTTTTGTCATTCCGTAGGAATCTAAATTATTATTTAAATACTTTGTTGAGATTCCTACGGAATGACAAAAGCGAGAAGCCTTTATTATAAACAAAAAAATCACTGCATTTTACAGTGATTTTTATATGATTAATACTATTTAAAAAGCCATTTTCTGATCAGCTTTGTATAATTAGGCATTACAACAAAAACCATCAGGAAGACAATACATCCTGAAATCAGAAGTCCGTCTGAATAATGATTAGCAGGAATTTTTAACAACCTTAAAAAGGGGAGAAGTACCAATGGAATCAGCAATGACAAAGGATAAATGGCTGACCAGGTTACTAGAAACTGCTTCCAACGTACAGGAACCTTTGTTTCATTTTCGGTTTCAAAAAGAAAATCTAGCCCGGATTTTATTTTATAATAGTCATTTTTTCTGAACAGTGGTGCAGCTTTGTCAATGAGTCTTTTACGGGCATCAGAATCCATCCAGCTTCGGAGATTTTCAATCGTATCAAATCTGATAATAACAGTATAGACAAAGGTAAGACCTTTAATTGGACGTACAATCTGATGGTCTATGAAACCTTTTGAATCTCGGGTTAAAGGAACAATTTCATCCAGCCATTGTTCGTATTCCTGCTGTTTTCCATCCAGGATATGATGTGAAATTACTACGGATGCACCTTGATTTTCCATATCATCAGTTTTTTTACAAATTTAAAAGGCTCTTTTGTATTGCCAAGGGATTTCTGTATCAAGCTCCAGTTCGATTGCAGAGTGAATTGCAAAATAAGGATCTCTCAAATGCTCTCTTGCAATGATAACCAGGTCTGCTTTGTTGTCGCTGATAATTTCGTTAGCTTGTTTTGCAGACGTGATCATTCCGACAGCGCCTGTTAAAAGCCCTGTTTTTTCTTTAATAGCAGTAGCAAAAGGAATCTGATAACCCGGAAAAACTCTGTCTTTGCTTACATTGGTAAAGCCACCGCCTGATGCGGTAATAAAATCTACACCTTCCTTTTTAAGGATTTCTGCAAGCCGGATGCTGTTATCAAGTGTCCAGCTTTCCTCGGTTTCTACATAATCTACAGCAGAGATTCTTACAAGTAAAGGCATTGTTTCAGGAATCACTTTTCTCACTTCCTGAACAGTTTCCACTAAAAAGCGGATTCGGTTTTCAAAACTTCCACCGTATTCATCTGTTCTTTTATTGATTAATGCTGAATAAAACTGATGAAAAAGATAACCGTGTCCTGCGTGAAGCTCAATCGTATCAAAACCAGCTTCCACCGCTCTTACAGCAGCTTGGGCAAACTTATTTTTAAGCTCCTGAATTTCTGCAACGGATAACTCTTGAGGAATCACTCCGTTAATTTCTGTGGGTGAGGAACACTTTACAATCCATCCGCCTTCTTCTACAGTAAGAGGTTTCATTCTTTCGTTGGGATGCTTTAGGCTTCCTTTTCCTCCGGAATGCCAAAGCTGAATCCCTATTTTAGCATTCTGCTCGTGGACAAAACCCACAATGTTTTTCCAGGCATTTTGCTGCTCGTCGTTCCAGATTCCCACATCGCTTAAAGTGGCTAAACCCTCGGGAGAAACGGCGGTGCATTCGGTAAGGATAAGACCGGCGCCACCGACAGCACGGCTTCCTAAATGGACAAGATGCCAGTTACCGGGAATTCCGTTTTTTGCGCTGTACTGCTGCATGGGAGATAATACAATCCTGTTTTTAAGTTCAAGACTGCGTAGTTGTATAGGACTAAATAAATTCATTGTTTAAGATTTAATATTTTGTAATTGATGTAAAAATTTTTCAGCTTCTGAAAGTGATGATGTGATAATACTCTGTACCATTTTCAAAGCTTCTGCTGATTGCTGGTTTTGTGCGGAAGTCATTTCCAAAAACTCCAGTTTTTCTTCTAATAAAGGTAATAATCCCATGATGGCAACACTGGATTTCAGATCATGCGCTCTCAGTTTTACAATCGTAAAATCTGCGTTTTCATAAGCCGATTCCATTTCCTGAATATGATACGGAATTTTGTCTAAAAACTGCTGTGTGACAGTTCTTTCAAAATCTTTGTCACCATTGCTGATAGACTTCATGTAAGTAAGATCAATATATTGATAAACAGTAACTTCTTCTTTAATTTCTGCTTCCTTATTTTTATCTTTTTTTAATCCGAAACCTGAAATTAATTTAAATAATTCATCTTCATTGACCGGTTTGGAAATATATTCGTTCATGCCTCGGCTCAGGCATTTTTCTCTTTCTCCAGCCAATGCGTGTGCGGTCATTGCAATAATTGGAAGGTTCAGGTTCAATTCTTCACGGATTTTTTGTGTTGCAGTATAGCCGTCCATTTGTGGCATCTGAATGTCCATTAAAACCAGATCGCAATCATTATTTTTAAGATATTCTACTGCTTCCAGACCGTTGTTTGCAGTGTCAAAATCGATGTTCCATTGCGATAGTAGATGTTTCATCAGACTTTGATTGATCGCATTATCATCCACGACCAAAACTTTCAAAGGTGTATTGGATCTATCTTTAAAATATTGTGTATCCACTGCAGGAATTACGTTAATCTGTTCTCCCGCAATGGCATAAGGAATGTAAAAATGAAAAGTCGTGCCCTTTCCCTGTTCGCTCATTACCTCAATGTCCCCATTTTGCAATTGAATTAAACTTTTCACAATGGATAAGCCAAGTCCGGTTCCGCCATAATTTCTTGTTGTAGAATCTTCGCCCTGGTTGAATCTTTCAAAGACTTCGCTAAGTTTTTCTTTATCGATTCCAATTCCTGTATCTGAGACTTTAAAACCTACAACAACTTCATTTTCAGTTTGATGCTTATTGTAGATCTCAATAGTAATGCGCCCCTGATGTGTAAATTTAATAGCATTTCCAATGAGGTTAACCAAAATCTGAGTGAGTCTCGTTGCATCACCATTTAAAGTGTCGGGAATAGATGGATCTATTTTGCTGGAGATCGTTAATCCTTTTTCTTTGGCACGCTCCACAAAAAATGTTTCTACCGAATTCACCAACCCATTGATACTGAATATTCCTTTGGTGATACGCATCATTCCGGCTTCGATTTTTGATAAATCCAGGATATCATTGATAATGGCCATCAGATTTTCTCCTGAGCGTTGAATGGATGATACAAATTCTTTTGAAGTTTCATCCAATGGTCTTTTCTGCAAAAGGTTCGTAAAGCCCAAGATTCCGCTCAGAGGTGTTCTGATTTCGTGGCTCATATTGGCTAAAAAATTTTCTTTGGTCTGTGCGGCAACCGAAGCTTTTTTCTCCGCAACATCCAATTCCTGGATCAGCAATCTTTGACGTTTAAACTGGCGAAGAATATGATAGCCAACGATAGATCCGCTTAAGATCAAAAGAATCAGCAAGGAAATATCATACAATCTGGCTTTCTGTCCCATTTCCTCGTTTTTTTTGCTGAGATCTACCATATGAATTTTTCGACTTTCATAGATCTTTGCGGTAATAGAAGTGATTTCGTTCGATATTTTTCTGGCTCTTGGATTAGCAATGGAAGTCTGATCGTCCATATTTCCGAGGGTATGATAACGAAGCAATAATTTGTCCTTCGTTGTTTTCTTGTCCATCGCGAGAATACTCAATCGGTGAATTAATCTTTCTTCTTCCGCATCGGCATTGTCTTTGGAAAGGGAATCTAAAAAGTTTTCTATCTGATTGATCTTTTGGTCGATTCCTTCAAGGTGAGTGGTGTCATTGGTTGCAATGGAGGCTCTGATTCTGCTTTCAACGCCTAAAATATCACGGTCAATTTCACGCAAATGGTTGCTTGAACGTAATTCTTCGAGAAGTTTGTTATTGTTACGGATAAGTTCCTTCGTATTTTGGGCTGAATTGATCTGAACTGCAATCAATAGGAGAGACCCCGCAATAAATGTGAGGATGATAAAATAGCTGAAGCGCTTGTTGTTCATTACTGAGGATATCTTTTTCATAAGTCTGTTATATTGACTTTAAAATTATTGTTGACCACCCCGTCAAAAATTCTTCGAATTTTCGCCACCCCTCCAAAAGAGGGGAATTTTTGCATTGCAATTGGAACGGCGAATTGTTTCAGCCCGGCTTGAGCGGAGCTCTTTTTGTCATTGCGATTGCTGAATAGTTCAACAGATTGCTTCACTTCGTTCGCAATGACAAAAAAGCGGGAGCGGAAGGCGGATTAAGCTGCCCAAATCCTAAAAAACATTCATTCTCGTATTGAGTGCTTTTCTGTATGCATCTGCAACAGGAATGAATTTTCCGTTAATCATAATTCCGCCGTCCTGAAGCGTATCAATTTTACCGACAGAAACGATGTAAGATCGATGAACTCTGATGAAATAATCTTTCGGTAGACGTTCTTCCGCCGTTTTCATCTTGCCGTGGATAGCAAACATTTTTTCTCTTGTATAGAACTTAACGTAGTCGCCCATTGCTTCTGCATACAAAATATCATCCAGTTTCAGGCGTCTTGTAATATTGGAATCCCGTACGAAAAGAAACTCGTCTTTTGTGATTTCTACATTTTCCTTTCGGCTTTCAAGAATAGCCTGTGCTTTGCTAACTGCCTGTAAAAATCTTGCCGGCATCACAGGTTTTAACAGGTAATCTGCGATATTAAGTTCAAAAGCTTCGAGTGCATATTCTTTATTAGATGTAGTGAAAATGATGATCGTTTCTTTTCCTGAGAGATTTTTGGTGAGTTCTATCCCTGACATTTCAGGCATTTCGATGTCTAAGAAAATTAGATCAACAGGATGGGTCTGCAGATAATTGTAAGCTTCAATCGCGTTGGAAAATTCATTGACAATTGTAAGACTCGGAATTTGTTTTGCCAAATGTGATAATGTTGTTCTTGCAATGTCGTTGTCATCGACGATTAAAGCTTTCATAGGGATAGTTATTTATGATTTTACACAAATATAATTATTCCTTTTTTCTTTTCCCAATTATCTGAAATATGAACGGATCATCCAGGCCATTTCTTCGTGGGTTTCCATCAATCCCGTAATGAAATCGCTGGTTCCGTAATCTTTGAATTCTTCGGCAAAAGGGGTGATGTTTCCTCGTAGGAATTCAATGATGCTTTCGTGGTCGCTCAACAGGTCTTTCATATAGCCTAAACCGTCGTTGGTTCTGTCGCTGTATTCTGTAAGATGGGTTAATTCAAGATAGATTTTCATTGTTGCAGGGGCATAATGTCCTATTTTACGCATACGTTCTGCAACGCTGTCAATCAGTTCATCCAATTGTTTGTATTGCTCTTCGAAAAAAATGTGATTGGCGTGGAAATTATCTCCGGTGACATTCCAGTGTGCGTTTCTTGTTTTGATATAAAGTACAGTTTCATCAGCTAAAAGTTTTGCCAATTGATCTGCAACAGCTTGTGTGTTTTTTTCTGTAATTCCGATTTTTGTTTTCATAATAGTGAGATTTAAGTTGTTCTTTTTTGATGATATAAAGTTCGGATGGAATGTTGCTGAATTGAGAGATTTTTCGGTGAACGGGCAAAATGAGTCGTTGAATGGGATATAAAGATGTTGAATTTATTATGTAGGCAATTTTAAATAGCAGTGCTATTATAGATTATGGGTCATAAATACAATTTAACATAATATAAATTATAGGATTTTTATAATCTGAATATGGGAGAGTTTACTTTGCTATTTTCCGCACTTTTCTATTTTCGAGAAGCCCTCTTTTCTATTTGGTACAAACTTTATTTCCTCCAATCATTTTCTTCAATATTTTAAAAACTGCTGAGATTCCGCTGTACGATTTAAGCTCGGGAAAAACTCGGTATATTAAAAACTGGATTACTTATAGTTTAGTTTTGAATAATATTATAGCATTGTGTAAACTCACAGCAATCTGTCAAAATTTAAAATTTAATAAAAAAAATCATCAATAAAATTTGCGTAGCCAAATAACTTCATTTAAATTTATAGTCAAATAACTACACAATGAATTTAAGACGAGATGTATTTCAGGCCATTGCAGATCCTACCAGAAGATCCATATTGATGTTGGTTGCCACTCAATCTATGACAGCTGGTGCAATTGCTTCGAATTTTGATACTGCAAGACCTACTGTTTCAAAACATCTTCAAATCCTTACAGAATGTGAATTATTAAGATCTGAACAAAACGGCCGTGAGATTATCTACCATTTAAGCCCTGCAAAAATGAAAGAAATTGCAGACTTTATCGAGCCCTTCCGCAAAATGTGGGACGACAGATTTAACAAGCTTGAAGACCTGATGAAAAGTTACCAATCAAAAAAATAGAAATATGGAACTGAGAACCAAAATACACGCCGAAGATGGAAAACAGGAAATCTTCATCACCAGAGAATTTGACCTGCCCGTTGAATTATTGTTCAAAGCTTATACAGAAGCTGAACTTTTTGAACAATGGATGGGAACAAAGGTGACAAAATTTGAAAATAAACAACACGGAAGCTACCGTTTTGAGACCTCAAATCCTCAAGGCGACGTAGTTTTCAGCGCCAATGGAACCATTCATGAAATTATTCAGAATGAGAAAATTATAAGAACTTTTCAAATGGAAAATACGCCTTTTCCAGTTCAGCTTGAATTTTTAGAATTTGAAAAAATTACGGATGATATCAGCAAAATAACCATTCAGACGATTTATAAATCAGTGGATTTCAGAGATCAGATGTTGAAATTACCTTTCGCACAAGGCATCAATATGGCCCATAACCGTCTGCAAGAATTATTTAAATAACAAGATGCGGGATACGAGATTCGAGGTTGGAACCATTAAATAATATAGCAACTTGTATCCCGGAACACCATAAACCAAAATATATGAACCCAAAAGTTGATTTCTTCTTTGATAAGGCCACACAATGGCAAAAAGAATTCGAAAAATTAAGAGCAATTGCATTAGAAACCGAGCTTGTAGAAGATTTGAAATGGGGATGTCCATGTTATACTTATGAGGGAAAAAATATATTCTTAATTCACGGTTTTAAAGAATATTGTGCACTACTCTTTTTCAAAGGTGCTTTAATGAAAGATCCTGAAAACATCTTAATCCAACAAACTGAAAACGTGCAGGCTGCAAGACAAATCCGCTTTACTAATTTACAGCAAATTATTGATTTAAAAGAAGTTATTAAATCATATCTATTTGAAGCTGTTGAAATTGAAGAATCAGGTGCAAAAGTCGAGATGAAGAAGACCAAGGAGTTTGAAATGCCTGAAGAATTTCAACAGAAACTGAATGAAAACTCAGCATTAAAAGAAGCTTTTGAAGCTTTAACACCAGGAAGGCAACGTGCTTACCTACTCTATTTTTCTTCCGCCAAACAATCCAAAACCAGAGCAGCCAGAATTGAAAAATACATTCCGGAAATTCTTAATGGAAATGGGTTGAATGATTAAATTTAAAAACAGATAAAAATGGAAACACAAAATAAATTTCAGAAAAGAAATAAAATCATCTATTGGGTTTTTACGCTTTGGATGGCTCTGGGAATGGTTTCAACAGCCATTGTGCAGCTCATGAAAAATAAGGACGAACTAGCCAATTTTACAAATCTGGGCTATCCTTCTTATCTAATGACTATCATTGGAGTATGGAAAATCTTAGGCGTTATTGCAATTTTAATTCCGAAATTTCCTTTATTAAAAGAATGGGCTTACTCAGGGTTTTTCTTTGTAATGTCGGGAGCTGTCATTTCGCATATTATTGTCAATGATCCGGTCAGCAAGACATTTCCTGCAGTTTTATTGCTTATATTAGTTGTTATTTCCTGGTATTTTAGACCTGTCGATAGGAAAATTTCCGTAAATCATTAAACACTTAAACTAAAGATATGAAAAAGAAACTGACCTCGGAACAAGCCGAAGAACTTTTGAAGATTTTGAAAACCCGTTTTGAGAAAAATATGCATCGTCATAAAAATTTGGATTGGGAAAAAATTCAATCAAAACTGCAGAAAAATCCGGACAAACTTTGGTCTTTAAACGAAATGGAAGAAACCGAAGGTGAACCTGATGTTGTCGGTTATGATAAAAAAGCAGATGAATATTTCTTCTTTGATTGTTCACCAGAAAGCCCTAAACGCAGAAGCCTGTGTTATGATTATCCTGCATGGGAAAGCAGAAAAGCCAACAAACCGGAAAGTAATGCAGTCGATAAAGCTTCTGAAATGGGCATCGAATTGTTAACAGAAGAACAGTACCGTCAGCTTCAGGAATTAGGAAAATTTGATCTGAAAACTTCGAGCTGGGTAAAAACTCCTGTATTAATAAGAGAATTGGGAGGAGCTATTTTCTGTGACCGACGTTACAACACTGTTTTCACCTATCACAACGGAGCTGATTCTTATTATGCAGCCAGGGGTTTCCGGGGATGTTTGAAGGTATAACTTTTAATACCAATTCAATAATAAAATGATTATTTTAGCAACTTCGAAATTTAGCTAATACAACAAAAGGAATATGAAAAAGTTAATCTTACTAAGTACACTATCTGTTTTTTTAATGAATTGTAATAAAAAAACAGAAACAGCAGCTCCAAAAGCAGAAACAGATTCTACTGCAACTACTGAAAAAGTAGTTGATACTTTAGGACCAAAATCGTTCTGCTACATGGGAGTTACCGGAAAAGATTCTGTATTTGCAAGTATTGATGATAATCTGGGAACCATTACTGGAAAAATGTCTTACAAAAACTTCGAAAAAGACAGCAATAAAGGAGATATTTCCGGCTATAAATCGGGAGATACCTTAAAACTGACGTATGAATTCGAATCTGAAGGCAAAAAAAGCGCAAGAGATATTTTCTTTATTCAAAAAGATGATAATACTTTGGTAGAAGGTATCGGAGCTCACAAAGAAGAAAACGGACAGATAAAATATGCCAGTGAAAAAAACATCAGCTATAAAGATGGCCAAAAACTGGAAACTGCTGATTGCAATCTTGTTAATAAAGCTTTGAAATAAATTAAAAATGCAACTTTATCAAGTTGCATTTTTTTATAGTTCCGTTTTAATAATTTCAATAAATTCATTAACGGGCTCATCATCAGTATTCCAGGAAGTAATAAGACGGATAGCCGAAAAATTCTCATCTATTTTCTTCCAGACATAAAATTCAAATTTCTCTGAGAGCTTTTGAATTACATCATTACTTAGAATCGGGAAAATCTGATTGGTATAGGTGTCGGATAAAAACTGTACTCCCCTTTCCTGCATTGCATTTTTGATTTTCATGGCTTGCTGATTGGCATGCTTTGCCAACTCAAAATAAAGATCATTTTTCATCAGTTCTAAAAACTGAATTCCTAATAGTCTTCCTTTTGCCAATAAAGCTCCTTTTTGTTTAATATTAAAAGCAAAATCCTGTTGGAGCTCTTTATTATTAATTACAATTGCCTCTCCAATTAATGCACCGTTTTTAGTTCCGCCTAAATAGAAAACATCAGTCAGTTCCGCAACTTTTTCCAATGTCAGATCGCTGATTTCGGAAGTTAGACCATGTCCCAATCTTGCGCCGTCCATAAAAAGATATAAATTATTCTCCCTGCAAAATTTCGAAAGATTTTCTAATTCTTTTAAGGTATATATAGTTCCCAGCTCCGTAGAATTCGAGATATAAACCAGCTTCGGCATTACCTGATGCGGAATATTTCTATGGTTTTCAAGAACCGGAATAATATCTTCAGGAGCCAGTTTTCCATCCTCCTTTTCTATGCTTAAAATTTTATGTCCCGTTGCTTCAATAGCTCCGGTTTCATTATTGAGAATATGTCCTGTAGATGCTGAAATAGCACATTGATAAGGTCTTAAAACGGAAGAAATTACCAATAAATTGGCCTGAGTTCCGCCGGAAACAAAATAGATCTCTGAATCTGATTTTTTTATTCTTTGTTTAATGAGCTCTTTAGCCTGTAAAGAATATTGATCTTCTCCATACCCGGCCTGCTGATCGGTATTATGCTCTAAAAGAGTCTTTAGAATATTAGAGTGGCAACCTTCCGAATAATCGTTTTTGAATGAAAATTTCATAAAGTAAAATTAAAAAAACTTAAAATAACAACAATTAGTAATTCATAATATTTTGTTAGATTTGTAATGAAAATCATCTAACATTTTGAAAACAACATTAACCGAAGAAAACTATCTGAAAGCATTATTTCATTTGGTTGATACAGAAAGCAAAGTAACGATTAATGAGCTCAGCAAATTCTTAACGGTGAAAATGCCGAGTGTTAACAATATGATGAAGAAGTTTGCTGAAAAGGGCTGGGTAATCTATGAAACCTATAAACCGCTTATCGTTACTGAAAAAGGGCATCGCGAAGCGGCTTTGGTAGTAAGAAAGCACAGGCTCACAGAAATGTTTCTGGTAAAAAAAATGAATTTCGGTTGGGAAAATGTCCATGAGATTGCAGAGCAGTTAGAACACGTACATTCTACTATTTTCTTTGATAAAATGGATGAAATTCTCAATTATCCGAAATTTGACCCTCATGGAGAGCCTATTCCCGATAAAGACGGCAATATCATTGCTCAGGATTTACAAAAATTAAGCAATTGCGAACCTGGAGAAGTGGTCGTTTTTACTTCTGTTACCCTTTCTGACGATGCTTTTCTTAATTATTTAACAGAGAGAAATCTGCTTTTGAATAAAAAGATCAAGGTCATCAAAATTGAAAGTTTCGATAAATCAATTACTATTGAAATTGACGGGAAGAATGAGATTCTAAGCAGAAAAGCTACTGATAAAATATTAGTAAAAAAATAGATTGAAACACAGTTCAATCTATTTTTTATACCTGTAATTCCATAGGCCTTTACTGAAATATTTTCGATAAGTCAATGGAATACCTATTTCAAGCTATTATTTAAAATTTCCGACACTTTTTCGATTTCTTCAACCGTGTTGAAATAATGTGGTGACAATCTTACAATTCCGTTAATATTTTTATTGGTAAAATCTATTAAAGCTGAATTTTTATAAGTCACTGAAAAGAATATATTATTTTCTTTCAAAACTTTTTGAATATTTTCTAAGTCTCCATCCGGACCGCAAAAAGTAATAATGCTGCTAAGGTGATTTCCCTGATCCCAAACCTGGAAACCACGATCTCTCAAATTTTCCCGCAGTTTCTCAGACAAGCCTTTGTTATAATGTTCAATAGCATGTATTCCGATCGTATTGGCATATTTTAAAGCTTCAGTAAAACCCAGTAAAGATGCATAGGAAACTTCCCAATGCTCGAATCGTTTTGCCGTTTTAAATAATTCATAATTATCATACTCCGTCCAGTTGGCACCTCTCATATCTAAGAGTAAGGGAGCATAATTCTGTTCCAGAATTCTATCCGAAACATATAAAAATCCTGTTCCTCGTGGTCCTCTCATAAATTTCCTTCCGGTTGCCGTCAGAAAATCACAGCCAATCTTTTCAACATCTACAAAGAGCTGTCCAACAGACTGACAGGCATCAACAAGATACAAAATACCATATTTTTTACAGATTTTTCCGACACCTTCAACATCCTGAATCAGTCCTGAATTTGTTGGAATATGAGTAACAGCAACTAATTTAGGGGTATACTTTTTAATTAATTCTTCCAGATCTTCCAAATCAAGTTCATGGTCTGAAAGATTTTTTGTTCTGATAATTTTTAATTTTAATTTTTTCTGCAGCGAAATAAATGTAATCTGATTGGAAATATAATCGTCAATCGTTGTAATGATCACATCTCCTTCTTTAAAAATGATACTGGATAATGCCTTTGTATAAGCGTCTGTAGCACTTGTGGCAAAAGCAATATTTGAAGATTTGCAATTAATCAGTTTAGCCGTTTCATCATAAAAACTTTCCAATAATTCAGCATTTTTATTGGCTACTTCATATCCTCCGAATTGTTCCTCCTGCTTTAAATAATCCATCATCGCATCTACAACCTGTCTTGGCATTAATGAAGAACCTGCATTGTTCAGAAACATTTTCCCGTCTGATAATCCTCTGATGTCCTGTCTTATTATATCTATGTTCATATTTTTTTGAATATTCTTAAAACAATTTTACATAAAAAATCCCGAATTTATAAGTCCGGGATTTACTTTTATTAATAGTATGATAATTAATCCAAAACACTCCAACCTCTTTTCGGATTGGTATTGGAAGAAACTTCCTGTTCGTTGACAATAATGTTCTCTTTTCGCTGACCTATATAATCCAGTTCGCTTAATTTGGAGAAGATTATTTCCAGACTTCTCAACATCTGCTGAATATACAATAACGGTTCACCGCAATTGTGGTGATCATAGTTTGTTTCTGCAACAATTGATAATTGATTTAACAAAGTATGAGGTGCAATTTCACTCCATTCTAAGCTATAATTCAGCATTTCTTCCAATTCTGCAGGAACCAGAACTTGTGTAGCGTTATATAAATTCAGTGCTAGTTTTGCAAAAGATTCAATCAGAAATACCGGCGGTTGCCAAGGCGTGATATTTCTAAACTGAAAATACATATCCGCGAAAGTCGTTATCATCGTATTACATAAAAATTTAACATTTTGTGCTAATGCTGTATTCTGGTTTTTATGAGAGGCTTTCTGAATAATTTTAAAGGCATATTGCTGTAAATTACCGATAGATTTTGCAAAACCATTATAATAGTTCAACAACGCAGGATGGCTCTGAACCGAAGTACAAGGCGGAATAAAATTCGAATCTACCTGGGCAATATTTCCTTTTAAGTCAACCTTCCCTACAATCAGATAGTTTCCTCCTGAATAACTGCTGTTTAGAGAAGTTACCGGAAGTAATTCTATATGGTAATTGGATTGAGCATTCGGATGTCTCGGCGGAATTTCTTCAGGATCAATATCTCCGAAAGGAACTTTATCAAAAGGATTTACTGAAATTAAAATATAATATTCTCCGTCTGCCTGCTCCTCGTTCATTGATTTTGCCAATGACTTTACGCTTACTCTCCTGTCATTAAGCTCTACCCTGTATCCGGCTAATGTAACCGCACTACAATGCTTTATAACAAGCTGAACATCATTTGTTGCTGTATTATGAACATCAAAAATCGTTTTGTCGGTAAATTCATTAGGAATAGGTAAAAGTCCGTAATTATAATTGGTAATCCCTAATGAATTGGAATCTCTGATGGTATCAATTAAGAAATTATCCTGATCATTTAAATGTCTCTGGGAAACTTTCATTCCGTCGACCCAATTGATCGCAAAATGTTTAATCGGCTGTATCATATTAAATACTTTTAAAATTTGTGTGTGTTATGATTTTTTAGCAATTCCTTCTTCTTCATGCTGAATTACTCTTTTGCAAATGACCACTTCATTTTCTGAAATGCTATTTGCTGAAATATCCTGATCGAAATTGATATATTTTCTAAAACTAAAAAATGATTTTTTGGTGTAAAAAATCCAGTAGTAAGGCTGTTGTTCACTATCCGAAAGATGAATGATGGATCCCGGATTTTTGTGGTTATAATCATCCACCACTCTATAGAACCAATCACCGAAAGTAACACCTGTCGGTAAGGTTTTAGCTTTAATTCTGAAACGATTGGACTCTTCTAAATTTTTACTTAATTCTACATTCAGGACCATCAATCTGTCAAAGTCTGCTCCTTCAAAATCCGGAAGTTTCTGATCCGGCGAATATCTCCAGGTTTTATAAATATCAACAGGAATGCTGATAAACTGAACATAGCAATAATGAAATACCAATGGAACGAGGAAGATAAATACACTTGTCGCAGCCATTACAGGATAGCCTGTTCCCTTGCTCATCCAGCTGAATATTAAGGTAAAAAGATAACCTCCGAATACAATACATGTTAAAGAAAGCACCGATTCAAACAATATACTCATAGATAAAGAATCAATATGCTTTTTAAAATATCTGTCCAAAAGATTAACATGGATAATCCCTAAAATAAGATAAATAATCTGAGCAATCAGATACCAGTAAGGATTAAAAGTATTTCCGGCAAAACCAAAAAAACCGGGCACTGCTATGCACAAGCTGCACAGAAGAACATAGATAATGATGGTCTTTATTTTGATGGCAGGCTTATTTCTTCTGATTATTCCCAAAATAATCATCATGATTACTGCAATCAAAGGCATCAAAATATATCTTAAAAATATACCTTTTACTGAAGAGATTTCCATTTGTCTTTTTTCAATTAATAATATATGAAGTTGGTATCTGTAAATATAATAAAATATTTTAGAGGAAAGTGGAGTAACCAAGGCGGTTTGCATTTCTTTCATCATCTTCCAGAGCAAAAGAATATTCCTGCTTTTCTGTGATGAAATTCTCTTTTACATCTACACTTACCGGTAAAAAGTAATCGTATAATGTATGAAGAACTTTTCTAAATGGACTGCCATCTATGAACTTTTTCATATCGGAGTAAGGAATAGGTCCGATATTCACCACCCAGTTTCTTTGTCCGTCCATATGACTTCCGCTCGGGATATAAGTAACTCCCAATCTTGAATTTCCAAGCAGCATCGAATCGTCATTCTCCTCTATGTTGTCTATCACATTCGGAGCAAAAGTGACTTCTACCGGAATCTGAAGAAAAGCCGTCATACATCTCTCAAACCATCTTTTATCCCCTCTGATCTGATGAAAAAACGGTAAAATATAGATGAAGATATAGGCATTTTGTTTGTCAAGCATCTTAATTAAAGGCCAAAGCTCACTTATAGTATCCAGCAAAGAATCAGTATCACTTGAAATATCAAAATCGAATTCCTTTAGCAGTGCACTGATTTCGGTAAAGAAAATCTCCAGTTCAAATGGTTTGAAAAACTTTCTTGCATCTTCTTCTACCCTTTTCTGCTTCCGGATTTCTTTAACAACGGTTTCTATATTTTTTCTGGAAGCTCCCAATGAAGGCGGATGAAACAATCCTTCAGGAAGATAATCGTAAATGCCTTCCCGATACGTCTCTATGGTAAAAACTTCTTCATCAAAACCTAAAAAATGACTTGAAATACCTTTTATGTCCTTAAGGTAAGCTCTGTCATTAATTCCCAGTCGGTCAATAAAGATGTTACTTACAGCTCTATGGTATTTTAATAGATTAACGGCCACAGCTTCAGCTTTGAAATCTGTCTGCAGCTTATTGTAATTCATTTCTACAATATGATTCTCATACATAGTATTTCCTGTGATTTTGGGCATGTAAAGGTACTATATCTCGTAGTATTGAAAAAATATTTTCAAATAATTTCATATTAAAAATACTAATTTAATCCCATTAAAAGTATTATCCATATAAATATCCGTGAAAATACGGTAAAAAAACAACGAAATTTAAGTTTAAATTTCTTCTGCTATTCCAAAACAAATAAGAAATAAATTAACAAAACACTTATTTAGATTAAATTTTATTAACACCCTTACAACAAGAATTATCTCATATGTAATTCTACTTCGAAAAGTGAGCCGTATCTTTGCACCCTGAAAATGTTATTTACAATGAAAAGTATTTATTCTAAAATTCTGATTTTAGCTTTCATGGCATCTTCGCTTTATTCATATGCGTGGGGATTGACGGGACACAGAATTATTGCAGAAATCGCAGAAAATCACCTTTCCGGAAAGGCAAGAAGGGAAATTAAAAAAATTATGGGCAGAGAGCGCCTTGCCTATTGGGCAAACTGGCCGGACTTTATTAAATCTGACACGACGGGTGCATGGAAGCAGGCTTCAGCTTGGCATTATGTAAACATCGATCCACAGACAGATCTTAAAGCTTTTGAAAAAAATTTGGAAGCTCAGGCCGGACCAAGTTTATATACTCAGGTAAAAGTGTTATCAAGCCAGATTAAAGATGAAAAAACTTCTGAAAAAGACAGAAAAATTGCTTTAATTTTCCTTATCCATATCATGGGAGATCTGGCACAGCCTTTACACGTAGGAAGAGCTGAAGATTTAGGAGGAAATAAAATAAACGTCACTTATTTTGGAGAAAAAACAAATTTACATTCGGTTTGGGACGGAAAATTGGTAGATTCTCAAAAATACAGCTATACGGAATATTCAAAATTACTGGATATCAAATCTAAGGATGAAGTAGCAAAAATTCAAGCGGGAACTGTGGAAGACTGGTTGTACGATTCTCACCAGATTGCCAATAAAATCTATGCCCAGACTCCTAATGATTCAAAATTGGCATACGATTATCAGTATAAATTCAATGATACAATGGAAAGACAGCTTCTATACGGAGGTTTAAGATTAGCAAAATTCTTGAATGATCTTTTTTAAAATAATTTGGAAACATATATCATTATAAAGCGGAACTCAGGTTCCGCTTTTTTTATTCAAGTAAATGTTTTTATTATATTTAGGTACAAATATTTAAAATTATGAAATTACCTAAACAAGAAAGACATATTATTAACAATTATGAATTGAAGAAAAATATATTCAGGCTAATTAATTTATTTACTGGATTTTCGGGTATTCTAAACGATAGTCAAGGCTATATTGAAGACTTTAAGACCTCCAAGCTTTTTAATGATTATTCATATTTTTTTGAGGAAGAATTTTCAAAATTAATTTTAGAAATAGCTATAAATGCAAGAGTACTTGATGATTCAATAAAAGCACATAATGGTAAAAAGGATTTAAATGTTTTTAACGGGATTGAAATGATGGGAATAATAGATGAAGACATATTTTATTCACCACGAGAAGCTATTAATAAAATAATTCATGCTGATTATGTATCCCATGATATAAGACATGATGATACTAATCCTTACTATATGCCAAGTCTTCAAGTAATTGGTAATAAAGGTAAAAATCAATGGTTGGGCGAAATTTTCTTATTACCACTCTGTAAAGTTTTGTATGATTTTGCTTGTGAAAATGATTTACCTAAATAAAATTTGGTAATAATTTACAAATGAATTTCAAACAATTATTTAAATAAATAAAAAATAATTAAAATAAGTGTAACCTTTTTACCTCTTGATACGTATAATATATAGTAACTCTTTTTTGAGGAAAAAATAGATGAGACAATTAAAAATCACTAAGCAGGTTACCAACAGGGAAACTGCTTCATTAGACAAGTATTTGCAGGAAATTGGTAAAGTTGAACTAATCACTGCGGACGAAGAAGTAGAATTGGCACAAAGAATCCGTGCAGGCGATAGAGCAGCACTTGAAAAATTAATCAAAGCCAACCTTCGTTTCGTGGTTTCGGTTTCTAAACAGTACCAAAATCAGGGTCTTTCTTTACCCGATTTGATTAATGAAGGGAATTTAGGACTTATGAAAGCGGCAAAAAGGTATGATGAAACAAGAGGTTTCAAATTTATCTCTTACGCGGTTTGGTGGATTCGTCAATCAATTTTACAGGCTTTGGCTGAACAGTCAAGAATTGTAAGATTACCATTGAACAAAATCGGATCGATCAACAAGATTAACAAAGCATACGCTCACCTTGAGCAGGAAAATGAAAGACCACCTTCTCCGGAAGAATTGGCTGAAGTTCTTGACATGAGCGAGGAAGATATCAAGGAATCTATGAAAAACTCCGGTAGACACTTGTCTATGGATGCACCTTTAGTAGAAGGTGAAGATTCTAATCTTTATGACGTATTACGTTCTGGAGAATCTCCAAGTCCGGATAAAGATCTAATGCTTGAATCTCTACAAATCGAGATCGAAAGAGCATTGAATACTTTGACTCCAAGAGAGGCTGATTTGGTAAGATTATACTTTGGATTGAACGGAAAACACCCGATGACTTTAGAAGAAATCGGTGAGACTTTCGATCTTACAAGAGAGAGAGTTCGTCAGATCAAGGAAAAAGCGATCAAGAGATTGAAACACAATACCAGAAGTAAGATTCTAAAATCTTATTTAGGTAAATAATTTTACGCAGGAATTTATTAGCGGAGTTTGATTTTCAGACTCCGTTTTTTTTTGCAATAATTTTGAAATCAAATTAAAAGTATATTTGTCATTATGAACAGAGCAATGCGAAGTGAAGAATCTCAATCCGTGTTTAAAAATTTAACAGATTCCTCCTTCGTCGGAATGACACTTTAAAAATAATAGCCATGAAAAAAGCACTTCTTACCTCTACCTTTTTATTAATCATTTCTTGTGGTGAAAGTAGATTTGAAAATAAACCAACTGTAGAAAATACTGTCGACAATACTGACTCTTCTATAAAAGGATCATTTTCAAGTCGATATGATGATAATATGATTGATAAAATTTATTCTGAACTTATTAAAAATGATAAAAAACTATCTACTCTTGATGATAGAATGCTAAAATCGTATGATCATCAAAGAAAAATTCTTGAATATTATAATGTTGTTCTTGACAAATCTGAAGATTATTATCGAGATGCACATTATCAGACAAATAGTATTACCGACTCACTTTTAAAACATCAGCTTGAAAATCAAATTAACATGAATGCTGAAAAGTATGATGTAAAGATAAAAAATGTCAAAACCTTAATTTCCCAACTTACTACAAATTCTGAAAGAATAAACAATCTATATACAGCTTTCAAAATCAGAAAAACACTGCCCGAAATCGAAAAATATCAGAATGCTCATCCTTTAAAAACCGATAGTTTAGAAACTTTCATCAAGAAGCAAAATCAGTTATTAAACGAACTGAAAAATTTAAAATAATGAATTCAAATTTCAATGGTTGTAACCGGAAACAATATCACATATAGCTTTTAAAATATTCTGTATAAATAAAAAAGACTGCTTAAGTATTGAAGCAGTCTTTGTAATTAATAGGTTAAAGTAATTCCGGCTCCCCATCCCATTTCATTGTCATAGTTTCCGGAAACAGACAACCATTTCTGCAAGATATACCGTAATCCTGTAGTGAATTCTCCATCAGAGTTTAAACTAAAATTCCCTCTTAATCTTCTGGAAAGCGGAATGTCTTCCCTACTCAATTCCAGTAAAACTTTTCCGTTTTGATCAACACTTGCATCAGCAGTCACCAACATAGGCAAAAGATATTGCATCCCGACTATAAAATTTGCTTTATTTTTAGAAGCTTTCTGTTGACCAAACCAGCTTTTCTTTCCATGAAAATCCATTCCCATTTTTTCCGCCATTTGTCTTTCCATGATTTCATGATTCTTCTGAATTCTAAAACCGGCATAAGGTAATGCCCATTGGAATTTCCCTAAGAATCTTCCAACTTTCACATTTCCTTCGAAATGATCAAAATCCCAGTTAGAATGAAATTCATTAAGGTTAGCCCATCTCGGTCCGAACATCGTCATTGTTTCTGCATGCATTTTATTCGACTGGAGATCCAACATAGCCATTGAACTGATCATTCTGTTATCTTTCAAAAAGCTTTTCCATGCTAATTTTGTATTCGGAAGCTGCGGATTAGGCTTGGAATTTTCGTAACTGAAAATTCTTCCCATTCCAGCCATCATATGATATAAAATATGGCAGTGAAAAAACCAGTCACCATCCTGATTGGCCACAAACTCAATGGTATTGGTTTCCATCGGCATAATATCCACTACATTTTTAAGCGGTGAATATTCTCCTTTTGAATTAATTAACCTGAAATCGTGGCCATGAAGGTGCATCGGGTGGCGCATCATAGAATTATTATACATCGTAATTCTAAGAATTTCTCCTTTTTTAACCAGTATTTTATCTGTTTCGGTAACCGTTTTATTGTCTAATGTCCACAGATAATGGTTCATATTCCCTTCCAGGGTAAACTTCAGTTCACGAACATTTTCTGTCGGAAGAATTGTTTTTTCAGGGGATTTCAAGATATTATAAGACAATCTCTTTATCGGTTTTTCTTCCTGCATATTCATTCCTGAATGGCCAGAGTGGTCTTCCCCTTCTTTTTCTTTGGTTTTAATTCCCATCATTTCATTCATATGCTTCATGGTCATCTTTCTCTGAGTTTCGGAAAGCTCCGGATACATTACTTCATTCATATCCATCATCTGATTGCTCATCGTCATATTCATCGGCTTCATATTCCCGCTCATTTCCATCATTCCGTTCATCATTTTCATTCCTTCAAAAAGCTTTAGTCTAGGTAAATTCGGAGCTTCAATTCTTTCTCCGGAACCTAACCAAAGCGAGGCATGTCCAACCCTGTCTTCAGAAGTCGCACGAAATTCAAAGCTTTTATTCTCAGGAATCATCACTTCAATGTCATAGGTTTCGGAAACTCCGACAATCAGGCGGTCTACTTCAACAGGAACTACATCATTCCCATCATTTCCAACCACTTTTATTTTCCCGCCTCCATAATTCAGCCAGAAATAAGTGGAAGAACCTCCATTAGCAACTCTCAACCGAACTTTATCTCCAGCTTTTAGGTGAGAATAACCAGAACTGGGCTGTCCGTTGATGAGAAATTTATCATAATACACATCACTTACATCCATCGCCTCCATCCTTTTCCATTCATTCAGAGCCTTGGTTCCTAAGTTCCCGGATTTTATGGCTTCCCAATAACTTTGAACTGCATTTTTCTTGATGGCATACCAATCTGTATTGGCCATATGAAGCCGTCTCGCGATCTGCATGGGATTATCATCACTCCAATCCCCTAATAAGACCGGAATTTCTTTTGTATATTCTGTTTTAGGCTCTCCTTCTCTTTTTTGAAAAACCAGAATTCCATTCATTCCGATCTGTTCTTGCAGACTTTCATGAGAGTGATACCAATAGGTTCCGTTTTGAGAAATTTTAAACTTATACAAATGTGTTTCTCCCGGCTCTACAGGCTTGGTGGTCAAATAAGGAACTCCGTCATGTTCGTTGGGTAAAATCACTCCATGCCAATGAAATCCTGTATTTTCTTTCAGCATATTGTGAAGATAAATTTCTGCTGTATCCCCTTCTGTAAAATACAGTGTCGGTGCCTGCAGTTTTCCGTTCACGGCAATAGCTCTTCGATTTTTTCCTGTAAAATTGACAACCGTATCTTTTACATAGAGGTCATAACGCACAGTTCTTCCTCCAAAACTTACTTTTCCATTTTCTGAATTTCTTTTTAAAACAGCGTTTTTAATCTCAGATTCTGCTTGAGAATGATTTTCAAGTTCAACCAGATCCATTCCGCATTTCGGGCATTTTCCTGACTTTTCGGAAATCACTTCCGGATGCATTGGACAGGTATATTTTTGAGACTGAGATTCAGATTTAGGTTGAGCTTGAATCTTTGGCTGTGGTAAAGCTTTATTCTGAATAGGCTTTGCGATATTTACTTTATCAGCTTTTTTTACCTTTTTAACATCAGCTTTATTCTCAACTTTTGCTTTCGCTTTATTTTTAATTTCCGTTGGCTTTCTTTCTGTTTTAGGCAAAGACTTAACCTGTGGTTTTGTAACAACTTTCGGCTTTACCACAACTGTTTTTTTTACCAGTGTCATTCCGCATTTCGGGCAGTCTCCCGGTTTTGAAGACACCACTTCAGGATGCATCGGACACGTATAATAAGTCTTTGTAGTTTGTGAAAAAGAGAAAACAGAGAACAAAAGCATCAGAAATAATATCAGCTTTTTCATAATATTTCGAACTTTTACAAAAGCTGTATAGTTATTTTAGAAATTAAAGTCAATTCTAAATAAAACTATACAACTTATTATTTTTTAAGTAAAATAGATCAATTATTTAATCTCTGACTTTACACTTCCACAAGACAGCATAGAGCTTCCGTAGTAAGGATTCATGATTTTCTTTTCATCGCTCAGCCAGCTTCCGTCTGCCATAGGGCAATATTGAACATAGATAGGATTCTCAGATAACTTAAACTCTTTGGTAAGAGCAATCATATTATCAGAAAGATTGAAGAAAGTTTCTCTTTGAGTGTTTATATTTCTTGCTTCAGAAATAGCAGTAGCATCTTTTCTAAGGATATTCAGATTTCCTTCAGAAACCTGTTTGTAATCAATTGCTGAAGCTGTTTTAATGAATTCTGAAGCCGCTTTTGAGGTCTTGTCTGCATCATCCGAAGCCAACGCTGATTTTATAGCAATATAATTCTGGTAAAGCTTGGAAACCTGAGCGTCTTTTTTAGATTGTGCCGAAAGGGAAACGATTGAGAATAAAGATAATGCTGCTGTAATGATATATTTTTTCATTGTATTAAATTTTAGAATTAATTTTTTAAGGATAGAATTGTAATCGCATTATGCGACAGATCATGTCGTTCATCATGATAAGAGTATCAAACGACTGACGAATTCTAAATTCTAAAATTACAATGACTGATATAGATAGGAACCGACCGGTTTTCCGGTGGTGCATTGATTTGAATCTGAGTAAATTTTGTTACCGAAAAAGATCGATCCGGAAAGAAAAATTCATGATGTTGAACTTCCGGCATCTGCTTTAAGAAATCAATTTTAAGAAAATCTGATTTTTGGGAATCGTCAACTTTTACTACTTTGATTTCGGTTTTGCAACAGTCTTTTTTGGTTTTAACTCCACATTTACTGCAGATATCATCAACCTTTTGACTTATAGAAGCCAACTCCTTCATACAATAATGTACACTGAAAACTGCCCCGGAAGAAAAGCCGAAGTAGAAAACAGAAAACAATATTGCCAGAAATTTTTTCATTGAGACAAAGTTAAAAATATCTTCAACATAAAGGTTATAGAATTTTGTATAGTTGTTATAAAATTCAGAAAAGAAAAAAGCTTCTGAATTATCAGAAGCTTTTAATTTATAATTTAAATTCTAATTTAACATTAAAGAACCTTCCTGTAAGACGCACCGGAACCGGATACATCAGGTTGGAATTATAATCCGTAATCCATTGATTGGCAACCGTATTGTTAATATTAAAGGCATTGAAAACCTGAACACCCAATGTCAACTCTTCGAAATTACTCCAGAAACCGTATGTTTTTTTATTGTCTTTTCTATCGATAAATACTTTAGAAAGTCCAAGATCTACCCTTTTATAGGAAGGAAGTGTATTCTGATATTGATAAGGATCCGTAAATACCGGAGCTCCGTTTGGCAATCCCATTGCATAGACCAAAGTAAGATTTACACGCATGGAAGGAAATTTCGGCATATAATCCTGGTAGAACATCGCAAATCTCAGCCTTTGATCTGTAGGTCTCGGAATATTTCCTCTGCCGTCAATGTTTTCATAAGCTCTTGCATAACTTGCAGACAGCCAAGAGTCTATACCGGGAACAAATTCACCATATAATCTGGTATCAATTCCGTATGCATAGCCCGAAGCATTGTTCTGACCTGAATAACGGATTCTGACATTATCCATATAATAAGGGATAAGGTTATCCATTTTCTTATAATAAAGTTCTGTAGTCAGCTTAAATGGCCGGTCATACATCTCAAATTCGTAATCATTTGCCAATACAAGTTGTATGGAACGCTGAGATTTTATATCAGCATTAAAATTACCGTCTAAGTCTTTAATTTCTTTATAAAAAGGAGACTGGTAATAAATCCCTCCATTGACTTTGAACAACATATCGGAATCCCAGTCAGGTTTTATGGCAAACTGGAATCTTGGAGAAAAAATAGTTTCTTTATTAAAGCTCCAATTGGCCACTCTTGCTCCTACATTTACAAATACCTTACTGCTTCCCCAATAGAATTTCTGAGAATACTGTGCATAAGCAGACAATCTTGTCGGCTCAATATGATTTCTTCCTGCTATACTGTAAAACAGCTCAAGATCACCTTCATTCATTCTTGGGTTAAGAATATTAGCAGGTCTTGGAATACTGTATCCTGCGGAATCCACCAGCTTCCATTCACTGGTAAGGTCTTTCAGATTTTCTTTTTCATATTTAAACCCAATTTCAAAATCAGAATTTACATTCGGTGAAAATTTTGCCCGGAATTGGGTTCCATAGGTTCTTACAAAAAGATCATTTCTTGCGTTTTCAATCTGACCTCCTACATCATAGGAAACAACAGGAGCTCCCGTTGATGGGTCAAAAGTCTGAAGTTCGTATTGAGAGTGTATCGTATAATATTCTTTTTCCCTGTTCTGATAAGAAAAGGTATCTAAGGTAAACCTCCATTTATCCGATGGTTTGTAGTTCATAGAGAACGTTCCCATCATATTTTTATACATGTCCTCTTCTCTTCCAGCATATCCAATGTTTACGGTAATAGGCTGCTGAAGACTCCCGAAGGTTACACTTTTTGCCTTAGGAATCATTTCGTAATCATTTTTAGAATAGTATCCTATGAATGAAAGTGAAAATTTATCGCTGATATGATAGTTGATATAAGACTGAAAGTCCCAGTAACTAGGATTAAAATCTGTATCTTCATTTAAAGTATTCAATACCAGATTGGTATTTCTGTACCTTCCTGAAAATAAAGCGGTCAGTTTTTTATTCTTTGAAGCTAAACCTGCTGTCAATCTTCCTCCGATAAGACTGGCTTCTCCTGAAAGCTCAAGCTTTTTGGGTTCTCTGTAATAGATGTTCAAGGCAGAAGACATTTTATCTCCATATCTCGCCTCAAAACCTCCTGCTGAGAAATTAACCGTGGAAACCATATCCGGATTAATAATACTCATCCCTTCCTGCTGAGAATTTCTGATCAGAAAAGGACGGTAAATTTCAATATCATTAATGTAGATAAGGTTTTCATCATAGTTTCCACCACGCACCATATATTGGGAAGAAAGCTCTGTATTGGAGTTTACGGAAGGTAGGGTTTTAAGAATCCCTTCAATCCCTCCTGAAATACTCGCCACATTCTGAGCGTCTTTTGCTGATATTTTTACAGCGGAAAGGTCGGTTGTTTTTCCTGTCTGCCTCTGGAAAACGACTTCTTCAATATTGGTAACTCTAGTTGTTGTGTCTTTTTTCTTGGCCTGAGAAAATACAAATAGAGGAGCCACTAAGCTCAATGGTAAAACTAGTTTTTTCAAAAGAAATGTTTTAGAATTTCTAAAATTAATATTTTTTTGACAATTACAAAATGGATTCTCTAATTCTTGTCAGTTTTTGTAATAAATCTTCTAATAAATCAAGTCTTAACATATTGGCTCCATCAGATAAAGCGGTTTCCGGTGTTGGATGGGTTTCTATGAAAATTCCGTCTGCACCTACTGCAATTCCTGCTTTTGCAATGGTTTCGATAAGATCCGGTCTTCCTCCGGTAACCCCTGAACTTTGATTAGGCTGTTGTAAAGAATGCGTAACATCCAGAATAACCGGAGCATATTCTCTCATGGTAGGAATTCCTCTGTAATCTACGATCAGATCTGTATATCCGAAAGAATTTCCTCTTTCAATGATCGCAACTCTAGGATTATCAGAGTCTGTCACTTTCTGAACCGCAAATTTCATAGATTCCGGAGAAAGGAATTGCCCTTTTTTCAGGCTCACACATTTTCCTGTTTTTGCTGCAGCCACCAAAAGATCAGTCTGACGAACCAAAAAAGCCGGGATCTGCAGAACATCTACATATTGAGCTGCCAAAGCAGCATGCTCGTTCTCGTGAATATCTGTTGTCGTTGGAATATTGAACGTTTCTCCAACTTTTTTAAGAATTTCCAAAGATTTTTCTTCGCCAATCGTTGTAAAAGAATCTACTCTACTTCTGTTGGCTTTTTTGAAACTTCCTTTAAAAATGTAGGGAATATTATATTTATTAGTCAATTCTACCACTTTTTCAGCAATTTTAAGTGCCATATCTTCGCCTTCAATAATACAAGGACCGGCAATAAGGAAAAAGTTTTTTGAATCTTTGTGATGAATATTATCTAAATACTGAATCATTTTATTTTTTATTAAAAAGTTCAGTAAAAATACTGAGAAAGTTTCAGAATCGGAAATTATTTGAAAGCTTTAACGGACTATGATGACAATAGTTTTAGTCTTTTGGATCCTAGCTTAGTTAGCACAATATATTATAGAACATTTTTTATTCTCATCAATTACAAAATTTATTTCAAAAATACTGAATAAATGATTGTATAACCGTATCATAAAAAATTGTTACAAAAAAAGCCATTGCCGAAAAAGAAATCACATAAATAGAATATTTGTTTAATTTAATAACTTCAATTATAAATAAATGCACCAGATAAAGTAATAAATAATAGCCTGAAAATTTGATTAAATTTATTTTCAGCATATCAAAATCTGTGGCAAGAGAAACGATAAATGCAATTCCTAAAGCTCCCACGAAACAAGCTGCGAAACGCTCTAATATATTTGACGCTTTTGAAAAAACAAAGTAAAATAAGTTTGCGAAGGCAAACATCATCAAAAAGAAAATAAGACCTGCTAGCATTAAAATTTCTTTAAAATCTTTTCAAAAGTATTAATATTTCTGCTGGTAAACTGATCTTTCAAACTTTTCTTTCCTAAAATCTTTCCAAAAGTAGAATCTAAAGTATTACCTTTCGGAACCTGCCAGTAAAAGATATTATTTACAATTTTAGCATCTTCATCGTCTGCTTTTGCGGCATTTTCAAATTCCTGCATCAGAACTTTTTCAACACCATCGTTTCCGACAAAAGTATAGGAATGAAGATTTTCATCTTTTCCAAAAGGGTTTCCGTTCCAGAAGCTTTCTATTTCTTCCTGGGTTTTGATGAATAAATAAGCTTCATAAGAAAAATGATCAGACATTGCTTTTTCCAGAATTTTCTTTAATTCATCGGCTTTTTTATCTGATGAAAAAACAATATTCCCGGAAGCCAAAATAGAAGCCACATCGTTCATTCCGGCATCTTTAAACACTTGGCAAACTTCTGCCATTTTCATATTGGTTCCTTTTACATTGACTCCGCGGAGAAAAGCACAGTATTTCATGATTATTTAATTCGTTAAACTGTTAATTTGTTAAGTCGGAGATTATATTATTTAATTTTTTCATATAAATTATAATCTGTTCCGGACGGTTTTAAATGATAAATTTTTTCAAGAATTTTATTCTGGCTGTTTAAATGATCTTTAATCCTGAATTCCTTTAAAAGCCTATAATGTGTTTTATAATAATCAGCATCTTTTTCGGTAAACAGATCTTTATAAGAAAGCAAGTATTTAGGTTTTCTTTTCTTTACGGTATTGATCCAGTAATTCGTTTTATCTTTCTTAATTTCTTCCTGAATCTGCTTATCAACCAACCCTACTTCATCAATTGTTTTTAGTCCGGAGAAGTAAGGGATATAACCGGCAGGCTCAAGCAAAATCCATTGTTTTTTATCTTTTTCATATAAATCCAGATAAAGTCCAATCGATCTTCTGTAGTTCCATTCTCCGTTTCCTGTTGCAATAGAATGTACAGTCTGAAAAGCTAACATTGGAAGGATATAAAAAACAATAAGGGCACTCAGCCAAAGGTTTCTTTTTTGTTTCTGCTCCAATACAAATATGAAAACCGGAACAAAAAGCAGAATCTGGGGAACCCAATAGTACCAATCGAACAGACTTTTCTGAGAAAGAAAAATAATTTGTTTCATCCAGGCAAAAATGAAAATCATCCACAAGAATTTATTTCTTTGTGTCTGTTCTTTCTGTCTTATGATAAAGATGAAACATACAATTTCAAAAGCAGCTACAACAATGGTAAAAGGATTGAAATCTCCGGGTAATTTAAGCATTCCCCAAAAGTTACCATAGTTTAGCCTGAAGTAATCCCAGGTTTGTTGAAAAGTAAAATTATTGTCATAGCGCAACTTCTTAGCTACAATAGTATTGTTGATCAGCTCTCCGAAATAAAACCAGTTAAAAGCCAATGCGATACTGATTCCTAAAATTCCTCCTAAAACATAGCTCCATTTTATCTTACGGTTCCAAAAAGTATCGACCAGAAAAACAATTCCTAAGAAAATAGCAGAATCTATTCTTGTGAATAAAATTAGGGCCGGTAAAATGAATAAAGCCCATTTTTTCTCTTTTTTAAAGCCATAATACAGCAAAGCCATTTCTAAAAAGAACAGAATTCCATATTCCATTCCTAAAATAGAAATCTTTATAGAAGACGGAAGAATCCCAAAAAGAAAAATAAAGATGGCTTTATGCCAAGGATTTTTAAAAAGCAGATGAGAAAGAAACAAGCTTCCTACTGTAAACAATACGGTATTAAAAATAAGTAATGGCTCTATAAAGTTTTCTTTCCCGAAAATAAGATTGAAAAAATAGGATACAAAAACATATAGATGAGTCGTAGAGGCCGAGATCTTAGTTGCACCATTAAACCCTATAACTCCATAATCCATAAGGTTTTGCGCCACTCTCCAGGTAATAAAAGCGTCTTCCTGAATATGATGGGTAAGCAAAAAATATAATTTTACAATAATTGCAAGAAAAAGAGCATAAACGGGAAGGTTTTTATTTTGAGATTCAGCCATTATGTATTTTTAATTGAGACAAAGATAATTTTAAAATTTCTGAATATCAACAAATAAAAAAACGGAACCAAAGTTCCGTTTTAATAATATTATTGGGTTGCTTTTATAATCGCATTGGTAATCTGTTCTTCTTTTTCTTTAGAATAAGTGGAATCATAGGGTTCCATTACATCGAATAAATACTGATAGAACGGTGTTATCTTTTGTACTTTTTCAGATTCTCTCATTGCTTTTTCTTTACCCATTTCTTTAAGGTTTTCTACAAATCTGTTGAATCTGCTGTCAATAGGTTCTATTGATTTTACCAGATAATTATAAGCTTTATCTTTTTGTCCTGTTTTTCTATATCCGTCAGTAACCGCTGAAACTACCAGTGCATACTCCATAGGCTTGCTTCGCATTTCCCTGCCTATCAGTTTCTGGTCATGAGGACTTAGCTTCAGGTAATATTCGTATTCTTCAAAGATTCCTTTTTTAAGCACATCTGCCAGCTTCAATGCTTTTTGCTCCTGCCCTGCAACAACATATCCGTATACTATAGAGCTTAATGAACGAGGGTCATTGTATTTTTCTGCAGGAATTTCTTTTGCAGCGAGATCCAGCAGTTCCAGAGCTTTTGCTTTTTGACCGCTTAAAGCCAATGCTGCAGCTGCTCTACCTGCAGAGCTTCTGTAACCAATAATATTTGAAGTAGCCGTTTCATCAAAATGAGTATTCAGATCTTTGAAATTACCCCATCTGTAATTTTTAACTACGTTATAAAGTGAATTTCCGTCTACTCTTCCTAAGTCTCCATCTGCAGTTGGAGGTGTATGAATCGGAATTAATCTATAGCTAAATCCGTCAAACTGTAAATATTCATCAAGATAAAAAATATTCTCACTGTCATAGATTCCTCCTGAAGAGAAGCTTATCGGTCTTTTCCAGTCAAAGTTCGCAAGAACGTCAAGCATTATCAGGTTACTCTTATACAATGTATTTGCTTTATAATCAATCATAATCTGATTCGCTACATTTGGAAGATCTGATGCGTTGATGATTCCTGCTTTTACCGCATTTTCCTTATTGACAGGCAAAATAAATTTGGTTACCGGAAGGATATTATATTTCTCATATTTCTCTTCTCCAAAGTACATTTTCAACAATTCATCTTTTTCAGGTGATTTCATTTTAATGAAGTTAAGAGCTTCTTTCAATGTTATAGAATCCTGTATAAGGTACTTTCTGAATGACTGGAATTCTGTTTCCGGAGCTCCCTGCTGTTTTAACATTGAGAAAACACCTTCCCAATCTTCTTTCTTCATCAGATAGATCTGATCATTCACACCGTCTCTGTAATCATCATGAGTAAGGATACCCGGAATTCCTGCTGCATTGTACGTTCTTCTTTTTACCTGATCCAAATTCCAAGGAGTGGATGCTAAAGTAAAGTTAACCACTTTCACATCATCACGGAATCTTTCCGTCTCCTGAATCGCCCAAACCGGATAGGTATCATTGTCTCCGTACACGAATAAAATATCATTTTTAGGTAAAGACTTTAAAATTGAATATCCATAATCGTAAGAAGTATACCTGTTGTGTCTGTTGTGTACATTATAATTCTGGAAGCCCATCATAAAAGGAACTCCTAATAATACTACACCTGCAACAATATTTGCCGCGTTAGATTTTACTTTAGACTGTAACAGCCAAAGAATAGCTCCGGCTCCCAGACCAATCCATATGGCAAAAACATAGAATGAGCCTACCATCGCATAATCTCTTTCCCTTGGCTCAAAAGGTTTCACTCCCGTGTAGAAAATAATCCCTACACTCATTAAGATAAAGATAGAAAGCATCGCATAGAATCTTCCGAAATCCCTGTTTAATTGGAAAAAGAACCCAATCAACCCTAGAATTAAAGGTAAGAAGAAGAACTTAACGGTACTTTCATTTTTATATTTTGCAGGCATTGCTTCCTGATTTCCCCACATTGCATCATCAATAAAAGAGATTCCGGAGATCCAGTTTCCTCTTGTATTTTCAGTGCTTCCTTCTAAGTCATTCTGTCTTCCTACAAAATTCCAGAATAAATATCTTACAAAATAATATCCGTTTTGGAAAGTAATAAAGTAATCCATATTCTGAGCCAATGAAGGCTTCTGAACATTAATCAAATCATAAGGCTTTACTTTAAGATAATCTGATGCGGTGATCGTTCCGTCTTCATATTTTGCTCTTAATTCTTCAAAAATCTGTTTTGCCTGAGGATCATCAGCAATATCTGCGTTGTCATAGTTGAACGTAAAATCAGGCGCTCCATACATAGAAATATAGTTAGCCATTACCTGCTTGTCTTCACTAAACATTCTCGGCATTAAGCTTACATGTGACTTGTTAAAGACATAATTGAATCTGTCTCCTGTTTTTCTGTATGTTCCGGTTTTTTCATCTTTTTCGTAGATATCACCTGTTTTTACAGTTTTAAAGCTTCCGTCCTCATTTTTTTCAATTCCTTTCGCATCTAAAAATGCAGTATAGTTCTGTCCATAAATTGTTGGCCAGTCACCATATTGTTCCCTGTTATAATAATCCAACATACCGATTGCTGTATCTGGATCATTAAGGTTCATTGGCGGATTTGCATTGGCTCTGATCGGGATTACCATCCAGCAGGAAAATCCTATAATCATATATACTACAGACAATGCGATGGTTTGAAATACATTTCTTTTTGATTTTCTCGCATATTTGATCAGGAAATAACAAATGGCAACCATTAAGATAAATGCAACGATAGTTCCTGAGTGGAAAGGAAGTCCTAATCCGTTTACAAAGAAGATCTCAAGTCTTCCGAACATCGTCATGATCAATGGGAAAATAATTTTGAAAACGATAATTAAAATTCCCAAAGTAATTAAGTTAGCCCAGATAAAATTCTTCCAGGTAAACTTATAGTTTCTTGCATAATACACTAAACAAACTGCCGGAATTGCCAGCATACACATCATATGCACTCCTACAGAAAGACCAAGGATGAAGAAAATAAGAATAATCCATCTTTCACTGGCAGCATCTTTATATTCATTCTCCCATTTAGTAATCAACCAAACCAGTAAAGCAATAAACATAGAAGCCATAGAATATACTTCACCTTCTACAGCAGAAAACCAGAATGTATCTGAAAAAGTAAAGCATAAAGCACCTACAGCTCCTGCAAAAAGTATAGAAATTTCCTGGTGTTTAGTTACTTCCTCAAAATCTTTGTTCAGAAGTCTTCTTACCAAATGAGTGATCGTCCAGAACAAAAACAAAATTGTAAATGCACTGAATAATGCAGACATTCCATTAATAACAATTGAATAATTTTCACCATTTCCAAAAGCAAAAATAGCTGCCACAGCACCCACGATCTGGAACAATGCTGCTCCCGGTGCGTGTGTTACTTCCAGCTTTACTGCCGAAGAAATATACTCCCCACAATCCCAAAAACTAAAATTGGGCTCTATGGTCGAAAGGTAAGTGAAAAATGCAATGACAAAAATCACCCATCCGAGAAGGGTGTTCCATTGCCTAAAAGTCCAGTTTTTCATAGTATAAAATCAATTATGCGAAAATAGCGTTTTTTAGATCATTCTATGGGGATTTTAACAAAATTTAAAAATTTTGGCGTAGTATTTGCCAAGTCTCTATAGTAAAAATTACAAAATAAAAATATTTTTTTATTTAATCAATAGTTTGAAACCCAACAAAAGTTTAAAAATTATTTATTTTTTTGTATTTTTGCCGTCAGATTTTTATTGAAAATAACAAATAATGAGTAATGTTTACGATAATATCCTTGGCCTAATAGGAAACACTCCTATGGTGAAGCTTAATACTGTTACAAAAGATATTCCTGCAACCGTTTATGCCAAGTTAGAATCATATAATCCTGGACATTCCACTAAAGATAGAATTGCACTTCACATTATAGAAAACGCTGAGAAAAAAGGCTTATTAAAAGAAGATTCTGTAGTTGTAGAAACTACTTCCGGAAATACAGGTTTTTCTATTGCAATGGTCTGCATCATTAAAGGATATAAATGTATACTTGCTGTAAGTGATAAGACAAAGCCGGAAAAAATAGCTTATCTGAAAGCACTTGGAGCTACAGTTTATATATGTCCTGCCAATGTTCCAGCAGATGATCCAAGATCTTATTATGAAGTTGCTAAAAGAATCGCTTCAGAAACACCAAATTCAGTTTACATCAATCAATATTTTAATGAGCTAAATATTGATGCCCATTACCAAACTACCGGACCTGAAATTTGGGAGCAGACAGGAGGTAAGATCACTCACCTTTTTGCCTGCACTGGAACTGGTGGAACTTTATCGGGATCAGCAAAATTCTTGAAAGAGAAAAATCCTGATATCAAGGTGATCGGTGTTGATGCCGACGGTTCTATTCTCAAAAGCTATCATGAGACAGGTGAGATTCATAAAGAAGATGTTCACCCTTATCAGATCGAAGGAATGGGAAAAAATTTAATTCCTTCTGCCCTGCTTTTTGATAAAATAGATGAATTTGTAAGAGTAAACGATGAAATGTCTGCTTACAGAACCCGTGAAATAGCTTTAAAAGAAGCGATTATGGGAGGTTATACTACAGGAGCAGTTACTCAGGCATTAATGCAATACGCACAATCTCATGAGTTTTCTGAAAACGATATCATTGTTTTAATATATCCTGATCATGGGTCTAGATACATTACCAAAGTGTATAGTGACAAATGGATGGCAGAACAGGGATTTGTAAACAACTGTGTTCATAATTACGATGAAGTTTTCAAAACGGAATTCATCAAATAAAAAGAAATAAATTTATTATACAAATAAAGCCTTTTTTGTAGATCACAAAAGGCTTTTTTACTTAAAAATTACTAATAAAATGTTGGATATTTTTGAAAGAATAAAAGAAAATCCAGGACCTCTTGGACAATTTGCAGACTACGGAGAAGGTTATTTCATTTTCCCTAGATTAGAAGGTCCTATCGGTCCTAGAATGCAGTTCCAAGGAAGAGAAGTAATTTTCTGGAGTGCAAATGATTACTTAGGAATGTGTAATCATCCGGAAGTTTTAGAAGCTGATGCAAAAGCGGCCGCAGAATTCGGAATGTTCTATCCTATGGGAGCAAGAGCAATGTCCGGAGAAACTGAACAACACTTACAATTAGAAAGAGAGCTGGCTGATTTTGTTCAGAAAGAATCTGCTTATCTATTAAACTTCGGTTATCAGGGAATGGTTTCTACCATTGATGCTTTGGTAGGAAGAAATGATGTAATTGTTTATGATGTCGATTCTCACGCTTGTATCGTAGATGGAGTAAGACTTCACGCTGGTAAAAGATTTACTTATAAGCACAACAATATTGAAAGTTTAGAGAAAAACCTTCAGAGAGCAACAAAAGTAGCTCAGGAAACTGGAGGAGGAATTCTTGTTATCACGGAAGGGGTTTTCGGGATGCGAGGACAACAAGGTAAACTTAAAGAAATCTGTGAACTAAAATCAAAATATCAATTCAGACTTTTAGTAGATGATGCGCATGGTTTCGGAACTCTGGGTAAAACAGGAGCCGGAGCTGGAGAAGAGCAAGGTTGTCAGGATCAGATTGATGTTTACTTCTCAACTTTTGCTAAGTCTATGGCTGGTTTCGGAGCTTTCCTTGCAGGAGATAAAGAAATCATCAGATATCTGAAATTCAATTTAAGATCTCAGATTTTTGCAAAATCTTTAACAATGCCCATGGTAATCGGAGGTTTAAAAAGATTAGAACTTTTGAGAACAAGACCTGAGATCAAAGCTAAGCTTTGGGAAAATGTAAACAAATTACAAAACGGGCTTAGAGAAAGAGGGTTCAACATTGGAGATACCAATACTTGTGTGACTCCTGTAATGATGCAGGGAACTCCGGTAGAGGCTACTCTATTGGTAAAAGACTTGAGAGAAAAATACGGAATCTTCACATCTGTAGTGGTTTATCCTGTAATACCTAAAGGAATGATTCTATTAAGATTAATCCCAACGGCATCTCATACCGATGCAGAAATCAATGAAACTCTTGCAGCTTTTGAAGCGATTCACGATAAGTTAATAAGTGGCTACTATAAAGAGCAGGAACAAAAATTATTAGAAGAAAAAGGTTTAAGTTTCAAACCGATTTAATAGTAAAAATTAAAAAAACCACTGAAATTTCCTCAGTGGTTTTTTATAAATAATATTCTATAAAACTGAATTTATACAATAAATAATTAATGAAGCTGAGAGGTTATGTTTTGGGAATTATATCTGCAATTTCTTACGGATTGCTTCCTATTTTTATTCTCCCCATCAAGCATGCTCATTTTTCCTTAGACGTTACTTTATTTTATAGATTTCTGTTTTCAGTATTGATGATCGGAGGTTATTTATTGTATTCCAAAGAAAGCTTTCTGATCAGTAAAAAAGAATTATTGGTATTTGCTGTTCTAGGAATTTGTTATGCGCTTTCCTCAGAATTTTTATTTTTAGGATACGATTATCTTACTCCCGGAATTGCATCAACCGTTCTGTTTATCTATCCGGTTATTGTTGCACTCATCATGTTTTTCTCTTATAAAGAGAAATTAACGAAACTTTCCATACTCTCATTATTCCTGGCTTTTGCCGGGGTGATTATACTCTGTTTAAAAGGAAACAGTATGGAAATCAATTATCTCGGACTGGGAATTGTAATGCTGAGTTCAGTATTCTATGCTTTGTATATTGTCATCGTAAATAAGTCGAAGGTACAGGCTTCAGGGTTTAAGCTTTCATTTTATTCTATGCTGTTTACTTCCGGATTTTTTATGGCAAAAGCAATTCTTGGCAATGAATCTTTTATCATTCCGTCAGCCAATACTTTTTTCAATTTTTTAATTTTTGCTTTCCTTACTACGGTCATTTCAAGTTTGTGTCTTGTCTATGCAATTAAAGATATCGGATCTACTCCGGCTGCAATTTTAGGAGCTTTGGAGCCTGTGGTTGCAGTACTAATTAGCGTTTTACTATTTCATGAAAATTTTACTTTTAATCTTTTTCTAGGAATCGTTTTAATCCTGATTGGAGTTATTTTGAACGTAATTACAGAAAATAAAAAATCAATTAAAACCGAAAAATAAAAGAATATTATTCAAAATAAGTTATCCTTAAAAATTCAATTATTTAAAATAAATTTGTAAAAATTTTCTCTTGAAAGATCTGCTTCTCATCACTCCGCCTTTTACCCAGCTTAATACTCCTTATCCTGCGACCGCTTATATTAAAGGTTTTTTAAACACCAAAAATATTTCAAGCTATCAGATTGATTTGGGGATTGAAGTTATTTTGAAGTTATTTTCAAAAGACGGAATTCAGAAAATTTTTGACAAAGAAATTGATATTGAAACTGTTTCAGAAAATTCGCAAAGAATTTTTGCCCTAAGAAATGAATACTTAAAAACTATCGACCAGGTTATTTCTTTTTTACAAGGTAAGACTCCAACATTAGCAAGACAGATTTGTTCCATGAACTTTCTTCCCGAAGCTTCAAGATTCAATCAGCTTGATGATATGGAATTTGCTTTTGGAAATATGGGTCTTCAGGATAAAGCTAAACATTTGGCTACCTTATATTTAGAAGATATTTCCGATTATATTGTTGAAAATATTGATGCGGACTTTGGTTTCAGCAGGTACGCCGAAAGATTAGGAAAAAGTGCCAATTCTTTTGATGAGTTATATTCAAAACTGTCAGACAGTCAAACATTTATTGATGACTTTACGTTAAAAATCCTTCAGGAAAAATTAGAATTAACTAAACCAAAATTGGTTTGTTTTTCAGTACCGTTTCCTGGAAATCTCTATGCCGGTTTTCGTTGTGCCAAATTCATTAAAGAAAATTACCCACATATAAAAATTGCAATGGGTGGAGGTTTTCCCAACACCGAACTGCGGGAAGTAAAAGACAAACGGGTTTTTGAATTTTTTGATTATATCACTTTAGATGACGGTGAAGTCCCTCTTGAACTCCTTTACAAAAACATTTGTCATCCCGGTCAAAGTGAAGAGCCTCAATATAAAAGAACTTTTTTAGTTGAAAACCAAGAAGTTACTTATAAAAACAATTCAAAAAGACACGATTACAAACAATCAGAAATAGGAACTCCCGATTATAATGATTTACAGCTGGATAAATATATTTCTGTTATAGAAATTGCCAATCCGATGCACAGTTTATGGAGCGACGGAAGATGGAACAAATTAACAATGGCGCACGGTTGCTATTGGGGAAAATGTACTTTCTGTGATATTTCTTTGGATTATATAAAAATTTACGAACCTATTTCTGCAAAAATTTTAGTTGACAGAATGGAAGAGTTAATCCAAACGACTGGTGAAACCGGATTCCATTTTGTGGATGAAGCTGCTCCACCTGCTTTGATGCGTGAAGTTGCTTTAGAAATTTTAAGAAGAAATCTGGTAGTGACTTGGTGGACCAATATCCGTTTTGAAAAAAGCTTTACCCGCGATTTATGTTTTTTACTAAAACTTTCCGGCTGTGTTGCTGTTTCGGGAGGACTTGAAGTTGCGAGTGACAGATTATTAAAATTAATTGATAAAGGAATATCTGTAGAACAGGTTGCCCAGGTTACTAGAAATTTCACTGAATCAGGAATTATGATTCACGCTTATCTGATGTATGGCTACCCGACTCAGACCATTCAGGAAACAGTTGACTCTTTAGAGATGGTCCGTCAGTTATTTGAAATGGGAATTTTGCAAAGTGGATTTTGGCATCAATTCGCTATGACTGCTCACTCACCTGTCGGATTGAACCCGGAAGAATTTGGAGTAACTCCAATCAAACAGAAAATTTTGTTTGCCAACAACGATATTGATTTCACAGACAAAACCGGAATCGATCATGGGAAATTCAGTTTCGGTCTGAAAAAATCTTTGTTCAATTATATGCATGGAATTAATTTTGAGCTTCCTCTCCAGGAATGGTTTGATTTTAAAATTCCGAGAACAACTGTTCACCCCGATTATATTCATGACTGCTTGCTTGAAAATAATGATTTTAAATTTAAAAGAAACTTAAAAGTTGTTTTTCTGACTAAAAACGTAATCGCTGAGAATCGCGTAAAAACAAAAAAGAAATATATTTACCCGTACACGCAACTTACATTCCACTTAAAAACGAATATCTTAACCGTTGATCTGGATCAGGAACAGGCAGAATGGCTGATAAGAATTCTTGAAGAAAACTTTATAGGACAATCCAAAACCACTACACTTCAACAACTTAAGACAAATTTTGAAGAAAATTTTGAAGATTTTGAATTGTTCTGGTTTTCAAAGCCGATACAGCAACTGAAAGAAAATGGTATAATTCTGAGCTTATAATTTTCTAAATTTTAATATAGAATTACTAAAATAAAATCCTGAAAAATGATTTCAGGATTTTTTATTCTTAAACAATAGTAATTTATTTTTCAACACCATCTTTTTTAACTTCACCAACTATTATTTTGTCTTGATTTTTAATAAAGTTCGGATCTAAAATGGCCATCCGCTCAGCAATTGCCTTATAAGTCGGAAATTTTAAAATGGATGCTCTGCCAGACATTTGCCTGTAAAGTGTAAAAATTTTTCCGCCGGCAGTTTTAATTTGTTTCGTAGTTGTAATATATTTTCCGATATATTTGCTATTGGCATCATAGATTTCAATATCAACAAAAGTTTTTTCAGAAACTGTATCTTCTGATCCGAAGCTTACAGGCAAATTTGTAAAGTAACCAACTGGCTTTCCATTACTTAAAATTTCACCAACACTATTTACCGTAATATTCAGTTTATCAATTTTACTTCTTGTGGTATAAGCATCTTTAGTCTTTGTATCCAGCTTTCGTTTAGGAGCATTGCTGAAAAGCTCATCAAGATTTTTAATATTAATTCCCTTATTATCAATAAGTTTCAGTCCTTTAATTGAGGTATAGACTGCTGATTTTTCTTCACCCGAAAATGCTGACGGTGAAATATAATCAAGTTCCAGCGTTTTATCACGGTTATAAACCCTGTTTAATTTTATATAACTATCTCTTACAGAATCAACAACACTTTTATCTACAAATTCTATCGTATAAATGGGAGTTTCTTTCAGATCCAGAAAAGTATATTCATTAGATTTGCTTGAAACTTTAGCTACATGAATTCCATCAATACTGATAATTCCTCTCTTAGTTTTAATTTCCTGAGCTTTTAAAAAAAATCCCAGTATTGTAAATAAAATGATTAAACTTTTCCTCATAAAATCAGTTTTTTACATGACATAAAAAAAGTGTAACCAAAGTTACACTTTCTTGAAAATATATTTAGCTTTTCATTTAATTATTCACAAAGGATAATTCCTTTATCATGATTAAATTCTACAACACCGCTTTTGATTGGGTAAGAAAAAACAGAATCTTTATCGTTTTCTTTAGTAAAGTTTTTGGCATATGCTTCATCAATTGAGTTTGCATATAATTTCACTTTACCACCAATTAAAGAAGAAACAATTCCTGCGTGGTTTTTCATGATGTGAAACTCACCATTTTTTCCAGGCAACAATACTGAGTTTACTTCTCCTTCAAAAACTACGTATTCTGGTGTTAAAATTTTTATATTCATTTTTATGAAATTATAGATTATAGATTTTAAATTATAAATTATTGAAATTCAATCTAAAATCTAAAATTTAACATTTAAAATTTATTAAGCGTTTTCAGCCAACATTTTTTGTCCAGCTTCGATAGCTTCCTCGATCGTTCCTTTCAAGTTGAAAGCAGCTTCCGGTAAGTGATCTAATTCACCATCCATAATCATGTTGAATCCTTTGATCGTATCTTTGATATCTACCAACGATCCTGGAATACCTGTAAATTGTTCAGCTACGTGGAAAGGTTGAGATAAGAATCTCTGAACTTTTCTTGCACGGTAAACCACTGCTTTATCTTCTTCGGAAAGTTCTTCCATACCAAGGATCGCGATGATATCCTGAAGCGCTTTGTATCTTTGAAGAATTTCTTTTACTCTCTGAGCACAGTTATAGTGATCGTGACCGATAACTTCAGGAGCCAAGATTCTTGAAGTAGAAGCCAATGGATCTACCGCAGGATAAATACCTAATGAAGCAATCTTTCTGTCAAGTACCGTAGTTGCATCCAAGTGGGCAAACGTAGTTGCAGGAGCCGGGTCAGTTAAGTCATCCGCAGGTACGTAAACCGCCTGTACTGAAGTAATTGAACCGTTTTTAGTTGAAGTAATTCTTTCCTGCATCGCACCCATTTCAGAAGCAAGTGTCGGTTGGTAACCTACCGCAGATGGCATACGGCCAAGAAGTGCAGATACCTCAGAACCAGCCTGTGTAAAACGGAAGATATTATCTACGAAGAAAAGTACATCTCTACCTTGTCCGCTTTCTCCACCGTCTCTGTAGTATTCAGCTAATGTAAGACCAGAAAGTGCTACTCTTGCTCTTGCACCAGGTGGCTCATTCATCTGTCCGAAAACGAATGCAGCTTTTGAATCTTTCATCGCTTCTAAATCTACTTTAGAAAGATCCCAACCTCCGTTTTCCATAGAGTGCATGAAGTCTTCACCATATTTGATGATTCCAGATTCTAGCATCTCTCTCAAAAGGTCATTTCCTTCTCTCGTTCTTTCACCTACTCCGGCGAATACTGAAAGACCTCCGTGTCCTTTTGCAATATTGTTAATCAACTCCTGGATCAATACTGTTTTACCTACACCGGCACCACCGAACAAACCAATTTTACCTCCTTTTGCGTAAGGCTCAACTAGGTCGATTACTTTAATACCAGTAAATAAAACTTCTGCAGAAGTTGAAAGTTGATCAAATTTTGGAGCTGGTCTGTGAATAGGAAGACCACCATCCTTAGAAATCTCTTGAAGCCCGTCGATAGCATCACCAACAACGTTGAATAGTCTTCCGTTTACAGCCTCTCCGATTGGCATTGTAATAGGATTTCCGTATCCGATTACATCCTGCCCTCTTTTAAGACCGTCAGTAGCGTCCATTGCGATACATCTTACCGTATCTTCGCCAATATGTTGTTCTACCTCTAAAACTACTTTTTCACCGTTTTCTTTTGTAATTTCTAACGCGTCATAGATCGCTGGAACTGCTTCCACATCACTGAAGACAACGTCGATTACCGGACCAATAATTTGAGAAATTTTACCTTTAATTTGGTTTGCCATTGCTAAATTTTTTCTTGGTGCAAATATAATGATTCTTCATAAACCTACAATTGGTAAAAAAGAGATTTTTATCATGCTTTTCGGAGAATCTAAAATTAGGATTCTTCTATTTAATTTTTTGTAAATTCTTACAAATAGTATAAATTACTAAGATATCATAAATATAAAACTTATATAATAGATATCATAAAAGTTATATCTTTAAAATAACTCTTACGATATAATACCAGATAATTTTAAAGGCTTTATATTTGCAGTCAAAATTTTTCCTGTTTTGAAAGTTTTCAAGAATTTCACAGATTATACTTCCCAAAAACCTTTGGCACTGTCTTTAGGTATGTTTGACGGTGTACATCTTGGACACAAAAGTATTATTGATGAGTTAATAAAAATAGGTTCTGAGAACAATCTTGAAACCGCAATCCTTACTTTTTGGCCACATCCGAGATTTGTTTTTAATCCTAATGAAGATTTAAAGCTTCTGAATACTCTGGAAGAAAAGAAATCACTCATGAATAAATACGGGATTGATAATCTTTTCTTAAAAGAATTCGATGAAGAATTCAGAAACTTAACGGGTGAAGAATTTGTTCGACAGGTCTTGATCGATAAACTAAATGTAAAATATCTAATAATCGGCTACGATCATTCTTTTGGGAAAAACAAAAGCGGAAACTTTGAATTGCTCCAAAAACTTTCAAAAGAACTTGATTTTGAAGTAGAACAAATGGAAGCAATTAATATTCACGAAAATAATATCAGTTCTACCAAGGTACGAAATGCACTTTTAGCAGGAAACATTAAAGAGGCTAATGAAATGTTGGGGTACTCCTACTCTGTTTCCGGAAGTATTGTTCATGGGAAAAAAATCGGAAGAACCATAGGTTATCCCACTGCCAATATCGAAACGGAATCCATTAAACTTCTACCGAAAAAAGGTGCTTATATTGTTGAAGTTTTTGTAAAAGGTCAGCAATATAAAGGGATGCTAAGTGTGGGAACCAATCCTACCGTTAATGGGGAAAAACTGACCGTTGAAGTTTACATTCTTGATTTTGAAGGGGATATTTATGATGAAAAAATTACTGTAAAATTCAGAGATTTTCTTCACGATGAAATAAAATTCGAAGGTCTGGAAAAATTGATTGAAAGACTGGATGAGGATAAAAGATTGACGGAAGAGTTTCAGTTTTAGCCATTTAAAATCTCTTCTTTGGCTTTTTTTGTTAAAGATTTAAATACCAGATCATACGACTGATCAATCATTTTAAAAATCAAATCTCTTTTCAGCCCATCTACCATCACGGAGTTCCAATGGGTTTTATTCATATGGAATGCTCCGGTAATTTGTGGATATTGCTCACGAAGTTCGGCGCTCCACTCCGGATCCGTTTTTACATTGATACTTAAAGGCTGCTTTTCTAAAGCCATCAATAAAAACATTTTTGTTCCTACCTTCATCACAAGAGTTTCATTATCAAAAGGAAAACTTTCTGTAACTCCTTTTTTGGCAAGACAATAGTCTAAAATTTCGTTGGCATCCATATTTTGTGGGCAATGGTAATTTTTTGTAAAACTTTATTTCAAATTTAGTAAATTTAAGAAAGAAACATCATGACTACAAACAACATTATTTTATGAAAGCTTTGGTAATCGGCGCTACAGGTGCTACAGGAAAAGATCTGGTTAATCAGCTACTCAATGATCAGGATTTTGAAGAAGTGGATGTTTTTGTAAGAAAACCCATTGATATTCAAAATAATAAGCTCAACGTCCATCTCGTGAATTTTGAAAAGCCTGAAGAATGGAAAGATCTGGTAAAAGGAGATGTTGCATTTTCCTGTCTCGGAACAACTTTAAAAGCTGCCGGAAGCAAAGAGGCACAGCGAAAAGTAGATTACGATTACCAATATGAATTTGCGAAAGCTGCCAAAGAAAATAATGTGGAAGATTATATTTTGGTTTCGGCTTATGGCGCCAATCCGAAATCAAAGATCTTTTATTCTAAAATGAAAGGTGAGCTAGAAGAAGCCGTAAAACAACTTCATTTTAATAAAATCACTATTTTCAAACCCGGAATGCTGGAAAGAAAGAATTCGGATAGAACCGGAGAGGTTTTAGGAAGCAGAATTATAAAATTTGCCAATAAACTAGGTTTACTGGAAAGTCAGAAACCTTTGTCTACAGATATTTTAGCTAAGGCCATGGTAAAATCTTCAAAGATAAAAAGTAATGGTTACTCTAGTATTAAACTGGGAAATATTTCTTGTTTTGCTGAGAAAAGCAATGACTAAGAGATGTTTGCTTATCATGAATTTGTTTCATCAATAATCTTTTCAATCCAGCTATACTCTTTCAAATTCTTAAGTTTTGTAATCAATTCTTGAGGTATGTTTTTGTATCCTATTAAAGCTCCAGCAATTTGTCCAGCTATTGAAGCATTTGTATCTGTGTCCCCACCTGAATTAATAATTTGTTGAAACATTTCCTCTAGCCCCAAATCAAGAACTTTAGTTGAACAGAAAATTGCAAAAGGAATAGAATTTACAACATACCCGTTATTTCCTAGTTTTGCTATTTCGGAAATTTGAACATTTGGTCCGAGTTCATTAATTTTAATTAACCGATCTCTCACATTGGTGTCAGGAAGTTCAGGAATAATTAAATCGAAAAGGCTATTATTTCCAATCCAGTTAAAATTCAAAATAGCTTTTAAAGATAAATAGACAGCCAGAGCACCCGCAAAAGCTTCATCATTTTTATGAGTAATTTTACATGCGTTAAAAATGTCTTCTCTGGTAATATTTTCAAAAAAGGCAAAAGGAGCAATTCTCATTGCTCCTCCGTTTCCTGCGGCAAATTCACCTGTACGCCCACATTGGCTCCAGTGATAGCCAGATTCTTTATCTAAAATAGCTTTAAGTGTAGACGCTCCGACACCAGTTAATTTATTATTTTTATAATAATCAACAAATGTGTTAAGTAAAGCTTCAGGATGAAATTTACCTTTGGCTAAAGTTTCACACGTTGCAAGTGTAAGTTGAGTATCATCTGTTATTTGCCATTTTCTCAGCTTTGAAGGCTTTTTACCCCAATAATAAATTTCAGAATCGTTAACTAAAATTTCATTTTCATAACTGCTTCCCCAAGCATCGCCAATTGCTCCACCAATAATGCAGGCTTTAAATTGATCCTGAAAATTCATTAAAATTGAATTTCTATTTATTTAAAATACTTTGTAATCGCTTCATCCGTAGGTTTTGTAGTACTTACAAAGGAATCGATAAGTTTACCGTTTTCATCAATTAAGAATTTAGTGAAATTCCAAAGAATGGTTGAGTTTTTCACTCCGTTTAATTCTTTTTCTGTTAGATATTTAAAGATAGGAGCTGTATCATCCCCTTTTACGGAAACTTTTGCAGCCATAGGGAAAGTTACTCCATAATTTTTTTGGCAGAAAGCTCCGATTTCATGGTTGGTTCCCGGTTCCTGTCCTCCAAAATTATTGGCAGGAAAACCAACCACCACTACTTTATCTTTATATTCTTCGTATACCTTTTCCAGATCAGCATATTGTGGGGTAAATCCACATTCTGAAGCGGTGTTTACAATAAGGATTTTTTTACCTTTAAAATCTGCAAAGTTGATTTGTTTTCCTTCTTCCAAGGCATCAACTTTAAAATCGTAAATTGATTTTCCCATAAGTTCTTTGGTTTTTGCTTTAGACGATTCGCTTTTTTTCTGAGCACAGCTATTGAAAAAAGCTACAAAAGAAAGCAGTAATAAAAAGATTTTTTTCATTTTAATATTGATTTAAAATTTGAAAATATTGGCAGGAAATACTTTATTGATCTCTATTTTATTCAATAACATCACATAATCTCCGTCTTTTTTCGGACTTGAAGATTCGATTCTGAAAGGCATCGCAAGATTTCCAATTTTTTTATAGTCAGAATAATCCAATGTTTCATCTTTTTTTATTTCTCTCAATAACATATAAGTTTTACTGTCGAAATAATAAATATTCTTATTCACATTTTTAATTAATTCGACCTTATAGCAATATATATTTCCTATTTTTTCCTTTCCTACATATTTTGCTTCAAAACCTTTATTTTCCCAGTCTATAAAGTCATTATCAAAACTTTCCGGTTTATAGTCTGCATATTCCTGAAGCTTATTGGTTGCATAATTCATCGCATAGCCTTTTACTCCGTCATAGCCTTCAATCGCGGTATCTTTATTGTTTATAGTCAGAACCGTTTTAGTAAGATTAGGACGTTGCTGATAAATTTTGATGGGATATTCATCTTTGATCCCTAAAATTACTTTTCCTTGAAGTAATACTGAATTTAACAGCTTCCAATTCGTTAATCCTCCGGACAATTCGATATTTTTATCTATAATTTCTTTTGCTGTCTGTGCCAAAGAGAAATGTGAAAATGCCAGGATGAAAACTAAAAGTAACTTCTTCATTAATTTTATTTATAAATTCAAATATAAGGCTTTTTTAATTTGAAAATTTGAAATAAAGCAATTTGAAAATCTAATTCTACAGCACATTTTCAAATTATCTAATTAAAAAATTTTTAAATTAATTTTCTCGCTTTTTCCAGATCTTCAGGAGTGTCAATCCCAACTCCAATAAAATTGGTTTCTATGAGCTTGATTTTCATACCATATTCAAGATAACGGATACATTCTATTTTTTCAGAAATTTCCAAAGGTTTCATTTCAAGTTTTGAAAACTGAATTAAAGCATGTTTTCTGAAGGCATACACACCAATATGTTTAAAATAATCTACCTTATATGAAATTTCCCGGTGAAAAGGAATTACGGAACGGCTAAAATATAGAGCAAAACCATTGTTATCGGTAATAACCTTCACATTATTCGGATTTTCAATCTCGTCTTTCTCAATAAGTTTTATTTTTAATGACGCTAGAGATATTTCCTGATTATCATCATTATGGAAAACTTCAATCAATTGTTGCAAAGGCTCTAATTTAAGGAAAGGTTCATCACCCTGAACATTGATCACAATGTCACAGTCAATATTTTGTACAGCTTCTGCAATACGGTCGCTTCCTGTTTCATGCTGGCCGGTCATCACAGCTTTTCCGCCATGTTTCGTAATTTCATTAAAAATAATTTCTGAATCAGTCGCTACAAAAACTTCATCAAATAAACCTGTTTCCACCACATTCTGATACGTTGTGGTGATCACCGTCTTTTCGCCTAACATCTGCATGAGCTTTGCCGGAAAACGACTTGCTTCGTAACGTGCGGGAATAACTGCGATTATTTTCATTTTTAATTAATTATGAATTATTATAAAGTTATAATTACGAGTTTATTTTCAGCCTAAATAATTAACCAAAAAAATAATCCCATAAATCCATGAAATGTATAGTAATGAATAAAAAAATCCAATACCTATACTTTTCAGTAAATTTCCTTTACAATGTCTTGAATTTTTGAATATCAAACGTAAAGCTCGGAAAAAAATCCAATATAACATTGCTGTAAACAATAAAATTACAGTCCAAAAGAAAACACCCAGAAAGTATAATAGAAAGATAAGAACTATAGAAAACAATATCCACAGAAGAATTGACAAAATAATTCCTCCTATTCCATCTCCTACAGCAGGACCATCAAAATCAAAACTACCTATTTCAGGAGTATTATCTGATATCTTCTTGATTCTTTCTTTTGTAAAAATATTTCCAATATTATCTTTTAGTTTAAATCCATAATATAATCCCAAACTGATAAAAAGAAAAAATGAAATGGCTAAAATAGAAGTTGATAGAATAGAGTTTTGAAACAAGGACCTGTGCGATCCTCTTCCTGAAAGCCATATACTTACAATAACCAAAACAATAATTCCAATTGTTGAATAGCTCAACAGCTTCGTTTCGAGAAAATATTTCCTGGGAATTTTCATATATTAAGAATAATTGTGGTCAATAATTTAAAAATGCTTCGTAAATAAACATTCACGAAGCATTTTATTATTTATTTAAGGAATTATTTTAAAGCATTCAAAGCATTCTCCAATTTAGGCATCATTGTAGAAATTTCTTCAGTTGCCAAACCTCCTACAGAAGCTCTGAACCAAGGCTCAGATTTCTCTTCTCCGAAAGCAGAGAAAGGAACTAAAGCAACACCTGCTTCATTGATCAAATAGAATACTAAATCAGAAGAATTTTCGATAACTGTTCCATCTGGTTTAGTTTTTCCGATATAATCCAATTTGATTGTCAGGTAAAGCGCTCCCATTGGCTCGATACTGTCAACCGCAAGACCTTTTCCTTTTAAATCCTGAATTCCGCTATGCAGAACTTTTAAACTCGCTTCTAATTTATTTTTGAAATCTTCTACGAAAGCATTTACTTCTTCAGGATTTTCGTAATATTTTGCAGTAGCTTCCTGTTCAGGTTTTGGTGCCCAAGCTCCAACGTGCGTAAGAAGAGCCTTCATTTTATCCAGAATATGCGAAGGTCCGAATCCCCATCCTACACGAACTCCTGTTGCCGCAAGACATTTTGAGATCCCATCGATATAAATTGTATAGTCTCTCATTTCAGGGAAAAGAGAAACAGGATCTACGTGTTCTGCACCAAAAGTAAGGTTAGAATAGATTTGGTCATACATCAAGTATAACGGTTTTTCATCTTCTCCTCTTTTTTTGTTTTCTTCTAATATAAGTTCACAGATTTCAGAAAGCTGTTCTTTTGTGAACATTGTTCCCGTAGGATTCAATGGTGAACAAAGCGCTACCAAAACTGCTCCGGACAAATGTGGTCTCAGATCATTTGCTGTCGGAAGGAAATTATTTTCAGGAGTAGTTTTCACTTCTACAGCATTAGCCGAAGTAAGATAAGCATAGTGATTGTTGTTCCAAGATGGTATAGGATAAACCACTTTATCACCTTCATCCACGATTGTTTTGTAAACCGCATAAATCAATGGTCTTGACCCGGCAGTAATTAAAATATCATTAGGTGAATAATCAAGGTTCCATCTTGTTTTTAAGTCTTTGGAAACTTCTTTTCTTAAAGATAAAAGTCCATTTGCAGGCGGATAATTTGTCAGATTATTCTGATAAGCTTTCTGAATTTCCTCCTTCAATTTTGCTGGGATCGGGTAAATATTAGAATTTAAATCACCAATCGTAAGATTCGCAATCTCCGCTCCTTTCGCTTTTAAATCATTTACTTCATTACCAATTTTTACAATTTCAGAACCAATCAGGTTCGCCGCTAATTTTGAAACTTTCACTTTATTTTTTATTTAATTATTTTAATGTAATAACTAGCAATGTAACTGTGTAACAATAATTGGTATAATGCTTAACCGGTACATTGCTATATTTAATTTAACTTAGTTGTAAATCTTTTTTTACCTGATTAATTTTCTCTTCCAAAGATTTCAATTTATCTTTAAAATCAGCTTCAGAAGTAACAGAATCTTTTACAGAAACATAAAACTTGATTTTCGGCTCTGTTCCTGAAGGTCTTACGCAAACTTTCGTTCCGTCCTGAGTGTAATAAATCAATACATTTGATTTTGGAATGTCGTTCATTACTTTTTTCTCATTGGATGAAACAATGAAATTTGTTTGTTCCTTGAAGTCTTTCACTTCTTCAACCAATGAACCAGCAATTTCTTTAGGAGGATTTTCACGGAAATTCTTCATCATATTCTGAATTTCTTCTGCCCCGTCTCTTCCTTTTCTTACAAGGTTGATCAATCCTTCGTAATACATTCCCAATTCCTGATAAATCTCGATCATATATTGGTACATTGTTTTTCCGTTGGCTTTACACCAGGCAGCAATTTCACACGCTAAAATGATACTTCCGCAAGAATCTTTATCTCGAACAAAATCTCCGGTCATAAATCCGAAACTTTCTTCACCACCGCAAATGAATTTTTCCTTTCCTTCGAAATCACGGATCATTTTCCCGATCCATTTGAACCCGGTTAATCCAACTTTACAGTCAACTCCGAATTTTTGAGCAATATCAAAGAAAATATCTGAAGTTACAATCGTAGAACCGATAAATTCTTTTCCTGTGATTTTTCCTTGCTTTTTCCATTCATTCAGAATGTAATAGGTAAGAATTGTATTGGTCTGGTTTCCGTTCAATAACTCAATTTCTCCCTCCAAATTTCTAACCGCGATACCTAATCGGTCACCATCCGGATCTGTTCCGATCACTATATCTGCGTTGGTAATTTTTGCCAAATCCATTGCCATTTCCAATGCTGCAGGTTCTTCAGGGTTTGGAGAATCTACTGTCGGGAAATTTCCACTAGGAATCATTTGTTCTCTAACTAAGTCAACTTTTTTGAAACCTGCTTTTTCCAATGCTTTCGGAACCGTTGTATAGGTCGTTCCGTGGATGGATGTGAAAACAATATTTAAATTTTCTTTTCCAACGTTCTGATACGTAGAATTTTCAATACAGGCATCGATATAAACATCATCCTGCTCTTCTCCGATCCATTCGATCAGATCATCATTTCCATTGAATTTGATTTCCTCAAATTTCACAGAATATACTTCATTGATGATCGCTTCATCGTGTGGTGGAACGATTTGTGCACCATCATTCCAGTATACTTTATAACCATTATATTCAGGCGGGTTGTGAGAAGCTGTCAACACAATTCCTCCGTTACATTTTTTATCTCGTACTGTAAAAGACAATTCCGGAGTCGGTCTGTGATTTTTGAAAAGCAATACCTTAATTCCATTTGCCGTCAAAACATCTGCTACCAGTTTTCCGAATTCTTTTGAATTATTTCTTACATCATAAGCAATCGCAACTTTGATTTCTTCTCCTTCAAACTGCTTTAACATATAATTCGCAAGTCCCTGTGTTGCTTGACCTAACGTGTATTTATTTAAACGATTGGTTCCAACCCCCATAATCCCTCTCATTCCTCCTGTTCCGAACTCAAGCTCTCTGTAAAATGAATCTTCGAGATCCGGTGAATTACCATCAATTAACAATTGAACAGCATCTCTTGTTTCCTTATCGAACGTGTCACTTAACCAAAGTTTTGCTTTTTCTAATGTTGTCATATTTGTATTTTGTTCTTTATATAGTTTGTAAAATTCCTTTATTTTATTGTTTCAGCCTCTGATATTTACGGAAGGAGAAATCTTTTTAAGAAATTCTTCATTACATTCAGAATGGCAGAAAGCTTTTATTCTAATTTCTTATTCTCTACCCGTGTATCTTTATCAATTTTAAAGGCACGGATCGGATCATTATAATACAAAAATTTTGCAGTATTCTGAATGTGCCCTTTTAATGAATCTTTTACATTTACTTCTGCATAATTTCCATTTTTAGAATCAATATTCAAATTCTCTATTTTCCAATAGGGAGCAATCAAACTTGCTGTATCAGAGATCTTTATCATTGCATTTCTGGTTTGTCCCAAGAAATTAGCCCTGCTTCGGTTCTGCATATCAACTTCTGCTCTCCTTGTATTGACAGAACCCATAAATGTAGCGTAATTTTTTAAATTTAATCTAAAATTATCAGTCTTAATTTCACTCGAAATATTCATTTCTACTGAATCTGAGATCGCCACTTTTTCCAGGTTATATTTTGAATAAATGGTCACATTATAAAAATCTACACCTTTGGTTCCCCGTTTTTCTTTAATAGAAAGTGTTTTATCTTTTACATCAACATCCAGATTATCGGCAACATTGGGATAGGTTTCTATTTCAACAAAGTTTTTAGTTCCTCTTGCATAAAAGACACGAAACTTTCCTTCCAAATCCAGATTTACAAATTCTGAAACATCCACATCCTTCCTTTCAATTTTTCCTTTGGGAGAAACTTTTCCACAGGAAACTACAGCAACCAAAGCCAATGTGTACAATATATTTTTCATATTTAAAATATTTCGTATAAAATCAAACTTATCACAGTTCCTTCCAGTACCATCAAAACATAAAGAACCGATACTCTCCACAGTAATCCTGGTTTTGAGTATGAATTTTTAAAAGCAGTCCAATAAGTAATTGCCGGGAAAAGAATAGAAAGACCGAATAAGATTTTATCAATGATATTGAAGATTTTTTCAACAGGTTTCCATAAACCTATCAAACTTACTATATCACTTAGCAAAAATAAGATTAAAATTCCTAAAAGACTCACTGTTCCTATAATAAAATGCTCTGCAACATTCAATTTTATTCTTTTGAATAAAAAATAAGCATTAAAGGCAAGCATCGGAATAATCACAAATAAGATGGTCTTAGAATATTTTGAAATAAAATTCATCATATCCAGAACATCATCCGTAAGCTCTTCAGGAGGAGCAAATTTTCTATAAAAATGATAAGTTAAAACATTAAAACCAAAAAGAATCAGTAACAACGATATAAAATTGTTGTATCTGATTCTTTTTCCTGAAATATAATCCATTGCCGTTGTTCCCGGCCTGAATAAAATATTTTTTAAAGTGTGGAGAAATTTAGTTTCAACATGCCAAATTGATCCGAGAATATCATTTTTGATGAGTGAATATATCGTTATTCTTGCTGTGTCGGCTTTCTGTCCGCAATGAGCACAGAACTCACCGGAGATTGAATGACCACAGTTCAAACAACTTTTTTTACTCATTCTTAAAATTAATACATCACTTTTAATTTTTTATTTTCCTATAAAACCATGAAGTAGGTCTTTCTGATATTGATGATATTAATAAATAATTTTTATCTAAATAAGAAATTTTCATTAAGACTGTATCTTTATCAATGGTATACTTTAACTTTAGTAAGTTTTTCGTTTTTTGATAATTCCCTTTAAGATCCATCGATGTAAAAGTCTGATTATCATTAAAAACCAAAATCCCCATTCCCTTTTCAGAGTTATTTTCTTTTGTCTTTAAAGCATCAATATTATTGATTACAATTCCTTCATAAACTTCAATAAATTCCCATGATCCAAGAATGTTTCTCGACTTACATGAAGATAAAAATAAAACAGCAATTACAATTAATGATAATTTAAAAAATTTCATTTTAAACATCAATCAATTAAATCACTTCATCAATATTATAATTCTTATGTTCTCTGTTGGTTCTGATAATCATTTCTCCTAAAAATCCAGCTACGAAAAGCAATGTTCCCATAAGCATCATCGTTAAAGCAATATAGAACCAAGGATTATTAGTGATTAAATGTCCGTAAATTCCTCTGGCAACGTCAATTAATTTTGAAATTCCCAACCAAAGTGCTGAAAGGAAACCAACGATAAACATTAACGTTCCTACCGCTCCGAAGAAATGCATGGGTCTTCCACCGAAGCGGCTTACAAACCAAAGTGTTACCAGATCCAGGAAACCTCTGATAAATCTTTCCGTTCCAAATTTTGAAGTTCCGTAAGGTCTTGCCTGATGCTGAACCTCTTTTTCCGTAATTCTTCTGAAACCTGCATTAGCTGCCAAAACCGGAATATATCGGTGCATATCTCCATATACATCGATTGTTTTTACGACCTGTTTTTTGTAAGCTTTTAACCCACAGTTGAAATCATGAAGATAAACTCCTGAAACTTTTCTAGCCGCCGCATTGAATAATTTTGACGGCACATTTTTCGTCATCACATTATCAAAACGCTTCTTTTTCCAGCCGGAAACTATGTCGTAGTTTTCATTAACAACCATTGAATACAATTCTGGAATCTCCTCCGGAAAATCCTGTAAATCAGCATCCATTGTGATAATTACATCACCATTGGTTCTTTCAAAAGCAGCATGTAACGCCTGAGATTTTCCGTAATTTTTAGAGAATTTTATAGCATGAACCTGTGGGTTTTGAACCTTCAGATTTTCAATGATACTCCAGGATAAATCTGTACTTCCGTCATCTACAAACCAAATTTCATAGGACAAACTGTTTGATCGGCAAACGTTATCAATCCTTGAAAACAGCTCTTCCAAAGAAGCTTCTTCATTCAGTAACGGAATAACTATAGATAAATTCATTTAATTTTTAAATAAAATAATTATTGATTTTGAATTTCGGTATGAATCGTTTTTGTTCTGAAAAACGCCCCGAAAAACACTGACAAAACTACGTAAAATATCAGAATTGCTGCAAAATATCCTGAAAAATGACTTGCGGTAAGCATATCTTTTCCTTTCACAGCCTCCGGATTAAATCTCTGAAGGCCTTCTTTATATTTCTGCTCCAGTTCATCAATATCTTTTTGATGTTTTAAAATCTTTTTTGCAGAGGTATATTCTGCATCAAGTTCTGCTTTTTGTCTGGTTACATATTGATAATTAAGGAGCTTTTTAGCATCTGTATCTACAAAATTTAAAAATGCGTAAATACTAAAAACAGAAAGAATTCCTCCAATGAACATCGGAACAAACGCTCTTTTGAATGCATCTTTAAAACTTACCTCTCTATGGATGTTCCAATAAGATTTTACAGACCAGAAGGCAGTAGCAGCATATAAAATAGGTAAAACGAAAGCATTGGCTTTCAATGAAATATCAAAGTAATTGATTCCTGAGAAAAATTGATACACTACAAAAAAGACAACCATTGTAGCGATAAAAAGTATAATTCCTAATGTTGATGGACTTTTCGTCATATCTAATTTTTTTGAAAAAAGTTGAAAAATTATTGTTCTAAATTTCAATTATTTAGCTTTGCCAACGGGCTTTTCAACTATTTTTTCTTTAATAATGTTTTGAAGTTTATAAAATATTCCTACCTTTGCAACGGCAAGTCCTAAACAACCAGCTCCTGAGAATCCTCCAGGGTGGGAACGCAGCAAAGGTAATCGGTCGTAGCGGTGTGATTTAGGTAGCTTGCCATTTTTTATTGGTTTAAGTTGAAGAGAGGTAATTTGAAAATTATCTTTTTTTGTTTCTGAACACTTCAACATTTCTATTCTGATTTTCAAATTACCTTTCAAAATTTATTTAAAATTCGAACGTCTCTCCTAATTTTGGTAAAACAAGTTCTACATTTTTGTCAGCAAAATGCTTTAATGCGCTTTCATGATTAATTTCAATCGCAGGGAAAGTATCAAAGTGACATCCGATTACTTTTGGAGTTTTTAATAATTCTGCTGCTGCAAAAGCTGCTTTTCTAGGACACATGGTATAGTGGCTACCAATTGGAAGGATAGAAAGATCTAAGTTCCCGTATAGTCTTGGAAATAACTCCATATCTGCCATTACCCCTGTATCTCCAGCCAGATAAAGATTTTTTCCTTCAGGAAGTCTGAAAATATATCCTACAGGAACGCCTCCGTAGCTTCCATCAGGGAAAGAACTTGTATGATGAGCCGGAACCATGGAAATTTTAAGATCATCGATTTTTGCCGATCCCCCTAAGTTCACGTCATCTGTATTTTTTGCATTTTTGAAATACCCGCAGATTTCAGGTACAGCTATAAGAGTTGCTTCCGGATGAAACTGTAATACTTCTGCTACATCTGCAATATGATCTCCATGAGCATGGGTCAATAAAATATAATCGATTTTCTGAGCGGAAATATCAAACCCTGATTCTGCTTTTTTGTAGTTGTAGAATGGGTCGCTCAAGATTGTTTTGTCCTTGTAAGTGAACAGAAAACAGTTTTGTCCTAAGTATTGTATTTTCATTTTTAATTTATTTAAAATTTATGGCGTTATGAATTGATCTACTTTTACCGACATATTACTATTATAATAGTAGATCAAGTACAAACAATATATAATGATCACAGTTTGAAATATTTGAATAAAAATATTCGGTTTTATCTTTTGTTTTAATACCCATAAAGAGATAAAAAAATCAATGATCAGAATTATCCCCAAAATGATAGGTAATATTGCAATTTCTGATATAGATAATTCTCCAAATATTAATTCTTTAAGTAATAATAAAAAGAAACCAACAGATATAATTATTGATAACCAAGAAGTAATTTTATAACTATTTCCCATTTACAATTATTATTTTGATGGAAATTTATCTTCAATTAATTTCAAATTAATTCCGTGCTCAAGATAAGCTTTACATCCATCAAGAACCGTTGTGAAACCTCCTGTATTGTCGTTGATAATTTTTAACAAATCTTCTCCTTCCTGATAAAATCCGTAACTTTTAATAACCACAAGAGTTCCTTTTTCCATTTCTTTGAATTCATAATCTACATTCGTTGAAGGTTCTCCCCAGACTGTTTTTATCAATTGATGTTTAACAATTTGATGTACGGTAACATTTGTTTTTACTCCGTACATCTCCCATTCCCAGGTCACCGCTTTTCCTTCTTCTAGTTTTCCTGTTGATTTTGTAAACCAAAAATTGGTTGTTACTTCCGGATTGATAAATGCTTCGAAAACGTCTTCAATCGGTTTTCTGATCAGCATTTGAGCTTCAACATAGATATTAGAACTCATTGTTTTATATTTTAATGAAATAGATTAAGACCTAAAGCTGTAAGGATTGCTATCATAAAAGTCATGATCCCAATATGTTTCAGGAACTGATCAAGCTCTTTCGGATTCTTTACAGCCATGATCTGTCTTCTCAGTTTCATCAACGGAAGCATAAGAATCATCACAATAAAAACATAATAGTTCTGCGACTGGAAAAATCCGTTTACTGCTAAAAACATTAAAATCAGGATCAAGGGTAATTGTAACAGGATCATTTCGTAGATCATTGCATTTTTGAATCCTATTCTTAATGCAAAGCTGTTTTTACCTGATAATTTATCACTTTCGATATCCCTCATGTTATTCAGATTCAAAACAGCCATACTCATCATTCCGATTGCCGTTCCCGGTAATAGCATATCCCAACTGAACGATTTTGTAAACAGAAAATAACTTCCACAAACAGAAACCAATCCAAAGAAAATGAATACAAAAATATCTCCCAATCCCATATATCCGTAAGGTCTTTTACCAATCGTATACCCTATTGCTGCTAAAATACAGGCCACTCCTAACCCAATGAAAATGTAAAATTCATTCATATAATTCGGAATGAAAGCAACATACAAAAGCGCAACAGTAGCAAGAAACGATAAAATTGAGAAAAGAATTACCGCATTTTTCATTTGTTTTGCCGTAATTTTTCCTGAAGCCACTGCTCTTGCTTCTGCTTCAGAAGCTCTTTGGGTATCCGTTCCTTTTACACCGTCTCCATAATCATTTGCATAGTTTGAAAGAACCTGATATAATAAAGTCACAATCAATGCTAATGCAAAAATTTTCCAGTCCCAAGTTCCGCCTTCACCATAAAGTCTCCATTTTGCGATGAAAGCTCCCATTATAATACCACTTAAGGAAAGTGGTAATGTACGTAGCCTTGCGGCTTTTATCCAATCCAACATTAATATTTTATTTAAATATTTTTAGAACTTTCAATTTTATATATACAATAATTTAGTAGCTTTTTAAGTTTTTGATAGTTCAAAGCAACTATTTTAAAGCGTCCTGCAGAGGTACAAAATGTGATACTTCCTAAATTTGTTTTTCTTTGCCAAAAATACTGAGAAATTTTTACAGTCTGAAGTTTTTCCACCTCAAAAGTTTTGCAATCTACATCCCAAATTCCCGATTTTATTCTGATAAATCTTTCATTATAAAATAGTCGTAGATTCCGATAAAAGATTAAAATAAAAATCTCAGCAATTACGATAAAACTAAGCGTTAAAAACAAATAGTTTAATAACAATTCCTCTTTAATAGTAAAAATCAATAGTAATGGAATGATGACAAATTTAAAAGTATTGACAAAAATTAATCTGAAATTAGGTTTTAAATCATTTTCAAAAATCGGATTTTCCTTCCAAATGGCAGAGATGAGCTTTTGCTTTTCATTGTTATTAACTCCAGGAACAGCAGCAACATTTTTTTCTTCTCCTTCATTTTTTCCAATTTGTAGAAATTTCACATAAAAAATACTCAATTGTTTTTGAATCCAATTTTGGGTTTCGATAATGACCTGAACTTTAGATTTATTGACAATCGAATTTTGTGTGCTAAATAATCCGTATTCAAAAGAAAAGCTTCGGTTGTTTTCGATGATTTTAAAATTAAAAAATTTAATGATTGTTCGCCCCGTATTAATGAGGATTCCGATAATAATTGTCATCACAACAATTCCAATAATTACTGGAATTGAAAAAGCCATAAACTGTTCTTCCACCGTATCGTAATTAAGTTGGGTTTCAAATTCTACCTTTCTTAAAATATTACTTAACTCAGAAAATCCATAAATTACCAAACTCACTAAGGCAAGAAAGCTTTGAATATAATTTGCCGTAATTCCATACTTTAAAATACTTAGCGTCGAAATTTTGATAAAATGATCTTTGAGTTCATTATTTACTAAAACATTTTCTATCTGTTCTTTGTGACCTTCAACTTTAATTTCGGTTAAAAGATATTTTTTTAAATCCAAAGCATTTTGTTTCGTTAATGCAGAAATTTTCACTTCCTTTTCCAAACTTCCTGGTGTATCTACTTCTAATTTATAAATATTAAAAAAACGATGAATAAAAGGCTGTGAAATATTTACCTCCTGAATATTTTTGAGCTTAATTTTAGTCACTGAAGTATTTATAATTCCCTCATGAATAATAAACTCCTGATTTTCTTCATCAATATAATATTTAAAATTAAAATACTGTAAAATCGCAGAGAAAATGAGAATCAAAACTGCTATAACTATTGCAGCAGCAATTATTCCGGATTCTACCTTTTCCTTTTTAATGAAAAAAAGAACGATTAAAATCCATAAGCTCTTAATAATTATTCCTACATTATAAAGAAACAGCAGAACAATACCGATTTTAGACTGTCTTTGAGGCTGAAAAAAAGAATTATGCTTCACCTCCATCTTCCGAATTCTCTTCCGCAATTATACCATGAATATGGTGGTTAATCTTTTCTGCAATATCCTCCGGCAAACCATTAATGGAAATATCTCCACCACTAACTCCTGCTGTAAAAACAGAAATTGATTTCAAATTTAATAATCTAGAAAACCATCCCTGTTCCAGCTTTATATGTTGAACTCTGCTAAAAGGAACAATAATAATGGTTCTTTTCAACCAACCCTGTTGATAAAATAAGTCTTTCTCTCGTACTGCATATTTTCTGAATTTAAATCCCACAATTGAATTCAGAAAAAGAAAAATAATCAACAAAAAAACCAAACCGATTATTATAACAATCTGCATCTGATTAAGATTAAAATAGAAGAAATAAAAACTTATAGAAACCGCCAAAATTAGGAAAAGTGAAAGTAAGCCCATGTTAAATAGTATAATCCGTAGATATTTTGGGGATACCGCAGTAAGCTGTAAATCGTCAAAATCAGGAATTTTAAAATCGAAAATCTGAGGGTTTTGAAAGTTTTGTTCCATATTATAAATCTCTCGCAGATTACAATAAAGCAAATTATTGTTATTTGCAAATTCATTAAAATCTGCGAGAGTATGTTTAAGAAGTTTGAGAATCCTATTTATACTGCTAAAGCTTATTTAAGAGATCCATTTATCTTTTCCGAAATCCGGCTTTCTTTTCTCCAAGAACGCGTTTCTTCCTTCTTTTGCTTCTTCGGTCATATATGCCAAACGAGTTGCTTCACCTGCAAAAACCTGCTGACCAACCATTCCGTCATCAGTAAGATTCATTGCAAACTTCAGCATTCTGATTGATGTTGGAGATTTTGCTAAAATTTCCTGGGCCCATTCGTAAGCTGTATCCTCTAATTCGTCATGAGGAATTACAGCATTTACCATACCCATTTCGAAGGCTTCCTGAGCAGAATAGTTTCTCCCTAAGAAGAAAATTTCACGAGCTTTTTTCTGTCCTACCATTTTTGCTAGATACGCAGAACCATAACCTCCATCAAAACTTGTAACATCTGCATCGGTTTGTTTGAAAATAGCATGTTCTTTACTGGCCAATGTCAGATCGCAAACAACATGAAGAGAATGACCTCCACCAACAGCCCATCCTGGAACAACAGCAATAACCGCTTTTGGCATAAAGCGAATCAATCGCTGAACTTCTAAAATATTCAATCGGTGTCTTCCGTCTTCTCCTACATATCCTTGATGTCCTCTTGCTTTTTGATCTCCGCCACTGCAGAAAGCCCAGCCTCCATCTTTCGGACTCGGTCCTTCTCCTGAAAGCAACACAACACCTATGGACGGATCTTCTGAAGCGTCATAAAAAGCGTCATATAATTCTGAAGTTGTTTTAGGTCTGAATGCATTGCGAACTTCCGGTCTGTTAAAAGCAATTCGGGCTACGCCATTACATTTTTTATACGTAATATCATCGTATTCTTTGACGGTTTTCCACTCGATCATTTTTGTAAAAATTTTTATCAAAGATACGGAATTACAGAGAATTTTAACATTGATTTTTGATGAGAATAATTGGAAAATGTTAGTTGAAAATTTTTTGAAACTTTACTGTAGCCTAATGTTTATTGCTAAAAATAAAACCGAAACTGTAACAGTTTCGGTTTTGTATTCAATTTAAGTATCTGATTAATTATTTAGCAGGTTGTTTTGCTTGAATTTCAGCTTCTTTGGCTTTCATTTCATTATACTTAGCCTGATTCTTAGTGATACTGTAAATATCTTTTAGTGTAGAGATAGCATCTAAATTTTCAGGTTGAGCTTTATACCAGCTTTCAGCATGAGGTAACGCCTGATCAAATCTAGCTCTTCTGGCTTCAATCAACTTAGTTGCATCATCCGGCTTAGTTTTTCTCAATGCGTTAATTTCTTTTACTGCTGCATCATCATCTCCAATCGTTGTATATACTAAATTCTGATATGCATTACCTAGTAATTTAGGATCGTTAGAGGCAAGTCCAATTGCTTTTTTAAATGATTCAAAAGCATCATTTTTAGTAGCTGGATTTTTAGATTGCAAAACTCCTAAATTATACCAGTTTGTGCCATCATTAGGATTTTTAGCCAACTGCTCTTTTAGGTTTTGCATAAATTTATCTGTATTTCCTGATGCATATAATGCTGTTCCCTGATATTCCTTTAATTTAGCATTATTAGGATATTTTGCCAGTCCTTTTTCAATGATTGCCAAAGCTTCATCATTTTTCTTAGCATTTAGTAATAATGTTGATAAAGTTTCATATAGATCCGGTTCTACGCTTTTAGTCTGCTCTGTTTTAAAATCAGAATAATCAGGATTTTTTTTCATTAATTCCCAGGTATTTTTATCCAAAGGAACAACCTCTCCTGTTTTTTTATCTTTTGCCGAATAAGTCGTCTGAACACCAGTATATCCTGAGTTAATTAAGTCGGTATAAATTTTTATTGCAGGATCTAAACTGTTTGCTAATGCATAACTAAGACCAGCATAATACATATAAGTCTTATCATCCTGTCCGTTACTTTTCAAAAGCTCATACACTTCCATAAATTTTGGTGCTGCAACAGTATAATTTTTAGAATTATATGCATCCATTGCCGTTTTATTAGCAGCCTGCAGCTTTGCATTTACATCCTCTTTCTGTCCAAATGCAAAAGAAGACGCAACGATAGCCATACCTAAAATTAGTTTCTTCATAATAACTATTTTATATAATTGTACAATTTTATTCCTCCGAATCAGAATTCTCAGTTTCCTCCGTAGTATTTTCGTTTTCTACCTGAGGAACTTCTGTATTGTTTTCCTGGTTATCAGCTACAGTTTCTATTCCTTCTTCATTTTCTTCAGAATCTTCTTCTACATCTTTATCCATTTCTACTTTTGCAATGGCTGCAATTTCGTCATTTTTCTTAAGGTTGATCAATCTTACTCCTTGTGTATTTCTACCCATTACCCTCATTTCATCCATTCCCATTCTGATAGCAACACCGGATTTGTTGATAATCATCAATCCGTCTTCGTCTGTTACGTTTTGAATAGCAATCAGATTTCCTGTTTTTTCAGTAATGTTCAGAGTAATAACTCCTTTTCCTCCTCTGTTGGTAATTCTGTAATCTTCAACGGCTGTTCTCTTTCCGTATCCTTTTTCAGATACTACAAGAACCGTTTCTTTCTCCACATCATTCACAACAATCATACCAATTGCTTCATCATCATCTTCCATGGCAATCCCACGAACACCGATAGATCCTCTACCAACTTCTCTTACTTTTTCTTCAGGGAAACGGATACATTTACCATTTTTAGTAGCGATCATAATCTGAGAGCTTCCATTTGTTAAATAAGCACCTAACAATTGGTCATTATCTCTAATTTCGATAGCATTTACCCCATTTACTCTTGGTCTAGAATAAGCTTCAAGCGACGTTTTCTTAATGGTTCCGTTTTTAGTAACCATCACAACACTCATTTGATTAACATATTCAGAGTCTTTTAAGTTGTTGGTTCTGATATAAGCTTTGATCTTGTCATCCGGCTCGATATTGATTAAGTTTTGTACCGCCCTTCCTTTAGCCGTTTTAGAACCTTCAGGAATTTCAAATACTCTTAACCAATAACATCTTCCTTTTTCAGTAAAGAACAACATGTACTGGTGGTTTGTCGCAGAAACAATGTATTCTAAGAAGTCAGAATCTCTTGTTGTTGCAGCTTTGTTTCCTACGCCACCTCTACTTTGAATTTTATATTCAGAAAGAGAAGTTCTCTTAATATAACCAGCGTGAGAAATGGTAAGAACTACAGATTCATTCGGAATAATATCCTCGATAGACATTTCACCTCCTGAATAGTCGATTTCAGTTCTTCTTTCGTCGCCGTATTTTTCTTTGATTTCAATTAATTCATCCTTAATGATCTGGAATCTTCTCGGCTCATTTGCTAAAATATCCTCCAAATCAGCAATTTCTTTCATAATTGCATCATATTCATCACGGATCTTATCAAGCTCCATTCCTGTTAAACGGGCAAGACGTAAATCCAGAATCGCCTGAGCCTGAATTTCAGAAAGCTCAAATGCTTCTATCAATCCTTCTTTTGCAGCTTGTGGATTTGCAGAGTGACGGATAATTGAAATTGCTCTGTCCAGAGAATCCTGAGTTCCGATCACTTTCATGAAACCTTCCAAGATATGAGCTCTTTCTTTTGCTTTTTTAAGCTCGAACTGAGTTCTTCTTACGATAACTTCATGTCTGTGCTCCACAAAGTGGTGAATGATATCTTTTAGGTTTAATTGCTCCGGTCTACCATGAACCAACGCAATATTATTAACACTGAAAGAAGTCTGAAGCGCAGTATATTTATATAATAAGTTTAAAACAACATTTGGAATCGCATCATTTTTCAGCTCATAAACAATACGAAGACCTCTTCTGTCTGACTCATCTCTGATTTCATAAATTCCTGGAATTTTTTCTTCTTTAACGAGTTCTGCTGTTCTTGCAATCATTTCCGCCTTGTTCACCTGATAAGGAACCTCGTTGACGATAATTGCATTTCTGTTTCCGATTTCCTCGAAGGCAACTTTAGCTCTAAGAACTACTCTACCTCTACCTGTATGGAAAGCATCCCTTACACCATCATAACCATAGATAATCCCACCTGTAGGAAAATCCGGAGCGATGATATGCTGCATTAGTTCATCGATGGTAATTTCTTTATTATCGATATAGGCACAGATTGCATTCACAGACTCCGTCAAGTTATGAGGAGCCATATTTGTTGCCATCCCTACCGCAATACCGGAAGTTCCGTTAACTAAAAGGTTAGGAATTTTTGAAGGTAAAACTGTCGGTTCCTGTAAACTGTCGTCGAAGTTATTCTGAAAATCTACCGTTTCTTTGTCTAAGTCTGAAAGAACCTCATCTGAGATTTTCTTCAATCTTGCTTCGGTGTAACGCATTGCTGCCGGTGGGTCACCATCCATAGAACCAAAGTTACCTTGCCCATCTACCTGAGGATAACGCAAGCTCCAGTCCTGAGCCATTCTCACCATAGCATCATATACAGAAGAGTCTCCATGCGGGTGATATTTACCCAAAACATCCCCAACAATTCTCGCAGATTTTAAATATTTTCGATTAGAAAAAACCCCTAATCCATACATACCGTAAAGTACTCTTCTATGAACGGGCTTCAAGCCGTCTCTTACGTCTGGTAACGCTCTTGAAACGATAACCGACATCGAATAATCGATATAAGACGACTTCATTTCATCAACAATGTTGATAGGAATCAGTCTTTCTCCTTCTTTTTGCATAAACAAATTTTATTATAATGATAGTCAGACCCTTAGCTGTATGTCTGAAAATTATTCTTTTTGAATTTTTATTAACGGGCTAATTTACGAAAAATTTGCCGATTTTTGCAGTAAATTTTATCCACAGAATCTTAAAAATTCATAAAAATATGAGCATACTGAGTATAACTTTCCACTGCCCTAAAACTCATCTTGAGGAATGGGAAAATTATATTGATGAAACCTTGGTTTTAATGACGGAAAATTTAATGGATGTCAATAAATATATCCTTTCTGATGTACACAGTGATTACATTGAGGAGGGAAAAAATTATAATCTTCTTTTACTATTTGACAATGATGAATTAAGAGATGATTTCGTGAAAAGTGAATTGGAAAACATTGCCGAAAGAATAGAAGCCAGATTCGGACAGGAAGTAATGATCTTCAATACTTTTCTCAACCCTAAAAAATCGAGACTTTAATCCTATTACAATAAAAGCACTGAAAAGTTTCAGTGCTTTTTATTTTTTCATCTAATGATGCCTATGGCCATTTCCTCTATGCTTATAATGTCCATTCCCTCTTTTTTCATAGATATAAACTTTTTTTGCATGTCCAGGAGGAATTCTTCTCCCATGAGGCTCATGAATTACACAAGAAGTGAGCATGACCATTACTGTTGTAACACCGACAATTTTAATTAATCCTTTCATTTTTCCACTTTTCAAATTTCTAGATCGGAAATAATCAATCATGATGCCAAAGTTTTAAAAGCCGCATCATTCCTTAAGAGATTACTCGCAATCTTTTAAATAAAAATGACTGTTTAAAACAGTCACTTTTATTGTTCTATAATTTCACTATAATCACAGGTCTGCTATGATAAACACGATGTGGCCTATGAGAATAATATCTTGGTCTTACAGGTTCGTAATAATATCTTTTATAACGATGTCTCGGAGGTCGGTGATAAACGACAGGTCTATAGTAAGGTCTAGGGGGACCATAATAATAATGTTTCGAATGCTTTGGACCGTGGCCGTGTCCATGCCCATGTCCTCTCTGCATTGGCGAAGCCTGATAAAAAGCAAAAGAAAAAACGATTAAGAAAAATCCTAATACTTTAGTTAAAAAATTCATAGCAAGTTATTTTCAAATTACAATACGAAACTTACAAGACTAATGCCAATAATGCATTATTATTGAATTCTATGAAAATTTTAAGAAAGTTTATTATTTTTTTTGTTAAAAAATATTTTCGCTTCTTCTTTCAAGCATGATTACATCTTTCCACTCTCCATTTAGTCTACCAATTTTTTTTCTTATCCCTACTGTACGAAAACCGTTTTTTTGATGAAATCTTAAAGATGCCTCATTTTCAGAGAAGATATTAGCCTGTAAAGTCCAGAATCCATGGTTTTCACTATCCAAAATCATTTTCTTTAGCAAAACTGAGCCTAAGCCTTTACCTTGATAATCATTATCGAAATAAATACTGACTTCCGCGACTCCCTTGTAAACTTCTCTTTTACTGACTGGTTTTAAGGCGCACCAGCCTACAACTTCACTGGTTTCATTTTCCAGCACCCAACGGCAATCATTGAAATAATCCATATTCCAAGCTTCTGCGGTAGGAACTGTAGTTTCAAAAGTAGCCATTCCGCCATTTACTCCCTGCTGAAATATTTCCAACACTCTTGCTTCGTCACCGGGAAGCATCTCTCTTAATTCATAGTTCATTGTATTTTAATGATATTTACGTTTATTTTTTCTTTTGATTCTGGAATAATGAGTTTGCTTGTCTTTTTCGTCTTCGGAAATTACACTGATATTCCCATCTACTTCCAATATGGATAGTTTTACATTTTTTATCCCGTTAACCCCATGTTCCCTGATTGCTTCTTCCAATTCATCTTCTGTGATCTTAACCTCATCTAAAGCTTTCTGAATTACCACTCCATCTTTTATCAAAATCACGGGGTCTTCTTCCATAAAGGTTTTAAATGAAGGATGCCTGAACATTAATCTCTTTAAAATAAAATTAGCCGCAAAAAGCACAAGAGCTGCAACCAATCCGCCCTGTAAAGAAGTATCCGGTCCTACCATTGCATTTTGTACCGCATTGGAAATTAACAGAAGTAAGACGACATCTCCTGCATTAAGTTGTGAAAGCTGGTTTTTACCAAACAAACGGATAGCGACTACCATGAAAAGGTAAACGCAAAGCGAACGGATAACGACATCTAAAATGGGATTCACGATAGTTTTTTATACTATCAAATGTATTGATTTTTTGTTTTGATTGAAAAAAATAAAATTTCAAATAACAGATCTTGTATTTAATATACAAATAAAAAAACCGCTTTATAAAAAAGCGGTTTAGATGATTAAGGACATTGCCCGATTGGAACTGTGCTGCAAACTGTTTTATTCAGTCTCTCGCAATAAACACAGTATTGTTTCGGTTCTCCTCCGTACACAGATTTTAGTTCTGTTTTTGTTAGTTTCTTTAAATTTTTCATATCGTTTTAATTTTGTGAACCCAAGTATAAAACGAAAATCATATCCAGTTATTATAAATTTCTTTTTAATTTTTTCACAATTTACACCTTAAAACAAAAACCACACAAAATTTGTGTGGTTTCATTATGATAGATTTATAAGCATTATCTGTTATTGATATCTACTCTTACAGGCATTACATAAGTAGAAGCAATCATATTTTCATTTAATTTTTTGCTGTCTACTCTATACAAAAGTTTGCTTAACACGTTTTCAATTTCCTTGCTAACATTTTTGCAATCTCCTTTAGAATGAACGTTTACGATCTTACCGTTTTCTGCAATATCAAATTTTACTTCCGAGTTCACAATTCCCTGCTTATAATCAGAATTGGTGAAGTCAAAATTTGCCATCAACAAGTTTCTGATCTCACTGAAAGCATCATTCTTATTCAGTTGAACTTCCTGGATGGTATTATTATTTGTTGCTTGTGCTTTTGCAGTATTCAATGCAGTAATAAACCCACAAACTAGAAAAGAAGCGATCAATATTTGAATTTTATTTTTCATAACTCTTTGATTTTAAATGTTATTTTAAACTTATTTACTATTTCTTTACCAAAGATATATAAAATAATTCATATTAATTTTACATTCAGTTAACATTCAGTTAATATTAAAAATTAAAATACTGATTTACAATACGTTAAAAATTAAAAATAATTAAAAATTTAACATTGGAATGTAATATTGACATAAAAAAAGGCTAAATCTCATTTGATTTAGCCTTAATATATTTCTGAAAATAGTTATTCTAATTCCCTTTTCAAAAACTTCCCTGTTAAACTCTTCTTCGATTTTACGATTTCTTCCGGAGTTCCCTGCGCAACAATCTGTCCACCGTGTTTTCCTCCTTCCGGACCTACGTCAATAATATGATCGGCCAGTTTAATAACATCCATATTATGTTCAATAATAATGAAAGAGTTTCCTAATTCCACCAACTGATTAATGGCATCCATCAGAATTTTTACATCTTCAAAATGAAGTCCCGTTGTCGGCTCATCAAGAATATATAAGGTATTTCCCGTTTGTCTTTTTGCCAATTCTGTTGCCAACTTGATACGTTGAGCTTCCCCTCCCGAAAGTGTTGTTGATTGCTGTCCTAAGGTAATATAGCCTAAACCTACATCCTGCAATGTTTTCACTTTCGTAAAGATCTTAGGAATCGGCTGGAAAAATTCTACCGCTTCATCGATTGTCATATCTAGCACATCGGAAATTGATTTTCCTTTGTAACGGACTTCCAGTGTTTCCCTGTTAAAACGCTTTCCGTTGCAAGTCTCACAATGAACGTAAACATCGGGTAAGAAATTCATTTCAATCACCTTCAAACCGCCTCCCTGACAAGTTTCGCATCTTCCGCCTTTCACATTGAAAGAGAATCTTCCAGGTTTGTAACCACGGATTTTAGATTCAGGCAATTCTGCAAAAAGATTTCTGATATCTGTAAACATTCCTGTGTACGTTGCAGGATTCGAACGCGGTGTTCTTCCGATCGGAGTCTGGTCTACATCTACGATTTTATCAATGTGCTCAAGGCCTTCGATTTTTTTGTATGGCAAAGGTTCCTGAACTGCTCTGTAAAAATGTTTGTTTAGAATCGGGTACAAAGTTCCGTTGATCAAAGAAGATTTTCCACTTCCTGAAATCCCTGAAACAACAACCAGTTTTCCCAAAGGAATATCCAGCGTAACATTTTTAAGGTTGTTTCCTGTTGCTCCTTTTAATACAATATTTTTACCGTTTCCTTTACGCCTTTCCGAAGGAATTTCAATTTTTCTTTTTCCGTTAATGTATTGAGCAGTAATGGTATCGGCTTTCAGCAAATCTTTTGGTTTCCCCTGCCAAAGAATCTCTCCTCCGAATTTTCCGGCTCTCGGACCAATATCCAATACCTCATCAGCTTCCAGAATCATGTCTTTATCATGTTCTACCACCAATACAGAGTTTCCGATATCACGAAGATTCTTTAATGAATTAATCAGTCTTTCGTTATCTCTCTGATGCAATCCGATACTTGGTTCATCCAAAATATATAAAACATTCACCAATTGAGAGCCAATCTGTGTTGCCAGACGGATTCTTTGAGATTCCCCTCCTGAAAGGGTTTTCGAACTCCTGCTCAGACTTAAATAATCAAGACCAACATCCAATAAAAACTGGAGTCTGGTTTCAATTTCTTTTAAAATTTCATGAGCAATAATGGCATTTTTCTCAGAGAATTTATCTTTAACATCGGCTAACCATTCTTTTAAGTCTGATAAACTTAAGGCATTGACTTCTGCAATATTTTTTCCGTCAATTTTAAAGCTTAAACTTGAAGGCTGAAGGCGGGTTCCTTTGCATTCGGGGCAGGTTTCTTCCGTCGTAAAATGTCTTTCCAGCAAAATGGCTTCGTAAGATTCTCTTTCTTCAATAATCTCTTCCATAAAAGGAATCAATCCATCAAAACTGATCTTGATCTTCTTAGTAATTCCTGCGTATTTGAGGTCTTTATTAAACTCTTTATGACAGCCGTTATAGATATAATCCAATGCTTCCTCGGGAATGTCCTGAAATGGCGTAGTAAGACCCAAACCGAAAATTTCAAGAATATTTTTGATCTGGGAAACAACCCATTTGTTAGACTTAATATCTTCCAAAGGCAATAAACCTCCTTGATTAATCGATAATTTCGGATTTTCAACAAAATAATCGGTATTGATCTTTTTGATGGTTCCCAATCCTTTACAGCTTGGGCAGCTTCCTTTCGGAGAGTTAAAAGAAAAGGTATTCGGTTCCGGAAGAGCTAGTGAATGTCCTGTTTCTGCATCCATTAGGTTTTTAGAGAAATATTCAATTTCCGTACTTCCAAGTTTTTGAATTCCGATCAGCCCTTCTCCCATTTCCATTGCTGTACGCAACGATTTTTCCATTCTGTTTTCAGAAGCTGATTCTCCAATAATCCAGCGGTCTATTACAATGTCAATGTCGTGAGTTTTATATCGGTCAAGCTTTAAATCATATTCAATATCCGTCAGTTCTCCATCAATTCTTGCCTGTCCATACCCTTTCTTGGCCATTTGTACGAAAAGTTCGTGATAATGTCCTTTTCTGGCTCTTACAACAGGAGCCATCAACATGATCTTTTCGCCTTTATAGTTTTCCTTGATCGTATCAAGAATCTGATCTTCCGTGTAGCTTACCAGCTTCTTTCCCGTGGTCTGTGAATAGGCATCTGAAACTCTGGCAAACAAAAGACGCAGGAAGTCGTATAATTCTGTAACGGTTCCTACCGTTGAGCGTGGATTTTTATTGGTTGTTTTCTGTTCAATAGCAATAACTGGGGATAATCCTTCGATCTTATCAACATCCGGACGTTCCAGACCTCCTAGAAATTGTCTTGCATAGGCAGAAAATGTTTCGATATAACGACGCTGACCTTCTGCAAAGATCGTATCAAAAGCCAATGAAGATTTTCCGCTTCCCGAAAGCCCGGTAATTACTACCAGTTCGTTACGCGGAATTTTTACATTAATGTTTTTAAGATTATGCTCTCGTGCGCCGTAAACTTCTATATATTCTGTTGATTTACTCATAATTTGGTGTGACTTTACCTGAAAATCACGATGTGCAAAATTACGGATTTTTTAGGAATTTTTTGTGTTAAAAATATTAGTTAGTCAATACAAAAAGGCATTTTTTTCATTTCAAATTTAAAGTTCTCTTTAATTTAATTGGTAAAGAAAAACCGGTGAAAAATTCACCGGTTTATTAGGTATGTTTTAGATTTAATAATCTCCAAAATCAGAATCTTCATTGCTTACTTTCACCAAATATTCTATTCCGTCTATTGCTTTTGAAATAATACGGTTTCTAAGCATATTGGCCATATTTTCCCAATACATTCTTCCGTAAAATGAATAGTTCTGAGGAATGATCTCTACTTCCACCGTACGTACAAAGCCTTCTTTAGGTTTACTGCTGATCATTGTTCCCCGTGTCACCCGTACTTCTTTCAACTCATCTTTCAGTACCATTCTGCAATAGTTTTTTACATCTTCCAGAGAAATGATTTTATCCCTGGTTGTCAGAGCATATTTATAGGCCTGAATACTATCTGTTCCTTTTTGCTCTTCTGCTCCTCCTATGGTTTCGGTAAGGAGAACCAGCATCTGAGATTTTAACTGATTGGAAAGTTCCGTTCCGGGACGCATATGATTGGCCAAAGTAGAATGTGTTACCCAAAACGAAGCATAGGTATGATCTGTTTTATCAACAGGCTCCATGATAACGTAGTTAAGCTCTTGTTTAATATTTCTTTTAGCATTATTTACTTTTTGGATCATAGACTTCATTCTGTCCGACATTTCACTCAGAATACCTTTTACATTATCTCTGTTCAATAATGAAAAAGCTGCAATTTCGTCTCTGGTAAGCTCCAGTACACTTGCAATCATATCGACTGCATTTCTGTTGGAAAAACGCTCCATTCCTCCTTTTCTAACAGTGTAAAGGCCTTTCTTCAGATCATCGCTTGGCGTAAACGGAATTTCTGTATATCTTCTTCCGTCACCATCCTGAACTTCATCTACATACAGGAAATGTTCTCCATCATCCGTCACTAAAGGAATATTATTCCCCATAATATCGAGGCTGTATTCCGTTTTCTTCCAACCTCTGTTATAGATTGGAAATGCATTGAGTACGAACGAAAAGTTATCTAAGATCTCAGCGGAGAACTGTGGCGGAAATTCAAAAGTAAGCCATAAGAACTTTTTTCCTTCGATATATTTGTTGATTTCTTCTTTATAGTCCAGGAAGTCCAAATTTTCAGGAAGTTTTCCAGCTTCAGTAAATAAGCTTTCCGAAAGCCCTTTTACTTCTATAAATTTATGATGATAAATACTTTTAACATCTTCTACAATTTTATTTCGGATAGACTGTTCTTTGAACATTTGTTCATAGCCATCCGCTTCGTTATTTTTCAGATAAGTCAATCCTTCCCGAACAAACAACGGATTGTTGTTACTTGTTACGGTAATATATGGCAGGAGCTTATATACGAAATCGATATGTTCAAAAGCGGGATTTGAGCAATAAATACTTAGATTCTTTGGAAATTTCTCACTGCTGTATTTTGATACATTAATCCCTATGGTGATCTTCCTGTAATCTTCCGGCCTTCCCTGAAATCTTGCAATCGGAACCTTATTAAGCCTGTCATCAATTCCATAACAGGTATTTCCTACAAACATGACAGCAGTTTGTGCTTTATTAATCCTTACATTTCCTACCGGAGTAAAAGGAATATTAATCTGCTTATCAGACTCCGATTTTACCGTAGAAATCATCTGTTTTCTAAAGAAGAATTCTGTATGTTCCAACAATACTTCAGTAGATTCCGTAGGATTTGTAAAGGCAACTGCATGAGCAGGAACCGGATGGGTATAAATAGACGGAGTAAGAAGTTTTGCCAGCTTTTCTAAAATTCGGGCATTTACCGTCTGTATTTCGTTGTTGGCTTTAAAAATTTCAGTGCTGAATGCATCAATTAATAATTTTACAAAAGGATCTAAAGACTGCGGGCTTTTCAATCCCCAGACTTTCGTGGCATTCTGCAGCATTCTTGCTTTTACTGATTCTTTGGAATATATATTCTGATCTAAATTCATAATTCGTGATTACCTTTAAAAAAATTAATCAATAGACATTGGGCTCAAAAATAATTCTGTGGAAAAACTGAACCGTTCTCCTGTCATTTCCATTTTCGCATTAATGGCTATTTTTACTTTTTTCTTGATTTCTGTGTGCTCTTTTGTATCGTAATTATGCTCCACAAACTGAATATGAGCTTCAATTTGCGGCTGTACGATTCTGGGTTCGTAGTCCTGTATCTGCCTTTTCAGGCTCTTAATGAAAACATTTTCCCAAACAGCACTGGTAACTCCATTATCGAATTCCAGGTTCCAAACATCGTTTCCGTAATTTTCATCATATCTGTTTTCGCCTTTTTTGGTAGTGATCAGCAACATAATGTTATGGGCAATACTTTCGCCCATATCGCAGGTATCAATACTTCCTCCTTCCGTCATTAATGTTGATGGAACAAAAGGCATTCTGTAATTTGGTGTGTCCATGATTCAACTTCTGTGTTTTACTTCATAATTCTGGTTTACTTGAAAAGAAATACCAAATTAAACATTTTTCACGAAATAGAGGATTACTAAGTTTAAAATGATCATTATAAAAAAAGCTGACCTCTTAAATTGGTCAGCTTTCATTTATTCTTTTTCTGTTTTCTTATTGAGATTAATAAAATAATATACGGGAAGTCCTATTAAGACCATTAAGAACCCAGGCCAAGTGTATTGCCGCTTATAAATTAAAAGTAAAATACAAAACCCTGTTCCAATTAATAAATAAATGATTGGCGTAATTGGATATAGCCATGTTTTGTAAGGTCTTTCCAGATTGGGCTGTTTGTATCTTAAATAAATCACTCCAAAAACCGTAATCATGTAAAATAATACAATTACAAAAGAAATCATATCCAAAAGATTTCCATACTGACCACTTAAACAAAGTAAAGAAGCCCAAATTCCCTGCATCCATAGAGCATTGGCCGGAACTTCATTTTTATTGTTTTTTTCAGCCTGTTTAAAGAACATTCCGTCTTTAGCCATAGTTTGGAAAACCCTTGCTCCCGCTAAGATAAGCCCGTTATTACAGCCAAAAGTCGAAACCATTACCAGCACAGCAATAATTACCGTTCCCGCACTTCCGAAAATAAAATGAGAAGCCGCAACCGCTACCCTGTCATTTTCTGCAAACGCAATTGAATCTCTGTCTAAGGCATTTAAATAAACATAATTAACAGCAATATATAAAACGATAACAGCGGTTGTTCCGTAGATCATTGATTTCACCACATTTTTCTTTGGATTTTCAATCTCTCCCGAAACAAAAGTTACACTTTCCCAAGCTACAGAACTGAATACAGATCCAACCATTGCCGCAGCAATTCCCCCCAGTAAAGTCATTCCTCCAATAGGCTCCCATCCTTCTTTCAGGAAGTTTCCAAGTGTGTCTTTTTTAAGATTATTAAAAGAATTCATTCCAAAACTGAAGTTTTCAGCCATGTGCGAAATATCTACCAGAATAAAACCTGCAGCGATTAATCCTACCAAAGCAATGATTTTTGATCCTGTAAATATATTTTGCAAAAGTTTTCCACTTTCCACCCCTCTTGTATTGATATATGTAAGCAAAAGAATGATCGCAATTGCCAAAATCTGAATCCAGGTAATTTTAAACTCGCCGCTCTGGAAAATAGGTGCCACATCATTTAAAGCGGGAACCAAATAAGCTGTAAATTTACCAAAAGCCATTGCCACTGCTGCAATAGTCCCTGTCTGAATTACTGTAAACAATCCCCATCCGTACAAGAAGCCCATCTTTTTCCCAAAAATTTCTTTAAGATAGGTATATTGTCCGCCAGCTTTGGGATAGAGTGCAGAAAGCTCTCCGTAGCTGATTGCTGCGGCAACGGTCATAATTCCTGTAATTACCCAAACGATAATCAGCCAGAACCCGGAACCCAAATTCCGCATCATATCAGCGCTTACAATAAAAATTCCGCTTCCGATCATAGATCCCATTACCAACATAATGGCATCCCAAAGTTTTAGTTTTTTCTGCATAGTGAAATATAGGCTCCAAATATAAATAAATATGCAATGAATTTGGAGTTTTGTTTCAAATTTTAGAATAAGGCTGTTTTTTATCAACTTTTTTGGCAAGTATGATTCAATTTTTATTAGTACTTTTGGAAAAAATATAAAAATGAAATTCAAAGCGATATTATTTGCAGTAGCAGTAAGTGCATCTTCTTTAGCTTTTGCACAGGAATCAAAAAAATCAGGTCCACCAGCAGGAAATGCTCTTGTTGGGGATACTTATGGAGATGGTATAGCTTCCAACGTAGAATCTAAAGCAATCTCTGTAGATAAATTAAGCAAAAAGCTTAAAAAAGAGAAAAAAGTAGAAAACGTTGCCATAAAAGGAAAAGTAACGGATGTTTGTGATAAAAAAGGATGCTGGTTAACAATTCAAACCGAAGATAATTCTAAGTTTTTCGTAAAAATGAAAGATTATGCATTCTTTGTTCCTACTGCTTTAAAGGGTAAAACAGTGGTTATGGACGGAACGGCTGAAAAAAAAGTAACTTCTGTTGATGAGCAGAAACACTATGCGGAAGACGCTAAAAGACCTCAATCTGAGATCGACGCTATCACAACTCCAAAAGAAGAAATCAGATTTGTAGCCAACGGAATTAAGGTTATAAACTAATAAAAAGTTTGTCATTCTGAATGAAGTGAAGAATCTTAGATTTCTTCTATTGTCGAAATGACAGTAATATAAAAAAGCGGAACAGTTTGTTCCGCTTTTTTTAGTCTTCTATTGTAAAATTTACTTCCTCATCCAGTTTAGGATATTTAGTAGCCGAAATAAATTTCTTTCCTGTACAGTCTATTTCCAGCCAGCCTTTTCGCTGTTTTACATCTCCTACTTCCATTACAAAAGGGATAAAAGATATTTCATCCTTACCTTCTTCTTTTATTTCTCTGTATTGCACCGCCACATCCAAAATACATTCGTGTTCAGTATTCAGCTTTACATTTCTGTAAATAATATCATAATGCGTTTCTCTATTTTCCGGAATATTAAGATACTCTTCCCATCCATCAGTTCCAGAATTAAGCTCACTTATTGCCTTTAAAGCATAATACAATGCAATTGTGTAATATTTTCTCGTACCCTGTCTGGTGTAATCATCTATAAAGTGTCCCCCTTCAAACAAAATAGTAGGCATTCCTGCTTTAATGAAATTATCTCCCGTAGAAGTAGGGTAAAACTCATCTGAATATCTGCCAATCTGGTTAGGAATCATTTCTTTCAGATGATTATAAACATCGGCAATTACTGCCATACATTTTTTCCGGTTCTCCGTCACAGTTCTTTCCACATCCTCAGAAGGAGCCAAAAAGGATAATGTAGCAGGATGAATTCCGTCTGTAGTAAAAATAGTTCTCTGCTCATGAAGATTCAGTGCATAGTCGTACTTTTTAGAAGCTACCGCATTTTTCAGAAATTTAATCTCTGTGCTTGCTTCATTATGAAAATCCCTGTTTAAGTCAATATCTGCTGCGTTGAGTCTTGTCCATCTTTCAGAACCGTCCGGATTGAGCATAAAAATAAAATCCAGCTGGATTTTACTAAACAGTTCTTCTTTCAATTCAGGATGATTATCCAAAGTTATGAGTAAATCGAGCATTGCGTGAGTAGCGTTCGATTCATTTCCGTGCATTTGCGACCAAGCCAGAACAGCAATATTACCGTTACCAATAGTTAACTTATAAATGGGCTTTTCTAAATAGGACTTTCCAATTTCTTGAATATAATCGCTGAGATTCTCCTGTAAGTAAAAAAATAATTTTTCAGGGGAAATATAGCGATTAGGAAAATCAGGATTTTTCTGATAAATCTGTTCAAAGTTCATTATGTAATAATTTACAAGAGTCAAATTTAGCCATTTTTAAGAGAAAAAAGAAATTAACATTTGTAATCACGTTAAACGATGTAAATTGCCAAAATGTCTGTGGATAATTTTGTGGATTAATGATAATTCAAAGCAATATATTTATATTACTTAAAATCAATAATTTATATAATTCATCTAAACCTATATTTAAAATTTACTTTAAATTGATTTCGTCCTGTTTATCAACATTTGGGCGTAATTCTATTAAACATGGAAAAGTGTGGAAAATAGTGTTAATAACTAAATTATACAAATGTAAATTGTTAATAATTTTACTATGAAATTTAAAATCCTCCTCATTTTTAAACTTTATTCCTGAAGTGTAAGTTGTTTAAAATATTCAATCCGGGAAATAGATATTTAGTTTAAATTTAAAAGTTAAATCAGCTAATAATGGCTGTTTAAGGACAAAATGCGGATCAATTCTAGAGCTTTATATTTGAATTTAGTAATGTAATCAGGTATTTACAGTACTCACCTACCCTAAAAGACGGATAATCGTCTAAGAAAGCCTTTAACAATACCTTATTAAGAAGTTTACCAGATCCATTATCACCAAATAATTATTATTGCATTTATCTCAACCTTTACTTGAAGTAAAATGTAAAAAAGTGAATTTTGGGGAAAATTTGTTCATTAAAAATCAGAATTTAATTTTATAAACAATGTAAATTACTGTTTAATAGGTATTTATTTATGTTTACAAATGTATTGTCAACAAGTTTAAAATTGTTTACTTTTGTATTTTGCATTTGTAAACTTTATTTTTACATTTGTAACTCTATTTAAAACCTCTTTTTATGAGTTTAAACGAAAGAATTTCCAAGGTTATAGAATATTCTAATTTTACTCCTTCTGAATTTGCAGACGAGATAGATGTTCAGCGTTCTTCTATTTCACACATCACTTCAGGAAGAAACAAACCCTCATTGGAATTTATCATAAAAATAAAATCACGCTTTCCTGAGATTCTTTGGGACTGGCTCGTTACAGGTGAAGGACAAATGCTGAAATCCGATTTACCCGAAGCCAAAGAAATTATTGAAGAAAAAGCTGAAGAAGTTTTAAAGCCAACCTCCCTTCCCGATCTTTTCACGATGATTAATGACAATGAAGATTTCGGTTCGGAAGAAACTGAAATCAGGCCTTCAAAACAAAGTCCTGGAGAATCGTTTATACCGCACCAAAGTACAGCACAGGAAAAAATATCCGATTCTCAGCGATTAGAAAATTCTCATCAGCAAATAATTAATCAAGTCCCTATAAATCAGCAAAGTAAGATAAAACGAATTGTTCTCTTCTACGAAAATGGAAAATTTGAAAGTTTTGAGCCATAAAAAAGTCTGATCAAAAATGATCAGACTTTTTATTTTTTATATTCAAGGAAAGCTATCTTCCTTTTCTTCTTTCCAGTTCTTTTTTGATAAGACCTAATTCTCTTCCGGTTTGTCCGGCAACAGAAGTATTTTCCTGGGCTCTTCTTGTAAGATATGGAACTACATCTTTCACAGGTCCGTAAGGAAGGTATTTAGCTACATTATAGCCTTTATCAGACAAATAAAAGGTAATATTATCACTCATCCCGTAAAGCTGTCCAAAATACACATGAGGATTACCATTTTCAAGATTTTTAGCCTTCATTTTGTCCATGATCAGCTCAGAAGAAATCTCGTTATGGGTTCCAAAGAAAGCAGATACCTTATCTAAATGATTCATCACAAAATCAATTCCTGCATTATAATTCTTATCTGAAGATTCTTTATTAGGCTGGATCGGATCCGGATATCCTTTTTCGGCAGCTCTGGCTCTCTCTTTTTCCATGTAAGCTCCACGAACAATTTTATATCCGATAAAATACCCTTTTTCTCTTGCTCGTTGAAGATTTTCTTCCATATACTCCAGTCTTCCGGTTCTGTACATCTGGATTGTATTCCAAACAATAGGTTTCTCCTGATTGTACTTTTCCATCATTTCTTCACAAAGATGATCTGCAGCGTCCTGCATCCAGGTTTCTTCTGCATCTACCATTACTTTTTTATCATGTTCGTGGCAAAGTTTACATACTTCATCAAACCTTCTTACGACTCTTTCCCATTCTTCTTTCTGGCTGGATGTAAGCTCTGCATTTTTACCGACAGCTTCATACAAATCGATTCTTCCGAAGGCAGTAGGCTTAAAAACAATAAAAGGAATCGCCGGATTTCCTACGGAAAATCTTACGATATCTTTAATCTCATTACACACTGCATCAAAAGTTGCTTCATCTTCTTTACCTTCAATAGAGTAATCAAAGATACTTCCAACTCCTCTTTTAAACAGCTGTTTCACCACTTTCATGCTCTCTTCACGGGTCTCCCCGCCACAAAATTGTTCAAATAATGTATTCTTTACAATTCCGGTAACAAAAGGAAAATTATTATGAACGGTGAAATTAAGAACAGAAGTTCCTACTTTAGTCAGTGAAGGCTGTTCAATCATTTTGAACATCCAATACGCTTTCTTTAACTGTGCATCAGATTTATCTGCGAATGCAACTTTAGTATCGTTAAAAATGGGCATTACAATTATATAGTTTAGGGTTTTGCAAAGGTAAGCAAACCTTAGTTTTTTTAAAGAATTTTTTCCTATAATTTATTCTCTATGCCATTGAGCAGCATCGCAATAATTCCGACAAAAACCCAAAATCTTAAAACATTAAGTGTCAAGAATTTGCTTTTTCTAGAGTAGTTTAAAATAAGATAAACACATAGAATCATAATGAATATTCCACCTGTAAAATAATAAGCCATGAAACCGGAAATCCCGGTACGGGTAATCAATTTCATTGAAACTGCCATCGTGATGATCAGTAATGAAATGATAATAATTTTAGTGTTCCTGGTCGTAAAATAATTGGGAATGGTAACATAATCGAAGACTTTATCTACTCTTTTTGTTAATGTATCTTTTACAATATCAATGCATAAGAGAATAAGAAACAGAAAAACTGCCATTAATAAAACTTTCTTTGAAAAGGTTCCGTAATATACCATCATTCCAAAGAAAGGATATAAAGTAAGGCTTACAAAAGTGAGATTATTTAAAATTAAAACGCGACTTAATTTATGACTATAAAACCACATAAAGAACTGGTAGATAACAAAAAACAAAAATACGCGATGCGAAATCAGCCAAGCCACTCCCAAAGAAAGAATGCTTAAAAACAGATAAGCATACAAAAAGTATTTCTGCTTGATGAAACTTTGGATTCTTGTTCTGAACGGTTTTACCATATGATCTTTTTCAAAATCATAGAACTGATTAATGATTCCTCCCGCAAGAATGGTGAGAACCGTACAAAAAATAATGCCATGAACCTTAAAATCAAAGACAAATTTTCTGAAGTTTTCATCCTGATTAAAAAGAAAAAACGTGGAAACGTATAAGGCAAATGTAAGTAAGGCAGCAATAAAAAAGCGGGCTCCTAAAAGAAAGCCTACGAATTGCGAAAATCTGTAAAATAGAGATTTCTGAATATATTTTTTCTGTTGGAAAGTTTCTTTTTCAGAATTCATTCCAGGCTGTTTAAAATCTGTAAATCACCTCTTTTTGGAAACCATCAAGCATTTTTTCAGCTTTTTCATAATCCTGGGTAAAGCCCAAAATATATCCTCCACCGCCACTTCCGCAAAGTTTCAGGTAGTAGGCATTAGAATCTAGGCCTTTTTTCCAGATATTAAAAATACTCTCGGGAATCATTGGACGAAAATGTTCGTATGCCCAATGAGAGAGCTTTTTAAGGTTTCTAAAGAACGGATTCATATCTTTTTTAAGGAAAGATTCTATGCATGCATTATTATAGCGGATAAACTCTTCTTTCAACGTTTTACGGAAACCTTCGGCCTTCATTTTTTCAAAGAAAATCTGAATCATTGGTCCTGTTTCGCCAGTAATTCCTGAATCTATAAGGAATATAGCTCCTTTTCCAACCTGACCGTCCGGAATAGCGACTTTATCTAAGTTTTCTTTATTTTCGATAAGAATCGGAAGATTCATATAACAGATCAACGGATCCATCCCTGAACTTTTACCGTGAAAATAGCTTTCCATTTCTCCGAAAACTGCTTTCAGATTTTTTAAAATTTCTTTGGAAATTGTCTCCGGATTAAGCTTTTTAACAGAATATTTTTCAAAAATAGCAGCGACTAAAGCTCCTGAACTTCCTACCCCATATCCCTGCGGAATATTGGAATCAAAGAAAAGCCCGTTAGAAATATCTGTTTTAAAACGATCAATATCAAGCTTAAAATCTTCTGAAAGACTTAAATCAGCTAAATAATCTGAATATTTTTGTAGATGATGGTTCGATTTTCTTTCAAACTCTGCCGAAAGGTCAGAATATTTTAAAGTTCCTTTATAAAAACTGTAAGGTACTACCAAACCTTGGGAATCTTCAATCATTCCGTATTCACCGAACAAAATTATTTTTGCGTAGAATAAAGGGTTTGTCATTTCTTTAAAGTTATTTTAAAAACTTTCTGCAAAGTTACTGAATATTAACAAAATTCAAGCCATTTTATATTAAATCTTAGCTTTTAAAAATCTAATAAAAATAATCCCTACCGCAAAAAATGCAGACATTGTGATAAAAGCATATTGCATATTATGAAACTTCTGAATGAAAACACTGAAAATAAGCATTCCGCAGATAATTGCTATCTTTTCAAGCACATCATAAAAACTGAAATAGGTAGTGTTTTCCATAGAATTTTCCGGCAAAAGTTTAGAATAGGTAGATCTCGACATTGCCTGAAGACCACCCATTACCAGACCGATTAAACCAGCTAATCCATAAAACTGAAGCTGTAGATTCGGATTTTCCTTGTTTAATGAGTAAGCTGATAAACAACAGATAATCCAAATAATGACTGCAATCGTAATTACATTTTTATTCCCTATCTTTTTAGATAATTTTGAGAAAAGAAAGGCACCGAAGATTGCAATAATCTGAATGACCAAAATGGTAATAATCAACTTGTATTTATCTGCTTCTTTTGGGAAAATTACTGTACTTCCGAAAGGCACTGCCATTAGGAAAATAGTCTGCATTCCTACACTGTAAAAGAAAAAGCTGGACAGGAAGAACTTTAGCCCTCTATCTGAAAACAGTTTGTTTCCAACACTAAATAATTCTTTAAAACTTTCTTTGGCAATATCTTTATAAAAGCTGAGATTATCTTTTAATACTTCAAAAAAGCCACCTTGCTCTTCGTGTTTTTTAAATATGTTCTTATAATTTAAAAGCACTAAATCTTTAGGAAGTTTTTCTTTTACATCCCCAAATTGAGGTAAATGTTTAAAGGTATATTGTGAGAAACCAAACCACCAAGCTCCTGTTAATAAAAAGCTGACTCTTATGTAGATTTTAGCCTGCTCCGGACCTTTAGCAACCATCTGGATCAATACCAAACAGATAATCAACAAAACAACAGAGCCTATATATCCATAAATATATCCTTTGGCAGAAAGTGCATCTTGTTTTTCCGGAGTTGCTATATCAGGTAAAAATGAATTGTAAAATACCAAACTTCCCCAAAAACCGACACTTGCAGTAATGCTAAAAAGTAATCCCAAAAATACGTTTTCCATACCTGTAAACATTGCTAACCCCATACAGGAAGTTGCTCCGAGATAACAGAAAAACTGAAGGAAGGATTTTTTATTTCCGATTGTATCTGCCAAAGAGGAAAGGAACGGAGACAAAAGCACAACCAAAATAAATGAAATCGCGTAAGAAAAGCTCAAAACCGCTTCCGGTTCGTAGGCTTCTCCAAATATCTTGATCATATTTCTCACCGGAATTTCCTGAATTTCCTTTGCTTCAGGAACATATTCTTTTTTATTATAAGCAGTGGTAAGAATGGTATAATAAATAGGAAATATTGCAGATGTAATTACTAAGGAATATACTGAATTTGCCCAGTCATAAACAGCCCAGGCTTTCATTATTTTAGGATTATTCTTTATAATTTGAGGTTGTGGATTCTCAATTTCAGACATTTCAAAAAAGTATTAGTAGCACAAAAATAACAAAACCTCCGAATATTCGGGAGTTTTTATTTTTTTTCGGTGAAATTTTATTATTAGGTTAAAATTCGGACACTTTTGAGGTGGTATTTTATTAATAAAAAAACAAAAAATCCGAAAGAAATAACTTCCGGATTTTTATCTACGATTAAAATAAATATTACATATTCTCAATAACAATCGCCGAAGCACCACCACCACCATTACAGATCGCTGCAGCACCATATTTAGCGTTATTTTGTTTTAAAACATTGATCAGAGTAACAATTATTCTAGAACCTGAACTTCCAAGTGGGTGACCAAGAGCTACTGCTCCTCCGTTTACATTTACTTTAGAAGCGTCTAATCCTAAAATTTTATTATTTGCCAAGCCTACTACAGAAAATGCTTCATTAAATTCGAAGAAATCTATATCCGTAAGCTCTAATCCAGCTTTTTTAAGAGCAATTGGTAATGCTTTTGAAGGTGCAGTCGTGAAATCTTCAGGCGCCTGAGCCGCATCAGCATAAGAAACGATTCTTGCCAAAGGCTTCAGACCTAATTCTCCCATTTTTTCTTTAGAAACAAGGATCAAAGCAGAAGCTCCGTCATTAAGAGTGGACGCATTAGCTGCCGTTACCGTACCTTCTTCTTTTTTGAAAACAGTCGGAAGAGTCGGAATTCTGTCAAAACTTACAGCCTTATATTCTTCATCTTCAGCAAAAATAACAGGTTCTCCTTTTCTTTGAGGAATGGAAACCGGAACTACTTCTTCTGCGAATTTTCCTTCGCTCCAAGCTTTTGCTGATCTTTTGTAAGACTCAATAGCAAAATTATCCTGCTCTTCTCTTGAAATATTATAGTCAGTAGCACATTTCTCTGCACAAACTCCCATATGAACTTTGTTGTAAACGTCTGTAAGTCCGTCAATAACCATTCCGTCCAACATTTTTACATCTCCTAGTTTTGTAGCATTTCTTGCATTATAGTAGTGAGGAACTGAAGACATATTTTCCATACCTCCGGCAACGATTATGTCTGCATCTCCTGCTTTAATTGCCTGCGCAGCCATAGAAACAGCTTTCATTCCTGAAGCACAAACTTTATTTACTGTAGTAGAAGGTGTTTCAATAGAAAGCCCAGCTCCTAAAGCTACCTGACGAGCCGGAGCCTGTCCTTCTCCTGCCTGTAACACATTTCCCATATAGATTTCCTGAACCAATTTCGGGTCAAGACCAATTTTATCTAATGCTCCTTTTACAGCCACAGATCCTAATTTTGTAGCCGGAACTGTTGATAAGCTTCCCATAAAGCTTCCCATAGGAGTTCTTACTGCGGAAACAATGAATACCTCTTTCATGTCTATACTTTTATTTTTATATTTTTTATTTTATTTTGAACCTTTCGGTATTTTATATTTAATTCAAATTCTTAGCATTGCTTTTAACTAAAATCATCAGGAAAGCTCCTAAAAATTCTACTATCCAGCCCCACCTTAATTTAACGATACCTGCAAAAGTTTCTACCCAGGATTTAAAGGGTAAAAAACTAAAGTATTCTTTAGACTGAAACTTAATTGCAAATAAGGTAAAACAAAATAGCAGCAATAACAGAATTCCAAAAATTCTTCCTATTTTGATATTATTATTTACAATACCCAAAATAGCACAGGCTGATAAAATCCAGCACATAATGGCCAAATAATGATTAAGATCCCAATAATTCCAATTTCCAACCACAGGAACATGAACTAGGGGCAAAAAACTACCAATAATCACTAAAATTAACCCTACTAATTGAATATTTTTCATATTTCTTAAAGTGCCAAAATACAAAAAAAAACACACTTAAAATCAGTGTGTTTTAAAAACGTGTTATTTATAGACAATCAATTATTAATAATAAAAATTTTAAAACAAATTTAAATAATTCGTAATAAAACACATTAAATTTTGTTAACTTAAAAATTAACATAAAGCAATTCTAATCCAATCTGAATGCCATATTTATTATTTATCTTGGCATTCTCATTAAAAATCGGAGTAAAATCTTTCTTTATAAACACATTCAAAGCCCCATATCCTAAAGATACCTTCCCGCCAAATAAAAAGTTATTCACAGAACCATTGATATTTTCTCTGTAGTTCACTTTATGGTCTTCAAAATTTTTATATAAAATCTGACTTTGCGACAAATATCTTATTCCTCCATAAATTCCAGCTGAGATTCTAAAGTTTCCTTTGGAATTATCCAGCATCTTTTCATTATTTTCAGTTGTATATTTCGGATTTAGAACAAAAACAAAGTCAACCGGAACTGTAATATAATTATTAGCAATTCTCGAATTTCTTAAATATCCGGCAGTAAAATCCTCTAAAAATATCTGACGATCCTGCTGAACAACTACTTTAGAGTCTGCAAGTTTGTAAGTATCATTTCTTAAACCTAGCCCGATACGGTAAAAAACAGGTGAAGTAAGCTTCCCAAGCTGTCTTGTAGCACGATATTCAAAAACAAGGGAGGTAGATCTTCCAAACATAGTTTCCGAGCTGTTTCCCAATGCTAAAGAACCCGCTGATTTTGTAAGATTTGTAAAACCAAAAGAAATATTAAAGTCATCTCCTTTCAACAATTCTTTTTTCGTTTTTTTATAGTCTCTAAAGCTTAAAATAGCATTATTTTGTGTAAATCCTACTCTATCAAAAACTTTGCCTTTTCCCATCACTGAACTTTTCACAAGCTCTTTGGTTGCTTCTTCCAGAGCAACTTTTTGCCCATCTACCTTCTCATTAATGATCTGTTCATATTTTTTTGCCACTTCAGTTCGCTGCTTCTGCTTTTCTTCTGCGGAAAGCTTATTCTCTTTAAAAGTTTTGTCCAATACATCCAGCTCGTCATTCATCTTTGCTTTTTCAGAGACGATAATACTGTCAATTTTTTTGGAATAATTACGCATTTGAACATCTGTATAAGGCGTTTCCTGAGATTTGGCGTAAGAAAATGCCAGCACAGCTGAGAGTAAAGCAACTTTTGTTTTCATGTTATTTTTAATTTTTAGACAATATTTTACTTCCGTCCGGGGTATTCCGGAACTATTTTACTTAACAATATTATTTTTCTGATTATTCTATTTACTTTTCAGGGAATCGGAAATCACTGTAAATCCAAGGATTTTAAGAGAATTTGGGCCTTTGATTTTTATTTTGCTCATATCAATCACACCAAATTTTCTCTGATCATTATAATTCTCTTCTCTTGTCTTGTCCAGTTCTCTACCGATAAGCAGATCTTCTGCGCTGATGTAGGAAACTTTTTTCCGATCGGCTATAAGAGGTTTTTCAGAATTATTTTCCGGTTTTTCAGTTAAAACTGAAGGAACTTCAACTACTATGTTTTCTTCTTCCTTTACCGCTAAACTTTGAAATTTCTCTTTTTCGGATATGTTTTCAGAAGGAAAATAGGATTGGCTATGAATTCTTTTTATTTCCGAAGAAATTGGTTTTTGTATTTGATTTTCATTTAAAACTAACTCCTCATTATGCTTTTCCTGAGGCTCCAGAATAGCTTCTGACGTATTCTGAGTAATTTTTACTTCATCGATTTGAGAAGGGCCTTCTAAGTTAAAATAGAACAAACTTCCCAAAGAAATCAAGACAACAATAACAGCCGCATATTTCCACCACTGGAAGGATGATTTTAATGCGATTTGAGGCTTTTCCTCCAACTTTCCTTCCAATCTCTCCCAAAGATCGGAAGAAGGCTTAATTTCAAGCTCCTCGTAGTCGGATTTTAATTTATTTAGCATATTGTTGTTCATCTTTCTTTTGTTTTAAAAAATCTGCAATCCATTTTTTAGATTTACTCAACTGGCTTTTGCTTGTGCCTTCAGAAATATTGAGAATTTCCGCAATTTCATGATGTTTTTTCTCTTCAAACACATATAAATTGAAGATCAGTCTGTATCCATCCGGCATTTTAGAAAAAATCTCCTCCATATTAATTTCTTCTATTTCTTCCCAATCTTCATAAACATTCCCAATTGCATTTATTTCAACATCTGTGTAAAGGATATTTTTATTTTTCCTGATGAAGTTTATCGAATTATTGACTACGATTTTCCTCAGCCAGAATTGAAAGCTTTTCCACTCTCTACACTCATCAATTTTTGAAAAGCAGATGAAAAAAGAATTCATTAGGATATCTTCTGCATCATGAAGATTATTGACGTAAGAATTTGAAATAGCCAACATTTTCGCCGAGAACATTTCGTAAAGCGCTTTCTGCCCTCTCCGATCCTGTTTTTTTGCCAGTTTAAAATTCTCTTCTAAATTCTTCATGTATCTGTTTCTGTCTATAAGACAATGTATTTTTTAAATGGTTGCCTATAAAAACAAAAAAATTGCACTTTTTTGAAAGTGCAATTTAATATATTAATTATCAATGCTATAATTAATGCTTTACATCAGCTAATTCTTCAGGGTTGTGTTTATGTTTAAATAAAACCGCAAATAAAACGGCAAGTATCAAAGCATAAGCAGCAAAAGAAAGCCATATATTGTGCCAGTCTTTTACCATTACAATAGAAGATAATGTTCCGTCAGGATTAACAACAGCATTAAAGCTCTTTTTCAGTATTCCCAGAAAGGTAGGGTTATCCGGTGTTGTTTCCAAATAGGATGATAAAGATGATGCTGTCGTAAATTTATGGGTAAAAAATTTATCAATTGCCCAACCTGCAGCATAACTTCCGAAAACAGCTCCAAAGCCATTGGTCATCATCATGAAAAGTCCCTGAGCAGAAGAACGTATCTTCTTATCAGTAGTCGTTTCTACGAAAAGGGATCCTGAAATATTAAAGAAATCGAAAGCCATTCCGTAAACAATACAGGAAAGAATAATCAATCCTAAACCAAATCCTTCCGGAATTCCGTAAGCGAAAAATCCGAATCTTAATACCCAGGCCAACATAGACATCAGCATTACCATTTTAATTCCGAATTTCTTTAAAAAGAAAGGAATAGCCAGGATAAATAAGGTTTCCGAAACCTGAGAAATGGACATAATGATCGTTGATCTTTGTACAACGAAAGAATCTGCATATTTCGGGAAATGCTCAAATTCACTCAGAAAAACATCACCATAAGCATTGGTTAGCTGTAAAGCTGCTCCCAATAACATAGAGAACAAGAAAAATAATGCTGTCTTATAATCTTTAAATAATTTAAAAGCATTTAAACCCAATTGTTCTGATAAAGGTGCATTTTTATCAATTAACTTTTGAGGAGGACATTTTGGTAAGGTTAAAGCATAAATTCCTAAGAAAATAGCAACACCACCCGCAATGTAAAACTGTCCTTCTGTAGCTTTATTTCCTGTAAGGTTGGTAATCCACATTGCTACAATAAATCCAATGGTTCCCCAAACACGGATTGGCGGGAAATCTTTTACAACATCCAAAGAGCTGTTCTTTAAAATAGTATAAGAAATAGAGTTTGCCAAAGCAATGGTAGGCATGTAAAAACACATCGCTATAAGCATTACCGAGAAAAAAGAATTGGGGTCTGCAGAGTGTGGCAAAAAGAAAAGCACAATTCCGTAAAGAATATGTAAAGCCGAAAAAATTCTCTCTGCATTTACCCAGCGATCGGCAATAATCCCGGTGATGGTTGGCATAAAAATGGAAGCAATTCCCATGGTCCCGAAAACAGCCCCAAACTGTGCTCCGTCCCAATGTTTTGTGCCAAACCAGAAGTTAGCCATCGTAATCAGCCACGCTCCCCAAACGAAGAACTGTAAAAAGCTGAGGATGGTCAGACGTAATTTTAAATTCATAAGTCAGTATAAAATATCTCTTTTAATCAATTTTCTTTTTTCTCCTCTTGATTTCTTCCTGAATCTCCAAAGCGGTATCATAATCTTCTTCTTTTACCGCTTCATCCAACAATTTTTGAAGTTCTTCCATAGAAACCGATCTCAGATTATCTTCAGTAGAAACTGTTTCGGAAAATGATTGTTCTTCCTTAGCCACTTCTTCTAATTCAAGAAGAATCCCGGCTTCATTCAAGACCTGTTGGGTCGTAAAAATAGGGGCATCAAAACGTACCGCCATTGCTACCGCATCAGAGGTTCTTGCATCAAGGATCAATTCTTCTTCTGTCGCTTTATTTTTAAAGTTGATATTCGAAAAGAAGACTCCGTCTACAATTTGGTAAATGATCACAGAGACCAGTTCATAATTAGCCGAAACGATAAATTTTGTGAATAAATCATGCGTAAGAGGACGGGGCGGATGAATGTCTTTCTCCAGACCAAGAGAAATGGATTGTGCCTCGAAGTTTCCTATAACAACAGGTAATTTTATATGTGTTTCTTCATGTTCCAATAATAATGCGTACGCACCTGATTGGGTCTGGCTGTACGATATTCCGCGAATAATTAGCTGTTTATAATCCATAACTACAAATATAGACTAATTTTTCATAGTTGTTTTCACTTTTTAGACAAAAATAAAAGCCCGGAAGCCGAGCTTTTATCTATGTTATAAGCATTAGAAAGTCGTGAATTTTATTCCATAAGTCAATTTTGTTTCGCAAGTGAATCAATTTACTAAAAAACTAACAAACGCAGCGAATTGACCATTGACAATTCACTTTTTTATCCTTTCAATGCTTTAATTTTCTCTGTTAATGCAGGAATAATCTGGAAAGCATCTCCTACTACACCGTAGTCAGCTGACTTGAAGAACGGCGCTTCTGCATCACTATTGATTACTACAATTGTTTTAGAAGAGTTAACTCCAGCCAAATGCTGAATTGCTCCAGAGATACCTACTGCAATATAAAGATTTGGAGAAATCGCTTTACCTGTTTGTCCTACGTGTTCCGTGTGAGGTCTCCATCCTATATCCGAAACCGGCTTAGAACAAGCTGTTGCAGCACCTAAAACGTTGGCCAAATCTTCGATCATTCCCCAGTTTTCAGGACCTTTCAATCCTCTACCTGCAGAAACTACGATTTCAGCTTCTTTTAAGTCTAATTTACCTGAACTTTGCTCGTGAGAAATTACTTTAGTATCTTCATTAGCTACTGAAAGATTTTTTATTTCTTCTGAACCAGAAACAGCATTTTCTTTCACTCCGAAAGCATTTTGAGAAACCGTAACGATTACTCCTGTTCCTTCAGCTTTTGCATGCATAAAACCTTTTCCTGAAAAAGATTTTCTTTTTACCTGGAAAGGAGAAAGACTTTCCGGAACTGCAATCGCATTGGTAATTAAAGAATGTCCGTTCATGATCGCCAACATGGGAGCGATAGATGAAGCATCTGTAGTATGAGGGAAAACGATGATATTTCCGTTTGCTACTTCACTTACAGCCTGTGCATAAGCTTTAGCTGAGAAGCTTTTTAGCCCTTCATCTTTGATATTGATTACATTTGAAGCTCCATATTTATATAATAAATCTGAAGAATCTGTTGGATTTACAGAGATCGCCGTAACTGTTTCACCAGCCTGATCTGCGATCGCTTTAGCATAAGCAACTGCCTCAAAAGCCGCTTTCTTGTAAACTCCGTTTATATTTTCTGCGTATACGAATACTGCCATTTTTTTAAAATTAAAAGATTAAAAAATTAATGATTAAAAAGATTAAATTACTTTCGCTTCTTCGTGAAGTAATCTTACCAATTCATCCAAATTATCCGGAGAAACTAATTTCACGGCAGCTCTCGGAGGAACACTGTCATAAGAAACTCCCTGAACTTTCACTTCAGAAGAAGTAGGTTCAACGACCTGCAAAGGTTTTGTTCTTGCAGACATAATCCCTCTCATGTTTGGAATGATCAGATCTTTTTCATCTACTAACCCTTTCTGACCAGCGATTACAGCAGGTAATTTTACAGAAATAGTTTCTTTACCTCCTTCAATTTCTCTTACCGCAGTAGCTTCACTTCCGTTTACATCAAGACCTACAGATGCATTTACAAAAGGCTGGTTTAATAGCTGAGCTACCATTCCCGGAACGGAACCCCCATTATAATCGATGGATTCTTTACCGCAAAGAATTAGATCATATCCTCCGTTTTGAGCCACAGCAGCAATTTCTTTTGCTGTAGAATAGCTGTCTTTAGGGTCTAAATTTACTCTTACTGCATCATTTGCTCCAATTGCCAAAGCTTTTCTTACTACCGGCTCTGTAGCTGCATCACCTACGTTAATTACCGTTACTGTAGCTCCTTGAGACTCCTGAAGTTTAATCGCTTTTGTTAACGCAAATTCATCTAATGGATTGATCACCCACTGAATTCCGTTTTTGTCGAAAGCAGATTTATCTGCTGTGAAGTTAATTTTGGAAGTAGTATCCGGAACACTACTTATACAAACTAATATTTTCATGTGTACTTATATTTATTGTTTCTCTGATTGTATAAAATTCAGAACATTTTATACTGAGATTTTACTAAATTAATTTTCGCTAATATAAATAAAATATATATTATGCATGCATAATACTTAGTAATTTATTATTCAACGCATTAGATGTTTTTAATTGGCTGGTTTTGTTGCCCTAAACTCTATCTTACTTGGTAAAACTCTGGGATTCATTTTTAAAATATCCAACACAAGATTTCCCATATCTTCCGGCTGAATCTTCCAGGCATCTTTTTCTGAGGGTACATTTCCATTGAAGTTGGTTGCAACCGATCCCGGCATAATTACCGTTGATTTGATATTATACTTTCTTAAATCGATCATGGCTGCCTGTGTAAAGCCTACAACACCAAATTTTGAAGCATTATAACCTGCTCCATTTTCAAAGAAGTTCGCTCCTGCCAAACTTGAAATGGTAATATAATAACCTTTTGATCTTTTTAATTCTTCCACAGAAGCTTTTAAGGTATAGAAAACGCCTGTTAAATTCGTTTCAATCATATCATTCCATTCTTCAGCGGAAAGCTGATCTACGGGTTTAAAAATTCCTAAACCTGCATTTGCAATTACAAAATCTAATCTCCCAAATTTCTCTTTGATATATTTCACTACCTCCTCTTCACTTTCAAGACTTCTTACGTCCGAAACGATTCCTAAAACATTTTGAGAAACCTTTTTTAAATCTTGTTCAGCTTTTTCCACATCATCTCTTTTCCTTCCGGAAAAAGCTACCGAAACACCATTTTCAAGTAAAATCTTTGCAATCCCGAAACCAATTCCTTTGGTTCCACCTGTTATATAAGCTACTTTATTTTCTACCATTTTTATTAGTTTAAGTTCTTAAAAATAACAAAAACGCCCCACATGGAGCGTTTTAATAGGTAAGATTTATCATCTATTTTTTAATGAATTTCTCAGTAGAAACTCCATCTTTTGTTTCAATATTTATTAAATATGTTCCAGCTGGTAATTTTTTTACATCAACTTTATCACCGTCTAATTTTACATCTAGTTTTCTTCCTGTAAGATCTACAACAGAAACCGCATTGATTTTAGAATCCGATTTTATATTTAAAATGTCAGAAGTTGGATTTGGATAGACAGCCAAGGATACAATAGCATTTTTAACTGGAGTATCATTTACAGATAGAGTTGCCGCATTAGTAAATTCAGCTTGTATATTATCAATTCCAGCTGTATTAGCTACTGTATTGCTAGCAAGCGTTGTATTTACAGCGTCAAATTCTACCGCAACGTCACCTGTAAAAATCGAATATGTTGTATTTCCTGAGAAATTGTAACTTGCATTTGTAGTACCATTGGTATACTGGTAGGTATGTTGTCCTGTTGTTTTGTTATAAATATACGTTACAGTGACCCAAGAATTTGCAGGAAAAGTTTCAGTTCCTAATGTTAAAGTAAGAGTACCTGTTTGGGTAGGATCTGCTACCACCGAAACTCTAGCTTGTCCATATACTTTTTTTGTTTCATAGTCATAAACAATTCCTCCAATTGCTGCTGTACTAGAATATAATTGTATCCCGACTCTTCCTTTTCCTGTTGCTGCCCCTGTATAGATATCCATTTTAGCCCTCACTAAATTATTTGAAGCATTTGCTGTAGTTGATATCGTTTTATAGGCATATCTATTACTTGTATTTGCTCCTGACGCAGGAGGTGCACCAGCTCCTGTAGTAAGATTAAGACTTTTTCCGTGAGAAGCATCAATTGTTGTAACTTGATAATCTGCAGCTGCACCTTGATATATATACCAACTATTTTGTCCAGCTGTAGTACCTGTAACATCAGTGGCCAGATTCCCGTTTGTCAAGGCATCAAAATTTTCTGTAAAAATAGTTTGTGTTTGGCCATAAAGAAAAACTGATCCTGTAATTGTTAAAGTCAATAAAAATTTTCTCATAGTATATTTTTTTTATAAAAATAAAAATAAATATTTAAAAATCAAATATTTAATAAAAAAAACATTCAAAGATATTCACATAATAAAAGAGCACCTCTTTTGGAGATGCTCTTTTATTGATCAGGAAATCCTTTATCTTTTCGTATAATTCTCAAAAAACAAAGGAATACTTTCAATTCCTTTATAGAAATTGAAAAGTCCGTAATGCTCATTTGGAGAATGGATCGCATCAGAATCTAAACCAAATCCCATCAAGACCGATTTAGCACCTAAAACCTGCTCAAACATAGCCGTAATAGGAATACTTCCTCCTCCTCTGTATGGAAGAACTTCTTTTCCGAATGAAGATTCCATGGCTTGTTTTGCTGCTAGGAATTCTTTGGTATCTGTTGGCAATACGTAAGGCATACCTCCGTGATGTGGGGTAACTTTAACCTTTACATTATCCGGAGCGATTTTTTCAAAATATTTTGTGAATTTTTCAGTAATCTCTTCCGGAGTCTGATACGGCACCAAACGCATAGATATTTTTGCAGAAGCTTTAGATGGAATTACCGTTTTAGCTCCTTCTCCTGTATAGCCACCCCAAATACCATTACAGTCTAAAGTTGGACGGATAGACGTTCTTTCAAGCGTCGTATAACCTTTTTCACCTTCCACTCCATTTAGTCCGATAGATTGTTTGAATTCTTCAGGATTATCCTTCAGTTTATTCATATCTGCTCTGTCAGCATCGGAAACCGTTTCTACATTATCATAGAATCCGTCGATAGTAATATGACCATCTTCATCAATCAGCTTAGCAATCATTCTTGAAAGCACATGAATAGGATTTGGAACCGCTCCTCCATAAAGTCCTGAGTGTAAATCTCTGTTGGGACCCTCAATTTCAACTTCTACATAGCTTAGTCCTCTTAATCCCGTTGTTACAGTAGGTTGTTCGTTACTGTAAATATGAGTATCCGAAATTAAAATACAGTCACAAGATAATTTCTCTTTATTTTCATTAACAAAATCTCCTAAACTTACAGAACCCACTTCTTCTTCTCCTTCCAAAATAAATTTAACATTACAAGGCAGAGCATTCGTTTTCATCATTGCTTCAAAAGCTTTCAAATGCATGAAGAACTGCCCCTTATCGTCCGCAGATCCTCTGGCAAAGATAGCTCCTTCAGGGTGAAGTGGAGTTTTTTCAATATACGGTTCAAAAGGTGGTCTTGTCCATAATTCTAACGGATCTGCCGGCTGAACATCATAATGCCCATACACCAAAACTGTTGGTAAATCTTCATTTAAAAATTTTTCACCGAAAACAATAGGATATCCCTTTGTCTGGCAAACTTCTACATTGTCCGCTCCTGCATTTTTAAGATGTGTTGCCACTACCTCTGCACATTTTAAAACGTCATCTTTATACGCGGGATCTGCAGAAATAGAAGGGATTCTCAATAATTCAAATAATTCATCTACGAAACGTTGTTTGTTTTCGTTGATGTAATTTAATGTCTCTTGCATTGTAAAATAATATTTTGTTAAAAGTAAAAAATTTGCCCCGCAGGAACAAACAAAAACATATAATTTTCCTCATGTTTGTTGCAATCAGAAAATTAAATCTTTACCAATTTTAATCCAAAAAAAAATGTCTTACATTCCTGCAAGACATTTTTTTATATTGTTCTACTAATTAGTGTTCAGCTTTTGGAGCCTGAGTTTCTGCTGGTTTTGCAGGAGTAGCTGCACTGTCGGTTTTCGGAGCTTCTGCTTCATGCTTTTCCGCAGCTGCTTCTTCTGTATGAGCCGCAGCAGCTTGATGACCGTGACCTTCTCCTTGTGGATCATCAGAATATCTTTCAACTCCTTCTTCAAGTTTCAGTGTATTCTTATTTCCACCAGCTGCTACTTTTTTACAGCTTACAGCAACAGTTGCAATAGCTAAACATATAACTAATTTTTTCATATGCAAAATTTATTTTTTTAAAGGTATATGGAATCGTATTATTTTCAGCTGGCAATAATTGTTTTAACAGCAGCGATTACCTACTTAAATTTTTAATTGCCCAAAATTAAGAAATCCTACATTTTTCGGCAACATTTTTATACTGATTTTAGTATTATTTTTCCTTTTTTGGATTGTGTAAAAATAAGATAGTGATCTCCCCCATCTTTTAATCCATATTTTTTCTTGATTTCTTCCGGTTTTAAAGGATAATTCTTTGATATAATATTAAACTGACTTTTCTTTTTAATCTGTTTACTATCAATTATTTCAGCCTCTAAAATTCTTCCGGGGAAATCTTCCACCTTTTCATTTGAAGTATAAAGATGTGTATTCGGATGAAGCTTTTTTACTTTAAAGTTTTCTGAAATCAAATTAAATACTCCCGCCTTTAAAATTGAGTTATTGGGAATATAGATAAACTTTTCAGGCTCAGCATATTCTGAATGAGCATTTTCTTCTTCTCCGAATTTATAGTTGAAAGTAGATTCTTCACTTTCTAAATTCACGCAATTACAGATAATCTCTTCTGATTCTTTGCTTGATAAAAAGACAACGATCTCTTTTACATCATTTTTCCATGCAATAATATCAATCCTTGAAATATTCTGCAGAACAGAGACAAGGTATTTCAAATCGATAAGCGGAGATAATTTTATAACTACTTCATCAGAAATCGAAAGTAATTTCTTCTGAATTTGAAGAATGTCCGGTGACAAATCTTCTAATAAGAATACTTTGTTCTTATTATTATCTCTTCGGGCCGGATCCATATATATTACATCAAAATTTTCTTCATTTTCATTAAGAAAATCTTCCAGTTTTTGATTGATAAATCTTGCTTTTCTACCTAAAACAGTCCAGTTATTTTCAACAATTGCTAAAAGTTCGGCATTTTGTTCAACGAGCGTAACCTCATCAAAATTTTTAGATAAATAATAGGCATCAATCCCAAAACCACTTGTAAGGTCAATAAACTTTTTACCTTTTAAAATTTCAGATTTGTAGACTGCTGTTTTTTCTGAAGAAGCCTGTTCCAGATTAAGTTGTGGCGGAAAAATAATTCCTTCTTTTAATAAAAACGGAAACTTTTTCTCCGCCACCTGCTTTCCTTTGATCTGCTGAACGATTTCTTGCATCGAAACCTCTGAAAACGGAGATTTTTTCAATAATAAGGAATGTAAATCTGTAGTTAGATTTGCATTGATGTATTTTTGGACATCAGAGTATAATAATTTATTTCCCACAGATTTCGCAAATATCACAGATTTTAAACATTTTAATCAATAATTCCGTTTATTTTTCTAATTATATTTTTGTCAATATAATCTGTATTAAAATTGACTAGTATTCCTAATTTAAAATCCGTCAACTTTAAATAGGTTAATAATTGTTTATGATGAACATTACTAATTTCTGGAATTGATTTTATTTCGATAATTACTTTATTTTCTACAATAATATCAGCAATAAAACTTGTATCTATCACAATCCCTTTATATTCAATTGGAATATGAACCTGGGTTTTCACACTTAAACCATTACTTTCTAACTCATGAACCAATACCTTTTCATAAACTTTTTCTAATAAACCAGGCCCAAGTTCGTTGTAAACAGAAAATATAGATTTTCTGATATAAAAACTAATTTCATTTTCATTCATTTGTAGAAAATTTATTTAGCTAAGCTAAAATCTGTGCTATTTGTGAAATCTGTGGGAACAAAATTACTCAAACATTTCAGCCCAACGAACAGCTTTAATACTTGTTTCGTTATATAATTCCTCAACTGTCTTTTTAACCTCTAATTTCGGGTATAAATTGACTCCAATCAGTTTTATTTTACCTTCTTCTACCCATCTTTGTTCTTCCACAGCATGATTATAGATCTTCTTTTGAATGATACCTTGTTTTAAAAGCTCCAAATAACCTCCTGCCTCTTCAATTTCTACAAATAAAGCCCATGACTTTTCAGCGATTTGCTGTGTAATATCTTCCACGTAATAACTTCCGTTTGCGGCATCTTCAAAGACATTGATGATACTTTCGTAAGCTAAAACAATTTGTTGTTTGAAAGAAATTTCTTCTGAATTTTCCGTACTTCGGTCAACCAGATAATTATTGCTGAAAACTGCATCTGCTCCACCGATCATTGCAGAAGCCAATTCCAGCGTAGAACGGATCAGGTTATTTTCATTATCCGAAACTGCTTTATTTCTCAAAGAAGTTTCTGCGAAAATGTAAGGAATTTCGTCCAAGCCATATTCTTTTGACAACTGATTGAAAACCATTTTAAAAGCTCTCAGTTTTGCCATTTCAAAGAAATAATTTCCTCCTGTAGCGATTCTGAAAATCAGTTTATTTAGGATTTCAGGTCCATATACTTCAACCAGTTCCTTTGTCTTTGCCAAAGCAATCCCCAATTGCTGATAAATTGCTGCTCCGGCATTTTGATGAAGAGAAATATCTACACAAATATTTCTTTTAAATTCTTTTGCCAACAATTCTTTTACCAGCTGATCATTAATCACAGCTTCTTTTTCATCAAATACATCAATTAAAGAAAAATACTGATCTTCTTCTTTTGGACTGATATGTCCCGCCAAATCAACATTATTAACAAAAATTGTTTTCTGTTCCAGATTTTCTACATTTTGATCCAAAATAAAGGCAAAAACATCTTCCTCTAGACTTTCGTGGTACCTTGCCACCAAATGAGTACTTTCTTCTATTTTTGGCAGGTTTACCAACGGTTTTTGTACCGAATCATAGTAAGGTTTCACTTGGATCCCTTCCAAATTGTCCTTGGTAAGAACGGAATAAATATCTTCTGTTTTAAGCTGTTTTTTTACTAGATTTTCCCAGGTTGTATTTGACATTGGTTATGGATTATTTTGTGAATTGTCAATCATCAATTTTGTTTTACGAGTGAATTATGAATTGACACATTCTGACATTCTTTTTATTAGATTTTTAGATTGAAAAATTGACAAGCAAAGCGAATTGTTCATTCACCATTCACTTCTTAAATTATTTTTTCGCAATATTCGTACTATCTACGACCAAAATAAAGATCTCTTCATTCGGTTTTTTCATAAAATAATTTTCTCTTGCGTATTTTTCTTTTTCAGATTTATTATTCATCAGTTTTTTATAAAACGCGTCATTTTTTTCGTATTCGGTTTTATAATATTGAAGCTGGTCTTCGTATTTGTTAATTTCCCCATTCAGTTCATTAATTACCAAAAACGAAGTTTTATCAAAGAAAATCATCCACACCAGAAACAAACAAATGGTAAGCGTATATTTATTCAAAACATATTTTTGAATAAGCTTAAAAGTTTCAGACTTAGGCTGGATGTCTTTAATAAGTTTGTTTTCTTTCATTTCTAATGTTTTCTCAACGAATTTTTAATAACAGTAGTTAAAAAATCAATCGCCACGGAATTTTGCTTCATATTCGGGATAATAAGATCTGCTTCATTTTTTGAAGGCTCAATAAATTCCTGGTGCATCGGTTTCAATGTTGTCTGATAACGGTGCAGTACTTCATTCAGGTCTCTTCCTCTTTCCTGAGTATCTCTCCTGATCCTTCTGATCAGTCTTTCATCAGAATCTGCATGAACAAATACTTTTAAATCAAATTCTTTTAGTAATTCTTTGTTCGTAAGTACCAAAATTCCTTCTACAACCAATACATTTTTAGGCTCTACAGTCACATGATCTCCGGTTCTTCCGTGTGTTACAAAACTATAGATTGGCTGTTCGATCGGCTCATTGTTTTTTAAAGCTTTCACATGTTTTATCAACAAATCAAAATCGATGGATTTAGGATGATCATAATTTAAAGCTTCTCTTTCCGTTAATGTAAGATTATGATTATCATGATAGTAATTATCCTGTGAAAGGATATTCATTCCTTCGATATCAAGCTGCTGAATGATCTTATCAACAACCGTAGTTTTGCCGGATCCTGTACCTCCTGCAATTCCTATTACAAGCATTCTTTTTTTGTTTCTTTATAGTTTTTACAAATATACTATTTTAGATGAATGCAAATAAAATAAATGAGAATCTAAAATTTCAAACAGATGAAAACTAATGCATAATTTTAAAGTTATCAGATATTAATAAGAATTAGCAATATTCAAAATTAAATATTCACCCCATGAATATTTTTCACCTCTGCCATCACAAACGTACTGTGTGTACTTCCGATAGAATCTACAGAGCCTAATTTATTAAAAACAAAATCCTGATAGTGCTTCATATCTCTTACCTGAACTTTCAGTAAAAAATCAAAATCTCCGGAAATATTATAGCATTCTGCGACTTCATCAATCTGTAAAATATCTTCAACAAATCGATTTCCGACAGAACGATCATGGATTTTCAGTTTTACCTGACAAAAAACGGTAAAACCACGATTCAATTTTTCCGCTTCCAGAATGGCAGCATAATGTTTAATATATCCTTCCTGCTCCAGTCTTTTCATCCGTTCAAAAACAGGGGAAGCAGATAGGTTTACTTCTTTCGCGAGCTCTTTTACGGTTAGTTTTGCATTTTTTTGAAGGATTCTCAGCAGTTGAAGATCCTTTTCATCCAGTCTTTCCACAGAATAATATTCTTTTTGGGGGTTCAATTCTCAAATTTACAGAATAATAATCTTTCAAATATACATAAATCGAAATAAAAATCTTATTTTAATCAATATATCCAATCAATATACTTTAATCAATATCTTTGAATCCTATTTTGTTCTTTAATATACTTCATCAAACGGAAAAGGTTTTACTTAAGGTAAATTAATAGGGAATCGTGTGAAAATCACGAGCTGTCGCGCAACTGTAAGTAACACATCAAAGTTTTTGTCCACGCATATCCACTGTGTAAACGGGAAGGATGACAATAACCGTTATAAGTCAGGAGACCTGCCTGTTCCGAATTGACAATGCTCTCGCGGTTGGAGTTTTTGGTTAGACAGATGATATTTTGGAAACGTATTGGGTTTAAAATTTTGATTTTTTAAACGCAAAGATTTTTTATGATGACTTCTTATTTTTTAAGGAGCAAAGAATTGCGACTTCTTCGCTGATGAAGCGTATGGATAAAACGTCCGCTCTTACAATCAATGAAATTGATTCTACTCTGCTCACTTAAGACGTCAAGAAAATTTAATTAAAACTTTGCATCAAAAAATAAAAATCTTATAATTCTTTTCATTAAAAAGAAAAATACGTCTTCACTATATCTTACCAATTCCCCAAAACTTTTCCCTGCAATAGCATTATGAAGCATCCGAAGAACTTTTAAAATCATTGTCTAATTTAAAAGTTGTAAGAAAATGCAAACACATCTTCTTGGCTATCCGCGTATTGGTAGCAACAGAGAACTCAAAAAAGCCTGTGAACAATATTGGGCAGGTAAAATCAATTTAGACGACCTTCTAGAGGTTGGAAAAACCATTACTCAAAGTAATTGGAAACTTCAGCAGGAAGCGGGAATTGACCTTATCCCATGTAATGATTTTTCGTATTACGATCAGGTTTTGGATATGACCTTAACGGTTGGAGCCATTCCTGAACGTTATCAGGAAATTGCTTTAAAAAAGCCCGAACTGGACGTTTATTTTGCAATGGCAAGAGGTTTCCAGAAAGACGGCTTAGATATTACCGCAATGGAAATGACGAAATGGTTTGATACGAATTATCATTATATCGTCCCTGAATTTCAGAAAAACCAGGAATTTAAATTATTCTCCAATAAAATCATCGAAGAATTCATTCGTGCGAAACAGACCGGATTCAATGCAAAACCTGTTATTATTGGTTTATTAACGTATTTACTGCTTGGAAAAGAGAAAGAAGAAGGTTTTGATAAGTTGGATTTAGCTCAAAACTTACTTCCTGTTTATATTCAGATCTTAAAGGAGCTGGAGGGTCACGGTGCGGAATACATTCAGTTTGATGAGCCATTTTTAGCATTAGATTTAACTGAAAAAGCAAAAGAAGTCTATCAGTTTGTGTATGCTGAAATCAAAAAACAGTTCCCTAAGCTTACATTTATTGTCGCAACTTATTTTGACGGCTTAAAAGACAATCTTTCACTCGCCACTTCCCTACCTGTCGATGTTTTACACATTGACCTGGTTCGTTGTCCAGAACAATTGGATGAAGTTTTGAATAATATTCCCAATACTTTAAGCCTTTCTTTGGGTGTTGTAGACGGCAGAAACATCTGGAAAAATGATTTTCAGCATTCTTTACAGTTCATTAAAAAAGCTGTTCAAAAAATTGGTTCGGAAAGGGTTTTCATCGCCCCGTCCTGTTCTTTGTTACACTCTCCTTTCGATCTGGATTCAGAGAAAAATGAAGAAACTTTATCTCCCGAAATCAAACAATGGATGGCTTTTGCGAAACAGAAAGTGTATGAAGTTGTCAATTTAAAGAAATTGGCTTCAGAAAACCCGGATTACAATACGTTGCAGATTTTAGCAGAAAATAAAAAAGCGATTGAAAACCGTAAAACATCTCCATTAATTCACAATCAAAAAGTAAAAGACCGTATTGATGTTACTACTGAAAGTGATGCCCGAAGAAACAATCCATTTAATGTTAGAAAAGAAGTACAACAGGAAGTACTGCAGCTTCCTTTATTTCCAACAACTACCATCGGTTCATTTCCACAGACAAAAGAGGTGAGAAACTGGCGTGCCAAATTCAAGAAAGGGGAACTGAATGCCGAACAATATGATATTTTGCTAAAACAGGAAACCGAAAGAACGATTCGTTGGCAGGAAGAAATCGGAATCGATGTGCTTGTTCACGGGGAATTCGAAAGAAACGATATGGTGGAATATTTCGGGGAACAATTGGCTGGGTTTGCGTTTACACAAAACGGTTGGGTTCAAAGTTATGGAAGCCGTTGTGTGAAACCTCCGGTGATTTTCGGAGATGTATACAGACCGAATCCAATGACTGTTTATTGGTCGGAATATGCTCAATCTTTAACTAAAAAATGGGTAAAAGGAATGCTAACTGGACCTGTAACGATTCTTCAATGGTCTTTTGTACGTGATGACCAACCTCGTTCACTGACCTGCAAACAGATCGCTTTAGCAATTCGAGATGAAGTCAATGATCTGGAAAAAGCAGGAATCAGGATTATCCAGATTGATGAACCTGCGATTCGTGAAGGACTTCCATTAAGAACATCCGACTGGCAGAATTATCTGAAATGGGCAGTTGAAGCGTTCAGAATTTCAGCAAGCGGCGTGGAAGATGCAACACAAATTCATACCCATATGTGTTATTCTGAATTTAATGATATTATCCAAAATATTGCTGATATGGATGCCGATGTGATTACGATAGAATGTTCCAGAAGCCAGATGGAATTATTAAATGCTTTTGCAGATTTCAAATATCCTAATGAAATCGGACCGGGAGTTTATGATATTCACTCACCAAGAGTTCCGTCTAAAGAGGAAATGGTTGAACTGTTGAAAAAAGCACAAACTGTTATTCCTGTGCAACAACTTTGGGTTAATCCTGATTGCGGCTTGAAAACCCGTCATTGGGATGAAACAGAAAAGGCTTTGATTGCGATGGTGGAGGCTTCTAGGGAAGCTAGTAAGGAGTTTGCTTTGGAGACGTTTTGATTTTTTTATTGATATTTATTTTTCAGGAGCCTTTTGGGCTCCTGTTCTAGTAATTTTTACTATATTCGAAAAACTTCAAACTTTCTTAATTACAATAGAATGAGACTTTTATTCTTGTTTCTTTTAATATCAACATCATTATCTGCACAATTAAATAATGATTTAAAAAATCAAATAAAGTTTAAAAGCTATAGGTATTTGGATAGTATTGATGTTTATTCTAAAAAATACCCAATAAACTTATTGAAGGTTCTGGATCAATTAGAAATAAAAACAATAAAACTATTGGTTCAATAGGATTCTCCATTGAAATCACCTCAAATAAAAACAATAAAATAGTTCGCGTTTTAAAATCTGAATCAACTCATTACGAAAAGTATGATGGAAAGCCTCAAAAAAGCATTATTACTGAAATTACAATATATTTTGATAATTTTCAAATTCCTTATTTAGCGAAATATATATCCAAAATATATATTTCTGGATCACTGGTAACAAGTAAAAATAAACTCTTTAATCTAAAAGAAGATAATTCAGAAAGTTCAGAGTTTAAAAGCATTGAAGCATTATTAGAAGATACAAAAAAACATATTAAATAAAATTGTTTTACATTAATAATGAATAACTTATAGAATTTCCAATTAATTTCCTTAATTTTGCACCCCGAAAATAAGGGATAGAAGATATGAAAAAAATTGGCGAGCACAGAAAACTTTTGGGAGTTGATCAGAATGTAACTTTAAAAGAGCTGAAAACCATCTACAGAAATGCGATGAAAGATACGCATCCTGATAAATTCATCAACGATGAAGCCGGACAACTGGAAGCTGAGGAAAAAAGTAAATCTGTGATTGAAGCTTACCATTTTTTAGTAAGTATCAATCCGGAAACGCAGGAAAAATACAAAGAAGAATATACAGAAACGATTACCAAATCCAATATCCAGGATTTTTATCTGGAAAAATCGATTCTTACCGTTCTTCACCTGAATGGAGTGTCATACGAATACATGGGTGTTCCGAAAAACACCTATATTAAGATGATCAATTCAGATTCACCAAGCCGTTTTGCAAGAAGACATATCTATGGAAATTTTGTTTTCAGAAAAGCGGGTGAAGTTATGCAGGACTAATTCTGAACAATCAACAGTATAGAATGAAAAACCGTACCTCAATGAGATACGGTTTTTCTTTATCTTTTTTAGAACGTTTACATTCCGTTCAGATACGTTTTTATGGTTTCTAATACTCCAAACCGGTCGTTGGAACAGGCTTCAAACCTGGCTACTTCTTTTACCGAAGGATGGGCATTTTCCATAGCGTAGGAATAATGAGCATTCTTAAGCATTTCAATATCGTTCAGATAGTCACCGAAAGCCATTGTCTGCTCCGGAAGGATATTTAAAGATTTCTGCAGCTTTTCAATGGCATTACCTTTGTTGGTGTGCTTATTCATAATATCCAGCCAGTTTTTCCCCGAAACTACGACTACTAAATCTTCATCTTCAAAATTTTTCAAAGCCGGGTATAGAAATTCTTCAGCACTTACCGGATGATAGACTGCAATTTTAAAAACCGAATCATCAACTTCCAATGTAAGGTCTTCTTTTTTCTGATTCTGAATGTAATATTTAGAAAAATACTCTACGAATACCTCATCGGAACTTTCATAATACGAGTTTTCTTTGGCACTTAAAACCGCTCTTGCTTCGGGAATTGCTCTTATTGTACGAATAATATCGGCAATGGATTCCTGGCTGAACTTATCAGCAAAAATCTCTTCATTTTTATACACTACATAACCGCCGTTTTCAGCAATAAAACCTATTTCACTTTGGATCTCTCCAAAATATTTGGTAATTCCCGACATCTGTCTCCCGCTTGCAGGAACGAAAAGAATATCGCGTTTCTTCAGTTCTTCATATACCGCTGGAAAATCCGGACTTACTTCGTATTTTGAATTCAGAAATGTCCCGTCCATATCGGTTACAATCAGCTTTATATCCTTCATAAAATTCTTTTTCTTCTTCTTTATTTCTCAAACCTTATACAAATATAGACTTTAAAATCTTAAAGATAGGTTCAGTCTTTATTATCATTAGGTTATTAATTTTAATTTTTTTTAATATGAAATTCCTAATCAATCAGATAATTAAATTCTTTTCTGTATTGTGAAGGACTTTTCCCGGTGTATTCTTTAAATGTTTTATTAAAGTAACTGAAATTATTAAAGCCGGATTCAAAACAGACGTCAGTAATGCTTAAAGGCTGTTCTGCAAGTAGTTTTAATGAATGGGTAATCCTGTATTCATTCACAAACTGGGTAAATGTTTTGTTGGTGATCTTTTTAAAATACCGGCAAAAAGAAGGTACTTTCATATTCGCAAGATCAGAAATCTGCTCCAGACTAATCTGTTCTTTAAAATGGTCTTTCACGAAATTGAAAATATGGTTAATTCTCTCATTGTCTTCCACCTGGGTCTGAAGGTAATATTTTCCGGCATTTAAAATTCTGTATTCATTGGTAGAAGCCAGTTCTTCCAGGATTTTCAGGAACCTCATCAGTTTATCCAGCGAAGAGGACTCGTGCATTTCTACAATCTTCTGCCCTATTTCTTTTTTAATATTTTCAGAAAATACAATCCCTGCTTTTGCCTTTTCCAGCAGAACTGCAATTTTCTGCATTTCGGGTAAAGTCCAGATTTCTTCTCCTAAAAAATCGGGTTTAAACTGGATTACCATTTCATAATCATTATTGGTATTTTCATTGGTCATTCCGCAGTGCGGAAGATTGCTCCCCATTAAAACCAGATCACCGTCTGAAAAATAAGAAATATTACTCCCGATTTGCCTCTTTCCCGAACCACCACACACGAAAATAAGCTCAATTTCAGGATGATAATGCCAAATATGAGACTTAATATTTTCGTTTTTCAGAAATTTTAAACTCGTAAAACTGCTTCCTATATTAGGTTTTACGGCTTCAAAGGCGGGATGGGAATGCTTCATAACACTCGGGATAAAATTCATACACAAAATTAACAAATAATATTCAAATAATTAATTTAAAGGTTAAAATAGTACATAAATATGAAAATTGTATGGTAGAATGGCATTGCTAGCTCATCTAAATTTGCAGTATTAACAAATGAAAAAATAAATAGTATGAAAAAAGTATTTAGATCAGCTTTATTAATAGGTTTTTTATCTATTTCAGCAAGTATGATGAGTAAAGACAGGGACTTTTCACTTTCATTTGGAAAAACAGAAGCAGAAACTGTAAGATTTGAAGTATCCAATGCAAAAAATGTATCTGTAGTTATTTACAACGACACTTATGGTGAATTGTTTTCTGAAGATTTAGATTCGGATAAGAACGTTATCAAGTCTTACAATTTTAAAGACCTTGATGCAGGAATTTATTATTTACTGTTAGAATCTGACCGAAAAATAGAAAAATATAAAATTAAGGTAAGCGCAGACAAAAAGGTTATCATTGATAAAAAACCTGTTGCGGAAATTATCAAGCCGGAATTTCAGGTAGACGGAAATAAAGTAAAACTGGTTCTATCTGAGTTAAAAAATACAGCAAAAATTTCTGTATCTGACTTGTCCGGTAATGTATATTATAACTCTACAAAACCGGCAATTGACGGTAAACTGGAAATTACTTTCGATTTAAACCCGAAAACTGCGGATAACTACATCATCAGTGTGGAAGAAAACGGAAAAGTGTTTAATAAAACAATCAGTCTGAAGTAAAAAAACTTCTGATAAATATTTTTATATAGTTTAATTTCAAAGTCAGATTTTCCCTGAAAATATCATCGAAAATCTGGCTTTTTTTCTTTTTGAGAATGCCGTTTTCTATTATTTGTTATCCTTTTGATTTAATTTAGTCCCAAAGCATGCAAAATAAAATGTAAGCATTTTTCTGCGGATAATATCATATCTCTATTCAATCTTTACGGACATTTAAATCCATTTTTACTAAATTATATTGACAAAAAACCGTATCATTTCTGATACGGTTTTTAAGTTAATTAAGGTTGTTATATTTTTAGTCTACGTGCTTCGGAGTAAACCCGTCTTCACTTAGTTCTCTGTGTACATAGTCAGCTTTCATTTCAGCTTCATAGTCTACTTTTTCATGTTTACCCATTCTTCTTAGAATAGAGTCAAATAAAGAGTAAACTACCGGTACAATGATCAGTGTAAGGAATAATGACGATGTCAAACCACCGATGATTACCCAAGCCAATCCGTTGTTCATCTCCGCTCCTGCTCCTTTTGCAATCGCAATCGGGATCATACCGAAGATCATCGCAATCGTAGTCATCAGGATCGGACGAAGACGTGCGTGGTTTGCCTGGATCAAAGCATCATGAGTATTGAATCCTGCTGCTTTTCTCATATTGGCAAAGTCGACAATCATAATCGCGTTCTTCGCTACCAAACCAATCAACATGATCATCCCCAACATCGTAAAGATATTCAGCGAGTTTCCGGTGATGGCCAAAATTACCATTACCCCGATCAATGCCAATGGAATTGAGAACAATACCACAAACGGATATACGAAAGAATCATATAATGAAACCATTACCAAATAAACCAATACGATAGCTGCTAATAATGCAATTCCCAACGTACCGAAACCTTCAGTCTGGTTTTCCATATCTCCACTCCAAATGTAAGTCACACCGGCAGGTTTTGTTTTCTCATTATCCATAAACATTGCAGCCCATTCGTTTGCAACATCACCTACAGGACGACCTACTACTTTAGATTTTACTTTTACAGAAGGAGCTTTATCTCTACGTTCCAACAAACTTGGTCCGGAACCCATTTTTACTTCTGCAAACTGGCTTAATCTAATCTGCTCTCCCTGAGGATTCGTAAACATTAAGTTTCTTACATCTTCAATCGACTTTCTGTTCGCATCCCCAAAACGGATATTGATATCGTATTCATATTCTCCCGCTCTGAATTTTCCGTCTGTATTTCCACTGAATGCAGTCTGCATCGTTTGTCCTACACTGGAAAGATTTAAGCCTAAAGAAGCCATTTTATCTCTGTCAATATTCACCTGAACCTCCGGATTTCCAGAATCCGTTGATAATTCTGCATCTACTGATCCCGGAACTTTTTTAAGCAATTCAAGAATTCTGTTCGCTTCCTTGTTTGCAGTTTCGTTATCCTGAGCGGTTACTACAAGTTCAATCGGTGCATTATCTGCTCCCATTAATCCGATTGGCGCTGTTTTAAATTCAACTCCCGTAAATTTCTCTTCTAATGCTCTTTTGATTCTTGCAGATTTGATATCCGTACTCTCATTACGAAGAGACTTGTCTACCAAGATTACCTGAATTTCCGATTGATACAAAGTAGCCTGAGCTCCACCAAAACCTGATGACTGCTGACCAACTGTTGTAATCATATCTACAACGTCCTTATCATTTCTAAGGTATTTTTCAACCGCTAATGTTACCTGGTTCGTTTTCTCTACCGAAGCATCTTTTGGTAATTCCATCTGAACAAGGAACTGTCCTCTGTCCATTTTAGGGAAGAATTCACCTCCGATAAATCCTCCTCCAAGTAAACCCATCGTGGTAACAATAAGCAATACGAAAGTAAAGAATACGGTTAACACTCTTCTCCAAGTATTTTTAAGGCACCATTCTAAGATATTACTGATCCAGTGTGTAAATTTCTCCAGTTGCTTTTCAAACCAAAGGATGAATTTCTCAAAAGGATTTTTTCCAGTCAAATGAACCAACTTACCAAATCTTGAAGATAACCATGGAATAATGGTAAATGAAGCCAATAATGATAATAATGTTGCAATAACTACCGTAACACAGAACTGTGCCAAGATATCAGCAACCAATCCCGAACTCATCGCAATTGGTAAGAATACCACTACAATTACCATCGTGATTGCCGTTACGGTAAATCCAATTTCCGAAGCTCCATCGTATGCTGCACGGATTCTGCTTTTTCCCATCTCCATGTGTCGGTAAACGTTTTCCAATACCACAATCGCGTCATCCACAAGGATACCTACAACAAGTGACAGCCCCAATAAACTCATCAGGTTCAAGGTATATCCCATCAGATACATTCCGATTACGGTAGCAATCAAAGACATCGGGATTGAAACCATTACGATGAATGCGTTTCTGATGTTGTGAAGGAATAATAACATTACTACAGCCACCAAAATAATCGCCAGGAATAAGTCGAAAATTACGTGATCTGCCGCTTCAAGCGTAAAGTCAGTAGTATCATCTACAATATTTACCTTAATATCCTGAACTTTATAATTATCCTGAACCTGACCAATGGTTTTCTTAACTAACTCTGAAACTGACACCGCATTGGCATCCGATTGCTTTTTTACCTGAAGTAAAATCGTTGAATGCTGGTTGTATCTTGCTACTTTTTCTACATCTTTCTGGGTATCAAAAACCGTTGCAATATCAGACAAACGAACCTGAGCTCCATTTTTATTGGAAACAACAAGATTATTCATTTCCTGAACATTTTTATACTTTCCTGAAAGTCTGATCGTAGATCTTGAAGTTCTCGTTTTTAAAGCTCCTGTCGGGAAGTCTAAGTTTGAAGAAAGAATCGCTTGCTGTACATCTGCAATAGCAACACCATATCCCTGCATTTTCTTTTCATCCAGATTTACCTGAATCTCTCTTTCCTGACCCCCTACAAGGGTAACCTGAGCAACTCCGTTTACACGGGAGAATATAGGCTCAATTTTTTTATCTAAAAGATCGTAAAGATCCTTGTTATTAAGCTTACTACTAGAAATACTCAATGTCATGATCGGTAAATCATCCAATGAGAATTTCTGTAATGAAGGCGGATCCGCATCATCCGGAAGATCTGCTAAAATAGCATTTACTTTTCTCTGTGCATCATTCAACGCATAGTTTACATCGGCACCTGTATTCAGCTGAACCATGATTACCGATAAACTTTCGTAAGACGAAGATTCTACCTTTTTCACATTTTCCAAAGAACCAACAGCATCTTCAATTTTTCTGGTCACCGACGTTTCCACCTCGCTCGGTGAAGCTCCCGGATATACCGTAGAAATGGTTACCATATTGGTTTCAAACTTCGGAATCAACTCGTACCCCATCATGGAGTAACTTAATAAACCACCCAGCGTAAGTATCGTAAACAATACGATAACCAGCGATGGCCTTTTAATGGATATTTCTGCTAACTTCATCTTCTGCTTACTTTACGATATTGATTTTTGAACCGTTATCAAGGTTGATCTGTCCGCTGGTTACTACCTGCTCACCACCATTCAATCCGCTTAAGATCTGAACTTTGTCACCGTATACTTTTCCGGTCTGAACTTTAATTAATTTAGCAATTCCGTTATTCACAACAAACAATTGTCCTGAACTTACTCCGTTTACGAAAGCTTCCGCCGGAACCGTTAACATATTCTGAGTTTCAGCACCGTGATTTGTTTTGAATGTAGCTGTTGCATACATCCCCGCTTTAAGATTACCTCTGTTCTGAACTTCAATTTCAACAGGGAAATTTAAAGAGGCATCACTTTTAGGAGCAATGAACGTAATTCTTCCGCTGAAAGATTCTCCAGGTAAAACATTAACATTAATAGCCACTTCCTGACCTAATGCAATTTTTCCTACCTGACTTTCATCTACCAACACAGAAAGTTTAAGGGAGTTAATGTTTACAATTTCAAACATTGAAGTTCCAGGAGAAACCACAGTTCCCGGTTCTACCATTTTTTTGTTGATTGTACCACTGATTCCCGCTCTTACATTAGTATCATTTACTTTAACACTTTGAGCTCTTACTGCAGCCTGAGCATTTTTTAGCTGTAATCTTGAATTATCAAGCTGTTGCTTTGTAACACCACCTGTTTTATATGCATTTTCATAACGCTGATTATCGATAATTGCATTTTGTAAATTGTTCTGAGCCTGCGTAACATCTACTTCAATAGCATCTCTTTTAATGGTTGCTAAAGTTTGCCCTGCCGAAACTCTTGATCCTTCTTTTACCAAAACACTTACAATACGTCCTGAAATTTCTGAGGACTGGTTCATTTCCTGTTTAGGAAGGAAAGTTCCGTTAGCAGAATAGTCAGTATTAATATTTTCTCTGCCTACTGTTATTACATTGACATTGATCTTATCAACCTGCTTAGCCACCTCTTTTACTTCCTGCGTCTGCTTCTCTTTATTGCTGGCAATTTTATAAGCTGCCAAACCTACTAATACCGCCGCGACGATAATATATATTAAAGTTTTTTTCATTTTCGTTTATTATAAGTTTTGTAGTGTGTTTAATTCTCCTTTTGCCTTAATAAGCTTTATTTCGGCCTGTTTATAGTCTAACAAGGCATTTGCATAGTTTTGTTTAGCCTGAGTTAATGCGTTTTCTGCATCCAGCAATTCTGTAAGCGTTGCCAAACCGTTTTGATAGTTAGACTGAGTATTTTTCTGAACTCTTTCTGCCAATGCCACATTATCTTTCATACTGTCGATATTGATCAACGCATTTTCCATATTGGTAATGGCATTTTTATAATCTAAACTTAAGCTTAGCTGCGTATTCTGAATATCCTGATCTAAATCCTGAATATCGATTTCCGCCTGGTTTATTTTAGCCTTTGTAGCCCCTCCCGTAAAAATAGGGATGCTTACATTCAAACCGATCGCAGAATAGTCACTCCAAAGAACTCCGTTTTTAAAACCGTTTGTCAGTGGAAATTTACCTCCGTTTGCTCCCCATCCGTAGTTTGCCGTTAAACTCACTGTAGGATAAAGATATGCCTCGGTAGCTTTTTTATTGAAAACCAAAAGCTCTCTGTTCTTATTTAAAACTTTAAGCTCCATACGCTCATCAAGGTTTACAGTACTTGCAATAAGCTCAGGTTTTGGCTCAATTGTTTTCTCTTCCAGCTCGATATCCGTACTAACCGGAATTCCCATATAAAATTTCAAAGCATTTTTTGAAAGTTCTACTGAGTTGATCAATTGCTGCTTGTTTGAACCAATATTAGTTAGCTGTACATTTGTACGATCCAAATCTATTGGTTTTGCCAATCCGTTCTTTACCAAGCTCTGGATTACATTTCTTACTCTCTCCGTATTGGCATAACTCGCTTCAATGGTTTTAAGATTTTCTTCCTGTACAAATACCTGATAATAAGCTGTTGCCACATTTTCAATCAATTGCTCATTGGTAAGCTGCGCATTCAGAATATAGAATTCTCTTGTAGATTTTGCAGCTTTTAAACCTGTAAATACTCTTTGGTCAAAAATCGCTTGTTGAAGCTGTACAGAAGCCGTAGAATTCCATGGCTGTCCAAGCTGAGCTCTGATCTTCTCTCCTCCAAATTCCAGCAATGACTCCTGAATAAGAGGATTGTAGGTCAACCCCGCCGTAGCACTTATCTGCGGTAAAGCACCGGCTTTCGCCTCATCAATCTTATATTCGGCTTTTTTAATCTGTAAAGCAGCCTTTTTCGCCTCCGCTTTGTTCTGAAGTGCCTGTTTTATGGCCTCCTGAAGAGAGATCTGCTGCTGTGCAGATACTGATGAAAAACCGAAAATCATACATGCAGCCGCTATTCCTATTTTTAGCTTCCTTGCAGTGATACAATTTCTTTTCATAATTTTATACTCGTTTATTTTTTAATGTAATTGCTTTATCTTGAATGTTTTTATTTCTAAAGGACGAATCATTTCTTAAAATACTTTAACATTTTTTAATTTTTAAACAACATATTCAAAATAATCTCCTTTCGCTCAGAAATAATCTTATCAAATTCTTCATCGCTAATCATTAAATTTTCCATCAATAAGGGCCTTACAGCACTTGGAAAAACCAACAGGGAAATCATATTAAGGACAAACTGGATAGGTTCCATTTTTTCGATATTTCCCAATTCCATTTCGGTTTCGATATCTTTGTAAAGCTTGCGAAGCTCATCTTCTTCAATATCTTTTTTGTGACAGTTTCCTTTATTGATCTGCGACACAATATAGGTTTCCAGATATGGATACTGAAGGCTTGTTGATAGGCTCCCTTCTATAAACTGACCGATCTTTTCTTTGAAAGGCAGATCAGAATTCATGATAATTTCAGATTTTTCGTGTTCTACTTTCTGCGCTTCATCAAAAATAATCTGAATCAGATTATCTCTGGAACGGAAATAATAATTAATAAGCGTTCTATTGACACCCGCTGCATCAGCAATTTCCTGAGTAGTGGCGTCAAACTTCCCTTTCACAAAGAATAAATTCTTCGTTGTTTCTTTGATCAATTCTTGTGTTTGGTCTTTTTTAGCTTGATTTGACATTTTTGTTAAACAAATTTGTGCAAATATAAATCAATCACTTGTTTTGACAAAATTGTTAAACAAAAAAATTAAACAAATTTGTATGATTTGCATCATATTTTTATTTGCATCATATTTTTAAAAGGAACACCTGAAGAATAGAAAAATAAAAGCGGGCAGAAATTCTGCCCGCTTTTATTTTTTACGCTATATTTAATTAAAGTAATTTAATTTTATCCTCTTCAATATCGATAATCTTATCTTTATACAATCCTCCAATTGCCTTTTTGAAATTCTTTTTACTCATCTGAACCTCCTCTTTAATCTCTTCGGGAGTAGACTTATCCGAAAGATAAAGCAATCCATAGTTTTCTTCTAATTTGTCTAAAATTTTCTTTTTAAACTCATCTATATTTTCAAAACCCTGAGGCTGTAAAGAAACATCAATTTTTCCGTCTTCCCTGATTTCTTTAATATATCCTGATTCTTCAGATAAAGGATATAATTTTTTGAAAACATCCGAACTGTAGATTAATCCGATATACTTTTTATTGATAACCACATTCCAGCCCAGTTCACTTTCATTCATCATGATCAGATCAACCTTATCTCCTTTTTTAAAAGGCAAATCCTGATACTGAGGGTTTCTCTTGAATTTTGTTGTTCCTGTAATTAAATCCAGATCTTCATCTACATAAATGTAAACTAAATATCTTTTGCCTTCAACAATTTTAGTTTTTTGCTGTTTGTAAGGAATGAACAGATCTTTGATGATTCCCCAATCCATAAAAGCGCCACTTGGCAGACTTTGTACACAACTCATTACTGCAAACTCTCCAACTTCAGCCAGAGGAATTTCTGTAGTTGCTTTCAGTTTATGGTCGTCCTGATAAACGAAAACCTCCATTTCATCACCAATTTCTTTTTCATCCTGAACAAAAATTTTAGGTAAAAAAGCTTTTTCACCAGATTCATCCGTTAGGATCCATCCTGAATTGTTTTTGTCTGAAATTTTTAAAGTCTGAGTTTTTCCGGGTTGCATGTATGATAAAATTAGCTCACAAAGGTACGGAAATTTGAGTATTTTAATCTATTTATAATTCATAGGCGTTACAGATATCTTCAATAAGCTGTTTTAAAAGTTAATTTCAAAAAAATAACACTTGTAAGGAAAAATAATCCTAGTTTTATAAAAATATCAATATGACAATACCAAAATCAATTATTTCCACTCTTTTCATTACACTCGTAGTCATTTCCTGCTCAAAAACACCAAAAATCAACGATGAGTTCCGAAATACTGTAATTTCAAAAATAAATCTTCATCAAGATACTTTGCTTGTTTTCAATCAATTTTTGGATCAGCTGGATTCAAAAAACAAAACTTTTGGAGAGTATTACATTAAAACCCATCGTGATATTCAGGACTCCTGCGATAAAGTATTAGCCGCAAAGTATGAACCTGAACATTTCGTTTATAATAATCATACCCCGGAAGATTTTGATTTTCTGCATAAGATTACTGTAGAGTCACTTAATAATTATCATAAAAAATTAGATATTGACACCAGTAAAATCTATATGATAGAATGGGTTACCAATTCCAGTCCTGATATCAAAAGATACTTAAATCAAAAATATGGTCTAGGAATTTTTATTTCGGAAGATCAACCTCAGGATGCGGCAAAAGAGTAATCTTAAGTTTTACTTATACCATTTATTAACAAAAAAAGAGAGGCTTTAAGCTTCTCTTTTTTGTTGGTATTAATATTTAAGATTTTGCTACAAAATCCATCAACTCCCGTTTGCTACTTTCAAAATCAAATGCATCACAAACTATAAAATATTTATGCTTGTCAACACAATTATTAAATATAGATTTTGCCAAAGACAATTTATTTTTATCAAAACTCATTTCCTTGACCAAAGCCTGAATCTGTTGGGATGTAAACATTGTTGTACGCATCTGCTGTCTTATTACGGAAAGTCTGTCATCGTCAAATCTTGTATTTCTCTGAAGCATAGAAAGAAAATCACCGAAAGAACTGTTATCCATAACATTAGCATAACTCCCTCCATTATTCCAGTTATTCCCCTGATTTCCATAAGGATTATTCCAGACATCGTTCCAGTTATTAAAACCGTAAGACTGATTTTGAACAGGATAAGAATCTAAAAGATACAAACCTTTATTGGTAAAAAAATCAAGGACTAATCTGCTGTTATTACGGACATTTAAAGTGGTTCTGTATAATAAATAACCGTTTTCGTAAATAGAAATCGGAATTCTTCCGGATGGCAGATCAAAAAATCTGAATTTTCCGGAATTGTTTGCCATAAACTGATCACCTAATTCTACACTAAATATTCCCTGTTCCGGAATTCTAAGAAAAACTTCAGAATAGCCATAATCTACATTCCATTGATATCGTGAATTTTTAAAACCAGATTCATTATTTTGGCTCTGATTTCTAAAACCTGAATTATTTTTAATTCTGGCCTCACTTCTTTTAGTATTTGGAGATTCTATCTCTGTTTTTGAGGCTTCGTTTTTTAAAAGCTCCCCTACTTTTCCTGCTTCTTGTGCAAATGAATGAATTCCTATAAGAAACATAAAACCGATAAAAATATTTTTCATAAGTATCTTTTTAATTTACAATCTCCATTTTTATGCCAAAAAAAAGAGAAACCATAATTATGGTTTCTCTTTTTGTATATAAGATTATTTTTCAATTACATATGAATAGGTCTCTTCGCCGTAGCATCCAATGCAGCTTCTTTAATTGCTTCTGCATAAGTCGGGTGAGCGTGAGAACTTCTTGCAATATCTTCAGCACTTGCACGGAATTCCATTGCAATAACTCCTTCTGCAATAAGGTCTGCAGCTCTTGCTCCTACAATGTGCATTCCTAAAACCTCATCCGTTTTTTCGTCTGCAATGATTTTAACCAAACCATCCACATCGCCACTTGCACGGCTTCTTCCTAAAGCTCTCATAGGGAAAGATCCTACTTTATAAGCTACTCCTTCTTCTTTCAACTGCTCTTCAGTTTTACCTACTCCTGCAACTTCAGGCCAAGTGTAAACAACTCCCGGAATTAAATTATAATTGATGTGAGGTTTTTGTCCTGCCAAAGTTTCAGCAACGAAAACTCCTTCTTCTTCAGCTTTGTGAGCCAACATTGCTCCTTTGATAACGTCTCCGATCGCATAGATATTAGCAACGTTAGTCTGAAGATGATCGTTTACCTTTACTCTTCCTCTTTCGTCAAGCTCAACACCCGCTTTCTCCAGTCCAAGACCTTCAGTATAAGGTTTTCTACCTACAGAAACCAAACAATAATCTCCTTCAACAGTTACCTCTTCTCCTTTTTTATCTTTGGCAGTAATTTTTACAGTATCTCCGTTTCTTTCCACTGCAGAAACTGCTGTAGAAAGCATGAATTTCATTCCTTGCTTTTTAAGAACTTTAGTTAATTCTTTACTTAAAGCTCCATCCATTCCAGGGATGATTTTATCCATAAACTCAACCACAGTTACCTGAGCTCCTAATCTTAAATACACTGAACCTAATTCAAGACCGATAACTCCGCCACCGATCACTACCAAATGCTTAGGAATTTCCTTAAGATTTAAAGCTTCTGTAGAAGTGATTACTCTTTCTTTATCTAAAGTGATGAAAGGTAAAGTAGATGGTTTAGAACCTGTTGCAATGATGGTATATTTAGATTCGATCGTTTCAGTAGAACCGTCGTTTTTCGTTACTTTGATCTGAGTTGCAGATTCGAAGCTTCCAACTCCTTCAAAAACAGTGATTTTGTTTTTGTTCATCAGGTAATTGATTCCGTCTGTATTTTGTTTTACCACCTCATTTTTACGCTCGATCATTCTTGCGATATCTGCCTGAGGCTCATTGATAATGATTCCGTGACCTGCGAAATTGTGCTTTGCATTTTCAAAATGTTCAGAGCTATCCAAAAGCGCTTTTGACGGAATACACCCAACATTAAGGCAAGTTCCTCCTAAAGTAGGATATTTTTCAATAATTGCTGTTGTGAAACCTAATTGTGCAGCACGGATTGCAGCAACATAACCTCCAGGACCAGAACCGATTACGGTAACATCGAATTGACTCATGTTATTTTATGAATTTGTTTATTATTAACTTTCTTACTTCTTACAAATTTAACGATTAATTACCACGTGAGAAAGTGAGATTTGTCAATTTTAAAGTTATTGTTAAGTAAACTAAAATGCTTCAACTTCGCTCAGCATGACAACGTTACTATTTAAAAGCAGTTAGTACTAGAATGTCATGAAGTCGAAACATTTATAAAATGTTACACATTCAGTTTTCCTTGCCCAAACTCTCCCATACTCTCAAAAAAGGAACCGCCATACACATACCATTCAAGACTTTCAAGATATTCTACGGCATTTTCCGGAGTTATGTTTGGTCGATCCTTTTTAGAAACAATTCCTTTGTACCATCTTCCTGATTTAGAATAATGCTCATATTCCACAAAATAATGAATCCAGATTCTTTGACAAAGCTTACATTGCTGAATCGTTACCTCTCCATATCTTCCGTTAGTATGATCTATACCTAATTCAGAACTTCTGTATTCCGTATAGTTCGAGTTAGGCTTTTCACAAGAGCAACCCAATTTCTGAATTTTATTCATTAGAAATATTGATTAGATAAGATTAATGGCATCAAATGTAAGAAAATAAGACTCCATGAGACAAGTCTAGCTTTCTATTTCATTAGATCCAGCAAAACCTTCTCATATTTATCCATAATAATTTCTTTTGAAAATCTGGATTTAATAGAATTCTTAATGGAACTGCTGTCATAACTTTCATGTAAAATCTGAACGATTTTCTGTGAGAAATCATCATGATTTTCAATATCAGAAACTTCACCATTGATTCGATTCTGAATAATTTCATTGATTCCTCCGGGACAATTATTAGCCAAAGAATACGTTCCACACGCACCAGCTTCTAATAAAACATTCGGAAAGCCTTCATATCTTGAAGAGAGGATAAAAAGATCCGCAAACTTCAGAAACTGGTAGGGATTCTCCTGTCTTCCATGAAAAATAACTTTTTTTAAGTCCAAAAACTCTTTCATCTGATGCAGGATTTCCCGGTCTTTCCCATCTCCCAAAATATGTAATAAAATATTTTCGTTTTTAAGTCTTGAAAATACTTTCAGCAGGTTATCAAAGCCTTTTCTTTCCGATAAATTGCCGATCGCTACAACGTTTTTGTAATTATATTTAAAGCACTCCGGTCTACTTGAAAGAGCAAGCTTTCCTTCAATAAAATCAAAATCGACAGGATTATTAATTTTAATGATTTTCTTTTCTTTAACGTTGAAATTATCGATCAGATCTTTTTTCATATCATCACTCTGCGCAATGATTTGTTGATAATTGTTATAAAAGCTATAGAAGAATTTGATTTCTTTTCTGGTAATATGATGGGAAACCACATTCGTTTCTCTTGCAATAAATTTTGTTCTCGGAAAAAGCTTGATAAACAGTGATAAATAAGCATTTACTTCTCCAAAACCAGAAAATACTATATCCGGCTTTCTACGGTAAATTTCTCTTAGAATCGGCTTTAATGAATGTCGGATTCTTTCTGTATCCACATCAATAATTTCAACATCTTTCTTAAGGAAATTAAGATAGCCACCTTGTTTGCGTAAAAGCAATATTTTAGGTTCGAACTTATCCCTGGAAAGATGGTTCGCAATGGTGGTAATGATTCTTTCTGCACCTCCGGTTTCCAAATCCGGCAGAATAAATATGACAGAAATCTTTTTCATCATATCAAAAACCTTACCTATAAATCAGGCAAGGTTTATATTTTTAGTTAGCTACGTCACTAATGAATTTGATTCTCAACATTCTCACTTCTTCATCAGAAAGCTCATCTCCGAATTCATCTAGTAGAACCTTCATACTATCACTTTCGGATTCGTTCATAAATTCCATGAAGCCGTCTACAATATCTTCATCAAAATTATCTTCAATATAATAATCAATATTCAATTTAGTCCCCTGATAAACAATACGTTCCATTTCTTTCAACAATTCATCCATTGAAAGATTTTTGGCTCTTGCAATATCTTCAAGATCAATTTTTTTATCGGTACTCTGAATAATGAAAACCTTATGACTGGATTTATTAGCCACCTGCTTCAATACCATATCCTGAGTACGTTCAATATTGTTGTCTTCTACATATTTACTGATAAAATCAGCGAATTCTTTACCATACTTTTTAGCTTTCCCTTCACCGACTCCATAAATTTTCGTAATTTCTTCAACCGTAATCGGGTATTGAACCGTCATATCTTCCAAGCTCGGATCCATGAATACTGTGTAAGGAGGAATTCCGTGTTTTTTGGCTACTTTTTTTCTTAAATCTTTTAATAACGTAAATAAATTCTGATCTAACCCGCCTCCGGATTGCTGCTGAATCTGATCACTCTCCGCTTTAGCCTGAGTTAAATCGAATTCCCGGTCTTCAGCAATTAAGAATGAATGTTCTAATTTACCTTCCAAAACCAGTTTCCCTTTTTCGGCAATTTTTAAAACGCCATAGGTTTCAATATCCTTTTGCAGAAAATTCTGAACCGTTGCCTGTCGTAGAATAGTTTTCCAGTGATTATCCTTTTCTTGTTTTCCAAAACCGAAATAAGAACTCTGCTCCAATTTATATGATTTTGTCACTGCTGTTTCTTTTCCGGCAATTACAGAAATCAGATCCTTTGATTTGAATTTCTCTCCGGTATCTTTAATAAGCTCCAGTACTTTTTTCAAGTCATCTGTAGCATCTTTCAGCTTTGGTGGGTTTGATGAATTATCACACATTTTGGCGCCTTCCCCATTAACCGGATCAAAGTTTTCACCAAAATAATACAGAATATATTGTCTTCTGCTCATTGAAGTTTCGGCATAGCCTACCACTTCATTCAGAAGCTGCAATCCGATTTCTCGTTCAGAAACAGGCTTTTGAGCTAAAAACTTTTCTAACTTTTCAATATCTTTAGGATCATAGAACGCCAGACAATGTCCTTCTCCTCCATCTCTTCCTGCACGTCCTGTTTCCTGATAATAGCTTTCCAAAGATTTCGGAAAATCATAGTGAATCACAAAACGAACATCCGGTTTATCGATTCCCATTCCAAAAGCAATTGTCGCTACAATCACATCCACTTCTTCCATCAGGAATTTATCCTGATTGGCGACTCTTATTTTCTGATCAAGACCGGCATGATAAGGCAAAGCATTGATTCCGTTTACCTGCAAAAGCTGCGCAAATTCTTCCACTTTTCTTCGGCTTAAACAGTACACAATTCCTGATTTTCCTTTGTGCTGATTAATGAATTTAACAATCTCCTTATCTACATTTACTTTAGGCTGTACTTCATAGTAAAGATTCGGTCTATTGAAACTTTCTTTAAAGACTAAAGCGCTACTCATTCCCAAAGTCTTCTGGATATCATCCTGAACTTTAGGCGTTGCAGTTGCAGTTAAGGCAATTACAGGAACATCTGCAATTTTATCGATAATAGATTTCAAATTTCGGTATTCCGGTCTGAAATCATGTCCCCATTCTGAGATACAGTGGGCTTCGTCTATAGCAAAGAAAGAAATTTTCACTTCTTTCAAAAAGTCTAAATAATCATCTTTAATTAAAGATTCGGGAGCGACATAAAGAAGTTTGGTTTTACCGCTTTTAATATCATCAAAGACCTGTTTGGTCTGTGTCTTATTTAAAGATGAATTAAGAACATGGGCTACTCCATCATCAGATGAAAGTCCGTTTACTGCATCTACCTGGTTTTTCATTAACGCTATTAACGGCGAAACTACTATTGCCGTACCTTCCGAAATAAGTGCCGGAAGCTGATAACATAAGGATTTCCCTCCTCCTGTAGGCATCAACACAAATATATCCTTCCCATTCAACAGGTTTTCTATAATTTGCTCTTGTTGTCCTTTAAAAGTAGAAAACCCGAAATATTTTTTCAATTCGCCTGATAAATTGGCTTTTTTTGCGCTCATCTAATTTTCTATTGCTAAATTTGCATCTAACCCAAAGTTATGAATTTTTCACTTAAAATAAAAGTGAACGAATTTATTAAAAATAAAATTTATATTAAATATTGTTTTTAAAATATAACATTTTTTAAGAGATTTTTTGTATGCCCTATAAAAGTAAAATGGAAAAAGCCAATATCATTTCGATAGCAAAAAGTACTTTAGAAATAGAGATTTCAGAACTTGAAAAACTAAAAAACAGACTTGACGAAGATTTTGTAAAAGCTGTAGAAATTATACATTCTGCACAGGGAAAATTAATTGTAGTAGGAATAGGAAAATCGGCGCACGTTGGAAATAAAATTGTAGCCACTTTAAATTCTACAGGCACTCCTTCTCAGTTTCTTCATGCTTCGGAAGCCATTCACGGAGATTTAGGAGTAATCCAAAAGCAGGATGTTGTGTTATGTATTTCCCAATCCGGAAACTCGCCTGAAATTGTAAATCTTGTTCCTTACTTAAAAGATTATTCCTCTGCACTGATCGGGATGACGGGAAATAAAAACAGTAAACTGGCAGAATCCTCCGATATTATCTTAAATACTCATGTAGATATGGAAGCTTGTCCTAACAAGCTGGCTCCTACAAGTTCCACCACATTACAAATGGCTCTTGGTGATGCTTTAGCCATTTCTTTAATGGAAATAAATGATTTCCGAGCGAATGATTTTGCAAAATTCCATCCGGGAGGAAGCCTAGGTAAAAACCTGATTTCAAAAGTAAATGATTTCCTTTCTTCCCAAAAACCACAGGTTACGGAAAATGACAGCATTAAGGATGTCATTATTTCAATCAGCAGCTCAAGGCACGGGATTACGGTTGTAACTAATGAAAATGAAATCATTGGAGTGATCACAGACGGAGATTTGAGAAGAATGTTAATGAAAGGGGATGATATTTCTAAAGTACAGGCAAAAGATATCATGTCTGCTCAACCCAAAACAATTGAAAGAACGGCTTTGGCAAAAGATGCCATGAAAATTTTAAAAGAGAATAATATCGGACAGCTTGTAGTAACAGAAAACGGAAAATATTTCGGAATTATTGATCTGCATAAGTTGTTGGATGAAGGAATAAACTAACTTATAATTTCTAACCTCTAACTTCTTTAAATATTTCATAAATTTGAAGCCTTAAAAATATTATTCTGTGAGTGATGCTAAAGACATGTCCTTCCTTGGACATATTGGAGAATTAAGAGGTCATCTTATCCGCTCGATTATTGCGATTATCATTGCGGCTTTGGTTGTCGGCTTTAACATCAATTGGATTATGGATCATATCTTTTTTGGTCCTACCAGAAACGATTTTCCAACGTTCGAGATTGTCAATCACTTTTCCAAGATGCTTTTGGGTGAAGACAGTATTCATCTTCCAAAAGATTTCCCTGTTCGCGCGAGTAAACTTTATCAACAGTTTAATGTCATGATGGCAGTTTCTATTTTTGGAGGAATGGTTGCAGCATTTCCTTATATTGTCTGGGAACTTTGGAGATTTATCAGTCCTGCCTTGCATCCGAAAGAAAGAAAAAATTCGATCTTTATCATCAATTCTGTCTGGATTCTATTTATGACAGGAGTTTTATGCGGATATTTTTTAATTCTTCCTTTTGCGGTTAACTTTGGAGTTATTTTTAAGATTTCAGATATTATCGTTCCTCTATATGATCTGAGCGATTATACGACACTATTTTTACAGGTTGTTTTAGGAATGGGAGTAATTTTCTTATTTCCGATCCTTATTTATTTCCTTACTTCCATCGGGATTTTAACTCCTATGTTTATGAAAACCTACCGTAGACATGCTATCGTTTTAATTATGGTGGTAGCGGCAATTATTACTCCGGCCGATGTTTTAAGTATGATGATGGCTGCACTACCACTATTACTATTATATGAATTCAGTATTGTGATGTGCTCTTATACTTACAAAAAAGTTCAGAAGCGTGAAGGTAATCTTCCCGCAGTTCAAAACTAATTAAAGATCAATTAAATATATTCCCGCGGAACAATCTGCGGGATTTTTATATGTTAAAAAGTAACAAAACTTCATTTCTCCCGTCTAATCAAGAAATCGATTAATTTAAACTTCCTAAATTTAAAATCGATTAATTATTTATTTTTGATCCATTAATTTAATTTCAAATGAAAAAACTGACATACACCCTTTTATTTGCTTCGGGACTTGTATTTGGACAATTCTTTGAGAAAGATAAAACTTTCACAAAACAGGATACTTTAAAAGGCTCCAATACCATATTCCGAAACTTTTGGGATGTAAAGAAATATGACTTATCTGTTGAACCTGATTTTGCTCAAAAAAGCATTAAAGGGAATAACACGATCAGTTTTGAAATTATTAAAGACATTACCAATCCAACCTTTCAGATTGATCTACAACAGCCGATGAAGGCTGATAAGGTAACTGCAAGCTTCCCGATCTCAGAATACAAACAGGAAGGTGATTTCATCTGGATTAAAGCAAAAAAAAGCTTCAAGAAAGGAGAAAAATATACAATTGATGTCACTTATTCCGGAAATCCAACTATTGCTAAACACGCACCGTGGGACGGAGGCTGGGTTTTCACAAACGACCAGAACGGAAATCCCTGGATGAGTGTTGCTGATGAAGGAATCGGTGCTTCAATCTGGCTGCCTACAAAAGATATCTGGAGCGATGAACCTGACAACGGCGTTGTGATGAAAATTATCACTCCAAAAGATTTGGTGGGTGTCGGAAATGGAAGATTAATTAATACAAAAACTATTGGTGATAAAACAACTTACACCTGGGAAGTAAAAAATCCGATCAATGCCTACTCTATTATTCCGAATATTGGAAAGTATGTAAACTTTAAAGATACTTTTAACGGAGAAAAAGGAAAACTTGATCTTGATTACTGGGTTTTGGACTATAATTTAGAGAAAGCTAAAAAACAATTCCAACAGGTGAAACCTATGCTTTCCGCTTTTGAATATTGGTTTGGGGCCTATCCTTTTTATGAGGATTCCTACAAACTGGTAGATTCTCCGTATTTGGGAATGGAACATCAGAGTAATGTAGCTTATGGAAATCAGTACCTCAACGGATATTTGGGAAATGATCTTTCGGGAACGGGAGTCGGACTCAACTGGGATTACATTATCATTCACGAAAGCGGCCACGAATGGTTTGCCAATAATATTACAGCAAAAGATCAGGCAGATATGTGGGTTCACGAAGGATTCACGATGTATTCCGAAGTTCTTTTTACCGAAAAATACATGGATAAAAAATCGGCAGACCTCTATGCTGTAGGTATTCGAAACAGTATAGAAAACGATATTCCGATCATCGGGAAATACGGGGTAAGAAATGAGGGAAGCGGAGATATGTATTATAAGGGAGCAAGTATGATCCATACCATTCGCCAGGTGATTGATAATGACGAAAAATTCAGACAGATCTTAAGAGGTTTAAATAAAGACTTTTATCATAAAACAGTTACTACTGAAGAAATTGAAAATTACATTTCAAAAAAAGCCAGGATCGATTTTTCAAGCATATTTAACCAGTATTTAAGAACAGCAAAAATCCCGACACTGGAATATTCTCAAAACGGCAATGTCTTGAAATTCCGTTATACGAATGTGGTTAAAAACTTCAAACTTCCTGTAAAAATTGACGGAGAGCAGGTTATCAACCCGACAGAAGAATGGCAGACCATAAAACTGAAGAAAGGTACTCCCGTTGAATTCAATAATGCTTACTACATTAATTATGTGAAAGCTTAATAGATAATGAATACAAGAGAGCAAAACTGAAAGTTTGCTCTTCTTTTTTGATATTCCTAATTTTAGTTTTAAGAAAACTTTAATACATCCATTCGTAACAAAATCAATAAAAAAACAACTATTTAACTATAATTTAAACTCAATGAAAAAAATTGCACTTAGTTTAGGGATTTTAGCCACTTTCTGGCTTAATGCCCAATCTATTAAGACAACCATTGATCTTGTCAATGTAAAAAACGATAAAGTTGCCGTAACGATGGAATTCCCGAAAATGAAATCGGGAGATATAAAATTCCATTTTCCTAAAACCGTACCAGGAACCTATTCTGTAGACGATTACGGAAGATTTGTGGAAGGGATCAAGTTTTTTGACAATAAAGGAAAAGAAATCGCTTTTACAAAAGTTAATGACAATACTTACTCTCTTAAAAATGCTCAGAACTTAAGCAAAATCACTTACCTGGTAAACGACAGCTTTGATGATGAAATGGATACTTCAAAGCACAAAGCGGTATTTTCGCCTTCAGGAACAGATATTGAAGAAGGAAAAATTTACCTGATCAACACTCACGGTTTTATCGGATATATTGATAATATGCAGGATGTACCTTATCAGCTGATCATTCAGAAACCAACTGATTTTTACGGAACCACGGCTTTGGTAGATCAGGATAAGTCTGAATCTACGGATACATTTACCTTAGCCAATTATGCGAAAGTAACCGATTCTCCACTAATGTATACCAAACCCGACTACATTACATTCAACGCAGGAGGAATGGATCTTGTGCTAGGAGTTTATTCTCCGACGGGAAAATACAAAGCGGCAGATTTTAAAGATAATTTAGAAAAAATGGTCATTGCCCAGAAGAAATTTTTGGGTGATATGAATACCAATAAAAAATATGCGATCATGCTTTACCTTTCAGGAGGAGAAGGACCGCAAATTAAAGGTTTCGGAGCATTGGAGCACCATGAATCCACCAGTGTTGTATTGCCGGAAATGATGCCAAAAGAAGCGATCGATAAAACTATTACCGATGTGGTTTCCCATGAGTTTTTCCATACGGTAAATCCTTTAAAGACCCATTCTGAGGAAATTCACTACTTTGATTATGCAGATCCGAAAATGTCTCAGCATTTATGGATGTATGAAGGAGGAACCGAGTATTTTGCTAATCTATTCCAGATCCAAGAAGGACTGATTACCAAAAATGAATTCCTTCAGAGAATGAGCGAGAAAATTGCTAATTCTAAGAACTACAACGACACAATGCCTTTTACGGTAATGAGTAAAAATGTTCTTAAGGATGAATATAAAGACCAATACAGAAATGTTTATGAAAAAGGAGCCCTTCTTGCGATGTGTCTTGATATTGAATTAAGAAAATTATCCAACGGAGAAATGGGTTACCGTGATATGATCCGCAAACTTTCCCAAAGATTCGGAGAAAATAAACCGTTCAAAGATGATCAGCTTGTTGACGAACTGGTAGCGGTTACAGGTTATCCACAGGTAAAAGATTTTTACAACAAATATATCTCAGGAAGCGAACCTACCCCGTATGAAAAGTACCTGAGCATGGTGGGTGTAGAGATCAAAAAACAGGAAACTCCGCCTATTTTCTGGTTTATCAAAGATCCTAATCAAACGGGGTATAATGATAAGAATAATACCTTTGTTTTTGATGAAAGCTCGGCCTTATCCCCATTTGCAAAAAGCATCGGTTTCAAAGCTACGGATGAAGTTGTTGCGTTAGATGGCAAAACAATCAATATCCAAAATGTACAGGCGTTTATTGATTATTCTAAAACCATCAAGGAAGGCCAAAACGTTACAGTTACCATTTTAAGAAATAATACTAAAATGGAGCTGAAAGGAAAAGCTATTCTTGACAAAATGACGATGGAAAGTCTTCAGTTTAAATCCAGTCCGACTGCAGAAGAACAAAAGCTGCAAAACCAATGGTTAACCGGTAAAAAATAAACGAAAAGCGAGGAAATTTCCTCGCTTTTTTATTTATAAAGTAGTTTAACTTAACCATTAAGGTGCCTTAAGATTTTAAGAATACTAAGGTGAAATTCATTAAAAAGAATATAAAATATCCTTCCAAAATCTGTCATTCCGAGGAATCGAGGAATCTTTTAGATTCATCAATCTGCTTCGCACCTTTCTGAATGACAAATTTCCTTATGGTGTTATAATAAATACTTAAACTTTTTCCCCTTCAGTTTTTCTGATCGTAATTCTGAACGTAGTTCCCTTTCCCACTTCTGTCTGAACAATTTTAATATCTCCGTTGTGATATTCCTGAATCACTCTTTTAGCTAATGACAATCCTAATCCCCAACCTCGTTTTTTAGTCGAATATCCTGGCTTAAAGGCATTTCTCGCCTGTTGCTTCGTCATTCCGCTTCCGTCGTCTTTTACTTCAACGATAATATTCTTATTTCTTTCAAAAACAGTCATGAGCAAATTTCCTTGTCCTTTCATTGCATCTACCGCGTTTTTCACCAGATTCTCAATCACCCAGCTCATCAGTATTTTATTGTGCGGAACCAAAATAGTATAAGTAGGCTGATGTAACGTAAAATTGATTTTCTTTGAAATCCTCGTTTTCAGATAATCATAGTTCTCCTGAATGGTTTCATTCAAGTTTTTATCATTAAGCTCCGGAACAGAACCTATTTTAGAAAATCTTTCCGAAATGGTACGTAAGCGTTCAATATCTTTTTCAATCTCGTGTACACCTTCAGACTCAGGATTTTCGAGCTTCATAATTTCCATCCATCCAATCATTGAAGAAAGAGGCGTCCCAATCTGATGTGCCGTTTCTTTTGCCAATCCAGCCCAAAGATACCCTTCATCAGTTTTCTTAATGGTTCTCAGAAACCAAAAAGAAAATAAGAAGTAAGACAGCACAAACAGTCCTAATAGAAAAGGAAAATACTGAAGATTATTAAGAATTCTTGAATTATCATAATACACAAACTGATTATTTCCGTGCAAAATTTTTATTTCAATGGCCGGATATTTTTTCTCCATTCTTTTAGCTAAAGCAATAATTTCGTTAGGCTTATCATTGATCTCTTTAGGTAAATTCTTGTATTCTATAAGCTGGTCATTATTATCCAAAATAATGAGCGGAATTGTCGTATTGGAGCTGTAGATCGTCAAAAGCAATTCCTGAACCTCCAGACTGGGAGTGGTTACTTCCTGTTGAAATTTGATAGCATTCACCAAAATATCAACCCTTTTTACTTCTTCTTTCTTTAAATAATTAACGACCAACGTTGATGCTATAACGATAGACACAACGACCAGCGTCATAAGAGAAAAAATAAACCAGTTGTTGAATCTGGAAAATATGGATTTCTTTTTCAAAGCAAGCTATTTTAAAACATTCAGGATTTTTTGAAGCTCTGTACTTCCGCTTCCCTGATAATTGTTGATGATAATCGAAAATACATATTTTTTTCCATCTTTAGCCATATGAAAACCCGCAAAAGATTTGGTATCTTTCATCGTTCCGCTTTTCATTTTAAGGCCATTATCCTGAACCGGAAAACCATCATAATAAGCATCAAACCAAGGTTGCTTTTTAGTATACAATAATGCCTGAACTTCGGCTTTTGCAGAAACATAATTTTGAGGAGAAAGTCCGCTTCCATCGGCAAAATTGATCATATTTCCGTTAATCCCCTTTGATTTCCAGAATTCCTTTAGATAGGCAACTCCGCTTTTAAAGCTGGAATCACCCTTTTTCTCTTTTCCTAATGTTTTAACTAAAGTTTCACCATACATATTCACACTTTTTCTCAGAAACCAATACACTATTTTATCTAATGTAGGTGATTGATAAGTAAGAATAATATTATTTTTAGGTGAAGATAGTATTGCTTTTCCTTCAATTTCAAGCTGAGAATTGGTAATTACTTTTCCTGAAAAATCAATTCCCGACTCTTTTAGCCATTGCTTTACTTCTGTTCCTAACTGCAAAGGCGGATTCGGTACTGAGCCCGAAACGGTTGTAACTTTTCCTGCAGGTAAAGTCCCATTGATTAAAGCGACATCGGAATAAGGCGCTGTAAACACCAGACTCTGGTCAGAATCCCCTCCGGTTTTCAGATCATTCAGCCACTTTATTCCGGCCAAAGGATAAGAGAAGTTCTTAAAATCTGTTCCATTGATATTCACATCGAACTGATTTTCTCTCCAGTTCACACTCCATACTCCGGCTCCGTAATAATTCCCAAGATCATCCCAAGGCCAGCCTCCGGGAATCGTCTGATGGTCAAAATAAGAATCATCAATAACCAAATCTCCTGAAATTTTTGTAATTCCGGCATTTTTTATAGCTTCAATCAGTTTCTTTTTAAAGTTTTCGGGTTTAAAAGATTCATATCTCCAGCTTCCTAAGGTAGGATCTCCATTAGAACTGATAAAGAGATTTCCATTCAGATTACCGCCTGAAATATTTCCTGAATAGCTCGAAGTCGTTTTATAGGTGTAATCTTTGCCTAATGTTTCCAAAGCTGCAGCTGCTGTAAATATTTTCTGGGTAGAAGCCGTAGAAAGGCCTTTATTTCCCTGATATTCATAAATGAGTTTCCCTTCTTCATCCGATACATAAAATGACAGATTGGAAGCAATTGCTCCGGAAGAATTCATCAGATTCTTTGCAGCTGCATCCAATTTCTCTGATATATTTTGAGCAAAAATAATTTGTGTTGATAAAGTAAGAACTGCAAATGTTTTTTTCATTGCGTTTTATTTTCTTTTTATGAGATGCTGAACGAAGTGAAGTATTCTTTTACCTTAAAATGTGATCCAGAAACCACATTATTTAATTCAAATATAATTAAATAAAATTACAGTTCAGCACCCGCCTCAATCTCGTAAGGATCTTTACCTTTTTCAAAAATCCGGGTCAATTCGTTGCCTTCAACAGTAATCCTGTCTCCAATTCTTCTGATCCAGTTTCCTTCACGAAGCCCCACAACTTTTAGGTCATTCTGCGTTAAAAATTCTTTGATTCTTGTTTCTCTTGTTTCTCCATTATGCTTCAAATCAGGATTCGGATCTAAATAATGTGGATTCAAATTAAAAGGAACCAATCCCATGCAATCAAAACTTGGCGGATAAACAATTGGCATATCATTCGTTGTTTTCATATTTTGTCCGCCGATATTGCTTCCCGCACTGCATCCCAAATAGGGTTTTCCGTTTTCAATATTCTGCTTTAGAACAGACATTATTCCTTCTTCATGCAAAGTTTTTACCAGCAAAAAAGTGTTTCCGCCTCCTGTAAAATATCCTTGTGCATTATTTAAAGCTTCTATTTTATTTTCGAACTCATGAAGACCTTTCACTTTTATGTTGATGGTTTCAAAAAAAGAGCGTGCTTTTGCCGTATAATCATTATGAGAAATTCCGCTTGGTCTCGCAAAAGGAATGAATACTATTTCATCTATTCCGCTATATAACTGAATTAATTCTTCTCTTAAATATTCCAGATATTCTCCTCCGAAAAGTGTGGAAGTGGAAGCCAATATGATATTCATATAAATATATTTGATTAAAAGTTCAGATACAAAGATAACTGAAACCGCACCGAATCAAAAATTTCGATAAAAAAAGATACAATCCTCTTAATATTTTCTAAAAAAACTTAAGGGTTCTAAAATTTGGGTTTTTATGGAATTATTATTGAACTTTCTATATCACAATTCGAAAATATAATGTTATGAAAATGATTAAAATGAACACAAAAAGTCTGATTTTAGGTTTATTATTCGCAGGAGGTTTAGGCTTGGCAAACGGCCAGACAACACAACAGGCAGATCCTCAGAAAACAGTTCAAAATACAGGTAACGCTACTATTGATGGTCTTAAAAAACAAGTTGAAGCCAATCCAAAAGATGCCAATGCCTTGGCAAAATTAGCCACTGCTTATCAGGAAGCTTCAGATTGGACCAATGCAATAGATACCTGGAAAAAAATATCTGTTTTACTTCCGGATTGGGCACCATCATATTATAGCCAGGCTTATGCTTATCAATCTGCAAAAGATGATGTAAATGCAAAACTTGCCTATGAAAAGTATATAGCAACAGTAAAACCAGAAGAGGTTGAACAGAATAAGAAAAACCTAGCGTATGCTTATTTTTATCTTGCCTTTTCTGAGCAGAAAAATAATCCAGATAAAGCAAAAGAGCATATTGCCAAATCCTTACAGTATGACCCTACTAACGAGGATGCTGTAAAATTGAATAAAGCTTTAAATTCATAGATAATTAAAAAGGTTCAGATTAATTTCTGAACCTTTTTAATTTATTTTCTTTCCGAAAAAATCAGTTTCACCATGCAAATGCTTTATAATCTTTTCTATATTTCTCTGAATACTTATTTCAGTTTTAAGATTATTGATATAGCGGATAAGTTCTGCTTTCCTTGAAGGAATTAAACTTTCAAAATTTTTTAAAGCCACTGGATTTTCTCGTATCGCTTTCTCCAATTGGGGATGAATGGAAATTGTCCTCTCCAAATTATCGTATTCAACAGAGATTTCTATAATTTCCCCTATTCTTTTCGGAGAATCTTTGAGCATCATCATATTGATATACAATCGCCATTCTCCAAGATATTTCATGAGATTCTGCGCGTATTCTTTACCGTTTACAGTTCCTTTTACCGGAATCGGGCTTTTATTTCTTCCGGAAGCTTCAAAAATTTCATGCAAAATTTCCTCGGGAAGAAAAACAAAAGGGTTGATTCCTATGATTTCCAGCTTTGCTGTGAATTGATTTTTCATTATTATAAATTTAATTATTTTTAAACCACCCCGTCAAAAATTCTTTGAATTTTCGCTACCCTCCAAGCTGAAGGGAATTTTAAGTAATTAATGTTATCTTTAAATTAATTGCACTAAGTTTTTAATACAAAAACCAGAAGCAGGAATCCCAATCTCGTTCTAAATTAATTTTCCACTCACAAAGGAATGATTATCTTTGTACCAATAAATCTAGAAAACAAATGAAATTTTTTATTGACACAGCCAATTTAGATCAGATTAAGGAAGCTAAAGACCTTGGAATTTTAGACGGGGTTACTACCAATCCTTCATTAATGGCAAAAGAAGGCATTCAGGGAGCTGAAGCGATCAAAAATCACTACAAAGCAATCTGCGAAATCGTAGACGGAGATATTTCAGCAGAAGTTCTTTCGACTACGTATGAAGAAATGATCAAAGAAGGGGAAGAATTGGCGGCAATCCACTCAAATATCGTGGTAAAAATTCCAATGATTAAGGATGGTATCAAAGCGTTAAAATATTTTTCTGATAAAGGGATCAAAACTAACTGTACACTGATTTTCTCTCCGGGACAGGCTCTTTTAGCAGCTAAAGCAGGGGCTACTTATGTTTCTCCTTTCTTGGGAAGATTAGATGATATTACTACTGACGGATTAAATTTAATTCAGGAAATCAGACTGATTTTTGATAATTATATGTACGAAACTGAAATTTTAGCAGCTTCTATCCGTCACTCCATGCATATTATCGACTGTGCGAAGATTGGTGCAGATGTAATCACTTCTCCACTGCCTCCGATCTTGAGCTTGTTGAAACACCCGTTAACAGACAGCGGATTGGCTCAGTTTATTGCAGATTCTCAGAAATTAGCTTAAGGAATCTTTCTTTAAGTTCAAGATAAAAAACGCGCGAAACTTTCAGTTTCGCGCGTTTTTTATCTGAGTAAATATAATTCAAGAACATTATTGTTTTTTGCATTTTCTTCTTTCGCTTTCTTTTCCCGTTCTCTAAACATTTTTTCGGGATCCAGAGGCTTTCCGCTTTCGTCTACAATAGTTACTTTCGTATTTCCGGACATCATCTGTCGCATCCCTTTGGTAGGATTATTTCTGTAATCAACAAACTGCTTTTTATATTTATCCGGATCTACTTCAAACAGGTTTCCGAATATTTTCTTTTCTGCATCACTTTTCCATTCCTGATTATCGGGAATTTTTGCAATGCCTTTCAGAACAAAAGAGTGAGATTGGGTTTTATCCTCTACTTTAATAATCATTCCCGGCAGTCCGTGAAATTTATAGGGTCCATCCTGAATAGGAAGATCGGGTACAAACCAGGCAGTCCACTGTCTCCCTGCAAAGCTTACATTTGCTTTCTGGGCATTAAACTCACCAATTTTTTCTTTTTCAGGAAGTATTTTCCAATCCATTTTTCTTTGGTCATTTACCTTATAATGATCCACCTCTAATTGATTAAAAAACAAAACTTTATAGTCAGGATATGATTTCTCAACGGCGAAAGATATTTTCCCATAATCTATTCCGCTAAAATCATGCATATTTTTTGCGATTCTGTCTTCTCTTATTGAATCTGCGGTAAAGCTTTTTCTGCTATAAAATTTTGATCCTTTTTTAGCGATATCCAGATACATGATCTCCTGATCAGATTTGCTTCTGTCTGTAGAGTCTGCTACAAATTTGTATTCATAAATAAAACGCTGATTCTGAGCCAGCATGAAAACACTAAAAAAAGAAAAAACTCCCAAAATAATTCTCTTCATATTGATTTTTTTTCAAAGATAATTTTTTTTATTAAACTGGATTGGTTTGTTGTATAAAGAAAAAGCAGGAAAATTTTATCACTCCTGCTTCAATTAGAAAATATATGTATTTTAATTTACTAGGTCCGGTTCGATAGGATTATTATTTTTTGCTAAACCTTCTTTGGTTCTTTTTTCCATTTCCCTGAACACCTGGTTTGGATCTGAAATCTCTTTCCCATCAGCTGTTTTCGTTTTAAAAACCATTTTCGTATTGCCATCGTTTTTCATCATCATTTCCCTCATATTTTTTGTAGGATCATTTACGTATGCTTTCCATGCTTTTTTAAACTGATCTTTCGTCACTTCAATTTCTTTGCCTCCCATTCCGAATAATTTGATATTTTCTGGTAAGCTCAGCTCCTTATCCTCAGCTTTACTACTTTGAAGGACTTTATTCCCTACCAGAGTCATTACATGAGAACCTGTTGTATCTTCTATTTTAACAATCAGTCCCGGTAATCCGTAAAAAGTGTACGGTCCGTCCTGGAAAGGAAGATCACCGGCAAACCAGGCAATCCATTCTCTACCGCCAAAACTTGTAGTGGCTTTCTGAGCTGTGTATTCTCCAATTTTTTGTTTTTCAGACTGTATTTTCCATTCAGGCTTTTTATCTTCTTTTATTTTATAAGAATCGCTGGAAATATTTCTGAAAAGATAAGTCTTGAAATCAGGATAAGACTTGGTTACTCTATAAGAAACCTGCCCCGGTTTTTCTCTTTTATTGATGCTTATATTTCCTGAAAATGTCTTGATCTGTTTTTCCAGATCCGCCCTTTGCGTGGAATCAGCAATATATTTGTCACGGCTGTAATAAGAAGATCCGTTTTTATCTATATCCAGATACATCATTTCCGTTTTTATATCCGTTTTATCATTGGAGTTAGGTATAAACTTATATTCATAAAAGAATCTGTTGGTCTGAGCATTGGTAATCATTCCAATCAAAATACAACTAAAGACTAAAAGTTTTTTCATTTTTTACAAATTAATAGGTGATAATCTCCATTCTTTTAGCATAAGATCTATTGTTGCTCCCTGCTACACGATCTACTTTAAAAACTTTGATGTTCGCAGGCAAGTTAATATCTTTTGGATCACTTTGATACGCCATAAATTCTTCTCTGCTTACTTTTTTTCCATTGACATACAATTCAGGCACATCAACATTAATCATAAATAAAGCAGTTTTTCCTACAGGAGATTTTTTATTGTTTTCATCTTTAACTTCAGCGCCATGTACATCAACAATCTTATTTAAGCTATTATCTATTCTAAAGATCGCAAAATTGTTTTTGTTAGGTGTATTTTGATGCAAATCCTGTATTTTTTTTGCTTCTTTTTTCAGTAGTTCTTTTTCAGTTTCAGTCAAAGGCTTTTTTTCATAATCCCTGCTTTTAGGAAACTTTTCATCAAAGGCATATTCTCTTCGACTCAGTTCTATCGTTTTTGTAAGTTTCTGTTTATCTTCAGCAGATTTTTTTACGGCATCCTGTCTTTTCTTCTCAGCATCTTTATAGAATGTTTCCAAATCATGTTGTGCTGCTTCTCCTATTTTTTTCGCCTCCTTCTCTGCTTTTCTTGCAGCCTTTTCTATCCTTTTTATTTTTCTCTTAAATTCAGGAGAATTTACCATAGCCTCTGCTTTTTTCGCCTCTTTTTCAGCTTCTTCTATCTTTCTTTTAAATTCAGGCGAGTTGACCATAGCTTCTGCTTCTTTAGCTTTCTTCTCTGCTTCAGCAATTTTCATTTTGAATTCAGGCGAATCATAGTATTTTTCAACATTGCTGTAATGATCTTCAAGAGCTTTCAGATTCTTTTTATACTTTTCTGAATTTACAATTTCATCAATTTGATCAGATAAAGCTTCAATTTCATTTTGCTTGGCTTCAAATTCAGGTGTTTCTGTTTTTTTAGCTTTTACAAGCTTTTGAATTTCCGCACTCTTTTCACTGATTTTCTCACTGATCTTACTAATTCTCTCGTGGTCTTCTCTTAGCGCTTCATTATAAAGTTCTCCTTTTTTCAGCTGTTCCTGAAAAAGATCTTCATTCGCATTAGGTCGTATCGTGTCTTTTTTAATCTGGGAAACTGCTTTCTCTATTTCAAGATTCGTTTTGGCTATTTCTTTGTTCTTGGCATTCACCATATAAGCAAAAGCAACTGTGAATACTACCGGTAAGGCTAAAATTCTTCGCGCATAACCGAATTTTGTCTGTGATTTCTGTAACATTGTTAATCGTTTTTTTAGATTCGAACTTAGAAACGGACTCGTGGCAGGTAACTCTGTTCCGGAAAAGTGACTTGCTAATAGCATCTGCGCAAATGCCTTGGTGTCCGATTGCTTCACGGCTTTTTTATCAGCCAGATATTCGTGGATTAAATTAATTTCTCTTTTTATCAAATGGTAGAATGGGTTGAACCAGAATACCGAAGTAATGATTTCTAAAATGATCTTATCAAAGGTGTGCTTCTGTTCGATATGAACCATTTCATGCTTTAAAATCTGCTTTCCTATTTCTGAATTCAGTGTAATGGAATTCTTCCAGAAAAGGTTCTTAAAGTAAGAAAAAGGAGCATCCGTAAGATCGGTGCGGTAGAAGTTGATTCCTTCTATGTTTTCTCTTTCAAATTGGGTTTTCAGTTCATGTATTTTAAAGGTTCCATAGATGAATTTCCCTAAAAAATACACGGAAATGATTCCTAAAACTGAAAAAGCGACTGTATAATATAAGTTTTCATGGGTATTTGTGTTTTCAGAAGGATTAAAGTTCTGCACTGTATCGATCAGCATATAGATATTCTGATTGACCTCAATGGTAAAATCTTCAAGCCTTATCAATGGAAGCAATAAAGAAATCAGTATCGAAAACAACAGGTAAAACCTATTGTAATGGTGAAAAGTTTTGTCCTTCAGCGAAAGGTAATAATATCCCAGTAAAACACCTGAACAGATAATCACTTTTAGAATGTAAAATAATGCTTCCATGATTGAGATACTATAAATCTTCTTTTACTTTCTGTTTTTTCATGTTGATAGAAATTTCGCCTATCATTTTCCCGTTTTCCGTATTCTTTTTTATACTGATAGATTCTATTTGGTCTCCTTTCATTAATTTCAGATCTTCTTTTGAGGCTTCTTTTCCGTCAATAATAACTTTCATATTTTCATCCCAAGCATCTTTCCCATTAACGTAAATTCTGGAAACACCTACACCATCTCCATCAATTTTAGAAACTCCTGAAGCTGAAAAACTACTTCCATCAAGGCTGTATCTCATTGAGTTTGCAGTAACTTTTATAGCAGTGGGTTGAGTATATTTAAAATCATAGGCAATAGCTTTTCTATTTTCACCTTCTATTCTCTCCTTATTTCCTTCCCATCTTGCTTTCTGATTTTCAAGTCTCGCTTTTTCACTCTGAATTCTTGCTTTTTCACCGGCTTCTCTAGCTTTTTCAGCCAGTTTTCTGGCTTTTTTCATCTCTCTTTCAGCCTTTTTGCTGTAAACCGGGTATTTAAGATCATTGAACTTAAAAATTTTAATTTGAGGAACACGTGGTGCATTCGGTGGACTTGGAGGTGTAGGAACAACGAATAAAGCTCCTTTTTCAAACTTTTGTAAATCAGGCATTTCAAATTTCAGATTTTTTAAATCCTTCATTTGGTTTTTCCATTGATCCGAATTGAAGAATTCATCAACATTCATTTCCTTGCCATTCACCTTTATTTTGGTTAATGATTTTTGAAAATCCTCTGAATTGGTAATTTTTGCAATTTCTCCGGAAAGCTGTGCTATTTCCTCTACATTTTTATCGAATTCTTTAGTTTCAGGCTTTAATTGTTTAAGCGCTTTGCTTTTTTCTTCGATCTTTTTACCCAATTCCGCAATTTTTTTCTCATCATTTGTTTTTTTATAAATTCTAACCGATTCATTTTTATTAGAATCAGGTCGTATTGTGTCTTTTTTGATTTGAGAAACTGCTTTCTCTATTTCAAGATTCGTTTTGGCTATTTCTTTGTTCTTGGCATTTACCATATAGGCAAAAGCTACTGTGAATACTACCGGTAAGGCTAAAATTCTTCGCGCATAACCGAATTTTGTCTGTGATTTCTGTAACATTGTTAAGCGTTTTTTTAGATTCGAACTTAGAAACGGACTTGTGGCAGGTAACTCTGTTCCGGAAAAGTGACTTGCTAATAGCATCTGCGCAAATGCTCTGGTGTCCGATTGCTTCACGGCTTTTTTATCAGCCAGATATTCGTGGATTAAATTAATTTCTCTTTTGATCAAATGGTAAAATGGATTGAACCAGAATACCGAGGTAATGATTTCTAAAATGATCTTATCAAAGGTGTGCTTCTGTTCAATATGAACCATTTCATGCTTTAAAATCTGCTTTCCTATTTCTGAATTCAGTGTAATGGAATTCTTCCAGAAAAGGTTTTTAAAGTAAGAAAAAGGAGCATCAGTAAGATCGGTACGGTAGAAGTTGATCCCTTCTATGTTTTCTCTTTCAAATTGAGTTTTCAGTTCATGTATTTTAAAGGTTCCATAAATGAATTTCCCTAAAAAATACACGGAAATGATTCCTAAAACTGAAAAAGCGACTGTATAATATAAGTTTTCATGGGTATTTGTGTTTTCTGAAGGATTAAAGTTCTGCACTGTATCGATCAGCATATAGATATTCTGATTGACCTCAATGGTAAAATCTTCAAGCCTTATCAATGGAAGCAGTAAAGAAATCAGTATCGAAAACAACAGGTAAAACCTATTGTAATGGTGAAAAGTTTTGTCCTTGAGCGAGAGATAATAATATCCCAGTAAAACCCCTGAACAGATCATCACTTTTAAGATGTAAAATAATGCTTCCATGATTTGGTAATTATTTAATCAAATAATATTATGGCTTTTCAGCTTCTCACAGATTAGTTCTCTAAAATATAGAGATTAACCAATTCCACAGCTGAAAAAATAGTTCTATAATAAATGCTGTCATTGTTTATGTTTTTATGGAGATTAATACTCTGCTCTTTTCGCTAATGCTTTGTCTTTTTAAGACAACTGAACCTTTGAAAATGTTACAGAGATCTCTCTTTTAATTAGCTTTTCTTTTTAAGCTCATTCAATAACATTTCCAGGTCTTCCACGCTCATTTCATTTTTTTCTACCAGAAAAGAAACTGCACTTTTATAAGAGCCTTTAAAATAATTTTTCACAAGACTTTTCATCGTCTTTCCTGAATATTGCTCTTTAGTCACCAAAGGAAAATACTCATGCTGTCTCCCGATTACATTATAATCAACAAATTCTTTATCCTTCAATACTTTTAATATGGTAGAAACTGTATTGGTATGAGGTTTGGGCTCCGGAAACAGATCAAGAATGTCTTTTAAAAATCCTTTTTCTATTTTCCATACATATTGCATTACCTGTTCTTCAGCTTTCGTAAGAGTTTGAATTTTCATATCCCGATGTTTAATACTTTTATAATATAGAGACAATTCTATATCACTAACAAATTAGTTATACAAATATAGAATTAAATTCCTTTTGAACAACTATTTTTTTAGTGATAGAATAGCTTGAAAATGTATTTAATTGATAATCAGTACAATAATTTCAAATTATTTTTAATATTTTTTCAAAAAACACATATTCCGTTATATTTATTCTTCACGAAAAATGCTTTATTACACTAAAAATCCTTAAAACATGTTAAATTTTATTAAATAAAATTAAAATGAAGTTGTTAAAACTGAGAAAATATATTTATTTTAGTGGCTTAAAAATTTCTCATGAAAAGATATAATTTATTGATTGTACTATTACTGCTTGCTTTTAATGTAGCGACTGCACAAAAGAATTCTCCTGCAGCAGACTTCAGCGCGATAGGGGAAGCTAAAACAAAAATAGAAAACACGGTTCCTTTGGTTCTTGAGCATCTTAAAAATATTGCGGATAAGGAAGGAGACAGCAGCATTTACACCAACGGAAAAACTGCACTGGGAAAAGAATATGCAATTTTACAATCAGAATTCTGGCTATATAACGGAAATATGTCTAACTGTATCATGAATAACTCTTCAAAGAAGGCAAAGAAATGTATGCAGTATCACACTCAGTATTTAAGAAATACATTTATTAACTATAACAATTATATCACTTATGTTACGAAGAAAAACGGATATATCGGTGTAGACAGTGATGTAAAGAAAGATTTCACTCCGTCAGAAATTACAAAAAAACTGGGTGATGCTTATTATGCGGCAAGCGATGCAGCACAGAGAATGAAAGGAACTCAGAAAAAAGAATTCTTAGATCAGCCAAAATCTGATGATTATAAACTCAGACCATACGCTGAATTAGCAAAATAACAAAAATCCCACTTTAAGAGTGGGATTTTTCTTTATAATGTATTAATTAAGGAATAACTATAGAATAATAAAAAAGAGAACTACAAACGTAATTCTCTTTTATTTTAGTAGCGGGAACCGGACTCGAACCGATGACCTTCGGGTTATGAGCCCGACGAGCTACCTACTGCTCCATCCCGCGATATTGTGATGCAAATATACGACAATATTTTTAAAATCCTAATTTTTCTTTTAAATAAAGGATTTTTATGAAAACTATTTTATAATTTGTATCTTTGTTATATGGCAAAAATATTAAGAATCTATCCGGAAAATCCACAGGAAAACCTTATTAATGAGGTCATTAAAACCCTGAATAATGGCGGACTTATTATCTATCCTTCTGATACAATTTATGCATTGGGGTGTAATATTTTTGACATCAAAGCCATGGAAAAACTGGCCCAACTGAAAAAAGTTAAGCTGGAAAAAGCTCAATTCTCTATAATCTGTAATGATCTAAGCCATCTTTCGGACTTTACAAGACCAATTGACACTTCAGTATTCAGATTTTTAAAGAGTCATCTTCCGGGACCATTCACCTTTATTCTGGAAGCCAATAAAAGCTTACCTTTAGCTTATAAAGGACATAAAACCATCGGGATCCGTGTTCCCGACCATTCTATTCCGCAACTCATCGTTGAAAAACTGGGGCATCCTATTGCCTCTACCTCCATCAGAGATGATGATGAAATTATTGAATATTCTACCGATCCCGAACTTATTGCTGAAAAATATGATCATCTGGTAGATATTGTCATTGATTCCGGATATGGGGATAATGTAGCTTCTACCATTGTGGATCTTACTTCCGGTGAGCCGGAAATTATCCGTCAGGGAAAAGGAATATTATAATTCCAGATTCAAAAGTTCATCCCGAACTTGAAATTAAATTTTGACTTTTTATGAAAATTATAACATCTCCTGCTAAATTAATGAATGTAGAAAATTCAACCGATCTGTTGAGAACAACCACTCCAAAATTCATTGAAGAAGCAGCTTATATACAATCTTATTTAAAACAAAAATCGCCGAAATATCTGTCTGAACTCATGGAAATTTCTTCCAAGCTGGCAGATGAAAACTGGGAAAGAAACCAGAAATGGAAAGCCAAACCCGGTTCTAAAGAATCTGCTCCGGCAATGTATGCGTTTACAGGTGAAGTTTACAGAGGATTAGACGCCAAAACACTGGACAAAGATGCGGTAGATTATTTACAGAAAAACTACAGAATACTTTCCGGGCTTTACGGACTTTTAAAACCGTCGGACAAAGTAATGCTTTACAGACTTGAAATGGGCCGTCCTTTTGAATTCGACCAGTATAAAAATCTTTATGAATTCTGGAGAGAAAAAGTGACAGAACAACTGAATGCTGAAATGAAAAAGAATGAAATTCTGCTTCACTTATGCAGCAACGAATACGGAAAAGTAATTGACCGAAAAAAACTCAATCATAAAATAATTGATTTTGATTTCTATGAATTAAAAGACGGAAAGCCAAAGACCATCGTTGTTTATACCAAACATGCAAGAGGTTTGGTCGTAAGGTTCTGTGCAGAAACCAATGCTAAAACACTGAATGATGTAAAAGCATTCAACTATGAAGGTTACAGAATTGATGAAGAAAAATCTACAGATACAAAACTGGTTTTTACGAGATAAATGACAATTTTAGAGTTTAAAAGACATTTTAAAGCAGAGCTTTCTGAGGTTTATACAGAATCTGAAAGCGCTTTTTTATGCTCTGTCTTTGTTCAGAAGATCGTAGGCTTTGATAGTTTTCATCAAAGAAGATTTTCCGATCAGGAATTACTGATCCAGGACGAACAAAGCCTTTTAAGGGTTATTTCAGAATTAAAAACCGGTAAACCTTATCAGCATATTGTAGGAGAAACCGAATTCTATGGAATGCAATTTTTCGTGAACGAACATGTTCTGATTCCGAGACCTGAAACGGAAGAGCTGTTGGAATTTGCCATTCAAAAAATACAGGAAATCAATGTCATGCTGAATGCAACGGAGCGAAATGAAAAATCTGGAGATTCCTCGTTCCTCGGAATGACAAAAAGAACGCTAAAGATTCTGGATATCGGGACAGGAACCGGAATTATTCCTTTGGTATTAAAAAGGTATTTTCCGGAAGCGGACGTCACTTCTATTGACTTTTCTGAAAAAGCTTTAGAAACGGCCAAAAAGAATGCCGATTTTCATCAGCTTGAAATCAATTTCATCCATGGTGATTATCTGAATTTTGATCTGGAACAAGAGTTTGATGTCATCATTTCAAACCCGCCTTATATAGGCATTGAAGAAGAATCGGAAATCGCTGATTCCGTTAAAGAATTCGAACCCAAAATGGCGCTTTTCTCCCCCACTTCTGATGCTTTGATCTTTTACCGGAAAATTGCAGAGGATGCAGAAAAGCATCTTAATAACAACGGATTATTGTTTTTAGAAATCAATCAGAAATTAGGCCCTGAAACATTGGAGCTTTACAGCAATGGTTTTTCAGAAGCTTTGCTTATAAAGGATTTATCAGAGAATGACAGATTTATTTTTGGAAAGAAATAAGATATGGAGATTAAAACACATCAAATCAATACTACTAAAGTAGCGGAAATAATTTCTGATACTATTATCATTAATTCTGTTCAGGACGGGCTGGATCTTCTGGGAAATATCTATTATCAGGGCTTTGACCAGGTAATTATTTATGATAAAAATATCACTTCTGATTTTTTTAATTTAAAAACAAAAATTGCGGGTGAGATCCTTCAGAAATTTTCGAACTATCGTATTAATTTAACTATAATTGGAGATTTTAGCAAGCATGAAAGCAAAAGCCTAAAAGATTTTATTTTTGAAAGTAATAAAACCAAGCATATCAATTTTATTGCAACCCTTCAGGATGCATTAGAAAAAATTTCACAATAACAGAAAAACTACTTAGTTGTATTCTTAAAATATTCAACAGCATCTGTAATTCCTTTTTCAATAGGCTGATAATGAACTCCAAGTTCGTTTATTGATTTCTGATTAGAATAAAAATTATCAATTCGGAGAGCTTTCATATTCGCCGAGCTTAAATTCGTTTTAATTTTTATAAACCTTAAAAAATCTCCTGTAAAACCCAAAAAAATTAAAATAAAGTCCGGAATCAGAAACAATACCGATTGCTGGCCAGTAACATTATTGACGATTTTAAAAAAATCCTTATACTTCAAATTTTCATTGGCTAATAGGTATTTTTCACCTGGCTTTCCTTTTTCCAATGCTTTACAAATTCCTTTAGCAGCATCTTCTGCATTCACAAAATTTTTTCCACCTTTTGGGTAAAAAACAAGCTTTTTTTTCCAAACCCAAAAGATAATTTTTCCCGAACTTGGTTTATTATCATAGGCACCAATCATAAACGTTGGATTTACAATAATTACTTTCGTTTTATTATTCTCTAAAAGAAAATTTTCTGCTTCAAGTTTACTTTTAGCATAAAAAGATTCATTAAAAGGATATTTCCATTGATCATTTTCAGTTCCTAAATCATCTAAACTTCCAAATCCTAAAGTATTTGCCGTGCTTACAAACAAAAACTTTTCAGCATTTACACTTTGCGAGAGTAAATGAACAACGCCTTCATAATTAACTTTTCTATAACCTTCATAACTCAGCAAATTTTGTTTTGTCTCCGCGGCAATATGGATAATAAAATTTACATCTTTTAAATATTCTGAGAAATCTGAAAACAAATCTCCTTCAATAAGTTTTAGACTCTTATTTTTTTCACCCAAATAGTTGCTTTTCTTGCGCACCAAAGCAATAACAAAATAACCATCTTCTAATAATTTAATAACAACATTGGCTCCTAAAAGCCCAGTAATTCCTGTAACAAATATTTTTTTCATGCTTTTATTTCCCGTTTTATTGCGTTGGTCATTAATGGTAATTTAATCCAGATCGGCAATATTTTCATTACAAGCCAGCTCACAGGATTTACCATAATTACAGAATCTTTTTTAAAAAGCTGGCTGATGCAATATTCTGCAACCTTATCAGGATCTAATAGGGTCAACTTCCCGATAAAGCCTTGTTTTTCAATCCTTTCAACAACATCCGGGTTTGTTTTCATCGCGCCCGGATTCACAACACTTACAAACACATTGGTATTTTTGAGCTCTTCATTCAAACCTCTTGAAAATGAATGGATAAAAGTTTTTGAAGCCGGATAAACTGTTTTAAAACCAATAGGCGAGAAAGCTGCCATACTTGAAACATTTAAAATATAAGATTGAGGTTGTTTCAGAAGATTAGGCAAAAGCTGATGGGTAATCAATGAAGTGGCAGTAACATTCACCTGAAGAATATTATTAATATAGTCTGAAGTTACATCTAAAAATTTTCTGGTTCCGCCCAATCCTGCATTATTAATTAAAATATGAATATTAAAGGACTTATTTATCCATTCTGTTAACTTTAAAACATTTTCATTCACAGAAAGATCAACCTCATAATAATGGGTTTTAATGTGATAAAGTTCGGCTATTTTTTGACTTATTTCTTTTAAATTTTGATTGGGAAGACTCACAAGAATAACATTGATCTTCCTTCTGGCCAGACTTTCTGTAAACGCTCTTCCTAAACCTTGACTTGCTCCGGTAACTACGGCAAATGATTCTTTTGTTTTCATAATATAAACTTTCTGAGACAAAAGTAGGCCGGAAAGGTGCTGCTAATGTTCCGAATTATATGAATGAACCATTTCATACCACGAAAATAAAAAACTGATTTTAAACAAGTTAAAAACAAAAAAAGTTAAAACTTATAAACCCGAACTTATTTTTTAAACTCAGAAGGAGTCTGATTAGTCAACTTTTTAAAAGTAGTATTAAAAGACGTTTTTGAATTGAATCCGGATTCGTAAGCAATGCCTAAAATAGAAAGTTTATTTTTCGAACTATCTTTCAAAAGTTTCTTCGCATATTCAATCCGGTATTCATTCACATACTGGAAAAAATTCTTTTGAAATCCTGTATTAATTACATAAGACAAATGATGGGTAGATATAGAAAGTAATTCGGAAAGACGAATCAGGTTAAGTTCGCTGTCAAGATATGGCTTTTCAATATCCATCAATGTTTCAAGTTGGTTTTTCAGCTTTAACAGTTCATCATCTGAAATCAGCTTTTTCCTTACTCCTTCCGTTTCAGCATTTTCATCAATGGAAATTAATTCTTCACGTTGCTTTTCTTCAACAGGATAAATTTCTTTCTGTTTTAAAGAATAAAATGCCACGAAATAAATTACCAATAAAAAAGCAGCATTAATAAAAAAATTCAGTGAAGTTGAATCATAAGAAAGATTGTAAATAATATAAACTATATTAATAACAAAGATGATCAGAATAATATATTCCAGCCAATTGAGATTAATTCCTTCCGTATTGGCAGAAAACTGCTGAATCTTTTTCTGATGTTTCCTTATCGTAAAATAAGAAAGTCCGGTATAAAAAAGAGCCTGGATCAAAATTAAGCTGATATAAATAATCTCAAGAAATTCAAAAAAAGCAGAATCACTTTCTATAGTTTCTTTCCTTTGAAGGAAAAGAATAATTAGAAAAATAAAGGGCAGAATAAAATATTTAACATCCGAAAGCTTAAATTTAAATGAAGGATTTGTGTAAAACAATACACTAAAATAGAATATAACCGGCGTTAAAAATTGTACAAACTGTACCATAAAAATGGAATGAATCTGTATTTCCGACCTTAATACCAAAGACAGCGTTTCATCCAACCAGAAGCTTGACCATAGAAAAAGAAATATTCCGAACCAAAAATTCGCTTTTCTATTAACTTTAAGTGGGTTACTAAGCTTTAATAAAGAAAGTAAGACCAATGAACCATAAATAAGTATTACGACGAAACGATTTAACTCTGATGTGTCCATTGGTCTTAATATTTTAAGTAAAGATAAAATTTTACCTTATTTTTTTCTTAATAAAAATCTGATAGGCTAAATATATTAAAGGAAGTGACATAATTCCCAAGAACAACAAATTGCTCATCGCTAATTGAGGATGCAATGCAACAGAATATACCAATCCGAAAAAAGCACCTCCCAAATGTGCAGAGTGTCCTAGATTATCCCATTGTTTAGGATTTAGCATCATATATACTGAATAACCGAAATACAATGTCCCGAAAAGCCATCCTGGTAAAAAATTCACGCTGATTTCGTTCGGAGCCATAGCAATAGAGGCAAAAATAATTCCGGAAACTGCTCCAGAAGCTCCAATTGCAGAATACCACGGTTGATTTTGATAAATCAATAAGCTAAACAGATTTCCTAGAAGCAAAGATCCAAAATAGATGATTAAAAATCCTATATCTCCAAAAAACAAGGTAACCGCTTCCTGAAATAAATATAAGGAAAGCATATTGAAAAACAAATGCATAAAATCAGCATGTAAAAAGCCTGAGGTTACTAATCTTATATATTCTTTTCTGTTTTTAATTGCACCAACATTGAACTTGTATTTCTCAAAGTACTGCGGATTATTTAGTCCAACATAGCTATATATACAAGTTGCAGCAATAGTAACTAAAACAATAGGACTCATCATATTTTCAACATTTAATTTTCTGTATTATCATCACTTTGGAACAAATCTCCGATAGTTCCTCCCTCATCGTCCCCTTCAAAACGTTCCGGCTCTTCATACACTTCCGGTTCCTCTTCTTCCGGCTCCGGAATCGTAATATTGATTGATTTTACTTTAAATTTCGTAAACTGATTTCCGATCGCTTTTATTCCTTTTACAGCAATGAATTCATCAATATTTATCGTTTCAGGATCGCGTTCTTTTCCTTTATCTTTTGCAAAAACAATTTCAGCAGTAGCATTATTGGCAACGATAATACTTTCTATGAAAGACTTCGGATGTTCCGAAGGCATGAAAGTCTGTGGGTTCGTATTGTTTTCCAGCAAGAATCTTTTAATAAAATAAATTTCTTTCTCCCCGTCATAATAAATACACGTTACGGGTTGCTGAGGTTTCCATTTCTCAAGAACCAGATACTCGTCATCAAAACGGTTTCCGAGATCAAAGCTTACCAGTTTGGCTTCCCCGTTGGTATTGATGGTTAAGATTTTATCGTCACCTTTAAAGCTTCCCAATAAAGTACCTCTTGCATCCGCATTCAGCCTTCTTACGGTTTCATCAAACCAGATTTTTCTTGGAGCCAGTGTAGAAACTCCTTCTTCTTTAAGGTCTACTTTCTTTACCGAATATTTGGTCACCAGATTTCCTTTTGAATCTCTTCCTTTAATGGCTAATTCAGAGAAATCGATATCCATTTTATTTTTTCTGATTCTCGGATTCGGCTTTAAAAGCACGGTTACAGTCTCTGCTTCACCATTTGGATTGGCAGAAAAATAAAGGGTTTCCGAACCTTTTTTATCTGAAGCTAAAGGATAGTCCGTATTTCGTGTTACTCCGGTTACCGAAAAACGTTTCATATAATAAGGTCCTTCTCTTCCTTCACGATAGATCATATTGTAAACGGTCCTCTTATCGTTCTTCTTCCATACCGCTACATGAAGAATATCTTTTCCGATAAAAGTTTTTGCTTCTACTTTTACCACCTTCATACTTCCGTCTTTTCTGAAGGTAATAATATCATCAATATCTGAACAGTCGAATAAATACTGGTCTTTTTTCAGGGAAGTTCCGATGAATCCTTCTTCGAAATTAGCATAGAATTTTTCGTTAGCCACTGCTACTTTAGTCGCATCTATGGTATCGAAGATTCTTAATTCCGTTTTTCGTTGTCTGTCTTTTCCGTATTTCTTCTGAATATTCAGGAAATATTCAATAGCATACGGGATAAGATGCTCCAAATGATGTTTTACCTGCTCTATTTTCCCTTCAAGAGCGGCGATATTTTCTTTAAATTTATCTAGATCGAATCTTGAAATCCTCTTGATCCTGATTTCCGTTAATCTTAAAATATCCTCTTCCGTTACAGCTCTCAGGAGATGCTTGGTATGAGGTTTTAATCCTTCATCAATTGTCTTTAATACTTCTTCCCAGCTTTTAACTTCTTCAATATCGTGATAAATCCTGTTTTCAATAAAGATTCTTTCCAGAGACGAAAAATGCCAGCTTTCCTGTAATTCATGAAGCTCGATCTCCAGTTCTTTTTTAAGCAAAGAAACGGTATGATCCGTATTCATCCTCAGAATCTCAGAAACGCTTAAGAACATTGGCTTATCTCCTACAATAACGCAGGCATTCGGAGAAATGGTCACCTGACAGTCCGTAAATGCATACAGTGCATCTATCGTTTTATCTGGAGACATATCATTGTGAAGGTGAATCAGGATTTCTACTTTATCAGAAGTATTATCTTCAATTTTTTTAATCTTGATTTTCCCTTTTTCGTTCGCTTTTAAGATAGAATCGATCAGATCTCCCGTATTTTTAGAGAAAGGAAGCTCAGTGATCATCAGAGTATGCTTATCAACCTGATTGATTCTGGCTCTTGCTCTTACTTTTCCTCCTCTTTGTCCGTCATTGTATTCAGAAACATCTAAAAAACCAGCGGTAAGAAAATCCGGAAAAAGTTCAAACTTTTTACCTTTTAAATATGCAACAGAAGCATTAATCAGCTCATTAAAGTTATGGGGAAGAATTTTTGTAGAAAGTCCGACCCCGATCCCTTCCACTCCCTGTGCAAGAAGCAACGGGAACTTTACGGGTAAGTCTATGGGCTCGTTATTTCTTCCGTCATAAGACTTCGTCCAGTCTGTGGTTTTAGGATTAAAAACGACCTCTAAGGCAAAAGGAGTTAATCTTGCTTCAATATATCTTGCAGCAGCGGCAGAATCACCGGTGTAAATATTCCCCCAGTTTCCCTGAGTGTCTATCAGTAATTCTTTTTGCCCGATTCCTACCATGGCATCAGTAATAGAAGCATCACCGTGAGGGTGATATTTCATGGTATTTCCTACAATATTGGCAACCTTGTTGTAACGCCCGTCTTCCAGCTCTCTCATGGAATGCATTATCCTTCTCTGAACAGGCTTAAAGCCATCATATACCGATGGAATAGCCCGGTCTAAGATTACATAAGAAGCATAATCCAGAAACCAATCTTTATAAAGTCCGGAGACTTTTTTCAGGCTCTCACCTTCATGCGAGTTCTCTTCTGTCATCATTTAATTAACTCTTTTTTCTCGTTATTAGTTGTTACTACTTTATTTAAAGAGAATTTCAAATCTTTTATTTCTTTTTTAGAAAGGTATGATATTTCGTATTTGAGCATAGTAGAACCTGTATTCTTACTGGATACTTTCACATACAGCCTTTTGATCAAGAACATATCTACAATTTCGTAGCTGATCAGCTTATATTTTGGAAACTCATCACTAAGTGGCTTGTCGATAAAAGGAACAATATTCCTGTTTCTAAAATTCAAAGCTTCCCCGTCACTGTCGTATTCAAAAATCTGCCTTCCGATAAGATAAAAAGCAACCAGCATTATGGCAGGAATTACTATAAACAGATAACTAAAATCTCCCAAAAGATTGAATCTGTCCTCTAGCAAGAAAGCAAATATACCACCTGCTAAAATCAACACCAGCATCATATTGATGGAGTTGTATATTGAAATTTTACTGCGGTTACTTATTCTCATATAGCTGTTCTATTTTTACTATCTAATTTAATCTAAAACTTCTTTAATTTGAATATTCTGATCTTCCACGACCAGATTTTCTAAAATAAAAGTCTGCCTGTCGGGAGTATTTTTCCCCATATAAAATTCTAAAAGCTGGTCAATGGTCTGGTCTTTCCCTATCACAACAGGTTCCAGTCTGATATCTTTCCCTATGAAGTGTTTAAATTCATCCGGAGAGATTTCTCCCAATCCTTTAAATCGGGTAATTTCAGGATTCTTGCCTAATTCATTCAGCGCTTTTACTCTTTCCTGTTCGGTATAGCAATATCTGGTCTCTTTTTTATTTCTAACCCTAAACAAAGGAGTCTGTAGGATGTAAAGATGTCCGTTTTTTATAATGTCCGGGAAAAATTGTAAAAAGAATGTAATCATCAGCAATCTGATGTGCATCCCATCGACATCGGCATCGGTGGCAATAATAACCTGATTGTATCTTAAATCTTCCAGGCTTTCTTCAATATTTAAAGCAGCCTGAAGCAAATTAAACTCCTCATTTTCGTAAACCACTTTTTTCGTAAGACCATAGCAGTTCAAAGGTTTTCCTTTTAAGGAAAATACAGCCTGTGTTTCCACATCCCTGGATTTTGTAATAGATCCGGATGCAGAATCTCCCTCGGTAATAAATATCTGGGTTTCGGCTTTTCGTTCTGCTTTCTGATCGTTATAATGCTGTCTGCAGTCTCGAAGTTTCTTATTATGAAGCGATACTTTTTTTGCTCTTTCTCTTGCCAGCTTCTGAATTCCTGAAAGCTCTTTTCTTTCTCTCTCAGAAATTAAGATTTTCCTTTGGATGGCTTCTGCAACTTCCGGATTTTTATGCAAGAAATTATCTAATTTACTTTTTAGGAAATCAATAATAAAAGTTCTTACCGTCGGTCCGTTAGGTCCTATATCATTGGATCCCAACTTTGTTTTGGTCTGAGATTCGAAAACCGGTTCTTCCACGTTGATGGAAACCGCAGCAACAATCGATTTTCTGACGTCTGATGCATCGAAGCTTTTATTAAAAAACTCACGAATCGTTTTTACATACGCTTCACGGAAGGCATTCAAATGTGTTCCTCCCTGCGTGGTATTCTGTCCGTTTACAAAGGAAAAATAGGTTTCCGTCTGCGATTTATCGGTGTGCGTAATGGCAACTTCTATATCATGGTCTTTTAAATGGACAATCGGATACAGTGTTTCGTTTTCCAGTTCCTCTTCCAATAGATCTTTAAGTCCATTTTCAGAATAAAATTTTTCTCCGTTGAAAAGAATGGTAAGTCCCGGATTCAGGTATGCATAATTACGGAGCATTCTTTCAATATACTCTTTTCGGAATTTAAAATGAAGAAAGATTTCACCATCGGGAATAAAAGAAATCTCCGTACCGTTTCGGTCTGAAGTATCTTTTTCATCAAAATTTTCAGTAATCAATCCTCTCGAAAATTCTGCAGCTTTCATTTTCCCGTCACGGAAAGATCTTACTCGGAAATAATCTGACAAAGCATTGACAGCTTTTGTACCGACCCCGTTCAGTCCGACCGATTTTTTGAAGGCTTTGCTGTCATACTTACCTCCCGTATTCATCTTGGAAACTGCATCCACCACTTTTCCCAGCGGAATACCACGGCCAAAGTCACGAATGGTAACTTTACCGTCGTCAAGTTTTATTTCGATTCTTTTACCGGATTTCATTCTGAACTCATCAATCGAGTTATCCAGAATTTCTTTAAGTAAAATATAAATACCGTCATCAGCAGAAGATCCGTCTCCCAGTTTCCCGATATACATTCCGGGACGTAAACGTATGTGTTCCTGCCAATCGAGGGTTCTGATATTATCTTCGGAATAGATTGGGTTTATTTCTTGTGACATATGTAATTTCAGCAAACATACAAAAATACACAATTGGATAAAATTATGCGAAAAAATAAGGCTCTTTTTCGGAAATACTTATCCTCATTTTATCTATAAAAATATAAATTCATTATAAATTTAAAAATTTTCTCTTTAAAAACTGAAGCAAATTTTAATTTTATTTTAAAGTCCTGAAAAGACTAATAATCCTCTTTGATTTGTCGGAAATTTGCAAAATAAAAAGGACTATTAAAATAGCCCTTTCATTATATCATTTTCAGTTCCGTATTAAAACCCATCCCCGTCCAGCAGGTTTCCTATTCCTCCTAAAATACTTCCCTGTTCTTTATTTTTAGTGGTTCCATACTGTAAAATTCTGCTGGCTAACCTTGAAATAGGTAAAGTCTGTATCCATACCTTTCCGGGACCTCTTAACTGTGCAAAAAACAGTCCTTCCCCGCCGAAAATCGTATTTTTAATTCCGCCTACAAACTGAATATCATAATCTACAGTATGGGTAAAGGCAACGATACATCCCGTATCAATTTTAAGAATCTCTCCCGGCTGAAGTTCTTTCTCGATTACGTGTCCTCCACTGTGTACAAAGGTCATCCCGTCACCTTCCAGCTTTTGCATGATAAATCCTTCCCCTCCGAAAAGTCCCGTTCCCAACTTTTTCTGAAATTCAATTCCTACGGTAACCCCTTTGGCAGCACAAAGAAAACTATCTTTCTGACAGATCACCTTACCTCCGAGTTTGCTCAGGTCAAAAGGAATGATTTTTCCCGTATAAGGAGCGGCAAAAGTTACGTGTCTTTTATCTGAAGAAGTGTTGGTAAATACGGTCATGAAAAGGTTTTCTCCGGTAAGCATTCTTTTTCCTGCAGAAAATAATTTTCCCATCAGTCCTTTTTCCGTTCCGTCTCCGAATAAGGTTTCCATTTGTATTCCGTCTTTCATCATCATAAAACTCCCCGGTTCTGCAATTACGCTTTCTTTCGGGTCCAGCTCAATCTCCACGCATTGCATTTCTTCCCCGTAAATTTTATAATCTATTTCATGATTAATCATAGTGTTCAAAGTAATTTAAAGTTATTCGCTACAATATTAGCATTTTTTACATTCGGTTTTAAAATAAATTAAATTGAGCTGATTAATCAACATTTCTCCTTTGAAATTATTGCTTTGTATTTTCCAGCTTACCTATTATATTTTTCAGCATAGCCGGACAATCAGTTTATGAAAAGGACGTACCGGTAAAAAGTACAATACTCCAAGCCAGTTATGGAATTTTACCGCAGTAGAAATCGTGAGAGAGTTTTCATCCTTCTCACTCCGATTTTTATCAAATAAAAGGGAAACTCTGAAATCCAGATGTTTATCGTCTTCACCAATAACAATCTCATTGCTTGTTTTACTAAAAATTTTAAAAAGACCAACGCGCTCTCCTACTTCACAGGTAAAGTTATCGGTTTCTTTCACTGCATCAGTTTCTCCCCCTGTTTTTAACCCAAATAATTTCACCACCTTGTTTCTGAAAGCAAACATCTTCTTTCCCCACTTTGGTCCGCTTGTAAAAAAAGCTTTCCCTATTTGTGCAATATCGAAATCCTGTCCGTTTCCTTCCAGTTCTCCTTCAAAACTATCCGCATAATCAAACTTTTCTTTTCCCTGAGATAAAATGGATGCTGCCGGAAACTCAATCTTCTTAATTTTCATGATCATTGGTTTTAAATTATTTTTAGCATAACAAATGTAAGTATCACAGAACACATTTAAAAGCAAAAAGTCATATTTTTTAAACAAATGTTTAATATTGTTTTTTGTACTAAAATATCTAAGGAAAAAATAGATTGAGAAACGACATGATTTTTTTGATATAACTACAAACACATCCACAAAATCTAATTAAATAGGTTTAGATTTTAAATAATTTATTAAATTCGGTATCAACAAAATCTGTTTTTTAAATGATACAACTTCCTTTGTCTAAACTTTCCAATATAGGAACTACCATATTCAGCCAGATGACGCAGCTTGCCAATGAAAATGAAGCCATCAATCTTTCTCAGGGATTCCCTGATTTTATGCCCGATACTGAACTTCTGAACTATGTAGATCATTTTATCAAAAAAGGATTTAATCAATATGCTCCTATGGGAGGAATGATCGGTTTAAAGGAAGAAATTGCCAGAAAAATTGAAAATTCTCATCAGGCGACTTATAATCCTGATACTGAAATAACCATCACCTCTGGCGGAACACAGGCTATTTTTACTGCCATTGCCACTTTTGTAAAAAAAGAGGATGAGGTCATTATTTTTGAACCGGCTTACGACTGCTATGAACCTACCGTTGAGCTTTTCGGAGGAATTATAAAACGTTTCGAAATGAAAGCGCCCGATTATGAGATTGACTGGACTGCGGTTAAGAATTTGGTATCAGATAAAACCAAGATGATCATCCTGAACAATCCTAATAACCCTTCAGGAAAGATCTTAAAAGAAAAAGACATCCGGGAATTAATAAATATCGTAAAAGGAACTTCTATTTTGATCCTGAGCGATGAGGTGTATGAAAATATCGTTTTTGACGGAAAGCAGCATCTGAGCATCTGTAAATATCCCGAACTTAAAGAAAGAAGTCTTTTGGTAGCCTCATTCGGAAAATTGTTTCACGTTACGGGCTGGAAAGTCGGTTATTGTGCAGCTCCTAAAAACCTGACCGATGAATTCAGAAAGATCCATCAGTTCAATGTTTTTTCCGTCAATACGCCTATTCAAATGGCTTTGGCCGAGTATATGAAAAATGACGAACATTACAACCAACTCAATCAGTTTTTTCAGGAAAAGAGAGATTTTTTAAGACAGGGATTGGCAACGACTTCCTTTGAGCTTTTAGATTGTGAAGGAACGTATTTCCAAGCTTTGAAATATGATAAAATCTCCGATAAAAATGATTTCGATTTTGCCAGTGAGCTTACCATTACCCATAAAGTGGCAAGTGTTCCGTTCTCGTCTTTTTATAAAAACAAAAGAAATGATCACGTGATCAGGTTATGTTTTGCCAAGAAGCAGGAGACACTGGAGAAAGCCCTTGAAAATCTTGCCAAACTTTAACAAATTACATAAGTGGAGAAAGAAGCCTTGCCAGATGCTCAAAAAACACTTTATGCTTTGGCCTTTTTCTCCACTCATCTAATGAAATTTCCCTACAATCTTTCATGTCTTCAAGAAATACAGTTTCCAGTTTTTGATTCGTTTCCTGGTCAAAAATCAGGGTATTGACCTCAAAGTTCAGCTCCTGGCTCCTTACATCCATATTGGCTGTTCCCACGCTGGAAAAATCATCATCTACAATCATGGTTTTGGAATGAATAAAGCCTTTTTGATAAAAGAATATCCGGACTTTATTCTCCAGCAGCCCTTCATAATAAGAATAAGCTGCAGAATTCACGATAACGGAATCCCCTTTTTCAGGAACCATGAGTCTTACATCCAGTCCTGCCTGTGACACCTGCTTTATTGCATTTAAAATGGTTTCCATAGGAATAAAGTAAGGAGTAACGATATACACTCTTTTTTTCGCAGACAAAATGGCAGAATTTGTACTCAGCATAATCACCGGACTTGTATCAGGACCGCTTGCAGCCACCTGAACCAGCTTACTCCCTTCAAATTCATCATGATAATCAAAATAGTCTTTGGAAAGTTGAGGAATTTTCTCTGTAGCAAAAACCCAGTTGGTAAGGAATAGAAACTGAAAATAAAATGCCGAATTGCCTTTTAAATAAAGATGAATATCCCGCCAGTATTGTTGGGTATTAGGGTTAATATATTTATCTGAAACATTGATTCCTCCTGTAAATATTTCTTTGCCGTCAATGATAATAATCTTACGGTGATCTCTATAATTGACCCTGTTGGCCAGAAGCCTGAATGTGATTTTATTTACCGGGGAAACCTCAATACCTGCATCTTTAAGTTTAGCAATCAGCTTTTTGCCGATCTTGCCGCTTCCCAATGCATCATATAAAAACCGGATGACAACGCCTTCTTTTGCTTTAAGAATCAGCAATTCCGCAAGCTGATTACCTATCCCATCATTTTCGTAAATATAATATTCCAGATGAATGTGGTGCTTTGCTTTTCGGATGCAATCAAAGACCTTTGCAAATTTTTCTTCTCCATTTATAAGTATTTCCACTTCATTCTTTGAAGATAAGGGAGAATGCGCCCCATTGTAAAGAAAATTGATAGTGGTACTATATTCCTTCAGCTCGTTTTCGCTTCTTTTTAATGATTCAAAATGGGTCTTTTCAATATACTTCCGAATATCACGGTAGATCTTCTCGTTGATCTCAAATTTAAAATTATAAAACTTGTTTTTCCGATAGTTGACTCCAAAAACAAAGTAGATAACAATCCCAACCACCGGAATAAAAATGATCAGCAATAAATAGGCTAAGGTTTTACTGGTCGTTTTGGTATCCATGATAATTTTCCCAGCAAGAAAAACGACTGTGGCAAAATAGATTACTTCCAGGGTAAGTAAAATATAGGGAAACTGATCTAAAAACTCTTTCACCATAAGAAATATGATAGTCCTGTTTTTAAACTAACCTAATAAAGATATAAAAAAAGCGGTAGAAAACTACCGCCTTATTTTTTTAAAAGAACATTCCTCCCGAAACTTCTATTCTTTGGGCGTTGATCCACCCCGCCTCTTCTGTACATAAAAAAGCAACTACGCCACCTATATCATCCGGTAAGCCGGCTCTTCCTAAAGCTGTATTGTTTGCGACCATTGCATTTGCCTGCTCATTATCCCTTACTGTTCCGCCACCGAAGTCCGTTTCAATTGCACCCGGAGCAACAGCATTGGCTTTGATTTTTCTTGATCCCAATTCTTTCGCCATATATTTGGTAAGCATTTCAACTCCTGCCTTAATTGATCCGTAAACTGAAGATCCCGGCAAAGCAAATCTTGCCAGTCCGGAAGAAACAGTAATAATTCCTCCGCCATTATTCATGAAAGGTAAAAACTTCTGAGTCAGGAAAAAAACACCTTTGAAATGAATATCTACCACATCATCAAGCTGCTCCTCTGTAACATCAGAAATTGGCGCATATAATGCTGTTCCTGCATTGTTAACCAGAAAATCTATATTTCTGCTACCTGTATTTTCTTCCAGATGATCTCCTACCTGTTTTACAAAAGCATCAAAACTTTTGATATCTTTTGTATCCAGCTGATAAGCGATCGCTTTTCTTCCTAACCCCTGGATTTCGGAGACTACTTTATCCGCTTCCTCCTTATTGCTTTTATAAGTAATGATGACATCCAGTCCTTTCTGAGCAATTTTCAGTGCTGAGTTTTTCCCTAATCCACGGCTTCCACCGGTTACCAATGCGATTTTTGTTCTTGTTTCCATTTTTTGTTTGTTTTTGATGGGACAAAGTTCTGACAATTCTCCGTTGAAGTGTTTGCTCGAATCAAACAGAAATTTGCAAAATTCAAATCATGAACGAAATTCTAATGGTGCCAGTGAAGTTTTCTTTTTAAAGAAGTTTGAAAAATGCGCTATTTCTTCAAAGCCTAATGCATAAGCAATTTCTGAAACATTCCATTGGGTCTGCTTTAAGAGTATTTTGGCTTCCTGAACAATTCTTTCAGCTATAATCTCCGTTGTCGTCTTTCCTGTACTTTCCTTCAGTTTTTTATTCAGGTAATTCACGTGCACCGACAATCGGTCTGCGTAATCTTTTGCACTTTTCAGCTGCAGCCTCTGATCTGAACTTTCAATAGGAAACTGTCTCTCCAGCAATTCGATAAATAATGACACCACCCGAAGTGAAGCATCATTTGATGTCGAAAGTTTAGAAGCGGGCTGCAGCTTCTGACCATAATGAATCAGCTCCAGCACATAGTTTCTGATCAGGTCATATTTAAAGATATAATCTGATTCTATCTCTTTTTTAATCCTGCCATACAGCTGCTCTATCTCGTCTGCCAGCTCATCATCAATTTCAAACAGCGGAATATTTCCCGGCTGAAAAATCGGTAAATCTTCAAGGGTATTATGAGATTTATCCTTGATAAAAAAATCTTCCGTAAATACGCAAAAGCTCCCCGACTGATGCGGATCTTCAGGCACCCAGTGATAAGGAACCTTGGGAGTAGCAAAAAGCAAAGCATTCTTCTCAATCTGAATTACTTTATCAGCATATTCCGCGCGGTTACGTCCTCTGATGAGACTTATCTTATAGTATTTCCTCCTGTTATAAGGCATTTCGGAGGTTGTCTTTATTCTTTCAATGGTTTGGGCAATATCAAATACGTTAAAATGCCCGATATCTTTATGAAGTCCTTTAGGAAAGATCGTTTCGATATCCGTTTCCAGTTTATCGGTCATTTCTCTATAGAAATCATCAAGAGAAGTATATAAGGTATGAGCTGTTTTTTCCATACTATCGATTTGTAAAAATCAAATGTACAAAATAAATACAATTAGAATTTAAATCTTCATTAAACTCTATATAATATATCCTCCAACGATTTCCAACGTCCACTTTCCATCTTTATATTCTGCCACATAATCATTCTTATGGCTACTTCCTGACTCTGAAATATAAACCCTGTTCGAATCATAATTGGCTCTTTTCATTTTGGAAATATGATTTTCTGTCACGTCCGTTATTCTTGTATAATATGTTTTTTTCTGATCTTTTTCAGGAATAAAAAGCACCCTTATTTCAGGATTGATCTGATGAAAATAATCGCAATCACTCTCATATACTTCAAATGTATAATGAAGTTTTTTTAAATCATCATCTTCGGAATAAGAAGGAAGTAATGAAGCATAGAGTTCTGAAAACTTATTCTTTTCAGATTTAAATAACGGATTCATATCCTCAAAATCATTAATCCCATCACCATCCGTATCTTTATTATTGGGATTTAAGGCAAAAGTCTCTTCAAAAATATCATTATAGCCATCCTGATCAGAGTCTTTCATCAGATCATCCAATTTTATTCTGAATAGCTTTCCGTCTTCCATAGCGGAATAATCATCATAACCGGGCAAACCGGGAACTTTAATGATTTTCACAAGGCTTCCTTCAAACTGCAGAAATCCATCTTTAATAATTGGGGTTTCCTGAATCTTATTGATATAATAATGGCTAAAACTTAATCCTAAAAAATAAGCGGAAGGTTTGTCATTTTCTATTTTCATCAGCCAAAATCCCAATGCATTACTTCCCAGTGCATATAAAACATTTCCAACCTGTTGTTTTGCAGAATAAGAAAAATGGTCCGGAAACTTTTCACTGAAAACATTATACTCTTCCTTTTTCGCTTTCCATCTTTCTTCGGAAAACCCGCCTTTGGATTCTGTACTGTCCTTTTTAAAGCTTCTGTAATCTTTCAGATCGACAATCTGAAGATAATCGGGCTTTTTATTAAGAATTTCCTTCACCGTATATGGTTTCTGCTCAACATATACAGACTTTTCTTCTTTTTCTATAAAACAATTCCCGTCAGTATTATTTACAGAACACGAAATACAGAATACAAGAACAAAAAAATATAAAATTTTCATCTCATTAAAAGTTTTACTACAGAAATGCAAAAAGCGCTCCCAAAATACAATGGCAGCGCTTTTCATTTATAACTAACTTTAATATTTTCTTATACGTTGAATCTAAAGTGCATGATGTCACCATCTTTTACGATGTATTCTTTACCTTCTACAGAAAGTTTTCCGGCTTCTTTTACTTTGGCTTCAGAACCGTATTGCATATAGTCATCATACTTGATCACTTCCGCACGGATGAATCCTTTTTCAAAATCCGTGTGGATCACTCCAGCCGCCTGAGGAGCTGTCCAGCCCTGTCCGATCGTCCAGGCTCTTACTTCTTTAACCCCAGCTGTAAAATAGGTCTGAAGTTTTAATAAATCGTATGCTTTTCTGATCAAACGGTTTACTCCAGGTTCTGTAAGGCCTAATTCTTCAAGGAATATCTCTCTTTCCTCATAGGTTTCCAGTTCATTGATATCCGCTTCGATCTGAGCTGCCAGAACAACGATTTCAGCACCTTCTGCTTTCGCCATTTCTTCAATTTTACCGATCCATTCATTTCCGTTTTTAATAGAGTTTTCATCTACATTACAAACGTAAAGAACCGGCTTATTCGTCAACAACTGAACTTCACCGATAATAGATTTCGTTAAGTCATCCGTTGCAAATTCTCTGGCATTTTTACCATCTTCAAGATGCTTCTGAAGATTCTGCAACGTTTCGTACGTCAGGATATCTTCTTTCTTTCCTGATTTAATGAACTTCTTAGCTTTTTCCACTGCTTTTCCTACCGTTTCCAGATCTTTAAGCTGAAGTTCAATATCGATAATTTCTTTATCTCTCAGCGGATCTACCGAACCTTCAACGTGAACGATATTCCCATTGTCAAAACATCTTAAAACATGGATGATCGCTTCACATTCACGGATATTGGCAAGAAACTGGTTTCCTAGCCCTTCCCCTTTACTTGCGCCTTTTACCAACCCTGCGATATCTACAATTTCCACAACAGCAGGCAACACTCTTTCAGGTTTTACTATTTTTTCCAGCTCAAACAATCGCTGATCCGGTACGGAAACCGTTCCTAAGTTCGGTTCGATAGTACAGAAAGGATAGTTTGCCGACTGTGCTTTTGCATTGCTCAGGCAGTTAAAAAGAGTTGATTTACCTACATTCGGTAAGCCTACGATTCCACATTTCATAACGTTAGATTCAAAGTTTAAGGGTTAAAGTTCAAGGTTTACTACAATGAATGTATTATTCATTACCTTCAACTTTCAGCGTGCAAAGATAATGAAATTATGGAGAGTTTCATAATAAAAAAAATCCACCGGTATTCCGGCAGATTTTAAAACTGTAAAATGTTTATTTTTTATCTAAGGATTATTTCCCGTTGCTTCCTGAGCTAAAGGGACATCATTAGGCGCTGAAGCCAGGGCACTGTCGAGCGTAAATAAAGATTCATCGGTCGCTCTGTCACCTCCGGCAATTTTTAATTTATCAATAAGGTTCTGAGCCAGTGTTTCTTCTTCAATCTGTTCCTGAACGAACCACTGCATGAAATTCCAAGTGGCCCAGTCTTTTTCTTCCAGCGCCATGTCAACGATTTTGTAGATGGCCGTTGTATTATCTACTTCATGCTTAAATACCCCGTCGAAACATGCCGATAATGATTCCGGATCAGCCGGAGGAGCCGGAATAGCCTCTACTTTAGGTTTCCCGCCCCTGTTCAGAATGTATTCCATGAATTTTATAGAATGATTTCTCTCTTCCTGAGCGTGCCGGTAAAGGAAATTGGCAATTCCCTGATAACCTTTGTCATCGGCCCAGATTCCGTAGGATAAGAAAATGTGTGATGCATGAATTTCTTTGTTCATCTGCGCACTCAACGCCTGTTCCAGCGTGGGTGAAAGTCTGTTGGTATTCATAACTCATATTTTTTGTGATTGTAAAGAATGATGCAAAAATGATTCCGATCCTTTCTTCACCCTACATAATACATAACCGAATAAAATCACAATACACTGATAAGCAATATTTTAAAATAATAATTTATAGTTATTCTAAAATAAAAACCGGTTCATGAATGAACCGGTCTTGCTTAATCTTCTATTTTAGTAATGCTGATCAGATCATCACTTTATTTTTTTAGCCAAATAATCACTTTCATTGCCTAAACGGTCTATCGCTTTAATGGCAACGGCATTCAGTGTTTTTCCTTCTTTATACTTAGGAATTTCTCTGGAAAGCTGATCCATCGTCAGAATTTCGGTTTCCCAGATTCCGTTATACTGGGTAAAAAGTACCCACTGGAAAACATCTTTGATGTTCTTCACACTCCAGTTAGCCTGTACAGAAGTTCCGTTATCGGTCGTAAACAAGGTGGGAGTCTGCAGCGGAACCGCATTCAGCCATGGACTTCTCGGAATCAAAGCTTTTTCCTTATAAGGTCCGTTTTTCAGGGTTGGAAGCATATTGGCATTTTTTGTAAGCCCGGCAATACTCCAATGGATTTCTCCTGCATCATTTTTTAAGATCTGTCGTGAAATGTCAATCTGGTTTTTAATTTCTGTCGGCCTGTCAGAAGATCTCACCTCAACAGTATTCAGTCCCGGCCAGAGATGGCGCTTCATAGTGTTTTCAGACTGCCACCAGTTTAATAAAGCTTCAAAGCCCTGACCTTTAGCATCGATCGTCCAGTACAGTTGGGGTGAAAAATAATCGACCCAGCCTTTATTCAGCCATAGTTTGGCATCGGCATACAGCTCGTCGTACTGTGAAGATCCTGTAATGCCTTCCGGATAACCCGGTTTCCAGATCCCGAACGGACTGATCCCGAATCTTACGTAGCTTTTTTCTGCATGGATTTCCTTATAGATCCTTTCAACAAATTTATTGACATTATCCCTTCTCCAGTCGGCTCTTGATAATGTCCCACCACTGCTTATATAGGCATTCCAGGTTTTATGGTCGGGAAAATCAGCGCCCCTGTTGTAGGTAGCATACGGATAGAAATAGTCGTCAAAGTGGACGGCATCAATATCATACCGCTGTACAATGTCTTTTACCACATTGGAAACATGGCCCTGGGTTTTAGGATCAGCTGGATCAAACCAATACATCCCGTTCTTTAGCCGGATCACAATATCCGAAAGCTTATTCACCATGGATAAACCGTTGGGTGAGCCTCCATTCGCGTGATGGGCACGGTAAGGATTCAACCAGACATGAAGCTCCAATCCTCTCTTGTGGGCTTCTTCAATCCAGAACTGTAAAGGATCGTAGTTCGGATAAGGAGCTTTTCCTGTTTCCCCTGTCAGAAAATACGACCATGGCTCGATATTACTGGTATATAAGGCATCTGCCGAAGGTCTTACCTGGAAGATAACGGCATTAAAATTATTGTCCTTCAGCATATCCAGCATACTGATGGCTTCGGCTTTCTGCTGATCTACGGTCAGATTAGTTCTGGAAGGCCAGTTGATATTGGCTACACTGGCAATCCATGCTCCGCGGAACTCTCTTTTGATTTCCGGAAGGTTGGTTTTAAAGACTTCTTCCGCCGGTGTTTTTACTGTTTTAGCGGCAATAGCAGAGTCTTTTAGAATTGGAGATGATTGTTGTGCTGTATTTTTATTTTTTACGGGTTTTGTGGTATCTGCCAACGTTTTAGAACTGCTGCAAGAAGCGAAAAAGCCCAGTAATAAGATTAATTTTAATTGATTCCCTCTCATTGTTTAAAAAACTGCATTAAATATATCGGTTAATGAAAATGAAAAATAAACATTTTCTTCTATTCTATAACAAAAAAGCCCCGAAAAGTTCGAGGCTTTAATTTATCTGTAAAAAATTGATTATGCTTTAGCAGCTCTTTCAACTCTTTTTCTGTCTTCTTCAGAAAGCAATTTCTTTCTCATACGGATGAAGTTCGGAGTTACCTCGATCGCCTCATCACCCTGGATGTATTCCATACATTCTTCAAGAGAGAATAAGATTTTCGGTGCTACGCCCGTATCTTTATCTTTACCTGCAGCTCTCATGTTGTTCAGCTGCTTTGCTTCCACGATGTTTACCACAAGGTCTCCCGGCTTGTTCTGCTCCCCGATAATCATTCCTGCATAGATTTCCTCTCCCGGATCTACGAAGAACTTACCTCTGTCCTGTAGTTTGTTGATTGAATATTCTGTAGCCGGACCTTGAGTTTTGCTGATCAATACTCCATTGTTTCTTCCCGGAATAGCCCCTTTGAAAGGCTTATATTCTGTGAAACGGTGTGCCATGATCGCTTCCCCTGCAGTAGCCGTCAACATCTGGGAACGCAATCCGATCAATCCTCTTGAAGGAATTTCGAATTCCATGTGCTGCATCTCCCCTTTTGTTTCCATGATGTGAAGATCTCCTTTTCTCTGAGTTGCCAAATCGATTACTCTGGAAGCATATTCTTCAGGAACGTCAACAACCAAAGATTCGTAAGGCTCACAGCTTACTCCGTCGATTTCTCTTAAGATTACCTGCGGCTGCCCGATCGTCATTTCATATCCTTCTCTTCTCATCGTTTCGATCAGAACTGACAAGTGAAGAATCCCTCTACCGAATACTAAGAATGTGTTCGCATCATCAGTCTGCTGAACTCTTAATGCTAGGTTTTTCTCTAATTCCTTAGTCAATCTTTCTTTCAGGTGATTAGACGTTACATATTTTCCGTCTTTCCCGAAGAAAGGTGAATTGTTGATCGAGAACGTCATGTTCAGTGTAGGCTCATCAATCGCTGTTCTTGGCAATGGTTCAGGGTTTTCAAGATCTACGAAAGAATCTCCGATCTGGAAAGCATCAAAACCTACTACCGCACAGATATCCCCTGCCTGAACTTCAGTTACTTTTTTCTTTCCTAATCCTTCGAAAACGTATAGTTCCTTTACTTTTCCTTTTACCACTTTTCCGTCTGCCTGCGCAAGACCGATCCACTGGGATTCCTTAAGCTCTCCTCTTGTCACTTTCCCGATCGCGATTCTTCCTAAGAAAGAAGAATAGTCAAGAGAAGTGATCTGCATCTGAAGGTTACCTTCCGTTACTTTCGGTGCAGGAACGTATTCTAAAATACCATCCAATAGCGGTAAAATATCTTCAGTCTGTTCCAATGAAGTGTTGAACCAACCTTGTTTTGAAGAACCGTAGAATGTCGGGAAATCCAACTGCTCTTCTGTTGCATCCAGGTTGAAGAACAAATCAAATACCTGATCGTGAACTTCGTCCGGACGACAGTTTGGCTTGTCTACTTTATTGATGACCACTAATGGTCTTAATCCTAATTCCAAAGCTTTCTGAAGTACGAATCTTGTCTGTGGCATCGGTCCTTCGAACGCATCCACCAACAAGATAACCCCATCAGCCATTTTCAATACCCTTTCTACTTCTCCACCAAAATCGGCGTGACCAGGAGTATCGATTACGTTAATTTTCGTGTCTTTATAAGTAACAGAAATATTCTTGGATAAGATCGTGATCCCTCTTTCTCTTTCAAGATCATTGTTATCCATAATTAATTCCCCGCTCTCCTGATTTTCTCTGAAAATATTGGTAGCGTGGATGATTTTGTCAACCAAGGTCGTCTTACCGTGGTCAACGTGTGCGATAATCGCAATATTTCTAATGTTTTGCATAAAAGATTTTTACGGGTGCAAAAATAGTGATTTTTAATGAAAAACTCACTAATAAGTTTTGTTAATTAACAAATTCATAATGAGTAGGTTAAAAGAAAACCCATTTCTAAGCCCTAACCCTGAATTCATTATCCACCTATTTGTATTAAAAATTAACAATACCGGATTAAGTTTTTATGACCAATCCCAATATTTTTTTTCAAAAAAGTAAATCAAAGCCACCTGAATCAAAACAATACCTCCGAATTTCAGTAAAAAGGAAGTCTTGGAAATCTTATGCCTGAAGATCAGCATGGCTAAAATTGATCCTACGGTTCCGCCAATACAGGAAATTCCCAGCAAAGCACTTTCTGAGATTCTTCTTCGATGTAAGATAGCTTTTCTTTTGTCTAATCCAAAAATAACGAAGCTGAAAAAATTAATAAGCAGTACATAAACCATTACGGCAAATCTAAATAAAAAAAGAGTGTTACAAAAACACTCTTCTTTTTTCTTTATGCACATATCATAACTTCGCATGGATCCTGTGGTGGAGCATCTCCGCAGACAATATCAAATGAGCCGCAGCTGCTTGGATCACCTGTCCCCCATCCCCATTGAAGTACACATGTTTGCGGATTTTTACATCTTACCATTCCTTTAGCAATTCCTCCCTGAATGGATCTCATTTCACTGCGTGAAACTTTTTTAAGTTTTTTCATGATCTATTTTTGATTAGTTTGAGTGATAAATGTATAAAAATATTTTCAGGAAAAAAGGGTTTTGATAAAAATATTTCATTTCGTGATGAATTATTAAGCTAAAATACAGAAATAAATCACTATGAGTAAAGGAAATAAATGACATATTAAATCTATATTGATATATAAATTAGTGGATTTACATTATTTAAGCGATCTAATTGGTAAATACAACCCCATTTTATAAATATTCTGATAAGCCTTTATTTCCGAAATTTTCAATTCAGCTTCCTTATTTATTGTTGGATAAATGATAAGACAATCAATTATATCTGAATTATTAATTTGATCAGAAAAATAATTATATACCTCCTTTAAACGTGCATAACCCGCAACTTGTCTCATATCTTGATGTTCTTTGCTATGCTCATAATGTAACTTGTATTTAGCATCAATTATGATTGGTGAAAATTCCTCCTTTTTAATTTTTTTATAGAATCCAATAAAATCCACTTCATTCCCAAATGTCTTCCAATGATATTTGATTTTATTAAAATCTGACAAATCTATTAATCGTTTATAAGCATATAACTCAAACAAACGGCTCATATCAATCCAATAAGGTGGCGTTTTTCTTTTGAGCTGTGTAGAATTTGTAATAGAAAAAGAAAAGTTTTTCAATACAAGTTCACCAATTTGTATAGCATCCTGATATTCTTTATAAAATTCATTGTGTTTAATTTTTTTGATCTCCGCACTATTGTCAAGAGAAGGAATGAGTTGAAATGCAGAAGAAATAAAATTCAGATCATGTTTAATCTCAGGAACCGAAAATGATAAAAGTTCCATGTTATGATTAATATAATTTTTTGCAAATTCTAAAACTTTCTTTAGAAAACGATTTTCAATACTGTTATATCCGAACTCCTGATATCTGCAGTAAGTACTAGTGAGTTTGTTTTTAAAAAGGTTTTGCCTAATCGTTTGTGGAACTAAAATTTTACCCTTAATTCTGCTATTTAAATTTTCTTCAACAGTATAATATGATTTCTTTAAGCCTTTTTTAACAATGACTTTCATTAAATGAAGGAATTGAATAACCAAGAAAGGAGATAAATAATCATTTTCTAAATGCTCTATTTCTATTTCGGGAACAGTCCAGTCAATATCTAAAAGATTTGAAATTTCTTTTGTGGCATCAGGAAGTTTTACAATTTCTGAAAGCATTTGTAAAACATCAACTTCAGGCAGGCTTTTAACTTCTTCTTCAGATTTTATTTTGGCATTAGGAGCATAATCAACACTCTCGTCGTCCAAATGATTTTGAATACATTCTAAAAGTTTATTATTAACTTTTGGTGATATAAAAATATAATGATTGGGAGAGATAGCTCCTATACCTATATAATAATTAGCTTTTAAAAAACATTTTTTAATATTATTTTCCAACCTGTTCTCATAATAAAAAATAGAAGAAGTACTATCTTTCTTGAAATATAAGCTTTCTTCTATTTCAAGAAATTCTTCACTATGGTTCCAATGTTCATAAAGCTGAATGATTTTAGGCAAAATACTGTTCAATTTCTTTAATTTTCGTAGTTGCTTTTTCGTTGAAAACTCCGTCTTTCATATATTCTTTAAGAATTGGAAGAACTTCATAATTCATTCGCATTTTGAAAAAATTCTCTTTTTCATCTTCTGAAACATTTTTCCTATCAGCAATGAAATAACTATGACCTAATGCCACATCCTTTGCTGAAAAATCATTTGAAAGAAATTCAGAATCTTTTGCGTTTTTAAAATCTGTGTTATTATCACTTCCGACTTCAATAAATAATTTTGCAACTTCTATAAACCCTTTATTATTAAAGAAAATTTCATTATTATCTGCTAATTTTTGTGGTAATACATCCACAAAAGCAAACCTCCTTCTAATAGCATAATCAATATGTCCTACACTTCTATCTGCAGTATTCATTGTTCCAATGATATATAAGTTTTCAGGTAATCGTAAAGTATAATCTTCTTTTTGTTTTAAATCATCCATAATTCCATACATACTTTCTACTGTTGATTTTTTATGTCCTCTATCTGAATCATTGAATTTATATCTATACTCAAGTGCATAAATCAATTCTCCAAGGACCGAAGACAGATTTGCACGATTAATTTCATCAATAATTAAAACATACTTTTCATTCTTATTATTAATTGCTTTATTCGCTAAATCAGCAAGAATTTTATCTTTAGCTTTGTAGATTATTCCTTCCCCCACAGGCTCAGCAATAATTCCTCTTACAAAGTCCTCGTATGTATAGCTTGGATGAAACTGAACCATCTTATATTCTCCATCTTTAGAAATCTTCTCTGAAATAACGATCTCATTAGAATCTTCATTTTTTAAGTTAAACTTTTCATACAAATGTCTCATTAAGACTATAGAAGAAATAGAACTATTTAAAGTATTTTTCAATTCATTAAATTTCTCATTGATAGCCATATTTATTTGAATATCATTGAGACCTGTTGCATTTACTTTAAAAATTTTAGTAAAAACTTTAAGATGTTCTTGGGAAAGGACAGGAAAATAATCATTTGGAAAATAAGAATGTAAAATTTTTAATATAAAACTATACCTAAATTTCATTTCTCGGGCAGTAGAATAATCCTTTTGAGATACTAAATCTACTAGCATTTTTCTTAATTTAACCATATAAGCTTCAGGGGCTTCATTAAGATCAACCCTTACTTCGCCATTATCTTTATCAAAAGAAATACCATATACCGTAGTTCCGGCAGGACCTGGACTAAAACGGCAAGTAGAAAATAATCTTTTTTCAATCAAATAACAGAATGATTCTTTTGATCCGTTACCCAATGCATATTCATCAATCTCAATATTTTCCAATCTAGAAATTGGGAAAGACTCCTGAAACTCTCTTAATAATCTTTCGGCATTTTTTTCAATTTCTTTTGATTTTTCGGTTGGTTCAAACTTTTTTATATATTCGGTTGTGTAATCTGAGATAGAAACAGTAGATTTAGAATCAATAAAACTATTTACTAATTCTTCAGCAAGCCTGGTTTTACCTGTTCCAGGAGGCCCTTGTAAAATAATTTGTTTTTTATATTTTAAAATATTTAATATCTCTTTCATTTCATTCTTTTTAATAATATGATAATACCATCTTTTGATTTGAGTCAATGTTGGTGAATCATTTTTTAGCAACGAAAATGTTCCGTTATGTCCGACAGTAAAATCATTTTCGAAAACTTTTTTATTGGTTTTTATTTCATCATACCAACTTACTATTTCAACCTTATAATCGTGGCCAAAAGAAGTACCTACAATTTCTGAATCATCTTCAATTTTATTTATTATTTTAACTAGACATACAGGATATGTACCTTTATGGACTAATACAATATCATCCCTCTTTACATGAGACAAAAAGCCTTGCGCATAGTCTTCATGAGTAGTTATCCTTTTATCCTTTAATGATTCATCAACAAAATTTTCTCCCGTATCTCCGTTACGAATTTGTAATTTCCAAAAATTCATAATCCTGATTTATAAATTGATAATCACAACCTTATCTCCAAAATGTGATTTAAGCATTCTTTCTAATAATTGAAAAGCTCTTGAATCAGCAAAATCGCTTGTTCCACTAGAATGAAATACAAATTCTAAAATTCCTTTGGGATCATCGATATGATATTGAAAATAAAAGTGATTTGCATATTGCTCACCTTTGTGAGAAATAGCCTTACCTAAATCATCTAGTTCCCAGGATCGAATCTCATTGTTTATAATTTTATCATTAATTTCATTGATTAGGCCTTTCGGATTTTTTGTAGATACTTTTAATATATTCATAGTTTAGTTTTTAATAATAAAATAGTCTTAGCAATTATACATATAACTGATTACATAAACTTACTGAAAACCGTAAATAAAATTAAAGATTATGAAGCCACTCCATCAATAAACACATCCACAAAATCCTGCACTTTTTGAATAATTCTTCGTCCGATATTATTACGTTCAGTAAGCTTTGGTTTTATTTCAAGCAGCTTTAGCGTATCACTTATTTTAGGAGTTTTGGAAGTGAAAAGAAAATCATCAATAGCATCTCTGAATCTGTCTTTATTCAAAGACTCTTCGGTAGCAATTTTTTCAAAAGCAGAGTTTTTTTCTTTATTCCAGTACTTTTCAAACTCCTCATTGACATTGTCTCCGTCAGAAATATGAGGAAGATTTTCTTCTATGAATTTCTCTATTAGTTCTTTTTTGCTTCGAAGCTTGGCATCGCCGGAAAGAATATCTCTGATTTCTTTTTTCTTTTTTTCTAATTTATCTCCTTTTAGATTTGAATCAGTAAGATTAGCTAAAAGAGATAGAATATAGCTCACATTAATTTCATCACGATGAATCAGCTCAAGTTCAAAGTCAACGTCATCCAAAATACTTGCTTTGCCTTCTACTCCTTTTGGTTTTGTTTCATTCCAAATATCCAAGTATTTGCTCTTATATCCATCAAACTCAAATTCGGTCATTTCCAGCTTATCAAAATCAAAATCTGCAAATGATTTTAATACATTCAGAACACGCATTACTTCACGGAAAGCAGTGATGAATTCAAACTTTTCCTGTTCGGTTTGATAACTGTTGACACTGTCAATTTCCGGAGCGACAATCTTTAATGTATCCAAAGCAGCGTTGAAAAGCTCAATATAATCTTCAATCGGATGAATAATAATTTCCTGAATAGCTTCTTTATTGGAAAATAAGGTTACAGCATCGTCAGTTGCAGATTTTAGATTTCTAAAACAAACAATATTTCCTTGCGATTTCTTTTCGCCTAAAAGCCTATTAGTACGGGAAAATGCCTGAATCAATCCGTGATATTTCAGATTTTTATCAACAAATAAAGTGTTCAATTGCGGACTGTCAAATCCTGTCAGAAACATATTGACTACAATGATTAGATCAACTTCTTTATTGCGTACTCTTTTTGCGACATCATTATAATATCGATAAAAATCTTGGCTGTCTTTTGTTGAATAATTTGCTCCAAACATTTCATTGTAATGACCAATATATCTTTCTAATACATTTCTACTATGAGAATCGCCGTATTGTGCCTGCGGTTCTGCAACCATTCCAAATTCGGGTTCATCATAGATTCCATTGGCATCCTTAGACTCCTCATTAGTTCCATAGCTGAAAATAGTCGCAATTTTTAAGTTGTGTTGACCTTCTTCTTTTTTCTTCTGGAAAAGGTCATAATATTTCTGCAAAACATCAATACTGCTTACGCAAAACATTGCATTAAAAGTACCGCCGTGCGTTTTTCTCCCGTATTCTGCGATGAGATAATCTGCAATTTTTTCAAGGCGTTTTGGACTTTCAAGAAGTTCCTGTGTGTCAATTGCTTCAACATCAGTATCAATATAAGTATTGCTTCCTTCTTTTTCTTTGTATCGCCCCACATACTCGACAGAAAACTTCAAAACATTATCATCCCGAATTGCATCTGTAATGACATACTTATGTAAACAATCTTCAAAAAGTCTATTAGTGGTTGCTGGAGCTCCGTCTATTTTCCCAATTGAATTAACTTCAGAAATCGGAGTTCCAGTGAAACCAATCATTTGGGCATTTTTAAAATATTTTTTAATGTTTTGATGCGTATCTCCGAACTGACTTCTGTGACATTCATCAAAAATGAAAACCACTTTCTTATCTTTCAGTTTGTCAATTTTATTACCGTGCTTTTCTTTGGTAATTGCCGTATTTAACTTCTGTAAAGTCGTAACAATGAGTTTTGTATTATCAGAAAGTTGCTTAACCAAATGTGCCGTATTTTCAGTGGCATCAACACTTCCTTTTTCAAAGGCATCAAATTCTTTTTGAGTCTGATAATCCAAATCTTTTCGGTCTACAACAAAAACAACTTTCTCTACTTTAGGAATTTCTTTCAGGATTTGACTCGCTTTAAATGAAGTCAATGTTTTTCCCGAACCTGTTGTATGCCAGATAAATCCATTCTTATCGGTATTTCTTACTCTGTCAACAATTTTTTCAACGGCATAATATTGATAAGGTCTTAAAACCATTAGTATTTTGTTCGTTTCATTCAAAACGATATACTTTGTAATCATTTTAGCAATGTGACAAGGTTCTAAAAATGCAGGAGCAAAATGGTCGAGTTGAGTGATGTTATTGTTATGCTCATCAGACCAAAAGAAGGTTTGCTTAAAAGTCTGCTTTGCGTTGTTGGAATAATATTTTGTATTAACTCCGTTACTGATGATAAACAACTGAACATAATTAAACAATCCACTTCCCGAATTGAAAGACTGATGATGATAACGGTTGATTTGATTAAAGGCTTCTTTCATTTCAAGACCGCGACGTTTCAGCTCAATCTGTACCAAAGGTAATCCGTTGATGAGAATGGTTACATCATATCTGTTTTTAAAATTTCCCTCCTGAGCAATTTGATTGGTTACCTGAAACTGATTCTGGCACCAGTGGTCCTGGCTGATGAATTCAATCCATTCGGAAGTACCATTATCTTTAAAAAAATGAAATCGGTCACGTAATGTTTTAGCTTTTTCAAAAACATTTCCTTTGGAAAGATGATTGAGGATTTTTTCAAACTCAGTATCTGAGAATGTTTTTTTATTGTGAATTTCGAGCTGAGTCTTTAGATTTTTAATAAGATCTGCCTCATTACATATCGTAACTTTTTTGTGACCTAATTGTTGTAATTGTTCTACTAATTTCTGCTCTAAAATATATTCCGGCTGACTTGACATTCGGTTTTGAGTTTTGGTTAAAAACTTTGTCAGAAGTATGAGTTCTGACAAAGTTGTTTCAGTTTTCCCAAATGTAAGAAATAATCAATGATAACTAAAACTATTTTAGCGCTTTAAACATCTGGTCAATTGCTTTTTTCTTCTGTTCCAGATTGGGATGAACATATAAGTTCAAAGTTGTACTGATATTGGAATGACCGAGCAAAACACTCACTGTTTTATAGTCACACTTACTTTCGATACATCTTGTGGCAAAACTGTGTCTCAGACCGTGAAATTTGATGTCGGGAATTTCTAAAAACTTCATCAGGTTTTTATAGTAACTTCGGTAAGTTCTTGGTTCTGTAGGTTTAGAATCGTTGGTTAAAACATAGAACGCAGGATTTACAATTTTCTTAAAAGGCTTAAGCATTCTCAACAAGTCTCTGCTCATCGGGATTTCACGGATTGAATTTTTAGTTTTAGGCGTATCAATCAACAATTCTGTTTTTCTTTCTCCATCTTCAATGACGTAGATTCTCTGAATAGTTTTGCGGATATTAATAATTCCGTTATCGGTATCAATATCTTCCCAAGTCAACGCGCAAATCTCACCAATCCGCATTCCAGAACAAAGACATATGTAAACACCCAGATTTCTAAAGGTAAAATGCTCCTGAATGTAGCTCATCACCTTTTTCTGATGCGTTCTGCTCAATACCTCAATCGTATGAGTTTCCCTCACTGTGGGATATTGAACATCAAAATTGATAAACTCAATCCATTTATTCTTTGCACCAAACTTCAGCACCATTTTTAAAACAATGAGAATATCTTTGATGCTTTTCTGACTTAATCCCTGCTCCAATTTTTGAAATACAAACTTCTGCACCTCATCATCCTCAATCTCAGAATAGTCTTTGAATACAGGCAATAAATGATTTTCCAGCAACAGCACATAAGCCGAAAAGGTTGATTTTTTCACATACAACTTTTTGTCATCCTTCCATAGTTCAGCGATTTCTGCTAATGTCTTCTTTCTTGTCATAATTTTTTTGATTTTTAAATGATTTTCTAACTAATCTCAAAAGTTATGAATTAAAGATTAAGGATTATCAATCCTTAGACTGTAACACAGTTTCCTAATTTACGATTCAGCGATAAAAATGGTAATGATTTTCCAGACTGGAAATTTAAATATGGTAATCAAATATTTTCAAATATTTCAAACAAAAAACATAACTCTGATTTGCCGATTCTTGCAATAACCCAAGATTATGGTGCAATCCCTAGAGATTTGATTGATTTTAAAATAACTGTTACTGATAAAAGTGTTGAAAGTTATAAAGTTGTAGAAGTTGGAGATTTTATAATTAGTCTTAGAAGTTTTCAAGGAGGTATTGAATATTCTGAATACAGAGGTATATGCAGCCCAGCATATATTATACTAAGACCTAATATATCAATAGATAGAATTTTCTTCAAATATTATCTTAAAACTCCAAAATATATAATACATCTTAATAGAAAATTAGAGGGAATAAGAGATGGTAAAATGATTAGTTACTCATATTTCTCTGATATTATTCTTCCACTTCCTTCTATTGATGAACAAAATAAAGTATCAGCATTTTTATCACTTATTGAAAGCCGAATTGCAACCCAAAAGAAAATAATTGAGGATTTACAAATAACAAAAAAAGAAATATCTTTTAAGCTTTTTAAGGGAGGATTTAACTCCTCAGAATTAAGAAAAGAAAATTTCCAAAAATTAGGAGATCTAACCTATATTGTCAATAAAAAAAATAAAGAAAACCTTAAACTACCCGTCTATTCAATCAACAATAAAAAAGGTTTTATAAGTCAGTCTGAGCAATTTGAAGGAATTGATAGTGATGAGAGAGGTTATGATATTTCGTTATATAAAATAATAGAGAAAGAAACCTTTGCTTATAATCCAGCAAGAATCAATGTTGGTTCAATAGGCTATAGTGGAAATTTGGAAAATATTATAATTAGTTCCTTGTATGTCTGTTTTAAAACAGTAGATGTAGTCGATGATAAATTTTTATTTCATTATCTAAGAACTGATATTTTTAGAAAAGAAGTTTTAAGAAATGTGGAAGGAGGTGTTAGAGATTATTTATTCTATGAAAGCTTTTCCAGAATAAAAATTAATCTCCCAGATTTGAAAGAACAAATTAAAATAGCCCATTTTTTGTCAAAGTTTGATGAAAAGATTAACCTGGAAAGCGACTTATTAGCCCTATACGAAAATCAGAAAAAGTATTTATTACATAATCTGTTTGTTTGAGAGATTATGATTTTGAGAGAACTTTTTCAATGTTCAAAACATTGAAAAAGTTTTTAGTCAAACAAACAAATTAGCCAAAAGAAACTTTTTCTGAAGATCTAACTTTTCTAAAATATGTCTTTCCGTATCAATTTTTTCTTGAATTGAAGATAAACAGTTGGCGATTTTGGTTTGTTCATTTATTGAAGGCAACAGAATTTTAATTACTTCAATTTCTGATTTACTTATCTCTGGAAATGTTGAGCCATTCGCACGTTTTATTAATTCAAGTTTGTTTTCCTTTATCCAATGGAATAAAAAAACATTATTACAATTTTCTTTTACTATTAAAGATTGAAACCCTTGATTAGTCGTACACTCTTCTTGCGCAATTGCAACTTCGCCAATAGTCGCCCTAGTTGTTAATAAAATCGAACCTTTTGGAAGAATTTTAGCCGATGAATTTTTCAAACCCAATTCGGAGATGGTTCTCTCGCTTTTAAAAACAAAATTTGATTTTATTTCTGTTGGAGTAAACCACTGAATATTACCATTCCAAAATTCAGATTTTTGGGTGTCTGGCGTTCCACCTCCGATTATAGAACAAACATTTTTCAGTTCAGTTAAACTCCAATCAGAAAAATAATTTCCTCCATCATCTTTAAATCTTAATTTCTGAGAAAATAACTTTTCACGATTAGCTCTCATTAAGGTTTCTAATTGTTCAATTATTTTCTTTTGGGTTTGAATTCGAGAGTCTAGCAAGGAGAGAAAAGATGCTATTTTTTCTTGTTCTAAAATATTTAAAGGAAAGCTTGTTTTAAAATCTTTAATTTGCTGTAAGCTTATGTGTGGAATTCCTGAACTAGTATTTACCAAATCCACATATTTTATGAACTCACTTGAAAATATTTTTTGAAAAATGAAATGGATATTTGCGGAATTTAGTGCTCTAATTCTTGCAACTCTTTGGATTAATATTGAACCGATATTTTTTTCATCTATTAATGCAACATTTTTACCAACTTTGGAACCATCCATTCCAATCACTAAATCATTTATTTTCAGTATAAATTTTTCTGTTTTCTCGTTTATTTTTTTTGGATAAAATCTATCGATTTCTTTACTATGTCTAATAAATCCCTCCGTTATATTTATACCTCTTAGAATCGGAGTTCCTTTCTCAAATTCTATAATTTCATCAGATTTTAATGCAATACCCGAAATTACATCAATGAATTCTTCTAAACATCGGATTTCCCATTCTCCTTCAAACTCAGGAAATCGTAAATTAGGAAAATTCTTTACACTTTTATTTTCTTCTGTCATCTTGATTATTTATTTGTTAAAATTCTAAGCCTTGAGGATTTTGCTAAGCCAAAAATTAGCTTACTAATCCCAATTCTTTCAAATAAACTTCAATTTCAGAATCCAACTGAGAACGCTTCGCTTCAAGCTCCTTAATTTCTGCCATTACCGCCTGAATATCAATTTCCTCTTCTTCCTCAAAAGTATCCACATAGCGAGGAATATTTAGATTGTAATCATTATCTGCAACCTCCTGCAATGTCGCTTTATGACTGAATTTTTCAGTTACTGTACGGTTTTGATAAGTGTCAACAATTTTATTGATATGAGCATTGAGCAATACATTTTGATTTTTTTGCTTCTCAAACTCTTTGCTTGCATCGACAAACAAAATATCTTCATCGGCTTCGCGACATTTCTTAAAGACTAAAATACAGGTCGGAATACTTGTTCCAAAGAAAATGTTAGAAGGCAAACCAATTACTGCATCTAAATAATTCTTCTCTTTAATCAGATATTTTCGAATAACCAATTCAGCGGCACCACGGAACAGAACACCGTGTGGCATTACGACAGCCATAATTCCATTTTCATCCAAATGATGAATCATATGTTGGATAAACGCAAAGTCTGCTTTTGAAGAAGGCGCTAATTTTCCGTATTGTGAAAATCTTTCATCCAACAAAAGCAATTCATTAGCACTCCATTTTGCTGAAAAAGGAGGATTGGCTACAATCGCATCAAAAGTTTTGTCAAGATGTTGTGGTTTTTCAAGCGTATCTTCCTGACGGATATCAAAGTTGCTGTAATTGACACCGTGAAGAATCATATTCATCCTTGCTAAGTTGTAAGTAGTACGGTTCATTTCCTGACCGTAGAAATCACTTACTTTGGCTTCACGGGCAACTCTCAAAAGTAAAGAACCACTTCCACAAGTCGGGTCATATACAGATTTTAATTGTGATTTTCGACTCGTAACAATTCTTGCTAAAATAGTAGAAACCTGTTGCGGAGTATAAAATTCTCCTGCTTTTTTACCAGCCCCACTTGCAAACTGTGCAATCAGATATTCATAAGCATCGCCTAAAACATCAGCATTGGTATCTGATAAATTGAAATCAATATCATCTAAATGATACAGAACTTTGGAGATTAATGTATTTTTTTCGTCTTCAGTTCGTCCAAGTTTTGCCGAAGTAAGATCCAAATCATCAAACAATCCTTCAAAATCATCTTCACTATTTGTTCCTAATGTGGATTGCTCAATATTATTGAGGATTTTAGAAAGTTCAGCTAAGATAAAATTAGATTTCCCTTCCTGTTTCTGATGTCCTTTTTTGGCAATATTACTGAAAAGTTCCGAAGGTTTCAGGAAATATCCCAAATCTTCAACGACTTCTTCATAAATGGCTTCTACAATTCCTTTCCCTTCTTCAGTATTTTCATCAACATCATTGTAATCAACATCTTCTCCTGAATCTAATAAAATTTTGTTAGCCGTAAAATGTATTTTCTCTGAAAGATATTTATAAAAAATAAATCCTAAAATATAATCACGGAATTCATCCGCATCCATTTTACCTCTTAAAGTATTCGCTATATTCCAAAGTTGCTGTTGCAACTGACGTTTCTGTTCTTCTGACATGGCTATCCTTAATATAAAAAGTTTAAAGATATTATTTTCTATGTTTTATTAAAATTTTTTAATGAAATAATTTAGTTTTATATTTTAAAATTATTAATAAAAATCTCCACCCTTTCGAGTAGAGATTACACTTAAATCAAAGTCAGGCTTCCGAGATAGGCACTGTTGCAGGCAACCGTCTCTTTCGCATTATTAAAAAAGACCCAGAGATGAATTTCTTTTCCTGCATAAAAGGCCGGAAGCGTGAGATCAGCAGTCAATACACTTCTTTCTGCTACCGATTCGAAAATCTCGAAACTTCCTACTTCTTCGCAGTAGCACACCGCATTGGCCAGGTCTGTGGCATCCGCATTGCCCTGTGCCGAATTATCTTCCCAGTTCAGGCTGATTCCGTTTCCGGCTTGCGGCGTGGCAGTTACGTTTTGAAATCCTGCCAGGTCTCCTTTTGTGATCAGTACCTTGTTATAAAGGAGTTCGGCAACATCTCCTACCATCTGTACGGCTTCATTGATGGTGTATGAAACCGCCAGGTTTATTCTTGATTTTGAACCGCTTCCTGATCCGAAATACTTAGTCTGGATATTCTTAACGGGCTGCAGAAAACTGATCACCAGCTTAAACTTCGTCTGCTGTACAAGCTGTTTGTCGCTGGGAGGTCTGCTGCTTGGTTTTGGGGTACTTCTGATGATGTCTTTTCCGCGCCAGTTGGCGCCTACTACTGTTCCTACTTTTCCTGAAAATCCACCAAGGATTCCTTTTGTTATTCTTGCCATTTTTTTGTGTTTTATGGGTTAACTGAGACGAAGGTATACCAGAAATTCTCATTTTCAATCGCTTATGAAAATAATGACCGGCTTTGGATAGTTTTGACCGATTTTGACCGGTATGGCCCCACCCTTCTTCGGGTCTTCTTCGGATCACCTTCGGGTCGGCTTCGGAAAAACGGTACTTTTTCCGAAGCACTTCCGAAGAAGACCCGAAGGATTACTATACAAAATTGAGGGGATTTTAATTTTATGGATGATTTTGAACCTCTTAACTTCATACTTTTAGTAATTCTAATAAAAAATTGGTCATTATATACACTTTTACATTAGTTCTGCTCTCTTCATGATGATGACGCTGTTATTCCGAATATAAACTGAAGGTTTACGAACGAAGTTCAGAAGTGAAATGAAGAATCTGAGCGATCATAAGATTCTTTGAACTACATTCGCATCCCTTCAGGCTGTGTCAGAATGACATGGTGCAAAATTGTATAGAGTCGCCAAAAAATTTCATAGTAACTTTTTGAACCATTAAGAAATTAAGAAAGAGTAAGAAATGGCAAATACATAAAGCCGGAAGATTTCTTAATTATCTTCACTGCTTTATGTCTATTAATAGTTGATACACAGTTCTAAAGTCTGAGCCTTTTGGGGTTCAAATAAAAAAAATTTCAGTTCAAAAAACATTCTTATTTTTTGAGTGTATTGATGAAAAACGATTTGGGATAAAAGATTTTCCGTCCGATTTTAACATAAGGAATGTCTTGGGATTTCCTGATCCGGAATAAAGTGCTGTCGCTGATGTTCAAAAGCCTTTTCACATTGGCGCTGTCATAGAACAATGAATCATTGTTCTGATTCTCCTTTAAAATGTTTACGATTTCTTCAAAGACTGCCAAAATAGTGTTCAACATTTCATCATCATACATAGATGTACCTGATTTCTTTTTCATATTGTGTTTTTTTAGATTAAAAGAATCAAGTTTTTGTGTTATATTTCAAACGTAAGGGAATTAAATTTATTGTTTGCTATTAAAAAAATTATATTTGATGAAAAAAATGGCAACCTAAGGTAAAAAGCATCTGAGATTCACAATCATTATACTTTCTATTTAACTTTTTTAAATTTTGAAAGAAATAAGTGATCATTATGAAAATAGCCGTTACTATTGGTGATCAGCCATTCATTATTTTGTTTTGTAACGATACATTCACCAACTATAGCAATGTGCTCAGCCCATTGTATTGATAAGAATATTTAAGATTCCATCTTTCTATATTTCCAGTCTATTTCTGCCATGTTTCTGTAGTATTTTGCGGAAGCAAGCGAGGTATATTGAGGATTAGTATATCTTATTTCATATCCAAACAGGTCTTTTTTTAAGTTGGCTGGATCGTTGATCTGGGTCATCCAGTCTCAAATTATAAATTTTAATAATCTATTTAAAATAACATAAACAAAATATTTTTGTATCACTAACTCTGATACACCAGGAATGACCTCCAGTCAATTACCTATGATTTTTTCTTCAGAAATAAACAAGAGCAGGTATTACCCTACCCTTGTTTTAAAATCATCCTTTCAAATAAGTACTGAAAATCAACGATTTAATTTTTGAAAAATGTCCATCACTAACTGTGAAAAATTACCAAAATCCGCGTCATCGGGTTTATAAAGCCGCGAGAGCGGTTATTTCTCTATATTCAATTTTCCTTTAACTTTAACTAGCATAGACTTTTCTTTATCTTTCTTATCATAAAGCCAAATCGTATCTTTATTGTATTTTACAACTTTAATTTGCGAGTTATAATTCATCAATGTAAATATAGAGTCATCATCAACACCCCATTCTAATCTTTCATCAATACCATCATCATAAAATAACCATCTTTTATTTTGAACTTTAGAATAAGAGTATTTCAAAAGTTTACCATTTTTAGAAAGTTTTAAAGTAAAACCATAAAATTCTGCCCTATCTCTAGGCCATTCATAATTCCAATAGCCTATGGAGTCATTATATAAAATGACATTTTTTATTTTATCACTCGGACTCGAACAACTTGTAAATATAATTGCAAGAAATATATATATTATAATCTTATTCATTTGGGTTTTTCATTAATTCGACTGATTGCGGTTTAGACTGCTGTGTTCCATTTTGTATAACTATTTGCATTGGCTCTCCTTCATATCCTCCAATGGTAGATATATTAACTCCCCCTTTATTATTTTTATTAAAATCATTTATATAAGGATCCATACCTTGCCATGAAATTTCATCTTTTTTATAAGCATTCCATAATCTTTGTGCAAAACCAAAAGCAACAGAATTCTGATTTCCTTCAGTAGAATTTCCGTAATCTGATGTTTTAGCTTGTCCTAAATAAACTTTTGCATGATCAAGAAATGTATATTTTCCATTTAAATTTTCGCTTTTATGCCCATTTGCTCCAGCTTCGTGATCTAAAGTATTTCTTAAATTATACAAATCGTTATAACTTCCTTTTTGTAATTGTTTGATATTAAAATATACAGTTCCTGTTGCTCTAGATGTAATAGCCCCAGTATCTTCACCTTTAATTTTGTTACTTACTCCATAATATCCTGAGAATCCTTTTTGTCCAGCATAGTGAGCAATTATATTACTTACAGCTCTGAGCGTTCCTTTTTTATTATAATCCAATTGGGATAGTTTAGCATTTCCCTGATCAGTATGCACTATAATATTATTCGTTTTTTTATTATCTCTGTACATAAATCTTCCATTTTTATTAAAATGATCATCTACTGGAGCCATTCCATCCGGATCAATAAATCTCAAAGGATTGTTAAACGCATAATTGTACGGACTATGACGGGTCATTTTCTCCGCCAAAGGATCAATTACACCCCATCTTCCTAAGTCCGGCATGTAAAACCTTGCTCCGTAATCATACATTCCGGTCTCCTGAAGCTCCTTCCCGTTGTACTTGTACTGATAAGCCTGATCAAAACTGTGGTTTTCACTATTATGCATCAACCCAAACGGATAGTAGTTGGTTACCCCTTCTGCTTCTCCTGTGATGATGTAGTTGTTACAAATCTGTCCATCCGGAGTATCATAGCAATTGTTGACCAGAATATCCCCGGTGACAATCCCGTTTCCATCAGCATCACTGTAACTTAATCTTACATTTCCTAAATGGTCAGTGTAATTATAAAAATATATGTTGCGTAAGGCATCAAAATAACCTTCTGAGGTCGGGATGATTCTCAGCTTCATCTCATCGTTCATTGTAGTTCCCGTTTCATCTTCCCAGGCATACGTGTATTTATACTGGAAACCTCCCAGATAATCGGTCTGCAATCCTCCAAAGAGCTTCTTCACTTTCACCCCGTCTGCACGGTAGGTATAGTCTGTTACCTGTGCATTTTGGGTAATCTTTGCAGGTAAATTTAAGTAATTATATTGAATGGAAGAAATGCCTTTATCCCGTAAGGAGGTCATATTTCCGTTGGCATCGTATACTATACTGGCAGGATTGGCTTTGTACGGGTAGCCCTGTGCAATGGTAACGGCATCGCGTACGGTCTGCAAACGGTTGGATGCATTTCCATTTTCATATTCATAGGTAAGGTTGTCGATCATCAGAGAAGTAGCTCCTATTCTCTGGGCGGTTCTCACCATTGTTTTTATATTCCCGTTCAGGTCATAGGTAGCCTTTTCATAATATTCTCTCAGGGAAGGATTGGTCGCGTTCTGGTAAAAGCCTGCCGAAAGGCGGTTGAGGCTATCATATACATAGCCGTATCTTTTCAGAGATTCGTTGGGGGTAGCTCCTGTTTTCCAGTCTACTTCGGCAATATTCCCGTTGTATTTTGGGGTTACCTGCAAAGAGGTATCGGAAGCATCGGGAGTCTGAATACCTTCCACCTGATTGTATTTGATCTTATAGCCAAAGAGATCATTACCCAGATTATTGGGATCATTGATCTGCGTCATCCAGCCCCGGATATTGTATTGGTAATCTACCGTCTGCAGCCCGCTTCCTACTACCTTGCCTCCTACTTTCCTGGTCTTCAGCTGCGAAAGCTCATTGTATTCGTTCTGGGTGAGGATTTCTTCGGCACCGTTGTCTATTTTATGCTTGTGTACCAACATCCTGTTCTGGTTATCGTAGGTAAAGGTTTCGGTGATCATTTTTTCAGGATCGCTGCTCAGTCTTTTATGTTTTGTGATCACCTGCTTTGGGGTTCCCGAAAAATCCAGCTCGGATTCTGTTTGGGTATAGCCTCCCAAGTGATTGATGGAATGGGTGGCGATCACTCTTGCCCGGGTATCATAATAGCTGTAACTTTTCGTCCAGCTGTCGTCTTCTATGTTTTTCACATAGGATGCCAATGGCAGGCCTTTGGTATTGAGCACAGCACTCATGGTATCGGTAAGTACGGCAGCCTGCCCCGGAATAGCAGGAGTAAAGGCCGGGGTTCCTGCAGGATAGGTATCGTAATAATTGACCGATAAAACGGTTTCTATGTCGGTGAAATAGACATTGGTATAATAGATCTGCATCCCGTTTTTGGTAAATCCACCGCCGCTTCTGCTTTCCGCAATCACCAGATTTGCGGCCTGGCTCTGCATGGTTTCCCTGGATCCGCCTGCGATTATTCCTGTATACACGGGTCTTCCGAGCTGGTCATATTTCGTGATCAGCCATTTTCCCTGGGCATTCAGATTGACATCGCGGGTCAGGATCAGTCGGTCTGCTTGGTCATATACCATATATTCCCATCCTTTACCGGGAAGTTTCTTTTCTGCCAGGCGATTTTTCTGGTCATATTTATACTGATAGCAGAGATTGTCCAGCGTTGTGCTGTCAATAGCATTTGCTGCTACGGCCAATGGAGGGATAACGTAGGCCAGCTGGTCGTAATCGTTGTACACATAATAGGTATCTGCGCTTACGGTGGCGTTCAGCATCTTTCTTACGAGCACCGTCTGCCCCTGTCCGTTTTTAAATTCTATGGTTTTGTTGCCGTCTTCATCTGTAATGGTATTTTTGTACAGCTGACCGGCTCCGTAAGGAGTGGCAGAAAGCGTGATGGAAGCGGTAAATGAGGCGGCATCAAAAGTCGCAATGTATTTTTTTACTTCGCCGTCCGTATTCGCACTATAGCCCAGCTTTACCGGTTTATCTGCCCATGCGGCTCCTACCTGTTTCTGTTCCAGTACCCGGTCCAGCGGAGAGGCTTCGAATTCTTTTTTGGCAAAGATGATCTCATTACCGAGCGGGGTATTCACTGCGTTGGCTAAAGGATTGTCTATGATTGCTCCGTTGGCTGTGGCAGACTGGGGAACCGGAAGATAGTCTACGGCCTGTCTTCCGTACTGGTCATAGACTATATGGGATACGATGTCTCTTTGCAGCGGAGAGGCTTTTATATTAATTACCTGCTTGGGTCTTCCCAGCCCGTCGAGGTACTGCACGTTTTCCGAAGCTTTCGGGGCCGCTTCCGTTGGGTCAGTTAAATAGGTTTTTGAATAGACATAGTTTTCTGTAGTGCTCAGATTGAGGGTCTGCGCACGTACAACACCTGCTACAAACAATGCACTGATAGGAATGATTAGCTTTTTCATAATTTGTTTTTTTAATGTTTGTAGTTGTATTTGAATTCTTTAATCACTTTTCCGGAAGTACTTCCCTGTCTTATTTCTTTTAACCTGTTCGCCGAATCGTAAATATATATTTCGCGCACTCCTGAAGGCGGAGTTACACTGGTTACACCAATCAGAGGGTCGTAGGTGTAGGTAGTAACCTGCAGATTGGCTAATGCCGGAAGGCTTCTAAAGCTATCCAGAGCATTTATTAATGCAGCTTCACTGGCAGGGTTTGAGGCATCTGCATCTGATGCTTCAATACTGTTGGCAGCCAGCCCGCTTACAGCGGAATAAGGCAGCCCTGTAATTTTCGCAATGGGCTGCGTACCGCCATATCCCCAGATGATGCTGGTAGGCACTCCTTCTTTGGTCGTATACTGAAGAATATTCCCTTTAGCATCATAGAGGTCATAGGTAACCTGGGTTTCCAGTGCCGCACTTCCAAAAGACGACTGTATTTGGTTTGAGAGATAGGAAACGTTATTGGGCCAGCTATTGCTGTAGTTTATTTTTTGGGTTCCCTGGAGCTTCCCGTCTTTATAGCTTTCAATTTTCTCAATTTCAGATATCCTGTTTTGTGAATAGACAGAGTTCCCGGAATGGTAGAAATATTTTGATTTCAGCTGGATTCCGTTTTCGGTAACGGTATTTTGTTCAGCAATTTGTTTGTTTACCGGGTTATAAGTGAAGGATTCATTTTTTTCGGTTGTTATCTGGGTTCCGTTGTCATAAAAGTAATTTTTAGTTTTTGTTGACGCCAGCTTTGTCCATCCAAAGGTTTCAAAAACGGGAACGGGTATAAAACTAGGAGCCCCCACCTCTAAAGGCAGTCCTCCCCAGAAGCTTTTTGGACTGGAATAATTGCTGTTACACTGCATACATGAATTCCCGTTGGTCAAACTGCTTTGGTAGACACTGAATGTTTTAGGATAATTTTCACTGGTTCCGTTATAGATACTGTTAGGTTTTACAAATCGAACCCCTGTGTATTCCTCAAAGTTTTCGTAGCTGTATTCATTCTCCACTTCAGACAGTTTTCTGAGGCTGCTGTCATACACTGTCTGCCGTATTAAGTTTCCTCTTTTGTAATCAAAATTTTTAGGCTGTACAAATGGAGGTCCCTGAGGATATTCGATGTTGGGAAAGTCTAACGGTGAAGTATATTCGTAGGTGATTTTTCCTTTATCCGTTCCTTCCTGCACCGTCACATATTTGTAGCCTACCGCGCTTCCCTGCGTTTTAAAGAGCGGAATATTGTTCTCGGTAGTCACAACATCATAAGAGTTGGAGTACAATTCTCCGTCTGAACATCCGACCGTTCCTCCATAAGGTGCAAATATTAACCTGGCATTGAAACTTTCCGTATATCTGAACAACGGTTTAGGATCTACCAGAGCGCCACTGCTTAAAGTGGTATTGTCATAGTTATAACTATATTTCTTTTCTTTGGAAGGACCGGATAAGCCATGATAAAATGCTTTGTAATAATCTGCTGGCGTATCATTATCAAAATACCCTATTCTTCTGATCCTGTTTCCTCCACCGTAAAGAAAGTTATTTACCACCGCATCTTCTGAAAAATAGTGGATTCCCAAAATATCTGTCCCTGTATAGTTCAGATCAAGGTTCGTCCACACTACCCGATAGCTTTTATTCTTTTCCAGTGTGAAAGAGATACAGCAGTTAGCACTTGATGAAGGGCAGGCGATATTATTATTAGCGACTTCCCAACCCGAGCCATTATATACTTCAAGCGAAAACTTCCTCGTATTCAGATCTTCGAGAACAATACTTGGAAAAAACAAAACCTTTCTGTTGGAGGTAGATACCGGTAACAGCGTTGTACTACTGCTATTTTTATTAAAGTATAAATTCTCAGGAGGTAAAGCTGTAAAAGATTTGTTTTCGCTAAAATCGGTGATCAGACTGTTTCCGATATAAGAGTACTGATTGGGCTCAAAATCAAAAATGGCACTTCCACCGGTAGGGTATTTAATCTTTTGTAAAATATCGGTGGTTGAATAGACCGGAGATGTATTCCTTCTGTAATCGGGTGAGGAATTAACGTCACACTGATCGAAAGCATTAAAATATCCCCATGCATCTTTTCCTACCGCTTTGCCCAGAAAGTCATTGTTTTCATAAGAAAACTGATGGCTTCCCACCACATTGTTTTCTCTGTCAATTTCTTCAATTTTGCTGAGAAACATCCTTTTCTCCAGGACCGTTCTGTATTCCTGAGTGAAATTGTATTTTTTAATAAAGCCATTGTTCCAGTTTAGCAATGTCACCGATTTAAGGGAAGATGCTGTTTCCGGCAACACCAGATTGGTATCTTCCCTGTTTTGAAGATAGTCGAATTTTATTTTCGCGATCCCTACAATATTGATCTGTGAAATCTTTTTCACCTTTATTAAAGTGGAAGATCTGTTGAAGCTTTGTACAGGAGGAAAGTTTCCGCAAGCATTATAAAGTTCGTAAACGGTAGAAAGATTGGTTCCCAGATTACCAAATTCAGAAACCCTGTAAGTAACTTTGGTGAATCCTTCTTTTATTTCGTTTTCATTATACACGTATTCTATTAACGTATTATTGTTGGGATCAATAACTTTAGACAGATGGAAAGAGCTGTTAAATTGCTTATCTTCATAGATGTTATCGAACGGGGCTAACAACCGATTGCTGTCATAATAATAGTTTCGTACGCCTCCTGAATTGCTTGAAACTTCAATCACGTTAAAAACATACTGATATCCTCGATCATCAAATACTATAAACCCGGTAGGTTTATATGTACTGCTGTCATATTGATTAATGATCTTTATTGTATAACTGTCCAAAGGAACTACCTCAAGAGTCCCTGAATCATTTTTTTTGATATAAAATCTTCCGGTTCTTCCAAAGAAGTTAAACTGCCAAAGATCGTGCTCGGTATCATATTTATCAGTACGGTTCGCGGTCCAGATAAATTCGTTTCCAACCGATTGGTCACCTGAGGACAAATTTGATCTGTAACCTGCTTTATAATCATTCAGTATATTCTTAGAAAAATAATAATAATTATTAATATGATTGGCTACACTCGTCTGGTAAACCCCTACTTTCCCTGGCTTATCTGATGATGCTAAGATGAGTTCTTCATCAGGATGCCCTTTTACGGTGCGTGATATGGTTCCCCCGGCAAATAAATTCCATCCCAATCCTACATCGCCAGAGATTTCATCTGCTGCAATACTCGAGGTATGGTACTTAAGACTTATATCCACCGAAACATCCTTTGATTGTGAAGGGATATTAAAAAGAGGGATGGAAATATCCGGAACTCCTGTATAATTACTCACAGGAACTTCTTCAAACTTCATTAATGACGATACTGTGGGGGAAGGGGGAATCATCTGAGGCAGATCTGTTCTTATTTGAGGTCCTGTAGATTGTGCAAAAGATATTTGTAGGGCTATTAAGCTTATAGCAGTAACTATTTTCTTCATCTGTTTATTTCTTAATCAGTTTAGCATTAGCGGTTTTATTATCGTCTGTTTTTATCGTAACCAGGTAAGCACCCTGTATCAAAGGCTGGGTATTGATCTTCGTTACCTTATTCTTGGTTTTCAAACTCTGAAGCTGTCTACCTGCCATATCATACATCGTAATATCCGCTTCCTTAAAATCAAAGCCAATTTCTATATAGGCATAATCGGATACCGGATTCGGATAGATCCTGATATCCTGCTTTTCGATCAATTGATCCACCTGCTGATCTCCCAACTTTACAATCTTCCAGTTCTCCTTTCCTAGTTCTTCTGCACTGGTTCCTGCCAGAATAATAGAGCCGTCTCTGTTTAGTTTAATATCCGAAAGCCGTTCTTCTCTTTTTCTGGATTCTCCTTTGACGTGTTTTCGCCACTGTTCGTTTCCGTTTTCATCATCCAGAAGGTTTCATCATCGGCTTCTATTCTGCCTTCTGCCTGGGTATAGCCTCCGAGTAAGATTCCTTTGGTTAGGTCTTTATTTTTTTCTCTTTCATTGTGTCCTAAGATGACATGCATTCCCATTAAAACATCCCTGTTTTTAAAGTTGTAAGATTTCTGCCAGATCTCTTCACCTTTTTCATTTAAGGAGATGAGCCAAAGGTCGGTACCTTCTTCTACGCTTACGGTTTTATTGCCTGATCTCTCGGAACGGCTTTCGCCTCCTATGATAAAGCCTGAAGTAGTCATAGCCACGGTTCTTAAGTGATCGTCTCCTGTTCCTCCATAGTTCTTTTCCCATTCTACTTTGCCGTCTTTGCTGAGTTTAATGATCCAGTAATCGCCTTCTCCCTGATTATTTGTGGATTTGGGGTAACGGGATACGGGATTCGGGGTGGGAGTTCCGGAACTCAAACCACGAATCTCGGAACTCGAACCTATCCCCGAATCCCGAAACTCGGAACTTCTGGAATAGACTCCTAATAAAACACCGCCATCTCTCGTTGGAATCATTTTTTCTACTTCGTCTAAGCCTTTTCCGCCTAAAATAAGCTGGGAGAGTTCTTTTCCGGTTTTGTCTAATTTGACAACAAGAACGTCTTTGGAACCATAACCTTGTGGAGAGTTTTGAACATTTCCTGCGACAAAGAATCCTAAGTCAGTGGTTTGGATTACGGCTCTGGCTTCTTCATCGGAAGTGCTGCCTAGGGTTTTCTGCCATACTTCATCTCCGAATTCATTAATTCTGATGAGCCAGATATCGGAACCTCCTTTGGAGTCGTCTTTTTTGTCAAGGCCTTTGCCTGAATAGGAAGTTCCTGCTAAGAGAAAGCCTCCGTCCTGAGTGGAAAGGGATGCGGAAAGGTAATCGTGGTTCTTGCCTGCAAAGTATTTTTCCCAGACTTCTTCTCCCTGTTGGTTGAGTTTTACTAAATGGAAATCGTAGCCGTTGTTCTGCTGTTGGCTGTTGGCTTCTTGCGACAGGCTTTTAGACTGAATGGAGCTTCCGGTAATTAAGTACTGAAGGTCTACGGTTGGAGTCACCTGACTTAAGAAATCCTGAGTGGTGGATTTGATGTCTTTCTGCCATAGGACTTCCTGAGCGGAAACGCTCAGAACTGTGCATAGGAAATATGCACCGATATAGAGTTTTTTCATCCCGTATTATGTTTAAGTTTACTGTTATTAATTTTTTAAAAACGTTGCAAAAATATGGTTTTTACTTCATATGGGTAGGGTTTGTATTGAAATATTTCGGAAATTCATCAGCTTATTTTAGTGTCAATTTATCCCTGATAACGCCAAAACAAAGGTATTATGGTGCAGCGACAAATCGTGTCGCGTTTTATAAATTATTTTATTTATAAATACTAAAAACCCTCGCAAAATGCGAGGGATATTTTTCTCTACCGAGACAAATGTCATATTAGAGAGTGAATAAAGCTATAAAAGCTTGAGTATATCTAATATATATTCTATTCCAAAAGATAAAATGATACCTAGTATTCAATCCTAAAAATTGAGCAATAATACTTTCTAATTACATTCCTTGCATCAATTAACAGAATTTTATCTTATTTGTATTTTAAAACTATTCTTTCGTTGCTTAAAGTTTTACCTTTTTTTGAGATTTTAAATATATTAATTCTATTTTCCATATAAGTAAAATTAAGACTCGCTAAAGGCTTTTCTGAATAACATTTTAAAACTACAGAATCTCGAGTATTATTAAGTTTCCATTTTCCTTTGCATTCAGTAACCAAACTTCCACCAAATCCAATAGTATATATAAATGTGGAATCTTTATTTATATATAAATTATAATTTAAAGACTTTTTACTTTTATGCAATGTATATTTTTCTCTTAGAATAAAATTATTAGTTTGCGCATTACAAGAAGATAAACACAATACGATTAATAAATAAAATATTAATAGCCTCATTATTTATTTTTATATTTTACACCCTGGAATTCTCTCAACTTAATACTTTGATCTAAACTTTTCATAGATTCTTTTGCTGCAGGATATGCTCGGATTAATTGTCCAACAGTTGAGTTTATTGAGACTCCGAATAAACCAGATTTGGCACTTCCACCAACCCCATAAACTTGCTGACCAGAAGAGTCACGTAAAGTCGTTAGCCAATTATTATTTATATTATTTATAGACATGCCTCCAACCGAAGAAGGATCGAATGCGGCTTGTGCTTTATATGCCGCTGATTCATCATCTAAATCTTGGGCCAAGGATTTCCCACTCTCAATATCAAATGCAATTTCTCCAGATTCAAATTGAGCTCCATGAGTCATTTCGTGAACAAAATTCCCTTCATTTACATAACCAATATTTATCTTATCAGTATTTTTATCATAAGAGGTAATTCCTTCAGATCCTGTCATTTTATTCAATCCATACATTTGATCACTGGATTCTAAAGTAGACATATTATTTAAAGACTGATTAAGACTATTTAACCTATCTTGCTTATCCCCCATTTTTGATGCTAAGGTTTTAGCATCCCAACCTTTATCTTGAGCTTTTTGATTTATTTTATTAACTTCTTTTTGTAATTCATCTCTTTTAGAAGTTACGGAACTTTTTAATCCGTCCCATTCTTTTTGATTTACTGGGTCTATTTGCATCCCATCCGGATCAGTAAACATGATTGGATTATTCACTGCATAAGAATATGGAGAATGACGACGATATATTTCAGCCAACGGATCTATTACCCCCCATCTACCCAGATCCGGCATATACATTCTTGCACCATAATCATACATCCCTGTTTCCTGTAGCTCCTTCCCGTTATACTGGTAATTATAATACTTTCCATTCGCTAGCCCCAAATAAGTGGTTTCATGTTTTAATCCAAAAGGATAATAATTATTCTCTTCCTGAATTTCTAATGCAGATACCCCTTTCATATAACTCAATCTTATATTTCCTAAATGATCTGTATAATTGTAAATATACTTATTTTTCACAAAATCATAATATCCCTCAGAGGTTGGAATAAAACGGAGTAAAAGCGGAGATACTGAGCCAAAATTAACATTCTGAGAGTACTGAAAACCATCCAGATAATACGTCTTAAGCTCAACAGGTTCCAGATTCCCTACAACATCCATCTGTGAAGTAATATATGTTTTCTCAACTTTTTGTCCATCTGATCTGTATTTATAATACAATTGATAGGTATTGAAGAATACCTGAGGACTTGTTAAAATCTTATTGGGAAGGTTCAGGTAATTATAGTCTATGGAACTGATTCCGTTATCCATATGAACTTTCATATTTCCATTATCATCATATCCAAAATCATTTTGTGCTGCATTATATCCTGAATAATTATTTGCAACGCCTGCAGGTAATTGTATTTTATTCAGTCGATTACCGGTGTACTTATATTCTAAATCATCTATAAGCTCTGCTGTTGTTCCCGAAGAAGGTTTAGAAAATCTTTTTAAGGTAAGAATATTACCATTAAGATCATACGTCAGCTGTTCATTATAATTATTGTTCGCTATAATTGAAGATCCAGGTTCTGAATAAATTCCAGCCAGAAGTCTATTGAGTCCGTCATATTGATAAGAGTATCTTTTTTTGTTGTTATTAAAGCTGGATGCCGTTCTCCAATCAATCTCGGATATGTTCCCGTTATATTTTGGTGATGATTGGTTGGTATTTTCCGGGTTGGTATATTTTATTTCATACCCAAAAAGGTCGTTTCCTAGATTCTCAGGATCGTTAATCTTTGTCATCCAGCCCCGGATATTGTAAGCATAATTCACATCCTGAAGGCCGGCTCCCAAAGACGATCCTCCCACTTTCTTTGTGATAAGCTGTGAGATTTCATTATACTCATTCTGTGCTAAGATTTCTTCCTGGGGATTATTATCTACTTTATGCTTGTGGACTTTCAGTCTATTTTGATTGTCGTACTCAAAATTTTCAGTGATGATTCTTTCGGCATCACTTGAAATCCTTTTATGGCGGGTAATGGTCTGCTGAACCAAGCCTGCAAAATCAAGCCTGGATTCTGTCTGGGTATAGCCTCCCAAATGGTTGATGGAATGGGTAGCAATTATTCTTCCTCTTGTATCATAATAACTGTAGTTCTTCGTCCAGTTGTCGTCTTCTATATTTTTTACATAGGATGCCAAAGGCAAGCTTTTTGTGTTAAGCTCTGAATTTATATTATCTGTTAATACTGCACTTTGATTGGAAATAGTGGGGATAAAAGCAGGAGTTCCTTCCGGATATCTATCATAATAATTAACACTTAAAATGGTTTCAAATTCATAGAACAGATTATTGGTGTAGTAAACCTGCATCCCGTTTTTGGTAAATCCTGTCGCATCTCTCGATTCTGCAATAACAATTGGACCTGCCTGTGATTGCATACTTTCTCTACTGCCCCCCGCAATAAGTCCTGTATAGATTACTCTTCCAAATTGGTCATATTTCGTGAATAACCATTTTCCTTTATCATTTAAGTTAGCATCCTGAGTCATGATCAAGCGATCTGCTTTATCATAGACCATATACTCCCAGTCTTTTCCAGGAAGTCTTTTCTCAACCAAGCGGTTTCTGCTGTCGTACTTGTACTGATAACATAAATTATTCAATACAGTCTGATCTAATGATGTAACAACAGATGCCAAAGGAGGTATGACATACGCTAATTGATCATAATCGTTATACACGTAATAGGTATCGGCACTGTCTGTGGTATTCAACATTTTCCTTACCAATACCACTTGTCCTTTACCATTTTTAAATTCTATGGTTTTGTTTCCATCTTCATCAGTTATGGTATTTTTATACAGCTGATTAGCTCCGTAAGTTGTGGAAACAGGTATAGAAGATTCAAATGTGGAATAATTGAAAGAAGTAGTATATTTCTTTACTTCCCCATCGATATTGGCATCATATCCAAACTGTACAGGTTTGTTGTCCCATGCATTACCAACCTGCTTTTGGCTTAGAATTCTATCTAATGGAGAGTTTTCCAATTGTTTTTCGGCATAGATCTTTTCTGATCCGTAAGGAGTACTCGTTACATTAGCTAATGGATCGGTATAGATTCCGCCGTTTTGTGTTCCGATTTGGGGAACGGGAAGGTAATCTAAGGTCTGTCTTCCGAACTGGTCATAGACTATTTTAGTAACAACATCTTTGTTGGAAGGAGTCGCTTTGATATTGATCACCTGCTTAGGCCTTCCCAACCCATCGAAATACTGAACGGTTTCTGAGGTCTTGGTAGGAGTGATTCCGTTATAATCTAAGTAGTTTTTAGTATATACATAGTTTTCTGTTGTACTGAGCTGTGCTTGGCTCCAACCGGTAATGAATAAGGCGCTTATGGGAATGATGAGTTTTTTCATCGTAATATTAGTTTTTATAGTGATATTGGTATTCTTTTAAGAGTTTACCTGTCTGGTTCTGTTCTCTTACTTCTTTCAGGCGGTTGGCAGAGTCATAAATATATACTTCTCGTATCCCTGAGGGAGGAGTGATGCTTCTTACACCCACTAACGGATCGTAAGTATAGGTAGTAACCTGATGTCTTGAATAGGCATTTCTGAAAGCAGCTAATGTATTGAGAAGTGATGTTTCGTCATTGTTTATTCCTGCTCCGGCATCAGTATTCGATGCATTTACAATATCTACATCACTAAAAGAAGCCGAAATAGAAGTATAATCTATTCCAATAATTTTAGCGATAGGAAGAGTCTTATTATACCCCCAAATGATTGATGTTACAACTCCATCTCTGGTGGTATATTGCAGTAAGTTACCTTTATCATCGTATTTATCATAAGTGACTTCTGTCGTTCCAGTAGTTGGATTTTGCAGATCATAAGACATCAATGAACTCGGAAAGTAATGGTTCATATCATTATAAAAAGTTTCTATTTTACTGATCGTTTTATTATTCTTCTTTTCTTCGGTTACTAAAGGAATACCAATCATATTGGCAGTAATCAATCTTATATCGTTTTTTTCGTGAGCATATTGATAACTGATATTATTTGATTCTCCGTCAGAAAAACTTTTTGTTACCGAAATAAGATAGTCCCTTGGGTTATAGCTATTATTTGTGGTTGTAGATATCATATTCGAAATTCCATTTTTATAGAAATAAGATTTCTCTACTTTTTGAGTAGGTAAAGTCACTCCAAATTTTTCAAAGTTTTTATATGGCGTGGTTAATGGCTGCATAAACCCATGGTTAACCATATCCTGATAACTATTGAATGAGAATAACTCAGCTATCATATTATTGGAAAAGTTATCTTTAATTTTAACACCATCATTTTTCTGATATTCCGAACTTGTATAATCTGTAATTGTTTCTGTAACTAAATTATTATTAGAATCGTATTTTTTTTCAGAAATCACTTGTCCTCTTAAATAATCCTGGTTAGGAATTGGAATCGGAGGTAATGTTACCACAACAGTTCCTTCATTCGGATAATCAATTGGGGATCTGAATTTATATTCTGTTCTTCCTTTTTTATTATTATTCTTATCAATCTGTTCTACTGTAACGTATTTATAACCAACATCTCCCCCTTGGGTTTTCTGCACCGGAAGAATATTATAGTCTGTCGTCACATTAAAATCAGCACTATACATTATGGTAGGATTACTGATTGTATTTTGGTACGAATAGCTTTCCAAAAGCTTAAAAATCGGTTTTGGAAAAACCAAAGCTCCACTGCTTCTTTGAGCATCATCAAGATTTTTATAACTATATATATACTTTTTAGCAAAATCGTTAGCTGAAGCGTCATCATAATAAGAAATATTCTTAATTCTTATTCCGCCACCTTTATATATTTTAACATCTATATACGTTGGCTCAGCTGTATGTGCTACGAAAGTCTCATTAGTAGGTGCTGCATTAGAAGGACCAAAATCTCCACTTAAAGTAGCATAATAAGTTCCTGGTTCAAGATATACACTTGGGTGGAATTCCGATTTAATTTCACCATTGGGATCAGGATTCAGAACAAAACAATTAGAGGGCTGAGGTTTATTACATGTTTGGGCGGGATATGCAAACTCATAAACAACCGGAGAAAATGTATTGTCAGTATTTTTCTTAAATAGCTGAAGCTTCCAGTTAAAATAAATCAAATTTCCCAACCAAAGATCCAAATTAACAGATTGTGCTGATTGTATTGTAAAAAATTGTTGTTTATAAAGATTATTAAATTGCAAGAAATTTATACTGAATTCAAAATCATTCATTTGATTATACCCTGTAACCGGTGTCATTACCTCTTGCTCGGTAGGGTTATAACTAAATTCATTCTCTTCAAAATTAAAGATGGCTTTCCCTTTCGTAGGGTATGTTATTGATTTTAATACATCGGTAACAATGTCATTATTTAAACTTAAACCCGCAGAAGATTTATAATATCCCCAATCATCTTTTTTAAGTACAGACGAGTTGGTGTTGTAGTCTAACCAGTATTCTGAGCTCTGCCCGTTTAATATACTTTTAGTAACTTTTTTCAGAAGCATTTTACGAAGAGGTTCAGATCCAGTAAGTGTTTGAAATTCAACATTTGAATAATCATAATCAAAAATATACTTCTCTGTGTATTGTGTAGAAGGCTGTCCTGAATAATTTGATTGAATAGACTTCAGTTTATAAAGATTAACAGGCTCCGAATAATTTGAATCTTGTCGGCCTTGTTCATAATTCAGATATATCTGCCCTTTTCCCTTAATATCAATACTTGTAAGTAATTTCGTTTGAGAATTATTATACACTGTTTGATTTTCCAGAGATCCCGGCATACTACCATCCGGACTTTGTAATTGCCCCGTTTGTTGTAGAGAATAATTAGTATAATAAACATTACTAGCCGATCTATAAGTAATGGTAGGTGTTTCCTTGAATTTTACTTCCGAGGAAAGATCATAATTAAATTCAACTAAATTTGTATTATTTTGATCATTAATTTTTACTAAGTGAAATGACGTAAAATAATCAGCAATATCCATAGTAGGAATCAGCTGTCCTTCACTAGTTGTCATCCCTATCTTTACCGTAACAATATTTTTTTGTGACCTCTCTTTAGCATCAAAAATATATTTTACCCCTTTATCGTCTGTGATAATAAAGGATTTTATCACACCATACATATCAATTTCGCCACATACAATCTGAAGATTATTCTTATCTAATTTCTCTAAAACATATGCCCCAGCTGAAGTTTTTGTAATATAAAATCTTCCGGAATAATTCATAAAATTATATTGATAAAGATCATATTCTGTATCAAATCTTCCCACGCCACAATAAAAAGTATAATCATTAAAATTGAAAGAAAAATCATCATTTATGATTTTATATGTGGGATTCTGGAAATGATCATAGATTCCAAATTTCACTTTTGGAGGAGAAGAATGAGATATAGTTCTATTTTTTTCATCAGGGCTTCCTCCTCTTACTGTTCTAGTAATAGTTCCTCCTGCTATTAAGCTCCAACCCAGTCCAGTTTCACCAGACCTATCATCTGGTTTTGCATTTAAAGGGTGATATTTTAATTGAATATTCACCGCAACATCTTTATTGCTTGTAGGAATATTAAATAAAGGAATATTTATATCCGGAACCCCTGTATAATAGCTTACAGGAACTTCTTCAAATTTCATTAGATTATTCGAAGTTGGTGCAGGGGGGAACATTTCATTGATATTTCCCACGTAACTTTTGCCCTCCTGCGTCGGAGTTTGAGCATTTATAGCATATGCCAAACATGTCAATATTATAATTAATATATTTTTCTTCATCTGTTTATTTCTTAATCAGTTTAGCATTCGCAGTTTTGTTATCGTCTGTTTTTATCGTAATCAGGTAAGCTCCCTGTATCAAAGGCTGAGTATTGATCTTGGTTACCCTGTTCTTGGTTTTGATTTGTTGGAGCTGTCTTCCTGACATATCATACATCGTAATATCCGCTTCCTTGAAATCAAAGCCAATTTCTACATAGGTATAATCGGATACCGGATTCGGATAGATCCTGATATCCTGCTTTTCTATGAGCTGGTCTACCTGCTGATCTCCGAGTTTTACAATCTTCCAGTTCTCTTTGCCTAATTCTTCAGCACTGGTTCCTGCCAGAATAATAGAGCCGTCTCTATTCAGTTTAATATCCGAAAGTCTTTCTTCTCTCTTTCTGGATTCGCCTTTTACATGTTTTCTCCACTGTTCGTTACCGTTTTCATCTACATACAGCATCCAGAAGGTTTCATCATCGGTTTCTATTCTGCCTTCTGCCTGGGTATAGCCTCCAAGTAGTATTCCTTTGGTGAGGTCTTTATTCTTTTCTCTTTCGTTATGACCTAAGATGACATGCATTCCCATTAAAACATCCCTGTTTTTAAAGTTGTAGGATTTCTGCCAGATTTCTTCGCCTCTTTCGTTTAAGGAGATGAGCCAAAGGTCGGTACCTTCTTCTATGCCTACGGTTTTATTGCCTGATCTCTCGGAACGGCTTTCGCCTCCTATGATAAAGCCTGAAGTAGTCATAGCTAATGTTCTTAAGTGATCGTCTCCTGTTCCGCCATAGTTCTTTTCCCATTCCACTTTGCCTTCTTTGCTGAGCTTAATGATCCAGTAATCGCCTTCTCCTTGATTATTCGTGGATTTAGGGTAACGGGATTCGGGATTCGTGGTAGTACTGCCAGTACCTGAATTTGTCTCCGAATTCTGTAATCCGGAACCCGAACCTCGAAACTCGGAACTTCTGGAATAGACTCCTAATAAAACTCCTCCGTCTCTCGTTGGAATCATTTTTTCTACTTCGTCTAAGCCTTTCCCGCCTAAAATAAGTTGGGAGATTTCTTTTCCGTTTTTGTCTAGTTTAATGACAAGAACATCTTTGGAACCATAGCCATTTGCAGAGTTTTGAATATTTCCTGCGACAACGAAGCCTAAGTCGGTGGTTTGAATGACAGCTCTGGCTTCTTCATCGGAAGTGCTTCCAATGGTTTTCTGCCATAATTCATCACCAAATTCATTGATTCTAATCAACCAGATATCGGAGCCTCCTTTGGAATCGTCTTTTTTGTCTAGCCCTTTGCCTGAATAGGAAGTTCCTGCTAAGAGAAAGCCTCCGTCCTGAGTGGATAGGGATGCGGAAAGGTAATCGTGGTTCTTACCTGCAAAGTATTTTTCCCAGACTTCTTCTCCCTGTTGGTTGAGTTTTACGAGATGGAAATCGTAACCGTTGTTCTGCTTTTGGCTGCTGGCTGCTTGCGACAGGCTTTTAGACTGAATGGAGCTTCCGGTAATTAAGTATTGAAGGTCTACGGTTGGAGTTACCTGGCTTAGAAAATCCTGAGTGGTGGATTTGATGTCTTTCTGCCATAAAACTTCCTGAGCCGAAACGCTCAGAACTGTGCATAGAAAGTATGCACCGATATAGAGTTTTTTCATCTCAAGTTTATTTGTTAATAGTTGTTAGAGTTTTTACAAAAATATTATTTTTACTTCACACTGGTTAGATTTATAATGAAATAATTGTAAATTTTATCACCTAATAGTGTTTTTTAGCTACTCCTGCTATTGATAAAGCAAAGGTATTATTGTGTAGCGACAAGACTTGTCGTGTTTAATAATTTATCAAAAATAAACTTTAGGAAACATTTTTAGATGTTTTTAACCTCAAATCCTCTAAATAATGCCCCTTAAAAATTTTTTATTTTTATAGACATTTTTGAAAAATGATTTGGGATAAAATATCTTTTTCGATTTAGGAATGTGACAGAATTTCCGGATTCGGAATAAAAACGGCAGTCTCAGGATGATTCGGAGCATAAAAAAAAAGCTGCCTTATAAAAAGACAGCTTCAAAGATTTTATAGTCTAACAATATTATTTCTTAGCTTTCACGTCTACTGCGATTTCGATGTCTTTGCTGATCATCCATTCTGCAGGATCTGCTTCAGAAGTTCCGAATTTGATTCCCCAGTCTGCTCTGTTTACTGTAAATTTAGCCTGAATTGCTGCAGTACCTTCTGCAACGTCTACTTTAGCCGGGAAGGTAACATTCATTGTTTTTCCGGATAGAGTAAGGTTTCCGCTTACTGTTTTGTTAGCTCCTGCTACAGCATCTTTCGGTGCTTCTTTAAGATCTGTTACGCTGGTGATTTTAAAGTCAGAGGTTGGATTTTTTGCCGTATCGAAGAAGTCAGGGTTTTTCAAGTGAGCTTCAAGGTCAGCCGGTTTTTTATCTTTTTCAGTAACTGAAGCCGGATCTACTTTAAGAGAGTTCATATCGATGACAAAGTTCCCAGCTGCTACATTCCCGTTTTCGATGCTAAGATCTCCGGATTTTACCGTCAAAGTTCCCCAACGAGGAGCCATTCCTCCTTTGTGAAAAGCTTTCCAGTTCACTACAGAAGCTACTGTATCCACTGCCAATACTTCTCCTTTGCTTTCTGCTACTGCCTGCTCTGTTCCCGTAGCTGCTGCTTCAGCTGATTTGTTTTTGTTACAAGATGCCAAAAGCAATCCTACTCCTACTAATGCAATTACACTGATTTTTTTCATATTATTCTATTGTTTAAAAGTTTATGTTCTAAATATAAGCAAAATGAAATATCCTGAAAATATTCCATTTCCTGAATTGTTTAAGGTCCCAAAGATAAGTCCATCTTCCATTGCTTTTATTAACATACATCAATAAATGATACCAATGCTGTTTATTTTTCTCATTCAAATACTTAACCGCCTATAAACCGACCTCATTTTTAATAATATTTTAATATCCTTTAGACTGATTGCCATTGTAGTAAAGCATCAAATCGCGTACTTTTATCCTTAAATATTTCAAACAGATATTTTTGTTGGTATGTCAAAAAAACTCATCTCCTTTCTGTTTATGATAATGGCAGCAGCCTGTTTCCGGGCACAGGATAAGGCGGAAAAAGCACTGGAACTGTTTTCAGAAAAGTATCCTCAGGAAAAAGTGCATCTGGTATTTAATAAAAACAGTTTTATTGCCGGGGAAAATCTTTGGTTCAAATCTTTCGTTTTCGACGGTTATGATATTTCTGGTATTTCCACGTCTTTATTTGTAGAACTGTACGACAGCAACAAAGTACAGATCGGCAAAAAAATTGTCCCTTTAATCAATGGGCAGGGCAGCGGCAATTTTACCTTACCCGAAAGCCTGAAAGAAGGGATTTATTATGTTCGTGCCTACACCACCTGGATGGCCAATTTCAATGAAGATTTTCAGGCTATAAAACCTGTCGTTATCTATAATCCTTCTTCGCCCCAAAAACTTGTGCCCAATACCGATTCGAAATGGACTGCCGCTGCATTTCCGGAAAGCGGAACTTTTATAGATGGAATTAATACCAAATTTGCTGTCCGATTGCAGTCTAAAGGCCTCACTCCGTCTGACTGGAGCGGCTATGTGGTAGATGCTGAGAAACCGGATGTAAAAATAACTTCTTTTAAAGGATTTGACCAGAATGTCGGAGCATTTTCAATCACTCCCCAAACCGGAAAAAAATACCAGCTTATCGTTACTGACTCAAAGGGAAATAAACAGGCGATAGATTTACCTCCTGTTGCTGATTCCGGAATTCATCTTAAGGTAACGAGCGGTAATGACGCTATAAAATTTTCTTTAGCATCTAAAAACATTGCTCCGGGAACGTTGTATAAAGTCATTGCCATGATCAACAACCAGCTGGTTTTTAAGGTGAATTCAGAAAAAATATTGGAAAAGAGCTATTCCATTCCTACCAGTCAACTCATCAATGGTATATTGCAGCTTACCGTATTTGATGCTAAGGAAAATGTAGTCGCGCAAAGACTTTGTTTTGTACAGCCTGATCAGTTAAAAATCAAAAAGCCTGCACTTGAGTCTTTATCCCTTAATGAATCCCCAAGAGCTTCCAATTCTTTCACGATCGCTCAAAATCCTGATCAGGAAGGCTATGCCGTACTGGTTCTCGATGGAAATTCTGAAAACCCGGAAGATGAAAACAGCATGCTGAGTACGTTATGGCTTACCGAAGATATTCCTTCAAAAATATATTCTCCGGCTCAATATTTCGCCCCCAATCACAATTCTGAAGCACTGGATGCCCTTTTAATTACCGAAAAATGGAAAAGGTTTGACTGGAACGCGATCATGGCCGGAACCTACCCTATTATCAGCTACCAGCCTCAACCTTACATTTCTTATAAAGGAAAAGTAACCATCCAGGGTAAACCCGCTCCTGATACAGATATGAATTTATTGTTCAGCATGCCGGATAAAGGGATGAAAATCTATCAGGTAAAGACCGATTCGAAAGGCTTCTTTTCTTTAAGAGGACTGATTTTTGAGGATGCCATTAAGTTTTCTTACCAGCTCAATGATCCCAAGATTCCTAAAGAGCAGGTGCAGGTTATTTTTCAGCCTGATTTTTCTTTTGTTCCTCTAAAGGGAAACCTTCCTTCTAATAATTATATCCTGGTACAGCGTACCGGCGAAGAAAAGCCTGCCCCTGAAATCAAAAGGTATATGGTAACCAAGAGCACCCAAAATACCATCAACGAGAAAGCAACCCTAATTGAGGAAGTAAAGCTGATCCAGTCTAAAAAAGATAAAACCCGAGAGCTTAATGAAAAGTTAAGCGGTCCGTTATTCCAGGGAGCGAATGAAACCATTTTCGATTTTGTGAATGATAACAATAACTCTGCACAGGGATCTATGAACATCCTGCAGTGGCTGCAGGGAAGGGTTGCCGGACTGACTCTGGAGATGGATATGGGAAATTACGTTCCGAAAATGAGAGGAAGTACGGTAAACATCTACCTGGATGAAATGAGGATTGATCCTTCACAGATAAATACCATCTCCACATCAGATATCGCCATGGTAAAAGTGATTAAAGATTTCTTTGCTGGTGGATTGGGCGGAAGCGGCGCCATCGCTATCTATACCCGAAGAGGCGGCATTACGGGCTCTGTAAGCAATTCCAGTATCCCTTCAAAACTGAAACAAATAACACTGAACGGCTTCGATAAAGAAACCCCATTTGTGAGCCCTATATATGGGAATGACAATTTTAACAGCATTTTGCAGGATCTCCGAAGTACGCTTTACTGGAATCCTTATCTGCAGGTACAACCCAAAGAACCGACGACCGTACAGTTCTTCAATAACGATGACGCGAAAAGCTATAAGGTTATTATTATGGGATTTGATGAGAAAAACTTCGCTCCTGTATACTACAGCGAAACAATTAAATAAAGTCTAGTGTTAAGAGAAAAGAGGCTGTCTCAAAAGTCAAATAATTGGCTTTTTGTCATTCTGACGAAGGAAGAATCTTATTGATAGCCAAATACATGAGATTCTTCACTACATTTTATTTCGTTCAGAATGACACTTTTGAGACAGTCTCTTTTTTATTTTGAAACTTTATGATTATAACCAAAAATATATTTTTAAGATACAGCCAAGTATCAAACTACTTTTACTGAAACAAATTGTTCTTCTGTTCAGTCTTTTAAGGTGGGTTCTGATACTTAAATTTTTCCTTTCTATGGAGTTGGTTCCAAATCTTTTAGTATCATGGATTTCTTTTGGAATCAGGTATTGATAATTTCTAAGTTTATCGGTATAAATCTTTTGCGGCTTTGAATGCATTACAGTTTTTATAACAGCATTTAGGGTCTTGTTTGTTCTTTTTCCAATATAGAATGCTGCGATGGTTTTGGTATTTTTATTAATGGCATACACCAACCATTGAGGATTTGCTTTTTTCTTGATAAAGATTCTCATTTCATCAAGTTCATACTGCTGATGGATGTAATTTTCAGGTTGGCAAATCTTACCGGCAATACAGGTAATTCTTTTAAGCAGGGTTGTTGTTGAAATTTTTAATATCCGGGCCGTACTTCTTATCCCTAAGCCTTCCTTTGTCAGTTGAATGATATTTGAATTGGTAGTTTTACGATAAGCATTATAAGTATAATATTCTATAAATCTTTTATGACAGTTTTTGCAGAAATACTGTTGTTTTCCTGTTTTTGTAGTCCCATTTTTAATAATATGCTTTGAATAACAGAAACAGCAGATTTTTGTATCACTAACTCTGATACACGAGGAATGATCTTCAATCATTTGCGTATGTTTTTTCTTCAAAAATAAACAAGAGTAGGTATTCTCCTACTCTTGTTTTATAATTATCTTTTTTAATTAACATTGAAAATCAATGATTTAATTTTCAAAAAAAGCTCATCACTAACTCTGAAACACTACCTTTTAAGATTATATTCTTTAATAAATATTGAAAATCAATGATTTAATTTTCAAAAAAGGTTCATCACTAACTCTGAAACACTACCAATACTACCAACACCACCCCATGACCTGTTATTTTTTATAATAAACACGTCCATATTTATCTATTTTTTTCGGAAAAATATATTTCAAACTCTCATTCGAAATAGAATTACAGTTTTTTCCTGTTTCACCGTTATTTATTTTTGAAATGTTACTAAGGATATCATCTATATTTTCATAAACAATATTATCTTTTAAATCGATTTTCGCTATGTTACAATAATTTTTAATATCCTGTATGGCAATACACGATTTGTAAATATCATTTTTATATGGTGATATAGGCATATAATAATATTCCATTAAGTACTCATAATTAAAATCTTTATCTACTATAATCATTGATGGTAAAAACATATATTTCCCTGTTGATCCTGTATATAAGGTTATATTATAAACAGATTTTTTATCGTGCATTATACCTTGTTTAAAAGTAGTAAGAATTCCTTTATTATATTTTTTGGAAAAAAAGATCAGATTTGCCATATCAACAGTTCCTACACCTTTATCAAAATCAAGCCCTCTTCTATCTAAAATATAAAATACACTATATGAATTATTATCTAATATTTTTATAATATCTTTCTTTTCAGTAGTTAAATTAATAGAAAATTTTTTATCATCTATATCTACCATTTTCATTTGAGAAAATCCATTTAAGCTAAAAACTATAGCTATTAAAAATACTATTTTATTTAATTGTTTTGACTCCATATTTTGTCATTATAATATTAAAATTTGTTTGAGTAGCTTTACCATCTCTATACCAAACCCATCCATTTTCGTAATTTTTCTTGGAAGTTTGATTAAATCCAGTAAAGTCTTGAAATCTTATAGTCCCTTGACTATTTGGCCATAAACTTGAATAATCCCTATTTGCAAAAATATCTCTGGATTTTATGTTGGAAGAAAGCCCTGTACCAAAAAGCACATCATTTGCTGAGAAACAAGATCCCATGATTAGATTTTTTCCATCTTTAACATAATTACCAATCCCAATAAGACTATCTATGCTGCCTTTTTTGGCGACAGATAATTTACTAGAATCAGAACTGTACTGTTGGAGATCGGTTCCATATATTTTTTCAGTTTCAAGGTTGGTATAAAAACCAGTATCATCTGTCAATATATATTCACCGGTTTCTGGATTACGAATAGCAGTTCCATCTTTATCAAAAGTATAACGTTTGCCTACCAGACCATGTGCATTAATATAAATATTATCTGCTTGGCTTTTTCCCAAATATTCAGTTAATTTAGTTAAGGCATCTGTTAAGGTTGTAGCATCAATGACATGCCATCCATTTTTTTCGAAATCACTATCTACAAAACTTCCAAGATTTTCTTTATCTGCTCTTAGAAAATTAAGAATAATATTTAACGCGGGGTTTCCTCCACCACTTCCACCAACAGCTCCTGTAGCATCAATATAACTGTTATGCTGATAGATTGGGTTAGTATACATATTCCCATCATTATCCGTAGAAAACATAGGACGGTTTTCATTAGAATAATTATGGTAGTTATAAAAACTGTCCATTGCACTTCTTCCGTCAGGATCAATAAATCTCATAGGATTATTAAGTGCATACGCGTAAGGAGAATATCTCCTGCTGCTTTCTGCCAAAGGATCTACCACGCCCCATCTTCCGATATCGGACATATACATTCTTGCCCCGTAATCGTTCCATCCGGTTTCTTCCTGTAATTCTTTGCCATTATATTGGTATTTATAGGCAGGATTTCCTACTCCTATTGCCGGCGTTTGCTGTTTTAACCCAAATGGATAATAGCTGTTTTCTTCAAGAGCTTCTGCGCTGCCATTGGTACCTTTAGCGTAGCTGAGACGCACATTTCCCAAATGGTCGGTATAGGTGTAAATATACTTATTATTTTCAAAATTGTAATAGCCTTCTGAAGTCGGCACGAACTTCAATACAGAATCTAATAAAAACGCTCCTTCAAATTCATATTGAAAACCATCGAGGTATTCCGTGGTTTTAAATACTTCCAAACTGTTTTTTGCGATTCCATACGTATAGAGCTTTTTCAGCTTTACCCCGTCTGCACGGTACGTATATTGGGTGGTAATATTATTCGTATCGTATAACCCTGTGATTACATTTCTTACTTCATATGTCTGATTGAAGGTGATCTTTTTAGGAAGGTTCAGAAGGTTATAATCGATCTGCAATATTCCTTTGTCTAGCTGGTTCTTCATGTTTCCGTTGTCATCGTACCCGATGGTGTTTCCTGAGACATCGGGATAGCCGGCATAGTTCTGCGAGCTGTCAGTTACCGTCAGTAGCCTGTTGCCTGCATAGGCATAGGTAAGGTTATCAATCTGCGCCGCAGAACCACCCGTGTTTTTCTGGTTCCTCTGCAGACCGGTAATGTTTCCGTTGGCATCGTAGTTCATGGTTTCATTGTAGAAGCCATTCTGGGGAATGGTGGTTTCCGGCTCCTGGTACACTCCCGCCAACAGCCTGTTGTACTGATCGTAGCGGTAGCTGTATTTTTTCAGGGTATTATCAGCGGTACTTTTCCAGATCATTTCGGTGATGTTCCCGTTATAATTGGCAGGTGCCACCGAAGCATCGGAAGTGGAGGCGAATTTCAGCTCATATCCGAAAAGCTTCCCGTTGAGGTTGGAAGGATCGTTGACTTTGGTCACCATTCCTTTGATATTGTAGGTATAGTTGATATCCTGGATCCCGTTTCCTAAGGTTTTTCCGGAAACCTGCCCCAGCTCATTGTATGCATATTGTGCCAGGAGCTCTTCGGTATTTCCGTTCACCTGGTGATAGTGCTGCTTTAGCCTGTACTGATCGTCATAGGTAAATCTTTCTTTAATTACGGTTTCGGTATTGGCATTTGCTTTTTTATGGAAGGTATTGGCACGCAATACGGCTCCTGAAAAATCAAGCTCTTTTTCAGTATTGGTATAACCTCCTAAGTGGTTGACGTTCTTACTTCCTACAGGTCTCAGCAAGGCATCATACCAGATATGGGAAGCAGACCAGCTGTCGTCATCCAGGTTTTTGACATAGGAGGAGGTAGGCATGGATTTCAAACTTCTTACGCTGTTGACCCCATTGCTGGAGAACGACTGAATGGTGTTGGTCATATAAAACGTCAATACCTCCGTATTGAGCGGATAGAAAGTAAAATCACGATTACCGACAGGATAGGTATCGTAATAATTAATGCTATAGGGAACGAATGTAGCGGAAGGATACGCAGTGTTGGTATAAAAGATCTCCTGCCCGTTCAGGGTAAAGGCGGTGGTGCTTCTGCTTTCATTATTCAGCCCTTTGGCATTGGCGTTATTCTGCTCCTGCAGTCTGGTTCCTCCGGTAAACTGGCCTGTATACACTGCTCTTCCCAATTTGTCGTAACGGGTAAAAAGCCATTTGTTAGGGCTTTCCGGGTTGTTTCTCATATTGGCATCCTGGGAAGCTACGAGACGGTTCTGAAGGTCATAGACCATATATTCCCAGCCTTTGCCCGGAAGTTTTTTCTCTACGAGCCTGAATTTATTGTCATAGACGTATTGGTAGCAGAGATCATCCAGGATCTGCGTGGTTATGGTATTGTTGCCGGACGTAATCTGCTGGTCTGCTTTGGGAGAGATCACAAAGGCCAGCTGCCCGTAAGTGTTGTACAGGTAATAGGTGTCCAGTTTATCGGCACCTTCTCCTTTTCTCAGCAATACGGTTTTGCCTTCGGAATTTTTGAAGTCTATGGTGACATTTCCGTTTTCATCGGTTATTTTGTTTTTAGAGAGCTGGTTGGCATCATAGAATGATACACTGCTGATGCCGGTGGTAAGGGTAGCATTGCTCCAGGAAACCGAGGTAGTGTATTTTTTTACCTGATCGGCAGTGGTATTGGTAAGATACTGCATCTTGGTGGTATGTCCGGTTGACATCGCCCATTCTGTTCCGGGGCCGGCTGCTTCGAGTACTCTGGCTAAGGGAGAGTTTTCAAGCTTTTGTTCGGAAAATGCATTGCCCACTCCGTAATAGCTGTTTACGGTGCTTTCATCGGTACCATGGATGCCGGAATTGGCAGTGGCTACGGGAACGGGCAGCAGGGTTTTGGTCTGCCTCCCAAGCTGGTCATAGGTTACAGGGACTACTAAGTCTTTTCCCAAAGGGGTTGCTTTTACCTGAACGACTTCTTTGGCTCTTCCCAATCCGTCAAAATATTGTACGGTTTCTGTTTTTTTACTTCCGTCCGCAGAAAGGTATGTTTTTGTATAAATATAATTTTCGGTGGCGGTTGGTGTCTGTGCCGAAATGATTTGTGCTACAAACAACAAAATAAATAGAATTGATTTTTTCATGATGATGGTTATTGTTTGTAGTTATACTGATATTCTTTTATGGTGTTTCCGTTCACGTCTACTGTTTTGAGCAGCCTGTTGAAGGAGTCGTATTTGTAAAGCTCCATGATTCCATTTGGTGGTATGGTGGTGGTAATTCCAATTAATGGATTATAAGTATAACAGGTCACCATAAAATTCTGAAGTGAAGCATCGTTTTTAAAGGTGTTTAATGCATCAATCAACGCCAGTTCTTTGGCGTCTTCCTGCGCAGCAGTGGCATTGGCATCTTCGTTGGAAGCATTTACAATTGCCGTAATAAGGGAAGCCGGTATATCCGACAGTTTGGCACCTTCTATTTTAGCAATAGGCAACGTTTTGTTGTATCCGTAAATAATGGTTGTGGATATTCCGGTAGAGCCTGCTTCAGGGAATACAGTGTACTGCACGGGATTGCCTTTATCATCATACATATCATAAAAAACATTTTTAATGGATTGCGAAAGGTTATCCGGAAGATAGCTTATCTGGGAGGTCGGATAAAAGTGCGAAGTATTTTCATATTGGGTCTCCGATTTTGATACCGTTGTTCCGTTTCTCTTGGTTTCAACGATAAGCGGAATGTTTGTTATCCCGGCATTCCACAGTCTTGGGTCATTCAGACGTTTATCCCATGGATAGGTTATGGTGGACTCCGTTATAAGGCCATCTGTTCCTGTGTTTTTTTGAGACACAATATTGTAGTCACTGATATTCCTTGTAATTTCTGAGGTACTGGTATAAGTTCCTGACGGCGTATAGGTTTCTGAAATGGTTTTTTGGTTTTTAATAATCCCGTTTCTGACAACATCAATGGGTGTTCCATAATAATCTCCCACCGCAACGTAGGAGCCACCCAGTGAACGCATATCTGAAAGGATCATATCTTTTTGCAGCAAAAGGTTATTGTTATCATAGATTTCTTTTTTTTCAAGCAATCCGTTGGATAGAATATTAGCATACCGTATTTCGTTTCCAACCATAACGAGAGAGTCCTGAGTACTCTGCATGGGATCGGTTTTATCAAAAAGGGTCTTATAGTAATATTTTGTATAGCCTTTGTTAACTCCAACGGTCTCTTTCACATTTTTATAGACTACGGTCTGTATATCTTCAATATCGTTAAGGTAGCCGCTGGTTTTATTGCTGCCGTCAAAATTCTTGTACTCGTACCTTCTTGTTAAGGCATCCGCTACCACATTATTATCAAGATATTCGATCTTTTTTATACGGACTCCTTTACCCGTTATATAATTTTCTGCGGGAAGCGATCTGTAACGGACCCTTTTAATGGTAACAATACCCTTTCCTCCTGTTCCAGTAATTGAAAATGAGTTTTTCCCGGGAGGATATTTTTTATAGCCGCTATCTCCGTCAACGCCTCCCATTAATGCACCATTAATGAAATAATGACCGTCCGCAGGCTGAATGGGCTCATTGGTATATAATTCGGTAACAGCTACATGAAACAGCAGGTAGCTGTGTCCGTCTGCCGCATCGGGATTAGATGGCAATGTAAACAATGCTGTGCTTGTGCCCGAATGCACATCGAAAGGATATGTTCCTATATCTTCATAATACTGAGCTTCCCGGTCCACTACGTTATAAGGAGGCATTGACGCTGCATAATCTGGAGAGCTTTTATCCACAAAATACTGATTCGGTTCAAAAGTATATTTTACTTCAGTTCCATTCGGATATTTTATACTTTGCAATAAGCCGATTCCTAAATATTTAGGGTTTTTATATTCTTCAGGAAAGCATTTGTAAAGCGGATCAATATTGGGATAGTCTGTCCAGTAACCTAAAAAATCAAAATTATTTCCCGAATTGAATACCGGATATTTGATTTCTGTAGTTTCATAGGAAGAACCTGTTCCGTATTTCAATACTTTGCTCAGTATTCTTTTCGTCTGTTCTTCATAGGTAGAGCATCCGTAGTTAGGTCCCTGACCAATAAATCCCCAAGGATAAGTCGTTAGCCTGCTTGTTGTCTGCAACACATATTTCTCAATCTGCTTTCCTGCCGTATTTCTCAATTCTACTGAATTGAGCAGGAAGGGATCCTGATATGATTTTCTGTCAACAGCATTAAAGGTGTAATTAAAATGTATACTTCCAAAATCTTTAGCAATAATTTTACTGGGTTTTAATGATTTAACGGAAATCATCATCTGGTCAGTTCCGGTAAGATATCTTGGAACGGTATAATTATCTTCCTGATATTCAAATGTGACCAGCTCATTTCCATTGACATCATCAATTCTGGACAGATAATAACAACCTGTAAACGCCATGTTTGTTCCTCCGTTGCCCGTTAACAAATAATAAGATTGGTCTAAGGTTTCAAAATAATAGGAAATACCATTTTCATCAATAACCTTAAATTTATATAGGTCCGGCCCTGTTTCTGTCACAGAAATCTGGTATTTATTTTCTGTAATTTTTGACAACTGTAAATTTCCACTTGGGGATTGTTTGAAAAACTGAAAACTCCCTGTTCTTCCTAAAAAATTAAAGTAGTATTTATTGGTAGGCGTTCCGTTCGCAGGATTTACTTCCCGGTAGATCAGGTTAGCCGCTCCAGAAATATTCCATCCTAATCCCGCATCACTAGCCTTACTCTCCATGAATGTGTTGTTGGGGTGGTAACTCAATCCTACATTGACCGATACATTTTTATTATGGGTTGCTATTGAAAAGAATGGAATTTCTATTTCGGGGATTCCCGTAGAGAGTGCAGAGGGTGATTTTATTTTGCTGGCAATCCCGGATGCAGTGGGAGCCGTAATATTTAAACCCGGAATAGCTGACTCGTAAGCCTGTGCTTTAATCGTACTAATGGCGATTAGTATTAGTAATTGTAAGATCTTCTTCATCTGTTTATTTCTTAATCAGTTTAGCATTCGCAGTTTTGTTATCGTCTGTTTTTATCGTAATCAGGTAAGCTCCCTGGATCAAAGGCTGAGTATTGATCTTCGTGACCTTGTTCTTGGTTTTTATTTGTTGAAGCTGTCTTCCTGCCATATCATACATCACAATATCCGCTTCCTTGAAATCAAATCCAATCTCTACATACGCATAGTCTGATACCGGATTCGGATAGATCCTGATATCCTGCTTTTCGATCAATTGATCTACCTGCTGATCTCCGAGTTTTACAATTTTCCAGTTCTCCTTTCCCAGTTCTTCTGCACTGGTTCCTGCCAGGATAATGGATCCGTCTCTGTTCAGCTTAATATCTGCCAGTCTTTCTTCTCTTTTTCTGGATTCGCCTTTTACATGTTTTCTCCACTGTTCATTACCGTTTTCATCTACATACAGCATCCAGAAGGTTTCATCATCGGTTTCTATTCTGCCTTCTGCCTGGGTATAGCCTCCTAGTAATATTCCTTTGGTTAGGTCTTTATTTTTTTCTCTTTCATTGTGGCCTAAGATGACATGCATTCCCATTAAAACATCTCTGTTTTTAAAGTTGTAGGATTTCTGCCAGATTTCTTCACCTCTTTCGTTTAAGGAGATGAGCCAAAGGTCGGTACCTTCTTCTACGCCTACGGTTTTATTGCCTGATCTCTCGGAACGGCTTTCGCCTCCAATGATAAAGCCTGAAGTAGTCATCGCTAAGGTTCTTAAGTGATCGTCTCCTGTTCCTCCATAGTTCTTTTCCCATTCTACTCTGCCTTCTTTGCTGAGTTTAATGATCCAATAATCTCCTTCTCCTTGATTATTCGTGGATTTAGGGTAACGGGATACGGGATTCGGGGTGGCAGTTCCGGAATCTAGACCACGAATCTCGGAACCCGAACTTGTTCCCGAATCTCGAACCTCGGAACTTCTGGAATAAACTCCGAGTAAAACACCTCCATCTTTTGTCGGAATCATTTTTTCTACTTCGTCTAAGCCTTTTCCGCCTAAAATGAGTTGGGAGAGCTCTTTTCCGTTTTTGTCTAGTTTAATGACAAGAACATCTTTGGAACCGTAACCTTGTGCTGAGTTTTGAACATTTCCTGCGACAAAGAATCCTAAGTCAGTGGTTTGGATTACAGCTCTGGCTTCTTCATCGGATGTTGTTCCAATGGTTTTCTGCCATACTTCATCTCCGAATTCATTGATTCTGATAAGCCAGATATCGGAACCTCCTTTGGAATCTTCTTTTTTATCGAGGCCTTTGCCTGAATAAGAAGTTCCTGCAAGAACAAAGCCTCCGTCCTGTGTAGAAAGGGATGCGGAAAGGTAATCGTGGTTCTTACCTGCAAAGTATTTTTCCCAAACTTCTTCTCCCTGCTGATTGAGTTTTACGAGATGGAAATCGTAACCGTTGTTCTGCTTTTGGCTGCTGGCTGCTTGCGACAGGCTTTTAGACTGAATGGAGCTTCCGGTAATTAAGTACTGAAGATCTACGGTTGGAGTCACCTGGCTTAGAAAATCCTGAGTGGTGGATTTGATGTCTTTCTGCCATAGGACTTCCTGAGCGGATAGGCTCAGAACTGTGCATAGGAAATATGCACCGATATAGAGTTTTTTCATCCGAGTTTATTTTGAGTATATTGTTATTAATTTTTTAAAAACGCTGCAAAAATATCACTTTTACTTCATTTGGACAGGATTTGTATTGAAATATTTCGGAAATTCAACATCTTATTTTAGTGTTAATTTATCCCTGATAACGCTAAAACAAAGGTATTCTGGCACAGCGACAAAGTGTGTCGTGTTTAATATTTTAAAATATAAATTTTAGGAAACGAAATCAGAAAAATTTACACTTAATAAAGTGTTTATCAAGGACGACATTGTTACAGAAAAGCATAGTTAAATGAAACCTGTGCTAAGCAGAACACAGTACCATTTGTACTGCTTTTTGTTTATAAGCCCATTATTCTTTTATAAAAAGTCAGTATTTTAGCCATTCAAAAAAATAAAATGAACACGACACGCTATATACAGCAAACACTCAATATATCCGAAAAAAACATCAATGCCACTTTAGAATTATTAGCAGAAGACTGCACCATTCCGTTTATTTCGCGTTACCGGAAAGATAAGACCGGAAACTTGGATGAAACGCAGATCGAACAGGTTTCAAAGCTTAGCAAACAGTTTGAAGAAATTCTTAAAAGAAAGGAAAGCATTTTAAAATCTATTGAAGAACAAAATGCCCTGTCTCCCGAACTGAAGCAGAGAATAGAAGAAAGTTTCGATATTCAGGAGCTTGAAGACCTGTATCTGCCTTTTAAGAAAAGAAAGAAAACCAAAGCTGATGCCGCAAAGGAAAAAGGACTGGAACCTTTAGCCAAAATCATCATGAGTCAAAAAAACAATGATGCATTGTTTTTGGCTTCAAAATACATCAATGATCAGGTTCCTTCTGAAGAGGAAGCTTTGCAGGGGGCAAAAGACATCATGGCAGAATGGATCAACGAAAATATGTATGTCAGAAAAAAGCTTCGCCGGATGTTCCAGAGAAAAGCTGTGGTAACTTCAAAAGTCGTAAAAGCAAAAAAGGATGAAGAAGATGCTCAGAAATTCGCCCAGTACTTCGAATGGGAAGAAAACCTCAGCAGAATCCCTTCTCACCGATTGTTGGCTATGCTTAGAGCAGAAACAGAAGGCTTTGTCAAAATAAATGTAGGAATTGATAAAGAAGAAGCGATCGATTTTATTGAAAATGCCCTAATTAAATCCAGTAACGAAACGACTGAACAGATTTCATTAGCGATCAAAGACAGTTATAAAAGATTATTGGAACCTGCAATTTCCAATGAAACACTGCAGGAAGCCAAGGAAAAGGCAGATAAAAAAGCCATCGAGATCTTTTCGGAGAACTTGACACAATTGCTACTGGCACCACCATTAGGAGAAAAAAGGATTCTCGCCATTGATCCTGGATATAAAAGCGGCTGTAAAGTAGTCTGTCTGGATGAAAAAGGAGATCTTCTTCATAATGAAACTATTTATCCTCACGCTCCCCAGAATGAAAGCGGAATGGCGATGAAAAAGATCCGTTCCATGGTAAACGCCTATCATATTGAAGCGATCTCGATCGGAAACGGAACTGCAAGCCGCGAAACCGAATTTTTTATTAAAAAAATTGCGTTTGATAAACCGTTACAGGTTTTTGTGGTTTCGGAAGCCGGAGCCTCGGTATATTCTGCAAGTAAAATCGCAAGGGACGAATTTCCCACTTATGATGTGACCGTTCGTGGTTCTGTTTCCATCGGGAGGAGACTGGCTGATCCGTTGGCAGAGCTTGTAAAGATTGATCCGAAATCTATCGGAGTCGGACAGTATCAGCACGACGTAGACCAGACTCAACTGAAAAACGAATTGGATTCTACGGTTATGAAATGCGTAAACTCTGTGGGGATTAACCTGAATACTGCAAGTAAGTCATTATTAAGTTATGTCTCAGGAATCGGAGAAAAGATGGCTGAAAACATCGTTAACTATCGTACGGAAAACGGTGCCTTTGAAGACAGGAAACAGCTTAAAAAAGTTCCTAGATTAGGAGAAAAGGCATTTCAGCAGGCGGCAGCATTTGTGAGAATTCATAATGCTAAAAATCCGCTGGATAATTCTGCCGTGCATCCTGAAGCCTACGGAATTGTTGAAAAAATGGCTAAAGATCTGGGAATTAAAACACATGAACTTATTGCAAATAAGGAAAAGATTGCTTTAGTATATCCTGAAAAATATATTACGGAAGATATCGGAATCCTGAGTATTAAAGACATTCTTAAAGAGCTTGAAAAACCGGGATTAGACCCGAGAAAAGCAGCCAAAGTCTTTGAATTTGATCCGAATGTTAAAAGTATTAAAGATCTGAGAACCGGAATGATCTTACCGGGAATCGTAAATAATATTACGGCTTTCGGCTGTTTCGTAGATTTAGGAATTAAAGAAAGCGGGCTGGTTCATATCTCCCAGCTGAAAGACGGGTTTGTTTCGGATGTTAACGAGGTGGTAAAACTGCATCAGCATGTCCAGGTAAAAGTAACAGATGTGGATGAAGCAAGAAAAAGAGTGCAGCTGAGTATGATACTATAAACTATTGCAGCGTGAAAATATCAGAAATTAAAGAAAGAAAAATCATCCACAGACCTACTTTGGATTTTGACGAAGACGGGAAGAGAATCTATCACGCCTATGAATATTACTTGCCCTATAATCCTAGTTTTAAAAATAGTGAAACTCAAAGACTCTTCGCCAAATGGATTGATATGGCTATCTTTTCTTTAATTTTTTATTTGTTATTCAACAAAATACTTATTGCCAGTATTCTGCTTTCAATACCTTGCGTTATTATTTTCGGTGCTATAACTGAGTTTTATTTCGGTACTACTTTAGGAAAGAAAATATTCAGGATGAAAGTCATTGATGATGAAGGGAATTACCCAAGCTTTTTAAAATCAATATCAAGAAATATTTTGTGTCTGGCCAATTTCTATCCTGTTTTTTCAGAACGCACTACTAAAACAGTTGCAATGGGAACCAGAACCGGAACTGTAATGAACTTCAGTATGCATATGAATAACAAAATCTGTAAAACATATATAGTAAAAGAAAGTAAAATAGAAGAAATCAGGAGTCTCTTGGATGTAGAACTTCCTAAAAACAATGAGCGACTTATTGATTAAGCCGCTCATTATTTTTTAATGCATTGAATAAAAAAACCGGCTTAAATAAGCCGGTAAAGAAATTTTTATTTTTTAGATTCTTCAACAGAAACTTTTCTGAAATCTTTGAACAGTTTGCTCAATTCCAAAGCTGCTTTACGAGCTCTAGTCCCAGCTGCCTTGTTTCCTTTCTCAGCTTGTTGGTTAGCTTCAGTTGTAAAAGTTTCGAATTCTGCGTTGATTTTTTCAATTAGTTCTTTCATGTATTTAAAATTTTAGGCTGCAAATATAGGCTTTCAGGCGGATGTAGCCTAGTCTGATTAAAAAAAATTAATATTTAATCCATAAAATTGTTCAAAAAAAGTAAAAACTCAAATAAATACACCCAAAACCTGAACTAACATTGAATTTTTTACTTACTTTTGATACTTCACAAAAAGACCAATGAATAAAAAAGTACTAAGTTTCGCATTCCTTATTTTCTGCATCACTCTTTTATCCGCTCAAATAACCAATACTCCCGAGAATACTGATTCAGTAACTACTACGATCACTCAAGGCGGAATCGGATTGGGATCTGTTATAGCAGTAGTTGCTTCCTGGGACAGAAACCGGTCTATTTTATGGGCCATCATTCACGGAATATTAAGCTGGGTCTATGTCATCTATTTTGCTTTAACAAGAAAGTAAGACTATTTTAAAGATTCCGGATAACGTTTCAATATAATAGGATGACAATATTTTTCATCCTTTGCTGCATATACCTGCGTGATCTTTTCCTGCTTTTTTATGCTGTTGCAGAAATTTTTCGCTCTCATAATTGCTACGCAGTTCCTGCAGATATTTTTCTAAAAAACTCCGGCCACAGATCCGGATCATGATGAAGCCAATGTCTTAATTCCGTGGAGGGAGCAAGATCCTTGTTCCATTCATCAATCTCCGCTTTATCTTTAGAGAGCCCTCTCGGTCATAACGGTCTGCCAAAACACGGTAGCCATCTTTCGGGAAGTCTTTTCGCATACTCGTTTTAAAGCAATATTTAACATCATATACTGTTTTAAGATCTATTAAATAGACTAAGACTTATCTTAATGGTAAGAATATCTATAATTAATTTATCTTTGAAACAATGCAATCGATTACAAATTTAACTCATCCATTATACCTGCCGACAGTGCAGGATAATTTTTAAACGCAATTGATTTAGATTGCAATACATAAAAGGAAATAGCTAAAGTAGCCTTCTTAAAACCTGACATTATGAAAAAATATGCCTTATTCTTTTTAATCCTAGTATTATCCGTACCGTTTTCGGCTCAATATAAACCGTGGACTTCCGCACAACAGCCTTTAAAAGAAATCAAAGCTTTAAAAAAGCAAATCAAAAAACCGGAATTCAGAAAAGTAGATTATTTGATTACCGATTTCGGAGCCGTTGGTGACGGAAAAACAAAAAATACGGAAGCTTTCAAAAAGGCGATTGAAAAATGTAATGCAGAAGGTGGAGGAAGAGTGGTTGTTCCGAACGGAGTTTTCTTAACCGGTGCAATTTATCTAAAATCGAATGTCAACCTTCATTTAAGCGACGGTTCCACAATTTTATTCAGTCAGGACAGCAACGACTACCCTATCGTTTTCACCCGTTGGGAAGGGATGGAATGTATGAATTATTCATCTTTAATTTATGCTTACGAAGAAGAAAATATCGCCATTACCGGAAAAGGAACATTGGACGGAAATGCTGATTTGGACAATTGGTGGTTCTGGTGTGGTGCCACAAAATATGGTTACAACGAAACTCGTCCGGGAAGACAAAATCCGGCCCGTGCGAAGCTTCACGAATATATGGCGCAGAGAAAACCTGCAAGAGAAAGGATTTTCGGGGATGGATGGTATTTAAGACCGAATTTTGTTCAGCCTTACAAGTCTAAAAACTTTTATATGGCGGATGTTTTGGTTAAAAATTCTCCAATGTGGAACCTGAATCCTGTTTTGTGTGAAAATGTTTTAATCGAAAGAGTAAAAGTCATCAGCCACGGACCCAACAACGACGGTTTCGATCCTGAAGCCTGTAAAAATGTGTGGATTAAAGATTCTTATTTCGACACAGGAGACGACTGTATCGCCATAAAATCCGGAAGAGACGAGGATGGAAGAGACATCGGAAGACCTGCCGAAAACCACATCATCGAAAACTGCGAAATGAAAGACGGTCACGGCGGTGTCGTTATCGGAAGTGAAATTGCAGGAGGTGCGAAAAACATTTATGCTATCGGAAATGTAATGGACAGCAAAAATCTTGATCGCGCGTTAAGAATTAAAACCAGCTCTAGCCGTGGCGGAATCATCGAAAACGTATTTTTCTACAACACCAAAGTTGGGGCTTACAAAGAAGCTGCGGTTCGCTTCAATATGCATTACGAAAAGCCAGGAAATCACATTCCAACGATGAGAAATATATGGGTGGAGAATTTAACGGTTGATAAAGGCGGAAAATATGCTGTTTTCTCCGATGCTTACGAAACTTCACCCGTAACCGATTTCACCATGATCAATTCTACCATGAACGGTATTGAGATTCCGTATAAAGTGGATTATATGAAAAATGTTACTTTGAAAAATGTAACGGTAAACGGGAAACCTTTAACTGATCTAAAACCATAAGATGCGAAGGAAAACCATTTTCGCCGGACTCATCGTTTTATCGGCACTCTCCCATTCTTTTGCCCAGTCGAAACACTGGCAGAACAAAGAACGTGAGCTGCATTATAAAGAAGACAAAGGTGATTTTTTATTGGTCAACGGAAAATACCGTTTCAATCGAGCTTTGTATGGCGACAACCGTGCATCGAGAGTTGAAGCGGGAGATTTGCCGGAATTTGCATTGTATCTTCCTGGAATGGGCGGAAATCTTCAGTTTATCATTCAGAAAGGAAATTCAATTAAAAAATTAATTAATGCTGATAAGATTGAAACCCGTTATCGGCCAGGTTCGATGCTGTATGAAATCAAAGACCCAATTCTTGGAAAAGGAAGTTTGAAACTGACCGTCTTGACACAAGCTAAAGAAGAAGGTTTGGTGGTGAAAATGGAAACTGTCAATATAGATTCGTCAACAAAAATCTATGCAGTTTACGGCGGTGCAAGCGGAACAACTTTCAGCAGAAATGGCGACATTGGTGCAGACCCGGAATCCGGATTTTATCTATTGCCGGAATATTGTAGGATTAATGAATATAAGATTAGGAAAAATCAATTTCAACTAAATTATCCAAACAAGAAAAAAGAAATTCAAACCATTAACGGGGGTTTTTCAAATGTAAATTCTCTTCAACTGACAGATGCAAAAACTTTAGAAAATCTTGAGAAGTTCACGCAAAATAAAAATGAAGAATCTCCAATTGTCTATGCCTCTTATTCTTCACAAAGCCAACCTATTTATATCCAGATTGCCAAAGGAATATTATCCAAAAACTTTTCATATGAAGATTTAAAAAACATCTTTAATGAAGCTGAAAAATCACGTTTAACATTAACCAATCGAATTCAGTTAAAAACTCCGGATGCAGATTTGAATAATTTCGGAGCCAATTTAGCGGTTGCCGCAGACGGAATTTGGGAAAGTCCGACTTTCCTTCACGGCGCAGTTGCCTGGAGAATGCGGTTGAATGCTTGGCGAGGAGCTTACACAGCAGATGCATTGAGTTGGCACGACAGAGCAAAAGAACATTTTGAAAGTTATGCCAATTCTCAGGTTTTAAAACCCGATTTTGCGCCTGTAGAAATGGATACGATGCGTCATCTTGCCCGTCACGAAGAGAAAATGGGTACTTCGGTTTTTTCGAGCGGATATATTTCCAGAAATCCGAACGACAACACAAAACCGCATCATTATGATATGAATCTGGTGTTTTTTGACCAGCTATTTTCGCATTTCAATTACACGGGAGACAAAGAATTTTTGAAAAAAAAGTGGCCAACGCTGGTTCGTCATATGGATTGGGAAAAACGAAATTTCAAACGTGGCGATTTGTACGATGCGTATGCTGCTATTTGGGCGAGCGATGCGCTTCAGTATTCGGGTGGAAAAGTGACGCACACTTCGGCGTATAATTACAGAGCCAACCGTGAAATGGCGAAACTGGCGAAAATCATTGGCGAAAACCCTCAACCTTACGAGCAGGAAGCCGATGCGATTTTAAAGGCAATGAAAAATGAACTTTGGATTAAAAACAAAGGTTATTTTTCTGAATATAAAGATGCTTTAGGCAATCAAATCGTTCACGACAAACCGGGAGTCTGGTCGATTTATCACGTTTCAGACGCGTTTATTCTGAATGAATTTGAGAATTATCAGAACTTACAATACATTAATAATCACACACCGAAAATTCCGATTACAGTAAAAGGTGCGGCTCATAAAGACTATTATACTTTAGCGACCACCAACTGGCAACCTTACGATTGGTCGATCAACAATGTGGCGTTGGCGGAAAACTTACAAACCGCTTTGGCGTACTGGCAAGCCGGAAGAAATGAAGATGCGTACCAACTTTGGAAAGGAAATCTGGTTGAATCAATGTACTACGGCATTAGTCCGGGGAATTTTGAACAGCTTTCTCATTACGATGCATTTCGTGGAGAATTGTACAGAGATTTCGCCGACCCAATTGGTGTGGCTTCAAGAACTTTAACAGAAGGACTTTTCGGTGTTTATCCAAATTTGTTGGAAAATAAAATCAGCATCAAACCAGGTTTTCCGAAAGACTGGAATTCTGCCGAACTGAAACTTCCGGATTGGGAGTATCAGTTTAAAAGAACTTCGAAGAAAACTGAATATAATTTTAGTTCAAAGTATCAGAATCCTGTAGCTTTAGAAATGCAGATTCCTGTGAATTATTCCAATATCAAATCGGTTAAAGTAAATGGTAAAAATGTAGATTGGAAAGTTAAACCAAATTCTATTTTACAACCCATTATTCAGTTTGAAACGCCAAAAGGAAAAGATTTTAAAATTGAAATCAATTCTTTAGGTGAAGAAATTAAAAATGAGCAAACCGATTTCAAAAATTATATTTCTGAAAATCTTCAATTGAATTTTGATTCAAAAAAGAAAATTAAAGATATTCTTGACCCGCAGGAATTAGTTAAAAATCGAAACGGAAATCAGTTCAATTTAATTCAGGAAGAAAGAAAAGGAACTTTTTTTGTGCAAGTTGAGCAAAACGGAACCACTTGGTGGCAACCTGTGAATGTAGATATCCGTTTTCCTTTGGAAACAAAATGGGTTAATAAAAAGCTGCAAATTCAATCTAAATCATCGAATCCAATTAATGGAAAATTGAATATTAGTGGTTTAAATAAAACTTTCAGTATTCAAAAAAATCAAAGTGTATCAATTGAAATTCCATCAAATTATTTAAGTAAAGGAACCAATTCTATTGAGCTTGAATACAACGGAATCAAACAAAATATTGAAATCACGGATTGGGAAATTGAAAATCAAGGTCAGTTCAACACTATTTCATTAGCTTCAAAATACAATGAAAAAGTGACTGAGATTTTCAATCAGAAATATCTTTCGCCAAGACTAAAAGTCCCTACGCTGCAACTTCCGTGGCAGGGAATCGGAAACTGGTGCTATCCGCTGATTACCGCACAAATTGATGACAGCGGATTGATGAATAAAAGAAAAAATAACAAAGTTGACTTTCTCGGAATTCCTTTTTTAATTGATAAAACGGATAAAAATATTGCCTTTGCAAGTCAGTGGGACAATTATCCTGATTTAATTGAAATCCCTTTGAATGGAAAAGGAAAGAAAATTTATTTTTTAATGGCTGGCTCTACCAATCCGATGCAGTCGCAAATTGTAAATGGAACAATTACGGTTCAATATGTTGACGGTTCAACTTCTAAATTGGAATTGAAAAATCCAGTGAATTGGTGGCCGATTGAGCAGGACTTGTTTGATGATAATTTTGCTTTTGAAATTCCGGATGATAAAATTCCGTACCGTGTAAAATTGAAAACCGGAGAATTATATAAAGGAGGTACCTTGAGCAAATATTCGAGCATCAAAGGATTTACTGACCGTCAGGTTGATGGTGGAGCTGCAACGATTTTAGATTTGCCAATAAATCCGAATAAAGAATTAAAATCTGTGAAATTAACAGCAGTGAGCAATGATGTGGTGATTGGAATAATGAGCGCGACGGTTTTGAGATAGTAATAATGGTTGGTAAATAAAATATAATTGACGGTTTGTCATTCCGAGGAACGAGGAATCTATTAGAAAATTGAGATTCTTCACTGCACTTCGTTTCGTTCAGAATGACAAACGTGAAAACATAAAATAAAAATTTAAAATGAAGAAAATTGCAATATATCTGAGTCTTTTCTGCATCGGATTTTCGTCCTTGAACGCGCAGAAAATCGACCGTAAAAAAGTTGTTCAGCGACATAATGTGGTCAACACCAAAGCGGATACTTTATCAACTTTGACGGTTGGAAATGGGAAATTTGCGTACACGGTTGACATTACCGGAATGCAGTCCTTCCCTGAATATTACAAGAATGGAGTTTCTTTGGGAACACAATCTGAATGGGGCTGGAACAGTTTTCCGAATACCGAAAATTTCAAATTCGAGGAGACTTTAAAGCCATACGATTTCAATAATGACGGCCGAAAAGCCTTATACAGTGTTCAGATTAAAGAACCGGAACGCAACAAAAAAGCCGTTGAATATTTCAGGGTTAACCAACATCGCTTGCAGTTGGGGAATGTTGGGATTGAACTGATTAAAAAGGATGGACAAAAAGCACAGGTTGCAGATTTACAGAATATCAATCAGAAAATTGATTTGTGGACGGGAATTATCACAAGTGAATTTTCTTTAGAAGGAACTCCTGTAAAAGTCTGGACGGCTTCTTTCCAAAATTCAGATAAAATCGGTGTTAAAATCGAATCGGATTTGGTAAAACAAAAAAGACTTAAAGTTTTTGTAAAATACCCTTATCCGAGTGGACAGTTTTTGGATGAAGCAGCTTTTTACGGAAACGAAGATAAACATTCAACAAAATTGATTTCATCCAACTCAACTCAAGGATTGATTGAACATAAATTACAAACTGCTGATTATTTTACGCAGTTGTACTTCACAGACGGAAAATTAAATGAAGCAGGCAAGCATTATTTCGTTTATGAGCCATCTTCTAAAAATAAAACGGTTGAATTGACTGTTGAGTTTTCAGCTAAAAATCAAAAGACTTCAAAAAGCTTATTTGTTGATGCTGAAAAAGAAAGTACTTCAGGCTGGAAAAACTTCTGGGAAAGCGGTGCAGCCGTTGATTTTGAAGGAAGTACGGACAAAAGAGCCAACGAACTGGAACGCAGAGTTATTTTGTCAGAATATTTAACCAAAGTTCAGTGCGGAGGAAGCAATCCGCCTCAGGAAACAGGCTTGACATTCAACAGCTGGTACGGAAAACCGCATACCGAAATGCATTGGTGGCACGGTGTTCACTATGCTTTGTGGGGAAGACCGGAAATTTTGGAAAAACAATTGGATTATTATTTCAGGTCATTTGATAAAGCTAAAAAATTAGCGGAAAGACAAGGCTACAAAGGAGTTCGCTGGATTAAAATGTCGGATAATGATGGTAATGAAAGCCCGTCTTCCGTAGCCGCATTTCTGATCTGGGAACAACCACATTTGATTTACATGACCGAACTTTTGTACCGTCATAACAAAGACAAAAAAGTGTTGGAAAAATATAAGGATCTGGTTTTTGCAACATCAGAATTTATGGCTGATTTTGCCACGTATGACAAAGAAAAAAATCGTTATAACTTAGGAAAAGGAGTAATCCCAGCACAGGAGGTTTTTCCTGCGAAAGATACTTATAACCCGACTTACGAGGTGGCGTATTGGGATTGGGCTTTGAAAGTCGCTCAGCAATGGAAAGAAAGATTAGGAGAAAAAAGAGATAAAAAATGGGATGATGTCATTTCAAAACTGGCTCCGCTTCCGGTTCAGGATAATGTTTATTTATCCACAGAATCAGCAAAAGATTCTTTCACATTTCCAAAATGGATGACCGACCATCCTTCTGTTTTGGGAGCATTAGGAATGGTTCCTGAATCTCCGAAACTGGATAAAAAGATTATGAAAAATACGTTGGATATCGTCTGGGAAAGATGGAACTGGGAACATACATGGGGTTGGGATTTCCCAATGACGGCAATGACGGCAGCAAGATTAGGTCTTCCTAACAAAGCTCTGGACGCGCTTTTTATGAATATTCAAACCAATACTTATCTGAAGAATGGTCACAATTACCAGGATGGAAGATTGAGAATTTATCTTCCAGGAAACGGGGGTATTTTAACTACCGTTGCCATGATGCTTGAAGGTTGGGACAATTCTACCGGTGAATTTCCGGGCTTTCCAAAGGATGGTTCCTGGAAAATAAAAGCAGAAGGCTTTGAGAAAATGCCTTAATTTTTTCACATTCATATAGTTCAAAGTCTGTTCTGAAAAGAGCAGGCTTTTTCATTCATATCAATTCAAAGGTTTAAAACTGATAATTAAAATCCATTGATTTCCTTCTTAAATAAACATATTTCTTACATTAATTTTAGTTGAATAATTGTATCGTTATTAATTCAACATACCTAAAGAATAATTTATAAAAAATTCGTAACTTGTCTCCCATGATTGTAAGTCAAATTTTAGAGTTATTTCTTAATTTGATGCTAAATTCCTTTTATTTAAAGCCATGGCAGAAACATTCGAAATTTACATTAATGAACATTCAAGAGTGCCGAAATACAAGCAGATTGTAGATTCTATTCTGAATGGAATTGATGGCGGAGAGATCCAGATCGGAGAAAAAATCCCTTCCATCAATGAGCTTAGTGAATCCTGTTTTCTTTCACGAGATACAGTAGAAAAAGCCTACAAAGAGCTGAGGAAAAGACAAATCATCGAATCTGTAAAAGGCAAAGGATATTACATTTCCCGTGTGAATAAAAATGATATCATTAATATCTTCTTTCTGATTAACAAACCGAGCACTTATAAAATGATGATCTATAATTATTTCGTCAATGCAATCGGTTCCAAAGGCAATGTGGAGATGTACATCTACCATTGTGATGAGACACTTTTCATCAATTCACTAAAGAAAAATATTGGCGGATTCGATTATTATGTGATTATGCCCCACTTCCGCGACGAGCAGTCAAAACATACGAGCTCCACACAGGAAGTGATCGATATGATCGAAAAAATCCCGAAGAATAAACTATTGATACTGGATAATACAAAGCCTAATATTTCAGGAGAATACGGCTCCATTTTTCAGGACTTTGAACATGATATTTATGACGCTTTGAAGGAAGGTCTGGATAAAATCAGGAAATACGAAAAAATTATCTTGGTATATCCTGATAAATCGATTCATCCCTATCCTTTCCGTATTGTCCGTGGTTTTGAGAATTTTTGCAGGGATTTTAAACTGGACTATGAAATTCTGGATGAAATCTATCCTGATATGGAATTACAGAAAGATATTTTTATTACCATTCGCGAACGCGATCTGGTGAATCTAGTAAAACAGGTAAGACAAAATAATTTAAAATTAGGCGAGGATATCGGAATTATTTCCTACAACGAAACCCCATTGAAAGAACTACTGGGAATTACGGTAATTACTACAGATTTTAAAGCAATGGGTGAATCTGCAGCCTATATGATTTTAAAAAATAAAAAGGAATCCGTGAATAATGTATTCAAATTTATTCAAAGGGATTCTTTATAGATTTTTATTTATTGCTGAGCTCTAGATGTCTAAATGCAATCGATTACGCAAATTAAACTATACAAAAATATAATTCAGTTATGATTAAAAAATTAATTTTCGCCACGATTTTTATGTTGGCATTCACTGTTTCCGCACAAAAAATAGATGATAAAGAAGCAGTAGCTGCCGTTGCCGAAAAATTAAGATTAGCGATGATAAGCGGAGAAAAGTCTGATTTGGAATCTTTGATTTTACCGGAATTAACATACGGACATTCGGGAGGTCATATTGATGATGCCAAAGAATTTGTAGAAAAACTGGTAAGCAAAAAGTCTGACTTTTTAACGATTGATATTACGAACCAAACAGTGAATATTGTCGGAAATACAGCAATTGTTCGCCATCATTTTTATGCAACGACTGCTGATGCAGGAAAAGCTCCCGGTGATGTAACACTGGATATTTTATTAGTTTGGGTTAAAGTGAAAAACGACTGGAAATTGTTGGCGAGACAGGCCGTGAAAGCAGAAAAAAAGAAATAGTTGTAGCTATTATATGATAAATTAAAATTCGCAAGGTTTTCTTTGCGAATTTTTGTTGTGAAAAATATTTAATTTTGAATCATTAAGATTTTATTAAGAGGTTTAGAATATTAAGATAAACTTCTTTAATCAGAATGCTTATAAAAATCTATTTGATTTTTTCTTAATTACACTTAACAACTTAAATGTTCTTAATGGTTTAAAATACATTGTTGAAATCATTATTTTTTCTTGACGCAAAGATTTTACATTTCATTTGGAATATTTTGAGTAAGCAAAGAATGAAATCAATAAATTGATTTTTGAAGCTAGCTTCATGAGCGACAAAGTCGCCTTACTTTGCTTACTCAAAACTTTGTAATTTTAAAATTAAATCTTTGCGTTTAAAACTTGTTTTTAAGTTTTGGCTAAAGCCAAAATGTTTTAATAAAAAAAACGGGCTAAAGCCCGTTTCTATTTGAATATTTATTCTTATTTCACCCTAAACTTCTGCAAATCTTCCGTTCTTTCACAGCAAAGCTGCTCCATAACCTGCCTGAATTGCATTTTAAGCATTTCAATGATGTGATCTCCACCTTTGTCTCCCAATGCTCCGACTGCATACATAAACGTTCTTCCCATAAAGGTAAATTCTGCACCGCAGCTCAAAGCACGGGCAACATCCGGACCGGTTCTTACTCCACTGTCCATCATGATTTTGATCTGATCTTTATATTTTTCACTGATTTCTTTTACCACAGCAATTGTAGATTCACCGGCATCAAGCTGTCTTCCTCCATGATTGGAGATAATCATCCCGTCAAATCCCAACCGTACGGCTTCTTCGGCATCTTCATCAGAAGCAACGCCTTTAATCACCAATTTCCCTTTCCATTTATCCCGGATTGCCTTGATCCTATCCGAATTCAATCTTCCTGAAAATGTAGAATTCATGAACTGGCCCAACTGTTTCACGTTCATGTTTTTATCCATGTATTTTTCCATGGTCTTAAAACTCGGAATACCGTGTTTCAGCATTTCTAAACACCATTGAGGTTTTACCAACGCCTGAGAAACATTTCTGAAATTCAACTGAGGCGGCATTGCTAAACCATTTCGGATCTCTTTGGCTCTATAGCCGAAAGTCGGAACATCTGATAACACACACAGTACATCATACCCTGAAGCTTCGCAACGATCAAGAATATCATTACGCAGCCACTCTTCTCTAGGATGATACAACTGATACCAGGCTTTTCCTTCTGTTAACTCCGCAATTCTTTCGATGCTGCTCGTTGTCACTGTACTTAAAATAAAAGGAATGTTATGTTTAAAAGCAGCTTTTGCCAGAATTTCCGGAGCGTTTGGCCACATCAATCCCTGCAAGCCAACGGGAGAAATTCCGAAAGGAGCAGAATATTTTACGCCGAATAATTCGGTTTCCATATTGGCCTCCGCAAAATTATTATTCAAATAACGCGGACGGAGCAAAACTTCTCTCAATTCATTTGTATTGCGGTCTCTGTTGATGTTTTCATTACAACCTCCATCTAAATATTCAAAGGCGAAACGGGGCATCCTTTTCTGAGCTCTTTCAATCAGTAATTCAAGAGAAGCGTAACGGGTATCAAATGGAAATGACATAATTGGTTGTTGGTTGTTGGTTAATAGTTGTTAGTTTTTGAGATTTTGCTATCACCTGATAACCAACAACTAAAATATTTTATACATTAAGAATTAAAGGTTGAAGTACTTTCATCTGATAATGCTGCTGCAAAAAAGTATCGTCGATTTTCTTATTCGAAATCACCATGGAAGCTCCCAGTGCAGAACCCAAAGGAGAATGTGTAGACATCACATGATAATCCTGGAAATGGTGAGACATCAGCTTCATGAATACATCATTATCGGTGAATCCGCCATCGATATAAATGGTTTTGATATCTGAGTTTCCAATCGCATTTTTAATGGTATGAATCTGTAAATCCATTAATTCGATCATTAATTGATGATAAGCTTCTTCAAAGGTAGCAAAAGAGTTTAAATCTGTTGCACTTATCATTTTACGCTTCAGTATAATGCCTTCAAAACGGAAATATACTGCTTTGTGCTTCATTAAACGAAGGTATAAATCCTGATCAAACTGAACTTCCCTGTGGAAACCATATTCTTTACCGTAATGAGCACACAGTTTCTCCACCTGAATTTTGTATTCGTTACCCATGAAAAAACGGGAGGCTTTTACTCGCTTTCCATCGATTCGCATATAATTCAGGCAATTGTTTTCAATATCTTCATCAGTTAAGCTTTCATCACTAAACGGATTTAAAGAGATACTCCAGGTTCCTGTAGAGAGCAATAAAAACGGTTCTTTTTTACTTAAAATATAGGGTAAAAGCGCTGAAGAACTATCGTGAATTCCAACACCTATTTTAATTTTCTTATTTCTGTAAGAAGTATTGATGCTCGCAGAAGTCGGTACAATCGGTGGCAATAAGGCATCGATTTCTTCTTCGTATACCCAGTCATGATAATCGGCTTTGTCATAATCCCACAAATTGGTGTGGCAGCCTATGGAAGTAAATTCCGACACGCAAATTCCGGTAAACAAATAGGATAAATACTGAGGTAGATGAAGGCTGTAACGGATCTTTTTAAATACTTCAGGATGTTTATATTTTAACCAGAATAATTGCAATCCTGAGTTCAGCATTCCGGCCTGAGGAGAAGCCGTTTCACGGGCAATTTTCAGCTTGCTTCCGTGTTTTTCGTAAAACAGATCAAGAATTTCCCGATCCATCGGTTTGGTGTAATTGTACAACGGTGTCAGAACATTTCCTTTCTGGTCCAGATGTACAAAACTCGCTCCGTAGGTTGAAAAATTGATGGCTTTTACTTCAAAATTTTCATCATCCAAAATGGCATTAAAATTATCTTTAATCCAGTTTTGTAAGGCTGCAAGATCTTCTGTCGGATAGCCATCTTCATCGGTTGTGAGCGGCAGTTCTGTGTACTCACGAACGACCTCTTTATAATTTTTATCAAATAAAAAGAATTTTTTATTGGTCTTTCCAATATCAAATACGATGGTTACCTTTTTTTTAGACATTCCTGCGATGAATTAAATTGTATATGATGAACGAAATAATTTTTTTCAGATTGGTTTGTAATGTACATTTCATTTTACACCATTAAGGAGTGTTCAGATATTAAAATTTATTAAGAAAAATCCACTATTTTCTGAGGCGTTATACCTAAAATCCCAATAATCTAAACACTTTCAACCTTAATGATTAAAAAAATAAGGATACATATAATTGAAAACTTTCGATTGCACCTGAAAGTTCAAATTATCAATTTTAAACAGATTATAATCCCGTCGCTTTTACATTCAGGCCTCTTTCAGAGATTAAATTTTCTCTTACTTTAAGGTTTCTGTAAGCTGCGATCGGATCCAGTGCTGCACCCGTCTGTAATCTTGCAGCTCTTAGTAACGGACGAACGTCTGTTCTGTACGCGTTTTGTAAAATCTCCTGCGCACGAACAACGTCATTATTCAATTGAGCATCTTTCAATGCTTTCTGATCTACTAAAAGTGCCTGCGCATAAGCAATTAAAATCGCTTCTAAAGACTGGATCAGGTCTTCCAACGGATCTTTGATGTTATGACTTGCGTCGATCATCCAAGCCGGATAAGGATTTTGAGGGTTATTCTCGATTCCGTATACCAATTCGTTAAAGATTAAGAATAACGCATAAGGCTTGATAGAACCTACGGTTAAATCATCATCTCCATATTTGCTGTCGTTAAAATGAAAACCACCTAGTTTTCCTTTATACATTAAGGTTGCAACAATTTGTTCGATGTTTGAATTGGGTAAATGGTGTCCCAAATCTACCAATGTGTACGCTCTTTCCCCACAGGCATTTGCCAACATGAAAGACGTTCCCCAATCCTGGATCGTTGTTGAATAGAAATTAGGCTCGTAAGGCTTATATTCGATGAATAATTTCCAGTCTTCCGGCATTCCTGCATAGATTTCTTTTAAGCTCTGTTCAGTTTTTGACAAAGCGGTCTGGAAATTCAATTGCCCAGGGAAACTAGCTCCATCAGCCAACCAAACGGTTAAGCTTTTTGAATCCAATTCTTTCCCGATTCTGATCACTTCTTTATTATGTCCCACAGCATACGCTCTTGAATCTTCATTTACGGAATTTAACGATCCAAATTTATATGAATGTTTTGCATCCGGCTGATCCTGGAATGTATTGGAATTCATCGCATCAAAAACAAGTCCGTGAGAAGCGGCTTTTTCTTTGATTGCTTTCACATCATCCGGAATATCCCATGGAATATGTAATGAAACTGCTCCCGCAGAATGTGTCAAAGCATGAATTAATCCAACATCATCAAGCTTTTGTTCTAAAGTAGCAGGTTCTCCTCCGTAAGAAAATCTTCCGAAACGGGTTCCTCCTGCTCCTAATGCCCAACTCGGAATAGCTACCTGAAAATCGGCAATTTTATTGACGATTTCAGCAACATTTACTCCTGTTTTTGTTAGTTTATCTGATAAATAAGCGAAGTCTGAATTGAAGTTTTCAACCTCGCTTTTATTATTTTGTTCAATGATATCTTTTTCTATAATCATATTTTGATTTTTGATTTTACCACAAAAGTCACAAAAAACCTTTTTAATTTTTAAAGTTTAAAATTATTGAAAATAAAAGCTCAAAAAAGCTTTGTTTATATTGAAAATAATTTACATAATCCTTTTTTGATCTTATCAAAATTAAATGATGTCTCTAAGAAACTTTTGTGTTTTTTGTGGTTAAATTTATTATTATCTTGGGAACGCATTTGCCATTCCGCCGTCTACATTGATGATGTTTCCTGTACTCTTGTCTAAAATGGCAACACAGGCAAAAACTCCATTGGCAATATCTTCAGGAAGAATAATTTCGTTCAGTAAATTTCTTTTCGCATAAAATGCCGGTAATTCTTCAACTGAAATTCCGTTGGCTTTTGCCCTGCCTTCTGCCCAAGAACCTTCCCAGATTTTGCTTCCAACGATAACTCCGTCCGGATTTACAACGTTTACTCTGATCTTATCAGTCGCCAATTCTGCCGCCAATAATCTTGTCATGTGTTGTTGCGCCGCTTTTGCCGTTCCGTATGCTACGTTATTGGGTCCTGCAACTAAACCATTTTTACTTGCAATATTGACAATATCTCCTCCTAAACCTTGTTTTTTGATGATTTCAACACCATTTTTAATCATTAAAAACTGGCCTTTAACCAAAACATCTTCTAATAAATCCCAGTCCTTTGTTGTAGTATCTTCTAATGATTTAGAAATTGCCAAACCTGCGGAATGAATAATGATATCTACTCCACCGAAAGCTAAAACCGTTTCTTTGAAGGCGTTTGCGATTGCCTGTTCGTTCGTTACATCACACGGAACCCCTACAGCCTGATCTTTATTGTATTTCGCCGTTACAGAGTCTAAAACTTCCTGATTTAAATCTGTGAATACTACCACTGCACCTTCCTGAACCATTTTATCAGCAATTGCCTGCCCGATTCCGCCTCCGGCTCCGGTTACGACAGCGACTTTTCTTGACAATGGTTTTTCTTTTGGCATTCTCTGAAGTTTTGCTTCTTCCAGCAGCCAATATTCGATATCGAAAGCTTCCTGTCTTGGCAAAGATGTGTATTCTGAAATTGCTTCAGCACCACGCATTACATTAATTGCATTTACATAAAATTCGCTTGCAACCCGCGTTGTCTGCTTATCTTTTGAGAAACTGAACATTCCCACTCCAGGATAAATGATGATCACCGGATTCGGATCACGCATTGCAGGACTATTCGGATGCTTGCAAGTTTCGTAATATTCTTTGTATTCTTCTCTATATTGTTCGAAAAGCGGCGTCAGTTTATTTAAAACTGCAGCTGAATCTGTCAAATCTTCATTTGGGGAAAGGCTTAAGATCAACGGCTGGATTTTCGTTCTTAAAAAATGATCAGGACATGAGGTTCCCAATGGAGCCAAACGATCCAAATCGTTGCTGTTAATAAATTCTAAAACGGTATCGCTGTCTGTAAAATGACCTACCATTCTATTTTCCGAAGAAGCTAAACCACGCAACAACGGCATGATCTGAGCCGCTTTGATCTTACGGTCAACCGGAGAAAGAGATTCTACTTTCTCACCACCGAAAACTTGGCCGTTTTCTTCGATTTTCTTAGCAATATACTCAGAAGCCATTTCAATAACTTCCAAGCTGTTGATATAGCATTCGTAAGAAGTATCTCCCCAGGTAAACAAACCGTGACTTCCTAAAACGATTCCTCTGATCCCCGGATTATCATTTAAACATTTTTCAAGTTGTAATCCTAAATCGAAACCGGGACGTTGCCATGGAACCCATCCCATGGTATCTCCCCAGATTTCTTTTGTGATTTTTTCACTGTCTTTTGCTGCAGCTACTGCAATTAAAGCATCCGGATGAAGATGATCAATATGTTTGAATGGAAGAAGCCCGTGAAGAGGTGTATCAATAGAAGGCGCTTTGCTGTCCAGATCGAAAATACAATGGTTGAATAGGCCTACCATTCTGTCTTCGTCTGCTAAGCCCCGATAAACATTTTTTAAGTTTCGTAGCCTTTCGGTATACAAACCTGCAATTCCTTTTCTCGTCAGAGTTCCTATGTCACCACCTGAACCCTTCACCCACATTACCTCAACATTTTCATTAGTTAGCGGATCTTTTTCTATGGTCTTGCAACTTGTATTTCCTCCTCCATAATTCGTGATTCTTAAATCAGCTCCCAGAATGTTTGAACGATATAAAAATAAAGCAACCTGATCATCTCCTAAAGCCGCCGCCTTATTTTCATCCCATAGATAGTCTACGTATTTGAATGTTTTTACTTTTTCCATTGTTTGTCTCTTATATTTCTAAATTATAATCCAAAAGTAGATGGTAATATTTGTTACAGCATCCCGTACTATACTGGTAAATACTGATTTTAAAGATAAATTAACGTTTGATTTTTTTTAGCTTAATTTACTTTGTATCAATATTATTGGATTATTATGATTCGTATTTTATGATTTGTTGATTTTTAAAACTTAAACATTAAGAAAAATGAGTTTTCTTAATGTTTAAATTTTCTATGTGGGTATTGATTAATATCCAGGAAGCTGGGTCAGATTGGGATTATCAACCAAAGGATGACCTGCAGAGGCTGCTGCGAAAGGAAGCAATTCTGTTTTGTTTTGTACAAATCCATAGAAAAGACCGTCTCCTCCACCTTCGATCCAGTTTGGATAGGTTCCTCCGTTTTCGGCTGAGCCTGTTGGTTTGGTATAAATGATATTTCCTATCTGGAGCTGTCCTGCAGAACCACCTATAAAGCCGGCTGTTTTTTTAGCGTTGGTATTAAATGTACTGTTATAAGCTTGAAACATATTGGTAGGATACCATTTGTCATTTATTGTTGTAGTTTGTCCATGTGCTGTTACAATAGCTCTTAATGCAGCCTGATAAGCATCAAAACCTGTAGAACTTGTCGGAACATTTGTAATTGTTGCAATTTCTGAAGGACTTGTAATATCAATATATTTTAAAGCTAAAAATGGATCCCCATACACTTGCGCGTTCTTTTCAAGTTTATACAAACGGTAAACGGGAGTACTGGCATATGGTCCTGTTTTATTTGATAAGTTTTTCATTGCCTGTTTTGTGGCTTCAATTTCACTTGCCAAACGATTCATTCTTATTAAATCTGTACGAAGATTAAATTCTCCTGCAAATTCCCATTTACGCTCCTGAACAATTGCATTTTCAAATGCCTGCTGACCGCTTGGTATAGGCAGTGAACCTATTCCCGCACGAGTTCTCACTTGTTGTAAAGCAGCAGTTCCTGCCGCAGTAGGTCCTCCATTTAAGTAATTCTGTGTTTCTGCATACATCAATAAAACATCTGCATATCTTAGAATAGGAATATTCAGATTACGTGCATCTGCCGCCTGAGGTGCCACACACCATCCCATTCTGAATTTACCTGCCATGATGCAGGAGAATGTAGTTCCTGCATTTACCCAGGTATCACTTGCTGTACCGTTGTTTAGGAAGTATATACTGTATGAGGTACAAGACACATCCCTTCTCGTATCTCCCTGATTAAAAGACAAATAATAACTAGGAAGTACAAATTGCAATGCTTTTCTGGAACCGTAGGTTCCTCCACGAGAGCCCTCATTAGCATATACTCCAAAAGCTGAATTGGTGTTAGCTCCGTACTCAGCGATTTGCCACATGATCTCTGGATTAGTTACTGAAAATTTTCTCTGGCAGAAATTGAACCATAATGCCTCGAAGCCACTTTTACCACTTTGGGCCTGAACTAAAGAATTTGTTCCGCCGTTAATAATAGCTGCACAGGCATTATCTGCAATCTGATACAGCTGCTGAACTCTATTATTATCGCTACGACGAGACATCATTGCACCACTTCCTGTATTAAGATCCCAACGAAGAGAATATCCTGCTGCATATAAGGCAATTCTTGCCAATAAAGCATTAACAGATTGTTTAGTTAAACGTTCTGTAGTAGAATACCCGCTTTGTGCAAAACTTGGCATTACCGCCACAGCTTCCTGGAGATCACCAATAATGCGATCGTAAATTTCATCGCGTGAAGAGCGTTTAGGGTATAGTGTACTTGGATCATTCGGATCCATCTCATCCAAAGGTTTAAAAACCGAAGGAACATCTCCGTAAACACGGATTAAGTTATAATAACAAAATGCACGAATCGCTTTAACTTCTGCTAATAAAGCATCACGTTTTGTACTTGCTTCCATTTTGCTCAATCCGCTCACGGCAATATTGGTTCTTTCAATAACGGCGTACATTGCAGAATAAACTCCTGTTACTGTATTGGGAGTGTAGGCATCAAATTGGTAATTGCAAATATTATATTTTGAATTGTTTGTAGAACCGTCTTCAGAAGAGTGAATAACTGTGTCTCCGGCTCCCAGCTGATAATACATTTCTGTTGGAACCAAACCTCTGTAGCAGCCTAATACAAACATTTCTGCCGTATCTATATTATTAAATACCGATTCCGTATCTAAAGAATTATAAGCAGGCTGATCCAGAAAATCATTGCTGCATGAATTCATCAATAAAACCCCAACAAAAACCGAGGGAAATATGATTATTTTTTTTAAAAATCCGGGAGAATTATATATTTTTTTCATGATTTAAATATTAACATATTAGAAAGTTAAATTAAGCCCAAGAACATAGCTTCTTGAACGTGGATAAGTAGAACTGTCATATCCAGGGGTAACTGTCACACCACTCGCTGCAGAAACTTCAGGATCATAGCCTGAATATCCTGTAATGGTTGCTACGTTATTAACTGTAAAATAAATACGGGCGTTGGTTAACATTACTTTGCTCAAAAAATCTTTAGGGAAAGAATATCCTAATGTGATCTGAGCAATTCTCAAATATGAGCCCTCTTCTACATAATATGATGAAGGATAAGCGATATTCGCTGTATTGGTATTGCTTAAACTCCAGAGTCTGGAACCTTCATCGGGATTAAGTTCTTTTAATCTCACCAAGTTTGTTGTTGCCAATCCTGTATTCGGATCAATTAAATGATAGTAATTGTTTCCGAATTCTGAAGGAACATTCTGGAACATGGCATAAGGGCTTAAACTTTGTTTTGTAGCATTATAAATATCATTCCCAACGCTGAATTTCATAAATATCCCCAGGTCAAAACCTTTGTAGGAGAAGTTATTGCTTATTCCTCCGATAAAATCAGGGGTACCATTTCCGATTTTCTGCATTTTTCTTGTAAACTGATCTCCAGCCGCATTATCTGCTGCAAACTTCATATCACCTGGCTTTGGAGTTCCGGAAGAAGGCTTTACAACCCCCGGCTTTAAGGTTAATGATCCATCAGCATTCTGTATAAAATCATCAGTAGTATAAATTCCCTGGTAAACGTAGCCGTACATATCTCCTAGCTCCTGCCCAACAGTTGCATAATAAGTTACCATCCCTGTTCTGCTGCCTCCAACACTGAATGTTTTATTCAATTGCCCGTCTTCAAGAGAAAGCACACGTGATTTATTGAAAGAAATATTTAGATCTGTTGTCCATCTGAAACTTTCTGATTTTAAGTTCACCGTATTTAACGTAAATTCCATCCCTCTGTTTCTCATGGAGCCGATATTTTGATATTGCCTTGAGTATCCTGTAGAAACCGGAAGTAAACTTTCTAGCAACATTTTGTTGACGTTATTATTGTACCATTCGGATGTTAATTTAATTCTATTGTTGAAAAACGCAAGATCTACTCCAATATTCGTTGTTCTCAGCTCTTCCCATTGCAGAGTAGGATTTCCCCAGTTTGTACTTGTAACATAAGCCGGATATCCCTGAGTATTATTTATCGGATAATCTGTCAGTAAAACATTGGTTCTCCATAAATTATTGGAAACCCCATTATTTCCCGTTACCCCGTATTCGATTCTTAATTTAAAATCATTGATAATATTATTGATTTTATGATCCTGCCAGAAGCTTTCCTGAGAAACGCGCCATGCTCCCGCTACGGAAGGAAAATATCCCCAACGAACATCTCTAGCAAATTTTGAAGAACCATCGGCACGTATTGTTCCTGTAATTAAGTAACGGTTGTCATAGCTATAATTTACACGTCCGAAATATGAAAGTAAGCTATTGCTTGATCTGTCTGTATTTTTATCCGAGACCGTTGCATTTGAAATATCATCCAATCCAAAGTTAGGATAAGGGAATTTAATCAGTCTCATGCTGCTTCCTTCAGATTCTTCATACCATATTTCATTTCCAATTAAAGCATTTACTTTATGTTTTTCGCCAAAAGTTTTATTATAATTTAAAGTATTGGTGATCTGATAACGGAATGACTCTGCATTGGAAATGCTTCCGTTAATTCCTGTATTTACAGGATCCGTAAGGTAGGCACGGGAATTTCGGTCTGAAAACGAAGTTGATTTACTGTTTGTCCAGCTATATTGCCCTGCAGTTCTCCATGTGAAGTTTTTCAAGAAGTCAAATTCAATACCTGCATTAGCGACGAAAGTTCTGGTACGTTTGTTAGAAGTTGATGCCTGGGTTTCAATATATGGATTTTCTGTATCAAATCCAGAATCTAAAGATGAAAAATCAGGAAAAGTCTGAATGTTGAATAGCTGGTCCGTTGTAAACAATGTTCCTCCGTTAATAGGCTGAAGAAGAATTTTTTTCATTCCTGAATAGGCCCCTCCTCCATTCAAAGAATTATTCGTAAACATAGTATTGAAATCTACTCTTACTCCTTTATACAGTTCGGAATTGATGTTGGCCCGAAGTGAGTTTCTTGTTTCACTGAAATTTTGAAGCAAACCATCCTGCTTATTATAATTATAACTGATGAATGCTTGTGTTTTATCATTTCCTGCAGAAACATTTACATTGTGGCTTTGAGTTACTCCTGTTCCTCCCAACATCTTATCCTGCCAGTCTACTGCTGCTGCAGATCCGTAACGATTGGCAATTCTCTGGAATGCTCCGGAATAGAATCCCGGTGTATCTGTTCCTAAACCATTATCAAAAACATTACTCCATTGTGATGCTTTTGACTGAAGCTGCGCCAATTCGTACTGATATTTCACATATTGCTCCGGATTGGAAACCATATCAAGCTTTTTCGAAAGCATATCAAAGGACATAAACGTATTGTAGTTAATCACCGTTCTTCCTTTTTTACCGTTCTTGGTTTTAATCACAATAATCCCGTTAGAACCACGCGCTCCGTAAATTGCAATTGCAGAAGCTCCTTTCAAAATGTCAATACTTTCAATATCATTTGGATTAATAACATTTAATGCATTATCTAACTGAAAACCGTCAACAATATAAAGCGGATCCGAACTTTGCGTAATTGAAGAACCTCCTCTTACTGTAACGTTGGCACCTGCTCCCGGAGCTCCACCCGCTGTCACAATATTCAAACCGGCAGCTCTTCCCTGTAATGCCTGTAAAGCATTCATAGCCGGCGTAGCTGCTAAATCTTTTGCTGAAACTGAAGATACTGATCCTGTTAAGTCTGATTTCTTCACTTTACCATAACCGATCACCACAACTTCTTCAATATCTTTAGTCTTGTTTTTTACAGTGTCATTTACTGTCTTTTGTCCGAATACAAAGCCAGATGCCAGCAAAAATAGCGGTGCAATAAGCGGCTTAAAATTCTTCTGTTTGATTTTAATAGACATATATCAATTTTTATCTTACCAAAATACATCGTTACAGAAATTCCGGCATCCTGCCATATCCTGCATCAAAATATTCATATTTCAACTCAAATAAATAAGAAAATCGCAAACATTAATCACAAATATTAAAAATTTAATCACATTAAATTGAATTAAATTCAAAATTCGCAAGAAATAGTATTACCAAAAACTGTAGTACTCCCCCGAAAAGTTATTCCTTACATAAAAAGGTACTGAAAAATCAGTACCTTAAAAGAGTTATCAACTAACCCAGAAACTATATGAATAATAAAAAGTATATTAAATTTACCAGCCATCTATCGCAAAGAATTCCCGTATCCTACAATTAAGATAGAAATAAACATTACAATCATCCCCATAACAATGGTAGAAATCGTTTTTTTGGAAACGCCTTTCCATTCTTTAATGATGATGCCCCATAGATTAGCGATCAAGATGATAAATGCCATATGTAAAATCCATGAACTCGGACCATTCCCCATTTTACTTTCTCCCATACCATAAAAGAAAAACTGTAGAAACCACATCGTTCCTGCCAATGCACAAAAGATAATATTTGCTAAAACAGGTACATTTTTTTTCTTATAATCAGTATACGATTTATTTTTAAATGAAAGATAAAGACAGCCAATCAGGTTAGTTGCCATTCCTCCCCAAAGCACTACAACATAGGTTACATTATTCTGAAAAAGGAATTCTCCCTGTCCCGGATTTGCAGCTTTCCACAGATCGTTAGCAATAATTGCCATTGGTTTTCCGGCTTCCAGACCAAAATTAAAACAGGCACTTAAAATTCCTGAAATAATGGAAACTAATAAACCTAGTCCGAATTTATATTCTGTTTTTACTTCTGTTCCGTGAGGATCTAAAGAATCGGTTTGCAATTCCTTTTCCTTCATCATTCCGGCTTTTCCACTGATAATAATACCTACTACGCAGACCAGAAGCCCCAGTAAAACAAATTGTCCCCATCTATTGGAAAACATTAAGCCTATATTATCTTTTCCCGATTGTGGAGAAAATTCATAATAAATAGAAGGAACCAATGACCCGAAAATCATACATAGCCCCAAAATAATGCTGCTTCCTAATGCAACGCCTAAATATCGGACACCTAAACCATAAGTAAAACCTCCGATCCCCCACAAAGCACCGAACAGAAACGTTAATCCCAATATTGATGAGCTTTCATTCTGGATGATCTCCCAAAAATTCGGTATCGTCATAAAAGCAGCCAGTGGTGGTACAATAATCCAGGAGAATATTCCTCCTATCAGCCAGTACGTTTCCCAAGACCAACCTTTTACTTTTTTATAGGGCAGATAAAAACTCCCTGACGAAAACCCTCCTAAAAAATGGAAAAAAACTCCTAATAATGCGTTCATACTTTTATCTTATGATTGAATTTGAAAATTAATACTATGGAATCGATTGCGCATCTTGTAGTGTCATGCACCTGATTTTATTATTTTTCTTTTCGGTAATAAAACTAAGATTTTTTATCAATTCTGTTATATTAATTGAAAAAGGCCGTTTTAGAGTTCCTAAACCTTATTTAATATAAAGGTTTTCAATACGATAGCTCATTAACTAAATGAATAAGGAGTGAATAGTTTCACTCTTTTAAGCAAAAATTTCCCAAGATACTTTTACCATTTTCATATCTGAAATGATAAAATTGGAGTTGAGAATATTACTTATAAAAAAATAAGGGCTTAACTAAATTTCTTCTATTTTAATTAACCCCTTATTAATCACATAATTCTATTATTTCAATTTATAAACTTCACTAGCTGCAAGCAATACACAACCCAATCCGTAGTCTTCAAAATCCGGAACTTTGTCTATAGCTAAAGGCTGTCCGTCTTTGGGTTCTTTTCCGGTTCCCTGAACCCAACCTAGAAATCCGTTCGGCTGAACAGAATCTTTTACAATCGCGTTCCATGCCTTAATCAGAACAGGTAAATATGTTTTTTTATCAATTAAACCTTTGTTAATTCCATACGCCATTCCGTAAACAAATAAAGCCGTTCCTGTTGTTTCTTTCCCACCAAAATTGGTTGGATCATGAAGACTTACATTCCAGAAACCATCTTCTCTCTGAAGAGGAACTAATGCTGATAAAAGATCTTTATAATCCTGTAAATATTCCTTATAATGAGGATCAGATTTTGGTGTATCTTCTAAAGTCCGGGCTAATGCAGCTACTACCCAGCCATTACCGCGGCTCCAGTAGCAGTCTTCCCCGTTAGGCTCTTTATAGGGTGGAACGAAACTTTTATCCCTCCACCAAAGCTTATCTTTTGCGTTGTACAAACCATTTCCGCCATGCTTGTATTTTGTAAAGGCATACATTTCATAATTTCTGTCAAAATATTTTTTGTCACCCGTAATTCTTCCCAACTTTGTAAAAATAGGCATCGACATTTGCAAAGCATCAATCCACCACCAGTCATCAACCTGCTTGGTTGCAATCATACTGTCGATAGAAGCTTTTACGGCTTTAATTCTTTCAGAGTTTTTCTTCCCATCAATTTCATAAAGATCAATATAAGTCTGTCCACAAGCCTGATGGTCTGCATTTCGTGTATATGTTCCGCGCATCAAATCCCAGTTGTGCTTTTGCGACCAATCCATAGCATAGTTATAATATTCTTTTTTAGGATCTACTTTGTATAAAGCTATTAATCCTTCATAATAAACAGCACGCGTCCAGAGATTACTCGGCCATACTTTTTTTCCCACAATCTCTTTTCCCGGATCGGGCCATTTGTTCATAAAATATCGATTGGCACGTTCTGCAACTTCCAAAACTTCTTTTTTATCGGGAAGAGACGTTTTTTGTTTTTGAGCGGAACACGAAGAGAAGCCTCCGATCATCATCACAAAAAGACTTGCCGTTAATAGTTTTCTCATAATATTTTATTTTATATATTTTTTTAATTCACATTTTTTCAGTTGCCTAATTCCTTTTGTTACCAACTCTGCATTTAAGATGGCTCCTTCCTTATTAGTATGCGTATGATCTTTTGGAAAGAATATTTTCACTTTCTCCGGTCCCATTTTCTGATATCTTTCTATAACCATTTCATTCAGGTCAATAAAATAGGCTCCGGTTTGCCCTGCAACTTCTTTTGCCCAAACACCGTATTTATCTTTTTCTATTTTCCCGTCTTTGTCAAAAACATTTCTTGGAATCGGTGAAACAATAATTGGAATGGCTCCTTTTTCTTTAGCTTCATTTGCATATTTTCTCATGTAATACCCATAAGTATACACCGTTTCGTTTACTTTCCGGATCGGATTGTATATATCTTTAGACTCTTCTCCGATACCTTTAATAGTTCCCCTTGCTCTTAAAGTATCTGCCAATTCGCCTCCGTCATTGTGGCCGAACTGCATCAACACATAATCGCCTTTTTTAATAGTCTTCATAATGGAATCCCATCTTCCTTCCGTTAAAAAAGTTCTGCTGCTTCGTCCGCCTTTTGCGTGATTCTGAATTTCAATTCTATTGGTATATAAAAACAAATCCATAAAACTTCCCCATCCCCAAAGTGAATCCGCACCTTTTCCTGAACCGTTCTGTACTGTAGAGTCGCCGATAATATACAAAACGGGTTTGTCCTGAATCTTTTGAAATGAAACTCCTAAAAGCACAATCAATATAACAAACGGAATAATAAATTTGATTTTCATAAAATGATTTTATTTTTTGGGATTTACTATATAAATATTTGGCTTCGGAATTTCTTTCACCGATTCATCCAGATAATAATCCGTATGTGGCGGTTGATTATATCCTACATTTTGCCATACAATACTCAAACGGTATTGTGGATTATGCATCAGAGTATACAATCGATGTTTCGTCGGAATAGTCGTACAGAAAATTCTCAATTCCTGATTATCTGAGGTTCTGTACATCACTTCTTCTCGCCAGTCTCCAAATAAGTCGGCAACCAAAGACGGGTTTTTCTTCGTTCCGTTATTCGATTCACATTGAAACTTTTTAGCATCAAAGATGACATTTGACTTCGAGTTTTTCCAGTCCCATTTTGAAACAACAGTTCCGTCTAAAATTTCGTTTAAAAAATCACCGTCCCAATAAATTCCCATGTTACAGGCCGGACTTTTTTCATCGATTTTATTTCCTTTAACATCGTAAAGCCCTTTCACTCCGGCTCCTGCAGCCCAACACTCCGAGCCTTCATAACGGGGATCAATATTTAAAGACAATCCCCTTCCTGGTCCCTGAAACTTACTTTTCGAACTATATTCCAATGAAGGTAATTTCCATAGTACTTTTCCTGTTTTCCCATCCCTGAAATGGGCTCCTGCATCATCAAATCGCTCCTGAATATCAAAAATTTCCAATCCTGGATTGGATGGATCTAAATCTCCAACGTGCAACGCATCGCCGTGACCATAACCTGTACTGTTCAACACTTTTCCGTCATCATCAACCGTCATTGCACCGAAAATAATCTCATCTTTTCCGTCATTGTCAACATCGGCAATCGTTAAATTATGATTTCCTTGTCCCCGATATTTTCTATTTTCTTCCGAGCTTTCTGTATCAAAAAGCCAGCGAAGACTGAGTTTTTTATCTTTATAATCCCAGGCTGCAATGGCTGTTCTGGTGTAATATCCCCTCGACATAATTACACTCGGAGTTTTTCCGTCCAAGTAAGCAACAGCACCCAAAAACCGGTCGATACGGTTTCCTTTGGCGTCGCCCCAGGTTTCGGTCATTTGTTCGTTAGTAGGATTTAAACTTCCTGCGAATCTTGGAACCTCATAATTTACCGTGTTAATTTCCGCTCCTGTTTGTCCGTCAAAAACCGTCAGATATTCCGGTCCGGAAAGTATCATCCCGTTTTCATTGACATAATTTTTGGTTGGGTCT